>JALWWO010000018.1 GCA_027078745.1 Chromatiaceae bacterium
CCCAGCCCGGGCCCCAGCCTGGACCCCAACCCGGACCCCACCAGGCGGTGGCAGTGGCGGAAGCGCCGAGGAGCGCAGCGATGGCAGCAGCACTGGCGAATTTTTTCATGGATCTTCTCCTAATTGTGAATTTTGGCAGCAAGCGACGGTCTCATTCCGTCGAACCCTATAATATTAGAATTTAATAAAATTTGAAATAAAATATTTCGATCAACGCACAACCGACCATAGGAAGGATGAATCACGCAGCCTCCTGCAGTTTCCTCATCACCCGTTGCAGATCTTCCCAAGCTCGCCCCTTTTGCACCGGGGAACGGAGGAGATAGGCGGGATGATAGGTGACCAGCAGGGGAATGCCCCGAGGCCCCCAGCGATGCCAACGCCCCCGCAAGCGCCCCACGGCTTCTGTAGTTTCCAACATCGTATGGGCAGCAACCCTGCCCAGGGCCAGGAGCAATTTAGGCTGTATCAATTCGATCTGACGGGCTAAGAAAGGCAGACAAGCATCGATCTCTTGGACATGAGGAGTCCGATTGTTCGGAGGCCGGCACTTGAGCACATTGGCGATATAGACCTGCTGACGAGCTAACCCCATAGCCCGCAGCATCTGATCCAACAGCTGACCAGCCCGACCCACAAAGGGTTCTCCCTTGAGATCTTCCTCTGCGCCCGGGGCTTCTCCCAGAATCATGAGCTTTGCCTCGGGGGAACCGGTGCCGAACACGGTCTGCGTGCGCGTCTCCCCCAGGGCGCAAGCCTGACATTGAGCGACGGTTTCTTCCAATTCCGCCCAATCCATCCGGGCGATGGTGCCATCTCGGTCGAGTGGATCTGTGCTCACAGGGGCTGCCGGTTTTCTCTCCCCTGGATCCTCCGCAGGGGATGGGGATTTGCGCAGCTTCCAGACCCGAATGCCCAAGGCGTCCAAGTACTGGAGGCGGCGCAGTTCCTTTGACAAAGGGTTCCCCTACACATCAGCCGCCTGAGGATGGGCGCGCCGATGGGTTTGAAGAATCTTGTTGCAGGCGTTGATATAGGCCTTTGCGGAGGCGATGAGAATGTCTGTATCCGCGCCCTGACCGTTGACGATGCGGCCGCCCTTTTCCAGACGCACGGTGACTTCTCCCTGAGCATCCGTGCCCTGGGTCACTGCATTGACCGAGTAAAGCCGCAGGATGGTTTGGGAGCGCACGATCTGCTCGATCGCCTTGAAGGTCGCATCCACCGGCCCGCTCCCGAGCGCCGTGCCAGTGATTTCCTCGCCGTCGAAGGAAAGCACGATGTGCGCTTGGGGAGTTTCTCCGGTTTCCGAACAAACCCGCAGGGAGACGAGCTTAATCCGCTCGTTGGTAGCATCCAAGCTGGCATCGGTCACCAAGGCCTGAATGTCCTCATCGAAAATCTCATGCTTCTTGTCCGCCAACTCCTTGAAGCGGGCAAAGGCGGCGTTGAGTTCTTCTTCCGAGGAAAAGACGATGCCCAGCTCCTGCAAGCGGTTTCTGAAGGCATTCCGGCCCGAATGCTTGCCCAGCACCATGCGATTCTCCGCCCAGCCCACATCCTGGGCCCGCATGATCTCATAGGTTTCCCGATGCTTGAGCACCCCATCTTGATGAATGCCTGCTTCATGGGCAAAGGCGTTGGCGCCCACCACCGCCTTGTTGGGCTGTACGGGAAAACCGGTGATGCTGGAGACCAGACGGGAGCACGGAACAATCTGGGTAGTATCGATGCGGGTATCGCAGTCGAAATGATCCTGCCGCGTCCGCACCGCCATGACCACTTCTTCCAGGGCGGCATTGCCCGCCCGCTCTCCTAATCCGTTGATGGTGCACTCCACCTGGCGGGCCCCGTTGCGCACGGCGGCGAGGGAGTTAGCGGTGGCTAAGCCCAAATCGTTATGGCAGTGCACGGAGAAGACCGCCTGATCTGCATTAGGTATCCGCTCCCGAAGGGTACGGATGAGTTCGCCGAACTGATAGGGCACGCTGTAGCCCACGGTGTCCGGAATATTGACCGTGCGGGCACCAGCGGCGATCACTGCCTCCAGCACTCGGCAGAGAAAATCGATCTCGGAACGGCCTGCATCTTCCGGAGAAAATTCCACATCGTCTGTATAACGGCGCGCCCGTTTCACCGCGTGCACCGCCTGTTCCAACACGCGCTCCGGCGTCATCCGCAACTTCCGCTCCATGTGGATTGGGGAAGTGGCAATGAAGGTGTGGATGCGGGCCGCGTTAGCGCCGGCGAGGGCCTCGCCCGCCCGATCGATATCCCGATCCAACGCGCGGGCCAAACCGCATACGGTGCTGTCCCGAATGCAGGCGGCCACCGCCTGCACCGCTTGGAAATCCCCGGGACTGGCCGCCGGAAAGCCCGCTTCGATCACGTCCACCCGAAGCTTTTCTAAGGCCTTGGCAATGCGGACCTTTTCGTCCTTGTTCATGGAAGCGCCCGGGCTCTGTTCCCCGTCCCGGAGCGTGGTGTCGAAAATGAAGAGATGGGATGGTTTGCTCATCGTTCCTGCCCCATTGCGCGCGATAGCGCGCGATTCGTGATGCTGTGGAGGTGCGTGTTGGATCTCCCCGCCGGGATTATGCTTCTCGACTCATGCCCCTCAGGGCAGCAGCGGGCGGGCGAGTAAGGGCAGGGTTGCTAAGGCACGATGAAAGCGCATGAATGCAAGGATCAAACTTCAGGGAATAGGCTATCACTATAGCCTAATTCTCAGGAGGCTGCCAATCCTTTGGGCACTTCGGCAGGAGCAACGCGAGGGACCCGAGCAACAAGGTCGTGCCCAACAAAAAGAGATGGAGATTCACCGCGCCGCCCAGCGCGGCTTCCGCCGAAATGTCCGTAGGCATCAGCGCCACCAGGGCAGCCAATTCATAACTTCCTCCACCGGCGATCCCGTGAAAGGGCAGCACGCTGGAAAGCTCTGCTCCCAACACCCCGACCAGCAGTCGCCAGGACGCTAAGGGGAGGAAATGGCCGAGGATCAGCACGAAGGAAAGAAGCTTCAGGGACCAGCTCAGGGCGGTCCAGAGATAGACGCGCCAGAAGGTGCCGGGGGAAGCGGGCAGGGTGGCCAGCAAGCATTGCCAGAAAGAGCGGGGTGCCGCGCCCGGGATTTTCCGGTCACGCGCCAAAGGGATCAGGAGACCGACCCACCCTAGGCCGAGCAGGGGCCAAAACCATCGGGGATCCCGCAGATAGAGGACCAACAGCCCCATCAGGCCCAGAAAATGGACATCGAGCAACCGGATCCAGAGCAGACTTTGGAAGGATTGGGTCCATCGCTGGCCGAAATAGCGCTTCATGAGCCAGGGAAAGACCAGCTCCCCCGCCCGCATGGGCAACAGATTGTTCGCGCTGTTGTGGAGCACAGAGAGCCGCAGCACAGCAGGAAAGCGTCCCCGCAGGCAGGGTTGGAAATAATCGTAGATGCGCAGAGCGCGCAACCCATAGCTCAGTGCAGTCAGGCCCGCAGCGCCCAGCAGCGTGCGCCAATCCAAAGTACGCCAAGGGCTGAGGAGCCTTTCCCAGCCCAGGGTTTGGGAAACTACGAAAAGCAATGCACCGAGGAGCAGGGCGCCGAAAAACCAGTCTCGCGGCCCGCCTAGTTCTGGCCTTAGCATGTCTTGGATCGTTTCGGGGGATAGCGGGGAGGCTCCCCCAGAGGTCGGGTTTTGAAACGCCGGTGCACCCAGAAATATTGGGCGGGCATGGTGCGCATCCGAGCTTCGATCTGCTGATTCATATAGGCGGTATCCGCCACCGGGTCCCCGCTGGGAAACTGGGTCCATGGGGGATCGAAGATGAGATCCAAGCCCAACCCCCAGGGACGATATCGGGCACAAGCAGGCAGCACCACCGCTCGGCCGAGCCGGGCGAAGCGGCCGAGCATGGGAAAGGTGGAGGCGGGCAGCCCGCAGAAGGGCACGAAGATACCATCCCCCCGCCCCGCATTCTGATCGGGCAGGTAGAAAAAGGGGATACCCTGCCGGATTTTTCGGATCAGGCTCCGCAGATCGTCCTGGCGCTCCACGGCCAAGGCTCCGAAGCGCTGTCGGCTCCGCTGCATCTGGGCATCTAACACCGGATTGCGCACCCGTTGATACATGTACATACCGGGATGCACCAAGGCAGTGAAGGCGGCACCACCCAGTTCCAAACCTACAAAATGGGGCATGAGCACGATCATGTTGCATCCTTGAGCCCGCAAGTCAGTGAAACGCTCCCCATGGCGGATCCGCACGATGCGCCGGAGACGACGGCGGGAAGCGCCCCACACAAGCCCCTGAGTCAGGGCGGCCACCCCCAGATAGCCGAAGTGTTGCCCAGCGATGCGCGCCCGCTCCCGAGGGGTAGCCTGCGGGAAACAGATTTCCAGGTTCCGCAACACGATGCACCGCCGATGTCTGGCCAGCCGTCCCACCAAACGCCCCAACCCCATGCCCAGCGCCCAGAGCAGGGGAAAGGGCAGATAGCCCAAAAGGCGCAGCACGCCGATGCCCGCCCAGGCGGGCCAATAGCGGGGATGCCGAAGATCAGCGTTCGAACTTGAAGAAGACATCCGCCCCCTGGCTTTCACCGGTCTCCGTCTGGAACTCCATCCAATTGTTGTACTCGTACCGAAGTCGAACCTTGTCCTGGGCACTGCCTAAGGAATTCTCGTATTCCATGAAGAGCTTCGGTGCTACATAGGTGCCCAGGGAAAGCCCCCCTTCCCCTCGGTTGCCGCCGGGGGGAATGCCGGTGATCAGATAATTAGTGATCTCGGATTGGGTCATGCCTGGATCGGTATCCGAAAAGAAAGTCAGCTTGGGATTCTTCAGGGTGCCGAAGACGCGAATGCCCGCAGTCATATCACCGCCCTCCCGCTTTGCGGTGAGCACCAAGCCCGGATTGGATAGGGGGGTTTTGGCAAAGACGATCAAGCCTTGGGTCACCTTCAGGGGTTTCCCAATGGCGGCGGTGAGACTGGTGCCCGTGGAGATGCGATAGGTCCCATCCAACACTTCCAACCGCCCATCCCCCAAGGGCAGTTTACCCGGTCGCTTCAGCAGGCGGAGATCTCCCGCGAGCCGAGCGTTCAGTCCAAAGGCATTGATCTTCACCTCTTCTCCCAGGACCAAGCGCAGATCCACCCGCAGGGGGTATGTCGAACTGGACTCCTGTCCCTGGATGATGACATCCGGCGAGGGGGAGAGGGTGCCCGGGGGCAGGCTGCGGGGTTCCACCCGAGCTTCCGGCACCTGAATCGTGCCCTGAAGCAGCGCCCCCTCAGGCTGAGCATTCAGCTGAAGACGAGGCGAGGCGGCCAGAAAATATTCCTCGGTATTTGCCAAGATGAGCCGTTCCCCCTGAGCTTGCAGATAGGTATCCCAACCTGTCGGTTGGATACGAGTCTGCCCCTCGATGCGAAGCTGTCCCTCTCCGGCCTTGAGCCCGCCCCGATAGTCGATGCGATCCGGGCGGGCTGCCCGCGCTTCCCAATGCACATCATTCAGTTGCAGACCGATGAGGGGCACTCGAAGCCGCCCCTGGGTCAGCTTTGCATACCCCTGAAAGGCGGGCTGTTCTAGGGTACCCTGAATACCCAGATCTAGTTGCAGGGCGCCGCCGAGATCGCGCAGATCCGGCATCAGGGGGGACAGGGCACCGAGATCGGGAATGCTGCCCTTCCATCGACCGGATAGGGGCTGATTCGGTCGGGCTGGTGCGCCGAGAGACCAATGGGGCAGCCGAAGCATTCCCTGCATCGTGCCGAGCTTGCCCAACGCGAGTTGCAGTTGGGCAGCCAATCCATTCCCATCGGCTTTCAAATCGAATTGAGTGGAAGAAAAGTCCACCCGCTGCCCGTCGCCGAAATCCGCCCGAAGCACTCCCTTAGGAATCCGAAGCTGAGCGGCTCCCATCAGCTGATCGCCCCGAGCCTGAAAATCCGCCTTGGCTTCCAGGGCACCCTGCAGTTTCAGGGTATCGGGCAATTGTTTTGCCAGAAGATCGAAGGAGAGGTTGGGAAGATCCAAGCGGGCTTTCCAACCCTGGGGGCCGGTTTGGGCTAAGGAAAGACAACCCCCGGAACCGCCTTTTTCTCGGAGGCAGAAATCGCCGAGCTGAAACCGCCGTTTGAAACGCAGGGAGGCGGGAGAGGACAAGCGCCAATCGCCGAATGCTTGGGTCTGAATGCCTAATGCAGCGATCTGCCCTTCATAGGCATTTCCCTGCCAACCCCCTGCGGTTTCCAGCTGCAAGCTCAGGGGACTCCCCGCCAGCACCAGGGCGAGGCGGTGCTTGAGCAAGGTGCCGCGCCCTTGCAGAGAGAGCTTGGAAAAAATCAGATCCCCCGCTTTTAAGCCTTGCCCGGACAGCTCGATATGCTGATCGCCGCCCTCGGCGAGGTTCAGCGCCACCTTGCCCGCCAATCGTTGAATGCCTTGGGCACCTAAGGCCACGTTCTGGGCGTTCAGATCCAGACGCACCACCGGCGCTTGCATTGTCCCACCGATCTCGCCTTGGAGATCGAGGCTGCCCGCCGCATCCGGCAGCAGACTGCTCAAGTCCGGAGCCTTCAAGGCGATCTGCAGATGCAATGCCTCGCCGAAGGCACCGGAGAACCGAAGTTGATTCGGACCGGAAGCAAGCTGTAGGGCTTGAATCTGGCCGGATTTTCCCTGCCATTGCAGCTTTCCCTGCGCTTGCACGGGGTAGCCCCGAAGCTTGCCCTTCAGGGTTTTTAGATCCGCAGTCAGTGCCAGCCCCTGATCGCCCAGCTGTCCCTCGGTGATCAGGCTGCCCGCAAGCTGCCCCGGCCATTCCGCCCAGTGCCGCCCGGGGTTCAGATCCGCCCAGCGCAGATCGGCCTGCCATCGCAGGGGTTCCCAAGCCGCTCGTCCCCGAGCCTGGAGAACGCCACCCAGGCTCTTCAAGCGCAGGTTTTGAACCTGGATCTGCGTTCGATCACCCTGACCTTTCAGGGAAAGATCCACCTTCGGAAAGTCCTCTCCCAACAGGGTGCTCTGCACCGCGTAGCGGAATGCCTGCAAATCGCCCTCGGTATTCAGAGATAGGGCCTTCAGCATCCCGGGTACTTCCGGCCATTGTTCCGAAAGTTTCAGATCCGATCCTTGTAGCTTCAGTGCCCAACGGGGTTCTGGGTGCCAACCCAATTGACCGGCTAAATTGACCTGCCCCCCGAGCGCCTTCAGGGTCAACCGCTCGATTTGGGTGGATTCCTGATTCCCCTGACCCCGGGCTTGGAGCTCTAGGGCTGGGAGATCCTGCCCCCCTAATTGGCTGTTCAGGGTATAGGCGTAATCGGCGAAAGTGCCTGATACATCCAGCTTGCCCTGAGGGGATTCCCAACGCGCTGCGCCCATCAGGGGCCAGCGCAGTTGCTCCCAGGCGGCTTGCAGATCGAAGCGACCTTTCGGCTCGCGGAAGTCCAGCTTGCCCAGGGCGGTCAGCAGGGCACCGGATCGGGTTTCCCGAAGGTCGAACCGAGTGATCTCAAGCTGCGGCCCCTGCCAGCGCAGATCCAAATCGGCGGACAGTTTCCCGAAACTCGGATGTTGGGGATCCTGTCCTGCCAGCCTTCCCTGCAAGCGGGCTTGCTGCAGATCCCCCTGAGCACGGAGCTGCCCCCCCAGATCCAAGGGCGGAAGCTCGGCGCGGATGGCGGGAAAATCGATCCCCTTCAGCTGGAACTGGGCTTGCCAGCGCGGGGCTTGGAGCAAGTCTTTCAAAACCGCTTCCAGCTTGAGTTGGACAGAACCCGCGATCGATTGGCGGAGCTGAAGCTGATCCAGATCCCCCTGAACTTGGCATTTCCCCCGCAGCTGAAGGGCGGGCGACCGGCTGAGCTGCCAGTTCAGGGATAGATCCAAGGGATAAGCACCTCGCAAGTTCATCTGTCCCGCTGCATCGGCGTGTAGCTGAGGTTGGGGCAGATCCAGGGACAAGCGGTGCAATTGCAAGGTCCCCGACGGTGCGAGGGTGGCGGACAGCTCCGCACGGTTCAAGGCGAAGCGGAGGGCGCCCTCCCAGTTTTGGAGCTGCAAGTCCTTCAGGGAAAATTGCTGGAGATCGATGCCGACGGGCAAGGCGATGTCCGGCAGCCGGAGGGGAAGCCAGGGCTCTGGTTCCTGGGATTCTGTGGCTCGGATGCGGACTTGCAAACCCCGTAGCCCGAGTTTTTGCACCCGCAGAGTACCTCCCAGGACAGACCAAGGCGACCAGCGTAACTTCGCCTGCTCCAGATCGATCTGAAGAGCCGGCAATCGCAAGTGAACACCCTGCAATCGAAGGGTGCTGAAGAGGTTTCCCTCGGCTCGCTCCACCTGTAAGCCAGGAGCAAAGTACTCAATCAGTTGCAAGCTCAGGAATAAACCCTGGGAACTGTACAGCAGCCCGGCCAGAAGCCCCCCTAGTACCAGGCTCAATCCTAAGGGGATTCGCCACCAACGCTGCTTCTTTTTGCAGTGCGGTCGGCCTTCGATCTCTTCCTTCACAGATCCGGTCCCAGCACCAAGTGCAAACGTGCGCCCGGATCATCCTTGTTGAGGGCATAGGCCACATCCAACCGCACTTGACCGATGGGAGAGCGCCAGCGGATGCCCAGCCCGGCCCCCACCGCTATCTTGTTCGCATAGTCCGGATCGAAGGCATTGCCGAAATCCGTGAAGAGGGCACCGCTCCAGTTGCCCCAGATCTGCCACTCCAGTTCCAAACTCCCCACAGCGAGATAGCGCCCGCCCACAGTTTTATCGGTGCGGGCATCCGTGGGTCCCAGGGCTTCATAGCCCCAGCCTCGCACGCTGCTATCCCCCCCAGCGAAGAAACGCCGGCTCGCGGGGAGGTCCAAGACGCTGTTCGCCCAGGTAACCCCGAGATCCGCCCGAGTGATGAGGCGATAGCGCTCGCCGAAGGCATGAATCCATTTGAGGCGCAGAGCCCCGCTGAGGTAGGAAGCCTGGGAGACCAGCCCTTCTATCGCCCCCTGCAGGCTGTATTTCAATCGATAACCGTCTGTCGTGTAGAGGGGATCATCGGTCACGGTCTTTGACCAGGAGAGATTGGGCACGAGCTCGCTCACCGCAGCGCTGTCCCCTTCGTTGAGGATATAGTCCTCGTAGCGGTAATCGATTCCTAAAGTGCGCCGCCAGCCCCCATCTGTACGCACAGAATAGGCTACCTGTAGACCAGTCTGTTCGCCTTCTCGGGTGGTCGTATCATAGCGACCGAATTCCGGCCGAATCAGGAGGTAATCTCGCCTGGGGTCCCCCACGGGAATCCGATATTCCCCCAAGAGCGATTGAAGGGTTTGGGATAGCTTCAGCTCTGCCTTAAGACGATGTCCCCAGCGCGTGAGATAGCGCCGCTGCCATTCCAAAATCATGCGCGGTCCCACATCGGTGCCATAGCCCAGCCCTAACCGATATTTGTTGGCTTTGTTGGGCTTGGCCTTTACCAAGATGGGCACCTGATGATCCACCGCTTGATCCAATTGAGGTTCGATCTCCACCTGGCTGTAGTACTGAGTGCCCAACAGGCGGGACTGAAGGCGCAGCAGCTGTTCGGGATCATAGGGCGCACCGGGGGAAAAATTTACATAGCGCCGCAGCAGGGCTTCATCCAAGAGATCTTGATCGAATCGCACTGCTCCCAAGTAATACTTTGGGCCAGTTTCCAAATGAAAGATCACCGATGCCCGGTTGTTCTCAGGATCCACCAACACTTGATGGCGCACCAGCTCTGCTTCCAGATAGCCATGTTTCGCAGCGATGGCGCGGATCTGATCTCGGGCCCTTTCGTAGCGCTCATGGTTGAGCACAGCGCCTATCTCTATGGGAAACTGCTTGGGAAAGGCGGGATCGGCCGCGCCCGGCCCCCGGATCTGATAATCGATCCGGCCGATCTTCACCGGCGGTCCGGGATCCACCTGATAGCGGGCGATCCAGGGGGCTTTCTCCGTGCGGGGCGGTTGTAGCTGGGCTTGGATCTGTACCCGATAGAAACCGAAGGGTTCCAAGGCTTTCCGGATCTGTTCCGGTGCCTTGCGATGAAGGGCTTCCAAACGATCTCGGGTCAGTTGTCCGGCTTCCTGATGGGCGATGGCCAGCAAGGCTAACGCATTTTTCTCCAGTTCTCCTGTCAGTCCCGTCATCTGCACTTCGACTTCCAGGGCTCGGGTTGGGCTGGTTAAGAAGAAAAGCACAAGCCAAAGAGATCGCCACCTGTACACGTCAATTGCATTCCGTTCCAGGATGTATCATTCAATTGTACTGCTTGTATTCTGTAATCGGGTGCGCAGGCGAAAATCCCGCTACACTAGGAAAGAGGCAACTAACCTTGGAGAACGCTATGAACCTGGAGAAAGTCAAACAACGCTTCGTGCAGGAAATCAAACTGCGGGCTTACGATGATCGCTACATCGATCGGGATGAAGAGATGGAAATCCTGAAGACGGCGGTCGCCGAAGGGCTTACCGTGGACTTCGCACGCCGCGCCCTGCGTCAAGTCTGTGAAGCCAACGACTATGTGCTAGAAAGCGTGTTAGATGAGAAGGCAAAGGAGATGCTCGAACAGTTCGCCGAGGATGGCCAGGTGGATAAAAAGGAATTCTATGACACTGTGTCCGTCATCGCTAAAGCGGCCAAAGGGCGGCTTAAGGAAGACGCAGTAGCTAAAAAAGTCAAGCGGATCATGGAGGACAACGAAATGAAGCCGCGCCAGGGCCTGTTCAAGGGGGGTAGCTGGTACGACGAAATCGCTTGATCGGTCCTTGATGTCCGTCAACCGCGCCCCTGCCGTCGGTAGGGGGATTCCGCTACAATTGAGGGGAGCGGCGAGCCGTTCTCCTCTCCAATCTGCTAGGAACAAGATTCATGACCATGTCTCTCGAGGATATCAAGAAGCGCTTCGTGCAGGAAATCAAGCTGCGGGCCTACGATGATCGGTTCATCGATCTGGAAGAAGAGCGGGACATTCTGCAAATGGCAGTGAAGGAAGGGTTGACCATCGATTTCGCCCTTCGGGCCCTGCAACAGGTCTGTGAAGCCAATGACTATGTGATCGAGCGGTTGTTGGACGAAAAGGCGAAGGAAATGCTCGAGCAGTTCGCCGCAGATGGTCAGGTGGACAAAAAGGAATTTTATGACACGGTGGCAGTGGTCGCTAAGGCGGCGAAGGGACGCTTATCCAAGAGTGCCATTGAGAAGAAAGTCAAGGCTATCATGGAAGACAACGGTATGGTAGCGCGGCAGGGCCTGTTCAAAGGCGGGAAGTGGTACGACGAAATCGCCTGAGCTCCACGTCGTTTAGGCGGTGAATGCCCTCGACCTCCTGATTTCCTTTCTCCTCTTGCTCTCCATCAGCATTGGGTTGGTTCGGGGGCTTCTACGGGAACTTACCAGCCTCATCATAGGGCTCAGTGCGCTCTTTCTGGGTTGGTGGTTCTATCCAGAGCTTGCGTCCTTCTTAGCACCCTGGGTGCCAGGGAAAACCATCCGCCAGATCGTTGCTTTCTCCGCGATTGCATTGCTCAGCCTAGGAGTAGGGATGCGCCTGGGCGAGGGAGTGCGGGTGCTGCTCGTAGAGAAGAGCGGATTGCGAGGCACGGATCGTTTGCTGGGCGGATTGTTCGGCACGCTTCGGGGATTACTTCTGCTCTCGATGCTTGCATTTCTCGGTGCGCTCACTCCTTGGTCAAACCAGCTCCTTTGGCAAGAATCCCTGCTCATCGGGCGGTTGCAAGTCATCGCAGAGCAGGTCTTCGACCGGGTGCCCCCCCGATGGAAGGAGCGCCTCCGCGCCGAAGGAACCCCTTTGCATCTACCACGGCCTTAGTTTAGAGTTGGCTTTTTGCTTATAGGACGGTGGTTTCTATGTGTGGTATCGTCGGCATCGTCGCAAAAACGCCCGTGAATCAAGCACTCTATGATGCCTTGCTGGTGCTTCAACATCGGGGGCAGGATGCGGCGGGCATCGCTACCTGTTCGGGAAGCCGGATCCACCTGCAGAAGAACACGGGGTTGGTGCAGGACGTCTTCCAATCCCAGAATATGCGGCAATTGCAGGGCAACATGGGCGTGGGCCATGTTCGCTATTCCACCGCTGGGTTCCCCAACGCGGTGGAAGAAGCCCAGCCCTTCTATGTGAATTCTCCCTATGGCATCGTCCTCGCCCACAATGGCAATCTCACCAATGCGAAAGCCCTGAAAAAACGCCTGTTCGAAGAAGATCTCCGCCATATCAATACGAGTTCTGATTCCGAAGTCCTCGTGAATGTGCTCGCCCATGAGCTTCAGGTGGGGGGAAAGCTGCGCATTGATGCGCAGGACTTGTTCCGAGCGGTGCGAGGGGTACATCGCCGCTGTCGGGGCGGCTATGCCGCTGTTGCCATGATTCCGGGTTTCGGTCTCTTCGGTTTCCGAGATCCCCATGGCATCCGGCCCATCGTGTACGGAAAGCGGGAGACCGATCAGGGTGCTGAATATGTGATCGCTTCGGAAAGCGTGGTCCTGGATATTTTGGGCTTTGAACTCATCGCAGACATTGCACCCGGGGAAGCCGTGTTGATCGATCTGGATGGCCATCTGTACCGGCAACAATGTGCGGATCAACCGGTGCTTTCCCCTTGTATCTTCGAATTTGTCTACCTCGCCCGCCCGGATTCCATCATCGACAACATTTCCGTTCACAAAGCCCGTTCCCGCATGGGCAAGAAGCTCGCGGCAAAGATCCAACGGGAATGGCGAGATCAGGAAATCGATGTGGTCATCCCGGTACCGGATACCAGCCGCACCGCTGCCTTGCAGCTAGCCAATGACCTCGGGATTCCGTATGCAGAAGGGTTCATCAAGAATCGCTACATCGGGCGTACCTTCATCATGCCCGAGCAGCAGACCCGAAAAAAATCCGTGCGCCGAAAACTCAACGCCATCGATCTGGAATTCCGCAAGCGAAATGTATTGCTTGTGGACGATTCCATCGTGCGGGGCACGACCTCGCGCCAGATCATTCAGATGGTGCGGGAGGCGGGTGCCCGCCGAGTCTACTTCGCTTCCGCAGCGCCCCCCGTGCGCTATCCCAATGTGTATGGCATCGATATGCCCGCTGCCAGCGAACTGATCGCCCATGGTCGCAGTGTGGACGAAATCGCTGAGCGGTTGGGAGCGGATGGACTCCTCTTTCAGGATCTGGACGATCTCATCGCGGCGGTGCAGAAGAAGGGCAAGAGCAAGGTAGATCGTTTTGACACATCGGTGTTCGACGGGGTTTATGTTACAGGCGATGTGACCCCCGACTATCTGCAAGCCTTAGAAGCGCAACGAAATGATGCGGCTAAGCGTGCAGCAGATCCTGTTGACGAGCCGGCCATCGGGTTGCAGGGCATAGCCTGAGCGCCCATCAGGAGGCTAAAAGTTCCGCCATGCGCCTGCCCATCTCTGCGGGAGAACGCACAGTGGAAACCCCCGCTGCTTCCAGTGCCTGATACTTGCTCGCCGCCGTGCCCTTACCCCCGCTGATCATGGCTCCTGCATGCCCCATGCGCTTGCCCGGCGGGGCAGTGATGCCGGCGATATAGGCCACCACCGGCTTGTGCATTTGGGTGCGGATGTACTCAGCCGCTCGTTCTTCCGCTGTGCCCCCGATCTCCCCCACGAGGATCACGCCTTCTGTCTCCGGATCCGCCTCGAAGCGTGCTAGGCAATCCACGAAATCCATGCCCTGAATGGGATCGCCGCCGATGCCCACACAGGTACTCTGCCCCAAGCCTGCCTGGGTAGTCTGCAACACCGCTTCATAGGTCAGGGTGCCGGACCTGGACACGATGCCGACCCGTCCCGGGCTGTGGATAGCGCCGGGCATGATCCCGATCTTGCAAGCCCCCGGAGTGATGATGCCCGGACAGTTGGGACCGATCAAGACGGCCTTTGTACCTTCGAACGCCGCCTTTACCCGCAGCATGTCCAAGACCGGAATGCCCTCGGTGATGCAGACGACCACCTGAATGCCCGCGTCCAAGGCTTCCAAGATCGCATCTCCTGCAAAGGCAGCGGGCACATAGATCATACTGGCCTGGGCACCTGTAGCCCGAACGGCGTCATGCACCGTATCGAAAACGGGCAATCCCAGATGGGTTTGCCCCCCTTTGCCTGGCGTAACCCCCCCTACGAGTTGGGTGCCATAGGCGAGGGCCTGCTCGCTGTGAAAGCTGCCCTGCTTGCCGGTGAAGCCTTGGCAAATGACCCGCGTATTCCGATCGACTAAGATGCTCATCGCAAAACACTCATCGTGCAGCGGCGACCGCCTTGGCAGCGGCCTCATCCAGGGAACTGGCGGTGAGAATGGGAAGCTGGCTCTCAGCGAGGATTGCTAACCCCTGCTCCGCATTGGTGCCTTCCAACCGCACCACCACGGGCACGTTCACATGGACTTCCCGCACCGCTTGCACGATGCCCTCTGCGATGAGATCGCAGCGCACGATGCCCCCGAAGATGTTGACCAGCACCGCTTTCACCCGCTTTTCCGAGAGGATGAGCTTGAAGGCCTCCGCCACCCGGGCTGCCGTGGCCGTGCCGCCCACATCCAAGAAGTTGGCAGGTTCCCCACCGTGCAGTTTCACCAAGTCCATGGTGGCCATGGCGAGACCTGCCCCGTTTACCAGACAACCGATCGTGCCAGAGAGAGGGATATAGTTGAGATCCTGTTCTGCAGCGGCGATCTCTCTGGGATCTTCTTGGGTTCGATCCCGCAGGGCAGCCAATTCAGGATGCCGCCAAAGGGCATTGGGATCTAAGCTGATCTTGGCATCCAAGGCCATGAGATCACCGTCTTTGCACACCACCAAGGGATTGATCTCGATGAGACGCGCATCGCAATCCAGGAAGAGCCGATAGAGGTCCCGCATTACATGATCCAGCTGCTTCCGCTGGGGGCCTGCCAAGCCCAGGCCGAAGCCGAGGCGGCGGCTCTGCCAGGGCTGCAAGCCCACCGCCGGATGCACCTGGGTCATCAGGATTTGTTCAGGGTCCTCCGCTGCCAGCGCTTCGATCTCCACGCCGCCCGCTCGGGAAGCCATGAAAGCGATCCGCTGTCGTTCCCGATCGATCAGGAGGCTCAGATAGAGTTCCCGCTCGATGGCTAGGGGGGATTCGATCAACAGGCAGTGCACCGGCAACCCCTCGGGACCGCTCTGACGGGTGATGAGACGGCTGCCGAGCAACCGAGCTGCCTCCTGTTCCACCTGGGAAAGGGCATGTGCGAACACCACCCCCCCCGCCTTGCCCCGACCACCGGAATGGACTTGCGCCTTGATGACCCAGCTTTCCCCGCCCAGCGCCGCCGCCACTGCCCGCGCTTCTGCGGGAGAAGCAGCAGTCTTACCCGATGGCACGGGGATACCATAGCGGTGGAGAAGGGCTTTTGCCTGATATTCGTGCAGGTTCATGGAGCTCCCTTACTGACCCAGCAGCCAGGATTTGAGCAGATGGGAAAGGAGCGTGCCAAAGCCCGCTACGAACAGAATCAGCATGGGCCAGAGGAACAGATCATCCTTCGCTTCTTGCTTTTTCCCCTTCTTCTTCCAATCGAAAATCTGGAAAGCCAGCCAAGCACCGGTGAGATAGCTCAGAATTTCGATGGTGATGGACAGTTTTTCGATCATGCGTCGCCCTTATTGCGCCCGTTCGGGTTGATCCACTGGCTCAAGTGTCTCTGGCATGGCTCGGATTGCAGGCGGAAGCTGCTCCGCAGGGATTGATTTTTCCGAAAGATCCCGGATTTCGGGCGGAAGTTGTCCAGTAGAGATCACGGGTGCATCTACGGGGGGTACTGCAGATTCTGCAGCTTCCGGCTCAGGCGTCCCCGGCCTGGTTTCGTCAGCTGGGCTAGGTGCTCGCTTCACTTCGGATGCGGCTTCCGGTGCTTGTGCAGCGACTGCATCCGCCGAAGCCGCCCCACCGGTCTCTTCTGGGCCTGGGCTCGGTTCCGCAAGCAGGGCCTGCAGTTGATCGACCTGGGATTGCATGGATTCCGGCAGGGAACCCCGCACTTGCTGGAGCTGTTCCACCAGGCTTTGGGCAAGTTCTGTCTTGCCCTCTCGGATATAGATTTCCGCTTGACTCAGCCATGCTTGGGTCTTTTCGGACAAAGCAGCGCTGAGTGCTTCCGTCTTGGCCGCCGCTGCTGCGGCCAGCGCTCGACCCTGTTCTTGGGCAGCTGTGGCCAGTTCCCGACCTTGTTCTTGGGCAGCTGCCGCCATTTCCGCCGCCGCTTCCTTGAGCCTTTCCGCGCCCTCACTGGCTTTTTCCATCGCCCGATCCAGGGCGGATTGGGTCGGCTCTTCGAACGTCTTAGGACTTTCTCCCTCAGTGCATGCGCTGAGCAGGGCACTGAGGAAACTGAGGGATAGGAAAAGCGCGATTTTCATAAGATCACCTTATAGGGAGCGAGGAGCTGGGCATTCGGGACAAAGTGTAGTATAGATCCCTGCATCCGTAGGGGAAAAACAGCAGGCGATGATCTCATCGAAAGCATCCCGATGTTCCCGCATCACACCCAGCGCGATGCAGGCAGCGGCTTCCTTGGGGTAACCATAGGCGCCGGTGCTGATGCTCGGAAAGGCGATGGTCCGCACGCCCTGGGCAGCGGCGAGGGCAAAGGATTGCCGATAACAACTGCGCAGCAGTTCGGGTTCCCCCTGATGACCGCCCCGCCAGATGGGGCCGACGGTGTGAATCACCCAGGTAGCGGGCAAGCGAAAGCCTGGCGTGATCCGGGCTTCTCCGGTGGGGCAGCCCCCGAGGGTGCGGCAATGGGCCAGGAGTTCCGGACCGGCGGCGCGGTGAATCGCGCCGTCCACGCCGCCCCCCCCGAGCAGGCTGTTGTTGGCCGCGTTGACGATGGCATCCACCTGGAGCTTGGTGATGTCGCCGACGAGTATTTGAATGACCCCCATGGAAATCGATTCTCCCAGCCAGCTATTCCGATCCCCTGGGAGTATAGCCGAATCGATAGATGCCGGAGATCAGTAACCGCCCTTCTTGCCCGCGCCCGCATAGGTGAATTGCCATTGGACTTCAAAGGGCTGCCACCACTTGCCCACGCCGGTTTCCCGATCCCGATGACGATAGAAACCGCTGTAGGACGGGGGGAAGAGACGATAGCGAACGCGATAGCGCCCCGGCCCGTTCAACTGGATGTTGGCGCCGTAATGAGGCCCATCGGAAGCCACCATAGGCGAGAAGTGCCCGAAGGTGGACCAGTCCGAACCCTGCTTTTCGATGCTGTAATCAACCTGTAGATAAGGAATCCATTCCCCGGCCCCGAAGCCGTTGGGATTGCCTCGGATCGCGTGGATATCTGCTTCCAGATGAATATCTTTCCTGCCCCCCATGCCGGGCAGGGCGGGGGTCATCTTCACCGCCTGGAGATAAACGGCTGCGATGCGCATGCCGTGCTTTTCCACCGGTTCCCCGATGGGATGCTCTCCGGCGAATGCAGTACCCATGAGGGCGAGCAATCCTAGGCTTACATAGGTCTTTTCAAACATTTTATTTCTCCATCGCTGCTGCTCAAACACCAAAGATCCCGGGCCACCAGGCGAATCCCACGGCTAAGCTACCCAGCATCCCGGGCAGGGCGGGCAAAAATCGCTGCACCCCTCGCAAGCCCTGTTGTCGCAAGATGCGATCCCCGAGCCACAGGCTCCAGAACAGCCCGGCGAGGAAGAACAGGGTTTTGACCAAAGCCGGCAGCTCAGGATGCCAATCCGCCAGGGGCTGAAAGAGCGCGGCCCCCAGTCCCAGCACCAGAGAGACCATGGCCACAGGTGCGTACTGATAGCCCAGGCCGACGAAGCGCTCTTTCCAGCGCAATCCGTCTTGGGCAAACCGGCCGGCCAGCCAGGCGGAAAGGGCGGTGGTGCTGGCCAACAGGGCGGTCAATCCCAGCATCCAACCCAGCATGAACCCGCTGATGGAAAAGAAGTCCAGCCAGGTGAACACCTCCCGCCGGTCCGGATGGACGCTCATGAGCCAGGCAGGCCCAGGTTCACCCACCCAGAACCAGCCCTGATCGAAAAACCAGTTCGCTGCCCATTCCCGCAGATCCCAATAGCTGGGCAGCGCCAACCAGAGAAAGCCCCCGAGGGCGATGCCGGTGCCGAGGAAGAGAAACCAGACTTCATAAGCGTTGGGATGGTGATCCTGAATGCGCTCGATCTCCTCCCCAGGTCGCCGAAGCTGCAAGAACAGACCACCCCGTTTCTCCGGATGCACGCAGCGGAAACATTGGATGCAGTGGCGGGATGCCCGCTTGCGGGGCAGATCGATCATCGTGGGGCAAGGGGTCTTTTCCGTCCAACGGTCGCTCCCGGGCTTAGGCTTTTTGGGTGCAAACTGCACCGCGCCCAGTCGGGAAAACACCCCGAGCAACAGGCCGATGGGGCACAGATGGCGACACCAAGCCCGCTTGGCACGACCATAGAAGAACCCGACGAGGATCGCGATTAACAGAGTGCCACCGAAGATCTCCGCGATGGCTTCCGGATGATCCCGCACCCCCAGGGTCTGCCCCAACAGGGTGATGAGAAGAAAGCTGAGAATGGGCGTACCCTCCCAGCGCATCCAGGCGGGGATGGGCCGTTGGGGGCCTTTGCGGTTCGCCCATTCTGCCGCAGCTCCCATGGGACACATCAGCCCACACCAGGAACGACCGCTGAAGAGCACGGACAGAAAGACCAGGGGAAACCAAAGCCCCCAGAGGGCGAAGTTAGCAAAGCGGGTGAAATGATCGAAGATTCCCGCCTCCTCCGGCGGTTCTGGCAGCAAGAGCGGCAGGAAGATCAGGGCCAAAAAGGCTAGGAAGAACGCCAGATGCACCCAAAACAATCGTTCCCGCTGAGCGACGAAAAAGCCTTCGAGCCAGCCGGCGAGCTTGGGCAAGCAGCCGGGCCGATCTGCTCCTTGCACCTGAACCGGAATCGCCGCCAGCCGTTCCGCGGCCAGGGAGGTACTCATGACTGCGCCCCCGCGAGCTGTCTGCGCTGCAGCCACCACCAACCCAAGGCGAAGGGCAGGGGCAACAGGAGCAGCAGTTGAACGCCCAGACTTTCCCAACTGGGATAGAGTCCCAGCCAAGGGATCTGGGGCACGGCTTCCAAGGGCGTGATGCGCAGCCAGCCCGCTTCCTGGAGTTCCAGCACGCCGTTTCCGGCGAAGCGGATGGCCAGATAGTAGAGCAAGCCGGCGGTGAGGCCGAAGAACAGACCGATGGGCAAGCGGGCGGAAGCCTGCCGCATGAACCAGTACAGACCCATGAGGGCGAGAGCGGCGAGTCCCATGCCAGACCAGAGGGCGGGATGGGTGGCGGAAGCCTGACCAGCCAGCGCCTGATAGAAGAGCACGGTTTCTGCCCCCTCCCGATAGACGGCGAGAAAGGCGGCGAATCCCAGGGCGAACAAGCTGCCCCGAGAAAGGGCTCGATCCATCTGCCCCCGAATATAGGCCTGCCAGCGGTCGGCCTCCCGCTTAGAGATCAGCCAGTAACTTACGTAGAAGAGCACAGCGGCGGCGATGAGCATGGTCAGCCCTTCCAGGGCTTCCCGCGCGGGACCGGAAATTACGAACAGATGACGGAGGGCGATAGCGGTGAGGAGGCTCGCCCCCAACGCCCAGCCCACACCCTGATAGATCACCGTGATTTGATCGAAACGACCGCGCCGCTGGAGATAGGCCACTAAAGCCGTGATAACCAGCATGGCTTCAAACCCCTCCCGCAGCAGGATCAGGAAGGATTGGAGGAAGAGGGACCAAAAGCCCATCTGTTGCTGAACTTGCAGGGATTGCGCTGCCTCGCTGAGCCGATGGCGCAGCGTCGCCCAAGCCTCTTCCAAGGTTTCCCGAGGCTGCTGCCGGGTTGCCAGGCCGATGAGGGTGCTGAACTGGGATTCCAGGGCGGCTTTTTCCTGGGGATCTCGCAGACCGATGGCCCGTTCCAAGCCGCTGGCTTCGAACTCATCGAAATAGAGATCGGAAAACCGATCCGCCGTATCCCAACCTTGGTCCGGTCGATAGGTCGATAGAATGGCCTCTCCCTGGCTGCGGATCTCCCGAGCGACCTGCACCCAATCTTGCTGCTCATCGGCAGCTAGTGCAGAGGAACCCAAGAACAGCAGCCCGTAAGCAATCGTTAGCAAAAATTTCATAGCGATTATTCCACCTCAAACACATTCGGACGGATGCCCGCCTGATCCAGCAGTTTTCCATCCCGATGCACGGCGGTTTTCAGCGCCTCCGCCAAGCGCTGCACTGCTTGCACCTCCGCGCCCTGTTGAATGGCTTTGCGCAAGTCGCTGAAGCGTTCTTCCATCTGGTAGGCATAGGCGGCGCCGCGCTCCATGCGCAGAGCGGCTTCCATCTTCCGATCCTCGAACACGCTGAAATAGGCTTGCATCACTGTTCGCTTCGCCGCTTTCGGCTGGCCAGCCGCGTACTGGGCGCTCGCTCGATCGATGTATTGCTGGATTTCCTCTGCGATCCCCTGCCAATAGTCCATGTTGGCGGACAGATTCGCGGTCAGGAAGAAGAGCAGGATGAAGGAAGGCATGCGAAACATCTTGGAAGAACCTCCGTTGGTACTTCGGGGAAGCTGAGCGCAGTTCCCGATGGGTTAGAATATGGAAGGCAAATGATAATGAATCGCATTCACGGAATCAACAAAAAATGGGGCGGTCAGCTTGGGAAAATGATTGGGAAGGAGAGAAGCAAAAAGGGGCACTCCGATCAGCAATCGACCGGAGACACACCTTTCCCACCGGAGCCGATGGGGAAAAATCAGATCACCTTGGAGAATCCGATCTCACCGCTTTTCTTGGCGAGATAGGCATCGAAGGCCATGCAGATATTGCGGATCAACAAACGACCTCTGGGCAGCACCTGAATGCCTTGGGCATCAAGCGTTAGCAGGCCGTCGGCTTCCATGGGTCGGAGTTTCTGCAGGGAGGATTGGAAATAGGTTTCAAAATCAATGTCCCAAGCCTGGGAAATCGCTGCATAATCCAACTGGAAGTTGCAGATGAGTTGGGTGATTACATCGCGGCGAATCTCGTCATCTCGGCTCAGCGCAATGCCCCGAAAGATCGGCAGTTCTCCCCCATCGATGGCTGCGCAATAGGCTTCCAGGTCCCGATGGTTCTGGGCATAGGTGTTATCTACCTTGCCGATGGCCGTCACGCCGATGCCGATGAGATCGCAATCCGCATGGGTGGAATAGCCCTGAAAGTTGCGGTACAGGGATCCTTGCCGCTGGGCTTTTGCGAGTTCGTCTTCCGGTCGGGCGAAGTGATCCATGCCGATATACACATAGCCAGCTTCCGCCAGACGTTCCCCCGTAGTCTTGAGGATCTGCAGCTTTTCCTGAGGACTTGGCAAATCCGCCGCATTGATCCGGCGCTGGGGCTTGAAGCGTTGGGGCAGATGGGCATAGTTGAAGACCGACAGGCGATCCGGTGCAAAGGCGAGAATGCGATCCAGGGTGCGTAGGAAACGGTCCGTAGTCTGATGAGGTAGGCCATAGATGAGATCGATGCTGATAGAGCGGAAACCCTGTTCCCGCGCGGCTTCCAACACGGCCAGGGTTTCGGTCTCCGTCTGAATGCGATTGACCGCTCGTTGCACGATCGGGTCGAAGTCCTGCACCCCTAAGCTCATGCGGTTGAAGCCCAGGGCGCGCAGCAGGGCGACGGTTTCCCGATCCGCTTCCCGCGGGTCGATCTCGATGGAGTATTCCCCTTCTTCATCCCCGACCAGCTCGAAATGGGTGCGGATTTGATCCATGAGGGCCCGCATCTGATCCTGAGAAAGGAAGGTGGGCGTGCCGCCGCCCCAGTGCAGCTGTTCCACTTTCCTGCTTTCGTCGAACAGGGCGCGCTGTAGGGCAAGCTCTCGGTACACCCGATCCAAGTAGGGCTGGGCGCGGGTGCGATCCTTGGTAGCGATCTTATTGCAGGCGCAGTAGAAACAGACCGTATCGCAGAAAGGGATATGGAAATAGAGGGACAGGGGACGAGCTGCCTCGTTGCTGCGCGCACAGGCTGTCCGGTATTCCGCTGGACCGAATCCCGTGTGAAATTCCACCGCAGTGGGATACGAGGTGTAGCGGGGGCCGCTCTGATCGTATCGCCGAATGAGGTCGAGATCAAAATCGATGCGTTGATCTAAGCTCACTGGGAAGCCCCGTCTACATCCAGACCTTTGCGATGGGTCTCATTGATCTGCTTGAGCAGGCTGAGAAAGGGGATTTCATCCGCGTAGCGCTCAGCGATCTCCATGAAGGGGAGGTCTTCCCGACCGAAAGTATATTCTCCCGTCTCCATGGATCGATACAGGGCTTGAATGCTGGATTCCAGCGGATCCAGGAAGGCGGGAAACCGGTGCATCTCTTCCTCCAGCTCGTATTCCAAGCAAGCCCGAAGATCCCCCACCTCGAACACCGCTTGCCGCACCCAGTCTACATATTCCTTTACACTTCTCGCCCGTCTCAGGCTCATGATTGTTCCTCCAAGGCTTGCGCAAACTGGGGTTGCGCCGCTAAGAGCTGTTCTCGGGTGAGCAAAAACACCCCTTCCCCGCCCCGCTCGAATTCCACCCAGAGGAGGGGAAGATCGGGAAATCTGCGTTCGAGTGTTGAGGCCGTACTGCCCAACTCCACTATCAACACCCCTTCTTCATTCAGGAAATCGGGGGCATCCCGCAGGATGCGCAACACGATGTCCAAGCCTTCCGGACCCGCTTCAAGACCGATCGCGGGCTCCTGCTGATACTCCGGCGGCAGTTTGCGCAGGGCCTCTGTGGGCACATAGGGGGGGTTGCTGATGATCAGATCATAAGTAGTCCCCACCAGCGCTGCGAAAAGATCAGATTCCAACAGTCGCACCCGATCTATCACCCCATGATCTCGGGCATTGCGGGCGGCGACCTGAAGGGCGGTGGGAGAGATATCCACCAGATCCACGGTTGCATCGGGCAGATACACGGCGGCAGCGATGCCGATGCAGCCGCTCCCTGTGCCCAAGTCTAAGATGTGTTGAATGGATTCGGAGTCGATCCAAGGCTCAAAGCCGCTTTCGATCAGTTCCGCCATGGGCGATCGAGGCACGAGCACTTGTTCATCCACATAGAATTCCAGCCCCGCAAACCAGGCCTTATGGGTGAGGTAGGCCGCCGGGCGGCGTTCCTGAATGCGCCGCTCCAGAAGGGTGCGGACTGCGGTTTGTTCCTCCGGCGTGAGGCGGCACTCCCGATAAGTGGCGGGCAAGTCCGGCGGCAAGTGGAGAGCATGCAGGACGAGTTGGGTGGCTTCGTCCAGGGCGTTGTCCGTGCCATGGCCGAAAAACAGCCCGTTCGCATTGAAGCGGCTTGCCCCCCAGCGGATATAGTCCTGAATCGTCAAAAGTCCTTCAGCAATATCTACCATGGCTCGCCACCGATTCACGGGGGGAAGTAAGCGTTCGAGCATTCACAAAACGGCTCTTTGCTAAGCTGCGTTCCGTTTGCGCTGACGGGGGGTTTCCGGACCGCCGACTTCGATCCGTTGTTTTCCTCGCTGGACCAGATCTACCAGGCTGATGTTGCTGAGGAACTCAAAGATCTCATCGCTGAGTTGATCCCAAAGGGCATGGGTGAGGCAGCGTTGCCCGTCTCGGCAATCTTCCCGTCCCCCGCAGCGGGTGAATTCCACCCATTCATCCACGGCGCAGATGATGTCGGCGATGGAGATTTCCTCCACCGGCTTGGCCAGATAATAACCGCCCCCTGGGCCACGCACACCCCGCACCAGCTGTTTTGCCCGCAGGGCAGCGAAGAGTTGTTCTAGATAAGAGAGGGAAATGCCCTGATTGCTGGAAATCTCCGCGAGGGTCACGGGACCACCCCCGGTATGCAGAGCTAGGTCGAGCATAGCTGTGACCGCATAGCGGCCTTTGGTTGAGAGTCTCATTGCAGCTGAATCCTATAGTCGTGCTAATGCATAGCAAAATACTCAAGATTAAGCATAGCCAGATCCTGGAAAAAGCGTCAAGCAGTTTCCCAGAGCGCTTCAGAGCAGCGGAGCGGGCAACTGGTGACCGAGGGCTAAGCAGTAAGCCAACCACTTGGAGAGGAAGCGGTTGGCTTTCCACTTGGCCTCCAGCGCAGGGGCGCGGTAATGGTTGTGCAAGGGCAGGATGGTTTGCCGAAGGTCCAGGATCTCCACCTGTTTCGCATCCTGATAAGCGCGCAGCAAGGCATCGGGATCGGCGTTTGGCAAACGATGGGTAGATCCGGAGGGAAAGAGATGAGTGAGGCGCAACAAAGTGGTGTGCGGGGATTGCTCGATGATCTCTAAATAGAGATCCACCCCTTGGGAACAGGTGGAGCAGAATTCTCCCCGAAGATTTGGTAGATCAGGCACCAGCCGCCGCAGCATCCCATAGTTCTCCTCACAGAGCTGCATGAGCTGGCCCAGTGTCGGCGGCTCCCTCAGCTCGAAAAGCAGCCGGTGGGCGCAGGCTCGCCGGGGGGAAAGGATTGAATCCATGGGGAGAGCCTGCGCCTGAGCGAAGGGCTACGCGTTGCCCTGCCGCTGGGCTTCGATCTGCTTGCGCACTTCTGCCATGTCCAGCTCACTCGCTTTTTCCAGGAGCTGGCGGAAAGCACCTTCCGGCAGGGCGCCGGCTTGGGAAAAAATGATGATCTGCTCCCGAAAGATCATGAGCGTGGGAATGGAACGAATCTGGAAGTGAGCCGCCAGCTCCTGTTCTTCCTCTGTGTTCACCTTGCCGAAAACGATGTCTTTGAAATCCTCGGAAACGCTTTCATAAACGGGTGCGAAAGATCGACAGGGCGCACACCAAGGCGCCCAGAAGTCCACGATGACAAACGGGTGATCCTTGATCGTCTGTTCAAAATTATCTTTGGTTAATTCGACTACAGCCATAGGTTCCACCTGAATGGTTAGAAATTCGCTTGGGATACTAACAGAAAGATTCCGGTCGTGCAGATGGGGCGCTCCCAACAAAAAACCGGGCTTTCACCCGGTTTTTACGTGCGGGAAACACCGAGATGCTCAGCCATCTAGGCCCGAAAAAATCCGGTCTCGGATTTCCTCTACAGTTCCAATCCCATTTACCTTCACATATTTAGGCGCGCCCTCGGTACCGGATTTTGCCCACTGGGAATAATAGGCAATCAAGGGTTCCGTCTGATCATGATAGACCTTGAGCCGCGCCCGGACGGTTTCTTCCCGATCGTCTTCCCGCTGGATCAGGGGCTCCCCGGTGACATCGTCCTTGCCCGCTTCCTTCGGGGGATTGAAGATCACATGGTAGGTACGACCGGAGGGCAGATGCACCCGACGGCCGGACATGCGCTTGATGATCTCCTCATCGGGCACATCGATTTCCACCACCGCATCCACGAAGATCTTCTCGCGCTTCAAGGCCTCTGCCTGGCCCAGAGTGCGAGGGAAACCGTCGAACAAAAAGCCGTTGGCGCAATCCGGTTCCGCAATCCGCTCCTTTACCATGCCCAGGATGATATCATCAGGAACCAGGCCCCCTTCATCCATGATCTTCTTGGCGGCCTTGCCCAGTTCTGTCCCTGCCTTCACATGGGCCCGAAGCATGTCGCCGGTGGAAATCTGAGGAATACCATAGCGTTCCTTGATGAACGCTGCCTGGGTGCCCTTTCCGGCTCCGGGCCCGCCGAGCAAAATAATACGCATCTTGCTTTGTCCTCAATAGAATTAACTGCTTTTCCCCATTGGCTTGGGGAGAATCCTCCCAATCATATCAGAAAATCGCAGCGAGCGGCTTTCCCCATGTTGCTCTCCATTCGGCATCGTTTCCTCTTCGTGCATATCGCGAAGACCGGCGGCACCAGTGTTCGGGCTGCCCTGAAACCGCAGCTTTGGAAAGATCCTTGGCATTGGTCTCGATTTCTATGCAGTCGGTTCAGCCATTGGAGCCACCATCGGACCGCCACCAAGTTGCCCCGTCATGCCAAGATCATCGCTGCCAAAGAACTGCTGCCCCAGGAGTTTTTCAGCAGCCTGTTCAAATTCGCCTTCGTCCGCAATCCCTGGGACCTACAAGTCAGTTCTTTTCATCACATCCGCCGGGAACGCCCCCAGTACCTGGGCGGGCACACCCAATTTTCGGACTTCCTCCGGTGGAAGCTCAGCCCGGATCGGCCCTATCAATACCATCTGGACACTTCCATCGAGCTGCAGACAGATTATCTGATCGACTTGCGAGGTCAAATCCTCGTGGACTTCATCGGGCGCTACGAACGGCTTTCCGAGGATTTCCAGCAGATCTGCCAGCGGATCGGCCTGCCCCCCCTGCCTTTACCCCATAAAAGGCGGGCGACGGATCGGGCCCAGGACTATCGCAGCTATTATTCCGATGAGACTGCGGAATTGGTCGCCCGCCATTTCCAACGGGACATCAGCTTGCTGGGTTATCGCTTTGATCCCGAATCCTAATCAGGGCCTGTTCCAACTGAGTCAGTCGCGCCTGGGCTTCCGGCAACTGCAGCCCCTGGGCAGCGCGCTGTTCGAGCAGCGCCCGACCCTGCTGGATTAGAGCGGCGATCTGAGGGGGATCCAAGATCTCCAACAAGGCATCGACCTCTGAGGGCCGGGCGCAAAGCACGCTAGGTGCCAGTTCCTCTTTCTGAATGGGGGATTCAGGATGGAGCAGATCCGCCACCAAGGGTTGCCGCAAGAGCCGGAAATGGATGGCGCGGGCGGTTCGCTCTGCTGCTAGCTCCCGTTGGGCCAGGGGGTCTGCCCCTGCCGCCCGCTGCACTGCCTGAGTGATCAACTCGATGAGTTTGGCCAAGGCTTCCCGAGCTGGTTCCTGATCTTCCGGTAAGCCAAAGCTCTGCTCATAGCAGCGTTCCAAGGCCTCCTTCAGGGAAAGGACCGTATCGCTGCTCGCGCTGGGCGGCAGATCTATGGCCTGTTGGACCAGCTGGCGGAAGTCGCGCTGAAAGGCTTTCATTTCCTCATGATCTGCCTTTTGCGCAGCGAGCAGGGTTTCGGGCGGGATTTCTTCCAGAGGCCAGGCAAACAGGGGATTGCCATGGCGGCGGCGCAGATGGCGTTCTCGCCGGCCCGGCCGGTGGGTGAAGGGCAATTCCATCCTAGGCGTTGCGCTGAAGTATTTCGTAGAGCACGGAATAATCCTGATCGGCAAGCCCTCGGGCCAGACCTCGATCACAGGCTTGCTCCAGGGCAGTGAGCAGGGCGATATCCATGCCCAAGGATTCGGCAACCTGCCGGAAGAGGTGCACATCCTTCCGCAGATGCTTCAGGGAGAAGTTCGCCTCCCCGTAGGTGCTGTTCAGGTATTTTTGGAGCTTTTTATCGAAGGTAGGCGCATAGAGGGCACTGTTTCGGAGCAAATCCATGAAGAGCTCCACCGAAACCCCTTCCGCACGCACCAGCCCGAGGCTCAGGGAGAAGCTCGCCGTGAGTCCAGCGATGAGCTGATTCATGGCCAGCTTGACCACGGCCCCTTGGCCGACAGAACCGACGCGGCACGGGGCTTCTCCCAGCCATCGGAGCAGGGGCAAGCACTGGTCGAAGGTTTCCTTGGACCCCCCCGCCATGATGAGGAGCTTGCCCGCCTCCGCTTCGGGACGGCTGCCCAGCACCGGCGCTTCCAGATAGCGTCCGCCTGCCCCTTCGATCTGACGGGCGAGGGCGCGGCTCTGATCCGGCGCGATGGTGCCCATCTGCAAACAGGTCCGTCCCTGAAGCTGATTCAGAACCGTTTCAGAACCCAGGGTATCCGCAATGGCTTGGGCATCGCTCAACAGGATCAGGCAGTAATCCACCGCTGCCACCAGTTGGGCCGGGGTTTCCGCCCAGCGCAATCCCAGAGCGATGAGCGGTTCCCCCTTTTCCGGGGTGCGGTTCCAGCCATACACCTGCTGTCCCTGAGACAGCAACCGCCGAGCGATGGCGCTGCCCATGCGCCCAAGTCCGAGTATGCCGATCTTCAATTAAAAATCCTCATCCAGATGACCTCGCTTCCGCATGAGGTCCAGAATGCGTTGGGTCGGGATCCGTTCCAAAGCATACATCCTCTTGCCCCCTGGGATGACCGGGGTATTGAAGCCGGTGATCTGAGCCCCCTCGATCAGTCCGGTAAAGACAGAAAACGGGCATCGATCCTGCTTCCTGTTTCTACCGAGTCTTCTCCAAGCGCATCCCAGAAAATCGCCGATCTACTGATCTGAATCAAGGGATGGGCGGAAAATCGACGAGATCGACTTGCCATTCTCTATTTTGCGGGATTTGGATGCTTGGAATCCCCCACCTCGGGCAGTTTGAGGGAGAGCACCAGAGCAGCCAGTACAAAGCCCGCCGACCACCAGAGGCAGCCCGTCAAGCCCTGAGTCTGATAGATCAGACCGGAAAGCACCGTGCCTGCCAGCCGTCCCCCCGCATTGGCCATGTAGTAGAAGCCCACATTCATGGCGACCTTGTCGAAGTCCGAATAGGCCAGGATCAGATAGGAATGGACGGCGGAATTGATAGCAAAGAGGATGCCGAACAGGATCAGCCCCAGAATCAGCACCGGCCCAGGAGGCCAGCCCTGTTGCAGGGCTAAGGCGATGCCCATTGGGGCAATCAAGAGTAGCAAGGCCCAGAATCGGGCGCTGCTGCCCCCGGGTCCGCGCCGTTGGAGCAGCTTGGGGGCGGAGGCCTGCACAAAACCGTAGCCGATGACCCAGAGGGCGAGGAATCCCCCCACTTCCATGAAGGACCAACCCAAGACCCCGTTCAGGAACACGGGCAGCCCCACCACAAACCAGACATCCCGGGCACCGAACAGGAAGAACCGCGCTGCGGAGAGCCAGTTGATCGCCGCCGTGTTGGAAAACACCTGGGTGAACTTGGGCTTGGATTTCATCTTGCCCACGCCCCTGGGCAGCAACCAGGCAGTGATGCCCAAGACTACTGCTAAGACACCCGCCAGGACGAACAGGGCACCTCGGAAGCCCAGCACCTGCAACAGGGCGGCACCCACGAAGAAGCCCGCGCCCTTGAGGGCGTTTTTCGAACCCGTGAGGATCGCCACATACTTGAACAAGCGGGCTTCGCCGCCCCCGCTGCCGGTGATGCTCTTCACCGTGGCCTTGGCGGACATCTTGTTGAGATCCTTTGCGATACCGGACAGGGCTTGGGCGGTCATCACATAGGGCACGGAGAGCCAGGGATCGGGCACCGTCAGCATGAGCAGCGCAAAAACCTGCAGGGCCATCCCGATGTGCATGGTGAGGTTCAAGCCGATCCGAGCGCCCAACCAGCCCCCCACCAGATTGGTCACCACCCCGAAGACCTCGTAGAAGAGAAAGAGCATGGCCACTTCAAAGGGGCTGTAGCCGAGTTGGTGGAAGTACAGCACCACCAACATGCGGATCGCACCATCCGTGATGGTGAAAGCCCAGTAGCCAGCGGTTACGGTGAGATAGTTGCGGGTTGCCGGATCCATCATAGGCTCGATGCCACCTTGCGGGTGAGATCCATGAGGCGGTTCACATAGCCCCATTCGTTGTCATACCAGGCATAGACCTTCACCTGGGTGCCGTCGATGACCAGGGTGGACAGGGCATCCACGATGCTGGATCTGGGATCGTTCACATAGTCCACGGACACCAAGGGGCGTTCCTCATAGCCCAGGATGCCCTTCAGTTCTCCTTCTGCCGCTGCTCGGAAATAGCGGTTGATTTCTTCTGCGGTTACCGGTCGCTTCGCCTCGAAGACGAAATCCGTGAGGGAAGCGTTCAACAGAGGCACCCGCACCGCATGACCGTTGAGCTTGCCTTCCAGCTCGGGGAAGATCTTGGTGATGGCTCGGGCGGAACCCGTAGTGGTGGGGATGAGGGATTGCCCGCAGGCCCGGGCCCGCCGGAGATCCTTATGCCCCCGATCCACGATGGTTTGGGTGTTGGTGATGTCGTGAATGGTGGTCATGCAGCCGTGGACGATGCCGACCTGCTCGTGCATCACCTTCACCACCGGCGCTAAACAATTGGTGGTGCAGGAAGCGGCGGTGAGCAGATGATGCTGGGTGGGATCGTAAAGATGATCGTTGATGCCGTAGACGAGGTTCAAAGCGCCTTCGGTGGGAGCGGCCACGATGACCTTTTTCACCCCCTGTTGAAAATAGGTCTTCAGAGAATCCGGCCTTTTATGATGCTTGCCGGTGGCTTCGAGCACGATGTCGCAGCCGGACCAATCGCAATCCTCTAGCTTTGCCTGGCTGCTGTAGCGAAGGGTTTGCTCTTCGATCTGTAACTGATCCCCTGCCCCCGTGCAGGCACGATCCCAAGGGCCATGCACGGAATCGAACTGCAACAGATGAGCGGAACCCGCCGCATCGCAGGCGATTTCATTGATCTGGGTGAACGAGAGACCTGCGGAACCCCAACCCGCCCGCAGGGCAAGGCGACCCATGCGCCCGAAGCCATTGATACCGATGCGAATCGACAAGGAAAAGTCTCCTTCTGTGAATTGGAAGAATCAGGATGCCCAGCGCCGCCGACCGCTTTCCAGGGCATGGAACAGTACCGGCACCACCAGCAGAGTGAGAAAGGTGCCAGCAAGCAGGCCGCCGATGGCCACCACTGCCAAGGGCGAGAGGCGCTCGATCCCCACCGCCCATTCCAGGGCGATGGGGATCATGCCCACGATGGTAGAACCGGCGGTCATGAGGATGGGACGGGTGCGCAGGCGCACCGCCTGCAAGATCGCCCCTTCCAAAGGCTGGCCGGCCTTCAGGGCATTTTGGATGAAGTCCACCAGCAAAATGCCGTTGTTCACCACGATGCCCATGAGCAGGATCAGGCCCATGAAGGAAGGCATACAGCCGTGCTTGTCCGCGATCATCATGGCCCAAGCCGCGCCGATGAGGGCCAAGGGCAGGGTCACCAGGATGGCCCAGGGATGGAGGAAGGAGCGGAAGATCACCACCAGGGTGAGGAAGAGCAAGGCCAGTCCTAAGCCCAGGGCGGTGAACAGGCGTTGAAAGGATTCCCCCATCTGCTTGATCTCCCCTTCATGGCTCAGGGTATAGCCTCGGGGCAGTGCCAGATCCTTCAGGGCGGCTTCCACATTGTCTTGCAGATGAGTGATGGCGATGTTGTGCCGGTAGCCGATGATATCCACCGTGGGCATCAGGGCCTGATGGGTGTAGGAAGCGGGGGCGTGTTCGATGCGCACCCGCGCCAGATTGGACAAGGGAATCAGCTCGCCGCCGGGGGTGCGGATGGGCAAGCCGGCGATCATCTCTGGATCATTGCGTTCCTCGGGGTTCAGGCGCACCCAGACGGGGATGGGATTTTCTCCCAATACCCGCAGCCTGCCGCCGGAGATGCCTCCCACGGCGGCGGCTACCTGTTGGGCGATGGCATCGGCGGTGAGCCCGAAATGATGGGCTTGCAGGGGATCCACCTCTAATTGCACCCGTCGGGCATGGCCCTGCCAGCTCCGTTCTACACCAGTCAGGCCGGGTACCCGGGCCAGGCGCTCCATCACTTCGTCAGCGAGCTGATCCAGTACACGCCAATCCGGCCCGCTGATCATCACATCCACCGTGCCCCGAATGGAAGACAGGGGCGTAGCGCCGTACTCGGTCACATTGGCGCTGATGAGCCCGGGAATGGCCCGTACTCGCTCCCGCACTGCCTGTTCGATCTCGTAGATGCTTTGATCTCGGGAAAAGCGATCCACCAGATTCACCGTGCTCTGCCCCTGTTGGAAGGTGCGGGCCGCGCCGAAGGCCCGCACGCCGGCTTCTGAACCCACCACTGTGGAGCTGGAGAGCAACCATTCCGGCGGCACCGAGGCCCGAACCGCCGCATCCACCTGTTCCGCGATGCGCTGCATCTGCGCTTCGTTCGTGTCCGGCTCCGCCTCGAACTGAACGAGAAAGATGCCCGTGTCCATGAGGGGCATGAGTTCCCGCCCCACCAAGGGCATCTGGCGGGCGGAGAAGAGGAAGAGGGCGAAGAAGATCAGCAGCACCAGGGCGCGATGGCGCAGCCCCCAGCCCACCAAAGCGGTGTAGAAAGATTTGGTCGGCTCCAACAGGAACCGATGAAAAGGCCGCAGCAGGAAGCCCAGGGGATCCCAAGCTCCTGGACGAAGGAGCCAGGGAGTCAGCAAGGGAATGATGGTGACAGATACCAGGAAGGAAGCGATGAGGGCGATGATGAGCACGGCGGACAGGGGCTGCAGCACCGTCTGCACATAGCCGCCGATGAAGAGGATAGGCACGAGCACAATGATCGTGCTGAAGGTGCCGGAGAAATCCGCCAGCAGGATTTCTTGGGTACCCCGCACAGCGGCGGTCAAACCCGTTTCTCCTAGCTCCTCAATGTGCCGTTCGATGTTTTCCATGACCACGATGGCATCGTCCACCAACATGCCCACGGCGATGATGACCGCCGTCAGGGTTACCATGTTGAATTCATAGTCCAGGGCCCAGAGGGTGGCGAAGGTGAACAGATAGGTGAAGGGCAGGGAAAGGGCGGTGATCAGGGCGGCGCGGGTATTGCCTAGGAAGAGCAGGATCACCAACACCGCCATGAGGACCGCATCCCGCAGGGCATCCATCATGTTGGAGATCGTCAGGTTGATGAGCCGCCCTTGGGTGTCCGCCACCTGAATGTTCAGCATGGGAAATGCCTTGCGGATCTCCGGCAGGGCCTGGGTGACCGCTTCGACCACCGCGCTCGCGTTGCCCGTCTCTCCCCGCAACAGGGCGATGGCCACCGCATCCCGATCATTGCCCCGGTACAGGCTGTTGGGATCCGCCCGCCCCCAGCGCACTTCCCCCAGATCCCCGACCCGCACGAAGCCCCCCCCCTTGACCGGAACCAGGATGGCCGCCAGATCTTCCAGCCCGTGGGCCAGATTGCGGGTGCTCAGGAGCAAACGGTAATGATCCCGCTGGATCAGTCCCGCCGGTCGGGAATTGTTGTCCGCCGCTAGGGCGGCGGCCACCTGGGGAATGCCCAGATCATGGGCTACGAGGCGATCTCGATCCAGATCGACGGCCACTTGCCGATGATCCCCGCCGAACACCTCGGCTTCCGCCACCCCGGGCACATTGAGCAAGTGATCGCGCAGGGGATTTTCCGCCAGCCGGCGCACCTGCCCCAGATCCAAGCCGCTCTGCTCGGCAGGACTGACCGCCAGCACCAGAGCGGGCTGGGCGGCGTCCGTGATGCGGAAGATCAGGGGTTCTTTGGTGTCCGTTGGCAGTTCGCCGACCACCCGCGCCAATTCGATCTCTACCCGAGCGGCGGCCAGATCGATGGCATTGCCGTACGCAAATTCCACCTGAACCAAGGACACCTGATCCCGAGAAGTGGAGGTTACCCGCCGCACCCCATCCAGGGCGGAGAGGCGCACCTCCACCGGATGGGTGACCTCTCGGGCTACATCGTCCGCCGTGGCGCCGGGCCATTGAATGACCACGGAGACCGTGGGCCGGTTTGTTTCGGGAAACAGGTTGATGGGGATGCGCTGATAGCCCAGCACCCCCAACAGGACGATGACCAGGGTGAAGGAGAGAATGCCATGGGGATGGCGCAGCAACCGTTCCATGAGGCTCATGGGCGCTGCTCCAGCACTTGCACCGGATCCCCCTCTTGCAATCGCAGCAAAGTGGTTTCATGGGCCTGTACCAACCGATCGCCGGGCTGAAGCTCTCCTTCGACGGCGATGCCTTCCCGGGCGTGCAGCAGTACCTGCACCGGCAGAGACTGCACCCGAGGGGGCGTTTCCCCGCTGAGCCGCAGCACGCGGCCTTGGGTCGGATCGGCACCGAGCAACAGACTATCCCGAGGCACCAACAACGCTTGCTCCAGTGCCTCTGTGATCACCCGCGCCCGGAGCAGGGCGCCGGGCACTGCGCGGAAGGGGATTTCCTCGAGATCGATTTCCAACCGGCCCAGGGCCCGTTGATCTAAAGAAGGAAACACCCGATCCGTGGTCAGGCGAAGGGATTGGCCGCGGTGGGAGACCTGCACTTCCGTGCCGGGATGTACTTGCTCCAGCACCTCTGCCGGCAATCGCACTTCTAACCGGCCCCCATCCGTGGAAACCAGGCGGTACAGGGGTTTGCCCACCGTGGCCAGCTCCCCGGGATCCGCCATCCGCGCGGAGATCACGCCGGCGAAGGGCGCTTTGATCTGAGCATAGGTGAGGCGGATGCGCTCCGCGGAGATTTGTTTTTCCAAGCTGCGCACCTGTTCCCGCGCGGCCCGCGCAGCCGCCCGCTGCTGATCCACCTGGGATTCGCTGATGCTCTTTTCCTTGAGCAGTTCCTCCGAACGCCGCACATCTCGGGCCTTGCGCTCCGCATCTGCGATGGCCGCTTGGCGCTGGGCCTGCAAGCTGGCCAGTTTGTCTTCCAATTCTCGGGTGTCGATGCGGGCGAGCAATTCTCCCTGGGCCACGGATTGTCCTTCTCGAGGGCCCATTTCCAGAATGATGCCTTCCAGACGGGGGGCGATGCTCACTTCATTCTGTCCCTTGACCAGGGCCAGGGCGGGAAAGCCTCGAGTCGCTCGACCCGTCTGCACGGTTGCCGTGCGCACCGCCCAGGGCGCAGCATCGGGTGGGGACAGAGCTTGCAAGGCCTGCTGGCGCTGATGGCGCAGTTTCAGCCCGCCGCCTACTAGCGCAGCGATGCCCAGGGCGATCAGGGCATATTTTAGAGATGGCTTCAAGTTTCGATCCTCTTGGTTTTCAATGCATTGAATTGCACCGGTTTGGGAATGGAGCCTGCCTCCTGATTGTGCAGATCCAGGGAGAGTTCCACCCGCAAAAGCGCAGCGAAGGGCTTGCAATTCATTAATGGCATCCTGTTTGCTTACAGGCGGGGGGCATTTACGCCTATTCCATTCATCTTAGGGAGAACCTGCCATCATGAACAATGCTTTGAGTCAAGCCCGATGGTTGTTGCTACTGGGCTTGTGTGCCGTCACGAGCGTTTGGGCGGACGCCACACCCCCGCCGAAAGCGCCGCCCAAGGAGGAGCGCCCTGTGGAAATTCTCCGGGGCTTCGATCGACTGAGCCGAGAAAGCCGCACCTGCGTTTCCTGCCATCGGGAGAAGACCCCCAGTATCTACCATCAATGGGGCGCCTCTAAACACTATCGGGCTAATGTGGGCTGCTATGAGTGCCATCAGGCGAGCACCAGTGATAAAGATGCCATCATGCACAAGGAGTTTGTGATCTCAGTGGTGGTCTCCCCCAGGGATTGCGCCCAATGCCATGAAAAGGAGGCCGCTCAGTTCGAGCGCAGCCATCATGCGGCAGCAGGCAATATCCTCGGGTCTCTGGACAATCGCTTGGCCGAAGTGGTGGAAGGGATGCCCATGCTAGACGGCACTTCCGCAGTCACCACCGTGGGTTGCGCCGGTTGCCATGGTTCCATCGTGCGGGTGAACTCGGATGGTTCTCTGAAACCTTCCACCTGGCCTAACACGGGCATCGGGCGCATCAATCCGGACGGTTCCCGAGGGGCCTGCTCCGCCTGTCATCTGCGCCATAATTTTTCCGCAGCCCAAGCCCGAGATCCGGATAACTGCGGTCGCTGTCATCTGGGCCCAGACCATCCTCAGAAGGAGATCTATGAGGAATCTGCCCACGGCGTCGCCTTCCGGGCCCATCGGGACAAGATGAACTTGGAGTCCAGCAAGTGGATCGTGGGCGAGGATTACACCGCCGCCCCCACCTGCGCTACCTGCCACATGTCCGCCACCAAGGATTTGCCCGTCACCCATGATGTGGGAGATCGCATCTCCTGGAACCTGCGGGCGCCGGTGTCCTTCCGCATCGATGAAAAGGATCTGGCCAAGGGCAAGCAGGTCAAGTCCTGGCGGGAGCGCCGCAAGGATATGAAAAATGTGTGCATGAACTGCCACGGTCGCAATGTGGTGGATGCCCATTACGAACAGTTCGATGCCGTGGTGCTCACCTATAACGAGAAGTTCGCCAAGCCCGGCCTGAAGCTCATGAAGGCCCTTTACGCCAACGGCCTGTTGGACAAGGTGAAGTTCAACGAGGATGTGGAATGGACTTGGTTCTATCTCTGGCACCACGAAGGCCGCCGGGCCCGCCACGGTGCCGCGATGTTCTCGCCGGATTACACCCATTGGAACGGCATGTTCGAGGTCGCCAACCGGTTCTATATCCACATGGTGCCGGAAATCCAAGCGCGCATCGACAAAGCGCGGGCGGAAGGCAAGACGGAAGCGGCGGATGCGGTGCAAAAGGTGCTGGATGAGGTGTTATCTTCTGCGCCCCATCGCTGGTTCCGAGGGGAGGAGCCACCGCCTTTCTGGCGGCCCGATCAAACGGACGATCACGGCTTCCAGTTGCAGAAGACCGCAGCGCCTTAGAGTACCCCCACTTCCTCCGCCCCGTCGGGCGGGGGTTTTTCCCAGCTTGTTCGGGGCAGGTTGGGAAAAACCTTTTCTACAGTGCAGTATTGACCATGAACCGATCCCTGTTTCTCTTCTGCTCGCTCTTTCTGCTGAGCTTCAGCGCTTTCCCCAAGGATTTCAGCTTGGCAGACTGTCAGGAATGCCACGGGCAGAAGGGCTTCGCCACGCCCGACGGCCAGGCGAACAAGGCACTCTTCGTGGCAACTCAGGCTTTTCAAGAGAGCGTGCATGGCAAACTCGTCTGTACAGACTGCCATCAGGATGTGGAAAAGCTCCCCCACCGCAAGACCGGATTTCAAAAGGTGGATTGCGTGGGCTGCCACGAGCATTTGGAAGCTCGCTGGGCACCGGGGAAGCGGGCCCGCTGGTTGGCGCCGGAACCGCCCAAGGTGGTGACCTTCAGCCGGGATTATGTGCTCTCCGCCCATGGCGATGATTCCGTCCCCAACAACGCCAGCTGCGCCACCTGCCACACGGCCCACTATGTCTATCCCTCTTCCGATCCCCGGGCCAGCACTTACCGCCTCAACTCGCCCCAGCTCTGCGGGGCCTGCCACACCAAAGCCTTTGCGGAATATCGCCAATCCATGCACGGACAGGCCCTCAAGCGGCCCTGGCTGGGAGATTCCGCCACCTGTTCGGACTGCCACAGCGCCCACCGCGTGAGCGATCTTTCCAAGCTGCCCGCCCATCGGGTGGTCACAGAGAACTGCGGGGAATGCCATGAAGAAGCTTTAGAAGGCTACATGAACACCCCTCACGGGCAGCTCGCTTGGCATGGCAACGAAAGAGCGCCCAAGTGCGTGGACTGCCACGGGGGACACGACATCACCCATGTGAACGATCCCGATTCCCCCGTGAACCCGACGAACAAGGTAAAGACCTGCAAACAGTGCCATGAGAAGGCCAATGCCCAGTTCGCCAAGTATCAGCCCCATGCCACCACCACGGATTTCGAGCGCTATCCTCTCATGTGGCTCGTGGCCAAGGGCATGGGCGGGCTGATCATTTTCGTGATCCTGTTTTTCTATCTCCATTCCGTGCTCTGGTTCTGGCGAGAGAAAAAGGAACGGCCGGTGATCTATGAGCGGGTGGAGTCCCGGGTTTATCCGGTGCGGGTCAAGCGCAAGCGGCCGAAGAGCGGGGTCCACTACCGCCGCTTTCACTGGGCCTGGCGCATCAACCATTGGTTGCTGGCCCTGTCCCTCATGACACTGGTCTTCAGCGGCATGGTGGTCATGTATCCCAACACGAGCTGGGCCCAAACCCTGGTGCCCTTGCTGGGCGGGCCCACAGTGCTCAACTGGATTCATCGGGGGGCCGGGGTCATCTTCCTGTCCACGGTGTTCGGCCATGCCATTGTGGTGTTGGTGCGGGTGCTGCGAGATCCCGATTTCCGCTGGTTCGGGCCGGATTCCCTGTTGCCCCGCCGCAAGGATTGGGAGGACATGAAGGGGCAGTTCCGCTGGTACTTCGGCAAGGGGCCCCAACCCCGTTTCGACCGCTGGACCTATTGGGAGAAGTTTGACTACTGGGCGGTCTACTGGGGCGCCCTGGTCATCGGGGTGTCCGGGCTGTTGCTCTGGTTCGCAGAGGAGGTGGGACAAGTGCTCCCGGGCTGGGTCTTCAACATCGCTACGGTAGCCCACGGGCTGGAAGCCTTCCTAGCGGTCATGACTCTCTTCGTGGTGCACTTCTTCAACAATCATTTCCGACCCAGCAAGTTCCCCCTGGACACCGTCATGTTCACCGGCAGTTGGGATCTGGAAGAATTCAAGGAGGAGCGCCCCGAGGAATATGCTCGCCGCAAGGCTTCCGGGGAATTGGAACGCTATCTGGTGAAACCCCCTTCTAAGTCTTGGAATCTGGTGGCCCATATCCTGGGATTCAGCCTGCTGGGCATCGGATTGATCCTGCTGATCTTAGTCCTCAACGGCTTCTTCCAGTCCGGTTTGTTCTAGCTCACTCGGATCGGTTGCAATGGCAGGGAATCAATGGCACTGTAGGTTTCATGCAATTTTGCCCGGTCGAGAGATGACAAACCGATGACAAAACAAGCACTTTCCGCTTGGCTGGATCGGCTGCACCGAGAGATAGAGGGCATCGAAGTGCGGCAGCAAAGCGCCCGCCGCTTGCAACTCCATGTGGCGGCGGATGCCCTGCCCACGCTATTAGAGTTCCTGCGCGGCCAGGCTTCCTATATTCATCTGTCCGCCATCAGCTGTGTGGACTGGCCAGCAGATCAGCAATTCGAGCTGGTCTATCACCTCTGGTCTTACGAAACCCGCACTCTGGTTTCCGCCCACACCCGCATTCCCCGAGAACCCGGGATCTATGTGTCGGTATACGACCTCTACCAACCGGCGGCCTTCTTCGAGCGGGATATCCACGAGATGTTCGGAGTGCGCTTCGAGGGCAGTCCGGATCAAAGCCGTTTCATCCTCACCGAATGGGACGGGCCCCCCCCCATGCGGAAGGAATTCGATTCCGAAGCCTGGGTCAACGCCCATTTCGATTGGCAGGACTACAACCCGCCCTGGTTGCAGGAACTGACCGCTCAGGGCGGTGGGATCGCTATTCCGCCGGATGAACAGCGGTTCAGCCGCCGCACAGACAGCCACGAGACCTGAGCCATGCGCCCGGAAAATTACGAAGCGCGACGACATCCCCCAAGCCACGAATACGAGCTGAACATCGGCCCCAATCATCCGGGTATCGAGGGCAACTATGCCCTCAAGCTCCGGCTTCAGGGGGATCAGGTCATTGAGGCCCGCGCGGATGCGGGCTATCTCCACCGCGGTTTTGAGAAGCTCATGGAAGGGCGGCTTTGGATTCAGAACCTCGCCCTCACGCCCCGAATCTGTGTGCCGGATCCCGTGCCCATGGAGGTGAGCTATTGCCTGGCAGTAGAAGATCTCTGCGGCTTGCAGGTGCCCAAGCGGGCCCAGTACCTGCGGGTATTGCAGTTAGAGCTGTCCCGACTGGCCGCCCATCTGTTCACCTTCGGCGGGCATGCTGCTACTACTGGCATGTACACCCCTATGTTCTGGGGGGTGGCGGATCGGGATCAGATTCTGGATCTGTTCGAAGAACTCTCCGGCGGGCGGGTCTATCACATCTACAACATCCCCGGGGGCGTGCGGCGGGACCATCCGGCGGGCTGGCTGGAACGGGTGGCCAATACCCTGGACTATCTCGAATCCCGATTGCCGGACTACGATCATTTGCTCTTCCAAAATCGGGTGTTCGTGCGGCGAGCCAAGGGAGTGGGCGTCATCAACCAGGAACAAGCCTTGGAATGGGGCGTTACGGGACCCAATCTGCGGGCCTGCGGATTGCCCTTCGATGTGCGGCGAGAGGATCCCTATCTAGTCTACGAAGAATTGGATTTTGAGATCCCCACGGAAGAAGCCGGCGATGCCTGGGCCCGGGCACTGGTGCGGCGGCAGGAACTGTTCCAGAGCATCCGTATCATCCGCCAGATCCTGGAACGCCTGCCCAGCATTCCGGGGCCCGTCCGCACACCCATCCCCAACCCCCTGGCCTGGCGAGTGCCCGCAGGCTCCACTTATACCCGCGTGGAGTCCTCTAAGGGAGAACTGGCTTGGTATGTGGTTTCCGATGGGTCTGAACATCCCTATCGCATCCACGTGCGGGGACCTTCCCAGATGCACGCGGTGCAGGTGCTGGAAAAGACCGCCACCGGCGCCCGCATCGAGGATGTGGCCCAGATCATGTTTTCCCTAGATGCCTGCCCGCCGGAGGTGGATCGCTGATGAGCCGTATCGAACACAGTGCTCGGGGGCGGGTGCTCGCCCCCCTGAAGAACCTGCAATTCTTCGCCCGACCCGCCATCACCGAATCCCTGGATCCCCGCCCCGCTTCGGAGAATTACCGGGGCTTTCATCTGAATGATTGGTCCCTGTGCATCGGCTGCAGCACCTGCCAAAAGGTCTGCGACAATGCAGCCATCACCATGGTAGCGGTGCCGGAACTGCCCCAGGACCCAGCCCGCGGCATCCGCAATCTGCGCCCCGCCATCGATTATGGCCGCTGCTGCTGGTGTGCCCTCTGCGTGGATCTCTGCCCCACGGGTTCTATCAGCCTGTCCCGGGAATATGTGCATACCTGTGTGGATGCCCAGTTGGACAGCTATTTCGTCCTGCCGGACGCGCAGGGAGTGCACGGAGTCCCCTTTCCCAAGGGCTGGGCGAAATCCGAAGCGGCGGATTTGCTCGCCCTGCATCGTCCGACAATGCGGCAGCTGCCGCCGGAAGTCCGCATCCGAGATTTCTCGGAGATCGTGGCAGGCTATGACCGAGAACAAGCGGTGCTCGAAGCCTCCCGCTGCGTGCAGTGCGGCCTATGTCAGGATGCCTGCCCCACCCATATGCACGCACCGGAATACATCCGCGCCATCTGGCAGCAGGATTTCGAAGAGGCGGTGCGCCAGATCTACCGCACCAATCCTTTCGCCCACACCTGCGGGCGCGTTTGCACGCACCGTTGTGAAACTGCCTGTTCCGTGGGCCATCGCGGGGAACCCATCGCTATCCGCTGGTTGAAGCGCTTTGCCATGGACGCAGTGCCACCCGAACGGGTGCGGGAGATCGTGAAGGCAACCAAGGTAGCTTATCTCACTGGCAAGCGGGTGGCCATCGTGGGCGCTGGGCCCGCCGGGCTGACCGCCGCCTTCGATCTGGCACGGCAGGGGCATGAAGTTACCGTGTACGAAGCCCAACCCGAAGCCGGCGGCATGACCCGCTACGGCATTCCCTACTACCGGTTGCCCGCAGAGGCATTGGATTGGGATATTCAGGTCATCACCGATCTGGGGGTTCGCATTCGGTACAACACTCGCGTGGGTGTGGACATCACCCTGGCGGAATTGCACGAAACCCAGGATGCGGTCTTGCTCGCGCTAGGGCTTTGGATGGGCCGTTCTACCCGCATTCCGGGCAGCGATGGGCCCGGGGTTTATCGCGCGGTGCAGCTTTTGCGGGAGGTGGCAGCAGGGCGGGAGATTCCTGTGCCGGAGCGGGCAGTGATCATCGGTGGGGGCAATGTGGCTATGGACATCGCCCGCACCCTGGCCCGCTTGCAGAAACAACGGTTCGATCGAGTGGCTATTACCGTGACCGCCCTGGAGGATCGGGCCCATTTCCTCGCGGATCCGGAAGAGGTGCGGGAAGCTTTAGAAGAAGGCATCGAGATTCTAGATGCCCGCGGGCCCCAGGAAATCCTGTTCGAGGGGGATCAGGTGAAGGGGCTGCGCACCTGGCGCGTGCAAGCGATCTTCGATGAGCGGGGCCGGTTTTCACCCACCTATGACGCTTCCGACGAGCGAATTCATCCGGCTGAGATGGTCGTGGAAGCCATCGGACAGATGGGGAACTTGGATCTGCTGGGGGAAGCGCTCACGGAAGCGTTGGACTGGCAGCGGGGCCGCCTCAAGGTAGACGATGGAGGCCGCACGAACTTGGATTGGCTCTGGGCGGCGGGCGATCTGGTGCGCGGCCCGGATGTGGTCTCCGCAGTGGCGGACGGCCATCGGGTAGCAGCAAGCATCCATCAGTATTTATCGAGCAAAGGGGATCGGGTTGATGACTGACACAGAAGGGGACAAAACCGCCTACGAGCGGATCCGAGAGAAAAAAACCCTGAAGGATATTCTGGCGGTTGCCGCTTCCTTTGAAGAGAGTGCCCGAGATTTCTATCGGGATCTGGCCTCCAAGGTGAGCAAAAACCTCCGTTGGCTCGTGGAGGAATTAGCAGACGAAGAGCAGCGCCATGCGGATCTTTTCTCGAAACTGGCGGAACAGCCAGATCTGGAAGCCCGGCTAAAAACACTGGTGGAGGTGCCCGCTACGGATTCCCGGTTCTCCGACTGCATCCATCTGCCGGATTTAGGTGAACATCCGGACGATCAGGCGATTTTGCAATATGCCCTGGGTCGGGAGGACATCGCCATGAAGCATTATCGATCCCTGGCCCAGCGCACGGAACCGGGGCCCATTCGGGATCTCTTTTTATTCCTAGCCCAGGAAGAGACCGAGCACAAGCGGGAATTGGAAAAGGTGTACTATGAACTCATCCATTCCGGCGGGGTCTAGGCACACGATGCCTCATAGGAAATCCGAATGAATTTTCTTGATAGCTCGGGGTCATAGGAAGACATGAAGATCCGTGTTTTCCGTCTCTATTTCAGAGGAATCCGGAGCAGATCGCGCCGTTCTCTGTGGATCGGCTGGTTGCTGGGGCTGCTTAGCTTCCTCTTGCCTGGCTACGGGGTAGCGATCCCGATGCCGGCAGGCATGGAGCATTGCACTCAGTTTGCAAAGCACGGACTTCAAGCCCAGCAACCTCATATCCAATGCCAGGGATCCTGTTGCACCCCTTCCCCGAGTTGCGCGGGCTGTGCCAGCGGTCATTGTCCTTGCATCCCCGCATTGCCCATAACCCCGATCCGCTTCTTCCTTTTCACCAGTACCTATTTCCCACGCGAAACCCACCGATCTCCCCTCTCTCCCTTCGCTTCTGCCCTCTTTCGACCCCCTCGGATCTGAGCTGCCCCTTATCTCGGGTCGATCCCTAAGCCGCCCAATTCTTTCAGAAATGGGCGGGTATTTCCCTGAATTTTGTGTCGAGCGCATCATGAACAGAACACACGCAAAAACTCCCCAAAAGAAAAACCATCTCGGAACCGTAACGATCGGGCTCAGCCTAGCCGCCTTGGTCTGGGTCGGGGGCGGCTTGCTGTACCGTGCCCAAGCCGCAGAGGTATTGGTCTACAAAAGCCCAACCTGTGGTTGCTGCAACGCTTGGATTCGCCATCTGGAAAAGCACGGCTACCAGGTCAAAGCGCAAAACCGCAGGGATCTGCTCAGCCTCAAGGGCAAGCTCGGCATCCCCAGAAACCTTCGCTCCTGTCATACCGCTCGGGTGGAAGGCTATTTGATCGAGGGTCATGTGCCCGCAGAAGACATCGATCGGTTGCTTGCGGAAAAGCCTGAGATCTCAGGGCTCGCGGTGCCCGGGATGCCCATGGGTTCCCCGGGCATGGAGGGACCGCGGAAGGATGCTTATTCCGTCATCGCCTTTGATAAGGACGGTCGCCGACAGATCTATGCGAGCCATTGAGATGAAAATAGCACTGCATAGCCTGTTGGCGCTCTTGCTCTTCTCCCTGACACCCTGGGCCACCGCCCATTCACCCAGCGAACGAGCGCGGATCTTCTTCGTCAATCTACAGGATGGGGCCGTGGTCAAAAACCCCTTCCGGGTGCAGTTCGGCATCCAGGGCTTCGGCATCGTGCCCGCAGGTACGAAAGATCAGCGCCGCCATCACGGGGGGCATTTTCATCTGTTGGTAGATGTGCCCCAACTGCCGGATCTGGAGGAGCCGATTCCCAGAGATGCCCGGCATCTCCATTTCGATGAGGGCGAGCGGGAAACCATCCTAACGCTCTCTCCTGGGGTGCATACTTTACAATTGCTCCTGGGAGATGAGGCGCACGAACCGTTCGAACCGCTCCTGATCTCCGAGAAAATTCGGATTGTTGTGCAGTAATTCGTCATCACCATTGCGGAGGCAAGCACCCCTGGCGACCGGGGTGCTTGAAACATCGATGAGCACCCGAAGATTCCAAGTACTGATCGCCTGCCTATGTCTCAGCGCTGCCGGCGGGCTACAGGCTGCTGCCAACATGCGCATGGGGCCCGGCGGCATGATGAATTGCAGCATGGCCCGCCATTATCAGGCCATGCGGATCGGTATTCCCGCACCCTACGCGGGGATGCGCAATCCCCTCGCCCCCACTCAGGAAACGCTGGAAGCGGGCAAAAAGCACTTTCTCAGCCATTGCGCTTCCTGCCATGGGGAACAGGGCTATGGGGATGGGCCTGCGGCCCTTGCGCTGAATCCCCCGCCCCCCAATCTCCATGGTGTCCTGCGGCGTGGCACCGCTCGGGATGATTACCTGATGTGGACCATCAGCGAGGGCGGCAAAGCGTTCGGCTCCGCCATGCCTGCCTACAAGGAGACCTTGAGCGAAGAAGCTCGCTGGCAGATCATCCATTTTCTTCGGAACCTATGAGGCAATTCCCATGTACTATTTTGCTACCCGTCTCCCCGGCACCCTAGCGGAAATCGAACCTCGGGTGGTGGAAGCCCTGAAATCGGAGGGCTTCGGCATCCTCACAGAAATCGACGTGCAGGCCACTCTGAAGAAGAAGCTCGGTTTGGAAAAACGACCTTATAAGATTCTGGGTGCTTGCAATCCCCCCCTGGCCAATCAGGCCTTGGACGCAGAGCCGGAAATCGGTCTCTTGCTGCCCTGCAATGTGGTCGTTCGCGAGGAAGAAGGGGGCACCGTGGTGGTGTCCTTCATGGACCCCCATGCAGTCCTAACCTTAGTGGATCGGGCAGGGGTGGAAGAACTGGCTGGAGAAGCGCGGGCCAGACTGCTGCGGGTGCGGAATCAGCTGGGCGGGGAATATACCGGCGGATGAAGAATTTTTCTGGACCTGTGCCGAATGGGTTCTAGGCATTGGGTGCTAGTGGAAACCGCGCCCCATTTCAACGCCAACAGAGAGATATACCGATGAAAACCTTACCAATCCTAGCATTAACCGCCCTAATAACCGCCGTACCCCATTGGGTCCTGGCGGACGAATCCAGCCAGCAAGGCATGTCCGGCGCCCTGCCGCAGATGCAAGCCGCTGCGATGAACCGTCAGATGAGGGAGCAGCGGCAGCAGATGATGATGCAGAAGCGGCAGGAGATGCGTGCGAAGCGGATGCAGCAGATGCAGCGGATGCAGGCCCACATGGACCGTTTGGAACAGTCCCTGAACAACATTGAATCCCTGCTGCGGGAGATGAATCAGCGCCAGCAGCGGATGATGCAGCAGAGACAGCAACGGATCTTGCGCAGACAGCAAAGGATGCAGCAGAAGCAGCGGCAGATGCAGGCCCACATGCAGCGGATGGAACAGCATTTCAGCAGGGTGGAGGCCTTGCTCGGGGAATTGGTTCGCCTTCAGAAGGCTAAATAGCGGGTCTGAACTGAGGGTGCGGGGACACCGGAACCCGCGCCTCGTCTGCTTCAACACATGCGTTCCTGAGGATTGAGGAGAAAGACCGATGAACGCAGCCCCCCAGTCATTCCGAGATCCGGTCTGCGGCATGCGTGTGTCCGTGCAGAGCGAACACCGGATGCAATTCGAAGGGCAGGACTATTATTTTTGCAGCGCCCATTGCAAGCAGAAGTTTTCCCAAGATCCCAAGGCTTATCTGCACAAGGAAGAAACGCAGCCTCATAGCTGTTGCCAACCCAAAGCCCCAGCAATACCCATTGCCATTCAGCCTGCGCCTGCTCTGAAAGATCCGGTCTGCGGCATGCGTGTGTCCGCGCAGAGCGAACACCGGATGCAGTTCGAAGGGCAGGATTATTATTTTTGTAGCGCCCATTGCAAGCAGAAGTTTTCCCAAGATCCCCAAGCCTGTCTGCACAAAGAAAAAGAAGAAGCACAGCTGCATAGCTGTTGCCAGGGGGCAGAGGCACCGGTCACGCCCAGCCCGGGAGCGCGCTATTTCTGTCCCATGTGTCCCGGGGTGGAACAGGATCACCCGGGCACCTGCCCCAAGTGCGGCATGGCCTTGGAACCCGCCGGCGCACCCGCGCCCAGCACCCGCACCGAGTACATTTGCCCCATGCATCCGGAAGTCGTGCAGGATCATCCGGGCGCCTGCCCAAAATGCGGCATGGCGCTGGAACCGCGCACGGTCCAGGTGGAGGAGCGCAACGAAGAGTTGGAGGACATGAGCCGGCGCTTCTGGGTCAGCACGGCCCTGGCCTTGCCCCTGTTCCTGCTGGCCATGATCGCGGATCTCGCGCCGAGCTGGCTGCCCGCAGGACTCTCCATGAAAGCAGTGCAATGGATCGAATTTGCCCTAGCCACGCCGGTGGTGCTCTGGGGCGGCTGGCCCTTCTTCGTGCGCGGCTGGCAATCCGTACTGAGCTGGAACCTCAATATGTTCACCCTCATCGGTCTGGGGGTGTCCGTGGCCTGGCTCTACAGCCTGGTCGCTTTGCTGTTTCCAGGCATCTTCCCCCCGAATATGCAGCGGGAAGACGGCACGGTACCCGTCTATTTCGAAGCGGCAGCCGTCATCACTGCTTTAGTCCTGCTGGGGCAGGTGTTGGAACTGCGCGCCCGCAGCCGCACCAATGCGGCCATCAAGCTCTTGCTCGGACTCGCACCCAAGACCGCCCGCATTGTGCGGGAGGACGGGGGGGAAGTGGATATTCCCCTGGAACAGGTAAAACCCGGCGACGTCCTGCGGGTGCGTCCCGGGGAGAAGATCCCCGTGGATGGCACGGTCATCGAGGGCAGCAGTTCCGTGGATGAATCCATGGTGACAGGTGAGCCCATCCCCGTGGAAAAGGGGCCCGGAGATCCCCTCATCGGTGCCACGGTCAACGGCACCGGCAGCTTGCTCATGCGGGCGGAAAAGGTGGGCAGCGATACCTTGCTGGCCCAGATCGTGCGCATGGTCAGCGAAGCCCAGCGATCCCGCGCGCCCATTCAGAAACTGGCGGATCAGGTAGCCGCTTGGTTCGTGCCCGCTGTGGTCTTAGTCGCCGTGCTCACCCTCATCGTCTGGGGCTTCTTCGGGCCGGAACCCAGATTGGCTCATGCCATCGTCAACGCGGTCGCCGTACTCATCATCGCTTGTCCCTGCGCCCTGGGCCTGGCTACGCCCATGTCCATCATGGTGGGCACAGGGAAGGGGGCCACTCTGGGGGTGCTCATCAAGAATGCGGAAGCCTTGGAGATCTTGGAAAAGGTGGATACTTTGGTGGTGGACAAGACCGGTACCCTCACCGAAGGCAAGCCCCAGTTAGTCTCAGTACAGACCGCGCCGGGATTTGTGGAAGAAGAAGTGTTGCAGCTTGCCGCCAGCTTGGAACGAGCCAGCGAGCATCCCTTGGCAGAAGCCATCGTACAGGGCGCCCGAGATCGGGGCTTGGATCTGGTTCCTACCGAGCAGTTCGAATCCCTCACGGGACAGGGTGTAACCGGTATGGTGGCGGGTCGGAAGGTCGCCTTGGGCAATGAGAAACTGCTGGAAACCCTCGGGATCGATCCCGGCCCCTTGGCGGAAGCGGCCGCATCGGGACAGGCCCAGGGGCAGACGGTCATGTTCGTGGTCGTGGATGGGCAGATCGCCGGAATCCTCGGGGTGGCCGATCCTGTGAAGGCGTCCACGCCCCAGGCCATCGCCGATCTCCATGCGGAAGGGGTGAAGGTGGTCATGCTCACTGGCGACAACCGCAGGACCGCCCAAGCAGTGGCCGAGCGCCTGGGCATTGACCGGGTGGAAGCGGAGGTGCTGCCGGATCAGAAGGCGGAAATCGTCCGAAAGCTCCAGGCGGAAGGGCATGTGGTGGCCATGGCGGGGGATGGCATCAATGACGCGCCTGCCCTCGCCCAAGCCCAGGTAGGCATCGCCATGGGTACGGGCACGGATGTTGCAATGGAAAGCGCCGGGGTCACCTTGGTCAAGGGGGATTTGCGGGGCATCGTGCGGGCGATTCGCCTGAGCCGAGCCACCATGCGCAACATCCGCCAGAATCTCTTCTTCGCCTTTGTCTACAACTCTCTAGGCGTTCCTGTGGCAGCGGGGGTGCTCTACCCAGTCTTCGGGCTGTTGCTCTCTCCCGTCCTCGCAGCGGCCGCCATGAGCTTTAGCTCCGTGTCCGTGATCACCAACGCTCTCCGACTTCGGCATGTGGAGATCTGAACGCGATGGGCGATGGTTTCAGAGGGTTGGGGGGCGGTTTCCTCGGGCTATTCTGGATTGTTATCCTAGTTTTGGTCGTCGCCTGGATGGTCAAGGCGGCGGTTGGTTCCCGCAACCGCTCGACTCAAAAATCTGCACTGGAGCTGCTGCAAGAACGCTATGCGAACGGGGAGATCGACCGGGAAGAATTTCTGCAAAAGCGCAAGGACCTGTCGGGCTGATCCAGTTGCGCAGCCGGCAGAGCGGGTTTCCTCATGAAGAAACGCGGGCTGGAAATCCGGCTGCTGAACTATTTCCTCCTCATCACCATCGCCGCCATGATGATCGGGGTGGAATTTTTCTTTGAGATGAATCGGGATGATCTGGTCCAGGAGATCTGCCAGGCGGTCAACGATGCGCCCTTGCAACACCTGCGCAACAAGATCGTCATCATGTTCGGGGTGCTCACCCTGGTGGTCGCCATCGTCCTCATGATGTTCATCAAAAATATCACCTGGCCCTTGCAACACATGGTGGATGTGGCGGAACGGATCAACAGCGGTGATCTTTCCCAGAGCGTGGAGATCAAGACTCAGGACGAGCTAGGGCAGCTCGGCACCGCTATCAATGATTTGACGAGCAACCTTCAGGAAATCGCTGTGTTCAGCACAGCTACCAGCAATGCCATGCAACAGCACCTGCAAGCACTCAGTGCCCGCCTCGACGATCCGGAGGCGCAGCGAGAAATCCAAGCGATCCGTTCAGAACTTCAATCCCTTCGGGAATTCATTTCCCTGTTCGAGGTAAGGCGAGATCAAACCTCGTGATCGAAGGTCTGGTTCTCTTCTTTTCCGGCATGTTGATCGCCACCATCGCCATGGGGGTAGGCATCGGTGGAGGGATTCTCTGGACCCCCCTGTTTATCCTCGGCTTCGGTCTCCTGCCCTATGAGGCGGTTTCCACCTCCTTGATGATTCAAGTAGTGGGCTTGGGCAGCGGCAGCTTGGCCTATTTCCGATCAGGGTTGGTGCGCCTCTATCTCAGCGGTTTGTTTGTGCTTGCCGCCCTGCCCGGCATCCTTCTGGGAAGTTTCCTAGGGGTGCAGTTACCGCAACAGGCGGTGCAGATGGGGTTGGGGCTCATGTCCCTGACCGTGGCTATTCTCTTTGTGAGCGCAGCCACGCCCTTGCCCGCTTCTGGACCTGTTCCCATCGATTTTCGCCGTCTGCGCCTGGTCCTGCCCATCCCCGCCTTTTTCGGCTTCGCCATGGGACTGCTATCTGTAGGCATCAGCGAGTGGCTGATTCCCGCATTGCGCAGCCACTTGGGGCTCTCCATGACGGAAGCAGTGGCCACGGTAATTCCCGCCATGTTTCTGTTAGCCTTAGTGGCTGCCCTGAGCCATGGACTGCTAGCCAACACACTCTATTGGGATTATTTTCTATGGGGTGCAATGGGAACCCTGGTGGGCGGTCAGTTAGGCCCACGCCTGGCCCAGCGCATCAATGAATGGTTATTAAAGGACAGTTTTATTTATTTGATGACCCTGGTGGGCATTCATCTGATCTTTCAGTCTCTTTGAACGCCTCCCCGGAAGGAGGGGGTTTTATGCGCAGCCTACTCTCGAATCTTTGGAGAATGATTGTGAATCTACGCCTCTCCCTCGCCCTATTGCTCTGCGTGCTGCTAGGCAGCCCCCTGCTATCGGCTTCTCCCAGTCCGCAGATCCGCACTGTACAATCTGAACTCAAGGCGCTCGGCTATCAGCCTGGACCTATCGATGGGCTCTGGGGAGGAAAAACCCGTCGGGCCCTGAAAAAGTTTCAGAAAGATCAAGGTTTGCCGGTTACCGGTCGCTTGGATGAAGTCACCCTTGCCCGCCTCCATGCCCTAGCCGCGCCGCAGAAAGCGGAAGAACCTGCAACTGTTCCCTCAGAAGCGCCCGAAACGCCTGGGCCGGCACAACCATCCGTACCCGCACCCGATATTGCGGCGGAAGGTCTAGATGCAGGAGCTGTGGTTTCCACCCCAGCACCCGTTCAAGGATTGCAGCCCGAAGAAGTGCCCGATGCCGCGCCAGAAGAGATCCTACCCCCGAGACGACCACCGGCGGCAGACCTGCCGATTGCTGAAAGTTCCCCGCCGACTCCTGTGCAAGACACCAAAGCGTCGTCACTCGCTCAGTACAGGCGATACACCAAGGACCGGCCTTTCCAAGATCCTCTGCTGCACATGAAGTTTGTCTATATCCCCGGAGGTTGCTTCCTCATGGGCAGCACCCAGCGGCTGGATGAACAACCAGTGCATGAAGTGTGCGTGCGAGAGCACGGAGGTTTTCTCTTAGGGCAATACGAGGTCACCCAACAAGCGTGGGAAAAGGTCATGGGAACGAACCCTTCAGGCGGAAAACGGGGAGATCGGCTGCCGGTGAACAACGTGTCTTGGGATGAGATTCAGAAGTTCCTTGCGCGCTTGAACGAAAAGGGAAAGGGACGTTATCGGCTGCCCACAGAATCGGAATGGGAATATGCGACCCGAGCGGGTTCGGGGGGGAATTATTGGTGGGGAGATGAACCACCCGTATGCGATCATGAAAAGATCAACGGGGCGAACTTTGCAGGCGAAGGTTGTCCCGGACAGGCGGAACCCGTAGGTTCCTACGCGCCGAATCCCTTCGGCCTCTATGATGTGCACGGCAACCTGTGGGAATGGGTGGAAGATGTCTATCTTCCCGATGCCTATGCTCGTCATGATCGGCAGGATCCCTTGGTGACGACGGGAGGCACGCATCGAGTATTCCGCGGGGGTAGCTGGCTCTACCCGGCTCAAGATCTGCGGTCTGCCAGACGGGATCATCATATTCCAAGCTTCCGTTTCTTCCACCTGGGCTTCCGCTTGGTCTACGAGCCTTAGGAGTTGTGCTATGGGAGAAACACTCGCCGTCCATTTTCCTGGGGGGAAACGGGTCGATGTGCAGATCCGGGAATTCTCTATCCCCACGGATCAATCCCCCAAGGCAGGCGGGGAGGGCAGTGCACCGGAACCCTTTGATCTGTTTCTCGCTTCCCTGGCTGCTTGCGCGGGCATCTATGCCCTCAATTTCTGCCAAGCGAGACAGCTTTCCACTGAGGGACTCAAGCTGTGGATGGATTGGAAGCGGGACCCCAAGCGGCCCCTGAAAGCGCAGGTGTGCTATCGGCTCCAGCTGCCCAAGGATTTTCCGGAAAAATACCGTGGAAGCCTCTGTAAGGCCATTGAACATTGTACGGTGAAGAAAATGATTCAAAATGCCCCCGAATTCTCCATCCGCATCGAAGACTAGCTTGCTGTTGCTCGGACTGTTGCTCTCTGGCTGTGCATCCGCACCAGACCGCTCTGCAGACCCCCGAGACCCTTTGGAAACCTATAACCGGAAAATCTATGCCTTCAATCGAGTGCTAGATCGGACGCTCGTGCGTCCCATCGCCCTGAGCTATCGAAACCTTACCCCGGCCTCCCTAAATCAGGGCATCACCCATTTTTTCCAAAACCTCGCCGATGTGAATTCGGCGATCAACAATTTGTTCCAACTCAAGCTCTCTCGTTTCGGCTCGGATCTGGCGCGGGTTGCCACCAATTCCACGGTGGGCGTGCTGGGCTTTTTCGATGTGGCCTCTAACATCGGTTTGCCGAGCTATAAGGAGGATTTCGGACAGACCTTCGGCTATTGGGGCGCAGAGGAAAGCCCCTATTTGATGTTACCCTTGCTCGGACCCAGCACCCTGCGGGACACAGTAGGGTTGGGGGGCGATCTGTTGGGAGATCCTCTCTTTAGCCTGAAAGAAAATCGAATCTACTGGGGCCTCATCGCGCTGCGGGCAGTAGATGGGCGGGCTGATCTGCTGACAGCCGATGAGATCCTGGAACTCGCCGCATTGGATCCCTATGCCTTTTTGCGGGATACCTACCTGCAGAAGCGCCGCAACCAAATCTATGATGGCAATCCGCCTCCCGATGCTTATGAAGAAGCTCTTTGGGCGGAAGATCCCGAGGGAAAGAAAGCGCCCTAGACGATGCGCCAAGCCACGGATTCCCCCGCTCGCAGCGGACGAAGCTGACGAGCGCCGAACGCATAGGTTTCGGGTACGATCCAGGGTTCCCGCCGCAGCTGGATGAACTCCTCGTTCAGGGGCAGCCCGTAGAACTGGGCACCGTACACGCTGGCGAACCCTTCCAGTTTGTCCAAGGCATGCTCATCGGAAAAGACCTCTGCATAGAGTTCGATAGCCGCATGGGCGTTAAAAATACCTGCACAGCCGCAGGCGCTTTCCTTAGCTTCCCGGGTATGGGGTGCACTATCCGTGCCCAGGAAGAACTTCGGGTTTCCACGGGTCGCCGCCTGGATGAGGGCTTGACGATGGGATTCCCGCTTGAGCACGGGCAGGCAGAAATAATGGGGCCGAATGCCACCGGCGAACAGGGCGCTTCGGTTGTAGAGCAGATGATGGGGAGTGATCGTGGCGGCGATGTGCTCGGCAGATTCAGTGATGAAGTCGACCGCTTCTTTCGTGGTGATGTGCTCTAAAACGATGGGTAGTTCGGGAAAGTCGCGGATCAAAGGCACGAGGTCATTTTCGATGAAATATGCCTCTCGATCGAACACATCGACGTCTGGATCAGTCGATTCCCCATGAATGAGCAGGGGAAAAGATTCCCGTTCCATGCGGGCGAACACGGGATAGAGCTGGCGTAGATCCCGAACGCCTTGTTCCGCGTTGGTGGTCGCCCCGGCGGGATAGAGCTTAATGCCCTGGATGAAGCCGCTTTCCTTGGCCCGCTGAATCTCCTGGGGATCCGTGGTATCCCGGAGATACAAGGTCATCAGGGGTTGAAAGGGGCTGTTCTCCGACAAGCTGGCGAGCACACGGTTCCGATAAGCACGTGCTTGGGCGGTGGTCGTGAGGGGAGGTTGCAGGTTGGGCATGAGCAGGGCTCGCCCAAAGCATCGGGCGGTATGGGGGATCACGGAAGCCATTTCTGCGCCGTCTCGGAGATGGAGATGCCAATCGTCGGGCTTTCTGATCCGCAGGATTTGCATGAAACAGACCTTGCACTTCTGAGTATTAGGGTTTACTAATATAGTAAGTTTTTCTGCTCAGGAGGGAAAGATGAGAAAGCAACATTCTCTATTCTCTGCAATCCTCTTTGCGGCACTGCTCAGCCTCTCCATGCCTGCAAACGCCTGGTGGGGCCCAGGCCCTTGGGGCAACGGTTGGTGGAACGACTGGTGGAACGATTTCTTCGGAGATGCCTTCTTCGATTTTAGCCTTAACCTGCGCTTAGGCGGTGGTCTCTGGGGCCGTTATCACCGCTGGTACGATTACTACGGCCCCTATTGGGGTCCTTGGGGCTATGGCTATCCAGTCTATTGGGTACCAGTGCGTCCCGCTCTCTTTCTCGCGCCTGCCCGGTCAACGGAGAAATAACCCTCAGCGCGAGAGCGGGCGCACCGTGTTGGGCAGGTGTTCGAGGATGACCTGAGCAAAGGCCTCCAACGCCTGCCGTCGAGGGAAGGTCTGCCGGAAGATCAGAGAGATCGACCGGTAGGCCTGAGGTAATTCCAGCTGGCGGGCGATGATCCCGCTGTCCGTCGTCCAGCCCCCGCGAATCGCTAGCGCGGGAACCAGAGTGCAGCCGAACCCTGCCCCCACGAGCTGCAAGAGGGTCTCCAAGCTCGCCGCCCGCAGATCCGCCATCTCTCCCCGCACCGGCCCGCCTTCCGGCTGGCATACCTTCATCACCTGACGGGTCAAGCAGTGTTCCTCTGCCAGGAGCAGCAATTCGATTTCTGCCAGATCCTGGGCCGTAATTTCCTCCTTGTGATAGAGGGAATGTTTCAAGGGATGGGCAAGCCAGAAGGGCTCCTCGAAGAGGGGGATTTGATCTAGCCCAGTGTCTTCTATGGGCAGGGCTACTAAGATGGCATCCAGCTCATGCTGGTGCAACCGGGCCATCAGGGTATCTGTGATTTCCTCGGACAGCACCAATCGCAATTGAGGATAGCGGCGCTTCAGGGGCACCAGGATCAGGGGCATGAGATAGGGGCTGAGGGTGGGGATCGCGCCGATGCGCAGGGGACCTGCCAAGGGGTCCCGATGCGCTCGAGCCGCTTGCTCGATAGCCGCCGCCTGTTCTAGGAGTAGCCGCGCATGGTTGAGGATGGTTTCTCCGATGGGGGTGATCTCTACGGAACGATTTGTGCGTTCAAAGATGACGACGCCGAGTTGTTCTTCCAACTTTTTGATCTGGCCGCTGAGGGTGGGTTGGGTCACAAAGCAACGTTCGGCAGCCCGCCCGAAGTGCCGTGTTTCAGCGACCGCGAGAATGTACCTGAGATCTCGTAGGTTCAAATGCCTGCCTCATCGATTAGGACGGGTGATATAAGGATAGCCTATGCGATAAATCATGCTAGCAAATTATGCACAGCGATTGCTCTAATTCCAATAGTTTCGAGAAATCGGCCTGTTCACAAGATTGCAATTTTTCTCAATTTGATCTAAGATCAATAATGGAGGTGGCATGGGCCATCTCTGTAGGTTACCCATAGGTATTGGAGGCTAATAATGAACCATTACGGGTCTATAGAGGCAGAAAAAATCCGACAAGAACTAGAGCAATTAGAGCGGCAGAGAGAGGAATTACAACGCGCTTTAGAACAGAAGCGACAACAGGCCAAGCGAGAATTGGCTGAACGCATTAAAGAGATGATCATAACAGCCGGTTATGACCTCAATGACATCTGCCCTCTTGTGGTCGGCAGTAGAAGATACCGCACGGCAAAACGATCGCTCTCCCGAGAAAAGCGGCACTATCGGAAATTTGCCGATCCCAAACACCCCGAGCGGGTGTACAGCCGTGGCCCCCTACCCTGGTGGATGCGGGAAATGATGCAGGAGAAGGGGTACGATGTGAACGATAAGGCCGCGCGGGAAGCCTTTAAGATGAAGCATCTGCGGCTCTTAGAGGACTGAGCGCTAGGGGATCAGGTTTGATCGGGCGGTTACTCTTACTGCTTTTTTTCCTCTTTCTCCTGTGGTGGATTCTCCGTTGGTTTCGGCGCACCCCTGCCCAGCAATTTGCCAGCTTGTTGCAGAAGATGGTGATCTGGGGGGGGGGAGCCTTGATCCTATTGTTAGTGCTGAGTGGCCGCCTCAATCCCCTTTTCGCTGCCCTGGCGAGCGCCGTGCCGGTCGTCTTGCGGGGCATCGATCTGTTAAAGATCCTGCCCTGGGTACAGCGATTCTTTCAAAATCGACAGGCCAGTGCAGAACGCCCCCAAGTTTTGCGTACCCGGCTGTTGGAGATCCACCGCAGGAGCGATGCCATGGACGGCTTGGTACTGCAGGGGGACTTTCAAGGTCGGCGTTTGTCTTCCCTCAGTCGAAGAGAATTGCACCAATTGCACCGCGACTATCTGAGTGAAGATCCGGTTTCCGCGGATTTGCTGGAACTCTATCTACATCACCGCTATGGGCCAAGATGGCAGGACACAGCATCCCAGCCAAATGCCATGACCCGAGAAGAAGCCCTAGCCATCCTCGGTTTGGGCCCTACACCCACGCCAGAAGAGATCCGGCGCGCGCATCGTCGCTTGATCCAACGCTTGCATCCCGACCTGGGAGGTTCAGATTATCTGGCCGCCAAGATCAATGCGGCGAAACAGCTTCTGCTGTGAGCTAAAGCGAACGCCAGGAGCGACGGCGGCGGAAGCGCAGATGGGGCAGCAGAAGGCCCAAGAAAATGCCGCCGGCCAGCACGCCGGCGCCGATGAGAAACCAACGCTGGGTGACCTGATTTTGTAGATCGTTGTTCGCCTGCTGTAGCTCCGCCACCTCCCGAGAGAGCTGTACTACCCTCTGACGCAGTTCCGTTCTCTCCTGTGTGATGCGCAACACATCGGCAGAGGCTTGACGGATCGCAGCTAATTCCTCCTCTAAGCGGCGCTTCTCCTCCTGCAGCTGCTGCTGATCCATCTGGAGGCGGTCATATCTTTCTTGTAACGCCGTCAGCTTTGCAGCGAGCTGATCCGGCGTTTGCCGCAATTCCTGCAACTGTGTCTCCAGTTCAGCAATGCGCTCTCGGGCTACCGGTTCATCGATCAGCAGGCGTTCCAATACATAGCCTGTGGTGCCGTCCTGAGTGCGCACCCGCGCATAACCGGTGTCCTGGTTCACGGAAAGCACTTCTACCGGTGTGCCGCTCCGTAACATCCGAAGAATGCGGTGTCGCACGCTTTCCCCACTGCGCAAGGTGATTTCCAATTGATCGCTCACATAACGGGTCTCTGGGAAGGCTTGCACACCCATCAGTGCGAGGAACAGAAATAGCACCGTGCGCATCGCTTCAGGATTACCGGCTCAGACCAAGAGGAATTCTAGCAGGGCCTTCTGGGCATGGAGGCGGTTTTCCGCTTCATCCCAAACCACGGATTGCGGCCCATCGATCACGGCCGCGCTCACTTCTTCCCCTCGATGGGCGGGCAAACAGTGCATGAACAGGGCCTGGGCATCTGCTTTAGCGAGCAATTTTTCATTCACCTGGTAGGGCGCAAAGACCTGCGCCCGTTGATTTTGTTCCCCTTCCTGTCCCATGCTGGCCCAAACGTCGGTGACCACCAGGTCTGCTCCCTGCACCGCTGCTTCGGGATTTCGGAAGAGCTGGCATCGATCCCCGGCCGCTTCCAGAATCTCCGCATCCGGTTCAAAGGTTTCTGGCGTGGCGATGCGCAGTTGAAAATCGAACAGGCGGGAAGCGTTGATATAGGAATGGCACATGTTGTTGCCATCCCCTACCCAGGCCACAGTTTTTCCCCGAATGGAACCGCGGTGTTCCAAAAAAGTCTGCATGTCGGCCAGCAGTTGGCAGGGGTGGAAACGGTCCGTGAGCCCGTTGATGACCGGCACTTGAGAATGGGCAGCGAAGCGTTCCACGGTTTCATGGGCGAAGGTGCGAATCATCACTCCGTCCACCATGCGAGACAGGACTCGGGCGCTGTCTTCAATGCTTTCCCCCCGACCGAGCTGGGTATCTCGGGAAGAGAGAAAGAGGGCGTGGCCACCGAACTGGGTCATGCCCACTTCAAAGGAAACGCGGGTACGGGTGGAAGCTTTCTCGAAAATCATGGCGAGGGTACGGCCTCGCAGGGGTTCATAACACCTTCCTGCCCGCCAATCCTGCTTGAGCGCGATAGCGCGCTGAAGCAGGGCGTGGGCTTCTTCCGATGAAAGATCCAGGAGGCTGAGAAAATGCCGCAGGGGTTTGGAAGGCACAGACATATCAGTGTCCAACGGTGCTGAGAAAAGCCGTGATGCGTTCGGAAAGGCGCGTTACCAGGAGATCCGCTTCTGCCTCCTGGAGGATCAGAGGGGGGAGCAGGCGAACCACCTGTGCTGCAGTGACATTGATCAACAATCCCTGGGCAAGGGCTTGTTCCACCAGTGCGCCCGCAGGTCGGTCCAACTCGATGCCGATCATCAAGCCCTGTCCTCGAATCTCCCGCACGCCAGGTAAATGTCCCAGGGTCTCCTGAAACTGATCGAGGAGCCTAGCACCCAGAACATCCGCTCGTTCCCAGAGGCTGTCTTGCTGTAAATATTCCAATACCCGAAGGGCAACCCGACAGACCAGAGGGTTGCCTCCGAAGGTGGAACCATGGGTGCCTGGGCCCAGCACTTCCGCTGCCGGACCTCGGGCTAAGCAGGCGCCGATAGGCACGCCGTTTCCCAGCCCCTTGGCCAAGGTCATGACATCCGGCCGAATGCCTGCGCGCTCATGGGCGAACAGGCGACCCGTGCGCCCCATGCCCGTCTGGATCTCATCCAACATCAGTAACCAACCGTAAGTGTCGCAACGGCTGCGCAGCTCGGCGAGATAATCCGGCGCCGGAATCTGCACGCCCCCTTCTCCCTGAATCGGTTCCACCAGCACCGCCACGATTTCGGGGCGGTTGGCAGCCGCCCGATCCAGCGCATCCAGGTCATCGAAAGGCACCCGCACGAAGCCTGGGACCAACGGCTCAAAACCTGCCTGCACCTGTCGGTTTCCGGTGGCGCTCAGAGTGGCCAGGGTGCGACCGTGAAAGCTGTTCTCCATGACCAAGATAGCGGGCTGTTCCACGCCCCGCGCGTGCCCGTAGCGCCGAGCGATTTTAATCGCGGTCTCATTGGCTTCTGCACCGGAATTGCTGAAGAATACCCGATCCATGCCCGCCACTTCCGTCAATGCCTGGCCTAGCGCCCGCTGTTGGGGAATCTCGTAAAGGTTGGAAATGTGGACCAAGGTATTTGCCTGGTCGCACAGGGCTTCCGCAATGGCGGGATGTGCATGACCCAGTCCACAGACGCCGATGCCCGACAGGGCATCGAGATAGCGCCGGTTTTCCTGATCCCATAACCAGACCCCTTCCCCCCGCACGAAGCGGACAGGCAGGCGACGGTAGGTTGCCATCAATGGATCTGTCATGGATGCATTTCGCTTCGCTCAAAAAGGAACAGGCGGTTCCACAGGGACGGAAACCGCCTGTTTCTAGCTTGATCAGGGGGTTGGATTATAGCCATAGCCCCTGCTTTTTGCCAAGCCTTGCTTTAGCGCTCGATACTCGGCCCTTGCGTCCTCTTGACGGTTCTTCGGTCGCACTCGGACTTTTCACGGATCTGGCTGAACGGAAGATCGCCAGGATCCGAACTTCTATTTTATCCTCAGACTTGATGAGGATCCGAAGGCTATCTTACGATATCGTTACTTTCTCATGACAGCAGCCCGGCGCACAGAGAGATCGGGCAGTATCTTTCCGTCTATCTTGTAACCCCTAACCTGTACGGGATCTCGGCCAACCTGCGCAGGTGTTCTTTTGAGAGGATCCGGCACCTTGGAAATACTCACTACCCTGGTCATCTTCGCCGTAGTCATCGTGCTGTTCTTCGATTACACCAACGGCTTCCACGATGCTTCGAACATCATCGCTACCCCCATCGCTTCCCGAGCCTTAACCCCGGTGCAGGCGGTAACCATCGTGGCAATATTCGAATTTCTCGGCCCCCTCCTGGGGGGCACGGCAGTGGCCAATACCATCGGAAAATTCGTAGATCTGCAGGCATTGAGCGATTTCTTTTCTGTGGTCATCATCCTCTGCGGCATCCTGGGGGCGATCTTCTGGAATCTCATCACCTGGTGGTTCGGGATTCCCTCTTCTTCCTCCCATGCCTTGGTGGGGGGCTTGGCCGGAGCAGTCATCATCTCCGTGGGGGCCGACCATGTGATCTGGGGGGTTTCCCAGCTCGCCGAAGGCCATCTCACCGGCGTGACCAAGGTGATCCTCTCCTTGATCATCTCCCCCATCATCGGGTTCTGGGCGGGGCTTTTGATCCATCGCATCACCTTCTTCCTGGTGCGAGGCGCAAAGCCTGGGATCAACAAGTTTTTCAAGCGGATTCAGATTCTATCCTGTGCAGTCCTCGCTTTCTCGCACGGAGCCAACGATGCCCAGAAGAGCATGGGGATCATCACCCTCGTGCTCCTTAGCGGCGGCTTTATCGAAGAATTTCACGTGCCCTTTTGGGTCATCCTCTCCTGTGCTCTCGCCATCACCCTAGGTATTCTCTCCGGCGGCTGGCGGATCGTGCGCACCGTGGGCTTCGGTATCTTCAAGGTTCGGCCTATCCATGCCTTTGATGCCCAGCTGACTTCGGGCGCGGTGATCTTCGGTGCTTCCCTGGTGGGCGCACCGGTCTCCACCACCCATGTGGTGAGTTCCGCCCTCATGGGCATCGGTGCTTCGGAGCGTCCCAAGGCGGTCCGCTGGGCCAAAGCCCGGGATATCGTCAGCACTTGGATCATCACCATTCCCGGGGCGGGCGTGGTCTCTGTGCTCTTCTATCTGGGGGTCAGCGCCCTGTTTGACCTGCATTGATTTTTGGATCTTTTTAAGAGGACCTTACCCATGAGCGACAGCTCCCTCGTAACCAAACTCATCGACCGGGTGTTCCCCGTGATGCCTGATTTCTATGGACTCATCACCACCCAAGCGGAACAGGTCTGCCGATCCATGGAAGTGTTCGTTCAGTTCATGGAGAGCGGCGATATGGAAATCGGCAATCGGGTGCGGGCCATGGAGAAGGAAGGCGATGAACTCAAGGCCAAGCACATGGAGATTCTCAACAAGGCCTTCGCCACACCCATGGATCGAGAAGACATCTATCGGGCTATCGTGACCATCGATGAGATTCTCAACTATGCCAAGACCACGGTGCGGGAGATCGAAGCCCTGGAGATCAAGCCCGATGAACCCATGGCGAAGATGGCGCGGCTCATCTGCGACGGCAGCTATCAGCTGTTAGAGGGTTATAAAAAGCTCGCTTCCAAGCCCATGGAGGCCGAGGCGAACGCAGCAGCCGCCCGCAAGGCAGAGCGCAGCACAGAAAAGGTGTATCGGGCTGCCCTAGCAGAGCTCTTCAAAGCGGATCACCTGGTAGCGGCCCTGCAAGAGAGAAAGGAAGGTGCCGAAGTGGAAGCCATGCGCTATGTGATCGAGACCTTCAAGCGGCGGGAGGTCTATCGCCATCTCTCCAATGCGGCGGATCGTTTGGAACATGCCGCCAGCGTGCTGCACGACATCGTGGTGCAGATCGCCTGATTCCTAGCTTGCGTCAGCAGGGGGTGCCGGCTGCTGGCGCATTACCTTCAGGGGCACGCGGGTTTCCAAGGGTTCCGGCTGTAGGGTGACATGCTCGATGCCAAACCCTTTCCGCAGTTGCTCTTGCAAGCACCGCCGCACCCGCTCCCAATCCTCCATGCGGTGCAGGACGACATGGGCAGACAAAGCCACCGTCTCTGCAGACAAGGACCAGATGTGGAGATCGTGTACGGAGACCACCCCCTCCACCGCCGCCATATGCTTGCCCACCGCCCCCAGATCCAGATGGGCGGGCACCCCTTCCAACAGGGTATGAATCACTTCCCGCAGCAGCCGCAGGCTGGAAATCAGGATTAACAGAACGATGACCAAGGAGAGGAGGGGATCGATGGGCGTCCAGCCGGTATAAAGGATCGTGATGCCGGAGATCAGGGCAGCCACGGAACCTAAGAGATCCCCGAACACATGGAGCAATGCGGCCCGCACGTTCACATTATGGCGCCCCCCCATGAGCAGCCAAGCCACCGCCACATTAATGAACAGCCCGATGAGGGCGATCCAGGTCACCAGGCTCCCATCCACCTCGGGAGGAGCCAGCAATCGACCGATGGCGGCGACGCTGATGGCCACGATCAACCCCACCATGAACAAGCCGTTGAACAGGGCGGTCAGGGTCTCCACCCGACCCAGCCCATAGGAATGACGGGCGGAAGGAGGACGGCGCGCCATCCAAGCGGCCAGGGCAGCCAGGCCCAGGGCGGTGCTGTCCGTGACCATGTGCCCCGCATCGCTCAACAAAGCCAGGGAACCAGAGAGCCAGCCCCCCAAGGCTTCCACTAGGGCATAGCCCAGGGTGAGGCTCAGGGCGAGGGTCAGCACCCGCCGAGAATCGGGGGGGGAATGATCGTGGTCATGGTGATGGCCGTGCATCTGGCGTTCTCTCAAGCGTCGCTGGGAATCGGCGCTACAATAACACTTCTGTTCTTCCCATCGAAGGAATCCCATGCCCGAATCCTATATCGAGCGCATCTTGCGGGCGCGCGTCTATGATGTGGCCCGGGAAACCCCCCTGACCCGTGCGGACACTTTGTCCCGCCGCTTGGGCAACGAAGTCTTGCTCAAGCGGGAAGATCTCCAACCCGTCTTCTCCTTCAAGCTGCGGGGTGCCTATAACAAGCTCATCCATCTCCCGCCGGAGATCCGGCGGCGGGGGGTGATCGCGGCTTCTGCGGGCAACCATGCCCAGGGGGTGGCCCTGAGCGCGGCCCATCTCAAGGTGCCCGCCACCATCGTCATGCCCCGCACCACCCCTTCCATCAAGGTGGAAGCGGTGCGCAACCGCGGGGCGAAGGCCCTGCTCCACGGGGATTCCTACGATGAGGCCTATGAAAAGGCCAGGGAGCTGGTGGAAGAACAGGGATTGACTTTTCTCCATCCCTTCGATGATCCCCAGGTGATCGCCGGTCAGGGCACCATCGCCATGGAACTCCTGCGCCAGCATCCCTATCCTTTAGAAGCCGTGTTCGTGCCCGTGGGGGGCGGCGGCCTCATTGCGGGCATCGCCGCCTATCTCAAATATGTGCGGCCCGATGTAAAAGTCATCGGGGTGGAGCCGGAAGAAGCGCCTACCTTGCACCATGCGTTGGCCGCAGGCAAGCGGGTGGAACTGAATCAGGTGGGCTTGTTCGCGGATGGGGTCGCTGTGCGCCAGATCGGCAAGGAAACCTTCCGCATTGCTCGTCAACGGGTGGATGAAGTGATCCTGGTGGATGCGGATGAGATCTGCGCCGCCATCAAAGACATCTTCGACGACACCCGAGGCATTGCGGAACCTGCCGGTGCCTTGGCAGTGGCGGGGCTGAAGCGCTATGTGCAGCGCTCGGGCGTTCGGGATCAGGTGCTCATCGCCATCGAGAGCGGGGCGAACATCAATTTCGACCGGTTGCGCCATGTGGCAGAGCGGGCGGAGCTGGGAGAGCGGCGGGAAGCCCTGTTGGCGGTGGAGATCCCCGAGCGCCCCGGCAGTTTCCTGCGGTTCTGTCGAGCGCTGGGCAAACGGCAGATCACAGAGTTCAACTATCGCTATTTTCACCCGCGCAAGGCCCAGGTATTCGCAGGGGTCGAGCTGAGCGGGGGCGATCGGGAGCGGGGCGAACTCATTGCCAAGCTGGAAAAAAAGGGCTTTCGGGTGGTGGACATGACGGACAATGAAACCGCTAAGTTGCACATTCGGTTCATGGTGGGGGGGCATGCCCCCGACCTGAAAGACGAAATGCTCATTCGCTTTGAATTTCCCGAGCGCCCGGGGGCGCTGGAAAATTTCCTGTCCGGGCTGGGGCGGCGCTGGAACATCAGCCTCTTCCATTATCGCAATCATGGCGCGGCCTATGGTCGGGTGCTCATGGGCTTGCAGGTTCCAGCGGGGGAGCGGGATGCCCTGCGGGCCTTGCTCCAGCAGCGCGGCTATCGCTATTGGGAAGAAACGGACAATCCCGCCTACCGAAAGTTCGCCGGACCCGATCCCGATTAGGGAGCCACCTTGCTATTTTGTTTCGCGTTCTAGGAAATGCCCATGCTCCAGATCTATAACAGCCTGACCCGTCGAAAAGAACCCTTTGTACCCCTGGAACCCCATCGGGTGCGCATGTATGTGTGCGGCATGACGGTCTACGACCTCTGTCATCTAGGTCATGCCCGGGTTCTGGTGGTCTTCGATGTGGTCTATCGCTACCTGCGGCACCTGGGCTATGAAGTGCACTATGTGCGCAACATCACGGACATCGATGACAAGATCATCCAGCGGGCAAATGAACGGGGCGAACCCTTTGAAGCCCTCACCGAGCGATTCATTCAGGCCATGCACGAGGATGCGGAAGCCCTGGGCATTCTGCCCCCCACGGAAGAACCTCGCGCCACCGCCCATATGAAAGAGATTCAAGCCATGATCCAAGCCTTGCTGGATCGTGGCTATGCCTATGTGGCGGAGAACGGGGATGTCTATTATTCCGTTTCTCAGTTTCCAGACTACGGCAAGCTCTCCGGCAAGGACCCGGCGGAACTGCGGGCAGGCGCGCGGGTGGCGGTGGGCGAGGCCAAGCGGGACCCCCTGGATTTTGCCCTGTGGAAGGCGGCGAAACCCGGGGAACCGGCCTGGGAATCCCCCTGGGGCCTCGGTCGTCCGGGCTGGCATATCGAATGCTCTGCCATGTCCACGAGCTGCTTGGGCAATCATTTCGACCTCCACGGGGGCGGGGCGGATCTCCAGTTTCCCCACCATGAAAACGAAATCGCCCAGTCCGAAGGGGCCACCGGCGAACCCTTCGTGAACTGCTGGATGCACAATGGATTCGTGCGGGTCAATGAGGAAAAGATGTCCAAATCCCTGGGCAACTTTTTCACTGTGCGGGAGATCCTCCAGCGCTACCGGCCGGAGGAAGTGCGCTATTTCATCCTCACCAGCCATTATCGCAGCCCCCTGAACTATGACGATGCCCATTTGCTCCAGGCCCGCCAGGCCCTGACCCGTTGCTATACCGCCCTGCGGGGCTTAGGAGAGGGAACGGAAACGGGCGCATTCCGAGCGCGGTTTGAAGCAGCCCTTTCCGATGACTTCAACACGCCGGAAGCCCTGGCAGTCCTCTTCGATCTGGTGCGGGAGATCAATCGAGCGCGGGAAACGGATCCCCAGAAAGCGGCGGATCTGGGGGCAGAGCTGCGCGCCCTGGGCGCGGTGCTGGGCCTCTTGCAGGAAGACCCGGAAACCTACCTGCGGGGGGGCCGTGCGTCGGACGGGCTGCGCGATGAACAGATTCAAGCCCTGGTGCAGCAGCGAACAGAAGCGCGGCGCCGAAAGGATTGGGAGGCAGCGGATCGCCTGCGCGACCAGCTTCGGGAGGCGGGCATTCTGCTAGAGGACGGACCTGAGGGCACCAGTTGGCGGCGGGTTTAGCGGTCTTGGGCGGCTTGCAGGGTGTTTTCCAACAAGCTCGCGATGGTCATAGGCCCCACCCCTCCGGGCACCGGCGTGATCCAGGCAGCCCGCTGGGCGGCGCTTTCAAAATCCACATCTCCCACCAGATGGCCCGCTGGGGTGCGGTTGATGCCCACGTCGATGACCAGGGCCCCTTCCTTGATCCAGTCCCCGGGCACGAATCGGGGCTTGCCTACGGCGGCGACCACCAGATCTGCCGCACGGACTTTCTCGGGGAGTCGGCGGGTGCGGCTGTGGCAGACAGTGATGGTGCAGCGGGCCGCCAGCAGCTCCAGGGCCATGGGGCGGCCCACGATGTTGGATTGACCGATGATGAGGGCATCCAGCCCCGCCAGGGGTACGCCCGTATGCTGGAGCAAACGCATGATACCCTTGGGGGTGCAGGAGCGCAGCAAGGGCATCCGCAGCGCCAGCCGGCCCACATTGTAGGGGTGAAAGCCGTCCACATCCTTTTCCGGCCGGATCCGCTCGATCACCGCTTCCGCATCCATGTGTTCCGGCAGGGGCAATTGCACCAAAATGCCGTGAATCTCTTCCCGCGCATTGAGCTGGTCGATGCGCGCCAGCAGCTCAGCTTGGGTGCTGTCTGCGGGAAGCGCGTGCAGCTCCGAATGAAAGCCCACTTCCGCACAGCCCCGCTGCTTGTTGCGCACATAGACTTGGGAAGCGGGATCTTCCCCCACCAGGATGACTGCCAACCCAGGCCGGCTTTTACCGGCTTTAAGGCGGGCCTCCACCTGCTGGGCGATGCTTTGTCGGATCTGGGCTGCGAGAGCCTTTCCATCGAGAATTTGGGCGCTCATGGGTTCTCCTTTTGCAAAAGATTTATCTTAACCCTTAGCCTTGGATGCCAGCGGAATGACGGACAAGACCGGCGATGCATCCTTTGCCCTGGCCCAGAGCCGGCGCCTGGATGCTCTGCTCCGACGGGAAGCGGAAACCCAGGGGGGGCAGCTGCCCTTTGATCGCTTCATGGAACTGGCGCTCTATGCGCCGGAGCTCGGCTATTACACGGGTGGCGCGCGGAAGTTCGGGCCGGAAGGGGATTTTATCACCGCTCCCTTGCTCTCCCCCCTGTTCGGCCGCACCCTCGCCCGACAGTGTGCCCAGGTGCTGGAAGTCTTAGCCGGTGGCGAAATCCTAGAGCTGGGCGCGGGCACCGGCGATCTAGCGGTGGATCTCCTGGAAGGGTTGAGGGCGGAAGCCCAGCTGTTGGAACGCTATCTCATCTTGGAGATCAGCCCCGAGCTGCGGGACCGGCAGCGGTCGCGGATCGCCCAGCGCGCCCCCCATCTCTTGGAGAAAGTCCATTGGCTCGACCGATTGCCTCCGCGTTTCCGGGGATTAATCTTGGGGAACGAGGTGGTGGACGCCCTGCCAGTCCATCGCTTTTGCATCGGCGAAGGGGGGGAAGTGTTGGAAGTCTTCGCCCGTCCGCTGCCAGAATCCTGGGAGGATGTCCTAGATCAGCCCATCAGTCCGGGCTTGGAAGAGTCCGTGCGGGCATTGCAAGCTCAGGGATTCGTACGGGAACCGGGCTATTGTTCGGAAATCCATCTCCGCTTTGCCCCCTGGATGCGCGCCCTGTCCGAATCCTTAGCGCAAGGAATGATCCTGCTCATCGATTACGGCTATCCTCGGGCGGCCTATTATCACCCGAGCCGCAGTCAAGGCACCTTGCTGTGCCATGCCCGCCATCAGGCCCATGAGAATCCCTATCTCTATCCCGGCTTGCAGGACATCAGCGCTCAGGTGGATTTCTCCGCCCTGGCCGATGCAGGACAGTCCGCCGGGCTTTATCTGGCGGGTTTCACCACCCAAGCTCATTTTCTCCTGGGCTGTGGTCTGGATGAGAACTTGGGCGAGGCCTTGGCGGCCGGTGCAGATCCCAACGTGTTGTTGGGGGCGAAGCAGTTGCTCTTGCCCACAGGCATGGGGGAGCGCTTTCAAGTTATCGCCTTCACGCGGGGCTTGGACCCCGCGCTAACTTGGCGGGGCTTTGGCCTGCGGGACCTTCGGGGACGCTTAGGGCAGGGCGCCAACCGCCAGATGGGGTGAGGGAGTCCGGTGTTCCACCTGCCCTTGCGCGCGTGCTAACCGTTGCTTCAGTCGTTGGGCATAGCTTTCCGGATCGTCGTAGCCCACCAGGGCGGGCGCCAAGGGCGTGCCCAAAGGGCTGAGCAGAAGCAGGGTTGGGGTAGCAAAGATCCCATAGCGGGCGAGAAAAACCCGAGTGCGCACCCGCTCCCCGTCGAAATCCGTTATCTTGCCCCCTTGTTCTCGGGAAAGTTCCCGAGTCACCGCCCGTTTTTCCAAAAAGCGATGGATGTCGGATCGGCTGAGAAATTCTTGTTCCATGCGCTTGCAATAGCCGCAGTGATCGCCGGTGACTAGGAGCAGGATAGGCACTGCCCGTTCTTGAGCCTCCTGCGCAGCTCGGGACCAATCGGTTTCCGGGGAGAACCAGGCAGCCGCCCAGAGGTTGGGAGCGAACAGGGCGAGGAGAATGAAGATGCGGTAGAACATGGTCGTGTTCCAGAATATGTTGATTTACTTATATCAGTATATTATCAGAATCTAATAATCTCAAGGACATGAACAATCCGGCACTCCTAGCTTATCTAGGCACGGGCATTCTTTCGGGACTGCTCGCTGGCTTATTCGGCTTGGGCGGGGGGATCGTCGTCGTGCCCGCCCTGATCTTCCTGTTCGAACCGCTCGGCGTGAACCCGAATTGGGTCGTACATCTGGCCGTGGGCACTTCCCTGACCACAATCCTGGGTACTGGCACCGCTTCCGTCCTCACCCATCATCGGCGGGGGGCTGTCCGCTGGGATCTGTTCCGGAAGCTGGCGGGTTGGATGCTGATAGGCGCTTGGTTGGGTGCTAGCATCGCCGGCTTTCTCCCCCGAGATTGGCTTCAACGACTTTTCGGCGGTTTCTTACTCTTCGTAGGCATTCGGATGTGGAAGGAACCTAGCCGAACACCTGAGCATCTTCGACCGGTAGCCGGCTGGATGGGCCTGGGCATTGGCAGTTTGTCCGCTTTGGTGGGTATCGGGGGCGGCACCCTCACGGTGCCTTTGCTGGTGCGGGCGGGAGTGCCTTTACCCAAGGCTGTCGGCACCGCCAGCGCCTGCGGCCTGCCCATCGCCCTGGCCGGCGCCCTGGGCTTTCTCCTGACGGGTTGGGAACAGGTGGATCTACCTCCGGGCAGCACTGGCTTTATCTATTGGCCCGGGGTGCTGGGTATCTTGCTCAGCAGTCTGCCCAGCGCTTCCCTAGGTGCCCGACTCGCCCATCAACTACCCTTGCACTGGCTGCGGCGGCTCTTCGCCCTGGTGCTGTTCATGGTAGCCCTGCACCTCCTGTTCTAGGGGATGGGGAAGGGAGCCGCTGCGCAGGATCCGTCCACCAGAGCTTGCGATATAGATAGAGATTCCCTTGCGCATCCCGCAGCACTAGCCGGCCCTGGAATTCCGCAAATTCAAAAGGACGGCGGTTCCCATCCTTCGGGTTATAGAGAATTACCCAGTCATTCTGGGTCTGCAAATAGCCCTCCACATAGGGTGCGGTGCCCGGATAGATGCGGAACCGATCTCCCTGTACGATGAGCAATTCCCCGTTTCGACCTTCCCAGATGCCTTCTAGGGGAACCGGCTGAAAATAACGGCCGGGATCCAGTAGCGAACCGGATTGCAGGGCATCGGACAGGGATTGGGCCGCCCGGCTGCCCTGCTGCATGGCTGCCGAGGGATCGGCGGGCATCGTCGGCACGGACCCGCCGTTCGGTCTCCAAACCGGCGGGGGCGGCGTGCCAGATCGGGCTGACAGGGCGGCGGAAGCCCAGGCATCGGGATCAAACAACCCCATGGCATCCATCATCCGCACCATGGCGTCGATCAGGGGATTTCCCCCCGCTGCTTGTCCCATTCCGTTTCCCAAGGAGCTGAAGAAGAGGGCGGACAACAAAAGACAGTGGAAGAATCGGTGCATGAGGGACGGATCGGGCCTGGCCGGTTCTGTAGTCTAGCAAAAGCCAGCCCTACCGCCTGTCTGGTCTTCAGATAGACTAAGGGCGTACTCATCCATTGGGCCTGATAGACCTTGGCGGATTGGCGACCCAGCATTTCGGAGTTTACCCTGCCCTTTCGACTCCCCCGCTCCTGGGGGCTGTCCATGGCTGCTTATGGCAAGGGAATCGACAACGCCCATGTGGATGTCTATCTCTGCACTACCCTGCGGGAACAGGTGCAGGAGACCCTGCGCAACCTCCTATTGGAGAACCTGTGCATCCCTGCTTCGGGCCGCCGGACGGCTGATCAAATCGTAGGGGTGCAAGAACTGGAATCCTTTCGGGAACGGTACCTCTCCACCTTTGAGACGGCCATCGAGCGCAGCCGTTCCCGAAATGCTCCTGAGCTGCCTGCCCTCTTTCAGATCGCCTTGCTCAAGCTGCTCTTGCAAGGGGTGTTAGCGGAGAATCTCCGCTTACAGCGAGAACTGAAACAAGCTAGCGACCGCCAGGAATTCATCGAGCTGGGCCATCGGTTGGAATTCCACGAGAGCATCATCACCTTGACCCGCAATGGCAAGCTGTTGAACCGGCGGGTACTGCGCTTGCTCTTGCGGCAGATGCGCAAGCTGGAGAAGACCAACCGGCTCCGCAAGCTACGGAACGCCCTGGGCCGAGAATGGCCCCTGCCCAAGGAAGCTATCTTCAATCCCATCCTGACCATTCCCGATCTGGAGGAAATCATCGATTTGGGTCAGGACTATCCGGCCGCCCTGCTGGCGGGTCGCCATAACTTGGACTGGCTCTATCAGACCAATCAATGCATCACTAAGGTTTTCCAGCAGTATCTCCCCCCTTGGGTACAGATGACCGCCGATCTGAAGAGGCGAGCGGAGGGGGTGGAGGTGCGGGAACGGCTGGATCAGGGACAGTTGCAAGGCTTTCTCACCACAGAGATCATCCTGCGGCGCTTCGTACCCGAAGAGGAATACCAGTTGGGCCGCTGTTCTTGGCTCGATGAGCCGGAGAATTTACAGCTTTTCCTGCGCTCCACGGCGTCCAGCGCAGATTCTGTTTTCGCGGATTCGATCTTTAACGATCATCTGATCCAGCGGGGGGGCTATTGGGAAGATCCTCGCTGGGGAAAATTCCAGCGAGCTGTTAGCGAAGAGATTTACCGGTGCTTGCATTTCCAGGGGTTGGCTCAGCCAGTAAGCCTGCTCTACCGGATCAGCGACCTGCGCACCCCATCGGGCCGTCCCATTCCCCTGGAACCCGTTCTGGATTTCGTAGAAGGAAAGCTCTCCCAGAACAAGCTACAACGCCGTCTGGCGCGCCTGCGCGTCGACATGGATAGTACTACGCTCAGGCGTCTGGTCGACAATATCCTGACAGAGGTGAAGCGCCTGCCCAGCTCGGAACTCAGCCCGGATCTAGATCGCTATCTGGTGGATTTCCTCAAATTACGCCGAGATCTCAAGCTTGCTTATAAAGCTTATGAAACCATGGATGCCATGCGGCTCCTGGAAGATGAAGAGGAAGTGCAGCTCTCCCGTTCCAACGGAACCCTCATCGAATTCAGCTGTCGGGAAGAATCCGGCCCCTTGGTGCGCAAGATCCTCGGCCATACGGTCATCAAGGCGGATGTGCGGGGTTCCACCCGCATCACCGAGGAGTTGCGGGCCCGCGGGCTCAATCCCGCCTCTCATTTCAGCCTGAATTTCTTCGATCCCGTCAACCGGCTGTTGCCCGAATACGGGGCGGAAAAGCTCTTCGTAGAGGGGGATGCGGTGATTCTGGTGATCTTTGAATATGAGGACGATCCGGAGAGCCAACGCTTATCCGTGGCTCGGGCCTGCGGGCTGTCGAGAAAGATTCTGCAGGTAGTTTCCCTACAGAACATCCATAATCGCAAGCACGGATTGCCCACCTTGGAGTTGGGGTTGGGCATCGCCTATGCCCGAGGGGAGCCGAATTTTCTCTACGATGCAGGGCATCGGATCATGATCTCCAATGCCATCAATCGGGCGGATCGCCTTTCCAGCTGTTCTTCGGAACTGAAGCGGGGGGGCTTTGTGCCCCAGAACCCGGCGTTTCGCGTGACCGTGGTCAGCGATACCCGCGTGGCGGAGCGATCGGCTACCGATGAAGATCTGCTGGCCTACAATGTGAACGGGATCAAGATCGACCAGGATGCCTTTTTCAAGCTGCAAAAGGAAGTACGCCTCCGTCAGATCTGCTTGCCGGATCCGGAATTCGAAGACACCCTGTTCTTCGTGGGGCGCTACGCGGATCGCACAGCGCGGCAGCATTGGCTGATCCTGCGCTATGGTCCTGTGTTCGGTTGGGATGGTCGCACCCTGGGTAAGATCGATCCCAAGCGCCGCCACTTCTTCGAAGTCATCGTGGATGAAAAACTCAGCACCCGCCTGCGCCGGCTCATCCGAGCACAGGAAGCCACAAGTGAAATGCCGGTCAGCCGGCAGAGCCGTGAACTTCCGGAGCGTAGCTGATGCGGATCGAGGAACTCAGCCTTTTGGTGCGTCAGGTCGCAGCGCGGGAGATCCTGCCCAGATTCCAAGGGGTGCGCGGACAGGATAAGGCGGACGGCAGTTGGGTCACGGAAACCGATCTGGCGGTGCAACAGCAGCTCGCGGCTGAGCTGCATCAGCGCTATCCTCATATCCCCCTGCTCGGGGAGGAGATGCCGCCGGAAGAACAGGCCCGTTTGCTCAGGTCGCAGGAAGTCTGGTGTTTGGATCCCCTGGATGGAACCAGCAACTATGCCTGCGGCTTTCCCTACTTCGGCATCTCCCTGGCCTTGTTGCGGAACGGAAAAGCCCAGCTGGGCCTCGTCTATGATCCCATCCGCCAGGAATGCTTCACGGCAGAACGGGGCAAAGGGGCTTGGTGCGACGGCCAGCCCTTGCAAGCCCCGGCTGATCGCACGAAGCTCAAGGATTGCCTGGCCCTGGTGGATCTGAAACGGCTGTCCCCGGAACAGCTGATGCGCTTGGGTGCGGATGCGCCCTATCGATCTCAACGCAATCTGGGGGCGGTCGTGCTGGATTGGTGCTGGCTGGCGGCGGGGCGGGCTCAGCTCTATCTGCACGGGGGCCAGCGGCTCTGGGATCATGCGGCGGGTCGCCTCATCGCCCAGGAAGCGGGCATCGCTTCCCGCTTGCTCCATCCCACCGGAACGGCAGTGCCCGATGAGCTCGCCCTGGAACCCCGATTGGCCATCGCCGCAGCGGGGGAGAATCTGCTCCAGCAATGGATGCACTATTGGGGACTGCCTAGCCATTGAGGAAGAATTATCCATGCCCTTGCAACCCTGGTTTCGCCGGTTCGTCAGTGTCCTGTTGCTCTGGAGCGCGCTCCTCTGGGCAGCACCGCCTCCGCAACTGCCGGATCCCAAAACCCTGGTGTTGGATCTCCAGCGCTTGGAAGATCTGGACGCACTTGTCGAGCGCTTGACAGAAAAGCAGGTGGTATTCGTGGGGGAAACCCATGATCAATACGCCCATCATCTCAATCAACTGGCCATCATTCGGGGCTTGTGGAAACGGGGCAAGGCGCTGGCCATCGGCATGGAGTGCTTCCAACAGCCCTTTCAGGCGGATCTGGATGCCTTCATTCGGGGGGAGATCGATGAAAAAACCCTGCTGCGCCGCACGGAATACTTTGACCGATGGCGCTACGATTACCGCCTCTATCAGCCGATCCTGCGCTTCGCCCGAGATCAGGGCATTCCCCTTCTCGCCCTGAACCTGGAGCGGGAGATCACGGATCGGGTGAAAGCAGTGGGCATCGCGGGGTTGACCGCAGCGGAACAGGCTCGTTTGCCTCAGCGGTTGGAACGAGAACCTGAAGCCTATCGCCAGCGCATTCAGGCGATCTTCCAGCACCACCCCAAGGCGAAAGAACTGGATTTCGAGCGCTTCCTCGCAGTGCAGGTCCTGTGGGATGAGAGCATGGCGGAACGGGCGGCGGATTATCTCCGCCAATATCCCGATCGCTCCCTGGTGATCCTCGCGGGCAGCGGCCATCTGGAATACGGTCAGGGCATTCCCGATCGCCTGCAGCGGCGGCTCCCGGTGGATGCCGCGATCGTTCTCAACGGCACCGACCGCACCCCCAGCCCAAATCTTGCCGACTATCTCCTCTATCCCCAGGCCGTGCCCTTGCCGCCAGCGGGCATGCTGGGCGTGCTGCTGGATCTTCATGAAATCAAGATCAAGGGATTTGTGGAAGACAGCGGCGCAGCGGCGGCTGGCCTAAAAGAGGGTGACCGGATCCTACAGATCGATGGGCAGCCCATCCGAAGCTATGCGGATGTCCGTTTAGCCCTGTTGAACCGCCAGCCTGGGGAGAAGATCCGCGTTCAAGTGGAACGGCCGCGCCTGCTGGGCGAGCCCGCGCGCATCAGGGTTTCCGTGGTGTTGCGCGGAGATCCTGCCCCAGCGCTTCGATCGCCCGAGCGGGACCGATGACCAACAACACCTCCCCTGCCTGCAAGCAGTGATCCTGGGCGCTGGGGCCATAGAGAAAATGTTCCTGGCCCGCGCGATCCACCAGCCCCAAGAGCATGAGGTCGTATCGGGTTTCCAGACCGCTTTCGGTCAGGGGACGGCCGATGAGGAAGCTGCCCTCGGGGAGGGGCACCTCTGCCAGATTCAAATCCGCCTGCCCGAAGAGCGTGCGATCCAAAATACCCACCACCACGGGCCGGGTGAGAATGTCCCAGATCCGCAGGCCGCTGATCTCCCGAATCTCGATGACCTTGTCCGCACCGGCCGCCCGCAGGTTTGGCACGGCGCTGCGGCCGTGGGCGATGCTGAAGATCCGCACCCTCGGCGCGAGGGCCCGGACGGAGAGCGTGAGGAACACGTTTTCCGCATCCTCGGGGAACAGGCAGAACACGCTGTGGATCTCCTCGCCCAACTGCAACTTCGCCAGGGCTTCATCTTCCCGATAATCCATGGCTTGAATCGGAAAACCATGGCTCCGGGCCAGTTTGAGCCGTTTGGGATCATCATCGATGATGAGGACGGAATGATTCCCGTCCCGCAAATAGCTCGCCACCTCCACCGCCACAGGCCCATAGCCGAAGATAGCGATCCGATGGTTTGCCATCAGCGCAATCCCGTGCGGAACAATCCAGCATTCAGGGTGCGGCGCAGGTGTTCCAGGCTGTATTCGTAGCCGAACAGAACCAAAATGTCCCCCGCTTGAATGCGGAACCGAGGGCCGGGCTTGAAGAGGAAGCGGAAGTTGCTACCTAGAGGATAAATGTGCCCCGCATCACAGGCTTTCGGATCGTCCTGAGTGATCACGCCGAACAGTAGAAGTTTCCGATCCACTAGGTTTAGATCCATGACCCGCTGCCCACAGGCGCTGGATGAGGCTTCGATGCGCACCGCTTCCAAGGCGATGTCCCGCTCTCCCCGCAAGATGCCGTAGATGGCTTCGAAGGCCACCGGCTGACCGATATAGCCCGCACCGATGAGCCCCACGATCTGGGGGGGAGAGATCACATGATTCGCACCGGCGAGACTGAGCTTGCGCGCCACCTGTTTATTGCGCGCTCGGGCCACGATGCGCAAGCCTTCGTTGAGGCGGCGGGCGCTGATGGTGACGAAGACGTTTTTCACATCGTCATTGGTGACACAAATCAGAGTGTGTGCCCGTTCTCGCACCCCCAGAGATTCCAGCAGCTCGTTATCCGCCGCATCCCCGCACACCACTAGATAGCCCAGCTTCGCCGCTACCTGCACCCGTTCGGGATCGATCTCGACGACCACGAAGCGCTGGCGCGTCTGGCGCAATTTGGCAGCGACCACCTGGCCGATCTCCCCGAAGCCACAGAGAATGGCATAGGGCTTCCCCCGTTCCAGCTCGGCGAACACCCGGTTTTCCCGCAACTCCTTGAGCTTGCCTTGAAAGGCGCTGACGATGATAGAAGTGGAGAAAGCGAGGACCCCGATGCCCGCCAGGATCAGCGCCCCCGCCACCGCGCGCCCCTCGGGGGTCAAGGGCACGATGTCCCCATAGCCCACGGTGGAGAGGGTGACCAAGGCCCAATAGATGGCGTCGGTTAGATCGTCGATAGGGCTGGCGGGAATAGGGCCCTCGAACACATAGATGGCGCTGGCAGCAGTCAGCACCACGAAGACCATGAACCCTGCGAGGGTGAGGAACTCAAAGCGCCGTTCGGAGAGCACTTCCGCCATGCCGTGAACGCTCCGAGCATAGCGGAACAGCTTGAACAGTCGGAAGAGCAGGAAGATGCGCAACAGCCGGATCGGCCGATAGCTGGGGAGAATGGCGAGCAAATCGATGACGGCCAGGGGGCTCTTGATATAGGCCCATTTCATGCGCGCCATTTCCAGCAGCACAGGCCCGGGGCGGAAGGGCAACCCCAGATATTGGGCTTGGCGGTAGTGATCCAACAGCATCTGATGGAAATCCCCCACGATCCAGAGCCGCGCCAAGTACTCCAAGAGGAACACGCTCACCGCAAAGTACTCGAACCAACGCATCCATGCGGTGACTGGATTCTCCACGGAATAGATCAGCAGGGCCACACTGGCGAGCACTAAGAGGGTCATGCCCAGGTCGAACCAGCGCTTTTCCGGCGCACGGGGATTGTCCAGCAGATCCCGAACCCGTCTCTTTACCTGAAGGTAGCGGGGGCTGGATTCCAACCAGAGGCAGAGGGGAATCAGCAGCCGAGCGGCGAGCCATTCCAATCGGTGAAACAAGCTCAGTTCGCCGCTTGCGGGAAGCGCCGGAAGGTCGTGCCCTGACATTGAGGACAGGGAGGGATAGGGCCGGTTTCCTTCATGAGAATCTCATGGCCGCACTGCACACAGATCAGGGTACCTGGCCCGCTGATCTCGCCGGATGTGTAGCGGCTCTCATAACGGGCCCGTTCAGCCAAGGCCTGCAGTTGTAAACGGGTCTGGTCGGCAACCTGACTGAACCATTCCCAAAGCCGTTCCTCCATGAGCGCCACATCGAAACGCCACCACTCGCGCAGGTCCTCCCCGGTTTCTACTAAAAAACGGGCGGCTTCCTGAATGTCCCGCTCCACATAGCCGGCCACTTGCTCGGCTTCCTCTCGGCTGAGTTCCCCGAGTTCCACCATGGCATCTCGGATGATGTGCAGGCGTTCCCGAAGGCTGCCCCCGCGCTGGGCGGTCTCGTGCAATCGCTCGATCATCTGATTGTAGGCGGCGGACAGTTTGGACGATTGGGCATCGGTCATGGCGTTGCTCCTAGCTAGCCGGCGCTGTGCGAGTCCTCTGTTCAGAGATTGGGCAGGATACCCTTCATCACCAGATCCGTGAGGCTCACGATGCCGATGACCTGGCGCTTCTCGTCCAGGACGGGCGCGCGACTGAGGCGGAACCGGTCGAACAGACGGGCGCAGTACCGAATATCCATCTCAGGATGCACGCTGAGCACCGGTTTGGACATGATTTCATAGATATTCACTCGGTCCGGTGCCCGATCCTTTGCCAACACTTCCCGAGCGATATCCGAGAGCACTACCATGCCCACTTCATCTCGATCATGACGAGGACGCACCACGAGCGTCTTAGTATCCACGTGTTTCATCGTGTCCAGTGCCATCGCGACCGTGGCCATACCATCGACCACATCGAAATGGGTCTTCATCACCTCCCGCACGCGGATCATTTTTTTCATCGTTGGATCTCCTGACCGGTCTTTCTGTGCTGCCTAACAGCTTAGCGAATTTTCTTTCGGGTCTCCCAGTAGCGATGAGCGAGGAAGAGGGCAGCTACCGCCCGCGCCTCACTGAAATCCTCCCTGGCCAACAATCGATCCATATCTCGAAGCGGCCAGCTTAGGATTTCTACGGGTTCCGGCTCATCGCCGGGCATTTTCCTGGGGTAGAGTTCCCAGGCCAGCAGGATATGGGTGCGATGCCCGATATAGCCGGGAGCGATGGAAAGAGTTTGCAAAGGTTCGATGCGCTGGGCACCATAGCCGATCTCTTCCTGCAGCTCTCGGTTAGCAGCGACCAGGGGATCTTCCTCCGGTCCCACCAAGCCCTTGGGAAAACCCAGTTCATAGCGTTCCGTGCCCGCCGCATATTCGCGGATTAGCAGCAGGCTGTTCCCCGCCTCCAGGAAGGGCACGATGAGCACAGAGCGGTTCCCGCCGGGGATGCGCTCGAACTGCCGTTGAACGCCGTTGGAAAATTCCAGATCCAAGGCTTCGATGCGGAAGATCCTCGTCTGGGCGATGACTTCTTGATGCAGAATTTTGGGTGGTTTTCTTTGCATGGAGGAATCCCTTGGTACCTTGGAATCCGGCAGAAAGCGATCCGGTGGATTGGAGCACCATTCAGACAGTCTTTCTCGACATGGATGGTACCCTGTTGGATCTACATTTCGATAACTACTTCTGGCGGCAGCTGGTGCCGGCACGCTATGCCCAGCGGCACGGGCTTTCCGAAGCGCAGGCCCGGGCCCTGGTGTATGCCCGCTATCGGGAGGTGGAAGGCACCCTGGCTTGGTATTCCGTGGATCATTGGAGCCAAACCCTGGACTTGGATATCGCCCTGCTCAAGGAAGAGGTAGAACACCTCATCCAATTGCATCCCCAGGTGCTGCCCTTTCTGGAAACCTTGGGTACACGGGGCAAGCGGCGGGTGCTCCTCACCAATGCCCATCCGAAATCCATCGCTCTCAAGCTGAGGAAAACCCGTCTGGGGGATCATCTGGATCGCATCCTCTGCGCCCATGAGCTGGGCTTGCCCAAGGAGCGTCCGGGTTTCTGGGATTTAGTGCAAGCGGTGGAGCCTTTTTCCCTCGAACACACCCTGTTCATCGACGACAGCCCTGCAGTGCTTCAGGCAGCACAACGCTATGGATTCCGCCATCTGCTCGCTGTCCGCAAGCCGGATTCCCAATCGCCGCCCCAACCCTCTGGCCCTTTCCCCGCCATCGATCAATTCGATGTTCTGCTCGATTCGCTGCGCGCCGGCTCTTAGGTCGGGGGGGGTTCCGGTTTCCGGCGACGGATGCGGCGGCGCCTCCTAGGTGCCTGCTCCGCTGCATCTCCTGGCGACGCCTGAGGCTCAGATGCTTTCCGCCGCTTGGCCGCATGATCTTTGGTTTTCCCCCGATCTCCGGACCTTCTCCGGCGGGGACGGCGCAAGCGGCTCTTGGGATCGATCTCCGGCAGTAACTCGTCTTGAAGAGGCTCGACCGGAATCTTGGCGCCGATAAAGGTTTCGATCTCCGGCAGGCAAACGGCATAGGTCTCGCAGATGAAGCTGATGGCCTCGCCGGTAGCCCCCGCCCGCGCCGTGCGCCCGATGCGGTGCACATAGTCTTCGGGATCTTCGGGGAGATCGTAGTTGATCACATGGCTCACCGCCGGAATGTGCAGCCCTCGCGCCGCCACATCGGTAGCGACCAGGATGGGCAGTTCCCCCGATTGAAAGGCTTGGAGCAACCGCTGTCGCTTCCGCTGGGGCACATCGCCGGAGAGCATGGCGGCTTGCAATCCATTGCCCACCAGAAATCCCCAGATCTCTTCCACCGCTTGTTTCGTGTTGGCGAAGACCATGGCCCGACCCTGGGGAAAGGTGCGCAATAATCCGATGAGCAAGGGAATTTTTTCCTCATTGGCTACCAGATAGCAGCGTTGCTGCACTCGATCGGCGGTGACCTGTTCCTCTGAAACTCGGATCAACCTAGGATCATTCATATATTCATAGGCGAGTTCGGAAACCCGATAGGACAGCGTGGCCGAAAACAGCAGGCCCAAGCGCTGATCCGGTGGGGGCATCCGCCGGAGCAAGTAACGCAAGTCTTTGATGAACCCCAGATCGAACAGGCGATCCGCTTCATCGATCACCAGTACTTCCAAGGCGCGCAGGTCGAAAATGCGCTGCTTGTAGTAGTCGATGAGCCGCCCAGGAGTACCGATGAGGATGTGTACCCCCGCAGCCAGGGCCTCCCGCTGTTGCTGGTAACCCGTGCCACCGTAGACCAGGCCGAGTTGCAGCCCACAGGGTTGCGCAAGGCCTCGGGCATCCCGATGAATCTGAATGGCCAATTCTCTGGTAGGTGCGATGATCAGGGCGCGAGGTTGATGGGGCTGCCGCGTCTCTGGTGGGGGACGCAGTAAGCGCTGTATCAAGGGTACGAGAAAGGCTAAGGTTTTTCCTGTGCCCGTCTGGGCTTGCCCCGCTATGTCGATCCCCTGGAGCGTGAGGGGAAGGGTTTCCGCTTGGATCGGGGTGCACTGTTGAAATCCCGCGGTCTGCAAACTTTGCAGCAAGCAGGGGGCGAGGTCGAAGGCCTCAAATCGAATTTGAGTTAGATGTTTTTGGGTCATAAAAGTTCTCGGAAGACTTGCAAATTACTCAAATCTTGGCTCAAATAGCCGCACTGAAAAGCGCAGCTGGGCGCGGTAGGCTTGAGATACCGTAGGGGAAAATCGCAGCAACGGTCCGGGTCTGTTATGCTTGAAATCCGGCGGTACGGGCGATGCCCATTCTTTCTTCCCGCTCCCTAGCAGCGAAATGCTGAATATCCCTTTGTAGCCCTCTGTCTAGGGCCAATCCATCCCTTCACTATCTAGGAGAATAGCCTCGTGAGCGACCGCATCATCCATGTGACGGATGAATCCTTTGAACGAGAAGTATTGCAATCCCCCCTGCCGGTCCTGGTGGATTACTGGGCGGAATGGTGTGGACCCTGTAAGATGATCGCCCCCATATTGGATGAGATTGCAGAGGCCTATCAAGACCGGCTCCGCATTGCGAAGCTCAACATCGACCAGAACCCGAATACACCCCCACGCTACGGCATTCGCGGTATCCCCACCCTGATGCTCTTCAAGGGGGGGGAAGTGGAAGCGATCAAAGTAGGGGCCGTGCCTAAATCCCAACTCATCGCTTTCCTCGATAGCAACCTATAATGCCTTTTGGGATGTTCTATCCCTATAGTAATTCGCTCCCGTCTGCACCCTTCATTCCCCGCTGCTCATCTATGCCATTGCCCAGCCTGTGCGCTGTGCCTCGGGTTATCACTGCCCAAACGACGACGCCATGAATCTCACAGAACTCAAAAAGATGCCCGTCTCCGAGTTGGTGGCGGTCGCGCAATCCATGTCCATCGAAGGGATTGCTCGTTCCAGGAAGCAAGATCTGATCTTCGCAATCCTCAAGGCCCAAGCCAAACGGGGAGCGGATATCTACGGCGATGGGGTCTTGGAGATTCTACAGGATGGCTTCGGATTCCTGCGGTCGGAGGATGCTTCCTATCTGGCGGGACCGGATGACATCTATGTCTCTCCCAGCCAGATCCGGCGGTTCAGCCTGCGCACCGGGGACACGATTTCCGGCAAGATCCGACCGCCCAAGGATGGGGAACGATACTTCGCCCTCCTCAAGGTCAATGACATCAATTTTGACCGGCCGGAAAACGCCAAGAACAAGATTCTCTTTGAGAATTTCACGCCCCTCTTCGCCAACGAGCGTCTGAAGCTAGAGATCGGCAACGGGAGCACCGAGGACATCACCGCCCGAACCATTGATCTGGTAGCCCCCATTGGCAAGGGACAGCGGGGCCTCATCGTCTCCCCACCCAAGGCGGGCAAGACCATGATGTTGCAGAACATCGCCCAGTCCATCGGCCACAACCATCCGGAATGCTACCTCATCGTCTTGCTCATCGATGAGCGGCCAGAAGAGGTGACGGAGATGGCCCGGTCGGTGCGGGGGGAAGTGATTTCCTCTACCTTCGATGAGCCCGCCACCCGCCATGTGCAGGTGGCGGAGATGGTCATCGAAAAGGCCAAGCGCCTGGTGGAGCACAATCGGGACGTGGTGATTCTCCTGGACTCTATCACGCGGCTAGCCAGAGCTTATAACACCGTGGTGCCTTCCTCGGGGAAGGTGCTCACCGGCGGCGTGGATGCCAACGCCCTGCAGCGGCCCAAGCGGTTTTTCGGGGCGGCGAGAAATGTGGAAGAAGGCGGCTCCCTGACGATCCTGGCCACTGCCCTCATCGACACCGGTTCCCGCATGGACGACGTGATCTACGAGGAATTCAAGGGCACGGGCAATATGGAAATCCATCTGGATCGACGCATCGCGGAAAAGCGCATTTTCCCCGCCATCAACATCAATCGTTCCGGCACCCGTCGGGAAGAGCTCCTGATGGATCCGGCAGAGCTGCAAAAGATGTGGATCCTCCGCAAGATCCTCCATCCCATGGATGAGTTAGCTGCCATGGAATTTCTGTATGACAAGCTCAAGGCGACCAAGACGAACAAGGAGTTCTTCGATTCCATGCGAGGCTGAGGTAAATGCCTGATTTCAAACGCCTGTTCCTGATCGGCTCCCTGTTGCTGGGCACCCTCATTATGGCCTGCACAGAAGGAAATGAACCCGAGAACCCCCCAGCGCCGGATTTTCCCCTAGGCTTGGATTGGTTCAATGTGCCCAAACCCCTGCGCCTGGCAGATCTGCGGGGCAAGGTAGTCCTGTTGGACTTCTGGACCTATGGTTGCATCAACTGCATCCACGTGATGGAAGAATTAAAGCGCTTGGAACAGCGTTTCGGTCCAGCCCTCGTGGTCATCGGGGTGCACTCACCCAAGTTCGAAAACGAAGCCAACCCGGACACCTTGCGCAGCATATTGACTCGTTATCAGCGGAATGAACCCGTGGTCAACGATCCGGATTACCGCATGATGCGGCGATACGGCGCTCGCGCTTGGCCCACGCTGGTGCTCATCGATCCCTTGGGGGGGTACGTGGGCTGGGTTTCGGGAGAAGGGCACGAAGAAGCCCTGGCCCAGGCGATTCAAGCGCTGCTGGATCGCTACGCAGATCAGCTCGATCCCAAGCCCCTGGCCCTGAAGCTGCCCCCGATCCCCGACTCCGGCTGGTTCGGCGCGCCGGAGAAGATCGCGGTAAACGAACAGTTCGTCGCTATCAGCGACAGCCTGTTTCATCGGGTGCTCATCGCAGATCATCAGGGCAAGCTGCGCTATTCCATCGGCGGGAAAACGGCGGGTTTTCGGGATGGAACCTTTTCTGAAGCCCGTTTCCGCAATCCCAGAGGATTAATCTTTGCATCAGAATCCGTGCTCTGGGTGGCGGATACGGGCAACCATGCCATCCGCCGCATCGATCTTCAGTCCGAGCAAGTCCAGACCGTCGCAGGTACAGGCCGCCGAGGACTGCACGGCAGTGTTTCAGGAAAGCCCCCTCGGGCAATAGATCTGCGCTCCCCCTGGGCCCTGGCCCTGAACGGAGATCAGCTCTTCATCGCCATGGCGGGGGCACATCAGATTTGGCGGTTGGATCTTCGGGAGAACCGATTAGTCCCCTATGCGGGTTCTGGCAGGGAAGGGATTCAGGACGGCCCCTTAAAGCGAGCTTCCTTCAGCCAGCCCAGCGGCCTCGCCCTGCGCGATCATCAACTCTATGTGGCGGATGCGGAAGCCTCTGCCCTGCGGGTCATCGATCTGCGGGAGGAACGGGTGCGCACCCTGGTAGGCACGGGTCTGTTTGATTTCGGGGATCGGGACGGCCCCTTGGCTCAAGCCCAACTGCAACACGCCCAAGGCATCGCGCCGCTCGAAGCGGGTTTAGCCATCGCAGACACCTATAACCATAAGATCAAGCGCTTAGATCTTCGGACGGAACGGCTAGAAACCCTGGTGGGCAACGGCTATCCCGGCGATCAGCTCAACCCGAAGGGCGCGAGTTTGGATGAACCCGGCGGCATCGCCCGCTTTGGGGATCGGCTCTTCATCGCCGACACCAACAACCGGCGCATTCTGGTCTGGCATCAGAAGGCAAAGCAGTTGACGCCCTGGACGCTCAAGGCGCAAGACTAACGCTTCCCGGGCTTGCGGATGGCTCGACACCAGCGGGCAGGGTTCAAGGGCTTTCCATGATGGCGCAAAGCGAAGTACAGCCCGGGATAGGTCTGTCCTCCACTGGCACCGGACAAAGCGATGAGTTCCCCTGCATCCACCCATTCGCCGGTTTCCTTGAAAAGGGTCTGATTGTGGCCGTACAGGCTCATATAGCCGTCCTCGTGCTCTAGGATGAGGAGCAGGCCGAAGCCCCGCAGCCAATCCGCATAGACTACTCGGCCAGGATGAATGGCCCGTACCTCGGTACCTTCCCGAGCGCCGAGCAATACCCCATCCCAGCGCTGGCCGCTCTGGGCCTTCCGCTGGCCAAAACGCTTGAGAATTCGAACGGCCGGCAGGGGCCAGGGAAGCTGCCCGCGGCGCTTTGCCAGGCTTTCCCGATCGATGTTGACTTCTGGAAGAATGGCTGCCTGCGGCTCTAGCTTCTTCAACAAGGCCCGCAGGGCTTCTGTATCCTGTTGCAAGCTGACCAACTGCACGCTGCGATCCGAGATACTTTCTTCCAGCATCCGCAGGAACTGTGTGCGCGCGTGCTGGGCTTGGCGGAGCCTTTTCCGCGTTTCCCGCTGGCGTTCTGCCAGGCGGGCCAAGCGTTGTGTTTCTTCTGCAAAGGTTTTCTGCTGGGCGCGGAGCGTTTGCAGAGCTGCCGAAAAAGCGCGCAGCCGCCGGCTCCGATAGCGGTTGAGATAGGCGTAATAGGCTAGGGTCCGGCTGAGTTGCGCTGCATCCGACTGATTGAGCAGCGTCCGCAGGGATTGCCGAAAACCCAGTGCATAGGCTGAGCGCAACAAGCTGCCCAAAACGTCTCGTTCCCGCGCCACGAGGCGTTGTTGTTCCTTCAAAGCCCGCTGAATCTCCGCTAGCTGCTGCTCTTGCTCCTGAACCATTGCGCGGAGTTCGTGTTCCCCCCGAGCGAGCTGAGCAATATTCCGCTCGTAGCGCTCCAGTTCGGCCAACAACTGCTTTCGTTCTGCCTGCTGCTGTTGCAGGGTCTGTCGCAGCTCCTGCAGCCTGCCTTCGAGCTGGTGCAGCGCCTGACGCTTGTCCGCCAGGGGATCCGGCTCAGTGGCCGAACTCGGTCCGGCGATCCAGAGCAAGAGCAGTATCCCGAGTGCATGCATCGGTGGGCGGGAAAGTTTCGCAAGCTCAGTGGAAAAGTTTATTATTGTATAGTGATATGATTGAACACTGCGGATATTCCTAATGGTAGGCGATCTACATCCTCCCTCCCAACCGGTTCTCAATGATCCCAAGAAGCAGCAACGATCTTTGGAGCTGTTCGCCAATGATCAGGATATTGAGCGAGCCTCCCGTTCCCTAAAAGCCATGTCCCATCCCCTGCGCCTCAAGATCCTGTGCACCCTGGGAGATCAGGAAGTGAGTGTCCAAAAGATCGTGGAAGATGTGGGTACCTCCCAGAGCAACATTTCACAACATCTGGCAATCCTGCGGGATAAAGGTATCCTCGCCTCCCGAAAGGAAGCAAATCGAGTGTATTATCGGGTTACCGATGCCCGCACGCTACAGCTTATCCGCATGATGCGGGAAGTGTTCTGTCATCACGGCAGGTGATCGTTTCTGGCATTCCCGTTATACTGAGCTGTTCTTCCCTGCGGGAGAAGTTCATTTTCCGTCGATGCATCGGTGCGTGCTTCTGCTATGTCCTTTCAACAACTCCTCGAGTTTGCGGCCAATCATTGGGTGCTGGTCCTCGCCCTCTTTCTCATTCTCGGACTGCTCGCGCATAATCTGTTCTTCGCCGCCAAGGGTTCGGTGGATCCCTTGGCCGCCACCAATCTGATCAACCGGCGGGATGCCCTGGTAGTGGATGTGCGCTCCGCTGCGGACTACGCTAAGGGACATATCATTCGTGCGAAAAACCTTCCTATGAACGGATTCAGCAAGCAGATTCAGACCCTGCAAAAGTACAAGGATAAACCGATCATCGTATGCTGCCGCTCTGGTTCTCAATCCTCCCTCGCCTGTCAGCAGCTTCGAAAAGCAGGTTTTCAGGAGGTCTATAATCTCCAAGGGGGCCTCCTCGCCTGGGAAAACGCGAACCTGCCTCTGACGCGCAAAAAACGCTGATCTTTCACAAAAACAGGGAACACCCTCATGGCGGACAAGAAGCAAAACCAGCGACAATTCCAGATCCAACGCATCTATCTCAAGGACATCTCCTTTGAGGCACCCAATACGCCCCAGCTCTTCACCGGAGAATGGAAACCCCAGCACGAATTGAACCTGAACACCAAGGTGGAGAAGATCAACGAGGAGATTTACGAAGTAGTCCTCTCGGTAACCGTCACAGCCAAGACCGGCGGGCAGACCGCCTTTATCGTAGAAGTGCAGCAGGCGGGGTTAGTAGGCGTGCGGGGTTTTTCTGATCAGGAACTCCAACATTTGTTAGGGGCCTATTGTCCCAACTTCCTCTTTCCCTTCGCGCGAGAGGCGGTTTCTGACCTGGTTACCAAGGGCAGCTTCCCCCAGCTAGTCCTGCAGCCGGTGAACTTCGACGCCATTTTCGCCCAGGCCCAGCAACAGCGCAGGCAGCAACAAGCTGCCCAGGCCCAACAGGGGCAGAACCCGGCACCGAACCCAACTGCAAGCGAAGAGCCCGCTTCCCATTGAATCCCACGGTTACCGTCCTCGGTGCGGGTTCCTGGGGCACCGCCCTCGCCCTGCGGATCGCTAAAAACGGTTTTCCCGTCCGGCTCTGGGAGCACGATCCGGAACAGGTGCTGCGACTAGCGCGGGATCGCTGCAACCGGCGCTATCTGCCGGACGCAATGTTTCCCGAGAATATCCAGGTCTTCTCAGCCCTAGGGGAAGCTTTGCACGGCGCGCAAGAAGTGCTCATCGCGGTGCCCAGCCATGCCTTCTCTGCTGTGCTGAGCCAACTACCTCAGCCCCTGCCAGAAGGACTGGGCATCGCTTGGGCCACCAAAGGTTTGGAACCGTCCACGGGCCGACTCCTGCATGAAGTGGCCTTGGAAAAGCTAGGGCAGCGGCCCATGGCGGTGATCTCCGGGCCCAGCTTCGCCCAGGAGGTCGCCCGGGAGGTGCCGACGGCGGTCACCGTAGCTTCCCCTGACCCGATCTTAGCCCAGCGGGTCGCCACCTATCTCCACAGCGAGCGCTTCCGAGTCTACACGCGGGAGGATTGGATCGGGGTGCAGATCGGCGGCGCTGCAAAAAATGTGCTGGCCATCGCTACGGGCATTGCGGACGGGCTGGGATTTGGGGCCAACACTCGGGCCGCCCTGATCACCCGAGGACTGGCGGAGTTGACCCGACTGGGCACCGCCCTGGGCGGCCAGCAGGAGACCTTCACCGGCTTGGCAGGCTTGGGCGATCTAGTCTTGACCTGCACCGACGACCAATCCCGCAATCGCCGTCTGGGGTTAGCCCTGGCCCGAGGTATTCCCTTAGGCGCTGCTAAGGAAGAGATTGGTCAGGAAATCGAAGGGGTGATCACAGCCAAATCCCTGCGCGCCACTGCCCAGCGCCTTGGGGTAGAGATGCCCATCAGCGAACAGGTCTATCAGGTGCTCTATGAGGGAATCAGTCCTGGGACAGCAACCCGCAATCTGCTCATGCGGGCGAGCAAGGCGGAACAAGCTTAGGCGCGGCAGGCCCCCGAGAAGCCCAGCTGTCGCCAAGCTTCGTACAGGGCGATGGCCACTGCATTGGAAAGGTTCAGGCTTCGATTGTTCGGCCGCATGGGGAGAAAGAGGCGCTGCTCTTCGGGGATCTCTCTGAGCACAGAAGCGGGCAACCCGCGGGTTTCCGGGCCGAACAACAGCCCATCCCCCGAGCGATAGGCTACAGCGGTATAGGCGCGGATTCCCCGCGTGCTATAGGCGAACAGGCGGCCCTTTTTCTCCCGTCGCGCCAAATAGTGCGCCCAGCTTTCATGCACGAGGACCGAAGCCCATTCCCCGTAATCCAAGCCCGCCCGCCGAAGCCGGCGGTCTTCCAGTTGGAAGCCCAGGGGTTCGATGAGATGCAAGCGCGCGCCCGCGTTGGCGCAGAGACGCATGATATTGCCGGTATTCGGTGGAATCTCCGGCTCATAGAGAATCACATCCAACATCGTTCGGAGATCTTATGCAAACAGCCTCAGCGCCTCAGCTCGGCCTTGATTTTTGCGGTCTTTCCTTCGCGACACCGCTGGTGCTGCTCTCCGGCTGCGTGGGCTTCGGGGAGGAGTACACCCGAGTACAGGGCTTTTCCCATCGGGAAGTGGGGGCGGTCTGCCTGAAGGGTACTACCCTCGCCCCTCGGTTGGGCAATGCGCCCCATCGCCTTTGCGAAACACCTGGAGGCCTGCTCAATGCCATCGGGCTGCAGAATCCGGGGGTGGATGCGGTGATTCGGGACATCCTCCCCCGACTGGATTTCTCGGAAACCCGCTTCATCGCCAATGTTTCCGGCTCCACGGTGGAAGAATACGCGGAGGTAACCCGACGCTTTGACGATTCCCCCGTGGATGCCATCGAGATCAACATTTCCTGTCCCAACGTGAAGGCCGGCGGGGTCGCCTTTGGCAACGATGTGCGCATGTCCGCGCAGGTGGTAGCCGCCTGCCGCCGGGCCACGAAGAAACCCCTGATCACCAAGCTATCCCCCAATCAAACGGACATCGCCGCCAACGCACGCGCCTGTCTGGAAGCGGGTTCCGACGCCTTTTCCGTCATCAACACCCTCATGGGCATGGCCATCGACATCGAACGGCGGGTGCCGGTGTTGGGCAACAATCAGGGGGGATTGTCCGGCCCCGCCATCAAGCCCATCGCCCTGTTGAAGGTGCATCAGGTCTATCAAGTCTGCAAAGCCCACGGCGTACCTATCATCGGGCAGGGGGGCATCACCAGCTCGGAAGATGCCTTAGAATTTCTCATCGCCGGCGCCAGCGCTCTGGGCATCGGCACCGCCCTGTTCTATGATCCTCTGATCTGCGGCAAGATCAACCGAGGCATCGCGGACTACCTCCGGCGGCATGGCTTGGATCGGATCGATCCGCTCATCGGCAGCCTTCGACTGCATGGGGAATTCACCGGCGATTCGTGCGATCAATAAATGCCTGGATGGGCAATCGGCTATCTAGTCATTTTTTTTCTGATCACCGCTGGCGGGATCTATGAGGATCTTCAGCGACCCTACCCCCTAAGATGGATCGGCGGCGAGATCCTGACCGCCTGCTTTATCTTCCTGTTTGTGCTCGGCTATTTTGAAAGCAACCTCGGGGAAACCCTGGGGATCTACGTTTTCCCCATGCTAATCATCAGCCTTTTCCATGAATGGACTGCAGCAAAGAGAACCCTGGAGGATGCAAAAGATTCGGATCTTTCCAGAAAGGAATCAGCGGTGCTGCACGCGGTTGGCGGGTCACTGATAATCCTCTCCCTTGCGCCGGGTTATCTCTTAGGTTTCCTGTTAGGGCTGAGAAACATCGGCTTATAACCCAGGATTGGGCCGCTTAGCGCAGTTGCTCTTGCAGGAGCTGCAAGATCCGCCGAGCTGTGGCCGAATGATCCGGTCGCCCTGAGGCATCGTACACGGAAATCCAGGTCTGCTTGCCCTTGCCGCTGAGCCGAACCTGATACTGCTGCACCGTGTCCGCTTTTTCCTGATCCCAGAAAGCGAGTTTGGAGAGGAAGCCCTTTTTCTTCGGTCCCTTGCTGGGATCGTCATAGCGCACATAATAGACGCCCTGAGCGCGATCCCGATCTTCCACGGCAAAGCCCACCCGATCCAAGGCCAGCCCCACCCCATTCCAAGCGCGGCGGAACTCTTCTTCCAGGACCAGATAGGATGCGCCTCCTTCTTGCACCAGGCGCGCGCCTGTCCGATGGGACTGGGCCTGTTGTTCCGCGAGAATCCGCTTGGCGCGGGCTTCCGTGACCCCGAGGAACACCATCAGGCGGCGCAGCATGATCGCTTCCTTGTCGGGATCCGAGCCGCTCGGCTCCCAGACGGTGTTGGCATCTTCCCCCACCGTATTGCTCACCAGATGTTCCGTCATCTCCCGATGGCTGAGATAGAGATCCGTAGTGCCGGGTCGTTCGCCGGGCTCGATGCGCACGCGGTACTGATCTCGGGTGGCAGTGGCATAAAGTCCATCCACCACCTTCCGCAAAGTGTTGGTGATGAAGTCCCTGGGAATGTCCGCTCGATTTTCCAACCAATCTGTCTTCATCACGCCGGTCACAGGATCCTGCTCAACCAACAGGATGCCCTGTTCCCGCCAGAAGGCGATGAGTCGGGGCCAGACCTTCTGGGGAGGTGCAGCGATCTCCAGCCAACGGCGATCGCCGTCCCGCTTGAGCTGGATATTTTCCACTTCCGGCAGCACCTGTCCCGCGTCGCTGAGCTGGCGCTTGTGCTTGCGTTCCCCCAGATATTCCGAATAGGTAGCCGACCCGCCCAAGTCCGGCACATCCATGGCATCATCGAACGATCCGGAAATCAGATCCGGTGGAATCTCCAAATTTTCCGAAGCTTCCCGCTGCCTTTTGTAGGCAAGCCGTTGATCCGGCAGATAATCGTCCATGGGGACGCTGCTGCAGGCGCTGAGCAACAGGAAGGGAAGCGCGCTGAGGAAGATTTTTCGCATGGGAAGGCCAGAGGATTAGAGGATGCCCGCAGCTTCCATGGCGCGGCGCACTTCGGACTGGGCGGCTGGGCTGAGCCAGGTCAGGGGCAGCCGGATGCCGGATTCGCAGAGCCCCAGCTGGGCCACCGCCCATTTCACGGGAATGGGATTAGATTCTACAAAGAGCCCCCGATGCAGGCCTCGCAATTTGGCATCGATGGCTTCCGCCCGCTCCCGATCTCCGGCGAGCGCGGCTTTGCACATCTCCGCCATGAGCAGGGGTGCCACATTGGCGGTCACCGAGATCACGCCCTGTCCCCCCCGCAAGATGAATTCGCAGGCGGTGGCATCGTCCCCGCTGAACAGATCGAAATCCTCATCGCAGCATGCCCGCAGTTCATCGATCCTGGACAAATCCCCCGTAGCTTCCTTGAGCCCCACGATGTTAGGGATCTGGGCCAAGCGTCCGACCGTTTCCGGCAGCAGATCGCAGGCAGTGCGATTGGGCACATTGTAGAGGATCTGGGGAATCTCCACGGCTTCCGCCACCGCGCGATAGTGCAGATACAGCCCCTCTTGGGTGGGTTTGTTGTAGTAAGGTGTGACGAGCAAGGCTGCATCTGCACCCGCCTCTTGGGCGCAGCGGGTCAAGCGGATGGCTTCGGTGGTGGCGTTGGATCCAGTGCCCGCGATGACGGGCAGACGGCCGGCGGCGAACTCCACTGTGCGCCGAATCACTGCGCAATGTTCCGGTTCGCTCAGGGTGGCAGATTCGCCGGTGGTGCCCACGGCAACGATGGCGGCGGTTCCGGCCTCTACGTGAAAATCCACGAGACGGCGCAAGGCTTCTTCATCGACCTGTCCATCCTCGTGCATGGGGGTGATCAGCGCAACGATGCTGCCGCGAAACATGCTAGGGACTCCCAATTGCCTCGATTCCCCGCCTGGATAGCGAGGATTCCCGTTGAGATGGAGAAATTCTCATAGTATCCTGTTTTTTCTTGGGAAAACAACTGGAGAGGCTAGGAACCACGGAGGAAACCAGCCGATCCCAAATCATCCGGGATGATGGTACTTCGGAACCCTGTTTCCAGTTTAGTGACCGACTGGATACCCCTTGGTTGACCCCTCGCCTCATTAGACCCAGAATTCCGATCAGGACACCCAAACCCGCGAACGCACCCTTCCAGTCCTCAATCGAAGCGGAGGCATGCCTTGAAAGGTTCCATCCCGCTCCTCGCCCTCGCTTGTACCGTGCGAGCCGCAGAACCAACATTGCTGCGGGCGGATGGCACAAGCGAGGATTGGTGGCGGCCCAGACCCCGCACCAGTTGGCACTGGCAGTTGAGCGGGACCCTCGACACCAGTTTGCCCGTGACCATGTACGATCTGGATCTCTTCGAGACCCCGGATGCAGTGATCGATGCCTTGAAGGCCCAAGGCAAGGTGCTGATTTGCTATTTCAGCGCGGGTACCTGGGAACCCTATCGCCCCGATGCAGACGACTTTCCCGAATCTGTGTTGGGCAACTATCTGTCAGACTGGCCGGAAGAGCGCTGGTTGGATATTCGGGATCTGGACACCTTGGGCCCCCTCATGGAAGCCCGTCTGGATCTCGCCCTCGCTCGGGGCTGCGACGGGGTGGAACCGGATCTGGTGGATGCTTACACCAATGACAGCGGGTTTCCGCTTACTGCAGAAGATCAGCTCCGCTATAACCGCTGGTTGGCGGAACAGGCCCACGCGAGAGGGCTTTCCGTGGGGCTGAAGAACGATCTAGAACAGGTGGCGGAATTAGTGGATGATTTCGACTGGGCCTTGAATGAACAATGTTTCTACTATCAGGAATGCGAATATCTGTTGCCCTTCATCCAACAGCGCAAGGCCGTGTTCGGGGTGGAATACCTGGATCAGCCGGATGCCCTAGATCCTGCCACCTATTGTCCGGAAGCCAATACGCTGGGTTTCGCCTGGTTGGTGAAGACCTTTGATCTGAACGGGGAAGGGCAGCGTTGCTGGGAAGCCTATCCCTGGGCGTACTCCACCAGCGGACAGGGGGTTATAGCGAGATGAATCGAGGGGCGCAGAGACGGCTTGCAGGTGCTACGGTCATTGTCCTGTTGGTAGTGATCTTTTTGCCCATGCTGGTGGAAGAACCTGCTAAACCTCCCAAGCAAGAACCCGCACGACCTGCCCAATTCGATGACGCTTTCCAACGGCCAGCTGTGGAGACACAACGACCAGAGCGCACCGAAACGCCCGTGCCGGCACTGCTGGAACCAGAGGTCCCCGAACTGGAACCAGAGGTCCCCGAAGCAACGTCAGAGGTAATGGAACCCCCCGCCCCAGAATCCCAGCCCACAGAACAGGCGCCGGAAACTTCGGATTGGGTACCCCCAGATCCCCCCATTCCAGAGCCGGAACCCGTGCAGACTGCCTGGCAGGGCCCGGGCTGGGTGCTCCAGGTTGCCAGCCTGCGGGAGAAGTCGCGGGCCCTCGCCTTGCAACAGCGCTTACAGGAAGCGGGTTTCCCCGTCTTCCTCGAGGAAGCGGAGGTGCGCGGACAACACTATCATCGGGTGCGCATCGGACCCCGCCAGACTAAGGCCCAGATCCAAAGCTTGGCTGCTGCGGTGCAAGCGCGCACCGGCTACGAGGGGCAGATCCTGCGCTATTCCCCCTGATCGGGTGGAAAGACCAGGCGCATCCCCGCACCCAAGGTGCGCTGTTCCGGCGGAGCAAATCGGCGATGGCTCGCGCGCCGCCGGCAACGCTGGGTATGCAGGCTTGCCCCCCGCAAGCTCATAGTGCCCTTTTCAAAGGCTTCTTGAGAAACCCGAGCATCGGGGAACGGGGTGAAATCCGGATAGGGATGAAAAGCATTGCTGCACCATTCCAACACCTGTCCGGTGCCTTGCAGTTCGCCCCCTCGGGCCGCCACTTCCCATTGATATTCGTGCTGGAGCACGGCACCGGATCGCGCCCCTCCCAAGCTCGCCACCCAGGCTGCATACGCCCGGGCTTCGTGGTGGTTGAGCCCAGAAACCGGCGCTTGGGCGATGAGATCCATAGGGCCATTGATGCCCAATTCATACCAATTCCCTCGCGCATCTCGGCGCCACTGCCAGGGGGATCGCTGGGGTTGGGTCTGCAACCAAGCCCAGCCTTCCGCCGCCCAATAGCTGGATTCCTCATAACCTCCCGCTTCCATGAAGGCCAGATATTCCCCGTTGCTCACCGGATGGCGGGCGATGCGGAAGTTGGACAGGGGCACTGCCTGGGGCGGTAGCTCGTTGTCATAGGCGAAGGGCTCGTAGCGGGAACCGATGCGATAGTGCCCCTGAGAGAGGGCCAAGGTCTGGGGTTCTGGCAGCTGTGGGTGCAGGGGTTCGGAAACTCGATACTCCTCCGGCGCCTTGGCGATCTGTCGAGCCAGCAAGACCCGCAGCATGGCTTCATAGTCTCCGGCGGTTTCCTGCAGCAGGAACCATTGCAACCGATCCGCCTCCAACCGGGGATCCTCAGGCAAAGCCCCTGGGGTGGCCAAACGGCGCAGATCTTCGCCCCAGATCTCGGCGCTCCAGCGCAGAAGATGATCCGGTGGGGGCAGCTGGGCGCATTGGGCGTCCCAATCTCCAGGCTCGAAGAGATGGCGCACCCGGGCTGTGAGATCTGCATCGCCTGTCAACACTTCCCGCAACCAGTAGAGTTCCCGATAGACAGAGCGGCCCAGATACCAGGCCAATGACGCCAGTTCAGGATGGAAGCGAATTCGGGTTTCTTGGGGGGGGATCCGGCCCAGCAGATCCGCCATCATTTCATGCAAACTGCTGAGCTGCCCGAGAATCCGCGGTTGGGTCATGTACAGCCCCTGCCGAGCTGCTGTTCCAGACAACGCACCCGAAGCCGCAGGGCTTCCAGCTCATCGAGCAGTTCCAGGGCGAGGGCAGTGCTGGGCCAATCGATTTCCAGATCCCGATGGATCCGAAGGGCCCGCTGGAGGCGGCGGAATTCCAAACCGGTAAACCGCCATTCCCGCGGCTCCTCCCCCAGGGGACGGACTAAGCCTTCCTGGACCAGATCGACCAAAAGGGCTTCGGAGATCCCGCAGAGCTGCATCAGCTCCCGCCGATCCAACAGCATTTCTTCATCCAGCAACCGACCCTGAAAAGCGGCTTGTATCTGTTTGTTCATCAGTGCACCCCCAGCTTGGCCCTTGGGCGGAAGTCATCGAAGAGAGTTTCCATGCGGCGATAGCATTCCTTTTGTGCCTCTGTAGTCGCCTCGGGCGTGTAGATCTCCAAGGTTACGTACTGATCCCCAGGTGGGTTCCCCGGCAATCCTCGCCCCTTCAAGCGCATCCGCTTGCCGCTCTGACTGCCGGCGGGAATGCGGAGGCTCACCGGACCGCCCAAAGTGGGCACCTGCACCATGGCACCCAGGGCGGCTTCCCAAGGGGCGACGGGCAGGCGCAACAGCACATCCCGCCCCTCTACCTGGAAAAAGGGGTGGGGGCGCAAGTGCACCTGTAGATAGAGATCTCCCGCAGGTCCCCCGCCGATCCCAGGCAGGCCTTGCCCAGCCAAACGGATCTGCCGACCCTCGCTGACTCCGGGAGGAATCCGCACTCGCAGGGTGCGCAGCTGGCTCTTGATCTGGCCTTGGGCGTCTCGCTGGGGCGTTTCCAAACGAAGGGTTCGGGTCGTGCCCTGATAGGCTTCTTCCAAGGTCAGTTCCACTCGAGCGGTCTGATCCTGTCCCCGGCGGCTCGCCTTTCGTCCCGATTGCCGAAAGCCGCTGAACCCACCGAGCCCACCGCCGAAGAGGGAAGCGAAAAAGTCGCTGAACTGTCCCAGGTCTACTTCCTCCCCTCCATAGCGAAATTCCTGACGGAATCCCCCGGGGGGCGGGCGGAATTCCTGCCCCGCCTGCCATTGAGTGCCAAGGGCATCGTAGGCGGCCCGCTTTTCCGGATCTTTGAGGACCTCATGGGCTTCATTGATCTCCTTGAAACGGGCCTCCGCATCCGGTTCCTTGCTCACATCGGGATGATACTTGCGCGCCAACTTGCGATAAGCCCGCTTGATCTCCTCTTGAGAAGCGGTTCTCGGGACACCGAGAATCTTGTAATAGTCTTTGTATTCCATGGTTCTATCGATTTCCTACCCGATCGCAAGGGGAAATAGGGTTCACAACCCCAGAGCCCAAGCCCTAATCCGGTCGGGGAATGCGCAGAATCTCCCCCTGGACCCAGTATTGATCCAGTCCCAGCCGGCCCAGGGGATCCAGCGCCGCCGCATCCACGAACAGCCGCCCCCGCTCGTCCCGCCTCGCCAGCTGATCCGCCACATAGAGATATTCCACTCGGCCCAAAATCAGGGATTGGGGCACCCCCCCGACTTCTTGAATCTCCCAGCGGGAGCAGCCGTAGGCTACGGCGCAATCCGCCAATCTCGGCAGGGGAAACCCTTCTAAGGGCTGGGTAGCCAGGCCGAGCCGGGCCACCTCGGAATCTCCCGCGGGTAGGGTAGCGGAACTGGCGCTCACCAGTTCCGCCTGATCGCGGCGGGGGATGTGGATCACAAAATGTTCTCGTTGCTCGATGTTCACGCGGGTATCTTTGAAGGAACCGTCCGGCTTCTTCCCCACGGATAGCAGGACCAAGGGGGGATCGCTGCAGACGGCGTTGAAGTAGGAGAAGGGCGCGAGATTCAGGGTGCTGTTCTCGTTTTTCGTGAGCACCCAAGCGATGGGTCGAGGAATCAGGGTTTGGGTGAGATAGGCATAGACCTGCGACGGACGGCAGGTGGAAAGGTCGATGAGCATGAGGGCAACACGTGGTGAAAGCGGAAAGAGGCGGAATAGTGTAACGGTTCTAGGGGGCTTGACCCCTGAGTTGCTGTCCTGCACTCACCACCACAGACCCCAGGGATGCCAACGGGGGGCACGGGGGGGCGCCTGGGGCAGGAAATCTTGCCCGAGCGCATCAGAAAACAACCCCAGGGTGGGGGAAGAAGCAGCTTGCAGGGACCGCAGGCGCTGAATGCGCTCCTCCGTAGGGGGGTGGGTGCGCAGCAGAGAGGGTTCCGGGATGCGCTGTCCGGGCAGAAAAAATCCCTCCCAGCGGCGCCGCTGGTCGTACTCCAATTTCTGCAGGGCGGAGATCAAACCTTCTGGATCGCCGGAAAGGGCAGCGGCGCTGCGATCTGCCTCATATTCCCGATTGCGGGACAGGGCGAGCTGCACCAGGGCACTGAGGCTGGGGGCCAGCACCATGATCAGGATGGGCATCCAGGGCAGGGAGATTTGGCTAAACAACCAGATGGGCAGGTTGAGCCAGAGCAGGAGTTGGCCAATCAGGCTCAACAAGCTCGTGATACGGGAGACTAGATCGGCCAAAGCCATGACCTGGGTATCTCCGTTGGCCAAATGGCTGACCTCATGGGCGAGCACGCCGATGAGCTCCCGCCGGTTCATCCGCCGCAAAAGGCCATCGGACAGGGCGACGGCTGCGTTGTCCGGCGTGCCGACGGTGAAGGCGTTGAGCAGCTGGGTCGGGAGATAATAGAGGCGGGGCACCTGCGCCAAGCCTGCCCGCTGAGCAAGCGCTTCCAGGATCTCATAGAGCTCCGGCGCTTCTGCAGGGCTGAGCGGCCGCCCGTTGTAGAGGGCGAGCACCCATCGGGGAGAGGCCGCCGGATTCAGGAGATAGAGGAAGAAGACGAGGAATAGGGCAGTCCAGGCAAAATCCGGTCCTCCGATGAACCAAGCCAGATAGGTGCACAATAGGCCCAGGATGCCCAAGAGCAGCAAGGTTTGCAGATTATTTCTCAGTTTGTGGGTCAGGAGTGGTTCCGGATTCATTGAGGGGGGCGAGCACTTCCGAAAAATCTGTTGGGTTCAGGTATTGAATCACCACGCGGCCTTGGGGATCCATGGCGATATCCATGCCCTTTTGGGGATAGAGCCAGTGTTCCACGCCGGTCTTCGGCTCCAAGCGCTTTTCCGCGGGCGGGCCGAACCGCCGGTTGAGGATGTCCGCATCCAGAGACTTCCAAGGCAGGTAGGTGAGGCTCCGAACAGGCAATTGCAGCAGGGTTTCCAGATCTGCCGGATGCAGATCTACTTTTTTCGCCCCGCTGGGAAGCTGACTGATGCGCAAGCCCCGTTCATACAGGGGGGCCAGGCGATCGGCATCTGCAGCTAGGGTGAAGATGAAATCCCCCCGCAGGCCCTGGAGATAGATCCGGTCGAAATAGGCTTCCACGGTGTATTCCACCGGCTGTCCTCGCGCGTCGAGGTTCGCGAAGAGATTGATCTTTCCTTCCTCTCGAAAAAAGGCCCGAATCTCGGCTAAATTGGTCTCGCCCAGGGTGAAGCCGAACACCTGCGTACGCCCCTCCTCATCCTGTGCCACCAACCAGGGCAAGCGGGGGATTTTCTCCTCGAGATCCGGCGGCGGCCTCAGCAACCAGAGGCCCAGGGCACCTAGAAGGGTCGCTGCAAGCAGGGACAATACGATCTTTCGGTCCATCCGCTATCCCAGGAGCAAGCCGGCCACAACCCGGCGATCTTCGGAGCGAAGCACTTGATAAGTACGACAAGCAGCCCCTGTGTCCATGATCTCCAAACCGATGCCCTGTATTCCGTCGTAGAGATCGGGTTCTGGGAAAATTTGAGTGGGACCCGTTCCCAACAAAATGATCTGCGGGCACAGCTCCAAGAGGGCTTGCAGATGAGCCGCGCGCAGATCCGCTATCTGTCGCGGTGCCCAGTCCGGCAGCACCTGCTCCGGGGTCAGAATCAGGCTGTTCCGATAGTCTTTGCCATCGATGCGCACATAGTCCGGGCCATAGCTTTGAATCTGGGGGCCTGGACCGGGATCAGCGAGGAAGAATTTCATGATAGCAACATACCGGATGCCCCACAGGGGCACAACTGTTTTCGGGTACCCGTTGCAATCAACGGGCTTATAGGTACACTTTTAAAGTTTTTCCACTGTCGATGAGGTTGCTGTGGTCGAGCCGGTTTCTGAGTTCCACCGTATCCAACGACTGCCCCCCTATGTGTTCAACATCGTCAACGAGCTCAAGGCGGCGGCCCGCGCGCGGGGAGAAGATATCATCGACTTCGGCATGGGCAACCCCGATCAACCCCCACCCCCCCACATCGTGGACAAGCTGGTGGAGGTAGCCCAGCGGCACAACACCCATCGCTATTCCGTCTCTCGGGGCATTCCCCGACTGCGGCTGGCCATCTGCAACTGGTATCGGCGGCGCTACGCGGTGGAATTGGATCCGGAAACCCAAGCCATCGTGACCATCGGTTCCAAAGAAGGTTTAGCCCATCTGGCCCTGGCCACTGTGGGCGCGGGGGACACAGTGTTGGTGCCCAATCCCGCCTATCCCATCCATCCTTACGGCTTCATCATCGCCGGTGCAGACGTGCGCCATGTGCCCCTGGTGCCAGGCATTGATTTCTTCGAGGCACTGCGGCGGGCTATTCAGGACTCTTGGCCCAAGCCCAAAATGCTGGTCATCAACTTCCCGGGCAATCCCACCACTCAGTGCGTGGATTTGGATTTCTTTCATCGCGTGATCGAGATCGCCCGAGAATACAGCATCTGGGTCGTGCACGATCTCGCCTATGCAGACATCGTCTTCGACGGTTATCAGGCCCCTTCCATCCTGCAGGTTCCCGGAGCAGAGGAAATCGCTGTGGAATCCTTTTCCCTGTCCAAGAGCTACAACATGCCCGGCTGGCGGGTGGGCTTCATGTGCGGGAACCGCACCCTGATCGCCGCCCTATCCCGCATCAAATCCTATCTGGACTACGGCACCTTTACGCCTATTCAGGTGGCGGCGATCACTGCGTTAGAAGGGGATCAACGTTGCGTGCAACAGATCCGACGGCAGTATGAATGCCGCCGCAATGTGCTTTGCAACGGGTTGCAAGCCGCCGGTTGGTCCGTCGAGAAACCTAAGGCCACCATGTTTGTCTGGGCTCCCATCCCCCCCGCCTATCGGGAGATGGGTTCCCTAGAATTTTCCAAAAAGCTCCTGCGAGATGCGAAGGTGGCGGTTTCCCCAGGCATCGGCTTCGGGGAACACGGGGATGACCACGTGCGCTTCGGACTCATCGAAAATGAACACCGGACCCGGCAGGCAGTGCGCGGCATCAAGGAGATGTTCCGCCGAGATGGGCTGTTGTCCTGAGGGCGCTGGCGGAAGCAATGGCATTCACATGATCAGGAGGCTTCTATGGAACCCATTAAGATCGGTTTGCTGGGCTTGGGCACCGTCGGCGGAGGCACGGTTCAGGTGCTCACCCGCAACCTGGCAGAGATCACCCGCCGCGCGGGGCGCAGCTTGCAGATCGCCCACGCCGCCGCTCGAGACTATGACCCGAACCTCCCCGGGCTGGATCAGATCGGCCGCATCGGGAAGGATGCCTTCGCGGTGGTGGAAGATCCTCAGGTTCATATCGTGGTGGAACTGATCGGCGGCTATTCCCCGGCGCGGGAGCTGGTGCTCCGCGCGATCGAGAACGGCAAGCATGTGGTCACGGCCAACAAAGCCCTCATCGCCCTGCACGGCAATGAGATCTTCGCCGCCGCGCGGGAAAAAGGGGTGGTGGTTGCCTTCGAAGCGGCGGTAGCCGGCGGCATTCCCCTCATCAAGGCCCTGCGGGAAGGGCTGGCGGCCAACCATATCCAATGGATCGCTGGCATCATCAACGGCACGGGCAATTTCATTCTGTCGGAAATGCGGGATCGGGGGCGGGATTTCGAGGAAGTATTGGCGGAAGCCCAAGCCCTGGGCTATGCGGAAGCGGATCCCACTTTCGATGTGGAAGGCATCGATGCGGCTCACAAGCTCACCATCCTGGGGTCTCTCGCCTTCGGCATCCCCCTGCAATTCCAGAAGACCTTCACCGAGGGCATCGGAAAGATTCAATCCCAAGATGTGGCCTATGCGGCGGAACTCGGCTATCGCATCAAACATCTAGGCATCGCCCGCCGCACGGAGCGAGGGATTGAACTGCGGGTGCATCCCACCCTGATTCCCCAACGCCGGCTTTTGGCCAATGTGGACGGGGTGATGAACGCGGTGCTCGTGCAGGGGGATGCGGTGGGACCTACCCTCTACTATGGGGCGGGTGCCGGTGCCTTGCCCACCGCCTCGGCGGTGGTGGCGGATATCGTGGACGTGGCGCGGGTGCTGACCACGGATGCGGAAAATCGGGTGCCCCATCTGGCCTTCCAGCCCGATGAACTCGCCGATCTGCCTGTGTTACCCATGGAAGCGGTGGAAACCGCCTACTATCTGCGCATCTCTGCCCTGGATCGCCCGGGTGTCATGGCGGAGATCGCGGGCATCCTCGGCGCAGAGGGCATCAGCATCGAAGCCATTCAGCAGAAGGAGCCCCAGGCGGGAGAAAGCCATGTGCCCCTGATCCTCCTCACCCATCGGGTGTTGGAAGCCAAGATGAACCGTGCGATTCAGGACATCGAAGCCTTGGGGAGCGTGCGGGGTTCCGTGGTGCGCATCCGCATGGAACCCCTCGCCGGTTGATCGTTCTCCTGGACAACGGTTCCCTCCGCCCCCAATCGACCCTGGGGCTTCGCCGCATCGCCCAAGCCCTTTCCCAACGGATCGGGGAGCAGGTCCATCCGGTTTCCCTGAACCATTCCCATCGCATCCCGCCGGAAGCCTTGGGCGGGCAACCCGCGCAGATTCTGGAATCCTTTCTGCGGGATTGGGTGGCTCGGGGGCATCGCCGGTTCCTGATCCTGCCCTTGTTCTTCAGCGAGCGGCGAGGCCTGGCCCAATACTTCACTCGCTTTCCTGCCTTGGATATCCGGTTGGCGGCACCCCTCTATCCCCTGCCCCAGGGGGAACCCAAGCTCGTGCAGATTCTGGGGGAGCAGGCTCAGGGGCACGCACCCGGGCAGCGTTTGATTCTGGTGGATCACGGTTCCCCGGATCCGGCAGTGATTGCCGTGCGGAACCAGCTCGCCGCCCAGCTCGGGCAGCGGCTCAATCTTCCAGTATCCGAGGCAGTGATGGAGCGCCGCCCGGGCGCTGCCTACGATTTCAACGGCCCTTCCCTCGATCAGCTCTTGCAATGCTGGGGACAGCAGGATCCTCTGAATGCCTTCATCCTGCCTCTCTTCCTGTTGCCGGGCCGCCACGCAGGCCCCGGCGGCGATCTGGAAAAGACCTGCTCTCGATTCCTCCGCCGCCATCCTTCCGCTCGGATTCAGCTCGCACCCTTGGTGGGGGAACATCCCCTGCTCGTCGAGATCCTGCGGGCGCGCTGGCAGCAGATCATTTGGGCGTCTTCGGCAGGATCCAGCGGCTGAGGACCTGAAATAGCGCATTGACATCGATGGGCTTCGCGATGAAGTCATTCATCCCCACGGCCAGCGCCCGTTCCCGATCCTCTGCCATCACATCCGCAGTCATGGCGAGGATGGGTAAGTTCTGGAAACGTGTCTGCGCGCGGATTTCTTGGGTCGTGGCGTAGCCATCCAGGACAGGCATCTGGATGTCCATGAGCACGCCGTCGAAGGACTGAGTCTGTAGGATTTCCAGCGCCTCCGCACCGTTTTCCGCAGCGGTCACCCGAATGCCCTGTTTCTCGAGCAGGGCGATGGCCAGTTCTCGGTTGAGCGGATTATCTTCCACCAACAGCAGATGCGCTCCCCGGAGTCGCGTGATGGCCTTTTCCCCATCCGCTTCGGACTGCTGCTTGATCTGTACCGGATCCCCAATTTGGAAGGGCAAACACAGGTGGAAGCGGGATCCTTTCCCCAACTCACTTTCTAACCAGATCTCCCCCCCCATCTTTTCCGTGAGCTTCTTGCAGATCGCCAACCCCAGTCCGGTACCCCCGTAATGGCGGCTCGTGGAGCTATCGACCTGAACAAAGGGTTGGAACAGCTCCTCCTGGCGATCGGGCGGCACTCCGATGCCTGTGTCCTGTACGAGAAAATGCAAGAGAACCCGATCCTCTTCACAATCCGCCACATCGATATAAATGGAAACGCTGCCTCTCTGAGTAAATTTCACCGCGTTGTTGGCGAGATTGATAAGGATCTGCCCGAGCCGCACGGGATCGCCCCGCAGTACAGGGGGAATCTCGGGATCGGTTTTGATGCGAAAGGCCAAACCCTTCTCCTGGGCCTTGAACTCAGTCAGGTTGGCCAGATGGTTCAGCACAGATTGGAGGTGGAAATCTACTGCCTCGATTTCCAACTTGTTGGCCTCGATCTTGGAAACATCCAGAATGTCGTTGATGATGTCCAGCAGCGCTTCTGCAGAACTGTGCACCTTCATGATCAGATCCCGTTGCTCTGGATTCAGATCCGTTTCCAGGGCGAGCCGGGACATGCCCAGGATCACATTCATGGGCGTGCGGATCTCATGGCTCATGTTGGCGAGGAACTCTGACTTAGCCTGGCTAGCCGCCTCGGCCCGATACTGCGCTTCCACCAGCTCTTGTTCTGTTCTCTTCTGCTCAGTGATGTCTCGTGCAATGACGACCATAGCTTTTCGGCTGCCGTCGGCACCGAAGATAGGCATTTTCCGCACTTCGAAGAGATAGCATTGATTGTCCGGTCCCGGAATCTCTTCAATGGAAAGATGCATTTTCCGCTTTTCCCAAGCGGCTTCATCGCTGGCAATGCAATTGCGATGCACCTGCGCGAATTCCGGCCGTTCTTCCATGAACTGGGCATCTGTCTTACCTTGCCAAGGGCAGTTATCGAGACGAAAGAGCGTTCTCGCCACCTGATTGGTGAGCAGCCAGCGACCTGCACCATCCTTCAGAAAGACGGCATCCGGCAGGGTCTCCATGAGAGTGATGAGCCGATCGAACTCCTCCGCTCTGCCCGCTTCCGCGGCCTTGCGCGCACTGATGTCTTCCTTGATGCCCACATAGTGTGTGGTCCTTCCCTGCTGGTCCTTGATGGGGGAAATGGTGGCGAATTCCCAATAGAGGGTCCCATCTTTGCGTCGATTGCACAGCTCTCCCTGCCAAACCTTTCCCTGTCGAAGTTTGCGCCACATATCTCGGTAAAATGCCGGCGTCTGTTTACCCGATTTCAATATCCTGGGATTCTGACCGATGACTTCCTCCCGACTGTAACCCGTGCTGTGGGTAAAGGCGGGATTAACAAATTCCACGCGCCCCCTTAAATCCGTGATAATGATACTATTGTGGCTCTGCTCCACAGCCTGAGAAAGCTTGCGCAATAGCTCTTCATCCCGTTTTCGCTGAAAGATATCCCGCCAGATACAAAAGAGGGCTTGTTTGCCTGCATAGGAAATTCGGGTGAGACTGACTTCAGCGGGAAAACTCTTGCCGTCCTTCCGCTTGAAGATCCATTCGAACCGGTGATAACCCGATTCATAGGCAATCTCCATCATTTCATCAGCTTTTTGGCCCGATAGCGGTCCATCCGGCTGGCGTTTGGGGGAAAAAGCACTGGGATGCTGTTTGACCAGCGCTTTGGAATCTTCGTAGCCAAGCATTTTCGCCGCCGCCTCATTGGCGAGCACGATCCGATGGCCCATGATGAGCCACAGGGGGTCTTTGGAGAGTTCGAACAGGCTCCGATATTTCTTCTCGCTCTGGATTAAACGGATTTCTAAGGCTTCTCGCCGCCGGATTTCCTGGATGAGACGCCAGACCCAATACAGGGTGATCAGCAATACCAGCAGGATGACCGCCGCGAGGACCAAGAATTTGGTATCATTCATTCCCTGCCCCTAGAGAAAACCACTGCATGGCCGGTAGGATCCCCGCCGCATTTATCGACGATCTCCTAGCCCGCACGGACATTGTAGAACTCATCCGTCGCCGGCTGCCTCTGCGGCGGGTCGGGAAAAACTATCAAACCCGCTGCCCTTTCCACGAAGAAAAAACGCCCTCGTTCATCGTCAATCCTGAGAAACAGTTCTTTCACTGCTTCGGCTGCGGTGCCCATGGCTCCGCCATCGGGTTTCTGATGGACTATGAACAGCGGGATTTTCGGGAGGCGGTGGAAGAACTCGCCCAAATCGCCGGTCTAGAGGTACCCTCCACTCAACCCCGAGGGCCAGACCATCGCCCCCTCTATGAGCTGATGGCCCGCGCGGCCCGGCTCTTTCAGGAACAGCTGCGGCAGCACAGCCGCGCCCAAGCCTATCTGAGGGAACGGGGCGTTGCGGAAAGCCAGATCGAGTTCTTTGGCTTGGGCTATGCACCCCCCCGCTGGGATTTTCTGTTGCAGCGCTTGGGATCGGATGATCAGCACCGCCGCCGGCTCATCGCCTGCGGTCTGGTGGTCGAACAGGGGGAACGGTGCTATGACCGCTTTCGGAATCGCCTCCTCTTTCCCATTCGGGACCGCCGAGGCCGTTGCCTGGGATTCGGCGGTCGTCTGTTGGGGGAAGGGCAGCCTAAATATCTGAATTCTCCAGAAACCCCCCTCTTCCACAAGAGGCGCATGCTCTATGGGTGGTATGAGGCCCAGCGGAAAGGCGCTAAGCGCCTGATCTTGGTAGAGGGTTATTTAGACGTCATCGCCCTGGATCAATTCGGCATCTCCGGCGCGGTGGCCAGCCTGGGCACTGCGCTCAGTTCCCAGCAACTGCAAGCGCTGCGGACCCAGGCTCAAGAAATCATCTTCTGCTTCGATGGGGATCAAGCGGGGCGGTCCGCCGCGAAAAAGGCCTTGGAAACCGCTCTGCCTCAGGCCACGGGCGATCCCCCCTTGAGCTTTCTCTTTCTACCCGAAGGGGAAGATCCGGACAGCTTGGTCCGCAAGGAAGGGAAAGCGGCCTTTGAAAAACGGTTGGAACAGGCGCTGCCCCTGTCTGATTACTTCTTCCAATCCCTGGAGGAGGGGCTCGACCTCCGCATCTTGGAAGGTCGGGCCCAGCTGGTGCAGCGAGCTAAACCCCGCATCGAGCAGGTGCCTGCAGGCATCTTTCAGGATCTCCTTTGGGAACGCCTGAGGGAGCGGACCGGAATCGCCCTAGACCGCCTGCGAGATTCCCGACCCCAGAAGTCCGGGCCGCCGTCCCCGCCCCGCCCGAAAAGAGCTACGCCGGTGCGCCTGCTCGTCGCCCTGATTCTTCAGAACCCCGAACTTGCTAGAGTAGCGCAATCCTTGGGATCTGATTGGCGAGACCTCAAGCAACCGGGCATCGATCTGCTGCAAGAATTGTTGGATTTCGCTGCCGATCGTCCGAACCTTACTGCGGGTGCGCTGCTGGAGCATTATCGGAACCATCCCCATTATCCCTATCTGGTGCGGCTCGCAGACCCTCAATTTCTGGAACACATTCCCGAATCCGGGCTTGCTGCGGAACTGCAGGAACAGTTTGCACGCCTGAATCAAGCGGCTCAGACCGAGAAGACTCGGGAGGCATTGCGGCAATCCATCGCTTTAAGGAATCCCTAACAACTTATGAAGCTGTAGGCTCAGCCGCCATTGGGGATGGGTTTTGCAATAGGCGACGGCTCGACGGGTGAAGGCGGCGCGCTCGGGACCATCCATGGGTTGCAAGAAGAAATACTGAAAATCGAGGGAAGCGAATCGGGCTGGCGGTGCATCTGGCTGAGGATAGACGAGCTTGAGTTCTGTGCCGGCGGTCAATGCTAAGGGCTGATTCCCCTTGGGACTAACGCAGAGCCAGTCAATGCCCGGGGGTGCGGGCAGAGTCCCGTTGGTCTCCACAGCGACTTGAAAACCCTGATCATGCAAGGCTCGGATCAGGGGGACATCCAGCTGCAACAGGGGTTCCCCACCGGTGCAGATCACCCAGGGTTGCCCCGAAGAGGGTTGCGGCCAGAGCGCGGCGATGGCCCGGCTCAGGGTTGCCGCATCGGGGTAAGCCCCCCCCAAGGGTCCGTCCGTCCCTCGAAAATCCGTATCGCAAAAGGAACAGGGAGCGCGGGCCCGATCTGCTTCCCGACCGGACCAGAGATTGCAACCGGAGAAGCGGCAGAAGACCGCTGGTCTACCCGATTGCATCCCCTCCCCTTGCAGGGAGTAAAAGAGTTCTTTGATCTGATAGGCCATGCTTATTGCGCGAGGGGTAGGTGGATCGAGAAAACAGCGCCCCTTTGCACCTGGGACTCCGCCCAGATCCGGCCCTGATGGTTGTGCAGGATGGTCTGGCTGATGGCCAATCCCATGCCCATGCCGCTCTCCTTGGTGGTGAAAAAGGGATCGAAGAGATGGGGGAAGCAGTCCGACGGAATGCCTGGACCATTGTCCGCGACGCGCACTTCTGCCCAGTCCCCCTTGCGCATCGTCTGGATCCACAGGCGCCTTTCCTCAGCAGGCACGTCGCTCAGGGCATCCAGGGCGTTGCGCAGCAGGTTGAGCAACACTTGCTCGATCTGCACCAGATCCACGAACACGGGGAGGGGTTGGGGGCTGAGCATTTGTTCGATCTCCAGACCCATCCGCCTAGTTTCAAATGCTAAGAAGGAACAGACCTCCCGCACCAGATGGTTGAGATCCGCCGCCTCCCGCACCGGCGGTTGTTTGCCTACCAGTCCCCGCAATCGCCGGAGGATCTCTCCGGCTCGTTGGGCCTGGGCGCTGATCTGATCCAAGGCTGGGATCAGCTCCTCCGGTTTTCCCCGTCCCTGCCGCAACCTTCGGATGCAGCCGTTGGCATAGTTGGTGATGGCGGATAAGGGTTGATTGAGCTCGTGGGCCATGCCGGTGGCCACTTCCCCCAACGTGCTCAGGCGGCACACGTGGACCAGCTCTGCCTGATGCTGGCGCAATTCCTCCTCCGCCGCCTTGCGCTGGCTGATATCGTGAAGATAGAGGATGTAGAACGTGCGCTCCTCTAATCGGACCAACACGATGGAGACTTCTAAGGGAAATTCCTGACCGTCCGCCCGCTGGGCCAACAGTTCCGCTCGGGTCTCCGCCCCCTGGGTGGGGGTGCGATGGGCGGCCTGGAGCAGGGCGAAAAAAGTATCTCGGGTCAGCTTGGGCAGAAAGTTCTGGTGGAAGTCCTTCCCGATCACCGCCTGCCGAGGTAAGCCGAAGGTGCGCTGAGCGGCTGGATTCCATTCCTTGATCCGACCCTGAGCATCCAGGGTGACAATGGCATCTAAAGAAGCTTCCATGACCGCTGCTTTCAGCGCCTCGCTCCTGCGCATGGCCCGCGCGTGCTGCCGGTTCATCTCTTCTCGGGCCAAGAGCACCAGCTGAGTAAATTGCTGAATCCATTCTTCCAACAGGATCAACCGGTTCGCCCCTCGGCTGAACCGGGGTTCTGCGATGCCCAGGGCGCGATGAGAAAAGCGATACAGGCGTTGCAGCACCAGGTTCAGGCGCAGGGAGATCAGATAAAGCACCAGGGTGAACGTGCCGATGAAGACCAGGGCGGCGATCCCTCGCTGCCGACGCTCAAAGTGGCGCACATGGCGGGACATCTTTTCCACCCCCGCATGGGAAATAAAGGTACTGAATACTAGGTTCAGTTCGGAACCCTCGTATTGAGAAAGGGATTGGGCGGTGACCAAATAGATGTCCGTCCACTGGGAAACCTTGGTGTGGGGAGACAGGCGTTCCGGATCGATGCTCACCAAGATTTCCTGCTCCTCTGAATCCACCAGGGCTACCAAGGTATCTGATGCCCGCAATCCTCGCTGAGAGGCAGCTAGAAAAGCCTCGTCCACCGGCACCAGGACAACCAAGCTTCCCATGCGATAACCCCCCAGGTCCTCCATGGCATCGCTGACCACTAGATAAAGGCGATCTTCCAGATCGGTTAATACGGTGCGCACCTCGCTGGGATCGAGAAAACGGCTGTCCACCGCAGTGGAAAATTCCCCAGGAGGCGGTTGAGCGTCTGCTTGGAAGTGCTCCCGAATGCGGCCCTGCAGATCCACTAAAAAGACCTGGTTTGGGGGACGCAGGCCGTTGCGATCGAAGAAATCGGGCAACCAGTTGGGCCGAGAACCCTGATAGCGCACGGGTTCTGGGGGGTCCTGTGCATCCCAAAACAGGGGTTCTAGATATTCCGCCAAGCGCCGATGATTGGCCAACAACCGCACGGTAGCCCCGTAGTTCATCAGGTACTGATCGAACCGGATCAAGCTTTCCCGAGCCCGCAGTTCCAAGCGGGTGCGCAGTTCCTCATCGAAGATCTTTTTGATCTGGCGGCTCTGGATCTGCTCCAGCACCCCCCAGACCGCCAGCCCCGCGAACAGCCCCACCAGTATGGCCAGCAGAGGCATGGGCAGCCGGCGAAGCACTCGGCGCACCCAAAGGTTCCGCTTCCGAGCCAAAGGTTTTTCCTCCTGTTTGGTTGTATGCTTGCACCCATGAACGCTGCACAAGTTCCCGGCCTGCTGCGCCGATTGGCTGCCATGAGCTATGATCTCATCCTCGTCTTCGGGTTGTTGCTGGTGGGCGTCGCCCTGGTCGTCCTGCCCTACAGCGCCTTCAGCGGTCAGCCCTTTCCCCGCAGCGGCTGGATGCATCATCTCTTTCAACTCTATTTGCTCAGCATGCTTTCCGGTTTCTACCTCTATTTTTGGACCCATGGGGGCCAGACCTTGGGAATGCGGGCTTGGCGGCTGCGCTTGGTGCGGGAGGATGGGCAGCCCCTGACCTGGGCGGACGGGAGCAGGCGGCTGTTCTGGGCGTGCCTCACCCTGGCCCCCCTGGGACTCCTGCCCATGGTCTGGGATGCTCAGGGGCGGGGCCTGTACGACCGCCTTTCCCGCACCAAGATGGTGCTGCTCAGCGCAACCGATACAACACCCCTAGCCCACCGGACACAAACAGCAGGGGCGGCAGCACCGCCGCCAACCAAGCGCTCATGCCATAGAGCAGGGCCAGATAGGTGAAGGTGCGGCTCACCACATAGAAACCGATCCCCACAAGCACCCCCATGAACACCCGCTTGCCCAGTCCCGCACTGCGAGCCGAACCGAACAAGATGGGAATGGCTAGAAAGAGCAGAGCCAGCAGGAGGAAGGGATAGACTAGCTTGTTCCAGAGTACCACCCCATAGCGCCCCGCTGCCTGACCGCTAGCTTCCATGAACCGCACATAACGCCACAGATCCCAGACTGGCAAGAGCTGGGGTTCTAGGATTACCACCTGCAACAGGGCGGGGCTGAGCAGAGATTCCCAAGCGGCTTCCCGGAGAAAGCGCACCTGCACCCCCGATTCCCCGATCTGGCTCCGCAAAATATCCTTGAGCACCCAATGCCCCTGCTCGTACTGGGCTTCTCTAGCCTGGGTGGTCTGCACCAATGCATTTTGCTGGGCGTTCAGCTCGTAGAGGGTGATTTCCCGCAGGCGGGTGCCGGAAAGGATCTCCCGAATATTCACATAGGCATTGCCGTCCTTAGCCCAGAAGCCCTGCCGGGTTCGCAAGGTGATCTGACCGGATTGGAGTTGGGAACGCAGCTGCAACGCTCGCTGATCCGCCTGAGGCGCGATCCCTTCCCCCAGGAATAGGGCGAAGAGCACCAATAGGCTCCCCGCCTTGAAGGTGGCCGAGAGGATGCGAGCGATGGAGACTCCGGCCGCCCGCATGGCCACCAGTTCAGAATCGCTCGCCAACTTCCCCAGACCCACCAGGGCGCCGATCAAGGTAGCGATGGGAAAGAGCTGATAGGCATAGCGGGGCAGGCTGAGCGCCACCAAGAACAGCGCTTGACTCAGCCCATAGCGGGTCTCTTCCAGCTGATCGATCTCATCCGCCAGCAAGAAGAAAGCCAGCAAGGGCAGCAGCACCGCCAGCGTCAGCAGGGTGCCGCCCAAGACCGCCCGCCCCAGATAACGATCCAAAATGCTCAGCATGTGCCCGTCGCCCCTCCCTAATTCATCCTAGATCTAGTAATAGATCTCTTTCCTATCTTATAGAAAAACAAGCTGTTTACTCCCCTTCGCCCTCGTGTATACTGGACAAAATTCAGCGGACAGCGCGGCAGTATGGATCACAGAAGCGAGCGCATCCATCGACCCGTTTTGTTGGAGGAAAGCATGGCGGCTTTGGCGATCCAATCCGAGGGTCTCTACATCGATGGCACCTTCGGGCGCGGGGGGCATACCCGTGCCCTGCTCACTCGCCTCGGCCCCAAGGGGCGCGTGCTGGCCTTGGATCGGGATCCGGAGGCCATCGCGGCAGCGCAAGCCCTCGCCCATCGGGACAAGCGCCTTCAGGTCTTCCACCGTCCTTTTTCCCATCTGGCCCAGCTCGCCGAAAACCTGGGCATTCGGGGTGCGGTGGCCGGTGTGCTGTTGGATCTCGGGGTTTCCTCTCCCCAACTCGAAGATCCCAAGCGGGGCTTCAGCTTCTCCCGATCCGGTCCCCTGGACATGCGCATGGATCCTGAGGACGGAGAGAGCGCTGCCCAATGGCTCGCTCGCGCTCCCGAAGCGGAAATTGCGCGGGTGTTGCGGACCTATGGGGAAGAGCGCTTTGCCCGCCGCATCGCCCGCCGCATCGTGCAAGCGCGCCGAAAAGCCCCCCTGACCACCACGGATCAGCTCGCCGACCTGGTGGCGGCAGCGGTCCCCAGACAGGCCAAACACCCGGCCACCCGCACCTTTCAAGCCCTCCGCATCCAGATCAACGGGGAACTGGACGAACTGCGCCGAGGCTTGGCCGCTGCCTGTGATCTCCTGAAGGCCGGGGGCCGGCTGGTGGTCATCAGCTTTCATTCCCTGGAAGATCGCATCGTCAAGCGATTCATCCGGGCGGAGGCCCAAGGGCTGAGCTTTCCGCCAGGCGTTCCCGTGCCCGCCACCGCTCAGCAGGGAAAGCTGCGCCCCCTGGGCAAGCGGCGGCCCAGCGCTGCGGAGATCGCTGAGAATCCCCGCGCGCGCAGCGCGATCCTGCGGGTGGCGGAGCGCCGATGAAGGTTTGGCAACTCGCTTTTCTCATGCTGTTGGGTTTGGCCGTTCTGCTCTCGGGCATCGCAGTGGTCTATGTGAAGTATCTGACCCGACAAGAGTTCAACCGTCTCCAGACTGCCACTCGGCAATTGCATCGTTTGGAAGAGGAATGGACCATGCTGCAGCTAGAAGAGGCCGCCCTGAGCACCCATCCCCGCGTGGAGCAGATCGCCCGAAAAAAATTGCACATGTATTTGCCCGGGCCGGAGAGCATCCGCACGGTGAGCGGGGGGATCTTTCGGTGAATCCCTTATACCGAAATGGGGGAACCCTGCGCCGGCGGCGGGCCAAGCAACTGGCAGTCCGAACGCCGAACTTTCGCCTGCGCGCCTGGGTACTCCTGAGCTCCTTGGGTCTGTTTCTCCTCGCAGTGATCGGCGCGGCGATCTATCGCCAGATCTGGGAGGGGGACTTTCTCCAGAAGGAAGGGGGCCTGCGCCATCTGCGCCTGGTGGAGATCCCCGCGCGGCGGGGCATGATCCTGGACCGGAACGGGGAACCCCTGGCGGTGAGCGCGCCGGTGGCCAGCGTCTGGGCCAACCCCAAACAGCTTCTCCCCCATCCTCAAGCCATCCAGGCCTTGGCGAACGTCCTGGAGCTGTCCCCCGCCACCCTGAGACAGCGGTTGGAAACCCACCAAAAGCGGGCGTTCCTCTACCTGAAGCGGCGCATCGCACCGGCCCAGGCCCGCAAAGTCGCCCGCATCCGAAAGCAGTACGGCATTCGGGAATTGGGCACAAAGACCGAGTACCAGCGCTTTTATCCCAGTGGAGAAATCTTCGGGCAGATCCTAGGCATCACGGATGTAGATGATCGAGGCATCGAGGGATTGGAACTGGCCTTCGACGACTGGTTGCGGGCGGAACCCGGATTGCAACGGGTGATTCAGGACGGCCGCCATCGGATCATCGAAGAGGTAGAGCGGGTGCGACCCCCGCAGCATGGCAAGGATCTGGTCCTGAGCCTGGACCGCCGCTTGCAGTTCCTCGCCTATCAGGAATTGATGCGGGCGGTCCGGAAGTACCGCGCGAAAGCCGCCTCGGCAGTGGTGTTGGACGTGGCCAGCGGCGAGATCCTCGCCATGGTGAATCAGCCTGCGTTCAACCCCAACGCCAAGCGGGGTAAGGCCCGGGCTTCCTGGCGAAACCGTGCGGTCACCGATGTGATGGAACCGGGCTCCACGGTGAAACCGCTGGTGGCTGCCTTAGCCTTGGAACAAGGGGTGGTCCGTCCCCGCACCCCCATCAATACTAGCCCGGGCATCCTGCGGGTGGGCCGCCATCGGGTGCGGGACATCCATAACTATGGCCGGTTGAACACCACCAGCGTGCTCACCAAGTCCAGCAATGTGGGCATCGTGAAGATCGCCCTGAAGATGGAACGCCAGGCCCTGTGGCAGTTCTACGACCGCTTGGGCTTCGGCCATGCCACGGGGGTGGAATTCCCCGGGGAAGTGAGAGGACGCTTGCGGCCCTTCCAGCGCTGGTCTAACTTCGAACACGCCACTTTAGCCTTCGGCTATGGCTTATCGGTCACGACCCTACAGCTCGCCCGAGCCTATTCGGTGTTAGCATCGGATGGCATCCTGCGGCCCTTGACCTTGCTCAAGCGGGATCAGGTGCCGGAGGGCGAGCGGATCCTCCGCGCCCGCACCGCTCAGCAAGTGCGCCATATGTTGGAAACCGTGGTTTCCCCGGAGGGCACCGCTCAGCGGGCGGCGATTCCCAATTATCGGGTGGCGGGGAAGACGGGCACCGCTAAGAAAGCGGTCGCCGGTGGCTATGCTAAGCATCGCTATCAAGCCGTCTTCGCGGGCATGGTACCCGCCACCCAGCCCCGCTTCGTCATGGTGGTCATGGTGGATGAACCCCAGGGCAAATACTATGGCGGATTGGTGGCGGCGCCGGTATTTTCCAAGGTCATGGCCGATGCACTGCGCCTGTACAATGTGCCGCCGGATGAGCTGCAAAAGACCTTGCTGGTCGCTCGGAGGGAATCTTGAACGCACAGGGTTGCAGCTTAGGGGAACTGCTAGCCGGATGGGTCGATCCCGCACCCGCGGATCTGTTGATCCGAGGGCTTGCGCTCGACAGCAGGCAGGTGCAGCCCGGCGATCTGTTCCTCGCCTATCCAGGCACCGCCCAACACGGGTTGGCCTATGCGCAAGCAGCGCGGGAACAGGGGGCAGCGGCCATCTTAGCCCAGCCGGATGCGCGCTGGCCTTTGGCCTCTCTGGCATCGCTCAGCGCCCAGCTGGGCATTCCTGTGATTCCGTTTTCCCAGCTCCGTGCTCAGATCGGCCCCCTGGCAGATCGGTTCTTCGGTCAGCCCAGCGCCCGCCTTTCCGTGATGGGGGTCACGGGCACCAACGGTAAGACAAGCGTCACCCACTATCTCGCCCAAGCCCTGAACGCCCCCTGCGGCATCATCGGCACCCTGGGCACGGGCTTTCCCGATCAGCTTCAACCCGGCACCCACACCACGCCGGATCCCGTGCAACTGCATCGGTCCTTGGCCCAGCTAGCGGCAGCAGGGGCGGAAGCGGTCGCCCTAGAAGTGTCCTCTCATGCGTTAGACCAGGATCGGGTGGCGGGGGTGCGGTTCTCCCATGCCATCTTTACCAACCTCAGCCGGGATCATCTGGACTATCACGGGGATATGAGCGTCTATGCCCAGGCCAAGCGCAAGCTGTTCCGCAGATCGGAACTGGCCTGGGCTTTTCTGAATTTTGACGATCCCATCGCCCAGGAGATCTTGGACGATTTGCAACCGACCGTGCGCTTGGGAGGCTACAGCTTGGAACCCGAGCGTCGCTTTCCCAGCCGCTGCCAACTCTGGGTGCGCGGTCGCGCCCTGGCCATGCAGCCCCAGGGCCTGCGCATGGCGGTGGAATCCAACCTGGGCACGGGTGTTTTGGAAAGCCCCCTGTTCGGCCGCTTCAACGGGGCCAATCTGCTGGCCGTGCTCTTGATGCTGCTCGCCGGCGGCCAGTCGCTTTCCGATGCCCTGGCCCAGCTCCGGCGGGTGCGCGGGGCACCCGGGCGCATGGAGCGGTTCCAGGCACCCGGGCGGCCTCAGGTGGTGGTGGACTACGCTCACACGCCGGACGCCCTGGAGCAGGTGCTCTGCAACCTCCGGCCCCAGGTGCGGGGGCGGCTCTTCGTCGTCTTCGGCTGCGGGGGCGACCGGGACGTTGGGAAGCGGCCCATCATGGGTGCGGTGGCCGAGCGCCTGAGCGATCAGGTCATACTGACGGATGACAATCCCCGCAGCGAGGAGGGGGACCGCATCATCCGGCAGATTCAGGCGGGCATGTGCGCGCCCGAAAGGGCTTGGGTCGAGCGCCGCCGAGATCGGGCCATCGCCCAAGCCATCGCCCAGGCAGCGCCGGAAGATCTGGTGTTGATCGCCGGCAAGGGGCATGAACGCTTTCAAGAACTGGCCACAGGTCGCGTGCCCTTCAGCGATCGGGAACAGGTGCAGCGCGCCTTGGCCGCTCGACCTCAGGAGAAACGAGCTTGAGTCCTGCGATCTGGTCTTCCTCAGAGGCGGTATCCTGCTGCGGCGGTACCTGGGTGGGTCCGGCAGTATCCTTTCAAGGGGTCTCCGCGGATACGCGGGAATCCCTGGAAAAACGGCTCTTCATCGC
>JALWWO010000019.1:0-219871 GCA_027078745.1 Chromatiaceae bacterium
TGCGTCGGGCTTCTTCTCGGGCTTTGCGCTCAGCCGCTGCCTTGCGCTGGGCTTCTTCTCGGGCTTTGCGCTCAGCCTCTGCCTTGCGCTGGGCTTCTTCTCGGGCTTTGCGCTCGGCCGCTGCCTTGCGCTGGGCTTCTTCTCGAGCTTTGCGTTCGGCCTCTACCTTGCGCCGGGCTTCTTCTCGGGCTTTGCGCTCGGCCGCTGCCTTGCGCTGGGCTTCTTCTCGGGCTTTGCGCTCGGCCGCTGCCTTGCGCTGGGCTTCTTCTCGGGCTTTGCGCTCGGCCGCTGCCTTGCGCCGGGCTTCTTCTCGGGCTTTGCGCTCAGCCGCTGCCTTGCGCTGGGCTTCTTCTCGGGCTTTGCGTTCGGCCTCTGCCTTGCGTCGGGCTTCTTCTCGGGCTTTGCGTTCGGCTTCTGCCTTGCGCTGGGCAGCCAGGGCGGCGAGGCGCTTTTCCTCGGCTTTGCGCTGCTGTTCCATGGCTTCCTGCTCCCTGCGGAGCTGGGCGAGTCGTTCCTCCTCCGCACGCCGGCGAGTTTCTTCCTCTGCCTTGCGCTTCACCTTCTGTGATTGATGCAGCTTTTCCGCCGGAGCTGTCCCCACGCTCACCGCAGTTTCTTCGACTAAGGTTGCCTGAATCACGCGGGGCGCTCTCAACTGTTTCCGCTCCCCTGCAAACCAATCCGCACTGACCAAGGTCATCCCCAGCAAGAAAAGATGCAGCAGCAAGGCGGCGAAAAAAGCTCGGGGGTTGCGGTGCAGGATCTGCCACATCTCAGGGTTCTTGCGTCTCTGGCAACGGCACAGTGATCAGGCCCACACTCGGGGCCCCTGCCTTCTGTGCCAACACCATGGCTTGCACTACCCGTCCGTATTCCACCGATCGATCACCTCGCACCAGGATCGGCGCGCTGGGATTGTAGCGGAGCAGGGTGCGAAGTCTTTGAAGTAATTCCTGGGGGGTGACTGCCTGGTTCTTTTCCTCCCCTAGATCTAAGTAAAGGTCGCCGAACTGGTCTACCGTGATGACGACCGGTTCCGCCGCTTCCGCGCTGATGACCTCAGCTTCCGCCTGGGGAAGATCTACCTTCACACCCTGAGTGATGAGGGGTGCCGTCACCATGAAGATGATGAGCAGTACGAGCATCACATCGATATAGGGCACCACATTGATTTCCGCCATGGGACGGCGGCGCGAGCGGGTTTTTCGCATGGGATCAGCCCCGGCCCTGACGCTGGAGCAGGCTAGAAAACTCTTCCATAAATTCCTCGTACCGATTGTGGAGGCGTTCCACCTGATAGGAATAGCGGTTATAAGCGATCACCGCAGGAATGGCCGCAAACAATCCGACCGCAGTGGCGATCAGAGCTTCAGAGATGCCAGGAGCTACCAAAGCGAGGGTGGCTTGCTTCACATTGCCCAGCGCATGGAAGGACTGCATGATGCCCCAGACGGTGCCAAAAAGGCCGATATAGGGGCTGGTGGAACCCACGGTGGCGAGGAAGGAGAGGTTGGTTTCCAAGCGGTCAATTTCTCGGCTCAGGGCAACTCGCATAGATCGCTCCGAACCTTGCACGATAGCGAGCGGATCGTTCTCTTCCACCTTGCGCAATCGGATGTATTCCTTGAAGCCAGATCGGAAGATAGATGCCAAGCCGGTCAAGGCCCGTTCATTTTGGGTGAGATCCCGATATAGAGTGCTGAGATCTCCTCCCGACCAGAACCGCTGTTCGAAGGCATCCGCTGCCCGCCACGCTTGCTTGAGCACCCGGGATCGGTCAAAGATCATGGTCCAGGAGATGAGGGAGGTGAGGAGCAGAAAGAACAACACGAGCTGTACGACGAAGCTCGCCTGAAGAACGAGGTCTAGAATGGAAAGTTCAGCATACATGGGCAATCTCCGCCAGCAATACGTCGGGCAAGGGTTTGGGACGCAGGCTGTCCGTAGCGACGCAGGCCACCTTTACCAAGCCTCGGCAGCAGAGAATGCCATCCGGTTCGCGGACGATTTCTTGGGAGAATTCCAGGCTCGCCGGTCGCTGCTGCACCAGGAAAAGCCGAACGGTCAAGCGATCGTCCAGCCGTGCGGGGTGGTGATAATCCAGGCTGATGCGCCGTACGACAAAGGTCCGATTCTGCTCATTCAGCAGGTAGTCATGCCCAAAACCTAGAGAACGCAACCATTCAGTGCGGGCACGCTCCATAAACTTAAGGTAATTTGCATAGAAAACGACGCCCCCCGCGTCTGTATCCTCGTAATAGACCCGCACCGGCCAGACGAACAGGGGCTTTTCCTTCTCAGAGGTCATGAGCGTTCCAGAACGTTGGATCGGAATCTATGGGATCGAGGCTTAGGAAAGGCTGATGAGTATGATTTTATTGCAATTTTGTCCTATAGTGCACAGAAGTTCGTTCACCAAGCCAGTGTTGAGAACGAGAACCACTGCCAAGGGACCACGGGGGGGAGAATGCAAACTGCGATGCAATGTCGTGACGGCGAGCCCAGCTTTTTGAGAGAGTGGATGACACCATGAGCGATGAGAAACTGCCCTCACAGGCAGGCGCTCGGATTCTGGTGGTAGATGATGCCCTGGAGAGTCTGCAATTCCTGACGAGACTGTTGGATGCTGCCGGCTATGAAGTACATCCCACCGCCAATCCAGAACTCGCCCTCGCCGACGCTCGAACGGATCCACCGGATCTCGCCCTGTTGGATGTGCAGATGCCTGGCATGGATGGCTTCACACTCTGCCGCCTGCTCAAGCAAGACCCAGCTATACCTGATTTTCCCATCCTTTTCATCAGTGCGCTGCAGGATGTGAACAAGCACTTGCATGGCTTCGAGGTGGGCGGGGTGGATTTCATCACCAAACCCATCGAAGAACGGCTTGTATTGGCCCGGATCGAAACCCATTTGCGCTTGGCTAGAACGCAACAGGCCCTGGAAGAACAGCGGAAACGCCTGGAACAGCGAGTGCGGGAGCGCACCCGAGCGCTTCAGATCGAACTCAGCCGCCGGAAGGAGAGTGAAGCGCGACTGCGCAAGAGCGAGGAGGAAAGACGGCTCGCAGCTAGCGTCTTCGAGCACACGAATCAAGGCGTCATCATCATGGACGCCTCCCTTCGCATCATCGCGGTCAATCGGGCCTTCACAGAGTTGAGCGGCTTTCATCGGGAAGAACTGTTGGGCAAAAATCCCTGTCTTTGGCAGGTCTGCCAGCGGAACGATGCGTTCCAGCGCGCCATTCATAACGCCTTGGATACCAGCGGTTGCTGGCAAGGGGAGATTCTCAATCGGCGCAAGGATGGGGGCACCTATCCCGCTTGGCTGACGATCAATTCGGTCTACGACGAACAGGGCAATCGCACCCATTTCATCGCCCTGTATTCGGACATCACTAGCATCAAGGAATCCCAGGAACGCCTGCATTTCCTCGCTCATCACGATTCCCTCACCCATCTGCCCAACCGCTTGCTCTTCACCGCTCGACTGGAACATGCCATCCATGTGGCGGACCGACAGCGAACCTCGGTGGCGGTGCTGGCCCTGGATCTGGACAACTTCAAACAGGTCAACGATGGATTAGGCCATCCCATCGGGGATCGGGTGTTGCAGGAGGTGGCTAGGCGGCTACAAGCCCAGGTGCGCAAGAGCGACACGGTGGCCCGCTTCGGGGGAGATGAATTCGCGGTGCTCATCGAAGATGTGCGAGGGCCTCGAGAAGCCGCATTGCTCGCCCAAAAGTTCCTCTCCGCTTTCCGGGAACCCATGGAGATTGAGGGCCATTTGCTCCCTATCGGTCTCTCCATCGGCATCTGTCTCTATCCGGGAGATGGGAAGGAAGTGACCACCCTGCTCAAACATGCGGATTCTGCACTCTACCGTGCCAAAGAAAACGGAAAAGACCAGTACGCTTTCTATACTCAGGATCTCACCTTGGCTGCCCTCCATCGCTTGCAGATGGAGAATGATTTGCTCAGCGCCCTCAAGAATGAGGAGCTTGCGGTCTATTACCAACCCCAGTTTTCCCTGATGGATGGGCGCTTGACAGGGATCGAAGCCCTGGTGCGCTGGCATCATCCCCGGCAAGGTTGCATTTCTTCAGAACAATTTCTCTCCCTAGCAGAGGGAAACGGCTTGCTCGTTCCCATCGGCAACTGGGTGCTGGAACAGGCGTGCAGACAATATCAGAGCTGGCAGGCAGCGGGTCTGGCAATCGGGCATCTTTCCGTGAACCTCGCGGGGCAACAGGTGCGCAGCAAGGCGTTCCTGAAAACCATTCATGAGGCCCTCGCCCGCAGCGGTCTTGCCTCCTGTCATTTGGAGTTGGAGATCACCGAACAGTTCATCGCCCAACAGGCAGAGATGGCTCATCCCGTGCTACAAGATCTGTATAAATTGGGCATCAGCTTGACTGTCGATGACTTCGGCGTCGGTTGTTCTTCCCTGGCCAGCCTCAAACGACTGCCCATTCGCAAGCTCAAGTTGGCCCGCACCTTCGCTCAGGAGATCCTGCGGGATGAAGAGGCGAAGACCGTCGCTCGAGCACTGGTGAAACTCGGCAGTAACCTAGGTCTGTGCACGGTGGTCAAGGGCATCGAAAACGACGAACAACGCGCGTTCTTTACCCAAGCAGGCTGCGAGCTTGCCCAGGGCTTTCTGTACAGCCCACCTCTCCCCGCGCGGCAGTTCGAGCGCTTTTTGAAAGGCCTCAGCCTCCAGAAGGCGGGCTATTTTTGGTCTCAATCCCCGAATCTTCCCCGAAAAGCACGGAATAAAATGGTCTCATGAAGGTGCTCACAGCCTCTCGCACAACGCCGGATACCCACCAGCGAGGGGAAGCTAAGGTTGCCCGTCTGTCGGTGGAAATTCCTGTAACGAAGAAACCCTTGCGCAAGCCGTCTTGGATCCGTGCCAAAGCCCCCTTGGGGGCGGGGGTGGCAAGGATTCGGCGGCAACTGCGGGCAGCCCAGCTGGCCACCGTGTGCGAGGAAGCCCAGTGTCCTAACTTGGGGGAATGCTTCCACCGAGGCACGGCGACTTTTTTGATTCTGGGGGATCGCTGCACCCGCCGATGTCCCTTCTGCGATGTGGCCCACGGTCGTCCGCTGCCCCCCGATCCCCAGGAACCGGCACAACTCGCCGATACCGTGGCGCGCTTGGGTCTGAGCTATGTGGTCATCACCTCCGTCAATCGGGACGACCTACGGGACGGGGGTGCGGGACAATTTGCCGATTGTTTAGCAGCGGTGCGAATGCGCAGTCCAGGAGTCCAGGTGGAAATCCTGGTGCCGGATTTCCGAGGTCGGCGGGAAATCGCCCTGAAGGCCTTTGCAGCGCAGCAACCCGATGTGTTCAACCACAACTTGGAAACCGTGCCGCGCTGCTATTCCCAGGTGCGTCCTGGCGCGGATTATCAGGAATCCCTGGCGCTGCTACGGGCATTCAAGGCTCGCTATCCCCAGGTGCCCACGAAATCCGGTTTGATGCTGGGTTTGGGAGAGACGAAAGAAGAAGTATTGGGCGTGTTGGCCGATCTGCGGGAGCAGGGCTGCGACATGCTCACCCTGGGGCAATACCTACAGCCCAGCCGCTATCATCTGCCGGTGCAACGCTACTGGACACCGGAGGAATTCGAGGCGCTGGGAGCAGAGGCCAGGGCCCTGGGGTTCCGCGCTGTGGCCAGCGGTGCTCTGGTTCGCTCCTCCTATCAGGCGGATCAACAGGCGCAGGGTGTTCTAGCTTAGCTGGCGCAGGATAGCTTGGGCCTCCTCCGCTTGGAGACGGGGCCCGAATCGGGAAACGAGTTTAGCAGCGCTAGCCGCAGCCAGGGCGCCTGCCCGCCTGTAGGTCCAACCCTGGGTTAAGCCGTAGAGCAGGGCGCCGGCGAACAGATCGCCCGCCCCCACGGTGTCCACCGCCTGCACGGGCACGGGATCGATCTCTAGCAGTTGCTCGCCGTCGTAGAGCAGCGCACCCTTTGGCCCTCGAGTGAGGGCGAAGGCTCGGGCAATGCTCTTGAGATAGGTAATGGCCTCTTGTAGATCCTGGGTGTTTGCCATCCCCTTGGCCTCCGCCTCATTGGCGAAGAGCAGGTCCACCCCTGCCCCGATCATCTCCAACAGGCCTGCTTTGAAATAGGTCACCATGTTGGGATCGGATAGGGAAAGGGCGATGCGGGCGCCGGCGGCTCGTGCGATCTCCCGACCCCGTACTGCAGCAGCGAGAGTATTCGCCGAGGTGACCAGATAGCCTTCCATATAATAGTATTCGGAAGCTCGGATGGCCTCCGGCACCAGATCTTGTTCCGATAGCGCGCTGCTGACGCCCAGATAGGTTACCATGGTGCGGTCTGCATCCGGCGTGACCAACACCAGGCAACGCCCCGTATCGCCCGTTTCTCGCTGGCAGTGCAGGTTGGTGTTCACCCCGCTTGCGATGAGGTCTTCCAGATAGAATTGGCCCAAAGCATCATCGGCCACCTTGCAGGAATAGAATCCTCGGCCCCCGAACTGACTCAGGGCGATGATGGAATTCGCTGCCGATCCACCGGAACCCCGCTTAGGGGGATGATCCCGCAGATGAGCCATGATCTCGCTTTGGTGCGCCCGATCCACCAGGGTCATCACCCCTTTGGGAATGCGCAGCGTTTCGAGATCGTCCGCAGCGACCTGGTATTCCATATCCACCAGCGCGTTGCCGATGCCGTAGACCTGATAGTTCATGTACTCGTCGCTAGAAAACTAGAAACTGGCCTCTAATACCTGTACCCGAGCGAATCGACGCTTGCCCACCTGAAAGACTTGCCGGGTGCCCGGCTCGATCATCAGGCTTCGGTCCTCGATCCGCTGGCCGTCGATGCGCACCGCACCTTGCTGAATCATGCGAATCGCTTCCGAAGTGCTCTTCACCAAGCCCGCTTCCTTGAGCAGGTTTGCGACGGGTACCCCCCTTTCGTCCCGCGCCTGCACCGTGCAGTTCGGGATCTCATCGGGCAGGGCACCCTGCTGAAACCGTGCGATGAATCGTTCCTTCGCCTGCTTCGCCGCAGCAACACCGTGGAAACGGCTCACGAGTTCTTCCCCCAGCCGGAACTTGATGTCCCTGGGATTGGCCCCTTCCGCAACGGCTTGTTTCCAGCGCTGGATCTCTTCTAGAGGGACTTCGCTCAGAAGTTCGAGATAGCGCCACATCAGGGTGTCGGAGATCGACATGAGCTTGCCGAACATTTCATCCGGTGGATCTCCGATGGCGATGTAATTGCCCAGGGACTTGGACATCTTTTGCACCCCATCCAGCCCTTCGAGCAGGGGCAGGGTGATGACCACCTGGGGTTCCTGCCCGTAAGCAGCTTGCAGTTGCCGGCCCACTAGCAGGTTAAATTTTTGATCCGTGCCGCCCACTTCTACATCCGCCTTGAGGACGACGGAATCATAGCCCTGGATCAGGGGATAGAGGAATTCATGGATGGCGATGGGCTGGTTGGCGCGAAAGCGTTTTGAAAAATCGTCCCGCTCCAACATGCGCGCCACCGTGTGCTTGGCGGTGAGGGCGATCAGATCCGCTGCCCGCATATTCTCCATCCACTGAGAGTTGAACAGGATCTGGGTTCTCTCGGGATCTAACAAGGGAAAGATCTGATCTGCATAGGTGCGGGCATTTTCCTGCACTTCCTCTCGGCTCAGGGGCTTCCGAGTGGCGCTCTTTCCCGTGGGATCTCCGATCATGCCGGTGAAGTCCCCGATCAAAAACAGTATCTCATGGCCGAGCTGCTGAAATTGACGGAGCTTGTTGATGAGCACCGTGTGCCCCAGATGCAGATCCGGTGCAGTGGGGTCAAAACCCGCCTTGATCCGCAGGGGACGATCCTGAGAGAGCTTCTTCTTCAGCTCTGATTCCAATAGAACCTCTTCTACACCCCGAGTGATCTGCGCGAGCGCCTCTTCCAAGCTGTGCATGATGTTTTTCCTTGTCAGACGGCGAGGGTTACCGCTATATAGAAAAGGATCTATTTTGCCCTCCCAAAAAGACGATCACAAATGTACGATTACAAATTCCGACAGAACACCATTTCTTTCCGCAAGCCAAAGCGACGGCTGCGAAGATTCATCTTCGCCCTCTTGCTCTTCTTCGTGGCTTCGGGAACCCTGTATATGCTGATTGGCTGGGGATTGGAAGGACTGAAAAGCGCAACTGAGGGAGATCAGGACGGGAACATCATCCCGTTGGCCCTGCCTCCCGAAGGAGGCAGTTAATCCAGATCACACAGAGAAGGAAGAGCCACAACCGCAAGTAGTGGTGGCGTTAGGATTGCGGATGACGAACTGGGCACCCTGCAAGCCTTCTGTATAATCGATCTCTGCTCCCATGAGGTATTGCATGCTCATGGGATCGATGAGCAGCTTCACCCCATCGGTCACGATCTCTGTGTCTCCTTCTTGGACCTGTTCGTCGAAGGTAAAGCCATACTGGAATCCGGAGCAGCCTCCGCCTTGAATATAGACCCGCAGCATGAGCTTCGGATTGCCCTCTTCCTCGATCAAACTAGCTACCTTGGCGGCAGCTGCTGGGGTGAATACCAGGGGGGCTTGTTCAGTCTGTGCCTCGGTCATGGGTAAAAACCTGATTCAAGCTCGTTGACGGAAGTTCGTTGAGAACACGCGCAAACACCTGCGAGGGTTCTCGATGGAAAATGGGTCTCGAGAAAAGAGATTCAACCGCATTAGGGAAGGAGCGCAGGAGATCGCAGCGCGGTAGTCTCCTCGAAGCCCAGCATCAAGTTCATGTTCTGAACCGCTTGCCCCGCCGCTCCTTTAACCAGATTATCAATCACTGACTGCACTACCACGGTGCCCTGTGCTCCGGGTTCCGCGATGGCCAGGCGACAGGTATTGCTACCCCGCACGGTGCGAGTGTCCGGATGGGCCCCTGCGGGCATCACATCTACAAAGGGTTCTTCGGCATAGCGTTCTTCATACAAGGCCTGTAGATCCCGTACAGGCGTCCGGAGCTGCGCGTAGAGCGTGGCTTGAATGCCGCGGATCATGGGCACCAGATGGGGCACAAAGGTCAGCCCGACTGGCGTACCCGCTACCTGAGAAAGGTTCTGCACGATCTCGGGATGATGGCGATGACCGTTCACTCCATAGGCTCGAAAGCTTTCCCCCATCTCTGCCATGAGCAAGTGCAAGCTCGCCTTGCGGCCTGCGCCGCTCACGCCGGACTTTGCATCGGCGATCAGGGAATCGGTAGCGATCAGCCCCTGTTCGAGCAAGGGCAGAAAGCCCAGGGTGATAGCGGTGGGATAGCAGCCTGGATTAGCGATCAAACGCGCTTGTCGGATAGCTTCCCGATGGCATTCGGGCAAGCCGTACACGGCTTCTCCGAGCAGTTCAGGACAGGCATGAGGCTGGCCGTACCATCGTTCCCAAAGCTGGGCATCCTTCAGGCGGAAATCAGCGGCTAGATCGATGACGCGCACCCCCGCCCGCAAGAGATCCGGCACCTGTTGCATGGCGGTGCCGTTCGGCGTGGCGAAGAAGACGAGATCACAGCGGCTGAGCTGTGAGAATTCCGGTGCGGAGAAATGCAGATCGAGCTGCCCCCGCAGATGGGGAAAGAGATCGGCAACCGGCTTTCCCGCTTCCCCCCGAGAGGTCACCACCTCTAGAGAAACCCCGGGATGCCGTACCAATAGGCGCAACAGCTCGGCACCGGTGTAGCCGGTGCCGCCCACAATCCCAATCTTCACCATGACATTCCCTTAGAAAAAAAGCGGCGAGCGCCGCTTGATCCGGCCCGGATCAGGCGCAGCCGCCGCCGCTGGAACCACAGCCGCCACAGCCGCCCCCCATCTGGGGCAAATTGTTGAACACAAAGGTAGAACCGGATTCCCCTCGATCGATGAAATCAATCTCCACCCCGCGGAGATATTGCAAGGTGTCCTCATCTACGATGACCTTGAAGCCCTGGTATTCGAGCACCCCATCGTTTTCATTGATGCGGTCGGTGAAACTCATGCCGAAGCTGATGCCGCTGCATCCACCCGGCGTCGCAAACACCCGCACGCCCTGAATGTTCTCCTCTACCTGAGAGAAGAGTTCATCCATCTTCGCCTGTGCAGCTTTCGTCAGGGATAGATCCTGTTCGGTCAGAGTAGCCAACATGGCAGGTCTCCTCAATGGCTGAGTGTATCGCTCAAGAATAGCAGAACGTTGCTCAAGCCAGCAAACGCCCCTGGGCTGCCAGGCGAGCGAGATGCCGTTGGGCATCCGCAAGATGCTGTCCCCAGTGATAGTGGAATCCCCTGCGCCATTCCTTTAACACCTGCTCCGGAGCAACTTCCGCAAACCGCAAGCCATGCTTTAACTCGCAATAGATATCCGTCAGATCATCCGCTAAGCTGCCGGTGATCTCCGTGTCTCCGGGTTCATCGAGCTCCAACGGGTAGCCATCTCGATCGCCCAGGAGTTTTCGAAGATGTGTGTAGAGCTCAAAACGGGCGTCCAGATCGGGAAACAGACTGGGTTCTGTATCTGCCTTTAGCTGCTGCAAGGATTGGATAGAAGCCTCCAGTCGAGGCAAAAGTCGGGCGATTTCCTGCAACCAATGGGGCTGATCTTCTCCCGAAACATCGATCCAACGGCAATAGCGTTCTGCCAAGTCGAAGAGTTCCAGTTGGTTCATGGCCCTGTACCCTTGCAGATCCTCACCACATGCTTCAGTGTAGATCATGGGTTGAAACATGAGCACTGAACATGCAGGATTCTGCGCTACAACCGATTCTCCTCTGCATCGGCGGTCATGATCCCTGCGGCGGGGCGGGTATTCAGGCGGATCTGGAAGCCGCGCGGGCCGCGGGCCTGTTCTCCGCCTGCGTCATCAGCTGCTTGACCACCCAGGACACCTGCGGGCTGCGGGCCTATTGGCCTCAGCCGGAAGCGCGCATCGAGGCGCAATGCCGCCTGATCTTTCGGGAAAGCCGGGTGGGGGCGGTGAAGATCGGACTCTTGGGCAGTTCCCGCATCAGCCGGATGCTGGTGCAGCTCGCCGACGAATACAGGGAGATTCCCTGGGTGCTGGATCCCATTCTGAGCCCCAGTTTGGGAGAGGGTTTTTTGGATGCCGCTCTCCTCAATCAGATCCGCAAGCATCTCTTGGGACGCTGCACCCTCATCACGCCCAATCTTTCGGAAGCCCGTTTGCTCAGCGGTGCCAAAGATCCAAAAGCCTGCGCCCAAAAACTGCTGGAAACCGGTTGCCGGTGGGTCCTCATCACGAGCGCCCAAGAGACGGAGGAAGAAAGAGTCGTCCATCGCCTCTACGGGCAGAACAGAGAGGCATGGGAATGGCACTGGCCCCGACTGCCGGGCCACTATCATGGTTCCGGCTGCACCCTGGCTAGTGCTGCCGCCGCTCGGTTGGCCTTGGGCATGGAGATGGTCCAGGCAGTGGAAGAAGCGCAGCGTTACACCTGGGAAAGCCTGCGCCAAGCCCTGCGCACTGGCCGTTGTCAGCTCACGCCCAACCGATTCTATTTTCTCAACCGCCCGTGAATTTGCGCGGCCTCTACGCCATCACGCCGGATCGTTTCGCCCGCCCTCGCCCGCTAGAAGAACTCGTGGAAGCGGCACTCGCAGGAGGAGCCGTCCTGATCCAATATCGGGACAAGGGGAAAGATACCAGGCGGCGGGAACGGGAAGCGCGGTCGCTGCTGCACCTGTGCCGAGATTTCGGCGTGCCCCTCCTCATCAATGACGATCTGGCCCTCGCCCGCCGGATCTCGGCCCAGGGGGTCCACCTGGGCCGAGGCGATGCGGACCCCCGAGAAGCGAGAAGGCTGCTCGGTGCAGAGGCCCTCATCGGATTTTCTTGTTACAACCAATTCCAGCGTGCTCAGCAGGCGAAGGCGTGGGGACTCGATTACCTCGCCTTCGGGCGGTTTTTCCCCTCCCGCACCAAGCCACAAGCCGCGCAGGCGGACCCGGCCTTGTTGGTGCGCGCCAAGCGGGAACTGGGCTTGCCTTTGGTTGCCATCGGTGGATTGACGCCGGAAAATAGCCCCCCGCTCATCGCCGCCGGCGCAGATCTGCTCGCCGTGGTGGACGGGGTGTTCGCCGCGCCGGATGTGCAAGCCGCTGCCCAAGCCTTTACCGACCTTTTCCAGGAGCATTGAGACCATGAGCCGATCCCAAGCACTCTACGCCGCCGCCCAACGGCACATTCCCGGCGGTGTGAATTCCCCCGTGCGGGCGTTTCGCAGCGTCGGGGGGGAACCGATCTTCTTCGAGCGGGGAGAGGGAGCCTATCTCTTCGACGTGGACGGCAAAGCCTACATTGATTATGTGGGTTCCTGGGGTCCCCTGATCCTGGGTCATGCGCATCCCCAAGTCCTGGAAGCCGTGATCCGGCAGGCCCGTCAGGGATTATCCTTCGGCGCGCCCACCGCCTTGGAGGTGAAGATGGCGGATTTGGTCTGCACGCTGATGCCCTCCATGGAGCTGGTGCGCATGGTCAACTCTGGTACCGAAGCCACCATGAGCGCCATCCGGCTGGCTCGAGGCTACACGGGGCGGGATCGCATCGCCAAGTTCGAGGGCTGTTATCACGGCCACAGCGATGGGCTGCTGGTCAAAGCGGGTTCCGGTGCTCTGACTTTAGGGGAACCCAGCTCCCCCGGGGTGCCCGCTGTCCTCGCCGAACTCACCCTCACCTTGCCCTATAACGATCTGGAAGCGGTGCGCGCCGCCTTTGCCCGATGGGGGAAGGAAATCGCCTGCCTCATCGTGGAACCGGTGGCGGGCAACATGAACTGCATTCCCCCCCAGCCGGGCTTTCTAGAAGGCCTGCGCGCTCTCTGCGATCAGTACGGCATCGTGCTGATCTTCGATGAGGTCATGACCGGCTTTCGGGTGGCGTTGGGGGGGGCCCAAGCCCATTACGGGGTGCAGCCAGATCTGACCACCTTAGGCAAGGTGATCGGCGGCGGGATGCCTGTGGGAGCCTTTGGAGGGCGGCGGGCTATCATGGAACAGATTGCACCCCTGGGGCCCGTCTATCAGGCGGGCACTCTGTCCGGCAATCCCATCGCCATGGCGGCGGGACTGGAGACCCTGAGACTGATCTCAGCGCCAGGCTTCTACGAGCAGCTCACCGCCCAAACCGAACGCCTGATGACTGGCTTATTGGAACGGGCAGCAGCCCAGGGGGTGCCGCTCACCGCCAATTGGGTGGGGGGCATGTTCGGGCTGTTCTTCACGGAAGCGGATCAGGTGACGGATTATGCAGGTGCCACTGCCTGCGATCAGCAGCGATTCCGCGCTTTCTTCCAAGGCATGTTGGAACGGGGCATCTATCTGGCTCCCTCCGCTTTCGAAGCGGGTTTCGTTTCCGCCGCCCACGGTGAACAGGAAATCCAGGCAACCCTAGACGCAGCGGAAGCCGTCTTCCGAACCCTGAGTTAACTCAGCCTGGGATGCAATGGCTGCAATCAGAAGCCCGGAGCGGCGGATCATGCGCGTTCTCTTCCTCAGTCTCTTTTTCCTGTTAGCCCTGGGTGCGGGGTTGTTGTGGGATTATAACCGTTTCTACCAAACGCCCCTGAACCTGCCCCAAGCATCCCTCACGCTAGAGGTACCTCGGGGCATGTCCTTGCGGCAGCTGACCGAACGATTGGTCGCCCTGGGGGCGCTGGATCAGCCCTATTATTTCATGCTCCTCGCCTATCTTCGGGGGGATGCCAAGCGGTTGCAAGCGGGCACCTATGCGCTGCGATCCGACATGAAGCCGGCGGAGCTGTTGGAAATGCTGGTATCCGGTCGGGTGGTACAGCAGGCGATCACCCTGATCGAGGGTTGGACGGTGCAGCAGGCTTTGGAAGCGATCGGTCGCAATCCAGCGGTAGAGCACCGCTTGAAGCCCGCAACCCCTCAGGCGCTCATGGCAGCCCTGGGGAAGCCGGAGCTCGCAGCAGAGGGCCGTTTTCTGCCGGATACCTATTATTTCCCCAAGGGCGTGACAGATGTAGCGGTGTTCCGGCGGGCTTATGCGGCCATGGAAGCCTTCCTCGATCAGGAATGGCCGAAGCGGGCGCCGGATTTACCCTTGGCCAGCCCCTATGAAGCCCTGATCCTGGCTTCCATCGTGGAGAAGGAAACGGGCAAAGCGGAAGAACGACCCCAAATCGCCGGTGTGTTCATTCGTCGACTGCAAAGGGGCATGAAATTGCAGACGGATCCCACGGTCATCTATGGATTGGGCGCGGACTTCGACGGCAATCTCCGGCGATCGGATCTGCGCAGGGATACGCCTTATAACACTTATGTCCATCGGGGGCTGCCGCCTACCCCCATCGCTCTGCCAGGTCGTGCGGCGATCTTGGCGGTGCTTCATCCTCAACCCGGAGACAGCCTGTATTTTGTGGCCAGGGGGGATGGGAGCCATCAGTTTTCCGCCACTTTGGAAGCGCACAACCGGGCTGTTCGGCGCTATCAGCTGCGGAAATCCTCCGAATGAACTGTTCCAACAATGTCGGGCGGTTCCTCACCTTGGAGGGCATCGAGGGAGCTGGCAAATCTACCCAGGCCGGCTATCTGAAGGAAGCGCTGGAAGCCCAGGGCATTCCCGTGGTGCTGACCCGAGAACCCGGAGGAACGGCCTTGGGGGAGCGGATTCGCCAGTTATTGCTCGATCCCAGCTTGCCCCCCATGGCAGCGGATACGGAACTATTGCTGCTCTTCGCCGCCCGCGCGGAGCATCTGGCCCAAGTCATCCGGCCCGCCCTCGCTCGGGGGCATTGGGTGATCTGCGACCGCTTCACAGATGCCACCTATGCCTATCAGGGCGGAGGGCGGGGCCTGGATACAAGCCGCATCGCGCAGCTGGAAACTTTGACCCAGGGCGACCTGCGACCGGATTACACCCTGCTCTTGGATCTGCCCGTTTCCCTAGGACTGGCCCGAGCGAAACAGCGCGCTCACTTAGACCGTCTGGAATCCGAGACACACGCTTTCTTCGAACGGGTGCGCCGGGCCTATCTGGCGCGGGCGCGGGCAGAACCCGCGCGCATTCAGATCATCGATGGGCGTGGGACGAAATCTCAGGTGCGGGAAGCGGTCTTAGCGCTGGTCCGAACGCGAATGATGTCGGGGGAGAAGAACGCACTATAATGAATGATTGCCCCACAGCACAGGAAACGAAATCCTTATGTATCCTCCCAAACGAAATCTAGGTTTTACCCTGGTAGAACTCTTGGTCGTGCTCGCCATCCTCGGCCTGCTGGTGGGCTTGGTGGGTCCCCAAGTCATGAAAGCCTTGGGTTCTTCCAAGACCAAAACCGCCCGCATTCAAATCGAAAACCTGGCGGGCACCTTAGACATCTACCGCTTGGACGTGGGCCGCTATCCCACCACAAGCGAAGGCCTGCAAGCCTTGGTGGAAAAGCCCAGCGGGGTTGACAATTGGAACGGACCCTATCTGAAGAAATCCAAGGTGCCAGAAGATCCCTGGGGATATCCTTATCACTATCGTTCCCCGGGGGAACATGGCCCCTTCGATCTGTGGAGCCTGGGGGCGGATAATCGGGAAGGGGGTGAAGGAGAAGATCAGGATATTTTGAGTTGGGAATAAATCCTCCTCGATGACCGCCCGAGGCCCTAAATCTTCCCGCCGTGCCGACGGGTTTACCTTGCTGGAATTGGTCGTCGTCCTCGCCTTGGCCGTCCTGTTGGTCGCCATCGTGCCGCCCCTACTGACCGCCGCCCTGCCCGGCGCAGAGCTGAAATCCGCGAGCCGACGCATCGCCGCCAGCCTGCGCCTCGCCCGAGAGGAAGCCATTCGCAAGGGCCATGATGTGGCCTTCATTCTGGATCTGGAAAAACATCGTTATCGAGTAGAAGGCCCTTTCCGCACCGTGCAACTACCAGCAGATCTAGATCTAACGCTCATCGCCGCAGCTTCCGAAATGCAGGGAGAAGAGCGGGGGGCGATCCGTTTTTTTCCAGACGGCAGCGCCACCGGCGGCCGCATCCTCCTCAGCCGAGGGGGGAAGGGTTGGCAAGTGGGCGTGCAATGGCTATCCGGTCATGTCCAGTTAGCTCCCTGGGAAGAACCGTGAATCCAAGGATGCAAGAGGGTTTTTCCCTGCTGGAAGTGCTGGTCGCCTTCTCCATTCTCGCCCTGAGCCTGGGCATTCTGATCCAGATCTTTTCCCGAGCCATGACGGCTACCGCCCTGAGCGGTGCCTACCAGCGGGCCATCACCTTGGCAGAAAACAAGCTCAGCTCGGTAGGACTGGAGATTCCGTTGGAGCTCAGCACGGAATCAGGAGAAACAGAGGACGGCTTCTTTTGGCAGGTGGTGATTGAGGATTATCCCCTGCCGGATACGAGCTGGGAAACCGCTTCATCCCTCTACGAGATCCGCGCACAGGTTTCCTGGAAGACGGCGGAAGGCACTCGTCAGGTCGTCCTGCGCAGTCTGCGCCTCGTCCCCAAATCCGAATCCCCATGAACCGACCAACAGCCAAGGGCTTCACTCTAGTGGAGCTGCTCATTGCCTTCGCCCTCATCGGTCTCATGGCTCTCTTGCTCTTTTCTGGTCTCCGATTGGGGATGCGCGCCTGGGAAGGGGTGGATGCCTTGATCGCCCGAGAGGCGGAACAGCGGATCACCCGCAATCTGATCCAGCGCCTCTTGCTACAGGCAAGACCCATCCGCCTGACCTGGGAAGCGAAATCCGTGCTTCTGTTCTCCGGTGATGCAGAACATCTGGAATTCGTCGCCCCCCTGTCGGACCATGTGGGCATTCCCGGGCTCTATATCCTGCGCTTTGGCCTGGCAGAGGAGCAGGGACTGTTGCTGACCCGCTGGCTGCTGCATCCCGATGTGTTAGCGGGTACGGATGAGATTCCCGCATGGGAACCCTTTGAAGAAGGAGATTCGTTCCCGGCCTTTCCCGAGGAAGATCAGGATCTCGCCGAAGGTGCTTTCGGCATGACTCGCTTGGTGGAAAAGCTGACGAGCTTTGAAATCGCTTATTTCGGCCCAGCTGAGCAGGCCTTGAATCCCAAGGAAGATCCTGCGGTGGGAACATGGCAGGAAACATGGCTGGATCGCAAGGAACCACCCTATGCGGTCCGCATCCATCTGGAAACTCCCGGCAGCGCTTGGCCGGATCTCATCGTCCGCCTCCCGGAATCCGAGGAGAGGCGCTTGGGGAACGGCTTGACGATCGGTCCCGGCCCAGGCCAGGTTCCCTTCACAACCCGTTGAGCACTGGAACTATGGGTTGTCCTCCTTCACAGCCGACCCAACGAGGAATCGCCCTGATGCTGGTGCTCTGGATTCTGGTTTTGCTGACCCTGATCGCCCTCGCCCTGACCAGCAGCCAGCGCACAGAAACAGCTTTGGCAGCTAACCAGCTAGCCCAGGCCCGCTTCCGGGCCCACGCAGAGGCGGCGATCCAATACGCGCTCTTCCGGCTGTTCGCGAGTACAGCGATCCAAGATGAGGAGGAAGATTGGTTGCCTGACGGGCAGGCCCATGTCTGGCGCTTCGATGAAACCGAGCTGTACCTCCGCATCTTCAACGAAACCTCCCTCATCAATCTGAACTTAGCGAACCGGAGCCTGTTGGACAATCTGTTCTATGCCCTGGGCATCGAGGGACAGGAAGCCGATGCTCTGGTGGATGCGATCTTGGATTGGCGGGATCGGAATGATCTCCACTTGACCTATGGGGCGGAAGATCCGGAATACGAAGCAGAGGGCTATCCCTATGGCGCCAAAGATGGGCCTTTTGACAGCACGGAAGAGTTGCTTCAGGTCATGGGGTTTGACCGAAGTTTATACGAACAGATCGCACCCGTTCTCACAGTGGCTTCCGGTCGGGCCACAGTGATTCGAGAATTTGCCCCGACGCTGGTGCGGGCGGCCCTGGCAGGCATCACCCTGGAAGAAATGGAAGCTCGGGAAGAGGCTGAAGAAGGGGATGCCGGGCGGTTTAGCAAGAATAGCAGTGGTCCCCTCTATCGGATTCAGGTCATCCATCGGAATGATCGCGGGGTGGAAAGAAGCTTGACTGCCCTCGTCTACCAAAAGACCGGAAGGGCTAAGCCTTTGGTCTACTGGCGGCGCTATCGCTCAGGCCGGATTCCGGCGGAATCATCGGGAGGAACAGAATGAAAAAAATCTTTACAAAGTTTTGTTAACTCCTCAGAATCCCGAGGATTTTTATTGCATCGCTAAGACCGCATGCGCGCATCTCTATCTTCCGCAGATACCGCAGGCTTTGAACTATTCCGGCAGGGGCAGGAAATCCTTTCGCGCTGCTTGCCCACTGCCCTAGGCCACGTCCTCTTCCGGAAACCCTATTTGCAACTGCAGGTTCAGGGAGATCGGGCCGATCTCTATCGCTGTGCAGGGGAAGCACGGGAATTGTTGGGTCATCTCGACCGCCACACACCCGGCAAGACCCTAGCAGCGATCTTAGCCGAGGTCGGTGGAAAGGAGGCGCGGCATCTCCGCATAGAGATCCCTGAGGATTATTTGCTCCTGCGCCGGGCAGTCTTTCCCGCTCAGGTGCGCAAGAACCTGCTGCAGGTCATCACCTATGAGATCGATCGCTTGACCCCCTTCCAGGCGGATCAGGTTTATTTCGATTTCCGTCTGTTGGGAACGCCGAACCCAGGGGGCAAGATCCAGGTAGAAATCGCTCTCTGCCGGCGGGATCTCATCCGGCACTGGGTGGAGCAGTTGCAGCAAGCCGGTGCGCTGGTGGAAGCGATCCGCTGGTCAGGTGCTTGGCCTGGTGCGAATCTGTTGCCCTCGGGAGAACGGCCCAAGCGAAAGATCCGAATCTTCACCCTCAACCGATTCCTAGGACTCCTGCTGGTTCTCTTGGGCAGCGCCGTTCTCATCAGTCCCCTATGGCAAAGGGAGCAGATCCTGCAGCAGCTCGATCGGCAGATAAAAAAACTGCGGGTTCAGGCAGAGGAAGTCCATCAGGTGCAGGCAGCGATCGAACGCGCCCGCCAGGGTAGCTTAGTGGTCTTGCAGCAGAAAGCTGAGCACCCTCGGATGATCGATCTGTTGCGGGAACTCACGGATCGTCTACCAGATGACACCTGGATTCAAAACTTGGAATATCGGAACGGGGAAGTGCAGCTTCGGGGAGAGTCCGCCCAGGCTGCTGCTCTCATCGGCCTGCTTGAACAAGCACCTGGGGTAGAAAATGTGACCTTCCGCTCGCCGGTGGTGCGGTTGGCGAACAAGGATCGGGAACGGTTCTATCTAGTCTTTCAATATCGCCGGAAAGCGGAGAAGCCATGAGCGCCCGGCGGCGAGCACGTTCCTGTATTTTCGTCTGGTTTCTCGTGCTGTCGGTGCCCCTAGGACTTTTAGCAGGCATCGGAGGGCCTTGGTGGCAGCGGATGCAAGTGCTGGAAGAACAGATCGAAAACCGCAAGGCCCAGATCCAGCGCTATCAGGCGCGGATCGCTGCACTTCCGCAGCTCCGTGCCCTCCTCAAGCAGGAACGCAGCAATCAACTGTTCAAGACGTTTTATTACCGAGCCAAGACGCCCGCCCTGGCCGGCGCCCAGCTCCAGCGGAGTTTACAACAAATGGTGAGCGATGCCGGTGCTCGGCTGATCAATACCCAATTCCTACCCGCCCGGAAGGAAGAACAACCGCCTCGCGTGCACATCCGCACCCAGATCCAGGGAGATACCCGCGCGCTGCGCGATCTGTTGCTCGCCATCGAGAATGCCAAACCGTTCTTATTCATCGATCAAATGTCCGTGCGTTCCTCTGCCCGACGAGTTTCCAGTCGACGCACCCTTGGGAAAAGGCGTCGTGCTGCTGAAAGAAAGATTCAATGGCAACTGACTGTCCGATTGGATCTGTTCGGGTATGTCCTCGAGAACGCCCAATGAGCAAGGTCATTCTGTTTTCCTGTATTCTCGCCCTGGGGACCCTCCTCTTCTTTCAGTGGCGCCATTGGCCCCCCGAACTGCCGGCGGAGCCTCCCCGATCTGGAACCGTAGCGCCCTGGGCTCCCTCCCTCGCAACAGGGGAAAAGAACCCCCTGGATCTCCTCAGCCCGCCGCTTCACGAGGCAGACTATGCCAGCATCGTGGAGCGTCCTTTGTTCCGCCCGGATCGCCGTCCGCCTGAGAAGGAACCAGAAACCCAACCGGAGCCCGCCCCTGAACCAGGATCGATCGTTTCCTTGGATACCATGGATCTCGTCGCCGTGCTCATCACGCCAGGAACCGCCATCGCCTGGGTGCGCACCCAGGCCGATCCCACCCCCAGGCGATTTCGGGTTGGCGATACGATTGAGGGATGGCGGCTCAAGGCGATTCATCCTAATGAACTCGAACTGAGCCAGGGAGGGAAAACGGACTGGCTGGTGCTGCGCAACTATGCCCAGCCCTTCCAGCCCAAACTTTCATCTCGTCAGCGGTACAATCGCCGTTCGACCCCGGCGAGTCGTCCTCGGCGGAGACCAAGGCCACCCGCGCGAGGTCGTCCATCCCCGAAATCTCAGAAGCACCCACAATCTAGAAACCCGGCATCCAAACCTTCCGGGCCGCACTTGGGTCCAGGTCCCAGCCTAGGCCCAGGACCATAAGCCGATGATGAAGAAAAAGTGTCTGCACGTTCCTTTTTTCGCCTTGCTCAGCTTGGGTTTGAGCGCCTGCAATCCTGTGCATTGGGATCCAGCGCTGCGCATGGGTCCCCCCAAAGGGCATATCACTGACCAGGAGTCCCCAGGACCTGTGGGAAACCGGCGCCCAGGGAACACGAGCATCGCTCTGTCTGAGCAAAACAAGCATTTGACACCGCCAAAGGATCGAGAGGTGTCTGGCACAGGCACCTTTGTGCGCAAAGTGCAAAGGCCCTCTGTGAACACCAAACCGGGGAATATCACCCTCAACTTCGATGGCACGGACATTCGGGAAGTGGTCAAGGTGATCTTGGGGGACGTGCTCCAAGAGAACTACATCCTAGATCCTCAGGTGTCTGGCACTGTTTCCTTACAAACAGGCCGTCCCCTGCGGCGGAAGGATCTCATTCCTACTCTGGAAACCCTGCTGCGCATGAATGACGCGGCCTTGGTCTACAATGCGGGCACCTACGAGGTAGTTCCCCTGAAAAACGCGATTCGGGGCCGCTTAGTCCCCCAGCTTGGCGGAGCAGCCACCCCTTTGCCCCACGGTTACAGCGTTCAGGTAGTGCCCCTGCAATACATCGGGGCAGATGAGATGAGCAAGATCCTTCAACCGCTGGCACCAGAAGGCAGCATTATTCGGGTCGATAGCCTGCGCAATATCCTGGTGATCGCAGGCACCAGCCCAGAGCTGAGCAACCTGTTGGATACAATCCGAGTCTTCGACGTGGATTGGATGGCGGGGCTTTCTGTGGGGTTCTTCTCCCTGGAGTATGCCGCTGTCAAAGATGTGGTCAACCAGCTGGAAAACCTCTTGGCCGATGAGAACGGCAATCCCTTCAAAGGGCTCTTCCGCTTCATCCCCATCGAGAGCGCTAACAGCCTGTTGGTGGTTTCCCCGAAGGAGGCCTATCTCAAACAGGCCAAGCGATGGATCGAGCGTTTGGATCTCGCGGAAGCCACCGGCAATCGGGCGGAGCGCCTGTTCGTGTACCGGGTAAAACACGGGGATGCGGAGAACCTGGCCAAGATCCTCACGGATCTCTTTGCGGAGAGCAAGGCTAAGAGGAAAACCAAGGTAGGTTCCGTAGCCCCGGGGAAGAAAACCACTTCCGCCACGAGCCAATCGGGGACGGGCAGAGCGGTCAAGTCCACAGCAACGGCTATGACACTTTCTTCGGAAGTGAGCATCGTCGCGGATACGGTGAACAACTCTTTACTCATCCGCGCCAGTCCCCGAGACTACAAAAAGATCTTAGACGCCCTCAAGCAGTTAGATCTGGTGCCCTTGCAGGTGTTGGTAGAAGCGACCATTATCGAGATCACCCTGAGCGGCAGTCTTCAATATGGGGTGCAATGGCAGATCTTTGGGGGCAAGAAGGATTTGCGCAATGAGTTCTCCTTGGAGGGCACCCTGGACAGCACAGAAAGCTCTGGGATTGGGAAATCCTTCCCGGGCTTCAACTGGGCGGTGATCGTACCGCCAGAAACCGTTCGGGCCACCCTCAGCGCCCTGGCGGGGGATGGGCTGGTGAATGTGCTCTCTTCCCCTTCGGTCATGGTGTTGGACAATCAGGAAGCTTCCATGCAAGTGGGAAAGGAAGTGCCCATCGCCACCACCCAACAGCAATCTACCACTACTCCAGGTGCTAATATCGTCAATCAGATTGAATACAAATCCACCGGTGTGCAGCTGACAGTGAAGCCTCGGGTCACCCCGGGCGGCTTGGTGCAGATGGAAATTAAGCAGGAGGTGAGCACCGTATCTGCTACAGACACTTCTGCCCTCAATTCGCCCACCTTCCAAACCCGCAAGATCAGCAGCACAGTAGCAGTACGTTCCGGGCAAGCAGTGGTGTTGGGCGGCCTGATCCAGGATGTTCAAGAAGAAGGGCAGCAGGGCATTCCCGGACTGTATAACCTACCGGTGGTGGGGAGCTTGTTCGGCGAGCGTAAGCATTCCGCCGATCGCACAGAACTGGTCGTCGTCCTCACCCCTCGGGTGATCGCCAGCGATCGAGATCTGAGGTCAGTGACAGAGAGTTTCCGCAGCCGTCTCAAAGGGCTGGAGCATCGGTTCTGATCACCGGTGCAGGATGAGTTCTAGCACTGCCTTGCTGCCAAAATAGGCCAAGATCAGGATGATGAAGCCGCTGAGCGTCCAGAGGATGGCGGTCTTGCCTCGCCAGCCGTAGCGCAATCGGCCGATCAACAGGCCTCCGAACACAAACCAAGCCAGGGTCGAGAGCACAGTTTTGTGAACCAGATGTTGGGCGAACATATCTTCCAGGAAGGCGAAGCCGCTGACCAGGGACAGAGTCAGCAGGATGAAGCCGGCTCCGATCATCTCGAACAGCAGGGCTTCCATGGTCTGCAACGGCGGCAGGGCGCGGATGAAGCCGCCGGGGTGATGGGCATGCAGATGATGATCCTGAATGGCCAGCAGGATGGCTTGGACGCTCGCCAAGGTTAACAAGCTGTAGGCGAGGAGGGAAAAGAGCACATGCACTTTGATCCCCCAACCTGTGGTAGGCAGCACAGCAGGTATCGCGAAGTGCGCCTCCAGATATAGGCTGAGAGCAGCCACGGGCAGCAACAGAATGCCCAGATTCTCCACGGGCTTCGTCAGACTGGACAGCAGGAGCAAGGCGATCACCGTCCAGGCGGTCAAGGCAAAGGCGTTGAAGAAAGCCAGGTTGAGCCCGGGCGGGCGGAAGATGGCATCGTATAGCAACCAGCTGTGCAGCAGCAGGCCGAGAAAAGCGAGGACCAGGGGCACGGAACGGGGTAGAAACGGGCGTGCTCGGCGCTGTTGGAACAGGCGCAGGCTGATACCAGCGGTGGCAATCAGATAGCAGAGAATGGCGAGAAGCGCAAGCTGATCGTGGTGCATAATCTCAGATCATCGCACAAAGGTGAGGATACGGAAAGACAAGCCCCTCGTTCCTAGGGCGGGGAATCGCTAGGAGAATGGATGATGTTTGAGAATCTTCAGGATCGTTTCGAGCAGGTCCTCAAAAAGCTGCGCGGTCAGGCACGGCTCACCGAAGACAATATCAAGGAGAGCCTCCGAGAAGTGCGCATGGCCCTGTTAGAGGCGGATGTCGCCCTGCCCGTGGTGCGGGATTTCGTCGACCAGGTGAGAAAAAAAGCCCTGGGAGAAACCGTATTAAAGAGCCTCACCCCGGGCCAAGTGCTCGTGAAGATCGTGCACGATGAGCTCGTAGACCTCATGGGTCAGGCCAATGCACAGCTCAATTTGGCCACCCAGCCCCCAGCGGTGGTGCTCTTAGCAGGGCTTCAGGGCTCCGGTAAGACTACCAGCGTGGCCAAGCTGGCCCGCTGGCTTCAGGAGCGGGAAAAGAAAAAGGTCATGGTGGTGAGCTGCGATGTGTATCGCCCCGCTGCCATCGAACAGTTGAAAACCCTGTCCCAGGAGGTGGGCGCCCACTTCTTCCCCAGCCAAGGGCATCAAAAGCCCGTCGCCATCGCTCAGGCCGCGCTGGATGCCGCCCGCAAGGGCTTTTTGGATGTGCTCCTGGTAGACACGGCGGGCCGGCTGCATGTGGATCAGGCCATGATGGCGGAAATCCAGGCCCTGCATCAGGTTCTGCATCCCGTGGAAACGCTGTTCGTCGTGGATGCTATGACGGGTCAGGATGCGGCCAACACCGCCAAGGCCTTCGATGAAGCCCTGCCCCTGACCGGCGTGATCCTCACCAAGGCCGATGGGGATGCCCGCGGCGGTGCGGCCCTCTCCATCCGTGCCATCACCGGCAAGCCGATCAAATTCCTCGGTGTGGGGGAGAAAACCACCGCTTTAGAACCCTTTCATCCCGACCGCATTGCCTCCCGCATCCTGGGCATGGGGGATGTGCGCTCCCTGGTGGAAGAAGTCCAGCGCAAGGTAGATCGGGAACAGGCGGAAAAGCTCGTCAAGAAGCTGAGGAAGGGCAGTAAGTTCGATCTCGAAGACTTTCGAGCGCAGTTGCAGCAGATGGCGAACATGGGGGGCATGTCCAGCCTGATGGATAAACTCCCTGGCATGGGGCAGATTCCTGAAGCCGTGAAACAGCAAGTGAACGATCGGGAGTTGGGGAAGCTCGTGGCGATCATCAACTCCATGACCCCCCAGGAACGCGCCTTTCCCGCCATCATCAAGGGCTCTCGCAAGCGGCGCATCGCCCAGGGCTCCGGTACCCGTGTGCAGGACGTAAACCGGCTGTTAAAGCAGTTCCATCAGATGCAGAAGATGATGAAAAAGATGAAGGGCGGGAATGTGGCAAAAATGATGCGATCCCTACAGGGACGTTTGCCTAAAGGCATGGGAGGGCCGCCGCGGGGTTTCCCCTTTTGAATTTTTTCGGAAAACCGGCGTAAAATAAATCTTTTTCGCAGCTGGAATCGATCCGTTCTCAGGAGATCCCTATGGTTAAGATTCGTTTAGCGCGGGGCGGTGCCAAAAAGCGTCCCTTTTACCATGTAGTCGTTGCCGATCAACGTCGCCAACGGGACGGCCGTTACATCGAGCGCATTGGCTTCTTCAACCCCATTGCCGCAGAAGGCGAGGTGAAGTTGAAGATCAACCGTGCTCGTGCCGATCACTGGATCCGTCAGGGCGCTCAGCCCACGGAACGGGTGCGGCAGCTGCTGAAAGTCGCGGCAAAACAGGCGGCTCAGGAGACTGCACCCACGGAAACGATCTCCATCAACGCCTGAAGATCGGAATGATGCGCCGTGGCGGGTGATCCAGGGCGCAAGCTGATCGTCGGGAAGATCGTGGGCGCGTACGGCACCCGAGGGTGGGTTCGCATTTGGTCAGAAACCGATCCCCGGGACAATGTGCTCCGCTATTCTCCCTGGTTCATCGGGGAAGAGACCGAGCCGCGGGCAGTGCTCAGCGGGAAGCGGCACGGCAAGGGCTTGATCGCCCAGATCGAAGGCTGCTGGGATCGGGATCAGGCGGCAGCCTTGATCGGTCTTCCCATCCGCATCCGGCGCAGTCAACTGCCTCCGCCAGGTCCAGATGCTTTCTATTGGGCAGATTTAGAAGGGTTACGTGTCCTCAATCGGGAAGGGATGGAACTGGGCCGCGTGGCTCGCGTGTTCGCCACCGCTGCCAATGATGTTTTGGTGGTGACCGGCAAGGATCGGGAACGGCTGATTCCCTTCCTCTGGGAACAGGTGGTGCAAGAGATCGACTTCCAAGGCGGTTGGATGCGGGTGGACTGGGAAGCAGATTTCTAAGTGCATGCGTTTCGATCTCATCAGCCTGTTTCCCGCCATGTTCCAGAGCCTGGAGCGGGAAGGCGTCGTAGCCCGAGCGTTGGCCCAAGGGCTAGCGCAGCTGCATTACTGGAATCCCCGAGATTACGCCCAGTTGCCGCACCGCCGAGTAGATGATCGACCCTACGGGGGAGGACCGGGTATGGTGATGCAGGTGGAACCCCTGCGGAAAGCCATTCGAGCCGCTCGGCGAGCGGCGCCCGCTAGCCCCGTCGTTTATCTCAGTCCCCAAGGACAGACCCTGACTCAAAGGGACATGCAGCGCATCGCCAGGGGGAAAGGTTGGATTCTGATCGCTGGGCGCTACGAAGGTATCGATGAACGCCTCACTGCAGACATCGATGAAGAATGGTCTATCGGGGACTATGTGCTCAGTGGGGGCGAGCTGCCCGCCATGGTGATCTTGGATGCAGTGATCCGGTTGTTGCCCGGTGCCTTGGGGCATCGGGACTCCGCGCGGCTGGATTCCCATTCGGAAGGAATGTTGGATCATCCTCAGTACACCAGGCCCCCGAAGATCGATGGTCAATCCGTGCCCGAAGTGCTCTTGAGCGGGGATCATCAGGCCATCGCCCGCTGGCGGCGCAAGCAAGCCTTGGGCAGAACCTGGCTGCGCCGTCCCGATCTGTTACAGAATTGCACCCTGACGCAGGAAGATCAGCGATTGCTCGCAGAGTTCATCCAGGCGCATACCGAACAGAAACAGGAGTGAAGACGAATGAATCTCATCGAAATGTTGGAAAAGGAACAGATGGCAAAGCGCCAGATCCCAGAATTCCATCCCGGGGATACCCTGGCGGTACAAGTCAAGGTGAAGGAAGGCAATCGGGAACGCCTCCAAACTTTCGAAGGTGTGGTCATCGCCAAGCGGAACCGCGGGCTGAACTCCGCCTTCACGGTGCGCAAGATTTCCCACGGTGAGGGGGTGGAGCGGGTGTTCCAGACCTACAGCCCCCTAATCCATAAGATTCAAGTGAAACGGCGGGGGGATGTGCGGCGCGCCAAGCTCTACTACCTCCGAGGCCGCACAGGGAAGGCTGCTCGGATCAAAGAAAAAGTGTAGGCGCATTGCCCTGGCTGTTCTGGAGTGAAGCCCCATGTCGAGACCCTATAATTTTAGCGCGGGACCCGCCATGTTGCCGGAACCGGTCTTGCGCCAAGCGCAAGAAGAGATGCTCGATTGGCGGGGTACCGGCCAATGCGTCGCCGAGATGAGCCACCGTGGTAAGGCCTTTCTCCGCATCGCCCAGGAAGCGGAAGCAGATCTGCGGGAACTGCTCGATCTGCCGGAGGAATACCAGGTCTTATTCTTGCAGGGGGGCGCTTCCAGTCAGTTCGCCATGGTGCCCTTGAATCTCTTGCGAAAACAGGGCGATGCGGCGGATTATCTCTGCACGGGTTCTTGGTCGAAGAAGGCCATTGCAGAGGGGAAGCGCTACGGCGCAGTGCGGGTCATCGATGGATCGGTGGACGGCCGCTTTATCCGAGTGCCCGCCCAGGACAGCTGGGCGCCAAATCCAGAAGCAGCCTATGTTCATTACACCCCGAACGAGACCATTCAGGGTGTGGAATTCCCCTATGTTCCGGAGACGGGTTCTGTGCCCCTGGTGGCAGACATGTCTTCCACCCTGCTTTCCCGCCCCTTAGACGTTTCCCGCTACGGGCTGATCTATGCAGGTGCTCAGAAGAACATCGGCCCTGCCGGCCTGACCCTGGTCATCGTGCGGGAAGATCTGCTAAAGGAACCCTTGCCGGGCACCCCTACCATGTTCCGATACAAGACCCACGCGGATGCCCAGTCCATGTATAACACCCCGCCCACCTATGCTTGGTATCTCGCGGGTTTGGTCTTTCGATGGCTGAAGGCGCTGGGGGGGTTGCAGGAGATGGCCCGGATCAACGAGCGGAAGGCCAAGCACCTCTATGCGGCGATCGATGCCTCCGATTTCTACGATAATCCGGTGGAACCCGATTGCCGTTCTTGGATGAATGTGCCCTTCACCCTGGCCGACCCTTCCCTAGACGAGCGATTCCTTGCGGAAGCAGCGGAAGCAGGCTTGCTCACCCTCAAAGGGCACCGCTCGGTGGGGGGGATGCGAGCGAGCATCTACAATGCCATGCCGGAAGCCGGTGTAAAGGCCCTAGTGGACTTCATGGCAGACTTTGAACGGCGTTACGGATGACTTAGGAACAGATTGCGTACGATGTTCAAGATTCTCACCCTCAATGCCATCTCGGTGGCCGGTCTCAATCGCCTGCCCCGGGATCGATACGAAGTCGCTTCGGAGATCCAGCGCCCGGATGCCATTTTGGTGCGCTCCGCCAACCTGCACGATTTGGAGATTCCGGATTCTGTAAAGGCTATCGGTCGGGCCGGTGCGGGGGTCAACAACATTCCCGTGGATCGCTTATCCCAACGGGGTGTGCCGGTATTCAATGCGCCGGGGGCCAATGCCAATGCGGTCAAGGAACTGGTCATCGCCGGCATGCTGCTGGCAGCCCGCAACATCGTCCAGGCCTGGGACTTCACCCGAAACCTTTCGGGGGATGACCATGCGATCCATGGGGCGGTGGAAAGCGGTAAAAAACAGTTTGTGGGATTCGAATTACCCGGACGGACCCTGGGGGTGATCGGGCTGGGCGCCATCGGGGTGCGGGTCGCCAACGCCGCTCGCGCGCTGGGCATGCAGGTGATGGGCTATGATCCCACCATCACAGTACAGCGGGCTTGGCAACTGGCATCCGATGTACAGCAGGCCCTGAGCGTGGATGATCTGCTGACGCGTTCCGACTTCGTCAGCTTTCATGTGCCCCTAACCGAGGAGACCCGGGGCATGATCCATGCAGATCGACTGCGGCACATGAAAAAGGGTGCCGTGCTGCTCAACTTTGCCAGAAAGGGCATCATCGACGATGAAGCGGCCATCGCTGCCCTGGATTCCGGCCATCTGTACGCCTATATCTGCGACTTCCCCAGCAACCGGCTCAAGGATCATCCCCGAGTGGTCGCTTTACCCCATATCGGCGCTTCGACCAAGGAAGCGGAAGAAAACTGTGCCGTCATGGTTGTGGAAGAAGTACGGGGCTGGCTGGAAGAAGGCAATATCCGCAATTCTGTCAACTTCCCGGAAGTGCATCTGCCTAGGAACGAAGGCTATCGTATCGTAGTGGTGAACCGCAACGTGCCCAACATGGTGGGGCAGATCTCCACCAAGCTGGCGGAAGCTGAGCTAAACATTCTGGATATGCTCAACCGTTCCAAGGGGGAGATTGCTGTCACCCTGATCGATGTGAACCGAGCGGTGCCAGAAGAGACGGTACAGCAGGTTCGCAACATTCAGGGCGTCTTGTCCGTGCGTTGTCTCGGTTGCCCACAAGAACATTGAATCAGGGATCAAGCAGCGGGATCCATGAACCAAGATCGGCTCAGCGCTGTGCGCCAACAGATCGATGCCATCGATGGGGAACTGGTACGCCTCATCAGTGAGCGGGCAGCTTTGGCACAGCAGGTTGCAGAAATCAAACGGGAAGCGGGCGAAATGGATTTTTACCGACCGGAACGGGAAGCAGCGGTGCTGCGCCGCATTCGGGCACAGAACCCAGGACCTCTAGAGGGAGATACCCTGGTGCATCTGTTTCGGGAGATCATGTCCGCCTGCTTGGCCCTGGAAGAGCCTATCGCTGTCGCTTTCCTTGGTCCCGCAGGCACTTTTACCCAGGCGGCTACCCTGAAGCACTTCGGCCATGCGGTGAAAACGGTACCTTTAGAGGATATCGGGGACGTGTTCCGCGAGGTGGAATCCGGTGCTTGCCGCTATGGAGTCGTGCCTGTGGAGAATTCTACTGAGGGGGTAGTGAACTATACCTTGGATCAGTTCCTCATCTCCCCCTTGCGGATCACTGGTGAAGTGAGCCTGCGTATCCATCAATATCTGCTCAGCCGGAGTTCCCAGCTAAAGGCGATCCAGCGCCTCTATTCCCATCAACAGTCGCTCTCCCAGTGCCGTGCCTGGTTGGATCGCCATCTACCCGATGTGCCGCGCCTGTCTGTGGGCAGCAATGCGGAAGCTGCCCGCTTGGCTGCAGAGGATCCCAAGGCAGGGGCGATTGCGAGCGGGGCAGCGGCGGAGATCTATGGTTTACGGATTCTCGCCGAACGAATCGAGGATGAACCTCTGAACACCACCCGCTTTTTGGTGATCGGTCGGGAGGATGCGCGGCCCAGCGGACAGGATAAAACCAGTTTGCTGCTTTCCTGCCGCAACGAAGCGGGAGGACTGTATCAGCTGCTCAGCCCCCTAGCAGAGCATCAGATCAATATGACCAGCATCGAATCCCGCCCTTCTCGGCGGGGTATCTGGGAATACGTCTTTTTCGTGGATGTCCTCGGCCATCGGGAAGATGCGCCGTTGGGAAAAGCACTGGAAGCCTTGAGCAAGCGCGCTTCCCTGTTCAAAATTCTCGGTTCCTACCCTCAAGCAGCCCTATAGGGGACAATCTCAGCTTTCAACCTGGATGAGTAAAGATCGATGATCGAGATTAAACACAAGAATACCGGGGAAGTGCTAGCTACCATCGAAGCGGATACTTTAGTAGGGGCGGATCTGCGGGAAATGGAGCTATGTGAGGCAGACCTCCGAGGCATGGATCTCAGCTATGCCAACCTGGAATCCAGTGATCTGATCGAAGCAGATTTACAGGATAGTGTTTTGCGCCATGCTTTGCTCATCGGTGCTCATCTCAATCGAGCGCATCTCTGTGGGGCAGATCTCTCCCATGCACGTCTGGGTTCAGAAAATCCCTCCCGAGCGGCCAGCCTGAGCGGTGCGGATCTCTCCCATGCTCGGCTTAAGGATGCAGATCTGCGCTATGTGGATGCCCGAGATACCCGGTTCGTGCAAGCGGATCTCAGCCGAGCAGATCTGCGGGGCACGGACTTTCATTCTGCCGATCTCAGTCAGATCACTGCGCATCATGCCCTCTTCATCAAGGCGAATCTGCGAGAAACCAATCTGAGCGGCGCCGATCTGCGCAACAGCCATCTCAACGATGCCAATCTGATCCGGGCGGATCTGAGCTATGCAGATCTCTCCAGCATGCACCCGGATACCCTCACTGCTATCAATCTCGCCGTGCTTGAGGGAGCAAATTTGACTGGCGCCAATCTTCGGGGCATCTCAGCCCAGGATGCGAATTTCCGCAACGCAACGCTCCGGGATGCAGATCTCACGAATGCAGTGATCGGCGGGGCGATCCTCCGGCGGGCGGATGTAGCCAATGCGGATTTCTCCGGCGTGGAACTCGCCACCGTGACCATGGATTTCGCCAATTTTTCCAAGGCAAAGAATGCGGTGATTCCCCCCTATAAAAAGAATCTCCGCTGATCAAAAGGCCCGGCACTCTGATGCCGGGCCTCTTAGTTAGAGCTTATTGCTTCTTCAGGGACTGATAGTAATCCATGAGGATCTGAGCTACCTCAGGACGGGAAAATTCCTTCGGCGGGGCGATGCCGTTGGCGAGCATCTCCCGCACCTTGGTACCGGATAGCAGCACAAAGTCGTCCTTCGTGTGATCCGGTGCTTCCCGCATCATCACCACCTTGTTGAGCTTTTTAGACCAGGCGGTGTGATCCGCCTTGAAGATTTCGATTTCCAGGGCACCTTCCGGCACTTCCTCATCGAAGATCTTCTGCGCGTCGAAGGCGCCGTAGTAATCGCCGACGCCCGCATGATCCCGACCCACGATGAAATGAGTTGCTCCCATGTTCTGCCGGAAATAAGCGTGGAGCACGGCTTCTCGGGGGCCTGCATAGAGCATGTCGAACCCGTAACCCGTTACCATGGCGCTGTTCGGTGGGAAGTAGAGTTCTACCATCTTGCGGATGGCTGCATCGCGCACAGGGGCGGGGATATCTCCCGGCTTAAGCTTGCCCAACAACATATGGATCACTAGTCCATCGGCGCCGGTGCGCTCCATGGCCATGTGGCAGAGTTCTTCATGGGCTAGGTGCATGGGGTTGCGGGTTTGGAAAGCTACTACTTTTTTCCATCCCCGCTCGGCGATCTCATGGCGGATCTCCACCGCCGTGCGGAAGGTATCCGGAAAATCATCCTGGAAATAGGAGAAGTGCAAGACCTGAATCGGTCCAGAGACGGCGAACCGGCCCTGACTGTTGAAGGCCTTGACCCCGGGATGCGCTTCATCCGTAGTACGGAAGATCTTCTCCGTCATGAAGGCCATTTGCTCATCGTTGATTTCCTCGATGTTTTCCACCTCCATGACCGCTAGCGCAGGATTGCCCTCCATGTTCGGATCCCGCAGGGCGATGCGCTTGGCATCTCGGATTGCGTCCACATTTTTCAACAAGCAGAGGATGGGCAGGGGGAAGAACTGACCGTTGCTCATGCGCATGTTCTCGCAGGTGCCCAGCGCATCGGTCAGGTTCATGAATCCTGGCAAAGGGGTGAAATAGCCGCCCCCGAGCATCACCGCATTGCCGGCAGCCTGGGAACTGATGACTACAGAAGGCAAAGATTCCGCTTCGTGCATCAGCTGATGGTGGGCATCCGGATCATAGACGAACAGTGGTTTGAGTTCATCAGAACCGATGGGTTTAATCATCTTCTTTTCGATCTCCTGCTTAGCGTGGTCCTAGGATGATATGGAACAGATCCAATATTCATGCGATCCCCGAGCCTACCCCCCACAGCCCGCTCTTCTGGCCCATACTAACAAAATCCCGTGGATTCGGGTATCTTGGAACCAGTGCTTAGCGATGACGGTAAAATTTAGCTACACTCAGCACGAACGATCTAATGGGCTCTTACCATGCCTTATTTCGTCTATAAGATCACACCTCCCCTCACCCTTACCTACCTCGACACCAAGGATCGCTATCCCGAAGCCCGGGCGATGGTGCGCAGTCTCCGCCAGCAGCGGCCAGAAGGCGACTTGACCCAATACCGCCTGATCTTTGCTAAGAGTCAGCTTGAGGCGGAACGGCTCCTGTCCACGCCCCGAGATGAGCGGGTGATCGGTGAGGATTAACCTCAGAGTCTAAGATCTCATGGCTGACCTGATGAAAGCTCGATCCAAGGTCAAGGTACCTGCCAACGCCGCGAAGATTCTCGAACGATGCCGCGATATCGTACTGATCTTCAGCGATTCCCAGATATCGGAAATGTTCGAGAACGTGGGCAATGCGCTCATGGAATTTGCAGAGCGCGCCGAGAACAACACGGTACAGGGGCGCTTCTTCGAAGCCATGAACCTTATTCAACAGAAGCGTCCGGAGATCGAACACGAATTTCGCAGGCAGATCTCCTATGGATTCAACCGATTCGGTCAGGATCCAGGGGACGATCTGGACCAGGGGAGTTATTCCGAAGATTCCGGCCTTTCACTCGTCGAACAAGAAGAAGTAGAGGAAATGGTCGCTTCGGAAAACATCGTTCTCAAAGCGACGAATCATTTTTTCCAGGAACTCTACGCCCTGCGCCAGCGATTCACTGTGCTCAACGGAGGTAAGGAGCTCAAGGAAAAGCAGATCCCCGCCGGGCCCCATCATCTGACTAGAGCCTTCCGCTACGCAATTCGGGATCTGGAAGTAGATACTCAGATCAAGATCATCCTGTATGCCCTGTTCAATAAGTACATCATCCAGCAAGCGCAGGTGATCTACGATGAGATCAACAGCACCCTCAAGGAAGAAGGTATCCTGCCGGATCTCAAGCCCATCCCTCGGCCTACGCCTGTCGAAGGTGCGGGGCAACCGAAGGACAACAACTTACGGCTGCAAGAGAAGGAAGAGGCAAAAGAGGAGAAGAAACAGGATCCCCACGAAGAATTGCTGGACTCCATCGTCGATCTGATGTCGGCCCGCAAGGGAGGGGAAAGAAAAGAGGTCCCCCCTCAGGTGGCGAAGGAGAGCGCAGAAAAGCTCGTCGGGGTCTTGGATAACCTGCAATCCAGCACCAGCACCCAGGATATCACGGAGATCATCAAGACCCCAGGGGGGGTGCCCAACCTGGAAGTCGACCCAGAATTCCTGGAGAAATTGAAGAGTACCCTGGAGGTAGAGCGAGAAAAAGCCCTTTCCCAGATCGATCGGGACAAGCTCTCCCAGGTGGATTCCGATCTCATCGACCTGATCGGCATGCTCTTCGAGTATATGCTCAACGATCCCGTACTGCCGAATATCGCTAAAGCACTCCTCAGCCATCTGCACACCCCCTATCTCAAAGTCGCTCTCATCGATCAACGGCTGCTCGTGGATCCCAAGCATCCGGCCCGGCGGTTACTCGATAATCTGGTGGAAGCGGGCAGCCTGTGGATCGATGAGGCCCATCCCGAGCGGGGCATCTTCCCCGCCATGCAACAAGTGGTGGATCGGGTACTGAAGGATTTCAGCAACGACATCTCCCTCTTCGAGGAACTGGTCAAATCCTTCGAAGCGGAGATGGCAGAACAGCAACGCCGCACCACCACGATCGAACAGCGCACGCAGGAGGCAGCCCGGGGAAGAGAGAAGCTGCAGCTTGCCAAAAAGCGGGCCAACTATCAGATTCAATTGCTGCTGAAGAAGCACCCCTTGCCCGAGGTAGTCGTCACCTTTTTGAGCAAGACTTGGACGGATCAGCTGGTCTTCATCCTGCTCCGAGATAAACATGGGGAGCGGGGGGAGGCCTGGCAAAACGCCGTGAAGATCGGGGAAACCCTCGTTCAACTGTTTGATCCCAAACAGGATAAGGCGCAGCGCTTGAAGCGCATTCAAGCGATCCCAAAGCTCAAGGAAGTCATCCTGAAGGCAGTGCGCCAGACAGGTAGCTACAGCCGTTCCATCGTGGACGCACTGTTTGAATACTTAGAAGACCCGAACAGCTGGACGGGGCATGGAGCAGAGTTCAAGGCACCACCCGTTCAAGAAGAAACCGAACCAGAGAAAGAGGAAAGCTCCGCTCAAGCTGCTCAGGAAAACCTGACCGAGCAGGAACAGGCGGTGATCAAGCGCCTGCGCAAGATGAAGTTCGGCACCTGGTTTGAGTTCACCTCGGCAGCTGGGGTAGCACCCCGCCGGATCAAGCTCTCTTGGCTCAGCCCGCTGACCTCCACCTGCATGTTCGTAGATCGGGCAGGCCAGCAGGCGGAGATCAAAACCTTACAGGAACTCGCGCAAGAGATCCTGGCCGGTCATGCCAAGGTGATCCCCCGACCTAAGCATCCCTTCATCGAGCGAGCGATGGTTTCCATTCAAAAGATGTTGGGCAATGAGGAGCAGGAAGGGGGCCGGACGCACTCCTCGGCGAAACCCTGATCAGGAACCTGCGGAAGCCCGTTCCGCCCATAAGAATTGTAATACACGCCGCACATAGCGTTGGGTTTCGGGATAGGGTGGAATCCGGTTTCCATATTTCTTCACCGCATTTTCCCCCGCATTGTAAGCAGCTAAAGCTAAGCGCAGGTCATTGTTGAACCGGTCCAGCAGATCCCGAAGATAGCGGGCACCTCCGCGGAGATTTTCCACAGGATCCCAGATATTCTTGACCTGATAGCGCTTGGCTGTCTGAGGCATAAGCTGCATGAGCCCGATGGCACCGGCGGAAGAAACCGCTTGCGGATTGTAGGCGGATTCTGTCCGCACTACCGCGTGAAGCAGCTCGGGATAGAGATGATACTGGCGCGCGATCCGATGGATGACTCCCTCGTATTCTTTGCGGCGCTGGTCGAGGGAAGCGCCGGGCTTCTTCACTGCCTTGGAGGGGCTGCGCCCCCTGGCAATGATCTTCACCTCGCGCTCCATCACTTTAGCTGCCGTGCGCTTCCATGCCAACCGGTAGCCCTCGCCCTGTAAGGGTGCATCGGTGAAATAGATTTTTCCCTGAGCATCCACATACTTGAAGATATCCGCCTGGGCGATGGGGAGAACCCAGAACAACAGCAGTGCGAACCGATTGCATGCCATGTTCTTCCTCCGTTCAGCCTGGGAAAAGACCGAAAACAGGGTACGCAATGGGATTCTACCCTGCAAATCTGCGCGCGCTGAGAATCGATCTTGGCTTTGCATCTTTGCAAGGATTTTGCTAAAATTTGAAAGGTTACACGGGAAAACTTTTCCCATCCTCCTGTGCAACCCCGAACCCATCCCCGGGTTTTCGACGACGGAGAGGTGTCCGAGCGGCTGAAGGAGCACGCCTGGAAAGCGTGTATACGGCAACGTATCGAGGGTTCGAATCCCTCCCTCTCCGCCATATCTCCAATGCTTCCGATCGCTTACAGATGGCCGCCATCTGGTTATCCCGATTCGTCCGATACACCGAGATGACGAACAGGGCCCTGTAAACCCGCCTTTTCGGACCAACTTCTATTCGCCATTCCCTGCGTGCCCCTGCGCGCATTCCGCGTGATCTCAAGCAATTGGTGGGCGATCAAACCCTCACTGTGCCGAGAAGTACGGTCTCAACTGGTTCGGCAAGCGCCACGTCCGGCAACTGGTCCTCATCCCCAGCACCGGCCCCCTGCGCCCAGGGCCGGAAGCGAGCGAACATTGGGAAACCACCCGCAATATCTTCATCGAAGGCGACAACCTGGCTGGATGAACAGGAGATCGAATCGCCAGACCTGCTCACCGAACTCCAGGATCGCACCCCAGCTGACCCGCCGCAGCCTCTTCAGAATGATCCGGAAAAGCGGTCGCCTAGATGATTTCAGGCGAAACGCAAGCTTTCATCGATCCGTCTGCGGAGACGACCAATCAGGCCAAGCAGCTGGCGTTGGTGAGCCGACACCACTTGGCAGCGACAATCCAGATTGGGCAGTTCTGATGGATACTGGAACAGGCGAAAAACTCTCGTGGTGGAAACCAAGGAGTCTGTTCCTACAGATGATCTGAGGTAGCATGAGGAAGCAAAGATAACCTGTGGGAAAAAGTATTTCGGGGCGCTCGGGTCCGCTCTATGCTAACCCGGCAAACTATGTTGTCGCGTCCACATGGGCGGATGTGCCGATCGGGGATTGACTAGCGGGCGGGTCAGGGGATTGCTTGATCGGCAGATTCCACAGGCATATCTTGTGTGCAGCCAGAATCCGCATAAGGATCCACCCGCGCACATTGGGCGAACGATATGGCTTCGTGGGCAAGTATCGGGATGATGTCTGAACCCGATGCGGCTTCCACGTCGTCCTGAGATTACCGCTACCCCTTTCCGGAAAGGGCCAGGAATAGTTGGTGGACTGATCGGCTAGCCTCTATACTTCTCCCCTCCTTCTAACTCATCCAGATCAGGCGGATCCATGCCCCCTCGGAGCAGACTTTTAATCGTCGATGATTCCCCTTTCATGCGTCGAGCCATCGCGAATCTATTTTCGGATGACCCCAGCATCGAGATCGTGGGTGAAGCAGCCAACGGGCTGGAAGCCCTGAAGGCGGTGGAGCAGCTCAATCCTCAGGTCCTCACCCTAGATATCAACATGCCTATCATGGACGGACTGACAGCCCTCAAGCACCTGATGATTCGTTCCCCTCGTCCCACGCTGATGGTCAGCACGCTCACCAAGGAAGGTTCCGCCATTACTTTCGACGCCCTGCGCTATGGTGCAGTGGACTTCGTGACCAAGCCCTCCAATCTGCCCGGCGAAGATCTAGAAAGACAGCGACAAGAGATCCGCCACAAGGTGCACCTGGCTGCTGCCATGCAAGTTTCCGCCATTCAGTACATTCGGGCCGTGCCTAAGCAGAAAAGAATCAGCCGAGAGACGCCCCAACGGGTGGTACTCTTGGGAGCTGCTGAGGGAGGTTATCACGCGCTCCTACGTATCCTGCCGCAATTGCGGGCAGACTTCACCTCCCAAACCGCCTACTTCGTCATGCTCTATGCAGAACCGGAGCACGTGCGCGCTTTTGCCCGCTATTTGGATCGCTACACAGCGGTTCAAGTGGTGGACGCTCAGGACGGGCAGACAGTGGAAAGCGGGGTTTGCTATCTCAGCTCTGGGGAGCACTATGTCACTTTCCTGCCGGAATCTGGTGGAGGGCTTCGGTTGCATGTGACACCTGCGCCCTTTCCCTGGCGGCGGGGTTCTATCAACCGCTTGTTGTTCTCAGCAGCGGAGGTGCTCGGTGCCCGGGCGATCGCCCTGTTGCTCACAGGTTCGGGAGAAGACGGAGCGGAGGGGTTGGTGGAGATCGCCTATGCGGGGGGTATTGTCCTGCTCCAGGATCCGGAAACCTGCTTCGACAAGGAAATGGTGCAAAATGCGCTCTCTCTGGGAGAACCCAATTGGCTCGTCGTGCCCTGTGCAGATCTGGCAGCAACGATCAACGATTTGGTGGAATAACGGCGATTTTCACCCCCATGCACCAATCGGTGGAATAACCGCTATATTTTCCAAAGAAAGCGCGTGCTATGAAAGATGAATTTTCCCCGCCAACTGAAAGGAGAGTTCTATGAAGAAGGGTCTATCGCTATTTCTCTTTTTGCTCGGTGCCTTATCCCTCTTTCTCTTTTTACTCAGCATGTTGTTGATCGTGCCCACGCAGGCCTCCGACGAGATCCGCATCGGAGTGCTCGCTAAGCGAGGGGCGGCACGGACCCATCTTCGTTGGCTCGGCCATAGCTTGTTCCTGGAGCCGAAGATCGGGAAAAAGGTGGTCTTCGTACCCCTGAGTTTCATCCAAGTAGATCACGCTGCCGAGCAAAAAAGAGTGGATTTCTTCTTCGTCAACTCCTCTATGTTCATTGATCTCCAGGATAAGTATGGCGCAGAGGCTATCGCTACTGTGGTGAATCAAGGGCCATTCGGTAGAAAGACCACCCAGTTCGGGGGCGTCATCATCGCAAATGCCCAATCACCGGAGATCCAGACGTTGGAAGATGTGCGGGGCCGGCCGTTCTATGCGGTGAAGGAAACTTCCCTAGGAGGGTATCAGGCCGCGTTCAAGGAATTCCTAGATCATGGCATCGACTTGCCCAGAGAGGTGCAGGAACTGGCTTTTCGGGGCACTCATGATGCAGTGGTGCGGGTGGTGGGTGCACGTCCCGGTAGCTTGGGCACAGTGCGCACAGATATCTTGGAAAGGATGAAGCGAGAAGGAAAGCTCTTGGGTGGGCTGGTGAAAGTCATCAATCAGCGGCAGGAAGAAGAGAACTTCCCCTTTCTTTTGAGCACTGCGCTCTACCCAGAATGGCCCATGGCGAAGATGCCTTGGACGAACCCTCAGGATGCAGACGCTCTGGCAAAGGCTCTGATGGAAATTCCTAGCAACAGCCTCGCTGCCCGCACGGCAGGAATCGCCGGTTGGGCAGCACCCGAACGCTATGATTCCGTGCGTCTGCTGCGCCAGGCTCTGCGCAACTATACAAAGCGTTGATCTCTACCTCCCCCCGCTGCAAAGCGGGGCGTCTTTTCAGTTCAGTGCAGCCGATTGCCTAAAGCGTCCAAAAGGGCCATCAGCTCACCGGAATGCGCTTTGAGCTCTTCATATACCGCCCAAGCTTCCTTTGGTTTCCCTGATTGATAGAGCTCGATGATCCGATAGACGCGATCGTGGAACCGTTGGTGTTCTTGCTCCAACGCGCGCATTTCCGGAAACTCGCTATAGGTCGCCAGCCCCCCCCCGTACAGCCACTTTCCCAGATCGCAATCTCGATGGGAGATCGCTACGGGGACTTTTCCCCCGTTGAGGAAGGTGATGAGCTTATTCTTCCACATCTCGTGCCGCATTTTGATGAGGGGCAAGTTTAGGCTCTGTATGGTTGTTCGGCTCGCTTGCGTTGTCATAGTCATACCTCCTGCGGCTTCCTTTCCGAAATACTGCTCGACGCGTTCCTTCGCCCATGGGTCGAAAACCCATATCCTTAGAATGACACTCGGTCTTTCTCCTGAACATGAAAAATGTCAATCGATTTGGGGAAAATAGGGAAGCATCAACTATGGCTGCAGCCGGAGCCTCTGCGCTCTCCGTGAAGACCTTTCGCTTTGCAGGGGGTACCTTGGCTCCTCGGAGGAAGTTCCATGGTAAGCTATCTGTGCGCCGTCGGGCAGGCGGAAATGCAAGGATAACCGATGCAGCAGGAACCGATGACCCGATGTGCGATGGATCGGCCGGTCGGAATCTCGGATGAGGAGGCCGTCAAGCTACGCAGCGTCGGACAAGGGCTGCAGGAACCGGCAGGCAACCAGCCAGTTCCTCTCTATCCGCTCTAGAAGGGCAGGGGCGTTGGGCTTTTAATAACCTGCGCCCCATGCAGGAAGCGGATTGGGCAATGGGTTGTTTCAAAGAAATCCCGAGGAGGGAGTACAAGTGATCGCATGGTTTCAGAATCTCAGTCTCCGCTACAAATTGTTATGGGTCTTCCTGTTGGTAGGATTGGTCCCCTTCAGCATCCTGGGCTACCTGGCCATCAACGCCACTGAGTTGGCCCTCAAGGACCAGATCTTCCAGCAGCTGCGTTCTGTGAACGAACTCAAACGAGATCATTTGATCAGCTTGATGCGCAGCATCCATCAGGATATGGCGAGGCTGCGGGATTTCATCAAGCGGGTGGAAAATGCGGAGTTTGAGAAGCTCAGCGTTACAGAGAGTCTTAAAGCGGCCCAGCTCGAAGAGTATTTCCGCACCCGCTTCTCCATCATGAGCGACGTGCAGCAAAACTTGCGTTTCACCGATGGCTTGCCGCTCTTCATCGCCGCCTTTGATCGAGGGTTGGACAGCCCAGAATACAACCTGTTGCTCCAGGAACGGGAAGAAGGCTTGCTGACTTTCGCGGAGCAGTTTCATTTCACCGATATCCTGTTTATTTCCTCAAAGGGAGACATCGTCTACACCCTGGCGAAGAATGAGGATCTGGGACAAAACCTGCTCGACGGCCCCCTGAACAATTCGAACCTCGCCCGTTTGTTCGCCAAGGCCCGCGGAAAAATCGCTGTCGAGGACTATTCTTGGTACGAGCCGGCCAGTAGCTACACAGCCTTTATCGGTACCCCCATCAAGGATGCTAGCGGCAACTTCCAGGGGATCATTGCCTTTTCACTCAATCCCGATGACATCAACGCCATCGTGCAGCAGCGGGAAGGTTTGGGTAAGAAGACGGAATCCTATTTGGTAGGCCGCTACCAGGGAAAGACCAGTCTTCGCAGTGATCGCATTGTGAAAGTGGGTAAGATCGGCGACCCCAAGACCGGTCCGGACATCGAAGCTGCCCTCGACGGCAAATCCGGGCATATGATCAAGATCGGCTCTACCGGTGAATATGAGTTGTCTTCCTATCGGCCGTTGAATCTCCCCGCCGGGCTGAACTGGGTGATGATCACTACCGGTTCTGTGGAGGAGTTGCTGACCACCAGCGGCTTAGAGGCGAACGCCAAAGAGAATCAGGACTTGCTTCAGCAACATGCGGAAAGCTATGGCTATCCGGATTTCTACCTCGTCAGCCCGAGCGGATTCGTGTTCTACAGCACCCAGAAGCGGGCTGATTATCATACGAACCTCCTTAAAGGACAGTTCCGCTCCACAAACTTAGGGCAAGTGGTGAGCCGCGCCCTCGAGCAAAGATCCTTTGCTTTGTCTGACGTGGCAAGATATGCCCCGAATGACAACAAGCCCAGTGCCTTTGCAGCGGTGCCCGTGTTAAGTCAGCAAGGCCAGGTAGAAATGATCGTCGCCGCTCAAGTCCCTCTGTCTAAGATCAATGAGATCATGCTGGCCCGAACGGGACTAGGGGAAACCGGTGAGACCTATCTGGTAGGAGAGGATTTCCTCATGCGCTCAAATTCCCGCTTTAAAACGGAATCCTCCATCCTCTCCCTCAGGGTAGATACGCCCTCTTCCCGTCAGGCCTTCGAGGGAAAAACAGGTGTGGGCATCATTGAGGATTATCGCGGCGTCTCTGTGCTAAGTGCTTATGTGCCCTTAGGTCTGAAGGAAGCTTTGGGTACAGACTTCGATTGGGCGGTGATCGCGGAAATCGATACTGCGGAAGCTCTGACGCCGATCACAGATTTCCAGAAAAACATGGCGATCCTCGCCCTGGTGATCCTCGTCTTGGTCGTCGGCGTCGCTCTACTGGTAGCCAATGGCATCGCGCTGCCTATCTTGCGCATCGCAGGCACCGTGCGTCAGATCGCAGAAACTCGCGACCTCACCTTGCAAGTGCCCGTTTCCTCTCAGGATGAGATCGGCAGCATGGCAGCTGTGCTCAACGAAATGCTGTTGAGCATTCACGATACCTTCAGGGATGTGCGCCATGTGGCCCAGAAAGTGGCAGCGGGTGCCCGGGATATGGCAGATCGCGCTACAGCGAATCGGCAGCGGGCCGAAGAAGAAGTGAAGGTTTCCGCAGAAGCGGCACAGATCATTCAGCTGATGGGAGAGACCGCTGCCAAGGTAGCCCAAGCAGCGGAATCTCAGCGAGAGGCCGCAGCGGCTTCCAACGAGACAGTGGAAAACATGGTGCAGATCATGACCTCTGTGGGAGATACGGCCACGGCCCAAACTCGTGAAGTAGATGAGACCCTCAACCGCGTGGCAGAGATGGGGGACACGGGCGCTAAGGTGGTGGCTACTGCCCAGAAGCAAGGGGAAATGGTGGTTCAGGTCTCCGCCTCTGTGAACGAGATGACCCAAGCGGTGGACGAGATGAACCAGGCAGTCGCCCAAGCCACGGAACAGGGCCGGTTAGCCCTGGCCGCTGCTGAAGAGGGCCGGCGCGCCGTGGGGTCTACGGTGGAGGGCATGCGGGCCATCGCCGAATCTTCCGAACAGATTTCCGAGATCATCGACGTGATCACGGAAATCGCTGAGCAGACCAACTTGCTCGCCCTGAACGCTGCCATCGAGGCTGCCCGCGCCGGCGCCCACGGAAAGGGCTTTGCGGTGGTTGCCGACGAAGTGGGCAAGCTGGCTCAACGATCCTCTGAAGCTGCCAAGCAGATCACCCAGCTCATCAAGGATTCCAGCAGTCGGGTGGCGGAAGGAACCAAGCTCACGGACGAATCCCAGAAAGCGCTCATCCGAATTGATGAAGGTGGCCGTGCCAACATCCAGGCCATCGAGTCCATCGCCCGCACGGCGAGCGCTATCGCCGACAGCACTCAACAGGTGCACGGCCTGATGACGGAGCTCAACCGGTTGGCCCAGGAAATCGCGGGCATGGCTGGCCAGCAGGGTGCCCGCCGAGAAGCAGCGGAAAAAGCCCTGCAAACCATGGTGCAGCTCACCGGTCGCATCACCGAGCTGCTCATGGATGCGAACCATCAGACGGGCGAAATTGGAGAACGGATGCATCTAATTCTGGATCGGGTCGTGGAGATGAACGAGCTCACCGATGCCCAGAAAGAACGTTCCCGTCGGGTGCGGGCCATCGCGGAGGCAACCTTGGAAGGTGCCAAGGCAACTGCCGAACGCGCCGGTGTTGTGGTGGAAATCACGGGAGATTTGCAGCGCCTTTCCGACAACCTCCTGAAGGACGTGGAACAGTTCAAGATCGCGGAGTAACTACAGGGCGCCCCCGTTCGGGGGCCCTGACAACCCCTCGGAGAGCAAGATGACAGAGTACTATGCGACGGAACGGGCCGAGCAGGAGGAAAAAGAACGCTTGATGCAGCTCGTCGGCTTCATCTTAGGCGGCGAACTGTTCGGGGTCGACATCCTCATGGTGCAGGAGATCATCCGTTCCACCGAGATCACCCATGTGCCCAATGCGCCGGATTTCGTGGAAGGGGTCATCAACCTGCGGGGCAATATCATCCCTGTCATCGACCTGCGCAAGCGCTTGAATATGGCAGGAGAGATGCCCGTGCAAGAAAAGGATTGGATTTTGATTCTGAACATCGAGGGACGGACCACGGGCTTTATCGTGGATCAGGTGACAGAGGTACTCAAGATCGAGGAAGCGGAGATCGAACCCCCACCGGAAATCATCGTTTCTGGGCTGGAAAGTCAATATATTCTCGGGGTTTGCGATATCGGCGAACAACTCCTGATCTTGCTCGATTTCAACCGCATCCTGATGGTGGAGGAGATCCGGAAGCTCAAAGAGGTGGATGTGGGTGCGAGAAATACCCCCGCTGCATCAAAGTCAGTGCCGGATTAAAGGAATCGGTACTCATGAATGCAGGGCAGTACCGGCATGGAGAAAGTAAGGATGGGGAAAAGAATTTTGATCGTCGATGATTCTTCCATGATGCGCAAGCTGATCAAGCGCGTGCTAGTCAACGGCGGTCATCAAGTGATCGGGGAAGCCAAAAACGGTGTAGAAGCCCTGGACCTGTACAAACAGCTTTCTCCAGATCTGGTCACTATGGATATCACCATGGCGGAGATGGATGGATTGACGGCAGCAGGAGCTATCCTGGCCTATGATCCAAATGCCCGCATTCTCTTTCTTTCCAATCGGGAGGGGGAAAAGTTTCGCGGTCAGGCGGCAGAACTCAGCGGTATCCGTCTGATCAATAAACATAAAACGGAAGAATTGCTGAGAGCGATCGAAACACTACCCCGCTGAGGATGGGGAGTTCGTCTCCAGGTGGTTAGGCCCTGATCGAGGATGAAGATATGGCTGAAATCGATACCTCTTTGATTCCAGATTATGTGGCCGAAGCTGCCGAGCATCTGGAGGAAATGGAGTCCAGCCTGCTTGCGCTGGAGGATGATCCGGGAAACGGGGAGCTTCTGGCAAATCTCTTTCGATGCTTCCACACCATCAAGGGGGCGGCGCAGTTCGTCGGGCTGGAGAAAACTTCTGTGCTTGCCCATCGCGCAGAAGATCTGCTGGACCTGTTGCGAGAGGGAGAACGCCCGCTGACCCCTGGGATCTTTGAAGTGCTGATCCAGACCAAGGACCGGCTGGAGAGCCTGCTCCAAGAGCTGGACAACCACCAGCGGGAAGAATCGGAAGTGCAAGACCTGGTCACCCGTCTGAGCGCCTTCATCGAAGGGGGTGAACAAGGCGCTGCTACTGCATCGGAAGCGACGGCAGAAACCGCACAGGCAAGTCCTCCCGAAGCCGCTTCGACCACCGAAGTGGAAGAAACTGAAGCAGCAGAAGATTCCCCGGCGCTGCCATCTGCAGATTGGGACAAAGAAGAAGAATACGATGAGGAATTAGATCCAGAACTCTTCCACATCTTTCAAAACCAGCTCGTGGAGGAATTGGTCACGCTGCGAGGCCTGTTCGATCAACTCGTGCTATCAGAAACACCGACAGTCCTACTGGCCGATGCAGCAGAGATCTTGGAACGGCTGCGCTCTGCAGCTAATTACATGGACTATGAATCTCTCGTCCATCTCTATGACCAATGGTTGGACTCTCTAGAGCTTGAACAAGAAAAGGCGGTAGAAGGGGAAGAAATCGAGGTCGAGCGCCTGAAGGAGTATATCGAACGCATTTTAGAACGATTCCCCCAGCTCGCGGATCGTATGGAGGAAGTGAGCCGCATCCGAGAGGAAGCCATCACGACTCCTGTTCCACAGGAAGCCGCTGAGACGAAACCGGAAGCCAAGACGCCGGAACCTGTACAACCGGAACCCACACCCCAAGAGGAAGGCCCGCCACCCCGAGAGCCAGCACCAGAGGCATCGGCTGAACCCCCCTTAATGGATGCGTTCACCACCGCCTTAGCGGAATCCCTAGAAGAGACGCCCACGAACACTGCCGATCCGCTGGAAAGCGTGTTCGACGAAATGTTAGTCGGGGACTTGGAGGCGCTGGAATCCTCCAAAAAGACGACTGCAAAGCCCTCTGCCCCTTCCCGACGAGAAGAACAGGCAAAGGGATCTGCGCCGACCCAACCAGCGGAATTACCTCCGAGGCAACCAACAGCGCCCTCCTCGGAAACCGCTAAAAAAGCTAAGAAGACTACAGGAATAGAACGCGCACTCAAGCGGAGCGTGCGCGTGGATGCGGAAAAAATCGATACCCTCATGAATCAGGTGGGGGAACTGATCGTACACCGCTCTTACTTCAATCAGATCTTCAACGAAACTCGCAGCCTACAGCAGCGTTTTGAAGCAGCAGGCCTTCCCGCACACGAACTCAAAGCCTTTCGAGCCCTTTCCTATCGCTTTAGCGAAGCGATCGTATCTTTGTCCCGTACGGCAAATGAATTGCAAGAAGGGGTGATGAAAGTTCGAATGTTGCCCATCTCCCAACTCTTCAACCGCTATCCCCGCTTGGTGCACGATCTAGTGCGCAACACAGATAAGCGGGTGCGCATCGAGATGCGAGGGGAGGATACGGAATTGGATAAGATGATTATCGAGGAAGTTTCCGATCCGCTGATCCATATCATCCGCAATGCGGTGGATCACGGCTTCGAGTCCGTGGAAGAACGGCGGCAACAGGGGAAACCGGAGATGGGCACCCTGTTGTTGGAGGCCTATCACGAGAGCAATCACATTGTCATCGAAGTGAGCGATGACGGGCGGGGCATTGATCCCGATCTGGTGCGGAGAAAGGCCCTGGAAAAGGGTCTGATCACTCCAGAAGAGCTTGCCCGAATGCAAGAGCGGGATATTCTGCGCCTCATCATGGCCCCTGGCTTTTCCACTGCTCAGACAGTGACCGATACTTCCGGCCGGGGGGTGGGCATGGACGTAGTGCGGAAGAATGTGGAAAAGCTCAATGGCACCATCGAGATCGACAGTGAGCCGGGAAAGCGCACTCGCTTCCGTCTCAAAATTCCTCTAACGCTAGCCATCATCTCCGCTTTGCAAGTACGGGTAGGCAATCATCATTTCACGATCCCCCTCGCCAATGTGGAAGAAACCCTGCGCGTGTTCAAAACGCAAACCACTCAGATCGAGGGCATTGAAGTCATCCATCTTCGAGGGCGCACCATGCCTATTTTCCGCCTCTCCGCTCTGTTTCATTTAGAGGGGCAGGCCCAGCAGGAAGAAAAATTCTTTGTGGTGATTGTGAACACAGGCGGTGACCAGGTGGGGTTGGTGGTAGATGAGTTGCTGGGACAGGACGAGGTAGTCATCAAGCCCTTGGTGGACTATCTCCAGGAAGGCAGTGGCTTTTCCGGCGCGACGATCATCGGGGACGGTCGGATCTCTCTGATTCTAGATGTCTATGAATTAGTGAAGATGACAGCACTGCGCCAGGCGCGCATCCATCAGGAACTGGCGAAACAGCGCCGCCATCAGATCCATGCCAATCCTGCTTCTCTGCACTGAGGGATTATGAGCTTGGCATCTTCAGAAGGCAGGGGTACAGAAAAAGATCCCATCCGAGTGCTGGTGGTGGACGATGCCAACTTCATGGTGAAGGCAGTCCAAGAAATCCTTTCCGAAGATCCGGGCATTCAGGTGGTGGGCGCGGCCAGGAATGGCCAGGAAGCCCTGGAGATGATTGAAAAGCTGCATCCCGATGTCATCACCCTGGACATCGACATGCCGGTGATGGACGGATTGCGCACCGTGCGCCACCTCATGATCAAATCTCCCGTGCCCGTGGTGGTGCTCAGCTCTCTGTTTCGGGACGGTGCCATCACTTTTGAAGCCCTGCGGCTGGGGGTCGTGGACTTTCTCGCCAAGCCTTCGGGGGCGGTCTCCCAAGATATTCACCGCGCCAAGCAACAGTTGATTGACCGAGTGAAGATCGCTGCGGATGTACAGCTGGATCAAGTGCGGCGGGTTCGGCTGAGACCCTGGAATCTGGAGGAAGTGATCCAACAGCGCTATGGCTACCGCACGCTGGATTACCTCATCGCCATAGGAACCACACTGGGGGGACCCAACACCGTGATCCGCCTGTTCATGGATCTGCCGCCGGATCTCCCCGCTGCGGTGGTCCTAGTGCAGGAGATCTCCCCTCAAATCCTGCCGGCCTTTGTCAAGAAATTCGACGAACACGTGCCCTGGCGCATGGAAGAAGCTAAGGATGGGGTCATTCTGGAAACGGGCTGTTGTTACATAGGTTCCACGGAAACCACAGTTACCATCACCCTCAACAGCAATCGAGAACCCTGTCTAGCCGTGGGTCCCCAAAGTGAATTTCCTCTGAATCAACTCTTTTCTTCCGCCGCCCACATCTTTGGCAGCAATACCATCGGGCTTTTGCTCACTGGTCTGGGCAGCGATGGGGCAGACGGCTTCGCGGAAATTCAGCGTATGGGAGGTACCACCCTGGCGGAAGACGGGGATTGCTGTGTCTATCCCAACCTGACGGAATATGCGGTTCGCGCCGGGGTGGTAACCCAGGTGGTCGAGGAAAGGCAGCTGAGCAACAAGATTCAAGCACTCATCCTCGGAAAGCCAAAGCAAGGGGGGGAAGCGGAGGATGCGGAAGAATGATTATCCAATGTCCCCATTGCCAGACGCGATTCCGGCTCGATGCTAGGCATCTCGCGGACCGTCTGGCAATCCGAGTGCGCTGCGCGCGCTGTCATCAAATCTTCACGGTGACCGCCCCCTCATCGGAAGAAGCACCGCTGAAACTGGAACCCGCCCAGGAGGTGCGGGATGCTCAAGTCATCAGTTTCAGCAACCAGAAAGGCGGCGTAGCCAAGACTACCAGTTGCTTATGCATGGCCGTTGCCTTAGCCCGCCGAGGCCGTCGGGTTCTGCTGGTGGATTTCGATACTCAGGCGAATTTGACCACCTTGTTGGGTCAAAGGAAGGTACGTTCCTTTTACGATCTCCTCAGCGCGGAAGAACCCATCCGCGCGGGCATTGTTCCAGTGCAGGATCATTTGGCCCTGCTGGGGGCGAACAGCCGGATGAATCTGTTACCCAAGCGCTATCTGAACACCCAAAACTATGAGCAGCTCTTGCACAAAGCGTTGGGCACAGTCAAAGCGGATTATGACTATATTTTCATCGATACCCCCCCTTCCCTGAAATTCTTTGCCCTCAATGGATTGGTGGCGGCGGATCTAGTCCTGATTCCCACCCAATGCGCGTTTCTCTCCTTGCAGGGCGTTTCTCAGATGGAACAGGTGATTCAGTCCCTGCGCAAGCGTCTCGGCCGTCCTGCTCAGCATCGATTGCTCATCACCCTGTACGATGCCCAAAGCACCGCTTCCCAGGCAGTCTACCGCACGTTGCGGGAGCGCTGGTCTGAGCAGATCTTAGAACCGGCCATTCCCCTGGATAATGCGGTGAGCGAAGCGCAAATCCTCCAACGTTTCCTTTTCGACTACGCGCCGACGGGAAAGGCAGCTCGCGCTTATCTCGCCGCAGCTGAAGCGCTGGAGTCCCTGCTTTGAAAAGGGAATCCCTGTGGATGTCCACCATTGCTTTCGGTGGACTGCTCGCCTTCTGGGAACTCTCCATCGAGCTGGGGCAATGGGATGAACAAGTTCTCCCCAGTCCCCTGGAAGTGCTGAAAAGCCTGTGGGAATTAACCGAGAACGGCACCCTGCTGCGCCATTCGGTGGCAAGCCTGTTTCGGGTGACCGCAGGCTTCTATCTGGCGGTGCTCTTCGGCATTCCCCTGGGTATCTTCATCGGTCGCGTGAGAAAGGCGCGGTTGCTCCTCAATCCCCTGATTCAGTTCCTGCGGCCCATCTCCCCCTTGGCCTGGATTCCCCTCGCCATGCTCTGGTTCGGCATCGGCGATGCGCCAGCAGTCTTCCTCATCTTTTTGTCCAGTTTTTTTCCTTTGGTCGTCTCCACCTCTGTGGCGGTCTCTTCTATTAATCCCATCTATTTTCAAGTGGCAGCTAACTTCGATTTCAGCCGCTGGGAAGTCATCAGCAAGATCATCATTCCAGCCATCCTGCCCGATGTGATCACCGCATTGCGCATCTCCGTTTCCGTTGCCTGGCTGGTGGTGGTGGCGGCAGAAATGATCGCCGTGCAGTCCGGGTTGGGCTATCTCATCTTGGATTCCCGCAATGCCCTCCGCATGGATTATGTGATGGTGGGTATGATCATGATCGGCCTCATCGGGTTATTTCTCGACATGATGATGCGCCGCCTTTCCTATACCGAGGCTTCAGCCTGGGCTCGCCATCATTAGGGCTTCTTTCTCCTTAGTCTGAGGGGGGGCGTATGAGTCAGATTGAGATTCAGCATCTTTATAAATCCTACCGGAACCGGAGGCATCACCGGAGGGGACCGAATGACTACGACCCTGGAGAAGAGATTCCTGTCCTGGAGGATGTGAATCTATGTGTTGAAAACGGGGAAATGGTCTGCATTCTTGGTCCTTCTGGCTGTGGGAAGTCCACTTTGTTGCGCATGGTCGCCGGATTTGATCGCCAGACTTCCGGGGAAATCCTCATCGACGGGCAGCCCGTCACTGGCCCGACTTCGGATAACATTTTCGTGTTCCAGCAAAGCGGCCTGCTGCCTTGGATGACGGTCTGGCAGAACGTGGAACTCGGGCTGCGCCGTCTGACGGATCAGGCAGAGAAGACAGAACGCATTCAGGAGGCCATCAGTCTTGTGGATTTGGAAGGGGCAGAAACGCTCTACCCGCATCAGCTCTCCGGCGGTATGAAACGGCGGGCAGAATTGGCGCGGGCACTGGTGGTGAATCCCAAGATTCTCATCATGGATGAGCCCTTCACTGGACTGGACTTCTTCACCCATCTGCGGATGCGGGAAGAAGTGGTCAACATGCACGAGTTTATCCGAAAGACCACTCTGATCGTCACTCATGACATCGATGATGCCCTGCTCATGGGGGATCGAATCGTTGTCATGAGCGGCCGGCCCAGTCATGTCAAACTGGAAAAAGTGTTGGATTTTCCCCACCCACGCAATCTGGCGAAGCACCCTGAATTGAACAGCCTGCGGGAGGAAATTTTCTTCATGTTAGGGGTGAGCGATGCGGTTTAACCCTCGTGCGCTCATCGAAAAACCTCTGTGGCGGGTATTGAGCCTTTCCCTGGCCTGGCTGTTCCTGATTTCCGGACTGCACTATTGGTTGAATTACGATCACAGCCAGCGACGGATCATCAAGATGGGCTATATGCCGGTGATCACCAACCTTTCCGCCCCTATCTTGGATGCGGTGAGCGCTGAGGGGAATGGCGTTCGCTTCAAGGCCATCAAGTTTTCCTCCTTTGCAGAAATGGCGGAATCCCTGCGGAACGATCATATCGAGGTGGCCTTCATCATCGCTCCCCTCTCCATCGTGCTGCGTCAGCAGGGCGAAGATGTGAAAGTAGTCTACATCGGCAACCGCCACGAGAGCACCATGGTAGTGCGTGCAGGCCTCGGTATCAAAACCCTGGCAGATCTGGCAGGGCACAAGGTCGCGGTGCCCATGCGCTATTCGGGACACAACATCGCCCTTCGGGGGCTGTTAGCCAAAGAGGGGTTGGAAGACCAGGTTTCCATTGTGGAGATGAATCCACCGGATATGGCAGCCGCCTTGGCGACAGGTGGACTGGATGCCTATTTTGTGGGAGAACCCTTTGCCGCTAAAACTTTGCAGACAGGTCAATCTGAACTCTTTTTCTATGTGGAAAAGATCTGGCCCAATTTCATCTGCAACCTAGTGATCGTGAAGCAATCGCTCATCGAGCGAGAGCCGGAAACGGTAGCAGCCTTTGTGGAGGGGGCGGCGCGGGCAGGGATCTGGGCCAGGGATCATGTAGATGAAGCTGCCGAAATCGCGGCGAAATACTGGAACCAACCCGTGGATCTGGTGAAATATGCCATGACCAACCCGCCAGACCGCATTGTCTATGATAGGTTTGTGCCCAAGGCAGAGGAACTGGGAGAAATGGCGCGGCGGATGGTCCAATACGGTCTTTCCGAGCATGCGGACATCGCGGGACTCATCGAAGATCGCTTTGCCAAGGGAGCAGATATTCAGGCGGTCAGGGATCGCAGTCAGATCCTACGGTAATCAGAACATAAGCATCGCCATGCCACAGCAACAGCCCGCCGTTTCGCTTGCCTCAATCATTTCCCAGTTGCAAGAATTTTGTAAGCATCAGCGCAATGGGATCTTGCAGATTTTGACGCCGGAAGGCAAGCAGGCGGAATTCCATCTGCGAAAGGGTACGATCGTTGCCCTTCGCTATGAAGATCTAGAAGGCATCGAAGCCCTGGTGCCCATCTCCGAGATTGCAGAAGGTTGGGTTCGTTTCCAAGAATCAGAAGTCAAAGGGTTTGGTCATGCTGCGCTTCCGCCTACGCCGGATCTGCTCTTTCTCTTGGGGGGACCGCTGGAACAGAACGATGACGCCCCCTCCACTTTCTATGCGCCGGGGGAATGGACGCTGGAACGACTCCGAGCGGAAGCGGGGCGACTGCTACCTCGGCGGGATATCGTGGATATGCTGTATTTCGGGCACCGCAGCGAACTGTCCGCGGTGATCTTCCTGGTCACCACGGATCGGGAATGGTATGAATTTATCTTTAAAGGCGGAAACATCGTGGATGTGGTGTCTCAGACAGCGGTTGGGTTTGAAGCAGTCTGGGCCTTCCGTCAGGTGCAGACCGCCAAGTATGGGATTCGCCTTCGGCGCTGTTCGAAACCCACAGATTACAGCCACCGCCCGCCTCTGCCGACAACAAAGGAATTGCTGCATTTTCTGGAATCCCCAGAACAAATGCGCACAGCGACTCCTCCGGAGACCACTGCTTCTTTTCCCGAAACCCCTTCCCTTCCCGAGGAGAAAGTTCTCTCTACGGACCAGAATGAGCCGGAAGTTCTGTCCAATTCCCCCGCGCCATCAGCCTCTTCTGCAGTCGCCCCCCAAAAAGCGGAGAGTGCTGTCGGAAACACCGGTTATCGAGAATTTCGACCCATGGTGGAAATTCTCCGGCACCTCCACAAGCTCTGTACGGAACATCAGACAGGCATCATGATTGTGGTTCGAGCAGACCGCCGGGGCCTGCTGGAATTTTTCCTGGATCAGGGCCGCATCTACGACATCGTTTGCCGTCGCCAGCATGGTCGAAAAGCCCTAGAGCTTGCTAAGGAAGTTACCGGCGGGCGCTATTCCTTCACCCCGCGGGATCATTTGCCCCGCCGCCAGATTCCGGAGGATCTTCCCACGAATGAAGAGATTCTTTATCAATTGGGATTGCCTTTGGAGGACCTGGGAATCAAACAGCAAACTCAATCCGAGCAGACCGCCGAAACGAAGGTGCAGCCCGCCCCTCCGCCCGGAAGGAAAATCCAAATTTTGGTAGTAGATGATAGCACCCTGACCCGAAAGGTAGTTGCTAAGTCTCTGTCAGAACAAGGCTATGAGGTCGTTGAGGCGGAAGACGGGGAAAGAGCAGTGGCCCGCATTCAAGACCATCCGCCTGATCTAGTTGTCTTGGATCTCATCATGCCGGGCATCGATGGTTACGGCGTATTGAACTTCATCCGCAATCACAGCCGCCCTGAAATTCGGGAGATCCCCGTCATCCTATTGACCTCTCGGGACAAACTCTTCAATCGAATTCGGGGAAAAATGGCCGGTTCTAACGAATACCTCACCAAGCCCTTCAAAGCAGATGAGCTGCTGAGCAAAATCCGAAAATATGTTCATTGAGCCCGCGATGGCATCTTTGGAAATCTTCTCGCTACACCCTCAGGTACGCTATCGTCAGGTGGCGGACGAAGGGGTTTTGGTGCATCTAGCCCGTGGGCGGGTGCTGGTTCTCAACGCAGTGGGTCTACACATTGTCCAAACCCTGCGGCAACCTCAGACCAGGGAGACCTTGATGCGATCGATCTTGGAGCACTTCGCGGTGGAAGAAGCCCAAGCCGCGGCAGATCTGGATGCTTATCTGCGAGCATTAGAACGGGAAGAAGTGCTCCTTCGGCAGGGGTAACCTCATGTATTTCAGTACCATCCTCCCAAAGATCCGCGCGCTGCGCATTCCTCATTCTGTCTCTTTAGAGCTGACATATCGCTGCAATCTCAACTGTTTCTATTGCTATAACGATCGGGAGAGATCGGGAAAACCTTTGTCTCTCGCCCAATATGAAACCCTGCTGCGGGATCTAGCTCGGATGCAAACCCTGTTCCTCTTGCTTACAGGGGGTGAGCCCTTGATGCATCCTCATTTCTTCGCCATCGGGCGATTGAGTCGGGAGCTGGGCTTTGTGGTGCAGATCCGCACCAACGGCCACAGTCTGATCCCCAGTGTGGCGAAACGAATTCTTCGAGAAGTGGAACCCTATTTGGTGGAGGTCAGCCTACACGGTGCCACGGCAGAAGTACACGATCGCCAGACCCGCGTGCCCGGTAGCTTTGATCGGCTTCTAGCCAACCTCAAATCCGCTCAGGCGCTCGGCCTGCGCCTTGGCGCCGTGATGACGCCCACTGCCTGGAACGAACATCAGATCGAGGACATGTTCCATCTATGCGATGATCTGGGTTTGCCCTTGCGGGTTCAGGGTCCCGTAGCCCCTCGGGATAACGGTGATCCCACACCCCTGCGCATCCGCCCTTCCGATGCCGCTTGGGATCGTGCGATGCAGGAGATGATGCGGCGGCGTACACCCAGCACTCGCAAAGCATCTGAAGAAAATCTCTCGGCAGAACCGTCTGCCCTGTGCAGCGTAGGGGTCGCCGGGTTGGACATCGATCCCTATGGCAATGTACTCGCCTGCATCCATTTGCGAACACCAGCGGGCAATCTACACGAGCAGTCCATCGAAACCATCTGGCACCATTCGCCCATCTTTCAGCGCGCTAGGCAAGCATCCATCCAGGCCGCTCAGCGCTTTACCCAAGAACCACCGCGACAGCTAGGGGCGCCGCTCTTCTGCATCGCCGTGGAAGAGAATTTGGCGAAGACCCCCTGCAATGCCTGTGCAAAATTCACAAAGCCTGAATAGCAGCCTGGCTTTTTGGTCTGGATCAGCTAAAATAATAGTACCTCCAAAGGATGCCAAAAATAACAGGTGTTGCCATGCCAAAGGTCACCCTCTACACCACTCAGATCTGCCCCTACTGTGTGCGCGCCAAGCATCTGCTCCAACGCAAAGGCGTGCCCTTTCAAGAAATCCGCATCGATCAAGACCGAGAACAGATGCGCATCATGGTAGAACGGAGCCATCGCCACACGGTGCCCCAGATCTTCATCGGCGACCGCCACATCGGTGGGTTCGATGACATGGCTGCCCTGGACGCCCGAGGGGAATTGGATTCCCTGCTAGAGCTGTGAATCCACCGGAATCCATGCGCCTGGATAAATGGCTGTGGGCTGCGCGTTTCTTTAAGACCCGCCCCCTAGCTGCAGAGGCCATCAATGGGGGCAAAGTTCAGCTCAATGGCCAGCGCACCAAGCCGGGAAAAATCGTTCGGCCGGGGGTTCGCTTGCGCATTCAGAAGGGTCCGTTGCGCTGGGAGATCCGGATTCTCGCCCTCGCCAAGCAGCGCCGCCCTGCTTCGGAAGCTGCTCTGCTCTATGAAGAAGAAGCATCCAGCCGCCGAGAACGACAAGAGATCGTTCAGCAGCGTCGCCAGGCAGGCATCGCTCCACCGAGTCGGCCAAACAAGCGGGATCGGCGTAGGATTCAACAGCTCAGAAGCCGCGCAGCATACTAGGTGCCGGCGTGGATAGCGAACGCTTTCGTCGTACCTATCGGGAAATCAACGAGCGGCTTTGCCCGTTCGAAAAAGTCCTGCTCACCCAGCGTTGCCAATGTAAGCGTGCCCAGCGGTTTTGCATCGCAGAGCGAGAAGGCGTGTGTTGCAATCGAGGTGCAGCTCAACAGCGCTGTGTTCTACTGCTAGATCTGCTGGAGAAGAACGCACGGTTTGTGCTGAAAGTTACCCGGCAGAAAATTCTTCCCCATGGCAAAGCGCTGCGGGTGCAAGCGGGTGGGCTTCTGGGGCTATATCGGGCGCTCTATCCAGAAAAGGAATCCCTAGAAAAGATTCCAGATGTCGACGCCTTGATCGAGTGCGCCATCACCCGTTTCGGTGGAGTGGAAAACTTCCCCTTTCCAGCGATCCTCAGTTCGATCCGCACTGTTCAGGGCCGCCGCCCTAGGCGGAACCGGACTTGAGTGTTCAGCGGCTTCTCACTCAAACATTCGATCTGGGCTAAGATCGGGATGAGGACAGGCTTCAGCTTGCGGCGCATGAGGCTGCCCGTGGCGGTGCTGTCCCGCAGATGGGGGCGCAGCACGCCGTAACCGAGTCCAGAAAGCACCCAGAGAGCTTTTAGCACCGCTTTGAGATCCGGCCGCACTCGCAGGCATGCCGCTGCTTCTGGGGGCAGTCTGTCAGGTGATTCGAAGATCTCCGCCGATGCCAGCAAAGCTTCCCAGGTCTGATCCGGATCTCCCTGAGGCCTCAGGGCCTGAAGATGATTGCGCACCGTGTCCAAAGTTTCTTGAATGACATCCTGGGTGGGTGGATTGCTCAGTACCTTGGCGAGGAGCTGAAGATAGGTTTGTCCCGGTCCAGACCAGATCTGCAAGAGGAGCTGGGCATAGGCGTTGCCCTGCTGGAGAAGCGGGATGAGATCGGCGCGCAGTTGTTCAAAACCCAGTCGGGCTTTCCCTTGCTCCGGCAAGGATTGGGGGCGGCTCTGGAGAAATCCCAGTTGATAAGCAGGCCGCCGCTTGGCTTTTTGCCAAAGGGCCAGCACTTGATCCTCTTCCAGAAGCCCGGGTTGCAGGATCAGGCGCACTGAGGCAGCCATCTTCTCCGTTTCCGTTTCAAAGGGCAGGAAGTCCAAGAGAAATTGCGCCAGTACTCGCCCCATGCGCCCGGATACGATGGCTGGGTTTTCCAGCATCCGCCGCGCGTTCTCCGCATCTTCCATGGCCCACCAAGCGCGCCGCGCCAATTCATCCGTGAGGCCCGGAGAACAGACAGCCGCCACCACTGCTTCCGGTTCTCCAAGCAGCAGCAGGCGTTCTAAACTCTGATCCCGCATCTGCCCCATGCGTGTCCAACGCCGGATGTAGACGGGATAGCCGCCTGGCGATCCCAGTATCTTCCAGGAAATCAGTTCTCTGACTGCCTTCAGATAAAATTCCGGCTGTCCGGTCGGGTGGAGCACGACTTTAGCTTCCCCTTGTTCGGAGAGGCCGTACACAATCAGGCGGGATTCATCGATGCGGATCGCCTGGGGCTTGCTCGCCAAGAGCACTTGGAGCCGCAAGCTGTCCTCAGAAGCGAGCGCCACCATGGTTATTCCTGGTCAGGCGGGCTGTAGTTGGCATCCTGAGGATTGAGGAAGATAAAGTGAAATTTTCCGGGCTCCATCTCCACATAGTCCAAGGTCGCCTCATGCAGCAAGGGCACATATTCCGGCGCCATGACCACTTCGATGCCCTGGCTGTTCAGGGCAATATCCTCTTCTCTCTTTTGATCGAACCCCATGCGGTAATCGATGGAGCCATCCGGCCTCTTCTGGGCTGCCAAGCGCAGGGCAAGTCCTTGGTTGTTTCCCTGTTCCGCGGATCGTCGCACTTGTTCTGCAGCTGCTTCTGTCAGCTTAAACATCAGTTTTTCCCCTTTCCGATGGCATCTCAGATGCGGGCGATTCCAATTTTTTCATCCCAGGATTCTGCGGATCTGAGCCACAAATCGTTCTGTCCAAGCCACGCCGCCCACATGCCGCAGATGGGCATAGCCCGCCACTAGATTTTTGTAGAGCACAGCGTCTTGGCGACCATTGATGCCCGTGCCCCGCAGCACCTCATAACCGTAGCGCCAACGGGGATCAGGATCTACGATGGCGGAATGGTGAAATTCATGGGCGCGGATTTCCGAACGGGTGCCCCCTTTCCGCTGAGGCCAGGGAAAGGCTTCTGTCTCCCGCAAGCGCATGTAACCTCGTCCCTGGGGGCGACGGTGCATGGCTACCTCTGCATCCAGTACCCCGCACATGGGACTGTACGCTTTTCCCCAGCGCAGACCTCGGCATAGATACATCAGTCCTCCGCATTCCGCATAGACTGGTCCGCCCCGCTCGATGAAGTCTCGGACAGCAGCGCGCATTTCCCAGTTCTCTGCGAGCCCTTGCATTCGGTACTCAGGAAAACCCCCTCCGATGAAGAGGGCATCCACTGGCGGCAGTTCAGAATCTTTCAGGGGACTGAATTCCACCAATTCCGCGCCTAAGCTGCGCAAGGATGCCAGGTCGTCGGGATAGTAGAAGCCGAAGGCTTCATCTCGGGCCAAGCCGATGCGGAGATCCGGTGATCTGGGTGCGGAAGTTTGTTCCGACACTGCTTCCGCAGGCAGCATTGCCTTGGCACCCAGCTCGAACAAAGCTGGAATATCCACCTGCTCGGCGATGGCAGCTCGGATGCGTTCCACCTGGTCCCAAGCCTGATTGGTCTCATTGCTGGGCATCAGTCCGAGATGACGTTCTTGAATCTCAAGCGCAGGGTTGCGATGTACTGCGCCGAACACGGGAAGATCGGTGTAATGTTCCACGGCTCGGCGGAGATTGGCTTCGTGCCGACTGCCTCCCACTCCGTTCAGGAGAACGCCGGCGATCTGTAGATCGGGATCGAAGCGTTGATAGCCGAGCAGCAACGGAGCGATACCTCGGCTCATGCCCTGGGCATGGACGATGAGCAAAACAGGTGCTTTCAGCAGCTTGGCTAGGGCGGCATTGCTCTGACGGCCCAGGAGATCCACGGAATCGAACAAACCCACATTGCCTTCGATCAAGCCGAAGGCTCCGTCCGCGAGGGCGTTGGCAAATCCTCGGCAGATTTCTCCCTCCGACATGGTGTGGTAGTCCAGGTTGAGACAGTCTCGGCCCGCTGCGAGGGATAGCCAGAGGGGATCGATGTAATCGGGCCCCTTTTTGAAGGGTTGCACTCGATGCCCCAGCCGCCGAAGTTCCCGGCAGATCCCGATGGAAAGGGTGGTCTTACCGGAAGATTTTTGCGTGGCTGCGAGATAGAGAGCAGGCATGGAGGAGATCGATTTCCGAAATACAAATGGAAAGGGGGATGACGCGCAGCGCCATCCCCCATCTGCGGGCCATCCTGCAAACGGCTAGGTTTTTACCGAAAAATGCGGGTCTATTTCCTCATCTGCGAGAGACTCTGGCAGGAACTGCAATACCCGAATGCCCACGGCAGTGATCAGCAGGGCGGTGGCAAACCCGCCGATGCCCAACAATAATTCGGGCAAGCTGGGGGCATAGGCGGCGATGGAACCGTAGAAATCGGAAGTTAAAACCGTTTTGCCCGGGAAGATAGACATAGGGAAAGCCTGGCCCCCGATGATGATGACATAGATGCTGGCGAGCCCCCCCAAGATCACCAAGAAGCTAGCGGTTACGATCCATCGCCGTTCCTGACCCAGCACGGGATGAAACACCATGCCCAGGGGAGCCAGTAGACCCAGGAGGATCCAACCTAACCAAAAGATGAGCGTATAATGCCCTCCCCCCAGTAAATAGAAATAGACTAGCTCATAGTTTTTCGCTTTGTAGAGCTTCGTGATGAAGTAGATTAGGACGAAGAACAGCACGGTAGCGGCGAAGATGCCTAACAGGTTCTTGAGCCGGTTGAGGATCGCTTGACCCACGGGGCGCTGATCCTGATCGGCGGCAAACAACAGCACGAGCAGGAAAATCGCCAAGCCATAGAGGAAAGACATAGCGATGAACAGAGGTGCTAAGATCGCTGTGTCGTAGGCTTGGCGGGCAACGATGAACCCGAAGATAGAACCTGTACCCGTGGTGAGGATCAAGCGCCAGATGAAGGCGAAAAAGCCGAAGGGTTTGTAATAGCACCGCAGCTTGCGGTCCATCATGCTAGCCAAATAGGCGATGACGAGGAGTATAAAGCCCGTATACAGAAAAATATTCCAGGCGAAGATCGAACGGAAGTTATAGGTGGTCATGGCGACGATTAAACGATCTGGACGGCCCAAATCCAGCACCAGCACCAGCAGACCGCCGATCAGCAAGGCCACTGCCAGCAAGCTGGACAAGCGCCCTAAGGGCTGATAGATCTTTCGGCCGAAAACTGTGCCGATGGAAGCGATGTTCAGGGCGCCGGAGGCTGCCACGATCAGGAACACGGCAAACACATGGGGTGTGCCCCAAATCACCTGATTGGTCATGCCGGTCACCCAGTGGCCATGATGCTCCATATACCAGGAAGCCAGCCCGCCGATAGCTGCGATGATGCCGAGAATAGCTAACAATCCCCAATAGCGCTGGGGGGCCAGCTTCCATTCCCGATAAACAATTCTTTTCATCATGTTCCCCCATCAAACGCCTGCGTAGCGAACACCTGTGTTCAGAGCTAGATCTTCTCGGAGCTGACGGCTTGCGATGCGCTCCAACGCCTTGACCAGCGGGCTGTTCGGGTCTTTCAGATCCCCGAAGAGAATCGCTTGATGCCCTTCCGCCGCACAGGCGTCCGCGCAGGCAGTGGATTCGATGCCGTTATCCCTGCGATGAACGCAGAGGTTGCAGCTTTCCACACATCCCTTGCCTCGGGGCGTTTGCGTGAGCTTCTTCTCCACCACCTGATGGATGAAAGAACGGGCCTTGTAAGGACAGGCCATCATGCAGTACCGGCAACCGATACAAATGTGGCGATCCACCAAAACAATGCCGTCGGCCCGTTTGAAGGAGGCGCCGGTTGGGCAAACATCCACACAGGGCGGGTGTTCGCAATGCTGGCACATGAGCGGCAGATTGGTCCGCTTGCCCGTCAGGTTATCCTGGACTTGCACCTTGCGAATCCACTGGGCTTTTTGCAACGCCCACTTCCCATCCTCTGCCCCTTCGGGCTTTTCCTGCAGGTCGAGGCCGTTTTCCCGATTGCAGGCCTGGACACAGGCATCGCATCCTTCTGCACATCGGTTCGTGTCGATGAGCATTCCATAGCGGACGCTGTCATCTGCAGCTTCCGAGCGCGGTTCCGCCTGGGCTACTGTGCGCAACACCACCCCAGCGGCTAGAGCCGTGGCTGTCATGGCAGCAGTGCTGAGAAATGCCCGGCGATCGGGCTGAACTTTGTCTTTCATCTTCATCAGTTCGTTTCCCCCTGTGGCTGGCGGGGAAGGGCTGCGGATGTCGGCACCGTCGCATGGCAGCCGAAGCAGTCGGGACGCACGGCCATATAGCGATGACAAGCACCGCAGAACTGGTCCGGTCTATCGACGGGAATGGGCGTGCCATTGGAATCTCGGCTCACATGGCATTGAATACAACCTGCCAAGCTGTGTTTCGTCGCTCGGATACCGGAATGCACCGTCTCATCGCGCTGATGTTCGATTACTTCCATGTGATTGCGGCGCATGAATGCGGTGGGTTCTACACAGCTTTTCTCACTCGCAGCCTTTGACCCAGGCACTACAAAGGAGCCCCCAGCTGCCTGGGCGCTGAGCGCCCAGGCCAGGCTAGCGGAGATGAGGCAGCCTCTCACAAGGGCATTTGCCATCGATCTCTCCTAAAGGATTCTCTATTCTCCAAGCCCCATTTTGATATAGCCGGTGGGACAGACATCGGAACAAATATGGCAACCGATGCATCGGGAATAATCGGTCGCCACATAGCGCCCCGTGGTCCGTTCTTCCTTCTTAACCCGATAGACGGCGTCTTGCGGACAAAAGATCACGCAGTTATCGCATTCGAAGCACAGGCCACAGCTCATACAGCGCTTGGCTTCGTCGATGGCCTTGTCCTCGGGAAGGCCTTTCACCCGCTCCTTGAAGTGTCCCAGCACTTCTTCTGAGGTGGGCACTTCTTCCTCACGGCGGTTGCGGGGATGGTATTCGAAATGGCCGAGGAACAGTTCTTCATGGGAAATGATCTCTGTCGCGGCCCGATCCTCAAAGTTGTGGATTGCCCAGTTGCCCGAAGAAGTGCCCCGCAGATCACCTCGGGTTGCCGGATCGAACTTCTCCGGTGCTAAGTGGGCTTCCTCCAGCTTTTTGAGCAGGTTGAAATGGTGCACATCTACCTTAGGCCGGCGTTTGTGTTCTTCCTGCCTGAGGTATTCATCGATGGTATCGGCGGCCACAGAGGCTTGTCCGATTGCAGTGGTGAGCAGATGGGGGCGGATGATATCGCCGGCGACAAAATGGCCTGGCTTGCCCGGCACCTGATAGAACTTGTCCGCATCGATGAGCCCTCGGCCGTTGTCGAGCTCTTCAATACCCGTCAGGTCGCCTCCCTGACCGATGGCAGAGACGATGAGATCCGCCTCGATCACGCGCTCGGTGCCCTCCACCGGAATGGGGCGCATTCCATCCATGGTGCAATCCGCAATCTTCAATCCAATGGCCCGACCGTTGGCATCTTTCACTAACCCGATGGGCATGACACCATCGAGGATGGTAACCCCCTCTTTCAAGGCATCCTGCACCTCGTGCTCCGAGGCGGTCATCTGACCCCGAGGGAACAAAGAAGTCAGAGTTACCTGAGCGCCCTGGGCCGCCGCTGCTGCCGCCGAATCATGCACCATAAAGCCATCTCGGATGACGTCTTCCGGCATCTCAGAAGGTTTGGCGTGCTGGATATGCCCGATGCGGCGAGCGACAGAAACCACGTCGATGGAGGTATCACCACCCCCTACGCAGACCACCTTTTCCGCAGTGAACTTCATGCGGCCCTCGTTGAAGGCCTTGAGGAAAGCGACGCCGGAGACACAGTTGGGCGTTTCGTCCCAACCTTCTATAGGCAAGCCGCGCCCGCTCTGGCAGCCGATCGCCCAGAGGATGGCATCATAATCCTGCTCGAGTTCTTCGATCTTGATATCTCGACCGACTTTCACCCCGAGCTTCACATCCACCAGCCCCATATCCAGAATGCGTTGAATCTCTGCGTCGAGCTTGTCCCGAGGTACCCGATAACCGGGGATGCCGAACTTGAACATGCCGCCTAGGCTCTGGTTTGCTTCAAAGATGGTGCAATGATGCCCTTTGCGCTGGAGCTGATAGGCCGCCGCCAATCCTGCAGGACCACCCCCCACGATGGCTACTTTCTTGCCCGTCGCCGGACCTGCTTGAAACTGGTACCCATTCGCGAGGGCTGTGTCCCCGATGAACTGTTCTACTGCGTTGATCCCCACATAGTCCTCCAGCTCATTTCGATTGCAGCCGTCCTGGCAGGGGGCGGGACAAACGCGCCCCATCATGGCTGGGAAGGGATTTGCATCCGTGGAACGGCGGAAAGCATACTCATGCCAATCCACCCCTTCTGGGGGAAGTTCCTGCTGCCGGACAATGGCCAGCCATCCCCGAATGTCCTCACCAGAAGGACAGGAACCCTGACACGGAGGCGTTTTATGTACATAGGTGGGGCACTTGTAGGAAGTGTCCTGTACGAAGATCTTCTCCGTCAGGCTATCCCAAGTGTTCTTGCCATCTTGAAAGCGCCGCCAGGAAAGCTTGGTCTTCATCTCGTCGCTGGAAGTCGCCATGAATTGTTCTCCGTATCAGTAGGAAACCGAAAGGTCGAAAGAGTTAACCCATGCTGCACCGCTACAGGGGATGCGCGCCGTTGGATTTTCGACATCCTCCCCATCGAATGAGGATTCCCGCACACAGCTTCTCAGATCTGAAGTGCTCTGAAGCACTGAGCGGGCAAACCGGACCTGTCTCGCCCTTGAAGTAAAGCGGATCCACCCGCTTAAGCCGCTTCATCCTCCGTGCGCTGCCCTGTCAGGATGATCGCATTGGAGACGAGTTGGTGAACGCTGACGATCTGATCCATCTCCATACCGTAATAGGGGAGTACCTTGGTAAACTGGCTTTTACAGATGGCGCAGATCGCCGCCATATGCGTTACCTTTTTCTCCCGCATCACGTTGTTAAGGGCTTCGACCCGCGGCTTCGCACCCTTGACCCGCAACTCCATCAGGTCATCCGTGAGCAATCCGCCACCCCCTCCGCAGCAGAACGTGCGCTCCCGGATGGTCTCTTCGTCCATATCGTAGAAATGATTGCAGACCGCCTTGATGACGGCACGTGGAATGTCGAACTGCCCGCCAGGCCAAGAACCCATGCGAGAAGCCCGAGCCACATTGCAGGAATCGTGGAAAGTCAACACCTTGTCATCGTTCTGGGACTTATCGAACCGGAGTTTCCCTTGCTGAATCAGCTCATAGGTAAACTCACAAATATGCTGGGGCACCGGATAGCGAGGATCCAAGAAATCCCAGGGGCCTGCCAAAGTATTCAGAAAGCTATAAGCCACCCGCCAGGCATGGCCGCATTCTCCAAAAACGATGCGCTTAACCTTGAGATCTATGGCTGCCTTGCGGATGCGCTGGGCAACCCGACGCATGTTTTCGTAAGAGCCGATGAACATGCCGAAGTTAGCGGCTTCGGAGGCATAGGAACTGAGCGTCCAAGAAACGCCCGCCTCGTGAAAGACTTTGCCATAGCCGATCAAGCCGTCCACATGGGGTTCGGCGAAGAAATCTGCCGAAGGAGTGACGAGTAGAATCTCCGCCCCTTCCTGATCCAAGGGGTATCTGACTCTCACTCCCGTATCGTCGAACACATCTTCTTCCAACCCTTCCAAAGTGTCTGCCAGGGCAGGTCCCGGCAACCCCAGGTTGTTGCCGATCTTGTAAACTTTGCCGATGATCTCATTGCAATATTTTTGACCAATGCCGATATGATCCATGATCTCTCGGGCCGCCATAGAGATCTCAGCGGTGTCGATCCCATAGGGACAGAACACAGAGCAGCGCCGGCATTGGGAGCACTGATGATAATAGCTGTACCATTCATCGAGCACTTCCTTCGTGAAATCTTCCGCGCCCACGAGCTTGGGAAAGTATTTGCCGGCGAGGGTAAAATAACGCCGGTAAACCTTGCGCATGAGATCCTGGCGCGCTACCGGCATATTCTTGGGGTCGCGGGTCCCCAAATAGTAGTGGCATTTATCTGTACAAGAACCACATTTCACACAGGCATCCAGATAGACCCGCAATGAGCGATAGCGTTGAAGGAGGTCGCCCATTTTCTCCAACGCTTTTTCCTGCCAATTCTCAACCAGTTCCCCGGGAAAGCCTAGGGGTTCCTGATGTTCGGGTTTCGCCACAAAGGGCTTGGAATGGGACATGGTTCCCGGTTCGATCGCGGGTACCTCAGCGTACTGCTGGAGCTGGGGAACCTCAAAATTAGCCTTTGCCATGATTCAACCTCGTCAGCAGGGCGGTAGTCTGGAAGCCTTGGTCAGCGAAGCCCGTCATTCCTGTTGCTCAAGACGCTTAGCCCAGTCTGCAATATGCCGCTGTTCTCGGGGATTATCGACCTGGTTTCTTGTGGGACTGAAGAAAAGCCCTGGCGCATGGAGTAACTTGCTAAACGGAAAGACAATCATCAGGATTGCTACGAGCAAGAGATGGAGCAGCAACAGGGGATCTGCCGGCAGGGGCTGCACCTGAAAGCGCAGCAGACCGAGGAAGAAATCCTTGACGGAAACCACATCCACATGGAATAAAAACTTCATCCCTAAACCGCTCAATCCGATGGCCACGAGCAGGGCGAGAATGAGATGATCCGACTTATTGGTGACATAGCGCACTCGATCCACCAAGAAGCGCCGAGCCCATAGCCCCGCTAAGCCCACCACCATGGCGATGCCTCCGTAGATACCAAAGGGTTGCACCAATTCAATGGGCAGCCAGACCGGATCCATGAAATAGCGGAGATGACGTAGGGTGACTAAGAACAACCCGAAGTGGAACATCCATCCGAAGATCCAGATCCACTTGTTTCCCTTGAAAAGACTTTCGAAGAACACAACTTCCCGAGCGAGGCGGAAGACAACGCCACTTTGAGTTACAGGCGCGGGCGTCGTGGGGATTTTGAGGGGCGCAGGTGTGCGCACATACTGCGCGATCTTGATCGCGAGACCCGCCAGAAGCACAGCGGCGGCAACATAAAACAGAAAGGCATATACGACGGTCAGGAATGACATGCTTCCGCTACCTTGGGTGAATCCGTTGAAAATGCAGCCCTTTCATCGCGCCTGCATCTTCGATGATCTGGCAAACGATCTGACAAGCAGATGAACACCTGCCAGCGGGAGAGCCCGATTGCCGGGCAGCAGCACGGATCCAGCGGGAAATCGCTGAGCCCGTGCCCTAGCTGAGACCGAGCCTAGACGCAGCCCGTAGGTTTCGGCAGACCGGCATAGCGGCAAGCCTGCTTAGCAGGACCGTAGGGGAACAGACCGTAGAGATACTTGCTGTTTCCCTTCTCCTTGCCGAGCTTCTTGCCCACCGCCTTGGTGAGTACGCGAACAGCAGGAGCGATCTGATACTCCTCGTAGTATTCGCGCAAGAAGTTGATGATGTCCCAGTGCTCATCAGTGAGCTCTAGGTCATCCTCCTTTGCCATCACCTCGGCTACGCCGGGAACCCAGTCATTGATGTTGGCGAGGTAGCCTTCTTCATCGGTTTCAAGGATTTTGCCGTCGACTTCGATAGGCATAGCGGATTTCTCCTGTGTGTGTCGGGAGGAAAGAAGTTATAACCAGGCTTGCACTTTGTCGTTTTGCGCGGCGAGATCCACGAATCCGGCATAGTCCACTACCTGGATACCCTCGATCAAACGGTCCTCTGAAATCCCCCGTGCTTTGAGATCCGGGCCGAGGACGTAGATCGATAGACGACCGAGCGCAGCTTTCACTTGGCTTTCCACGCCCGTTCCAGTCATGGCCGCATAGACTCCATCCTCGATCATGAGGACAGCGGCCCCCTGAGAGGCAAATTTGAGACAGGATTCTAGGGAATTCCGCTCAAACGGGGATTTGTTGACAGTGTGCAAAATGCTCATGGGTGGATCCCTCAGAAGCTGAAGATGACGTCAGATTCATCCATGAGTTCGGCAATCCGGGCAGCATCCACCACCTCGACGATGTTCTCAATCTCCTCTTCCGTCTCCCAGTCCTCCCAGGGGATTTCCACCAAATCTTCCTTAGTTAGCCCGCGCACCGCCAGGGAATCTTTGTCCACATAGATGCGCTTCACCTCGTAGTCCCCGAGCGTCCGGTAGGTCGGGGAGAAATTTTTCATCCCGATCTCCGAAGTGTCCTGCCCTTTGACGAGCTGATAGACCCCATCGTCGATGAACATCAGGCGAACTTCTTGGTCGAAGGCAGCTCCGATGAGCACGACTTCCAGGGATTCCCAAGCATAGATGGTGCCGTAGGGTGCCTTTCGGTTGAGGTACAGGAATTTCTTCACGACTTCAGACACGGTAATCCCCCTTAGTCGCCGAAGACCACGAGGCGATCTGACTGAATCGCCGCCTCGATGAGCTGCCCGAGTCCGGAAATACGGAATTTGGGATGGATATTGGTAGCATCCTTGCCATTGCGCTTTGCTTCGCCTTCATCCACGAGGCCGCGGCGCTGGGCCGCAGCCACGCAGACCACCAGGTCGAGGTCGTGCTGTTCGGCCAGCTCCGCCCAGCGATTGACGATATGGCGATCATCCTGGGGCGGCGTGGTCAAGCGCGTACCGTTGTTCACCCCGTCGTGATAGAAGAAGACACGGAAGATTTCATGTCCCTTCTCCAAAGCTGCTTTGGTAAACAGATAGGCGCTGTCCGACGCCTGATGCTGGTACGGTCCCTCGTTGACTTGAATTGCGAACTTCATTACGACCTCTCGCTGATTGGCATGGGTTCGCCTTAGAAGCGGATGTGGTTAGAAGCGTTGAAGCTGGCCCGAGCACCCCGCCAAGTATCGATATGATACTTGGTGAAGGGCAGCTCTACTTCCTCAAAGAAGCGCGGCCACCCGATGCGCTCGATCCACTCTCCGACCCGCTCCCAATCCCGTGCGCCTTCTTTATAGGCTTTGAGGATGCGCTTGACGATGGCGGTAGCTTCCGGCCAACGGGGCGGATTGTTGGGGATGCCTGCAGCCACCAGCTTCTGGAAGGTGGGCTTGCCTCGGGCGTTGGAGTGGTTCCCGCCGACCCAGATGGCGAGCTTAGTATGCTCCGCATCGTTGATCTGCATGGGGGGGCACGGGGGGAAGCAGGCACCGCAGCAGATACATTTGCGCTCATCCACTTCTAGAGAAGGCTTGCCATTGACCATGGCCGGACGGATGGCAGCCACGGGGCAACGGGCGACCACAGAAGGACGCTCGCACACATTGGCCACGAGATCATGGTTGATTTTCGGGGGCTTGGTGTGCTGCACATTGATCGCGATATCACCCTGCCCGCCACAGTTGATCTGACAGCAAGAGGTGGTGATGTGGACGCGGTTGGGCATGTTGGTGTTTTTGAACTCATCGATGAGTTCGTCCATCATGGACTTGACTACACCGGAAGCATCTGTGCCGGGAATATCACAGTGCAGCCAACCCTGAGTATGGGAAATCATGGTGACGGAATTTTGGGTGCCCCCCACGATAAAGCCCGCTTCTTCCACTGCTTTGATAAGCGGTTCTACCTTGGAAGCGTCTGAAACGACGTACTCCAGGTTCGAGCGCAGGGTGAAATGGATGTACCCATCCGCAAATTGGTCGCCGATATCGCACAGCTTGCGCAAGGTGAAGAGGTCGAGGATCCGCTGGGTACCCACTCTGACTGTCCAGATCTCATCCCCACTATAGGCCACATGGCGCAGCACACCAGGCCGGGGATGCTCGTGATACTTCCACATGCCAAAGTTCTTGCGCATCACAGGATGCATGTACTGCCAGGGATCCGGACAACCGCTCTCGATCGGCTCGCGCATATCTGCCATCGCCTTTTCTCCAAATAAAAAATTCTGTTTACACGTTGATTCATGCCCCCGAGTAGCTGGGGGCATCTCTCACTTACCGGCTTCCGCTTGCCGTTCGAACCAGGCTTCCGCCGCCTCATCCCAACCATCCATGCGGATATAGGAGCTTTGGCGCGGATGATTCAGCATGTTGGGGTCGGGATCGATACCGATGCCTTCGAGGAAGTTGGCCAGGCCGATGCGCTCGATCATCTCACCGCAGCGCTCGTGTTCTAACCCATTCTCCGCCCAGAAATCGATGATATTCTCGGCCAGCTCCACGAGAGATTCCCAGTCCTCTTCGGTTTCCAGCTTCTTGAAGGGAATGAGGACGGTGCCCATGAGATCCCCGATCTTCAGGGTTCGCTTGCCGCCGACACAGATAGTAACCCCTTTATCATCCCCTGGGTGCAGGGCCTTGGGCATGACGTTCAGGCAGTGCATGCAGCGCACGCAATCCCGATTGTTGACCGTAAGAGTGTCGTCATCGTTCAGAGAAAGAGCCTGCGTGGGGCAGCGGCTGATCACGTTGTCAATGATGTACTGACGACCTTTGGTCTGCACGTACTTCTTGACCTCCTCTTGATCGACCTTCATGTCGTCTCGCCAGGTGCCCAACACGGCGAAATCTGCCCGCTCGATAGCGTTCTGGCAGTCATTCCCGCAACCAGAGATCTTGAATTTGAACTTGTAGGGAAGGGCAGGACGGTGCACGTCGTCGGTGAAGTTATTCACCAGGAGGCGATGGGCTTTCAGCTCGTTGACGCAGGACATCTCACAGCGAGCAGCGCCCACGCAGGACATGGCAGTGCGCACGCAGGGCCCTGCTCCACCTAGATCCCAACCATATTCGTTGATCTCGTCGAAGAAATGCTGGGTGTTCTTAGTATCCGTGCCGATGAACATGATGTTGCCGGTCTGGCCGTGGAAGGTGACGAGGCCAGAACCATATTTTTCCCAGCTATCGGCGAGCTGGCGCAGGATGGCAGTAGTGTAATGATTACCGGCAGGTGGCTGCACACGCAGGGTGTGGAACTCCTTGGATTTCGGAAATGCATGGGCGACTTCTGAAAAGCGGGGGATGATGCCTCCGCCGTAGCCGTACACCGAGACCGTCCCCCCCTTCCAATAGCCCTTGCGGGTCTCATAGGAATGCTCCAGCTGGCCGAGCAGGTCATTGGTCATCTCATTGATGCGTTCTTCAGGGTGCTCATCCCGCAGGCGCTTGATGCCGGTGATGAAGCTCGGCCAAGGGCCGCTCTCCAGCTGATCAAGCATCGGGGTAGGGTGCTTTTCGATAGCCATTGCGCTGTCTCTCCTATCTCATAAAGCGGAAATTTTTCGGATAGCCTGGTGCACGCAGTATCAGCGGCTGATGGGGCTGGATTGCTGAATCAAACGGAGGATACTGCATCAAATGCCCGGGTTGGAACCGTACGGTATCTTACCTACAAACATCGATCCGCTGAAGACCCGCTAATTCCACTTTTGAAAACCAGCAGCTGCATCCTTGGGGCCGGAAGTACTGCAAATCGAGCGGCGATGTTACACGGTCATTACAAGCTAGTCAACGGATTCTAATATAAGAGATTCCTCATTTTCTAGCTTTTCGTTCTGACCGCTGACCGGTACGGACGGCTTTTCCGTTGTTTTCCCCTCATCCTGCCGTCATATAAACTTCAAGATTTCGGGCAGCGTCAGGACAGAGGAAGATGTTAAAGCTCAGCGATATTCTCATAGCCCATAAGGAAATCGAATCCTTTGAGGAACTGATTCCCATCGTCCAGGAAGTGGCCCGATCGGGAGAACGGTTCTTTCAAATCGATCTCAAACCGCCCTATCCGGACACCCCAGAAGCTTGGGAAGACCGTTTGGAAGCGGCCTTCAGTGGCTTGATCCGTTAACGCTTAGGAACACACCATGAAGACAGCGCTTCTCAAAGATCGCCCCTTGCCCGATAGCGCCGCCGACGCGATCTTCCACCGCCTGCAGGCGGAGCAGGGTGCTTTCGCAATGCATCTGCAGGCTCTGGAGGAAAGGCTTAGGGAACTGCAGCAACAGGGCGCTCAACCGAAGGAACTCGCCGATGTGCACCTGCAAATCGCTCGCACGCTGGTGGGGTTGGAGCGGGGCGCAGAAGCCTGGCCACTCGCTAGAAGTGCCTTCGACGTGTTCATCGAGGTAGAGGATTTCGAATCCGCTGCGGATGCCTGTGATGTGCTGTTTCAGAGTGATCAACCCCAATCGCTCTGTGCCCTGGGTCAGGGGATTTGGCTGGCCGTCACCTATCCCATCGATCCGGAGCTTTCCGTGGAACTGCTCACTCACATCGTGGAAGAGACCCCGGACGACTCAGACGGCGCGGCGGTAGCCGCGACCACCGCCCTGTTTCTGGCGGATCTGCGGGCCCAGGGAAAGCAGCGGGAAAACCTCATGTTCTTCGCCAGTCAAACCCTGGGCCAGGTAGCCCGCCGGCACAGCGGGGTGGACAATCAGGGGGCCTTCGATCAGTGGATGGAGCGGCTAGAGCTGAAGGAACCGGAAAAGTTCTTAGTTCGCCTGCGCAATGTGGTGGACGTACTGGTCCAAGAAGACTGGTGGTTTGATCGGGAAGCCCTGCAACAAAAACTGCCCGTGAACTGAGCCCCATGTTTTGGCAAGAAGACGAAGCAGAAAAAGATTTTCCCGTTTCAGACGCAGTGGTAGATGTGGTCTTCCGCTTGGAGGGAAAGCGGATTCCCGTAGACCACGCCTATGCACTTGCCCAAGCGATTCGAACTCAAGCGCCCTGGTTAGGGGGCTATTCAGAGGTAGGGATTCACAGCATTCACGTGGCCGCTTCTCAAAACGGTTGGGAACGGCCGGCTCATGCTCCGGATCAATATTTGATCTTATCTCGCCGCACCAAGCTGCGCATCCGCATTCCGAAAGAGCATTTAGCTCAGCTCTGCACAGATTTAGAAGGCAAGGTCTTAGACATCGCCGGTTGTCCGGTCCGCATTGGAAAAGGCCATCACCGCCCCCTCGACCGGGCCCGCACGCTGTTTTCCCGTTACGTCGTCATGAAACCCCAGCAGCCGGAGGTTCAGTTTTTGGAAGAAATGGCGGGATTGCTCCAAACCCTGGGAATCCAAGTGCGCAAGGCCCTCTGCGGAAAGGAAACCTCGTTGCACACCCCAGAGGGTCCTTTGCCTACCCGCAGCCTTCTCCTGGCAGACCTCTCACCAGAAGAATCCGTTCGACTGCAACAGCGAGGCCTAGGCCCCCATCGGGAGATGGGGTGCGGGCTATTCATTCCCCACAAAGGCATTGCTCCCATCGTGAGGAACTCTTGAGAACCTAGCGTTCTTTGGTATGCTCTGGCTGTTCAACGCAGAACCTGGGTCTATTGCAATGACCCCAATGTAGGAGTAACGAAGATGGCCTTAGAGGTAAACGGCAGGACAATTGAACTCGATGAAAATGGGAACCTGGTTAACTATCAGGATTGGGATCGAGAGGTTGCCATCGCCCTCGCGAAGATCGAAGGCATCGAACTGACCCAGGCGCACTGGGATGTGATCGAATACCTGCGGGAAGAATACATCGATAACAACCAGAATCAACCCATGGAACGGCAGATTAACAAGGATATGAGCAAACGTTGGGGCAAAAAGGTAACCAGCAAGGATCTCTATAAACTCTTCCCCCGCGCCCCCAGCAAACAGGGTAACCGGATTGCCGGACTACCCTTTGTGGCCCGAAAAGGCGGTTACTGATTCCCCAAGGTGGCCTCGGGCCGCCTTGCTCAGCGCTTCTCCCCCGCACCCTTGCGCATTTTTTTTCCCTGGGCGGCCCGCTTCTTGCGCTGGACCTTGGGATCTGCGATGAGGGGCCGATAAATCTCCACCCGATCCCCGTTCTCCAAGGGATGATCCAGAGTAGTGAGCTTCCCATAGATCCCTACCTTATTCTTCTCGAGATCGATTTCGGGAAAGCGTCGGAGAATACCGGAGCGCTCGATGGCCTCCCGCACCGTCAGGCCCGGCTTCCCTTCCACGGTCAGCAGGGCTTGCTCATTCTGTTTGGCATAGGCCACTTCCACTTGCACTAGGGAATCAACCATATACTTCGTCCCCCCGTCTGCAGAAGGCATCCACCAGCGTGTTGGCGATCTGATGGAACACAGGCCCAAAGGCCCGATCGATCAGGCCGCCGGAAAACTCGAATTCTAAGTCCAAGGTCACTTTGCAGGCATCGGGTCGCAGGGAAAGGAAATTCCAACGTCCCTGCAGGTATCGGAAGGGGCCCTCTTGCAATGCGATCTCCATCCAAGCGTTCCGCTCGAAGCGATTGCAGGTGGAAAAAGCCTGTCGAATGCCCAGCCGAGCCACCACGATTTCCGCACAGAGCTGGTTTTCCTCTCGGCGCAGCACCCTCGTGCTATGACACCAGGGCAAGAACTCTGGATAGGCCTCCACCGCATAGACCAGGGCAAACATTTCCGCTGCAGAGTGGTATACCAAAGCGCTCTTGTTCACCCGAGCCATCAGAGCACACCCATGCCATGCAGAAACACAAGCAGCACCCCTAAGGGGGAGATATAGCGCACTGCAAAGCGCCAAGAACGGTAGATCCAGCCGTCGGGCAACTGCAGTTCCTCCAAGGTCGAACGGCGGGCCATCATCCAGCCAGCGAACACCGCCATAGCAAGCCCACCCAGGGGCAACATGAAGTTCGCTGTCAAGATATCGATGAGATCAAAGATCCCGTTGGACTTTACCTCACCGGCGAAGGGGAAGCTGAAGGCCCATTGATTGAAGGAAAGGATGGTTAGAATACCCAAGAACCAAGCGAGTATGGCTACGATCACCGTAGCTCGCACCCGCTGCATCCCCTGATTCTCCACCAGCCAAGCCACAGCAGGTTCGATGAGGGAGATGGCGGAGGTCCAGGCGGCGAACACTAGAAGAATGAAGAACAGGGTGCCGAAAAAGAGACCCCCCGCCATGTTGCCGAAGGCGATGGGCAGGGTGAGAAAGACTAAGCCAGGCCCCGCGCCGGGTTCCAACCCATTGGCGAACACGATGGGAAAGATGGCCATACCGGCCAGCAGGGCTACCAGAGTATCTAGGAGAGCGATGAGCACGGCGGACCGCGTGATCGACGTGTGGCGATCCAGGTAGGAACCGTACATCATGATCGCACCCATGCCCAAGCTCAGGGTAAAGAACGCATGACCCATGGCAGTGATCACCGCGCCTGCGGTCAGTTTCTCGAAGTGGGGGACGAACAGAAATTCTAAGCCCTGCATGAATTGCCCTGTATTCAGGGCATAGCCCACCAGCGCCAAGAGCAGAAGGAACAGAGCGGGCATGAGGAAGCGCACCGCCTGTTCGAGACCGGACCGCACCCCCCGAGAAACCACGATCGCCGTCATGACCATGAAGATGGTGTGCCAGGCCAGAAGGCGTTCTGGGTCCCCTACCAGGTCGCCGAACAGGGCTTCTGCTTCAGGTCCAGTCAGGGCGGTGAAATGGCCATCTGCTGCGCGGAACACATAGGCAAGGGCCCAGCCGGCGATGACGCTGTAATAGGAGATGATGAGAAAACCAGCGATCATCCCCCCCCAACCCACGAGCTGCCAGAAGCCATGTCGGTTTTCCGCCTGGGCCAAGGTGCGCATGGTATTGATGGGACTCTGCCGGCCTCGCCGTCCGATGAGGATCTCCGCCATCATGATGGGGATGCCGATGAAGAGCACGCACAAGAGGTAGATCAACACAAAGGCCCCTCCCCCATTCTCGCCGGTGATATAGGGGAATTTCCAGACATTGCCCAGCCCCACTGCGGAACCCGTGGCCGCCAAGATGAAGGCGAGCCGCGTCGACCACATGCCGTGGATGGAGGGAGTCACCGCCATGAAAACACTCCTTGTGCAAAGATTAAAGAATTGGTCTGTAGGATATCGCACCTACGGCCATTAAGAAGTCGTCCCATTCGTTCGGTTCTCAGGCTGTGCCCGCACCGCTTGGGCCAATCGTTTCGCTGTCGCCTGCACCGCTTCGGGATCCCTGCCTTCCACCATGACCCGAATCAGAGGTTCTGTGCCCGAGGGGCGTAACAGGACTCGCCCCTGATTGCCCAGGTTTGCTTCCGCCGCCCGGATCGCCGCCTGCACGTACTCATTGTCGAGCGCGCTCTGCGGCTGGTCATGAGCCACATTGATCAAAACCTGGGGATAACGCGGTACCTCGATCGCAGCTGCAGAAAGGGGTTGGTTGCGCTGGCGCAGGGCTTCCAATACTTGCAGGGCGACCACGATGCCATCGCCCGTGCTGGTGCGGTCTCGGCAGATGATGTGACCGGAAGGTTCCCCACCGAGGACGCCATCTTCCCGCTTGAGCTGCTCCAGGATGTACCGATCTCCCACCGGCGTGCGCACAAAGCCAATGCCCAGAGCTGCCAGCGCCTGTTCCAGCCCCAAATTGCTCATGAGGGTGCCCACCACGCGGCCCCGAAGCATGTCTTGGTCTCGACGAAATTTCGCCAAGATATAGAGAATCTGATCCCCATCTACCAACTGGCCCCGTTCATCCACCAGGAGGACCCGATCTCCATCGCCGTCGAAGGCAATGCCCAGATCCGCTTCCTGGGCTAGAACCATTCGTTGCAAGGCTTCTGGATGGGTGGAACCCAAGCCCTGATTGATATTCAATCCGTCGGGTTCTACCCCCATGGGGATCACTGTGGCGCCGAGCTCTTCAAACACATGAGGGGCGATATGGTAGGTAGCCCCATGGGCGCAGTCGACGACTAGGCGCAATCCCTGAAGGCTCAAGCTGGTGGGCACCGTGCTCTTGCAGAATTCGATGTAACGGCCGGCGGCATCTTCCAAGCGCTTCGCCTTGCCCAGCTCGGCGGAAGGTACGGTCCGCAAGGGTTGGGATAGATGGACTTCGATCTCGGCCTCTACTTCATCGGGCAGTTTATCCCCTGTAGCGGAAAAGAACTTGATGCCGTTGTCCTCGAAGGGATTGTGGGAAGCGCTGATGACGATACCCGCCACCGCCCGCAAGGTGCGCGTGAGATAGGCGATGGCAGGGGTGGGCATGGGTCCCAAGAGGCGGATATCCATGCCGGCGGCCACCAGACCGGCTTCTAGGGCGGATTCGAACATGTAGCCGGAAATGCGGGTGTCCTTGCCGATGAGCACCTTGCCCCCGCGCCCACCGCCGAGCACCCGACCCGCCGCCCAGCCCAAGCGCACCATGAATTCCGGGGTGATGCAGCCTTGACCGACCCGGCCCCGAATGCCATCCGTACCGAAATATTTACGCTTCATCCTGACTCCTGACCGCCCAGGCAACCTGCAGAGCATCCCGGGTTTCCTTGGGATCATGGGTGCGGAAGAGGCGCGCACCCCGTTCCAGGGCGAGCACCGCCGCTGCTAAGCTGCCCGCCAACCGATCTTCCACCGGTCGGCCTGTCAGCGCGCCGATCATGGACTTGCGAGAGATGCCCACCAGCACCGGATAGCCCAGTTGAGCGATCTGATCCAGCCTCGCTAACAGCTGAAGATTGTGCTCCAGCGTCTTGCCGAAGCCGAATCCCGGATCGATACAAATCTGTTCCCGAGGGATGCCTGCTGCCTCGCAGTGCTGAATCCGCCGGGCTAAGAAATCCCGCACTTCCACAACCACATCCTGATAATGGGGAGCCTGCTGCATGTGCGCCGGTGTTCCCTGCATGTGCATGAGGCAGACGGGTACCCCTAGTTCCACCGCAGTTTCCAGGGCACCTGGCATACTCAGGGCGCGCACATCGTTGATGAAACCAGCACCAGCCGCCACCGCCGCCCGCATGACTTCCGGCTTGCTCGTGTCCACGGAAATGGGCAGGGGAAGTTTCGCCGCCAGCATTTCAATCACTGGCACCACCCGCCGGCGCTCCTCTCGAGCGGGAACCGGTTTCGCCCCGGGTCGGGTGGACTCCCCCCCCACATCCAGTAGATCGGCGCCGGCTTCTGCCAAGGCTTCCGCATGGGCGAGGGCGCGATCCAGGGTCTGAAAGCGTCCCCCGTCAGAAAAGGAATCCGGCGTTACGTTGAGCACGCCCATGACGCAGGGCCGAGAGAGATCCAGAGACCGGCCGCCACAGTCGAGACGACCGAACGAGGGAACCTCTGTCGAATGCATGAAGAGCTATCCGGTAGGCTTGCTCAGGGGATCTGGATCCAAGGGATCTTCGTCGGCAGCGTCCAGATCTTCCAAGACATCTGCAAGATCGTCCGCATCTCCAGAATCTCCATCGGGGAAATCCCAAGGAGGTTCGGGATCTCGGCCCGACATGATGGCATCGATCTGATGGGCCTCCAGGGTTTCATAGCGCATGAGCGCTTTCGCCATGGCGTGGAGCTTATCCAGGTTTTCTTCCAGCAATCGGCGGGCTTCCGCATAGCTCCGCTCGATGATCGCCCGCACTTCCTCATCGATGAGATGGCTGGTCTCATCGGAAATATCTTTGTGTTGAGCTACCGAGTGTCCCAGAAAGACTTCCTCTTCCTCTTCCCCATAGGTCAGGGGTCCCAAGCGCTCCGACAGCCCCCATTTGGTCACCATATTCCGAGCGATGTCCGTGGCCCGCTGAATATCGTTCTGGGCACCCGTGGTGACGGCATCCGGACCAAAAATCAATTCCTCGGCGATGCGCCCCCCGAACAAGCTGGCGATCTGGCTTTCCAAGCGCTGCTTGGTATAGCTGTAGCGATCTTCCTCCGGCAGGAACAGCGTGAGGCCCAGAGCGCGGCCCCGCGGGATGATGCTCACTTTGTGCACGGGATCATGCTCCGGTACCAAACGGCCCACGATGGCATGACCGGCTTCATGGTAGGCAGTGAGCTTTTTTTCCTCCTCAGACATGGCCAGAGACTTACGCTCTGTGCCCATCAAAATCTTGTCCTTAGCCTTTTCCAGATCCGCCATCTCTACCAGGCGTTTGTTCTCTCGAGCGGCGAACAGAGCGGCTTCATTGACCAGATTAGCCAGATCCGCACCGGAAAACCCCGGCGTGCCTCGGGCGATGGTGCGCGCATCCACATCTTCCGCCAAGGGCACTTTGCGCAGATGTACTTTCAGAATCTGCTCCCGACCCCGCACATCCGGCAGAGGCACCACCACTTGCCGATCAAAGCGACCGGGACGCAGCAAAGCGGGATCCAGCACATCCGGCCGGTTGGTAGCTGCGATGACGATGATGCCTTCATTGCCTTCGAAGCCGTCCATCTCCACCAGCAATTGATTGAGGGTCTGTTCCCGTTCGTCGTGGCCGCCTCCGAGCCCTGCCCCCCGATGGCGGCCCACGGCGTCGATTTCATCGATGAAGATGATGCAGGGGGCTTGTTTCTTCGCCTGCTCGAACATGTCCCGCACCCGAGAGGCTCCCACGCCCACGAACATTTCCACGAAGTCCGAGCCGGAGATGGTGAAGAAAGGCACCTTGGCTTCCCCGGCGATGGCCCGGGCCAACAGGGTTTTCCCCGTGCCTGGCGGTCCCACCATGAGCACCCCGCGAGGGATCTTGCCCCCCAACCGCTGGAATTTCCCGGGATCCCGCAGGAACTCCACCAGTTCCGCCACCTCTTCCTTGGCTTCCTCCACGCCGGCCACATCGGCGAAGGTCACCTTCACCTGATCTTCGGACAGCAGCCGAGCCCGGCTCTTGCCGAAGGACATGGGACCTCGACCCCCGCTGCCGCCTTGCATCTGCCGCATGAAAAAGATCCAGATCCCGATGAGCACGAGGAAGGGAAACCAATTGATGAATAAAGAGACCAGAACGCTGGGCTTTTCCGGCGGTTGGGTTTGAATTTCGACGCCATTATCGAGCAGATCCCCGATCAACCCCTCATCTCTGGGGGCATAGGTGGAAAACTTCTGACCGGAGACATGGATCGCTTCGATGGCACGTCCCCGAATGTTCACAGCTTTGATCTGACCCTGACGAACTGCTTCGAGGAAATCCGAATAAGGCAGAGTACGGCTGACCTTTCGGGGTGCCGTGAAATTGTTGAACACCGACATGAGGAAGATCGCAATGATCATCCACAGGATGAAATTTTTTGCCATGTCATTCACGGCATAACCCTCGTTTGCTGCGCGTTGGGAAAAAGTTCCTTGGCTACGAGATAGCGCTCTCGGCTTTCAGGACGAGAAGATTTCGGCTTGCGGCTCACAACTTTCCGAAAATGGCGGCGCAGTGCCCGCAGATAGGCATCAAAGCCTTCTCCCTGAAAGCTCTTCAAGACCAAACTGCCTCCCGGGCGCAGGAACTGCAAGGAGACATCCAAAACCAACTCGCAGAGCGCCATCATGCGGGGCTGATCCGCTGCCGTACCGCTGAGATTGGGGGCCATGTCCGAGAGCACAAGATCCAAGGGGGCATCGCCCAGGGCTTGGCGCAGTCGCTGCAAGGTGGTTTCTTCCTGGAAATCCCCCTGAATGAACTGCACATTTGGCAGGGGCTCCATGGGGAGTCGATCCAAGGCGATGATCTGGCCCCGTCTTCCGAGCTGCTTTGCGGCGATCTGGCTCCAGCTTCCGGGGGCTGCGCCCAGATCCAGCAGACGCATTCCCGGTTTCAGCAGCTGATCCCGCTGTTGCAGCTCCAACAATTTAAAGGCAGCTCGGGAACGATAGCCCGCTGCTCGGGCTTGCTGCACATAGGGATCTCGAAAATGCCGATCTAGCCAACGCCGGCTGCGCTTCGTTCGGGACATTCCCTTATTCTATCGGAAAAGAGATCAGATCCCCAGCTATGAAAATCGCTGCCCTTTCTGACATTCATGGAAACCTGCCCGCCCTGGAAGCGGTGTTGGAAGACCTCGAGGTTTGGCAGCCCGACGCCGTTATCATGAACGGCGACCTGGTGAGCCGAGGCCCCTACAGCAAGGCCTGCTGGGAACGATTGGAAAACTGTTTTCCTAAGGTACATTATCTTAAGGGCAATCATGAAGCCTATGTGAGCCAGGGCCTCGACACAGTGCCGGACGATCCCAAAGATCCCCGATGGGAACTGTCCCGCTTCGCCCGATGGACGGCGCAGCAGCTAGGCCCTGAACGGGTCGCAGCGCTGCGCCGATGGCCGGATCAACTCGAATGGGTGGGGGCGCAGGACCGACACTTTTCCGCAACCCACGGTTCCCGCCAGGGCAATCGGGTGGGAATCTCCGCTAGCACACCGGAAGCGGAGCTGCCCGCTCGGGTGGGAGCCTCGGGCGGTCTCTTTCTCGCCGCTCACACCCATAAACCCCTGGTGCGCCCCTATGGAGATACCCTCATCGTCAACTCCGGCTCCGTGGGCACGCCCTTGGATGGGGATGTGCGGGCAGCCTATGCTCAGATCCGCTGGCATCGGGGACGCTGGCAAGCCCGAATCCGCCGCATCGCCTATGACCGCTGCCAGACGGAGCGGGATTTTTGGGAAAGCGGTTTTCTGGAAGCAGGGGGCCCCTTCGCCCGCATCATCCTGGCGGAATTTCGGGAAGCGCGGGTGCTGGCCGGTTCCTGGATGCGGCGTTTCTATGCGCCGGTGCTCGCGGGAGAGCTCAGCCTCGCCGATGCAGTCGCCCAGCACCTGGAAGCGGAAGGGATTTCCGATCTCTAACCCTGGTTCTCCCGAAGGCTGGTGAGGAACAGGATCACCACCCCCAGGGTGATGGCGCTGTCAGCCAAATTAAAGGCGGGCCAGTGCCAGTCCTGCCAGTGCAGATCCAGAAAATCCACCACCCGGCCGGTGCGGAGCCGGTCCACCAGATTCCCCAGCGCGCCGCCGATCAGCAGGGACAGGGCGAAGGCGGAGAGTCGTTCCCTGCGGGGCAGGCGCAGGAGCCAGATGCTCAGCACCAGGGTCAGCAGGATCGCGAGGCCGGAAAAGGCCCAGCGCTGCCAGCCCCCCGCATCCGCCAGAAAGCTGAAGGCTGCCCCCTCGTTATAAACCAAGATCAATTGGAACCAGGGCAGAAGTTCCACCGGCCGGTGGAGGCGTAGATGGGTTTCCGCCAGCCATTTGGTCCCCTGATCCAACAGGAGCACCCCCAAGGCCAGCGAGAACCAACGGATGTTTGCGGGCTGCCAAGCCATGAATGTTCAGGCGAAGCGCCGTTCTTCTCCAGCCCCGAAGAGGTTATCTAGGCAACGCCCGCATAGATCGGGATGTGCTGGATGGGTGCCCACCTCCGGTCGCAGGTGCCAGCAGCGGGCGCATTTTTTATGGGGAGATCTGCGCACCACCAGGGCCATGCCCGCCCGCTCCGTGTCCTGGGCTTCCGGCGGGCGATCCGCCGTCGGATGCAAGCTTGCATCCGAGGTGATCAGGACGAACCGCAGTTCTTCCCCCAAGCGGTTCAAGGTTTCCAAGAGATCGGGCGCGCAGTACAGATCCACTTCCGCATCTAGGGAACCGCCGATGAGGCCGGATTGCCGGGCGGTCTCCAGGGCTTTCGCCACCGCCACGCGCACGGAGCGTACTTGTTCCCAGAAATCCCGATCCAAAGGTTCCTGCGCGTCCAAGGTGAAGAGGGCTTCATACCAGCGGGCGAGGAATACGGATTCCTCCCGATCCCCGGGCAAATGCTGCCAAATCTCTTCGGCGGTGAAGCTGAGGATCGGCGCCAGCCAGCGGACCATGGCTTCGGCGATGTGGAACAAAGCGGTCTGGCAGGAACGGCGGGCCCGACTGTCGGCCTGGGTGGTGTACTGCCGATCCTTGATGACATCCAGATAGAAGCTCCCTAAGTCCACCACGCAGAAATTGTGGACCATCTGATAGATGAGATGGAATTGATAGTCCGCATAGGCCTTGCGGATTTTCTCCTGCAACTGATGAGCGCGATCCACCGCCCAGCGATCCAAGGCGATCATTTGTTCCGGCGGCACCTGATGTTCCGCCGGTGCAAACCCGTTCAGATTGGCCAGCAGGAAGCGCGCGGTGTTGCGGATGCGCCGATAGGCGTCTGCGGTGCGCCTGAGGATCTCCTCGGAAACGGCCATCTCCCCCCGATAATCCGTGGCGGCCACCCAGAGCCGGATGATGTCCGCCCCTAGGGTTTTCATCACGTCCTGAGGGCGCACTACATTGCCCTTGGATTTGGACATCTTTTCCCCCTTGGCATCCACCGTGAACCCATGGGTCAGGCATTGGCGATAGGGCGCCTGATCCCGCAGGGCCAGAGCGGTGAGCAAAGAGGATTGGAACCAACCCCGATGCTGATCTGAGCCTTCCAGATAGAGATCCGCCGGCACCCGGAGTTCGGGGCGCCGCTCCAGCACACAGGCATGGGTGATGCCGGAGTCAAACCATACATCCAAGGTGTCCTGGACCTTTTCGTACTGCACCCCCTCCGCTTCGCCCAAGAGTTCTTCCGGCCGAAGGGCGAACCAAGCATCTATGCCTTGGGTCTCCACCCGTCGGGCGATGGCTTCGATCCATTCCGAGGTGCGGGGATGCAGTTCGCCGGTCTCCCGATGGAGGAAGAAGGGGATGGGCACGCCCCAGGTGCGCTGGCGGGAAATGCACCAGTCCGGGCGGTTTTGCACCATGCCCCGAATGCGGGTCTTGCCCCAGTCCGGCATCCAGCGCACCCGTTCGATCTCCCGCAGGGCCGCTTCCCGCAACCCTTTCTGGTCCATGCTGATGAACCATTGGGGGGTCGCCCGAAAGATGATGGGAGACTTGTGCCGCCAGCAATGGGGATAGCTGTGGGTCAATCGGGATGCCTGCACCAAGGCCCCCTTGGCTTTCAACACCGCCACCACCTGTTCGTTGGCGGTGAAGACGGATTCCCCGGCGAACAGAGGCGTATCCGGCAGGAAGCGACCGTCCCCCCCCACCGGATTATCCACCGGCAGCCCGTAGCGGCTGCCCACCAGATAATCTTCCAGACCGTGTCCAGGGGCGGTGTGCACGGCACCGGTGCCCGCATCCAGGGTGACATGTTCTCCCAAAATGATGGGCACTTCCCGATCGTAGAAGGGATGCTGCAATCGCAGCCCCTCGAAAGCCTCTCCTCGAGCGTAGCAGAGCACCTGATAATGGGCGATGCCCCAGCGATCTAGGGTATCCCGCAGCAGCCCTTCCGCCAGGATCAAGCGCTCCCCCTCGGTCTGCACCACCACATATTCCAAGGCCGGATTGAGGGCCACCGCGCGGTTGGCGGGCAAGGTCCAAGGGGTGGTCGTCCAGATGACCAGGGACAGGGGCCCGGAACCGAGGTTCTCCGGCGCAGAATGGCAGCGGGCGAGGAGGGCTTCCTCGTCCACCACGGGAAAGCGCACATCGATGGCGATGGATGCCTTATCCCGGTATTCCACTTCGGCTTCGGCCAAGGCAGATCGGCAATCCACACACCAGTGCACCGGCTTATAGCCCTTTTGAATATGGCCTTTCTCCAGGATGCGGCCCAGGGCGCGGATAATGTCCGCTTCAAAGGCGAAATCCATGGTCAGATAAGGATTTTTCCAATCCCCCAGCACCCCGAGGCGCTGGAAGTCCCGCCGCTGCCCGTCGATCTGCCGATGCGCATAGGCGCGGCAGGCCTCGCGGAAGGCCTGTGGGCTGATCTTCGCCCCGGGCTTGCCTTTCCTTTTCTCCACTTGCAGTTCGATGGGGAGGCCGTGGCAGTCCCAGCCAGGCACATAGGGGGCATCCAACCCTTCCAGGGTTTTGGACTTGAGGATGAAGTCCTTGAGCACCTTGTTTACCGCGTGGCCGATGTGAATATCCCCATTCGCATAGGGGGGACCATCGTGCAAAATGAAGGTGGAAGCACCGGCCCGAGCAGTCCGGATCTTGCCGTAGAGATCCATCTGTTCCCAGCGTTTGAGCAGCGCGGGTTCCCGCTGGGCCAGATTCGCCTTCATGGGAAAACTGGTTTTGGGCAAATTGAGGGTGTGCTTGTACTGACTCACTGGCATGGATCCTAAAAATTTCGAACGAGCGCCGGCGGGCGAAGTCGCTAAGTGTACGGTCTTTTGCGGGCGAAGCAGAAAATTGTACCGAATTCAGGCCGCAGAATACTGAAAGCACCGAGCAGCACCCAACAGGGGGGTTCGGGGTTGCAGGATGACCCGCACGGGCATTTGGCGCAGGAGATCCGCCATGCGTCCCTTGTGGAAGAAGGCATCTAGAAAAACCGAGCTGCGCAGGAGATGCAGTTGCTTCGGCGCGATGCCCCCTCCCAGATACACCCCCCCCAGGGCGAGATAGCGCAGGGCCGCATTGCCCGCTTCTCGGGCATAGAGGCGGACGAACCAATGCAACGCCTCCTGACAGCGGGGACAGGTACCTGCCACCGCCGCACGGGCGATGGCCGCCGCCCGATCCCCTGCCAGCGGGATCGCCTCCGCACAGCCCGTCTGGGCGCAGAGGAATTCGTAGAGGGTGGCGATGCCCTGTCCAGAAACCACCCGTTCCCAGCTCACATGGCCATAGCGTTCTTGAAGCCAGCGCAACAGGGCGATTTCCCGCTCCTCTTGAGGGGCGAAATCCCCGTGTCCGCCCTCCCCCGCACAGGGCCAATGGGTCTTGCCGTCCCAGTACAGCCCCGCTTCGCCCAGGCCGGTGCCCGCCGCGATCACACAGGCATTGCCGCGGCTTTCCGGTTGTCCCGGGTGCAGCACCGCCAGATCTCCTTCCTCCAGGGCGGGAATGCCCCAGGCGATGGCTTCCAGATCGTTGAGCAACCGCACCTGATCCCATTTGAACTGAACGGCCAGGGCCGCACCCTGGATCTCCCAGCCCAGATTGGTGAGGTGGCAGCGATCTGCCCGCACGGGACCCGCCAAGGCGAGGGCGGCTGCCTTGCCGGAAAAGGGCACCTCGTTCAGATAGGCCTGCAAGAGCGCTTCTAAGGAATCGAACTTTCGGCTGGAAAAACGGCGTTCTTGGAAGAGCTGAATGCGCGTCCCTCCCCATCGGGCGAGGGCGAGATGGGCCTTGGTGCCGCCGATGTCTCCGACTAAAATAGTCATTCCCGTTCTTCCTTCCGCACAGAGTGTGCCATCTTAGCATTCCATGGAGCACCGACCCGCGATTTCCGTCGTCATGAGCGTTTACGAACGGGCGGAATGGCTGCCAGCATCCATTCAGAGCGTGCTGCAACAGTCCTTTGGAGACTTTGAATTCCTCATCATCAACGACGGTTCCCAAGATCCCGCCGTGCAGGCAACCTTAGAAGAATATGCGGCGACGGATGGGCGGATTCGTTTGATCCACAAAAAGCAAAACGAAGGATTGACGGCAGCCCTCATCGACGGCTGCCAACAGGCCCGGGGACGATACATCGCCCGCATCGATGCGGGGGATCGGATGAGGCCGGAACGGCTCGCACGGCAAAAGCAAGTGTTGGATCAACATCCGGATTGCCATCTGGTGAGCGCGCAGGTGGCGTTCCTGGGGCCCGATTGGGAACCCCTCTGGATCGCGCGGGGTGAGCCGGACAGTCCCGTGCCGGTCTGGGTGTTGCCGTCCGATCCTCGGGAAAAGATCCAGGCGGACATTCCCCATCACGGTTCCACCCTGTTCCGGAAATCCGCTTATGATCGGGTCGGGGGCTATCGGCGGGCGTTTTACTATGGGCAGGATTGGGATCTCTGGTATCGGTTGGCGGAGATCGGCACCTATTTCGTCGTGCCCCAGGTGCTCTATGAGGCCCGATTGTTTCCCGATGCCATCAGCCTATCCCACAGCCGGCGACAAGCGCAGATCAGCCGCTATTCCCTCGCCGCCCATCTGGCCAGAAGACAGGGGCAGCCCGAAGCCCCTATCCTGGCGAAGGCCCGAGAGATCCGCCCGGGCACCGGCCCGCAGGTCAAGCGGACCAACGGCTATTATTTCATCGGGGAAGCCTTGCGCCGGAACCGGAATCCCGCCTGCCGGCGCTATCTCTGGCGGGCGATCCAGTTCGATCCCTGCTATTTCCGCGCCTATTATCGATGGGTGCAATCCCTATTGCTGTAGGCTGCGGCCCCCGTCCACCGCGATGATCTGACCGGTGATATAGGGGGCATCCCGCACCAAAAAGAGCAGAGTGCGGGCGATGTCCTGGGGAGAACCCGCCCGCTTCAGGGCCGTCCGGTCGAGAATGCTTTCCCGCGCCGCCGCATCCAGTCCCGTTTCCGGCCAGAGGATGACCCCGGGGGCGATGCCGTTCACCCGCACTTCGGGGCCCAGCTCCCGGGCAAGGGTCTTCACCATCATGGCGTTTCCCGCCTTGGCGATGGAATAAATGGGATAGTTTTTCAGGGGGCGTTCCCCATGAATGTCCACGAGATTCACGATGCTGCCCCGACTGGTTCGGAGCCAGGGCGCCACTGCACAGGAAAGAAAAAAGGGCGCCTTGAGGTTAGTTCCCAGCAGCGCTTCCCACTGGGTTTCTTCCACTTGGTCCAGCGGCGTGGCATAGAAGGTGGAAGCGTTGTTCACCAGCACATCCAGCCGGTTCCGAAAGGTGCGGATCTGGTCCAGGAGCGTGGGGATGGCATCGCGGTCTTGTAGATCTGCCTGCACCAGTCGCACGGAATCCAGCCGGTTCGCCTCCAGTTCTTTGCGAAGCGCCGAGGCTGCCGCTGAGGAACGGCGGAAATGCAGGATCAGATCCAAGCCCGCGCCGTGCAAGGTGCGGGCGATCTGAGCGCCGATGCGCTGGGCTGCGCCGGTGATCAAAGCGACCTGGCCCCCTAGGCTCGGGGATTGTTCATTCATCTTGGGGCTCCAAGCGGCCGTCCTCCAAGCGCAGGATGCGATCCATGCGCTCGGCAAGCCGGAGATCGTGGGTGACGATCAACAAACTCGTGCGGCTCTCCTGATTGAGGCGCAGCATGAGCGCATACACCTGATCCGCCGTGTGGCGATCCAAGTTCCCCGTGGGCTCATCCGCGAGCACGCAGGCGGGTCGGGTGACCAGGGCGCGGGCGATGGCGGCTCGCTGCCGCTCCCCGCCGGACAGGGCGCTAGGTCTGTGCTGGCTGCGATCGCCCAAACCCACCTGTTCCAACAGGGCCAGGGCTCGTCGCTTGGCCTGTCGCACCGGAACACCCCCGATCAACAGGGGCATGGCCACGTTCTCCAGGGCTGTGAATTCCGGCAGCAGATGATGGAACTGATACACAAAACCCAGATGGCGGTTGCGCCGCCGTCCCTTTTCCTTTTCCGAAAGCGGCCCGATGTCCTGATTCCCCCAGAATACTTTTCCTCGGCTGGGTCGCTCCAAGCCGCCTAGGCAGTGGAGCAAGGTGCTCTTGCCGGAACCGGACGCCCCCAGGATGGCGACCCGCTCCCCCGCTTGCAGACGGAGTGCCACCGACCGCAGCACCACCACTTCTTGCGGTCCTTGCCGGAAGGTTTTGCCCAGTTCCCGAGCGGCCAACACTGGGGCTTCACTCATAGCGCAGAGCCTCCGCCGGTTCCGTGCGGGCCGCCCGCCAAGCGGGGTAGAGGGTGGCGAGGACGGAGAGGAGAAAGGCACTGCCCGCCACGATCCCCACATCGGAAAGATGAATATCCGAAGGCATTTGACTGATGTAATAGATGTTGGGATCCAAAAAATGCACCCCGAACAAGCGCTCGATCTGCGCCACCAGGGTTTCCACATTCGCCGCGAGCAGCACCCCGAAGACCAGGCCCAGCAGGGTGCCGATGAAACCGATGGTGGTGCCCTGAACGATGAAGATGCCCAGGATCTGCCCCGGGGAAGCCCCCAGGGTGCGCAGGATGGCGATGTCCGCTCGCTTGTCCGTCACCACCATGACCAGGGTGGAAACGATGTTGAAAGCGGCCACGGCGACGATGAGAAAGAGAATGATGCTCATCATGCGTTTCTCCGTGCGCAGGGCGGCGAAGAAATTTTGATGCACCTGGGTCCAGTCCAGGACCCGATACAGCCCGCCCAGTTCATAGGCGAGCTGCCGGGCGAGCCTGGGGGCTTCGAAGAGATCCTGAAATTTGAGGCGAAGGCCGGTTACCCGATCTCCGAGCTGCAGGAGCTTAGCAGCGTCGCGCAGGTGCAAAAAACCCGCGTTCCGGTCGTAGTCCGACATGCCCACGGAAAAGATGCCGCTGACTCGGAAGGACTTCAGGCGGGGCAGGATACCGATGGGGGTGGCGCGGATCTGCGGCGTTACCACGGTTACCCGATCCCCGATTCCGACTCCGAGCACCGCCGCCAGTTCTCGGCCCAGGATGAGCTGGAATTGACCGGGTTGCAGGGAATCCACGGAACCCCGGATCATATCCCGACGCAGATCGGACACTTGGTCTTCCTCCAATGGCACAATGCCCCGCAGCAGGGCGGCGCTCACCTGGTTCCCGTTCACCAGCATGGCTTGCACCTCGATGAAGGGTGCTGCTCCCACCACATCGGGATGAGCTCGGGCTCGCGCCAGCAAGTCCTGCCAGTTCGCCAGATCGCCGCTCGGATCGGACAGAGTGGCATGGGAAGCCATGCTCAGGATGCGTTCCCGAATTTCCTTGTGGAAGCCGTTCATCACCGAGAGCACCACGATGAGGGCCACGATGCCCAGGCTGATGCCCAGCATGGAAATCAGGGAGATGAAAGAGATGAAATGATTGCGGCGCTTGGCGCGGGTATAGCGCAGGCCGATCAACAGGGGTAGGGGGCGAAACATGGGGGTATTAGAGCATAGATCTGCGGGTTCCGTTCAGGGAACTCCCTTCGGGGTCCAAGGTCTTTGGAAACATTTTCGTCCTGAGGAGTGGCTTGATGATCGAAGTAGAACAGCTCTCCCGATGCTACGGAGACTTCCAGGCAGTGCGGGAAGTTTCCTTCCGCATCGGCCGCGGTGAAGTAGTGGGTTTGCTCGGCCACAACGGGGCGGGCAAGACCACCATCATGAAGATGCTCACCGGCTTTTTGGAGCCTACCGGCGGTACCATCCGCATCCGCGGTTTGGATCTCCGATGCCACCGGCGCGCCGTGCAGGCACGCATCGGCTATTTGCCCGAGAACTGCCCCCTGTACCCGGAGATGACTGTCCTGGACTATTTGGACTATCGGGCTGCCCTGCAAGGCATTCCCCCCCAGCAACGACCGGCAGCGATCCGGCGAGCGGTGGAGCGCACCGCCCTGGCACCCAAGGCCGGCGCCCCCATCGCCACCTTGTCCCGAGGCTATCGGCAGCGGGTCGGCGTGGCCCAAGCCATTCTGCACGAACCGGAAATCCTCATCTTGGATGAACCCACCAACGGACTGGATCCCACCCAGATTCTCCACATGCGCCAGCTCATCCGCACCCTGGCGGAACGGGCGACCCTGATCCTGTCCACCCACATTCTGCAAGAGGTGTCGGCAGTCTGCGATCGGGTACTCCTCCTGCGGGCGGGCCGCTTGGCACTGGATGCGCGATTGGAAGAACTGGCCGCGCCGCACCGCCTGTTGATCACCCTGGATCAGCCGCCGGAAGCGGCGATGCCTCGGCTGCAAGCCCTCGCTTCCGATTGCACCCTCGCGGAGGAAAAAGGCCCAAGATACACCTATGCCCTGGGCTTCGAGGATCCTTTGGCCGCAGCGCCCCGGGTGGCCCGCACCATCGGGGAAGCGGGCTGGGCGCTCTATGAATTGACCCCGGAACGCCGCGATCTGGAAACCCTGTTCGGCTTGCACAATTCGGAGGTGGCCCATGCCTGAAATCCTACGCATCGCCCGCAAGGAACTGGAAGGCTTCTTCGCCTCGCCGGTGGCCTATCTCTTTTTGGGTGCCTTCCTCGTCCTGAACCTGTTCGTGTTCTTCTGGGGAGAAGCCTTCTTCGCCCGGAATCTCGCGGATGTCCGCCCCCTCTTCGACTGGATGCCCTTGTCGCTCATCTTTTTGTCCGCCGCCCTCAGCATGCGCCTGTGGAGCGAGGAACGGCGGGCGGGCACCTTGGAAACCCTCATGACCCTGCCGGTTTCCCCGGTGCAATTGGTGTTGGGCAAGTTCCTGGGGGCCCTGAGCCTGATGGGCATCGCCCTCGCCCTCACTCTTCCCCTCCCCCTGACGGTTTCTTTCTTAGGTCCCTTGGACTGGGGGCCCGTGCTGGGGGGCTATCTGGCCAGCTTCCTCCTCGCCGCCGCCTATCTGGCCATCGGTCTGTTCGTCTCCGCGCGAACGGACAATCCCATCGTGAGCCTCATGGGCACCACGCTGTTTTGCGGATTCTTCTATTTCCTGGGTTCCCCTGTCCTCACCGGACTGTTCAGCTATTCGCTGGGGGAATGGCTGCAGCTGCTGGGCAGCGGTTCCCGATTCGCCGCCATCACTCGGGGCATTCTCGATCTCCGAGACCTCTATTTCTATCTGAGCATCGTCGGGCTGTTCCTGAGTCTGAACACCTATAGCTTGGTGCGCCTGCGCTGGGCGGATGCCAACCGCCGGATGCCGGAACAACGCCGTTGGACCTGGATCACCGCTCTGGTGGCTGCTAATTTCCTCGCGGCGAATCTCTGGCTGCAACCCATCGCTTGGGCGCGCTGGGATACGACGCAGGGCCGGATCTACACCCTTTCCGAGAGCACCCGCCATTATCTGGCCCAGCTCCAAGAACCCCTGTACATCCGCGGCTATTTCAGCGCCCAGACCCATCCTTTGCTGGCTCCCCTGGTGCCCCAACTTCGGGATCTGCTGCGGGAATACGAGGTTGCCGGCGGGGATAAGGTGCGGGTGGAATTCATCGATCCCCTGGAGGATCCCGTTCAGGAACGGGAGGCGGGGGAAAAATACGGCATTCATCCGGTGGCTTTTCAGACCGTCAACAAGTATCAAGAAGCCGTGGTCAATGCCTATTTTCATCTCCTGATCCAGTATGGCGATGCCTATGAAGTGCTGGGCTTTCGGGATCTCATCGAGATCAAGGAAGAACCCGGGGCAAAACTGGCGGTGCGGCTGCGCAATCCGGAATACGACCTCACCCGCACCATTCGAAAGGTGCTCTACAGCTATCGGGCGGGGGGAAATCTGTTCCAGCTGCTGCCCGAACCGGTGCAGTTTCTGGGCTATATCTCCTCGGACGACCGGTTGCCGGAACCCCTGGTACAGCTCCGCCAGGCGTTGGAACAGGTACTCGCCGAATTCGCGCAGGAATCGAAGGGCCGCTTTCAGTACCGCATTCAGGATCCCGATGCGGACGGCGGGCGACTGGCGGAAGAAATCCAAAAACGCTTCGGCTTCCAACCCCTAACCCTGGGCTTGCTGGATCCTCGCACCTTTTATTTCTACATGGTCTTGCAGGCGGGAGAGGAGACCGTGCCCGTGCCCCTGCCCGAAACCCTGGATGCGGCGGGCTTGAAGCGGGTCATTCGGGCAGGCCTCAAGCGCTTCGCGCCGGGGGTGCTCAAAACGGTCGCGCTCTACACCCCCCCCAATCGCCCGGGCTCCCTGCGCACCTATGAAGATCTGAAGGTCGCATTGGGGCATCAGGCTCGGTTGCAGGAAACGGACCTGAGCGCGGGTTCTGTGCCCGAAGGGACGGATCTGTTACTGGTGGTGGATCCCAGGGACTGGACGGAAAAGCAGGTCTTCGCCCTGGATCAGTTTCTCATGCAGGGGGGCACGGTGGTGCTCGCCGCCGCTTCCTTTTCCGTGGATCTGGGGGGACGCTCCCTCCAAGCCCATAAGCAACCCACGGGCTTGGAGGATTGGTTGGATCATCTGGGCCTCCGTTTGGCGGAAAGCATGGTGCTGGATCCCCAGAACACCCCCTTCCCCGTGCCGGTGCAACGCCAGATCGGGGGCTATGTGGTGGAGGAGATCCAAACCCTGCCCTATCCCTATTTCCCAGATATTCGGGAAGATGGCATGGACCCGCAGACCGGTATCTTCACCAATCTGGGCCAGCTCACCCTGAATTGGGTGTCCCCCCTGCAACTGGACACCGAGAAAAACCGAGATCGCCAGATCTATCGGCTTCTGTGGAGTTCGCCCGATGCCTGGACCAGTTCTTCGGAAAACATTCAACCGGATCTGGAGCGCTATGGCCCCCTGGGCTTCCCCATCGGGGAACACCGGCAGCGGCATCTGCTGGTCGCCGCCGTCGAAGGGCGCTTTGATTCCTATTTTGCCGGCAAGCCTTCTCCCCTCGTTCAGGAAGCAGCGGAGGAAACGGAGGCGGCGGAAGATCAGGCGCAAGAAGCTGATCAGAACGCCCCGATCGCCCAGGTGGTGACGGTTTCTCCCCCCTCGGCCAAGGTCATCCTCCTGGGGTCCAGCAGTTTTCTCACGGATACTGCCATGGATCTGGCCACGGAGGTCATCGGTACCCGTTACACCCAACCCTTGATCCTGATGCAGAACCTTATGGATTGGGCGTTGGAGGATCGGGGACTGCTGGCCCTGCGGGGACGCGGTCGATATAGCCGATTGCTGCGGCCCTTGGATCGATCCGAGCAACTGTTCTGGGAATTCTTCCATTACGGGCTGGCGGGTTTTGGCCTGTTGTTGCTCTATGGATGGCATCGCCGGAACCGCTTGCAACAGCAACGCCGCCATGAAGCCATCTTAGCTGGGAGCCTTTGAACCATGTCGCAGATAGAAAACTACGCCGCTGCATCCTGTGATCCCGAGAAGAGCCTCCGCCCTTGGCAGTTCGGGCTCAGCGTCCTGCTCGGCCTGCAGTTGCTGCTCGCGGCAATCCTATTGTTTCAGGGTTCGGCACCGGAGAACCTGTCCGCCCAGGGGCCTTTGCTCACCTTTTTTCCCCCGACGGTTCGACGGCTGACCATCGCTTCCCCAACGCGGGAGATCGTGCTGGAAAGGCGAGGGGATCCTTGGCAACTGGCTGATGGTTTTCCGGCGGATGAGGAAAAGGTGAATGCCCTGCTGGAAAAGCTCGCCCGAATCCAGCGGCGGATTCCCGTCGCCACTTCCGAAGCCGCCCAAACCCGCTTCCGAGTGGCGGAAGATCGTTTTGAACGGCGACTGGTGCTGGAGGATGACAAGCAGGTGTTGGGTACCCTGTATCTGGGAGATTCCCCGGGCTTTCGTCGGTTGTTCGTGCGGGCTGCGGGAGAGTCCGCTATCTACGAAGCTGCGCTCAATCTCTTCGATGCCGGGGATCGACCGGAGGATTGGACGAAAAAGACCGCGCTGGCTGTACCGGAAGACCAGATCCAAGGCATCGAAGCTGAGGACCTTTCTCTCCGTCGAGAAGGGGAGCATTGGACGCTGGCGGATCTTCAAGCGGGAGAACGCTTAGATTCGGCAGCGGTGCAAAAGCTGGTGCGGGGACTCGCGAACCTGCGCTTTCAAAAGCGTCTGACCGCGAAGCCGGAATCTCTGGGGGCGTCACCGACGCAACGCCTTCGGGTTCAGTTTGATGGAAAGGTGCGGGAGTACGCCTTCTTTCCACAGGGGGAAAATTTCGTGCTGAAGGTTTCCGATCGACCGGAATATTTCCAGATCCCTTCCTACCAGTTGGAAGGCTGGTTTCCGGTGAAGCGGGAAGCGCTGTTGAATGCGGAAGCGGGCGAAGCCCAGATTGCACCGTCCTCAGCAGGGGACTAGGGAAATCGGGCTGCAGGGGCTCATGCAGCTTGGGTTGATTCGGATTGCCCTGTCCTTGTTCGCAAAGTGTTCGCAAAACCGCCCGATTAGCATAGGATGAGAAGAAGCATTGCTTCGCTGTGAGGACTGGAGAAGGAGCCTGCTAGCGATGAGAGAAATCAACACCCGCACCCATCTGCGCTTTAAGCCGGACCCGCTGGAATATGCTCAGGTCGCCCTCTATTCTCCGGATCAAGAAGAGGCGTTTAAGCCGGATTTCGTGGCCCTCATCGTGGAAGAAGCACCCCTCGCAGGCTGTAGTCTCATCGCCCATGCCTATCCGGGCATAGAGGTGAACGCAGAATGCTTGGTGAAGATCGGCGAGCTGGCCCCTGTCCACGCCCAGGTGATCTGGAAGAAGCCCTTAGAATCCGACCTCGTGCGCTTTGGCCTGAAGTTTTTCGAATGAGGGCATTGCCCTCGCGGCATCAGTCGATATGGCCTTTCCGGTATTGGTCGTCGAGATAGCCGCCGAGGGCCCCGACGCCAGCCCCGAGGAGGGCGCCTTTGCCCGTGCGCTGAGGGAACCGATGCGCGCCCCCGTAGTTGCGCCACCGCTGGCCCATTCGGGCTTGGTCGTGCTGCAACGGGCGAGGCTGAAGGCTGTGAAGAAGACGAAATGCGTTTCATAACCCCTTTCGGATCAGATCCAGGAAATCAACGGCATCCACAGGGATATTTGTCCGCCAGCGCCCGAACCAAGCCGATGATTGGCATGCCCTCCATGAATTTGCGGTTCTTTTGATGTTTCTGCACTTAGGCAAGGCCCTCTTCCAGGGGGCTGTCTATGGCAGATCAGGCGCTTGAGGTGTTTTCGATCGCTCGCCGCGTCTTGATACTGTACCGCACCTGCCGATAAACCCACAGCAAGTGATCGTTGGACCGATGATCATCCGCTCCTATCGAAAAACCCGCTATTGGCATCGGCTGCCAGATGGCCGTGTGCAATGCGACCTCTGCCCCCGAGCCTGTCGCTTGAAAGAAGGGCAGCAAGGGTTCTGTTTTGTGCGCACCTGTGTGGAAGGGGAGATCGTGTTAACCAGCTATGGCCGGTCCAGCGGCTTTTGCGTCGATCCCGTCGAAAAGAAACCCTTCTACCATTTTTTGCCGGGCACGCCGGTCTTATCCTTCGGCACCGCCGGTTGCAATCTGTCCTGCAAGTTCTGCCAGAATTGGGACATGAGTAAGTCCCGCGAGATGGATACCCTGGCCGCGCGGGCGGATCCCGAAACCATCGCTCGGGCGGCACAACAATCGGGCTGCCGCAGCGTCGCTTATACCTACAATGATCCCGTGATCTTCTTGGAATATGCCAGAGATACCGCGTTAGCCTGTCGAGCCTTTGGGATTCGCAACCTAGCGGTCACGGCAGGCTATCTGAATCCCGAGGCTTGGGAAGATTTTTTCTCGGTCATGGACGGAGCCAATGTAGATCTCAAGGCCTTTCGGGAAGACTTCTATCGCCGCCTCTGCGGGGGACATCTGCAACCTGTGCTGGAGACTCTGGAATATTTGCGTCGGGAAACGACAGTCTGGCTCGAACTGACCACCCTGTTGATCCCCGGCTATAACGAGGGAGAAAAGGAATTGCAGGAGATGACTCAATGGGTCGTCGAACATCTGGGGCCAGAAGTGCCCATGCATTTCACCGCCTTTCATCCGGATTGGCAACTGCGCCAGGTGCCCCCCACCCCCGCCGCTACCCTGAGAAAGGCCCGAGAAATCGCTCTGGCCAACGGTGTCCGCTACGCCTACACTGGCAATGTCTATGATCCCGTCGGCACAAGCACCTATTGTTCCAAGTGCCGGGCGCTGCTCATCGGGCGGAACGGCTACGAACTGACGGCTTGGCACTTGGATGGGCGGGGCTGCTGCAAGACCTGCGGCACGCCCTGCGCCGGTCGCTTCGAAGCCCAGCCCGGGAACTGGGGGAACCGGCGCTTGCCCCTCTCCCCGCCGAGCGCATCCTCATGAAACCCGCCCGACCTTCTTGTCTAGGGCTGATCCTCCGGCACCCTTGGCGCTTTTCCCGTCAGGTGATCCGCGCCTTCAAGCGCAATCAGGGGCTGTTGCTCTCCGGCGCCGTGGCCTATTACATGCTCCTTTCCATCATTCCCTTGATGATGCTGCTGCTGGTAGGGCTTTCTCAATTCGTCCCCCAAAAACAGCTCTTAGCCACCGTGCGCTATGATCTCAATCTGGTCATGCCCACAGTAGCTGATCTGGTGACGGAACATCTGGTGGAATTCCTCGACAATCGGCATCTCATCGGCTGGCTAGGGTTCTTCGTGCTCCTGTTCTTCGCCACCACCACTTTCACGGTGTTGGAAAACGCCCTCTCGGTAATTTTCTTCCATCGAGTCGCCATCCATCGCCGCCATCCGCTGATTTCCGCCCTGATCCCCTTTCTCTTCATCGCCCTCATCGGCCTGGGTCTCCTGCTCATCACCCTGGCTAACGGGGCGCTGCAAACCTTGGATGAGGAATCCATCCAGCTGTTCGGGCGGGTCTGGCACCTACAGGGGATCTCTGCCTCCAGTCTCTATCTCTTCAGTTTCGGGGGCCTGGTGATCCTGATGACCGGTTTTTACCTCATCATGCCCCCAGGGCGGCTCTCCTTCTCCTATGCCCTGATCGGAGGCACGGTGGCGGCGATTCTGTGGGAGGGCAGCCGGCATCTGCTCGTCTGGTATCTCACCACCCTTTCCTTGGTCAATCTGGTCTATGGTTCCTTTGCCAACGCGGTGATCCTGCTGTTGAGTTTTGAAATCGCCGCCTTCATCCTGTTGTTCGGCGCCCAGATCATCGCGGAGTTCGAACGCTGTGACTTCCGCGAGGAACCCCCTGCATTTCACACTTGAAGCCCAGTGCGACCTGGGGATAATGCCTGCCTTTTCTCGGCAAAGGACCTCGATCTTGTTCAAGAACCTGCATCTGTTTCAGCTCAAGGCACCGGAAACGCTTTCTCCTGAAACCTTGGAACGCCAGCTTGCAACCCATTTATTTCGCCCCTGTGGCTCGTTGGAAACCGCCACGCTAGGATGGGTGCCCCCTCTGGACGACGCGGCCCGCGCCCTGGTCCATCGCGCCAACCATTGTTTGTTGCTCTGCGCCCGACGTCAGGAACGCTTACTCCCCGCCTCAGTGATCACCGAAATCTTGGAAGAACGGGTGCTGGAGCGGGAGCAGCGGGAAATGCGCTCCATAGGAAGACGAGAGCGGCGGCAGCTGCGGGAAGAAATCCTTTCGGAACTGTTGCCCCGCGCCTTCACCCATTCCCGCCGGATCCGCGTCTATGTGGATCTGCAGACCCATTGGCTGCTGGTAGATGCAGCCAGTACACCGCGCGCGGAAGAGGTGGTGAGCTTGCTGCGGAAAACCCTGGGTTCTCTGCCGGTGCAACCACCCCATCCCCAAGGGGCACCGGCCCAGCACATGACTCGCTGGGTCTCTGAAGGACAGGTGCCTGGGGGTCTGGAACTGGGGGACGCTTGCGAACTGCGGGATCCCAGGGATTCCGGCTCGGTAGTGCGCTGTCGCGGGCAGGACTTGGGCAGCGAGGCCATCGCCGCGCACATTCGAGCGGGCAAGCAGGTGGTCAAGCTGGCCTTGGAATGGCCGGAACGGGGTAGCTTTATGCTCCAAGAAGATCTTTCCATCAAACGCTTGCGTCTGGCGGATGCCTTGCGCCAAACCGCGCGGGATGACCTGGAAGACGAGCGCGCCCGATTGGATGCGGAATTCTTCCTCCTGACCCAGACCTTGCGGGAACTGTGCCGCTGGCTGGAAGAACGCTTCTCGCTCCACCCTTCTGCGGAAACGGGAACCCGATGAACCAGACCTTGCCGCTATTAATCGACGAAGACCGAGCGCAGGCACTGCGCGCCGAGTCCCTTTCTTTCCCTTCCCTCACCCTCAGCAAGCGACAGCTTTGCGACCTGGAATTGCTGCTCAACGGAGGCTTCGCGCCCTTGCGGGGCTTCTTGGATCGAGCCGCCTATGAACAGGTGTTGGAAACCGCCCATTTGCCGGACGGCAGCCCCTGGCCTATGCCCATCATGCTGGACCTCGATGAGTCGCTGGCAAAACGGCTGCGCCCGGGCGACCGACTCGCTCTGCGGGATGGAGAAGGGTTCATGCCGGCGGTCCTAGAAGTGGAGGAGATCTGGAAGCCGGACAAAAGGCGAGAAGCCCTGGCCATCTATGGCACGGACGATCCCGCCCATCCCGGGGTGCGCTATCTGTGGGAGCAGGTGAAAGAATATTATGTATCCGGGACGCTGCTGGGCATTCAGCTCCCTGCCCATTATGAGTTCGAGAACCTCTGGGACAGTCCGGAGGAACTGAAACAGCGGTTCCGCAAGATGGGCTGGCGGCAGGTGATCGCCTTTCATGCTACCAATGTGTTGCATCGGCTTCATCGGCAACTCATCCTCGACACGGCGAAGGCCTATGCCGCTCCCGTGCTCATTCATCCGGCAGTGGGGGAGACCAAGCCCGGCGATCTGCACCACTATGCCCGAGTGCACTGTTATCAGGCCATCCAGCGCCGCTTCCCCCATGAGCTGACCATGCTTTCCCTGCTGCCCCTCGCCATGCGCATGGCCGGCCCTCGGGAGGCCCTCTGGCATGCTTTGGTCAACCGGAACTTCGGTTGCACCTATTTTGCCATCGGGCCCCATCACGCTTCTCCCCCGAAAACCGAGGGCAAGCGGTTTTACGGGACCTATGAAGCCCAAGAATATGCGAGCAGCTTTGGGGAGGAATTGGGCATTCAGATCATTCCCCTGCGAGAATACCGTTATGTGCCTGTCAAAGGTGCCTTTTTGCCAGAGGATCAAATCGAAGCAGAGGGCCTGGAAAGCCTGTCCCTGAGCGCGGCGGAACTCAAGGAGCGCTTGCAGCAGGGCAAGGAGATCCCGGACTGGTTCAGTTATCCGGAAGTGTTGCAGCAGCTGGCCCGGGTCTATCCCCCCCGCAGCCGGCAGGGCTTTACCCTGTTCTTCACTGGGCTTTCCGGTTCGGGCAAATCCACCCTGGCGAATATTCTCTTCGCCAAGCTCATCGAGTCGGGCAAGCGGCCTGTGTCCCTGCTCGATGGGGACATCGTGCGCCAGAATCTTTCCAGCGAGCTGGGTTTTTCCAAGGCCCATCGGGATCTCAACATCCGGCGCATCGGCTTCGTGGCTAGTGAGATCACCAAAAACGGCGGCGTGGCCATCTGCGCACCCATCGCCCCTTATCGGGAAACCCGCAGGGCGGTGCGGGAGCTCATCGAACAGCACGGTGCTTTCATCGAGATCCATGTTTCCACCGCCCTGGCGGTCTGCGAGGCCCGAGATCGCAAGGGACTGTATGCCAAGGCCCGCAAAGGCATCATCCCCGCGTTCACCGGCATCAGCGATCCCTACGAAGTGCCTGAAAAACCGGAGTTGCGAATCGATGCGGGGGAACTCGCTCCCGCAGAAGCAGCCCAGGAGATCTTGCTCTATCTGTTTAAGGAGGGTTTCTTAGATGAAGAGGATTGATGCTCGAATCGGTTTTTTTCTGAGCCTCGGCCTGTTCGCCGCCTTCAATGCTTGGGGCGAAGCAGGTCCGAAAGCGGAGTGGCTCTATCAGCAGCATTGCACAAGCTGCCATCGGTCTGAGGTCTATACCCGCTCCGACCGGAAGATCGGTACCTATGAGGCGCTCCATCGTCAGGTACAGCGCTGTGAGCTTGCCTTGAATCTCCGGTGGTTCGATGAGGAGATCGATGCGGTGACCCGCTATCTCAACCAGCACTACTATCGGTTCACGCCCTGATGGGAAACCGCTGTCACTTCGGGAGAGCGCTGCATAGCACAGCTTCCCATTGTTTGCTATGTTACCTCCCTAGGATATCGTGCAGTACCACACAGGGATCCCTAGAGTACGTTTCTCTTTACCCCATTCCCAGGATTGGAGATTCTCATGACTGATACAACACGCAGAACCCTACTCAAAGGTTCCATCGCCCTCGGCACCCTGAGCGCGGCAGGCTTGCTGAGCCCGCGCCTGCTGCTCGCCGATTGGCCGGAAGCCGCCTTCACCGCTAAAGAGATGGAAAAGGCGCTGCAAGATCTGGTGGGCACGGCCCAGCCCACCGCCAGCGATAAGATCAAGATCAAGGCGCCAGACATTGCCGAAAACGGGGCGGTGGTGCCCATCACTGTGGAATCCGATTTGGAAGAGATCGAATCCATCAGCATCCTCGCTTCCGGCAACGCGACCCCGTTGGTCGCCTCCTTCCAGCTTGGAGAAGGGGCCATCGGCTTTGTATCCACGCGGATCAAGATGGGGAAAACCGCCGATGTGATCGCTGTGGTAAAGACGGCAGAGGGAGTGTACAGCACCTCGAAGAATGTCAAGGTTACCATCGGCGGCTGCGGCGGCTGAGCGCGGCAACATCTTTTCATGAGGACAGGAACCAATGGCATCTAGCATCAAGATTCGCGCGAAGCTTCGGGGCGACCTGGTCGAGGTCAAGGCACTCATCAGCCATCCCATGGAAACCGGTCTGCGCAAGGATAAGAAGACCGGCGAACTCATCCCCGCTCACTTCATTCAGGAAGTGGTGGCGAAAGCTAACGGCAAGACCGTGATGACTGCCCTTTGGAGCGGGGGTGTCTCCAAGAATCCCTACATCGCCTTTAAGTTCAAGGGAGCGAACAAGGGGGACGAGGTGGAACTCTCCTGGAAGGACAATAAGGGCGAAACCGGTTCCACCACGGCGAAAATCAAGTAACGCTACAGGAATGGAAGTGGGGCAGGGAAGCCCTCTCGCACCATGCCCAATCTCTCTCCCCGAGCAACCTATGATCGGCTGCGGGCGAACATCACCCAGGTGATCACGGGACAGGAAGGGGCGGTGCGCAAGCTCCTCGCCGCCTTCGCGGTAGGGGGGCATGTGCTTTTGGAAGATCTGCCGGGCACGGGAAAGACCACCCTCGCCAAAGCCTTCGCCCGCTCCCTCGATCTGGATTTCCAACGCATTCAGTTCACACCGGATCTGCTCCCCTCGGACATCCTGGGGGTTTCCATCTTCGATCAGGAACAGGGCCGCTTTCGATTCCACGCAGGCCCCCTGTTCACGGAAGTGCTCCTGGCCGATGAGATCAACCGAGCCTCCCCCCGCACCCAATCCGCCCTTTTGGAAGCCATGGGGGAAGCCCAGGTGAGCCTGGACGGAAAGCGCTATGAATTGGGCGATGATTTCTTCGTCATCGCTACCCAGAATCCCAAAGAGCTGCACGGCACCTATCCTCTACCGGAAGCCCAGATGGATCGCTTCGCCATGCGCTTTCATCTGGGCTATCTGTCTCCGGAAGCGGAGATGCAGATTCTCGATGCCCAACAGCAGGGTCATCCCCTGGACCGGCTGGAACCCTGCGTGGACAAGGCTGCGATCCGCACCTTGCGCCAGGCAGTGAGCCAGGTGCGCATGAGCAAGGAAATCAAAGCCTATATCATCGCCCTGGTCCATGAGACCCGTCAGATGGCAGACATCGAGGTGGGGGCCAGCCCTCGGGCTTCCCTGACGCTCATGAAAACCGCCCAGGCCCTGGCCCTGTTCGATGGGCTGGACTTCGTGACCCCGGATCAGGTGCAGGAGCTGGCAGTCCCCGTGATCGCCCATCGGCTCAAGCTCGATGCCCAGGCCCGCTTCCGAGGGATCGCGCAAAGTACCTTGGTGGAAGAGGTCCTCGCACGGGTACCGGTTCCCCTTTGAGCCGATCATGTTTCGATCCTCGCTCTTCCGCAGTTTCCGCTGGATCTACCGGATAAATACCTGGGTGCGCCGCCACTTCACCCCCGTAGGCTATGGGGTCCTCGGGTTGATGATCGCTGCCGGCGTCATCGGAGTGGATCTCAGCAGAAACCGCGCCTATCAGCTCTTTGCCTTGAGCCTCGCCCTAGTATTCATCGCCTTGCTCGGCAGCTTGCGCTTCCAACCCAAGATTCAGGTGGTGCGCCGACTGCCCCGTTATGGCACCCTGGGGGAACCCCTGATCTACCGCCTGCACCTGACCAATTTGGATCCTCAGGTCCAACGGGATCTTGCTGTTCAGGATGCATTGCACCAACCTTGGCCGAGCTACCGAGAATTTCAGCGCTGGCGGCGGCAGAACAAGACGAAGCAGAACCCCTTCGATGCTTCCGTAGGTTATCCCGCTTGGCTCGCCCTCCTCCGTTATCAGCGGGGAGCGAATACCCAGCGAACGACTCTGCCGCCCCTCCCACCCAACACCCAGGTTTCTGTTTCCCTGCAGCTCAATCCCCAGCGGCGGGGGCTGATCTATTTCTCTTCCGTGCTGCTGAGCCGTCCCGATCCCCTGGGCATCGCGCAAGCGACTGCCCGATTCCCCCTATCCGATCGGCTCTTGATCTGTCCTAAACGCTATCCGGTGCCCAGGTTTCATCTGCCCGGCGGCCGGAAATATCAGCGGGGCGGGGTGCAATTGGCTTCTTCTGTGGGGGATCAAGGGGAATTCGTGGGGCTGCGGGACTATCGCCCGGGGGATCCCCTGAAGCGCATCCACTGGCGGAGCCTGGCTAAGACGGGCCGCCCCTTGGTGAAGGAACTGGAAGAGGAATATTTCACCCGCCATGCCCTGATCCTGGACACCTTCATCGAAGATCGGGCTTCCAACCAGTTTGAAGCCGCTGTGTCTGTAGCCGCTTCCCTGGCCATCGCCGAGCGGCCCTTGGACAGCCTGTTGGATCTGCTCTTCTTGGGGCCCACCGCTTATCAAGTGACCATTGGGCGCGGGCTGGGTCAACAGGAAGAACTGCTGGAAGCCCTCGCCTGTGTGGAACCCTGCCGGGATCAACCTTTCCAACGGCTCAGCACCCTGGTTTGGGAACAGGCTGACGCGCTCAGCGGGTGTCTCTGCGTGCTGCTCGGCTGGGATGCGCCCCGCCGCCGACTGGTGGAAGGATTGCGAGCTAGGGGCGTTCCGGTGTCCGTGCTCTTGGTCAGCGCGGGAGAACCGGTGCCCGGCACCTATCGGATTCATCCCCAGCGGTTGGGAGAAGATCTAGCCGCATGGCAACCCTGAACGTTCCGCCGGGGCTGGGGGCTGCAACCCTGCTCTTCTGGGGCTGGCAATCGGAGCTGCTGTTCTTCGCCCTGCCCCTGGCCCTGCTCTTCGAAAGTGTGCATTGGGTGCGCTGGCGCTGGGACCTCTCCGACCGCGAGTTGACCCACATAGTCAACCTCCATTTCCTCTTAGGATTGGGGGTGGGGCTCTATCTGTTCTTGGAAAAAGGGCCCCACGGCCTGTTCACCCTGATCCAATGGCTTCCCCTGGTGAGCTTCCCCTTGGTGAGCCTCGTGCGTTACAGCCAAGTAGGGACCATCGCCTATCGCAGCCTCTTTTTGTCCCTGCGACGTTCCCAACGTCCCTTAGCCTTTCAGCGGATCGACCCCAGCTTCCCCTATCTGCTGCTGTGCTGGATCGGCGCCGCCATGCAGCCTTCGGAAGGCTTTTATGCCGGGCTTTTGGGGCTGGTGGCTTGGAGCCTCTGGACGGTGCGACCCCGACGCTATGCGCCTTGGCGCTGGGGCATCGCCCTTGCCCTGAGTCTGTCTGGTGCTTGGGGCCTGCAAAGAGGCATCTACGAAACCCAAGTTCTGTTGGAACAATGGATCCTGGATCAGGTTGCGGACTGGTACAACCTGCGCAATCCCTCGGAGCAGTCCACCCGAATCGGTCAGATCGGTGAGATCAAGCTGTCCGACCGGATCTTGCTGCGGGTGCGTGCTCCTCGGGAACTGGGGGATGGGCTATTGCTGCGCCAGACCAGCTACGACCATTATTTCGAAGGTCGATGGCTTACCTCGGGAAATCGTTTCCGGCAGATGACTGCTCTGCCAGATACCTTGAATTGGCCTCTGGCTTCGGGAGAGCCCCGAGGACCTTCCGTGGAAGTTGCCATGCGATTGCGGCGGGGTCGGGGGCTGCTTCCCTTGCCAGGAAGAACCCAGCGCATCGACGGCCTGCAAGCTGCGGTGGTGGAACGCAGCGATTGGGGCGTGGTGCGGGTGCGGGAAGGGGCGGAGTATCTGATCTATCGGGCACGGCTGGGAGAGGGCACCCCGAGGGACGGGCTGCCGACTGCTGAAGATCTGCACCTGCCCGTTCAAGAGGCCGCCCTGATGCAAAAGCTCGTCGCGGAACAAGGATTAGCCCAAGGTTCCCCAGAAGCGCGCGTCCAAGCCGTGCGCCGATTTTTCCAGCAGGGATTTTCCTATTCTCTCGTGCTCAACCCCGACCGCTGGCCCGCCCGAACAGCCCTGGCCTGGTTCCTCACGGAATCCCGCCGAGGCCATTGCGAGTACTATGCCACGGCTACAACTTTGTTATTGCGGGCGGCGGGCATCCCAGCCCGCTATGCCACGGGTTTTCTCGTGGACGAATATAGCCCTTGGGAGGAAGCCTATCTGGTGCGGCGCAGCCATGCTCATTCCTGGGCTCTGGCCTATCTCGATGGCAGCTGGGTGGATGTGGACACCACACCAGCTGTCTGGATTCAGGAAGAACTGCAACAGCGTTCCTTCTGGCAGCCGGTTTGGGATGGGTTTTCCTGGTTGCTGGATCGCTGGCAGCGCTGGCGCTGGGGTACGGAAGAGGAAACCGCCAACCATCGCTGGCTCGCCTGGCTGCTGATTCCCCTGTTCGGCTCCTTGATCTGGCGGCTCTCCCGTCGGAAGCGCCTTGCTCCCCCCCGAAGAACGGAAGTGCGGACTGTGGCGCTGGATTCTCCCTTCTATGAAGTGCTAGCGGAGCTACAGGCAGTCGGTTACGAGCGGATGCCCGGGGAAGCCCTGGGTCATTGGCTGCGCCGAGTGCGCCCGCCCGATCTGGATCAGCTGGAAAGGCTGTTGATTCTGCATCAGCGATTGCGATTCGATCCTAACGGATTGGATCCGGCGGATCGAGCGGAATTGAAGCGTCAGGTGGGGCGGTGGTTGCGGCTCTGGTCGGGGGCAAGAGCATCGCGGCAAGGCAGATGAGGATTCTTTGGATCCGCGCGTTTGTCCTCGATTTCGAGCTGCGCCAACGCGAAGATCACGTAACTGAGGATCAGAAGGATGAACCCACCTCCCACGAACAGAATGATTCGGATGCTTTCCATGAACGTGCTCCTGAAGGAAATCTATTTCTATATTAGTATATGATAAAATACTGTAAAACAAAGAACCGAATCGCCCCCCTCATCCGTTTGCTCGCCGATGGGCAGTACCATTCCGGCACCGTCCTCGCCCAATCCCTGGGCATGAGCAGAGCAGGCGTTTGGAAAGCGGTGCAAGGCATTCGCAGCAAGTTCGGCCTGGAGATCCACAGCCATAAGCGATGGGGCTATCAGTTATCCCAACCCTTGGAACTGTTGGACGAGGAAAAAATCCACAGGGCGCTACCCGCTGAAGCGAAGCAACCGCTCAAACTGGAACTCTTCCAAGAACTGGATTCCACCAATGCCTATCTCCTCCAACAGGAAAAAATCGGCGCACCGAAGGGCAGTATTTGCCTGGCGGAATACCAACGATCGGGCCGAGGTCGGCGAGGGCGGCACTGGGTTTCTCCCTTCGGCAGCAACCTGTATCTCTCCCTACTGTGGCGCTATGCTCTGGCTCCTCAGGAGCTGGGCGCCCTGAGCCTCGCCGTCGGCGTGGGCGTTGCTCAGGTATTAGAAAGCTTCGGAGTGCAAGCAATCGCCCTCAAATGGCCCAATGATCTGCTCTGGCAGGGGAGGAAGCTCGGCGGCATCCTCATCGAAATGGTGGGGGAAGCCCAGGGGCCCTGCTCGGTGGTGGTGGGAGTAGGAATCAACACCAGGCTCTCCCCAGAGGCCGCTGCCCGCATCGAACAACCCTGGACGGATTTGGAAAGCATTCTGGGGACCGCCTGCAGCCGCAATGCCCTGGCTGCCGCCCTCATCGGTGAGTTGCTGAAGACCATGGAATGCTATGAGAAGCAGGGATTTTCCGCCTTTCTCTCAGCCTGGCACCGCTATGACCCCTACCTAGGCGCGCCGGTCGCTCTGCATCAGGGCATTCGCGTTTTCCAGGGGATCTATCGGGGTATCACGGAAACCGGCGCCCTGCGTCTCGAACATAACGGGAAGATCCAGACTTTTCAGGGAGGAGAAATCAGCCTGCGGACGCGATCACCCTAGGCGCTGCGCTGTTGTTTGGGGGATGGGTGCCGGTCTATCCAAGAAATCCGCAGTTGCCGCCCGCACCCGCAGATCCTGGAACACTGCCCGGGGCATGCCGGTGGGCAGATCCACCAGGCTGAAGATTACTCGGCCTGACCCCGTGTTCCCGACCCACTTCGATGCGGAATCGCTCCATCCCCCGCTCCGAGCGCTTGGCGAACGGTCGTGGCTTTTGCCCTCGCTTCTTCTCTCGGAAGCTGGGGGCCGGCGGCTTCCGATCCGGTCTCAGCAAGAATTCCCGATCCCCCAGAGGAAGCTGGCCAAGAGCGGCTGCGATCTCCAGAACGGGCACATTGTGTTCTTCCTGGTATTGTTCCACGAGCCCTTGCATGAAACTCAGTTCGCCCGCTTTCGGGGTTGCCGGTAATGCGCTGTTTGAAATCCACGATCCGGCGGTTGATGGTCTCAGGGCGATTCCAAGGGCTCGATCTTCCGGTGGGCCGCTCGTTCGATGGCCCGAAACATCCGCTGCGCTCGGGACGCTACGAAGAGGATGGCATCGCCCAGACCCTCTGAATGAGGGTGGGAGTCTCATAGCCGAGTTGGACAATGGTGCGGAGCAGGGATTGGGGCAAGGGGAGCTCGGTGAAACGGGAGAGAGGGTGGGCCATGAAAGAACCATCGTGGAAACAATGCTGAAAGAAATTTTTCAGTATACTACAATCCATGCTTATTAGATGGATTTTTCCGGGCAGTCTGACCAGATGATTCGCATTTTACTCAACGGAAAGCGCGCCTGTATCCCAGAGGTGCGCGAAACGATCGAGGCCTTCCGCCGAGAAACGCCGGGCGGCATGGACGTTCGAGTAACCTGGGAACAGGGGGATGCCCAACGCTTCGTGCACGAGGCCCGAGCGGATGGCGTGCAATGTGTGGTCTCCGCTGGCGGTGATGGGACCCTCAACGAGGTGGTCAACGGCCTGGCTGCCTTGCCCCAGGAAGAGCGCCCGGAGTTAGCGATTTTGCCCTTGGGCACGGCCAATGATTTCGCCCGGGCTTGCGCCATTCCCCTCAATATCCGAGACGCCCTGCATCTCGCCCTACATGGGGACAGCAAGCCCGTAGACCTGGTTCAAGCCAATGACCGCTATTTCATCAACGTGGCCTCCGGCGGATTTGCCGCAGAAGCCTCGGCCAATCTTTCTCCCCAACTGAAAAACTTTCTGGGCGGTGGTGCCTACACGTTGAGCGCCCTGATCCGCTCCCTCAGCGCCACCCACGGGGAGGGACGATTGCGGGCAGAGGGGGTGGATCTGAGCGGAACCGCTTTGGCGGGGTTGGTCTGCAACGGTCGTCAAGCGGGGGGCGGGCAACTGCTCGCCCCCCACGCCTATATCGATGATGGTTGGTTGGATGTGCTGGTCATCCTCACCTTTCCCCTGCCGGAGGTGGGCCAGGTCATCCGGGAGCTTTTGGACGATGAGAAGGACGGGCGCTACATCAAGCGTTTTCGCACCCGTTGGTTAGATTCCTGGCCCAGCCGGCCCCGCACGGTGAATTTGGACGGAGAACCCTATCGAGCAGAATACATCCGTTTCACCCTGATTCCTAAGGCAGTCCGGTTGATCCTGCCTCCCCACTGTCCCTGTGTGCGAGGCTGACCTGTTGAAAGGGGAAGGAACCATCGGGTGAACATGGCTGAAAGATGCGCACCGCCGGAAGCGCCGGTAGACCTCGATCCAGTCCGGGAGCCGGCAGCATCGATTTCCCAAACCACCCGAAAGCAGAATGCCTTTCTCAAGAAACTCAACTTTTTCTCAAGAAACTCAACTTGCCAGCCCTGCCCTGAGGCGCCAGAGAACCAGCCCAGGACAGAGAAACGCTTTACCGCAGCAAGAAAATAGAGGACAACAGCCCATGGAAAAGAAGATCATTCAAACCGACCGCGCGCCCTGCGCCATCGGCACCTATTCCCAAGCGGTCCAGGTGGGGAACACAGTCTATCTGTCCGGCCAGATTCCCCTGGTACCGGAGACCATGACCCTGGTTGCGGGAGATCGGAAAGCGCAGATCCGTCAAGTATTCGAGAATCTGCGGGCGGTGGCAGCGGCGGCGGGGGCTTCTCTGAACGAGGTGGTGAAGCTGCAAGTATTTCTGACAGATCTCGGGGATTTCCCCCTGGTCAACGAGATCATGGGGGAATACTTTCAAGCGCCCTATCCCGCGCGGGCAGCGGTGGGGGTGGCCGCCCTGCCCAAGGGGGCGGCGGTGGAGATGGATGCGATCTTGGTCAAATCCGCTTAGGTGCGGTGCTTCAGATAGTAATCGAGCAAGGCCCGCGTGGAAGCGTCGTGTTCCTCCGTCGCTTTTCCCTGGGCGATCTCTTCCAGCAACACGCCGGCAAGTTCCTTGCCGAGCTCCACGCCCCATTGATCAAAGGAATTAATGCCCCAGATCACCCCCTGCACGAAGATCCGATGCTCGTACAGAGCGAGGAGCGCCCCCAGGGTTCGGGGAGTGAGACGCTCCATCAGAATGGTGTTCGTGGGCCGGTTGCCCGGGAAGCTGCGATGGGCGACGAGCAGTTCCCGCTGGGCCTCGCTGAGATCCCAGTTTTCCATGTCTGCCCGCGCTTCTTCCGGCGTGCGCCCCTTCATGAGGGCTTCCGTCTGGGCGAAGCAGTTGGCTAGGAGCTTTTCCTGATGATCGCTCAGGGGATGCAGGCTGTTGATGGCAGCGATGAAGTCCGCCGGAATCAATTGAGTACCCTGGTGGATGAGCTGGAAAAAGGCATGCTGGCCATCGGTGCCTGGGGCTCCCCAGACCACGGGCCCCGTGTCATAGGTCAATCGCTCCCCCGTGCGGCTGACATATTTGCCGTTGCTTTCCATGTCCGCCTGCTGGAGATAGGCGGGGAGGTAGCGCAAATATTGATCATAGGGCAGCACCGCTTGGGTGGGGGCACCGGCAAAATTGCGGTACCAGATGCCGAGCAGTCCCAAGCGCACCGGCAAGTTGCTCTGCAAGTCCGCCGTGCGGAAGTGTTCGTCCATGGCATGGGCTCCTTCCAGCAGCTGCCGGAAACGGTCCATGCCCACCGCCAGGGCGATGGGCAACCCGATGGCAGACCAAAGGGAGTAGCGTCCGCCCACCCAGTCCCAGAATCGGAACATGTGCTTGGTATCGATGCCGAAGGCCCGTACCCGCTCTTCGTGGGTGGACACGGCGACGAAATGATCCCGCACCGCAATTTCTTCGCCTAGGGCTGCCAATAACCAGGCCCGGGCGCTGTTGGCGTTGGTCATGGTCTCCTGGGTGGTGAAGGTCTTCGAGGCCACCACGAACAGGGTTTGTTCGGGGTTCAGGGTGCGCAGGGTTTCCCGCAAATGGGTACCGTCCACATTGGAGACGAAATGGACCCGCAGATCTTCAGATTGATAGTGGCGCAGGGCTTCGCACACCATGAGGGGCCCGAGGTTGGAACCGCCGATGCCGATGTGGACCACATCCCGAATGGAATGACCGGTGAACCCCCGCCAACTGCCGCTGCGCACCTCAGTGACAAAGTTTTCGATCTTCTCCAGCTCCGCATTGATGCCGGGCATCACATCTTCCCCATCCACATAGATGGGCCGGTTGGAGCGGTTGCGCAGGGCGATGTGCAGCACTGCCCGATCTTCCGTGTTGTTGATGTGTTCCCCTTGATACATGCGCTGGATCCAGCGGGGAAGCTGCGTTGCCTCAGCCAGACGGGTCAATAGCTGAAGGGTCTCATCCGTGATGAGATTTTTAGAATAATCCACGTACAGCCCCGCCACGGATTGGCTGTATCGTTCGGCACGCCCTGGATCCCTTGCGAAGAGATCCCGCATGTGTACCGAAGCCATCTGTTCCCAATGGGCTTCCAAAGCTTTCCATTCCGGGAGTTGATTCACTAACGACATGAAGACGCTCCTGTTGACGGGCTGTTCGGGCAGCTTTGCCATCTGATCGCGGGTTTGTGGGATTCCGTGCAGAATCAATTCGCGGGGCGGAAGACCCTGTCCTCGGACCGAGAGGGAGCTGCGCCCTCCAACTTGCGCAAGCCAGAAATTTATATTCGGATGGTTTGGCATTCTGGCACAACTGTTTCCCCTCCGTCAGCCTGTAGGCTGATGCGATCTTCGCGCAATAGCAACTCCTAGGTTTGATCAGGTCGCCGCGCTTAACAGCCTCGCATGCCCCTGCTAGGCGCATAGCACCAGAGGATCAAGCCGAGAAGCATGTGCCCCTCTTCGGCGTCTCAAGCCTCTTGCCGCCCTAGGATAGCGCGGGGCAGGGTTCTTTGTTATTCTGCTCAGGTTTTCTGTAATCATCTCTCCGGCGCAGGATTCACCCTTCTCCAGGGTGCGACCTGCATTCCCTCAGATTTGGCGGTTGGAATGCGCATTTTAGTTGCCAGCAGTGAAGCTCACCCTCTGATCAAGGTCGGTGGATTAGCAGATGTCGCCGGCTCCCTGCCAGTGGCGCTTCGGGATCTCGGTCAGGATGCGCGGCTCATCTTGCCCGCCTATCCCCAGGCGGTGAAGCGGGTACGAGAGCTCCGCACCCTGGGAGATCTCCAACTCTCCCTCAGCCAAACGCAAGTGCGCATTCTGGGGGGACTGCTGCCCAATCGGGAAGTACCCGTCTATCTGGTAGAAGCCCCCGCCTATTTCTGTCGGGAGGGCAATCCCTACACGGACACCAGCGGCCGAGATTGGGGGGACAATGCAGAACGGTTTCTGCTGTTCTGCGAAGCAGTGGTGCGCATCAGTCTCGGCTGCCCCATCCTAGATTGGCGCCCGGACATTCTCCACTGCAACGACTGGCAGACCGGCTTAGCGCCCGCGCTGCTGCACCGGAATGATCAGGCCCCAGGCATCGTCTTCACCATCCACAACTTGGCCTATCAGGGACTCTTCGACCGAGAGACCTTCGACCGCCTGCGCCTGCCGGAAGAACTCTGGTCCCTCGATGGCCTGGAATTTCACCAACAGTTTTCCTTCATCAAAGGGGGCATCGTGTTCGCAGATCGGGTGAACACCGTGAGCCCCACCTATGCGCGGGAAGTGCAAACCTTAGAACATGGCTGCGGGCTGCACGGTCTGCTCTCCGCCCTGGGAGATCGCTTCTCCGGCATCCTCAACGGGATCGATTATCAGGTTTGGAACCCCGCCGCCGATCCTCACATTCCCCAACCCTATGATCGGGATTCCTTCAGCCTCAAGGCAGAGAACAAGCTCGCCCTACAGCGGGAATTCGGTTTGCCCCGCAATGAAGAGGCCCTGTTGTTCGGCTATATCGGTCGGCTCTTTGCCCAAAAAGGGGTGGATCTGATCCTGGCCATTCTGCCGCGGCTGCTGGCCCAACCCAATGTGCAGATCATCTTTCAGGGTTCTGGAGAGACGGGCATCGAACAGGCGCTCTTGACTGCCCAGGAAACCTATCCCGACCGCATCGGCGTGTTTCTGGGCTATGACGAAGTGCGCGCCCATCGCATCGAGGCGGGCAGCGATGCCTTTCTCATGCCCTCCCGTTTTGAGCCCTGCGGACTCAATCAGCTCTATAGCCTGCGCTATGGCACTGTGCCCATCGTGCGCCGCACCGGCGGGTTGGCAGATACGGTGGTGGATGCGGGCATGGCGGGGATTGAGACGGGGAAATCCACTGGCTTTCACTTCGAAGCTCCCAGCGCGGAAGACCTCTGGGGCGCGGTGCAGCGCAGTTGTACCCTCTTTTGGCAGCATCCCCAGGCGTGGCGCCGCATGGCGCTCAACGGCATGGCGCAGGATTTCAGTTGGGAAGCTAGCGCGCGCCAGTATCTACAGCTCTATCAAGCTGCGCTCGCGCCTGCTCGGGAGAGAAAAGCCCTGCCCTAAGTGGATTCTCGGGCCGCTTTTTCCGCTAGACCCGAGCGACCGAAGCGCTTTTCCAAGGCGTGCAGCACGGCTTGCGGGTGCAGATCCTGCTGGGCTAAGAGCACCAGGCAATGAAACCAGAGATCGGCAAGTTCCTGGATCAGGGCTTGGGGTTCTCCATTCTTCGCGGCGATAAGGGTTTCCGCCGCCTCCTCGCCGATTTTCTTGAGGATGGCATCCAGTCCTTTTGCATACAGGCCTGCCACATAGGAAGTTTGCGGATCGGCCTGCTTGCGGTCGGTTAAGACTTGGGCGAGTCGATCCAGGATGCGGACAGGGTCGGATTCAGCCATAGATGGTTTTGGGATCCTTGCGCACGGGTTCCACCTCTACCCATGCTCCCCCCTGCAATTCCCGATAGAAGCAATGATGCCGCCCCGTGTGGCAGGCGATGCCCCCCTTCTGTTCCACCTCCAGCAAGATCACATCCCCATCGCAGTCCAGGCGAATGCGGTGCACGATCTGCTCGTGTCCGGAGGATTCCCCCTTCTTCCAGAGCTTTTGCCGAGAGCGAGACCAATAGACCGCCTTGCCCGTCTCCCGGGTCAGAGCGAGGGATTCCCGACTCATCCAGGCGAGCATGAGCACCTGCCCGGAACCTCGTTCTTGGGCGATGGCGGGCACCAAACCCCGATCATCCCAGCGAATGCGATCCAACCAATCTTCCCTCATGATCCGGTTTCCTCTGCGATTGCCGCGCACTGATCCGCTACCTGCTGCCCCTGGGCGAAATCCAAGGTGCCTTCGTAGATCGCTCGGCCTGTGATGGCCCCCAAGACGCCACAGGCCTCTAGGGGGCAGAGGGCCCGCACGTCGTCCAAGCTCGTGATGCCGCCGGAAGCGATGACTGGAATATCGATGGCTTCGGCCAGGGCTCGAGTGGCGGGAATGTTAGGCCCTGTCATCATGCCATCCCGCCCGATGTCCGTGTAGATGATCGCGGCGACCCCGTCCCCCTCGAAACGCTTGGCCAGTTCCGTCACCCGCTCGCCGGTGATCTTCGACCAACCTTCGATGGCTACCTGTCCATCCCGGGCATCCAGTCCTACGAGAATCCGCCCGGGAAAGCTGCGACAGGCTCGGGTAACGAACGCAGGTTCCCGCACTGCCTGGGTACCGAGGATGCAGAACTGCACCCCCGCTTGCAGATAGGCTGCTATGGTGGCCTCTGAGCGAATGCCGCCCCCCACCTGAATGGGCACTTGAGGAAACGCCTCGGCGATGGCGCGGATGGCAGCGCCGTTCACCGGTTCCCCGGCGAAGGCCCCGTTGAGATCCACCAGATGCAGCCGCCGACAGCCAGCAGCCACCCAGCGCGCTGCCATTTCGGTGGGATCCTCGGAAAAGATGGTTTCATCTTCCATGCGGCCCTGGCGCAGGCGAACGCAGCGTCCCTCCTTGAGATCGATGGCAGGGATCAAGAGCATGGCCGCCTCCTAGGGTCGCAAGAATCTTTCCACCATGGCCCGCTCTTCCTGCAATTCCTGCTCGGACGCAGCCAAGCGGGCTTTGCTGAAGGCATCCAATTCCAGATCCTGCACGATGGCGTAATCCCCCTCTCTGCAGATCACCGGATAGGAGAAGAACAAACCTTCCCGAATACCGTAACTCCCGTCGGCATGCACGGCCATACTCACCCAATCCTTTGGCGGGGTGCCCAAGACCCAGTCCCGCATGTGATCTACGATGGCGGCGGAAGCGGAAGCGGCAGAGGAAAGGCCCCGCGCTTCGATGACTGCTGCCCCCCGCCGCTGAATCTTAGGAATGAAATGATCGATGGCCCAATCTCGGGTGACCCAGTCCAAAGCGGGTTTCCCCTGAATGCGGCAATGGCGGATGTCAGGATATTGGGTGAGGGAATGATTGCCCCAGACAGTCATCCGTTGGATGTGAGAAACCAGGGTATTAGTCTTCTTGGCCAGCTGCCCCAGCGCCCGATTGTGATCCAAACGAGTCATGGCGGAAAATCGGGTGATGGGAATGTCCGGCGCATTAGCGGAGGCGATCAGGGCATTGGTATTGGCGGGATTGCCCACCACCAGCACCCGCACATCTTCCGCCGCATGCTCGTTGATCGCCCGCCCCTGCTGGGCAAAGATGCCCGCATTGTCCAGGATCAGATCCTTGCGTTCCATGCCCTTGGTGCGCGGCTTGGCGCCCACCAAAATCGCATAGTTCGTTTCTCGGAAACCGATGGCGGGATCGTCGGTGAGCACTACATCGTAGAGCAGGGGAAAAGCACCATCTTCCAGTTCCATGCCCACCCCATTGAGGGCAGACAAAGCAGAGGGAACCTCCAGCAAGCGCAGGATCAGGGGTTGATCCGATCCAAACATCTCTCCCGAGGCCACCCGAAAGACCAAAGCATAACCGATGTGCCCTGCAGCACCCGTGATGGTGATCTTAATGGGTTGTTTCATTCTTAGGCAGCCTGCACGGGAATGGCGTGGCTCTGGCGGATCACCTGATTGTGCTCATCACAATAAATCAAGGTGGGCTGAAAACGATCCGCTTCCGCCTCTTCCATGGTCGCGTAGGCGCAGATGATGACGCGATCTCCGGGCGCTGCTTTATGGGCGGCCGCTCCGTTTACCGAAATCACTCGGGAACCTGCCTCCGCCCGGATGGCATAGGTGGTAAAGCGTTCCCCATTTGTCAGATTGTAGATCTGGATCTGTTCATATTCCCGCAGTCCTGCCAATCGCATCAACTGCTCATCGATGGCGCAAGAGCCTTCATAATCCAGCTCTGAATGGGTTACGCAAGCCCGATGCAGCTTACATTTCAACAAAGTGATTCGCATACCTTCTCCCGGTGGCGATAAATGCACCGCTTTTCCAAACGAACCCAGAGGATTTGTGGGACCACCCTGAGGCGGAAAGCCTATGCTAACAAGCCAGCTTCACGCAGTCATCGAGATCACCGCGCCGGTTTGCAACGAAGCAAACCCATGCTGTGCCTGGCGCCTATGCCAGAAAGTGCTTGCCGTACGCGCGCATCGTTCCAAAGAAATGGCCGGGAAGTTTCAGGGCAAGCGACTGGCTTCAAATCAATACATTAACTTACCCATCATTGCGCAGGTGATCAACCAGGCTGAGTATGTAAATCGACACTTCCCCCACATCACAGGGAACAAGCTACTATAAGCAAAATGGCGAGTTTGCGACCCAGGATTCTACCGACACCCTTTTCCGCAGAGGATGGCATGAGCGATCTGTTTCAGAAGAAGGACCCCATCGCCCAGCGGTTCCGCGGTTTTCTGCCCGTGGTCGTGGACCTCGAAACTGCAGGTTTCGATCCCCAGCGCCATGCCCTGCTGGAGATCGCCGCCAGCATCCTCCGCATGGATGCGCGAGGGCGGCTCGTCCCTGGGCCCCTGCTCGCCTGCCATGTACTGCCTTTCTCCGGGGCAGAACTAGATCCGAAGGCCCTCGCCTTCACGGGCATCGATCCTCACCATCCCTTTCGCGATGCCAAACCGGAGGCGGAGGCCCTGCGCCAGATCCTCACCCCCATCCGCAAGGCAGTGAAACAGACGGGTTGCAATCGGGCAATCCTCGTGGGGCACAACGCTGCCTTCGATCTGAGCTTCATCAAGGCAGCGGTGGAGCGCATCGGCTTCAAGCGGAATCCATTCCACCCCTTCAGCGTGTTCGATACGGTTTCCTTGGCAGGTCTCGCCTACGGGCAAACGGTGCTCGCCAAGGCGGTGCAGGCAGCGGGTTTTGACTGGGATAACGGAGAAGCCCATTCCGCCCGCTACGATGCAGCGCAAACAGCTCGGCTCTTCTGCACCATCGTGAACCGATGGGGAGAACTGGATCCCAACCGACCTTGGGAAAGCTAGGTGCCCTATGTTTTTATCCCAGCCCTTGCCCCATGGGCGACTTTTGGATCGGGCCTATCAACTGCCCTGGTGGATTGCGCTGCTGGGCGCGCTGATCGCCTATCTATTCTTTCATCCCATGGCCAGCCTGCGGGAAACGGCACCGCCGGAAGGCCCTTTTGACACCTTGATCTTCGGGCTCATCCAAGCCCTTTCCCTGCTGGCTGAGCCCGCCCAATACCTGATTCCCGCAATCCTGCTCAGTTTGGCCGCCCTCAACGGCTTTTTGCAGGGCAGAGCTCTCTATCTGCGCACTCTGTTTTTCCAAACCTCTGGCACAACACTACGGCAGCGATCTCGGGAAGAAGTCGCCTTTCTGCTGGCCTGGAAAGCCCGTTCCCAGGGATTTCCGGTCCTGCGAGTCAGCGAACCCCTGCGCAAGCTCGGATTCGATCTGGAACTGGAAGATTCAAAGGGAAAACGCCACCTCGTCCATCTGGGCTATTGGCAATGTTCCCAGCTAGGTCGGGAACCCGTTCGCACCAGCTACGAGCAGATGCAAACCTTGGGACGGGATGGGCTCTGGATGTTGATTTCCGGTCGTTTTTCACCGGAAGCTATCGCTTTCTGCACTGGACGCGCTCTGAAACTCATCGATGGACAGGCCTTTTTGCACTTACTTCACCCGTCCTCGACTCTGGTAATGCAATGGCTTCAGCAGGCCCATTCATTTTTCACACAGAAACCGCGACCCCCTCAGCGCTGGAGAGCACCCGCTCAAGCACCTGAAATCAGAAGGGAACCGACCTTGCCACCGACGGCGCCGGAAATCCCATCGATTCGCGCCGAACGCCGCCGAGCTTCGCCCCCTGAATCCCAGGGACCGCAGGTTCTCTTCGATCCTCTGCTCACACCGGCACGCCTCTTGGATTGGGTGGGCATGGGCTTTTCCCTGGTCCTCGCCTGGTGGCTCTATCAGTGGTTTAACAGCCTGCCCGCAGCACCCCTGCAAGATCCCTGGGCAAGGCTGGGCAGCGCATTGCCCCCAGCACAGACGGTAGCTCATTCCACACAAGAAAGAATCCGAACCGCCCTGCGGAAAGATCCCCCGGGGCAGCTCGGACGCTATGCACCTGAACCCCCTGAACCGGAAATTTCAGAGCATTCCACACCGGCGAGCGGGCAACTTGCGGAAGAACCGGTAGAAGAACTCTCTTTCCGCCAGACATTAGACGAAGCCTTCAACGCTCGTTATGTGCCGCCGCCGGATTGTTTCGATTCCGATGCGCCGGACAGCCTGGCCCGCTGTGGCAATCATCGGATGCGGGCCTATCGTGCCTTCATCGCGAGCAACGGAAAAACCATGGTGCCCTCGGCCCCTCAACCCCCAGCCCCGAGCCTTGAGCCATCTCCCATAGATGCATATCAAGCGCAAGCCCCGATCCCCGATTGGCGGCGCTCGTACCCAACCCAGCCTGATTCCCTTTCTTGGCGAGAAGAACAGGCTTGGCGGGAACAGAATGCATCCGACGGTTGGGGAGCGGTGGACTGGGATCAGCCCGTGCCCGATTGGCGGCACGGTACTCAAGTCCCTTCAGATTGGCGGCATCCACCCCCTGGCATGCTCTACGGTCGGCCCTGGTGGTCGGATGCACCGCCGCCGGAACCCGTCTATTCTCCCCCTGCACCGAGGGATTGGCGTTCACTCCAACCCCCCGACGCAACCCAAGTCGAGCCGAACACCTGGCGAGCTGAACAGGCTTGGCGGGAACTTCACACATCCGACGGCTGGGGAGCGGTGGATTGGGATCAGCCTGTGCCCGACTGGCGGCGATGAAGCTGGAAATCAGTGGCTAGGAGGGAAAGTAGTGCGCAGCCCCTTTTAAATCTGGGATCTGTTTAACTGCGCCCGATTCATCATTACTCCGGCCTCATCGGCGCAGAGGGCCGGAAATCCAATGGGATGAATGATGCGTTGTGAATTGTGAAGGATGCGCCCTGCGCTTCATTCACCCTTCTTCCAACCTTTCCGCTAAGCAGAGCCGCAAGGAGTCTTCCCAAGCGGGCAGGGCGATGCCAAAGGTTTCCCGAATCTTCCTGTTGTCCAGCACAGAATAGGCGGGGCGGGTGGCGGGAGCCTGATAGTCTGCGGAATGGATGGGCCGCAGATCGCAGGAGGTCGCGCCGATGGCCTGCTGGATGGCTTGGGCAAACCCGAACCAACTGGTTTCCCCACCGCCGGTCAGATGGTAAACGCCTCTGCATTGCGCGCAGTCCAGTTCGCCGGCGAGGAAGCGATAGAGGATCAGGGCCGTTGCTTCAGCGAGCAGGCGGCTCCAGGTGGGTGAACCGATCTGATCGTCCACCACCTGCAAGCTTTCCTTTTCCTGAAGCAACCGCATCATGGTGCGCAAGAAGTTCTGCCCCCGCAGGCCATAGACCCAGCTAGTGCGCAGGATCACCGCGTTGGCACCGGATTTCATGAGGCTTACTTCCCCCGCCAGCTTGGTTTCCCCGTAGACATTGAGGGGGCCGGCCCGGTCCTCTTCCCGATAGGGGCGCTTGGCCGTGCCGGAAAAGATGAAGTCCGTGGAGTAGTGGAGGATGGGCACCCCCCGTTCCCGCAGCAAGGCGCCCAGCATTCCGGGGGCATCCGCATTGACCCGATGGGCCAATTCCGGCTCGCTCTCCGCCCGATCCACCGCGGTATAAGCCGCCGCGTTCACCACTGCATCCGGCACAGTCTCCTGAATCAACTGGCTGAGGGAACGGGGATCGGCGAGATCCACTTGGGGACCGCAACAGCCATCGATGGAAGCGCAGATCAGCTTGCCCAACGGGTTCAGGGTGCGCTGCAGCTCCCAGCCCACTTGGCCGTTGGCACCGATGAGTAGAAGGGTGGGTCGTCTGTACATGTTCGGATCGTTTCAACGCTGGGGAAAGGTCGGGAATCGTTCTTCTTCGATCTCGGCGAGGGGAAGCGCGGCGGCATCCTTGGGGGATAGCACAGGCGTTCCGGTCAGGGGCCATTGAATGTTGATCTGGGGATCGTTCCAAGCCACGGAGAATTCCGCTTCTGGATGATAGAACTCCGTGCACTTGTAGCTGAACAGGGCTTCTTCCCCCGTCACATAGTAGCCGTGGCCGAACCCTTCGGGCACCCAGAATTGCCGCTTGTTCTCTCCAGAAAGCAGTACCCCCACCCAGCGCCCAAACCAGGGGGAACCCCGCCGCAGATCCACGGCTACATCGAAGACCTCCCCCCGCAGCACCTGCACCAACTTGCCCTGCCCGTGAGGGTGTTGCAGGTGCAGACCCCGCAGCACCTGTTGCCGAGAATAGGCCAAATTGTCCTGCACCATGCGGGCCGGAATCCCCAGTTCTTCATAACGCCGCGCCTGCCAGGTTTCTAGAAAAAACCCCCGATCATCCCCGAAGACCTTGGGTTCCAGGATCAGCACCCCGGGAATGGCGGTTTCGATCACTTTCATCACGGTAGCCTCGGATGATCAACCGGCGGCGAGCTTGCGCAACACCGCTTGCAGAATGCCCCCGTTCTGGTAATAGGCTACCTCGTTGGGCGTGTCGATGCGCACCCGCGCTTGAAAACGGCGGGTCTCGCCGTTCTCTGCGCGGGCGATCACCTGCACTTCCTCAGCCCTGCCCCCGTCCAAACCCAGGATCTCATAGCGTTCCCGTCCCGTGAGGCCGAGGGAAGCGGCAGACTCACCCGCCTGGAACTCCAAGGGCAGGATGCCCATGCAGACCAGATTGGTCCGGTGGATCCGCTCGTAGCTTTCCGCGAGCACCGCCCGCACGCCCAACAGTCGAGGCCCCTTAGCAGCCCAGTCCCGAGAAGAACCGGACCCATATTCCTTGCCTGCGATGACGATCACCGGCACTCCCTCGGCGCGGTATCGCATGGCAGCGTCATAGATAGACAGCAGTTCCCCGGAGGGCTGATGGCGGGTGACGCCCCCCTCGGTGCCCGGGGCCAGGAGATTCCGCAGCCGGATATTGGCGAAGGTGCCCCGCATCATCACCTCATGATTGCCCCGCCGGCTCCCGAAGCTGTTGAAATCCGCCGGCGCGACTCCCTGTTCCTGCAGATAGCGTCCCGCCGGACTGTCCGGCTTGATGGCGCCGGCGGGGGAAATATGATCCGTGGTGATGGAATCCCCCAGCAAGGCGAGGCAGCGGGCGCCCCGAATATCGCTCACCGGTTCCGGCTCCCGCTGCATCCCTTCAAAATAGGGGGGGCGACGGATATAGGTGGAATCCGGCCAAGCATAGGTCTGACCCGAAGGGGCATCGAGGGCTTGCCAGCGGGCATCTCCGGCGAACAGATCCCGATAGGACTGGGTGAAGGCTTCCCGAGTAACCGCCTGTTGGATCGCCTGTTGGATCTCCTCGGGGCTGGGCCAGAGATCCCGCAGGAAGACGGGCCTGCCCTGCGCATGCCCCAGGGGTTCTGCATCCGGGTCTAGATCGATCCGGCCCGCGATGGCATAGGCCACCACCAGGGGTGGGGAAGCCAGATAGTTCATGCGCACTTCCGCATGCACTCGCCCCTCGAAATTGCGGTTGCCGGAGAGAATGGAAACGGCGCACAGATTCCCTTGGGCGATGGCTCGGGAAACCGGCTCCGGCAAGGGGCCGGAATTGCCGATGCAGACAGTGCAGCCGTAGCCCACCGGATAGAAGCCCAGCTGCTGCAAGGGTTCCAGCAATCCCGCCCGTTTCAGATAATCCGTGACCGCCAGGGAACCCGGCCCCAGGGTCGTCTTAACCCAGGGCGCCGACCGCAAGCCCCGCTCCACAGCCTTCTTCGCCAACAAGCCCGCCGCCAGCATCACAGAGGGATTGGAAGTATTGGTGCAGGACGTGATGGCTGCGATGACGATGGCGCCATCGGAGAGTTGGAAGCGCTGCCCCCCCATCTCCACCGGAACCGATGAGGTGCCCTCGGGCAAATTGCGCTCCGCCTTCAGGGCCGCCAGCGCTTGAGGGAAATGCTCCGCCATCGCCTTCAGGGGCACCCGATCTTGGGGCCGCCTAGGTCCCGCAAGGGCGGGTTCGATGGTGCTCAGGTCGATTTCCAGGGTTTCGGAATAGTCCGCTTCCGGTGTGCTCTCCTCTTGAAACACGCCCTGCGCCCTCGCATAGGCTTCCACCAAGGCAATCCGTTCTTCCGAACGGCCCGTGAGGCGCAGATAGCGCAGGGTCTCCGCATCGATGGGGAACAGGCCGCAGGTAGCACCGTATTCCGGTGCCATGTTGGCGATGGTGGTTCGCTCTCCCATGGGCAAGGCGCCCAGGGCAGGCCCGTAAAATTCCACGAAGGATCCTACCACCCCCAGTTGGCGCAGCCTTTCCACGATGGCCAAGACTAGATCCGTGGCGGTAACCCCCGCTCGCAGGGCACCCACCAGCCGCACCCCCACCACCCGGGGAATCAGCATGGAGATGGGTTGGCCCAGCATGGAAGCCTCGGCCTCGATGCCCCCGACTCCCCAGCCGAGCACCCCCAGCCCGTTGACCATGGTGGTGTGGGAATCCGTGCCCACGCAGGTATCGAAATAGGCCCGCCGGATACCGTCCCTTTCCTCAGTACAGACCACCCGCGCCAAATATTCGATATTTACCTGATGGACGATGCCCGTATCCGGCGGCACCACCCGAAAGTTTTCCAGGGCGTTTTGCCCCCATTTGAGGAAGGCATAGCGCTCCCGATTCCGCTGGAACTCTCGGGCGGCGTTCTGGGACAGGGCTTCTTCCGTGCCGAAGAAATCCACCTGCACCGAATGATCGATGACCAGTTCCACCGGCTGTTGGGGATTGATGCGGGCGGGATCGCCCCCCAAAGCTTTCATGGCATCCCGCATGGCAGCCAGATCTACCACAGCGGGCACGCCGGTGAAGTCCTGCATGAGCACCCGCGCAGGGCGATATTGGATCTCTCGGCTCGGCGCTCGCGGATCCCAGTTCGCCAGGGCCTGAATGTCTTCGGCCGTTACGGTGATGCCGTCCTGATGGCGCAGGAGGTTTTCCAACAGGATCTTGTGGGCCAAGGGCAGGCGTTCCGCACCTGGTACCGCGTGGATGGGAAAGAATTCGTAGGTCTGGCCGCCGACCTTCAGTTGGGATTGCACGGGGGAAGCATCTGTCATCTCGGGTTCCGATTAGGGTGCTGAAAAGCCAATTATTCTAGCGAAAAATCCGGTGGCAGGTGTTCTAGCCCGATGACAGCCCTTCTTGGGCGAGGATGCGATAGATGAACACGTCCTCCAGGCTGGGGGTTCTGGGCTGAATAGCCTGGAGCCGCAACCCTTGCAGCAACGCAGCGATTCGGCGGCGGGCTTGGGCCGGGTCCGGCGCGAGCAGATGGATGCGTTGCCCGAAGAGGGCCACCCCTGGGAAACCCGCCTGCTCCAGCCGTTGCAGGGCAGCCAGGGGCTGATCCACCGCGATTTCCAGCAGCTGCCCCACCTCGTGGGTCAGGGCGGTCTTCATCGCTTGGGGCGTGCCCGCTGCGATGATGCGCCCGGCGTGCATAAGGGCCAAGTGATCGCAATGCTCCGCCTCGCTCAGATAATGGGTGGTGATGAGGATCGCCACCTGATCCAAGCGGGCCATCTGCACCAGGATTTCCCAGAATCGCCGCCGGCCCAGGGGATCCACCCCCGAGGTGGGTTCATCCAGGAACAGCACCTGGGGTTGATGGATCAGGGCGCAGCCCAGGGCGAGACGCTGGCGAATACCCATGGGCAATCGGCCGCTGCGCTGGTTTTCAAAGCCGTGCAGATCCGCCATCTCCAGCACCCAGCGCATGCGTTCCCGAAGCAATCGCCGGTGCAAGCCGTAGATGCGCCCATAGAGGCGGAGGTTTTCCAGCACCGTCAGATCTTGATAGAGGGAAAAGGCCTGGGATAGGTAGCCGATACGAGCCTTGATGGTTTGGGAAGCCTGGCCGATCTCTGCGCCTGCTACCTGACCGGAACCGCCAGTGGGCTGCAAGATGCCCGTCAGCATCTTAATGGCTGTGGTCTTGCCCGCCCCGTTCGCCCCCAGCAAGCCGAAGATCTCGCCGGATTTCACCTGAAAGCAGATCCGATCCACCGCCCGAAAGTCGCCGAAGTCTCGGCTGAGCTGCCGAGCTTCGATGGCCACGGAATCCCCCTGCCCGATGCGGGAAGCGTGCGGCACGGGCGCCGGAGCGGCGGTTCCCAAGCCCTGCTGCCGCAACAGGGCCACAAAGGCATCTTCCAATTCCGGCGGTCGGGTTTGGATGGATTCTAGGACGCAATCCCCCAGGGCAGTGCGGATCTGATCCAGGGCTTGGCGCGGGGAAGCCCGATCCACGAACACCCGCAGTTCCGACCCAGCGGCCTCCACCTGGGGATAGTGCTGCTGCAATCGGTGCAAGGCTTGGATCTGCGGGCGGGCATGCACCGAGACCACCACCCCGGGCACCGCGCGGGGCAGGGCATCCGGTTCTCCTTGGGCCAGCACCCGCCCGCCGTAGAGCAGGGAAAGGCGATGAAAGCGAGCGGCCTCATCCAGATAAGCGGTGGCAATCAAGGCGGTGAGGCGGCGCGCCTGCAACTGAGCCGCCAGAATCGCCCAGAAATCCCGCCGAGAGACTGGATCCACACCGGTAGTGGGTTCGTCCAGGATCACCAGATCCGGATCATGGATCAAGGTGCAGATCAGCCCGAGTTTCTGTTTCATGCCGCCGGAAAGCTGCTTCATGGGTCGCTGGCGAAACGCAGCGAGCCGCGTCATGGCGAGCAACTGCGCCTTGCGCGCCCGCAGGGTTTCGGGTTCCACCCCCCGCAGCTGTGCGAAGAAGTCGATGTTTTCCTCCACGGAGAGCTCCCCGTAGAGGTTCAGGCCCAAGCCCTGAGGCATGAAGCCCAAGCGGGGTTTGATGTGCTCTGCCGTCGCTTCGGAGTCGATCCGCTGACCGAACATGAAGACCTCGCCCCTGTCCTGAGCGAGGACGCCGGCGAGGATCTTCAGCAAGGAACTCTTCCCCGCCCCATCCGGCCCGATGAGCCCATAGACCTCTCCCCGCCGCACCTGTAGATCCACGCCGGAAAGCGCTTCCCGCTTCCGGTAGTGCTTCCGCAGCCCTCGCACCTGGATCAGATGATCCGCAGGCATCACCAACGAGGCTTCGCCCAGGGTGTGTTTTCCCGCCAACGGATGACCGCATCCGCAGGCAGGCCTGGGCTGAGCCGATGATCTGGGTTTTCGTCTAGATAGAGCTTCACCGCATAGACCAGTTTGACCCGCTCGTCCGGTGTCTGCACTTCCTTGGGGGTGAACTCCGCTTGCGCAGCGATGAAGCGGACGCGGGCGGGGAAGGATCGATCCGGGAAAGCATCCGTGTAGATGCGGGCGGGCAGGCCCAAGCGCACCTTGCCGATCTGCTTTTCCGGCACATAGACCTTGAGATAGAGGCGGTCGAGGTCCACCAAATCCAGCAGGGGACTGCCCGCAACCACCACTTCCCCCAGGTTGGCAATGCGGGTGGTGATGATCCCGCGTTCAGGGGCCCGCAGTTTCCGTTCCTCCAACAGGGTTTGCATCTCCGCCAGGGCAGCCCGGGCTTGCGCTTCCTGGGCAACCAGGGCTTCGACTTCCTCTTCCTTGACGCGGATGCGATCCCAGCCCAGCTGGGCTTCCGCCCGCTTTTTCTGGGCTTGCAGCAAGGCAGTCTTCGCTCGGGCATATTCCGCTTCCGCCACCTTCCGGGCCAAGGCCTTCTGCTCAGCGCTTTCCTGATCCACTGTGCGCGTCTGCAAGAGCCGCTGGAATCGCTCCGCATCCCGCACCGCCTGTTCCGCCCGGGCTTGGGCAGCGGCGAGCGCCGCTTGGCTGTGAGCGACCTCCGCTTCCGCTGTGTCGATCTGCAGGGGCACCTGCTTCTTCAGCAGGACCAAGGCGGCCTGGGCTGCCCGTCGCTTCGCCTGCAGGGCTGCTAAGGCCGCGCGCGCCTGCTCCACCTTGGCCCGGGTCTGGGCATCGTCCAGTTGCACGACCACTTGCCCCGCCTCCACCGCATCTCCCTCCCGCACCAGAAAGGCTTGCACCCGTCCCCCGACTTTGGCGGCGACGCGGTAATGATCCCCTTCAATGCGGCCGTTGGCCTGGATCAAGCCTTCGGGCAGCTGGGGTGTGCCGATGGTGCAGCCGCTTTGCCAGCAGAAACCGCCGATACCCAGCCCCAGGGTGGCGAAGAACCAGGTGAGGAATCGATGGCGGACAGACATGACAGCGCTTCAATCTAGCGAACCGCACAGAGCGGTTTCTATCAACTGGGCCTGTTGTTCGAGATGTACCTGGCGGTAGCCTACGGCGGGAACGGCAGAGTCCGGCCGCCCCACATAGCGGAGCACGCGATCTTTTCCCAACAAGGCTTGCAGCGGGTCTTTGATCTGCTGCCAAGCCCCCTGATTGCGGGGCTCTTCCTGACACCAGATCCATTGCGCTGCTCGGGCATAGGGCCGGAGTGCGGCAGCGCAAGCAGTCTTGGGGAAAGGATAGAGCTGTTCGAGGCGAATCAGGGCCACCCCCTTCAACCCTTGGGCACTCCGAGCCTCCAGGAGCTCGAAATAGATTTTCCCGGTGCAGAGGATCACTCGTTGAACCGCAGCGGGATCTAGATCATCTTCTCCTAACACTGTCTGAAACCCCCCCTGCTCCAGCTCTTCCAAGCGGGAGGTGGCCAGGCGATGGCGCAGCAAGCTTTTAGGGGTCAGCACGATCAGAGGACGACGATAGGGGCGGAGCATCTGACGGCGCAGGAGGTGGAACATTTGGGCAGGCGTGGTGGGCACGCAGACTTGCATGTTTTCCTCCGCGCAGAGCTGGAGAAATCGTTCCAGACGGGCAGAAGAATGCTCCGCACCCTGTCCTTCCAAGCCATGGGGCAGCAACAGCACTAGACCGCAGTAGAGATCCCATTTGGTGCCGGCGGAGCTGATGAACTGATCGATCACCACCTGGGCCACGTTGGCGAAATCCCCGAACTGGGCTTCCCAGAGGGTCAGTTCTCGAGGTTCCGCTGTGGCATAGCCGTATTCGAAACCGAGCACTGCTTCTTCAGATAAAAGGGAGTCGATGGCGGTGAAGGGCGCCTGGTCTGGGCTGAGATGTTGCAAAGGGGTATAGCTCGCGCCCGTCTTCTGGTCGTGCAGGGTGGCGTGTCGGTGAAAGAAGGTGCCTCGGCTGCAATCCTGTCCGGACAGGCGCACCCCATAGCCGGCATCCACCAGGGTGGCATAGGCGAGAAGTTCGCAGAACCCCCAGTCCGCCATGCGCGTTCCCTCGGCCATGCGTTCCCGTTCTTCCCAAAGCTTGGCCACTCTCGGATGCAGCTGGAACCCCTCAGGTACTTGCAGCATGCGCCGCGCTAGCGCCTGCAGTTTTTCCCGAGGCACGCCGGTATTCAGATCTTGATCCCAGGGCTGATTCCGGTAGGGCTGCCAGTTTACTCGATGCTTGCGATCCAATTGGCAGAGCACGGGGCGGGCGACCACCACCCCTTGTTCGAGGGCGCGGCGATAGTCTGCCATCATGGCGTTCATCTCTTCCCTACAGATCACACCAGCTGCGATCAGACGCTCCCCATAAACGACCCGAGGGCTGGGATGGCCCCGGATCCGCTGGTACATCTTGGGCTGGGTTACCGCAGGTTCATCCGCTTCGTTATGACCCAAGCGCCGATAACAGACCAGATCGACGACCACATCCTTGTGAAACTGATTCCGGTAATCCAGGGCGAGGCGGGTCACGAAGATTGCAGCTTCGGGATCGTCCCCATTCACATGGAAGACCGGCGCTTGCACCATCTTGGCCAGGTCAGTGCAGTAGGGGCTGGAACGGGTGTCCAGGGGGTTGCTGGTGGTGAAGCCGATCTGATTGTTGATGATGAGGTGCAGGGTGCCACCGGTGGAGAAGCCTCGGGTCTGGGAAAGCTGCAGGGTCTCCGCCACCACACCTTGCCCGGCGAAGGCGGAATCCCCGTGGATGAGCAGGGGCAACACCTGTTCCCCCCGATGATCTCTGCGGCGGCGCTGGCGGGCCCGCACGGAACCTTCGATCACCGGATCGATGATTTCCAGATGGGAGGGATTGAATCCCAGGGCAAGATGAAGCGCCCCCCCGGGCGTGTCGATGTCTGTGGAAAAACCCAGATGATATTTCACATCGCCGGCCAGGCGTGCCCAGCGAGGATTCATGCATTCCTCAAATTCCGAGAAGAGAGCTTGGAGCGGCTTTCCCAGAATATTGACGAGCACATTGAGGCGGCCACGATGGGTCATGCCTAGAACGATCTCTCGGATGCCCTTGCGCCCCGCTCGCTGGATCAGCTCATCCAGAAGGGGGATCAGGGTTTCTCCCCCCTCTAGAGAGAATCGTTTTTGGCCCACATAGCGCAGGTGCAAATAGCGCTCGAAGCCTTCCGCCGCGCTGAGCAACTGGAGGAGCCAGCGACGCCCGGCGGCATCCAACTCCGGCTTTGCCCGATAGCCCTCCAATCGCTTTTGAATCCAGCGCTTTTCTCGGGTGTCCGTGATATGCATGTACTCTGAACCCACGGGACCGCAGTAGATCTCCCGCACCAGGTGCAGAATGTCCCGCAGCCGCATCCGATCCGGTGCATAGAGGGAACCCGTGTGAAAAATTTGATCCAGATCTGCTGCATCCAATCGATAATAAGCGGGATCCAAATCAGGGATCTCGGGAATATCCCGCAGCTGCAAAGGATCCAGCCGAGCAACCCGATGGCCTTGATAGCGGTAGGCATTGATGAGGCGCAGCACCGCCGCCTGTTTCTCTGCTGCGAGGGGTGCGAGCGAGCCAGCGGAATGCGCCTGCGACCAGCATTTCCCGGCGAGACGGCGAAAGTGTTCCCGAATCGGCCCGTGGGGGATTTCCCGGGGGCTCGTTTCGTGTAGAGCCTCGAAATGCTCCCGCCAGCTTGGATCAACGCGCTCTGGATCTAAGAGATACGCCTCATAAAGGGATTCCAGGAAAGCCCCATTGCCGCTGTACAGGGCAGAAGTTTGTTGGAGCTGCTTTCTGGAAAGACGCATGATGCCAGGTTCCGAATTTTGCGGTATCGTTCCCAATGAGAAGCGTGGATCGGTATAGCAGCATATCGGATGACTAGCCACACAAAATCGCGGGATCAGCTCCGGCAGAAAATTCACCAGCGTCGGATCGAGCTGGCCCACATGGAATCAGACCTCGCCTATTTCCAAGCGCGTCTGGAGATCCTCGGAGAACCCAAGACCACCAGCGAGATCGCACAACGCAAACTGTTCCGCATTCTCAGCCGCACGATTGGCAATAAAATCGTGGAGATCCGGCGAGAACTGGCCCAGCGCAAGAAAGCCCAACAGCAACGACGGGGTTAAGAGTCCGGCAGACGCAGTCGGTCCAGGATCTTACCCGCTAGGAGATGGGTTTGCAGGATCTCTTCCAGATCCTCCCGATCCACATAGGTATACCAAACCCCCTCGGGATAGATGACCAACACAGGGCCTTCCTCACAGCGGCCGAAACAACCGGCGGAATTGATGCGCACTTTCCCGGGCGCTGAAATGCCCAGTTCCTTGGTTCGCTGCTTCAGATAGGTTCTGGATTCTCTCGCGCCGAACTGCCCACAACAGGGGCTGCCGTCTTCTCGAAGATTGGTGCAGATGAACACATGATGGCGATAGTAGCTCATGGGCCCTTCCTCCGTTTTAAGGCGGTCTTCTATCCTACTGCTTGGGGAGCATGTTGACAGTACTTGGAAAAGAGCTGAGCGATGCCTTGGATCAATGCGTCCGCTGTGGGTTATGTCTGGCATCCTGCCCCAGTTACGGATTGTTGCAGGTAGAAGGCGATTCCCCCCGAGGCCGTCTCGCCTTGATTCAAGGAGTTATAGAAGGTCCGCTCTCCCCCTCTAAAACCCTGCGTCGGCATTTGGACAACTGCTTGGGCTGTCGGGCCTGCGAACCGGTCTGCCCTTCCCTGGTGCCCTTCGGTGAAATCTTGGTGGAAGCCCAGGGTCGGCTGCTGGCAGAGGCGCCGCTGGTCCAACGGCTCGGGCGGCGGTTGCTGATCGGCCTCTTCAGCCGTCCCGCCGGGCTGCGCCTGCTCCTGGGCAGCCGCGCTGTTCATCGCTTTCTCAAGCTGTCCTGGATATTGCGCCGGTGGGGCGGGCCGCTGCTGGGCACTTTGGACCGGTTGGCCGATCTGCCCCTGCGCTTGCCCCATCTTCCCGCACCCGATCCCCAACCCCAAATCCACCTGTTCACCGGCTGCATCGGTCGGGCGGTGCAGGCCGATGCCCTGGAAGCGGCGGTCTTCGTACTGCAGCGCTTGGGCTACAGCATCGCCTATTCCTCGGCGGATCATTGCTGCGGTGCCCTGCATCGGCACAACGGATTGATCCGGCAAGCGGATCAGCATCTGACCCGCAATGCGCGGGCCTACGAACAGCAAAATTTGGTGGGTTTGGCCAGCGCCTGCGTGGCCGAACTGCGCCGAGATCCTCGCCTGAATGCCCAGGAACTCTGCCGGTTTCTTGCAGACCTGCCCCAACCGTTGCCCCTGCGGCCCTTTTCGGGTCGGGTCGCCATCCATGTGCCCTGTTCCCAGCGCAATGCCCTGGCCGACGCGCGGGCGGCTTTCGATCTGTTGTCCCGAATTCCCCAGCTGCACCCCTGGGCGCTTCCGGAAAACGACCGTTGTTGCGGGGCCGCAGGCACCTATCTGTTGCGGCGACCTCGGCTTTCCCAGAGACTGCTGCAAGCCAAGCTGGATGCCCTGGCTCGCCGAGCACCGGATATACTGGTGACCACCAATCCGGGCTGCGCCCTGCATCTCGCCGCAGGCATTCGGGCGCAGGGGCTCGCGGTCCCGGTCCTGCATCCCGTCGAGCTCATCGCCCGCCAGCTCATCACTGAATCTTCCTGAACAATGAGGTTTTCAGATGAACGACCGCAGTTTTTCCCCCAGCGATCATTTTCTCATCGGCCTGGACAATGCCATTCGCACCCTGTTTGGGCAACCCAAGACGACGGAGCGACCGGACCCGAGCCAGGGCATTCCCGAACCGGAGCTGAACGAGCAAGAACGAAGGCTATCGGGACGGCTGATGCGCATCGATCACACGGGGGAAGTTTGCGCCCAGGCCCTCTATCAAGGGCAAGCGCTGTTCGCGCGGAATCCAGAGACCGCCGCTCGCCTCGTGCGTTCCGCCCAGGAGGAAAACGATCATCTGGCCTGGTGCCAAAGGCGGATCGAAGCCCTAGGGGATCGCAAGAGCCTGCTCAATCCCTGCTGGTATCTGGGGGCTTTCGCCATCGGTGCAGCGGCGGGGCTGGCGGGCGATCGTTGGAGCTTAGGTTTTGTGGTGGAGACGGAACGGCAGGTGGAAGCCCATCTGGATAGCCATCTGGCTGCGCTGCCGGAACGGGATGAGAAGAGCCGAGCGATTTTGGAACAGATGAAGATCGATGAGATCCATCATGCTCAGGTGGCGCAGGAAGCGGGCGCAGCGCCCCTGCCCGCGCCGGTGAAGCTCGCCATGAAGCTGGGCGCGAAACTCATGACTAGCACCGTGTATTGGATCTGAATCATTCCGCCTCGGGGCATTCTTCCTGGATCTCGAAGTCGTGGGTGATTCGCGCGGTAGCGCCCAGCATGATGGAGGCAGAACAGTATTTTTCCGCGCTGAGGGCGATGGCCCGCTCCACCTGCCGAGGATTCAGGTTTTTACCGCGAAGCACGAAGTGGACATGGATGCGAGTGAAGACCTTGGGATCTTCTGAGGCCCGCTCTGCAGAGAGTTCCACCACGCAGCTGGTAACCTGCTGGCGGGCTTTGCGGAGGATCAAGAGCACATCGAATTCCGTGCAACCCCCCATGCCCAGCAACAGCATTTCCATGGGCCGCACCCCCAGATTTCGGCCCCCCTGTTCCGGCGCGCCATCCATGACGACGGCATGACCACTGCCCGATTCACCCACCATGGTCATGGCTTCCAACCAGTGCACCCGCGCTTTCATGGTTCGCAATCTCCTGGTTTAGAATGCAATCCGCTTCATCGATGAGACTGAGCACTTCAGTGGAGGAGCCCCCCTTGAAGGATCCGCATCAACCTGCGGAGGAGCGCCGTTCTTTCCCCCGACTCGCCAAAGCGGTCTCCCTCCGCGTGGCCAAACTCGCCTATCCTCTACCGAAAAAGGGTAGCTTAGGTACCCTGAAGGATATCAACGCACAAGGCTTATGCTGTCGGATTCCTCGATGTTATCAGCCAGGCACGCCCCTGAGTTTGGAAATTGATCTCAAGGGCTGGCACCGCTACAAGCGAGGCCTGTTATCCGTCCTGCAGGACCATCCCGCCAAGACGCCTTTGACTGCCATTGCTCAGGTGATCTGGTGCAGATCGGTTTCCCGTGGAAAAGCCTATGAAATCGGCGTGCGCTTCACCGACATTCATGAAGATGACCGCCTAGCTCTCATGCGCTATCTGGAAAAAAGCCTCAAAAGCCTCAGGCGTTGAGCGCGCCTCCCTAGAAGATCAGGAGCGCCAGGGAAAAAGCCCCCCCCTGCCCAGCTCAGGTAGCGGGCAGCGAGGATCTACCTGTTGCCTTAGTAGGGATAACCAGGCGGGGGGCCATAACCTGGGGGCGGTCCATAGCCGGGCGGAGGCCCATAGCCCGGGGGCGGTCCATAGGGGGGGTGCCCATAGCCCCGCCCACTATAGCCGCCTTGAGGACGACCATAGCTTCCCCCATAGCCCCCGCTGGGGCCGGAGCCATAGCCGCCTGGACTGGAACCGCCCCGTCCAGGGCCAGAGCCATAGCCGCCCCCCGGATTGGAACCGCCCCGTCCAGGGCCAGAGCCATAGCCGCCCCCCGGATTGGAACCGCCCCGTCCAGGGCCAGAGCCATAGCCGCCGCCTGGATTGGAACCGCCCTGTCCAGGGCCGGAACCATAGCCGCCCCCTGGATTGGAACCGCCCTGTCCAGGGCCGGAACCATAGCCGCCGCCTGGACTGGAACCGCCCTGTCCAGGGCCAGAGCCATAGCCGCCCCCCGGATTGGAACCGCTGCCGGGCTGGTTCGGCTGGCGTGCGATGGGTGCTCGGGGATAATGATCGGAATGACTCGGAGGATGGCTGCTTTGGTTTCCTCCGCCAAAGGAACCGCCGGAATAGGGGGGGGCATAGCTACCGGTTGGTGTGCCCCAACCGTTGGCGGGCTGTGCGCCCCAGGGAGAGAAAGAGCCGCCGCCAAACCCGCTGGCTTGCACAGGGCTCAGGGCAAGGTTCAGAGTGAGACAGGCGCTTGCTGTCATAAGATTGAGCGTTTTCATAACGATTTCCGCACTAGCCTGACCCGACCTGCGGTCGAGGAAACCGGTGCGGCCTCTGTTCGCTTCCGTGAGAAATGGCTACCGATAACAGACGCCTTCATAATACAGGAGCTTGAGGTCAGAGACCACTTTGAATTATCCCGGCACCTGCGGAAGCACTGTGGTTTCCTAGAACAATGTCCGATTCTTTTTTCGGGTGTCTAAATGGATTATCCTTGGAAGAAAAGATAGCTTCTTTTCAACCAAGATTTGGACTCTGAGAACAGGAAGCGTTGCGCTTTCTGCCGGGCGCGCCGAAGATCTTTCGTTGATTCAGCGATCCCTTGATTCAAACCGACTTTTTCAACGCCTTCGACCGCTGATCGGTCGAACCTGCTGGTATGCGGACCGCCCCTGCCGCTTGGTGGAAATCCTAGCGGAGGAAGGCTGGCTCGTGCTGGAGGTGGAAGAAAGCTTGCCCCCGATCCAAAGGGATCTCTACGGCCGGCCTAGCTTTCGAGCGCCGGAAATCCTGCATGTTCCTATCCTGAACCAAGATGGGACAAACTACAGCGAGGAACTACTCACCCTCCTCGCAGCATTGCATCCGAAGAAGGGCTGATCGCACAACCATGTCTTCGCACCGCACTCGATCCATTCCTCACGCGGATCCGGTACAGCTCGCTCGGTGGGTTTTATCAGAAGGAGAAGTGTTGGGATTGCAAGTAAAGGGATGCAGCATGCAGCCTTTTATCCCACCGAGCGTTCGGATTTATGTGCAACAAGGTGTACCTCGATGGGGAGATGCGATCCTCTATCTAAGTCCAGAGGGTCGCTTAGTCGTCCATCGGGTAGTGGGGAAAGCCAGCTTTCTTCTGCAGTCCGATTCAGCTCGCTGGTTCCGAGTACGGGGAGATCGCCTCCGGGCCCCTTTAGAATGGGTGTCCTCAGATCAGGTGCTGGGTCGGGTCATTCGGGTGCAAAATCAGGACTGCAACCGCTTCGTCTACCGGTTGTCCATCTGGTTCTGGATCAGCGTTCGTCCGCTCTTGCGCCCTCTGAGGGCAGGATTTGCTCGATGCCAGCGGCTTCTAAAACGGTGAAGATCGTTTCCTTCAATGTCAACGGGATCCGGGCGAGGCTGCACCAGCTCGCCGCCCTGAAAGCCCAGCTCGATCCTCAGATTATCGGCATTCAGGAATCCAAAGTGGCAGACGAGGCCTTCCCCCGGGAAGCCGTCGAAGCCCTGGGCTATCAAGTCCAGGTCCACGGGCAAAAAGGGCATTATGGCGTAGCGCTGCTCAGCCGAGAACCCCCCTCAGCCGTGGTGCGGGGCCTGCCCGGCGATGGGCCGGATGCCCAAAGGCGCGCGATCCTCGGTCGCTTTTCCCTGGCCGACGGGCAGCCCCTCCATGTGCTAAACGCTTATTTCCCCCAGGGGGAAAACCGCAACCATCCGGTAAAATTCCCCCAGAAACAGCAGTTCTACCAGCGCCTAACCGCCTATCTGCGAGCACATTTTTCCCCGAAGGATCTGCTAGTGGTCATGGGAGACATGAATGTCGCACCCCAAGATCGAGATGTGGGGATCGGTGCGGAGAATGCGAAGCGCTGGCTGCGCGCGGGAAAATGTGCCTTTCTTCCCGAAGAACGGACTTGGCTGAAGGCCCTCATGGATTTCGGTTTGGTGGACGCTTATCGCTATCTACATCCCGAAGCAGATCGCTTCAGCTGGTTCGACTACCGAAGTCGGGGCTTCGAACAAGAACCCAAGCGGGGGTTACGCATCGATCTGATTCTCATCAGCGCCCCTCTGGTGGCGCGATTAGTTGATGCAGGGATTGCAGAAAACCTTCGGGGGATGCAAAAACCTTCTGATCACTGCCCCGTTTGGATCCGTCTGCGCTAGCCCTGCCTTGGGCTGCTTGGGAAAAAGCTTAACCCTCCGCGTTTCGGATTTCTTGCTCCAGAATATCCAAGGTCTTGAGAAGGGTTTCGGAAGCACCGATCAGTTCATCCAGGTGCTCCCGGGCTTGAACTTTGCGCGCCTGGGGAGATTCTTTGTGCCAGAGTCTGGAGAGCCCCTTTTTCTCCTCCTTGTGAATGGTCTGGTAGATGCGTTCATAGATCGCGTGGAGTACTTTATGAGGGGTAGCGATCGCCTGGTAGGCATCCAGGTGCCCTAGTAGCTTCTGGCCTTCCCCGTAGTACCATTTCCCAAAAGTGCAGTCCGTGTGCCGAACAGGCACTTTGTTTTCTTCGATCTCCACGCCGGAAATGATGGCCTGCGCATAGGAACGCCAGCGCATATGGGCACTCTTCGCCGCCCGAATCTGGGCGAGCACGGCGTCCCTATCCACACCTTTAGGAAGGGTTCTATGGATCTGCATGGGGCTATTCTCTGCAATGGTGGTAATCATAGGAAATCCTAGTAGGTTATTTCGCTGCGCCCCAGGAATGGGCAGACACAACGACCCTACAGAGCATAGCCCAAAAAAATTACTTATGTAAAGAGAAGAATTAATTACGGTATCGACCGACTTCAGCCCCTGTCAAGCACCTGTCCCGTCCCGTCGCGGGACGGGACAGGTACTCACAGAGCCGTATCCCGGATCTCCTGTTCCAGCATTTCCATGGCCTTGAGCAAGGTGTCGGAAACGCCGATCAGTTCTTCCAGGTGCTCCCGGGCCTGTGCATACTTCTCGGTCTCCAAGGTCTTCTTGGAACGCAACAGCTTGTGCAATGCGCCCTGTCCATTGCCCTGCAGGATCTGATAGATGCGCTCATAGACGGCGTGGAGCATCTCATGGGGCGCAGCGATGGCATCATAGGAAGCCAGATGGCCCAGGATCACTTGGCCGCGACCGTAATACCATTTTCCAAAGCTGCAATCCATGTGCTTGACCGGTAGCTTATCGCCGCTGATCTCCACGCCGGAAATCATGGCCTGCGCATAGGCGCGCCAGCGCATATGGGCGCTCTTCGCCGCCCGAATCTGGGCGAGCACGGCGGATTTGTTGATGGTTTGGGGCAGGGTCTTCACGTTGGGCATAGCTATCTCCTCTGCGCGATGGGGGTTAACAGCTTCCTTGCGATCATTCAGACTCCCGCACTTCTTGCTCCAGCATTTCCAACGCCTTGATCAAGGTGTCGGAAACGCCGATCAACTCTTCCAGATGTTCCCGCGCCTGGGCTGCTCGCTTGCGCGCCAGGGTCTCTTTGCTCGTCCAGAGTCGAGAAAGCCCTTGCTTTTCTTCTGCACCCTGCAGGATCTGATAGATGCGCTCATAGATGGCGTGCAACATTTCGTGAGGGGCAGCGATCCCCTCATAGGCGTCCAGATGACCGAGCAACACCTGCCCTTTGCCGTAATACCATCGTCCGAAACTGCAATCCGTGTGTTTGATGGGCAGTTTGCCGTCATCGATTTCCACCCCGGAGACAATGGCTTGGGCATAGGCACGCCAGCGCATATGGGCGCTCTTCGCCGCCCGAATCTGGGCGAGTACAGCAGGTTTATTGGTGCTTAGGGGAAGGGCTTTGACAGGCTGCATGGTTTTTCTATCCTCTCAGGTAGTCAGCCTCGGGAAAGGCCGATGATGGATTGTTATTCGGCTTAGCCATGAGAAGCCTCACCCCAGAGCATAGACTAAAAAATTCTTTATGCAATAGAAAAAAAAACGGATTATTTTAATCAATTATTCACAATAAATCGCAGCGCAGAAACCCTCGACATTCACAATAAATCGCAGCGCAGAAACCCTCGACATTCACAATAAACCGCAGCGCAGAAACCCTCGACTCTGGTCTAGGGTAATTGACGAACTACGCACTGCATTCGTGATAAGCGGGGCTGAGTTCGTGGACTGCTTCCACCAGCACGGCTGCATGATCCGGCGGGGTATCCGGATGAATGCCATGTCCCAGATTGAACACATGACCGCTGCCGGTGCCATAGCTTTCCAACACGGCGGCGACCTCCGCCCGGATGCGTTCCGGAGAGGCATAGAGCACGCAGGGATCTAAATTGCCCTGAAGCGCCACACGTCCCTTCGTCTGTGCGCGGGCATCCCCCAGATCCATGGTCCAATCCACGCCCAGGGCATCGCAACCCGTGGTTGCCATCCGAGAGAGCCATTGCCCTCCTCCCTTGGTGAAGAGGATCACCGGCACCCGGATACCCTGTACCCCCCGAATCAACCCCGCGATCACCTGCCTCATATAGGCGAGGGAAAATTGTTCGTAATCCTGAGGCCGGAGCACGCCGCCCCAGGTGTCGAAGAGCATCAGAGCTTGGGCGCCACTCTCCACCTGGGCATTGAGATAGGCGGTTACTGCCTTCGCCAGTTTGTCCAGGAGCTGATGGAGCAGGGCCGGTCGGTCGAACAATAGGGTTTTGATGCGGGCGAACTGCTTTGCGCTGCCCCCTTCCACCATGTAGGTGGCGAGGGTCCAGGGGCTGCCGGAAAAACCGATGAGGGGCACCCGTCCAGCCAATTCCCGCCGGATGAGGGCCACCGCATCCATCACATAGCCCAGGTCTGCCATATCGGGCACGGCTAAGGCACGGATTGCCCGCTCCGTGCGCACAGGTCGTTCGAAAGCAGGCCCCTCCCCCTCTGTGAAATACAGCCCCAAGCCCATGGCATCCGGTACCGTGAGGATATCGGAGAAGAGGATGGCCGCATCCAGGGGAAAGCGCTCCAAAGGTTGCAGGGTGACTTCACAGGCCAATTCCGGCGTGCGGCACAGATTGAGAAAGCTGCCCGCCCGCTGCCGTGTTGCCCGATATTCGGGAAGATAGCGTCCCGCCTGACGCATCATCCAAACAGGGGTATAGGGCACGGGTTGGCGCAGCAGAGCCCGCAAGAAAATATCGTTTTTCAAGTCGGTCACAGGAGATCCAGAGAATTATTATCCAAGCATTGGATGATCAGTGTACAGCGGAAGGGAACGGCTGATCTATACTGAGCATTCCACTGGCACCGAGGGAAGAGATCGATGGACCCTATCCACCATTTTGTGCAACAGATCAATGCCTTAGCTTGGGGCCCACCCATGCTGATTCTGATCCTAGGCACTGGCTGCTTTCTCATGCTCGGGTTGCGCGGGTTTCCCCTGCGGCGGCTGGGCTACGGCTTTCGGATGCTGTGGGCAGGGCGCAAGGCAGCGGGAGCAGGGGATATCACACCCTTTCACGCCCTCATGACCTCGCTTTCCGCCACCGTGGGCACGGGGAACATTGCGGGGGTAGCGACGGCCATCGCCTTAGGGGGCCCTGGCGCCCTGTTCTGGATGTGGTGCACTGCCCTGGTGGGCATGGCCACCAAGTATGCGGAAGCGGTGTTGGCGGTGCGGTATCGGGAACAGGACGCCCTGGGCAATCATGTGGGCGGGCCCATGTACTACATCAAGAACGGGTTGGGCCGCCGTTGGGCCTGGTTGGGGGGCCTGTTCGCCTTCTTCGGGGTGGTGGCAGGTTTCGGCATCGGCAACCTGGTGCAGGCGAATTCCGTGGCCCATGTGCTGAACGAGAACTTCCAGATTCCCGCCTGGGTGGTGGGGCTGAGCATGGCCGTTCTCGCCGCGGGGGTGCTCTTGGGCGGCATCCGCCGGATCGCGACGGTGGCGGGCAAGCTGGTGCCTTTCATGGCGCTGTCCTATCTCGCCATCGGTCTGATCGTGCTCGCCATGAATCTGGAACGCTTAGGTCCGGCCCTGCAGCAGATCTTCACCGGCGCGTTCACGGGAGAGGCGGCGGGGGGCGGCTTCGCCGGTGCCACGGTCTGGGCAGCCATCCGCTTCGGGGTAGCGCGGGGGGTGTTTTCCAATGAAGCGGGGCTGGGCAGCGCACCCATCGCCCATGCGGCGGCCCAAACGGATGATCCGGTGCGGCAAGGCACGGTGGCCATGCTGGGCACCTTCATCGATACCTTGGTGGTCTGTACCCTCACAGGCCTGGTCATCGTCGCCTCAGGGGAATGGGTGAGCGGTGCGAGCGGTGCAGCCCTGTCCGCCAGCGCCTTTGAGCAATCCTTGCCCGGCTTCGGCGGGGTGCTGGTGGCCCTGGCCCTGAGTTTGTTCGCCTTCACCACCCTGTTGGGCTGGAGCGTCTACGGGGAACGGTGTACGGAATATCTGTTCGGCGTGCGGGCCATCATCCCTTTCCGCTGGGCCTGGATCGCGGCGGTTCCCCTGGGTGCCCTGGCTAAGCTGGATTTCGTCTGGCTCCTCGCCGATACGCTGAATGCGCTCATGGCCCTGCCCAATCTCATCGCCCTGTTGCTCCTGAGTCCGGTGGTCTTTCGGATCACGCGGGCATCTTGCCAGCGCTGAGCACGCTGCGCCCTGCGTGCTACAATTCAGCCGTTCATCTATCGGTGCAGAACAGAGGGAAGATCATGTCGGATCGGATACAGAATCCGGAGTACATTGAGTTTCAGGGGGAGCCGGTCAAGCTGGACAAGCTCTTGCAGGATTATCAAGCGGTGCGGGATGAGCTCGCTCGGGTCAAGCGGGAGAATCGCAAAGCGGTGGTGCGCCGCCGTCAGGAAAAGAGCCTGAAACCCTTCCAAGCGGAACTGATCTGCCTCCAGAAATATCTGGAAGAGACCAATACCCGCATGATCATTCTCTTTGAAGGTCGGGATGCGGCAGGCAAGGGGGGTACCATCCGGCGAGTTACCCGCTACATGAATGAAAAGCACTATCGGATCGTCGCCTTAGGCAAGCCCACGGAAGAGCAGAAAACTCAGTGGTTCTTTCAGCGCTATGTGACGCACTTTCCCCGAGGGGGGGAAATTGTGCTCTTCGACCGCAGTTGGTACAACCGCGCCATTGTGGAACCCATCTTCGGATTCTGCACCCCGGAGGAATATGAAAACTTCATGCACGGCGTGGTGGGGTTTGAAAAGGATTTAGTGCGCCAGGGTACGATTCTGCTCAAGCTTTATTTCAGCGTCACCAAGGAAGAACAGGCCCGCCGATTCGAACGCCGCAAAAACGACCCCCTGCGGCGTTGGAAACTCTCAGAAATCGATGTGCAAGCCCAGGATCGCTGGGACGAGTTCACCCACCAAAAGCACGAAATGTTGCGCCGCACCCACACGGCACAGGCCCCTTGGACCATCATTCGCTCCGATGACAAACATCGGGCTCGGCTCAACGCGATCCGGGTGATTCTCAACTCCGTGCCCTACAAGCGGGAGAATCTGGAACTGAACTATGTGCCCGATCCGGATATCGTCATCTCCGGTGCCCGAGAGCTGGAGATCATGAACGCCCAGATGGTGCGGGAAGGCAAGTTCACCGGCTGAGAGACCGTGCGGGATGAGAAGCCATGCAGGCCTGCGCTAAGCCCTATACCACGCGGCCGGGCCATCGCCATCCCCCGGGGGCTACGGTCGAAAAGGGGGGCGTGAATTTCTCCGTCTACAGCCGACACGCCACGGGGGCGGCGCTCCTGCTCTACGAGTCCTCAGAGAGCGCGGAACCCTTCCAGATCATCCGCTTGGACCCAGCGATCAACCACACTTTTTTTTCCTGGCATGTGTTCGTGGAGTCCCTGCCCCCAGGCGTGCACTATAGCTGGCGCATGGAGGGCCCCTTTGATCCCCAGGGGCAGGGCTGGCGCTTCGATCCTCGGGTGGAACTGGTCGACCCCTGGGCGCGGGCAGTGAACCGCTGTCATTGGGATCGATGGCGGCGGCTGCGGGAGGGGGTACGACCCCACGATTCCCTTCGGGGGGTGGTGGTGCAGGATGATTATGACTGGGAAGGAGATACCCCCCTAGAGATTCCTCCGGAAGACATGGTGATCTATGAATTGCATGTAGGGGGGTTCACCCGCCATCCCTCCGCCAAGGTGCAGCACCCAGGCACCTTTCAAGGCATCATCGAGAAGATTCCCTACCTGCAGTCCCTAGGCATTACCCATGTGGAGCTCATGCCCATCATGGCTTTCGATGAGCAGGATGTGCCCGAACCGGTCTGGGAAGCGGGGTTGCGCAATTATTGGGGCTACAGCACTCACAGCTTTTTTTCGCCCCATCCGGGCTACTGCATTTCTCCTCAGGCGGGTACCCACCGCAGGGAATTCCGGGATCTCGTCAAGGCCCTCCATCGGGCGGGCATCGGTGTGATCCTGGATGTGGTCTTCAATCACACCGCCGAGGGGGGTGCGGACGGGCCCGTATTGAATTTCAAAGGGTTCGGCAACGAAACCTTCTACATGCTCGACCCGCTGGACAAGCGCCGCTACCTGGACTTCACCGGCTGTGGCAACACAATCAATGCCAACCATCCCTTTGTGGCGCGGTTTATCCTCGACTGTCTCAAATACTGGGTGCAATCCATGCACGTGGATGGGTTCCGGTTCGATCTGGCCAGCGCCCTGGCTCGGGATGAAGTGGGCCGGCCCATGGCGAACCCGCCGGTGCTCTGGGGCATCGAACTGTCGGATGTGCTGGGCCGCACCGAGATCATCGCAGAAGCTTGGGATGCGGCCGGGCTCTATCAGGTGGGCACCTTCCCGGGCTATCGCTGGATGGAATGGAACGGACGCTATCGGGACGGGGTGCGGCGCTTCGTGCGGGGGGACGGGGGCATGATCGGAGAGATCGCCAGCCGCATGACCGGCAGCAGCGATCTCTATCAGGCCAATCAGCGCTTGCCCATCAACAGCGTGAATTTTGTTACCTGCCACGATGGATTTACCCTCTGGGATCTGGTGAGCTATAACCGGAAGCACAATCAGGAAAACCAGGAGAACAATCGGGACGGCGTAGAGGAAAATTTCAGCTGGAACTGTGGGGTGGAGGGGGAGACCGAGGACGAAGCCATCTTGACCCTTCGCCATCGCCAAGCTCGCAATCTGCTGAGCATTCTCTTCCTCAGCCAGGGCGTGCCCATGCTTTTGGCGGGGGATGAGGTCTTGCGGACGCAGGGGGGCAACAACAACGCCTGGTGTCAGGACAACCCTAAGGGCTGGTTAGATTGGACGCTGGTGGAGAAAAATGCGGCGATGCTCCGCTTTGTGCGGGCGCTCATCCAGCTGAGAAAGCGCCACCCGAGCTTGCGCCGCCGGCGCTTTCTCAGCGGAAAGCCCCAGGGGAATAGCGATCTGCCCGATATCACTTGGTATGGTGCGGATGGCAGGGAACCGGATTGGCACGATGGAGAGGTCCGTTGCCTCGCCTTCATGCTGGCAGCATTGGGCGAAGGAGAAAGCCATCTGGGCGTGTTGCTGAACATGGGGGATCAAGCACGCTCGTTTGTCCTGCCGAATCTGCCCCAGGGGCGTTGGTATCTCGCCATCGACACGGGCCGCCCCTCGCCGGAAGACATTTGGCCACCAGCAGAACAACTGCCCGTGCAACAGTCCAGCCTTTCCCTGATCCCCCATAGTCTGGTGGTGCTGGAAGGTCGGTGAGGATGGAAGAAACGAAGCTGCGCACCCTTGTCGCCGCCCTCGAGCGGGAATTTATCCTGAAGCCTGACCGCCCTCGGGCGGTGCTCTTTGAGCAAGGGCCCCGCCGCTTGCAGGCCCAGTGGATTCTTCCCGAAGAGCAAGCAGCGAAAGATCCGCTCCAACTGTGCCTGCTGCGCTTGGATCGTCCTCAGTCCCCTTTGGCAACCCGAACCTTGCAGGGTTTGCAAGGGGTCGAGCCATTTCCAGTGGAAGATCTTTCCTGCCGGTATCAGGTGGAGTTGGGGATAGTTCGAGCGGGGCGCTGGCAATCCCTGGCTAGGTCCAACGCGATCTGGCTTCCCCCACCCCAAGCAAAACCCCAGTTCCCTCGGGCGCAAACGACCCTGCGACCGGCGGCGGGCGGGGATGGTTGCCTGCTGCCGGCCGCTGCCCTGACCGCCGAGCCGATGCCGCCGCCGGAGATTCCGACCGGAGAAGAACCCCCGCGCTTTCCATCGCCCTGCACAGATCTGATCCTGACAGACGAGGAGCCGCCGGAACATTTGCCTCGCTTTCCGTTCTTCGAGCCCAACGGCATCTCCAGCTCGTGAAGACTCAAGGACAGCTCGCCCTGGTGCTCCATGCCCATCTGCCCTATGTGCGGCATCCCGAGCACCCCCATTTCCTGGAAGAGCACTGGTTCTTCTCTGCCCTGCTGGAATGCTATCTGCCCCTGGTGCAGGTGTTGCGACGCCACGTCCAAGGCCCTGCGCGGCTGACCCTCTCCCTTTCCCCGACCCTCCTCAGCCTCTGGCAAGATCCCCTGTTGCAAAGGCGCTTCGCCGCCCATCTGGATCGCTTGGATCAGCTTTGCCAAAAGGAAATGCAGCAACATCGGGGGGTGCGCAGTCACCTGGCCACCTGGTACCGCAATCGGTTTCAGGCCCTGGGCGAGTTTTATTTCCAAACCTTGGGAGGGGATCTGATCCAAGCTTTCGTGCAGTTGCAGGAACAAGGGGTAGTGCAGCTCATGACCACCGCCGCCACCCATGGCTATCTGCCCCTGCTGCGCAACCATCCTCCCATGGTGCGGGCCCAGCTCCGGATCGGGCGGCAGGTCTTTCAGGCCCTCACCGGCCAACCGCCGCGGGGGCTGTGGTTGCCGGAATGCGGGTACTTCCCGGGTTTGGAATCGGAGATTCGGGGAGCAGGCTACGCCTATAGCCTGTTGGAAACCCACGGCATTCAGCAGGCCCAGCCCAGACCCCCTTGGGACGTGTATGCGCCCATTCTCTGGGACGGCATCGCCCTGTTTGGCCGAGATCCCTTCTCCGCCCGGGCGGTCTGGAGCCGAGAAACCGGCTATCCGGCCAATCCTTGGTATCGGGAATATCATCGGGATCTGGGTTGGGAAAGCAGGGAAGATCTGAAGGATTACCTGCCCGAAGGCGTGGCGGCCGCACCCACTGGGATCAAATACCATCGGGTGACCGGTGCCTCCGAGCCCAAAGCCTTTTATGAACCGGGCACGGCTCGCCGACAAGCCCGCTGGGATGCTCGGCACTTCCTCCGGCAGCAGCGCGAACTGGCTGCCCGCTTCCCCCCGGGGGCTCGCCCGCCACTGATCGTCGCCCCCTATGATGCGGAGCTGTTCGGCCACTGGTGGTTTGAAGGTCCGGTCTTTCTGGATGCCCTGCTGACCTTGGCCCAGGAGTCCGGCGTGCAGCTGGTCACGCTGGAAGATCATCTGGATACCTATGGACCGGCCAGCCGTTGCCAACCCGCCATGTCCAGCTGGGGAGAAGGGGGGGATCATCGCCGATGGCTGCGGCCGGAGACTGGCTGGGTGTATCTTGCGCTGGATCAGGCGGCGGAAACCCTGGAATCCCTGCTGCCGGTCTTTGGCCCGGGTCGAGGCACTGCCCGGGAACAACGTATCCTGCGCCAGGCAGCCCGCACCTTGCTGCTCGCCCAGAGTTCGGATTGGACTTTTCATCTGGGCCGAGAAGCGGGCGACTATGCGAGCCAGCGCCTACGGTCGCTGTTCGCCCGCTTCGCCTTTCTCACCCAAGCCCTGCGGGAAGGCTGGGACCCGGGCGAACGCCTCGATGCGTTGGAACAGCTGGACGCCCTGTTTCCTCAACTGGATCTCCGGCATTTCGCCGCCTGAACCGGGGCGTTGTCGCGGATGGCGCTCGCCGTCAAAGAACTGCCCTATCATCCGGATACCGCCGCCCGATTCGGTGTCCTCGCCGGACAACCCTGGAGCGCCTGGTTGGACAGCGGTCATCCTTGGGCCGGAGGGCGTTGGGATATCTTGGTCTGTGCTCCCCGCCGAACCCTAGTCACTCGGGGCCTCTACACGGAAATCCGAGAGGGTAGCCGGTGCCTCCGTTCTCGGGAAGATCCCCTGAAGCTGCTTCAGGAGAGCCTGGGCCCCATGCAACCCAGCCATCCCCCGTTTCCCTTCCTCGGCGGCGGTTTGGGCTGGCTCGCCTATGATCTGGGGCGCCGCTTTGAACGGCTGCCCTGCACCGCGCGGGATCGCCAGCATCTGCCGGAAATGGCGGTGGGCATCTATGATTGGGCGCTGCTGGTGGATCACGAGCAACAGCAGACTTGGCTAGTGGGACAAGCGGAACGCTCTCCGGCGGCAAGAGATCAGCTATTGCGCATCGCACAGCGCTCGGTTCCCCCGCGATCTGGGCAATTCCGCGTCTGGGGGTCGGTGCAGTCCAACCTGTCAGATGCAGACTATGCAGACCGGTTTCAGCGGATCCAGGCCTATATTCGCGCAGGGGATTGCTATCAGGTGAACTTGACCCGGCGGTTTTCCGTGCGAGCCCAGGGCGATCCCTGGGTCGTCTATCTGGCCCTGCGCCAGCGCAATCCCGCCCCCTTCGCCGGCTTTCTCCACACGCCCCCGCTGTGCCTTCTCAGCGCCTCCCCGGAACGCTTTCTCCGGGTGCGAGATGGTCGGGTGGACACCTGGCCCATCAAGGGCACCCGTCCCCGCTCTCGGGATCCCGTTCAGGATCGAATCCTGCGCGATCAGCTGGCGAACAGTCCCAAGGATCTGGCGGAGAACCTCATGATCCTGGATCTCTTGCGCAACGATCTGGGCCGCACCTGCGCCATCGGGAGCGTGCGGGTGCCCCAGCGCTTCGCAGTCCAATCCTTCGCGGATGTGCATCATCTGGTGAGCCAGGTTTGCGGGCGGCTCCGGCCGGATCAGCATCCCTTGGACGTGCTGCGGGGCTGCTTCCCCGGGGGTTCCATCACCGGCGCCCCGAAGATTCGGGCCATGGAAATCATCGAGGACTTAGAAGGAGAGCGGCGCAGCCTCTACTGCGGCAGCCTGGGCTACTGGGGATTTGATGGCAGCATGGACACGAATATTCTCATCCGCACCCTGGTCTATGCTCGGGGGCAGCTTAGCTATTGGGCGGGCGGGGGCATCGTGGCAGATTCGGATTGCGCTGAGGAAGCGGCGGAGCTCGCCCTCAAGGCGCGCGCCCTGGGGGAAGTGGTCGAAGGCTTCCGTCAGGATCCAGCCCGATCCTCTGGCACGGGAGCGTTGCCAGGGCGGTCGTCTTAAAAAAAACCCAAAGATAGGGTAATCTGATAAGATTAAGTAGCGGCAAGTAGCTTCCCCTCAGGTGCTCTTCTGCCAAGCCTTTCTTTCCGCACGAGAGATTCCCTCACGCAGTCCCCAAAGGAGTCGGTACCCATGATCTCATTTGAAACCCTGCACGCGCAAAACCATAAGATCACAGAACTTTCCAATGTCTTCCGCTACCTCATCGCAGACCGGGCCATGTGCGACACCCAGGTCGCCTGCGATCTCTTCTTCGATATCGCTAAGATTGTGAAGGAACACATCGAGATCGTGGATCGGGAGCTTTGCGGTCCCCTGGTTTCCCACGAGGAACAATCCATCAAGAACACGGCAAACCGCTTTCTCTCCGGTTCCATGGAGATCAAGCGCATCTTCTCCGCCTATCTCAAGGATTACTGTTCGGAAAAGCGCCGGGCCCTGCGGATCAAGGATCACGAGACGTTCGTGAAGGACACCAATCAAATGTTCGATCTCATCTTAGACCGCATCCAGCGGGAGACCGAACATCTGTACCCCCTGATCCGCAAGATGAAGAAGACGGCCTAAACCCTCAGAGCGGGACAAAAGGGCGAATCCCTTCGCCCTTTATTCAATGTCCGGTGCCTTTGAGAGCAGCCACGATGCCTTCGATGGTCTCCTTGGCATCCCCGAAGACTAGGGAAGTGTTCTCCTGATAGAACAACAGGTTGTCCACGCCGGAATAGCCGGGGCGCATGGAGCGCTTGAGGAAGTAGACCTGTTTGGCCTTCCCCGCCTCTAGGATGGGCATTCCGTAGATGGGGCTGGAAGGATCTTCCTTCGCTGCTGGATTCACCACATCGTTGGCACCCACCACCAGGGCCACATCCGCCATGGCGAAGGACGGGTTGATCTCGTCCATCTCGTAGACCCGATCGTAGGGAATATCTGCCTCCGCCAAGAGCACATTCATGTGGCCAGGCATCCGGCCCGCCACCGGATGAATGGCGAACTTCACCGTCACACCCCGCGCTTCCAAGAGATCCATCATTTCCTTGAGGGCGTGTTGCGCCTGGGCCACCGCCATGCCATAGCCCGGGACGATGATGACCAAGTTTGCATCCTCGATCCAATAGACCACATCTTCCACGGAAGCCGAGCGGATCCCCCGTTCCGCCGCTTGCGCGCCGGCGCTCTCTCCCCCCTCGCTGCCGAAGCCCCCGAAGACCACGTTGAGAATAGAGCGGTTCATGGCGCGGCACATGATGTAGGACAAAATGGCACCGGAGAAGCCCACCAGCGCTCCCACGATGATGAGCAGAGGATTGCCCAGGGTGAAGCCGGTAGCGGCGGCCGCCCAACCGGAATAGCTGTTGAGCATGGAGATGATGACCGGCATGTCCGCACCGCCGATGGGAATGATGAGGGTGATGCCCAGCAGCAGGGCGAGCAAGGTCATGAGCACCAGGGACCAAGAGCTACCGCTGAGGGCAAAGTGCACCCCCAGGGCGAGGGTGATCAACGCGATGAGCGCGTTGAGCACATGTTGCCCGGAGAACCGGACCGGCTTGCCGCTGATCAGCCCCTGCAGCTTGCCGAAGGCGATGACCGAACCCGTAAAGGTGATGGCTCCGATGATGATGCCTGCGGAAAGCTCGCCCATGAGCACGGCATTCAGGGTGTTTTCCGCCGAACGATTCAGGAAGGTGCCCATGGCCACCAGCACCGCCGCCAGGCCCACGAAGCTGTGCAGGGCCGCCACGAGCTGCGGCATGGCGGTCATCTGAATGCGCAGGGCGATGAAAATGCCGATGAGGGCACCCCCCAGCACCCCGGTTAGAATCCATCCGTAGTTTTGTACTTCCGAGCCTAAGAGGGTGGCACCGATGGCGAGGGCCATTCCCACCATGCCGAAGAAATTTCCCCGTCGCGCGCTGGCAGGATGGGTCAGGCCTTTGAGGGCGAGGATGAAGAGAATGGCGGAGATCAGATAGCTCAACGCCTGCGCGTTCGCCGAAAGTTCCATGAATCGCACTCCTTAACGCTGTTTCCGGAACATGGACAACATGCGGTGGGTGACCAGAAAGCCGCCGAACACATTGATGGAAGCCAGCAGCACAGCGAAGAAGCCCATGATCTCAGCCGCAGTGCTGGCGGATTCCAGACCGGTCACTAACAGGGCGCCCACGATGACGATGCCGGAAATCGCATTGGTCAGGGCGACTAAGGGCGTGTGCAGGGAGGGGGTAACGCCCCAGACCACGTAATAGCCGATGAAGCAGGCCAGCACGAACACATAGAGGGCAACCAGGGTTTCAGACATGGATGGACACTCCTACGAATGAGAGAAAGGGAAAGCTAGGAACCGACGCGCATGGCCTTGGTGATCTCATCCTGATCCAGCGCCTTGAGCACAGGGCCGGCTTCGCTGGGCTCCACCAGGATTTTCAGGAGTTGGAAGAGGTTGTTGGCGTAGAAAGCGCTGGCATCCGAAGGCATCTTGGCGGGAAAATTCGTATAGCCCACTAGGATCACCCCTTCTTTGACTACCACTTGATCCGGTTCCGTTAACGGACAGTTGCCCCCGTTGGCGGCGGCCAGATCCACAATGACCGAGCCCGGGCGCATCCGCCGCACCACTGCTTCTGTGATGAGCACCGGCGCAGGGCGGCAGGGAATCTGGGCGGTGGCGATGAGGATATGAGCCTGGGCCAGCACTTCGGCCAGCGCCGCTTGCTGCTTCGCCTGGGCGGCTTCGGAAAGCTCCTTCGCATAGCCCCCTTCCCCGGTGCCGTTCTCCCCAATATCCAATTGGATCGCCTTGGCCCCCAAGGATTCGATCTGCTCTCGGGTTTCCGGGCGCACATCATAGGCGGAGACCTCAGCACCCAGCCGGCGGGCGGTGGCGATGGCCTGAAGACCAGCGACTCCCGCCCCCAGCACGATCAGCCGCGCGGGCTTCGCAGAGCCGGCGGAGGTCATCATCATGGGGAAGAAGCGGCCGTAATGGGCAGCGGCTTCGATGACCGCCCGATAGCCCGCGATATTGCTTTGGGAGGAAAGCACATCCATGGATTGAGCCCGAGAGATTCGAGGAATTCGCTCCACCGCCAGCACCTGAATATTTTTGTTCCGCAGGGCAGCGATGCCCGCATCCTCGCCGCAGCTCTCGATGGGACCGATGTACAGGCTGTTCGGCCGCATGGCTTGGATCTCTTCCTTCGTGGGCCGGCGGACCTTGAGGAGCAGATCCGATAGGAACACCTGATCCCGACCCACCAGCTTCGCGCCGGCGGCGGCGTAGTCCGCATCGAGATAATGGGCCGCTGCACCTGCCCCCGCTTCAACCTGCACCTGGAAGCCCAAGCCCAAGAGCTTCTTCACGATTTCCGGCGTGGTGGCAACCCGGGTTTCTCCGGGACGCGTTTCTCTAGGAATACCGATTTTCATGATGCTTTGATCCCTGTGGAAATGATTTGCATTATCCGCGTTTCGGGGAAACCCCGTCCAATCTCGATGGACCGGACAGGGGGGGCAAGGGTTGGAACCAGCCTGCTGCCGAACTGGGATAAAGCGATCGAACGGGAACCCATCGGGTTTCCGGACTTCCGGAGAGCCGGACCCTTTGAGGCACCCTAGTTCTTATCCAGTTCAAGATAATCCCAGATCTTCCGGCTGAGGCTGACTTCCCCGGGGGCAGGGGTATCGGGTAGGAAGCGTCCTGCTTGCTCGTTGATCTCCAGCACCCGCTGGGCATCGGCGGCGAGATCTTCCTCGCCCAACCGATGATAGGCATCGATCATGGCTTCCAAGGCCCGTTTCACAGCGCTGGTGCGCTGATAGTGCTGGATCACATAGTTGCACCGATTCACCGCTGCTAAATAGGCCCCCCGCTTGATATAGTAGTGTGCGACCTGCACTTCATGTCGGGCTAAATTGTTCCGCAAGTAGAGCATCCGTTGGCGAGCATCCGGTGCATACTTGCTGTCGGGAAAGCGCCGGATCAGTTCGCTGAAATCCTGGAAGGCATCCAGGGCCGAACCTGGATCCCGTTGGGCGGGATCCGTGGGAATGTAGCGGTCGAGGAAGCCCAGGCTCCGGTTATAGTTCACGATGCCTTTGAGATAATAGGCATAATCCACATAGGGATTCTGGGGATAGAGCTGGATGAAGCGCTCAGCCGCAGCGATGGCAGATTCCGGTTCATCCGCCTTGTAATAGGCATAGGCCACATCCAATTGGGCCTGCATGGCATAGCGGCCGAAGGGATAGCGGGCTTCCAACTTCTCATAGTAATCGATGGCGGTTTTATAATTACCGCTGTCCAGTTCCTCAGCGGCAGCGCGATAGAGCTGGGCAACGCTCCAACTCTTAGTGAGGTCCTCTTGCTCTTCGAGCCAGGAACAGCTGGTGAGTGCGAGGAGCAAGGGAAGCAGGCAAACCAATCGAACCATCGTGAGCGGCCAAAATAGGTAAAAAACTCGTGCAGTATAGCGCACCTGAACCCCGCTCCCCACAAGCCCAGAACCCTGCGGCATCGGATCGAGGGTGGGAGATCCGCATTCCTTCGAGCTGGGCGGGACATCGGTTGGATCAGGCGTTAGCAGGGCTGTTGCCTCAGTTTTCCCGCACGAACCTGCAACGCTGGATCGATGCGGGGCGCGTGCGCTGCAACGGGGCTGCCTGTCGGCGGCGGGATCGGCTGCGGGGGGGGGAATCCGTGTGGATCGAACCCCAGATGGAGCCGGTGGGCACCTGTCAGCCTCAGGCGATCCCCCTGGATCTAGTCTTCGAGGACGAAGAATTGCTGGTGGTGAACAAGCCGGCGGGCCTGGTGGTGCATCCTGGTTCCGGCAATCCGGACGGCACCTTGCAAAACGCCCTGCTCCACCATGCACCAGAACTGGATCGGCTGCCCCGCAGCGGCATCGTCCACCGATTGGACAAGGACACCAGCGGATTGCTCGTGGTGGCCAAAACTCCCTTCGCCCATCGGGCGTTGGTGGCGCAATTGCAGCGCCGCCAGGTGCATCGGGAGTATCGGGCTTTGGTGCGGGGCGTGCTGTTGGGCGGTGGCACCCTGGATGCGCCCATCGGCCGGCATCCCCGGCACCGCACCCGCATGGCAGTGGTTCCGAACGGGCGGCCCGCCCTCACCCATTATCGGGTGCTCGAACGCTTTTCCGCCCATTCCCTGCTCCAAGTGCGCTTGGAGACCGGGCGCACCCATCAAATCCGCGTGCATCTGGCCCATCTTCGCTATCCCTTAGTGGGAGATCCCTGCTACGGGGGCCGCCCGAGACCGCCGAAATCCCTTACGCCCGAGCTGGCTGCAGCGCTGCAAGCTTTTCCTCGGCAGGCCCTCCATGCCCTGCGCCTGGGCCTGATCCATCCCCGCACCCAGCAGCCCATGCAATGGGAGGTGCCGCTAGCGGCGGATTTCGCCGAACTGTTGGGATTGCTGCGGAGGACAGCCCGTGGAATGGATTGAACCGGACTGGCCTGCCCCGAGGGGAGTGCGGGCCTATAGCACGACCCGACAGGGGGGGCTGAGCTGCGGCCCTTATGCCAGCTTGAATCTGGGGGATCGCGTGGGCGATCAGCCCGAAGCGGTGCGCCAGAATCGGGCGCGGTTGCGCCGATGCCTGGAACTGCCCGGGGAACCCCATTGGCTTCGGCAAGTCCACGGTTGCACAGTGGCCCAGATCGGTACAGATGCTCCGGGCTGTGCGGCGGATGCAGTCTTGGCGGAATCGGTCGGTCAGGTGTGTGCGGTGCTCACGGCGGATTGCCTGCCCCTGCTGCTCACCGATGCCCAGGGGCACCAGGTGGCCGCCGTCCACGGAGGTTGGCGGGGTCTGGCCAATGGGGTGATCGAAGCTACCCTCGCGCGTTTTCGAGCACCGCCCCAGGAATTGCTCTGCTGGCTAGGTCCCGCCATCGGTCCCCAAGCCTTCGAAGTGGGGGAAGCGGTGCGAACGGCGTTTCTCGAAGCAATGGGCCCGCCCGCAGAAAAGGCCTTTCAGTACCGAGCGCCCGGGCGATGGCTTGGGGATCTCTATCAGCTGGCGCGATTGCGATTGCGGGCTGCGGGTGTGCAGCAGATCTATGGCGGAGGGTTTTGCACCTTTCAGGATCGCCGCCGGTTCTTTTCCTATCGGCGGGATGGGATCACCGGACGCATGGCAACCCTGATTTGGAGAGATCGGTCGGACTGACCGTTCTGAACCGAACCCAAGGGAAACATCTGAATGCCAAGAGATTGGGGAACCGAGACCTGAGCATTCCAGACGACCTGTTGTCCCTAGACTGCCTGATACACGGTTGCGCGCCGCAAGGCCTACTAGCATTAGGGTTTTCTCCAAGCCTTCGATTCGCGCTATGATGCTTCTGCTGTACGCAGGTCTGCCCTCCACAGTTCCCTGACAGAGAATCCTATGAGCACGCTCAGAGTACGCCTTCTCCTGCCCCTGCTGTTTTTCCTAGCCAGTGGTTGTGCAGCGGCCAAGCCGCAGACGGTGGAAATCAGTGAACTCAAACCCTTGCCCCGTCAGGTAAAGACCACCTTGGTCATCAATCGGGTATTGGAAAACCTGCACTATCGCAAGGTGCGCTTGGACGATGATTTTGCAGAACAGATTCTCACCCATTACCTCGAAACCTTGGATCCTAACCGGCTCTTCTTTTTGCAATCCGATATCGACCGCTTCCGGTATCGCGCCCATGAATTGGATGACGATCTGCGCCGAGGCCGGGTGGATCTGGGCTTCGAGATCTTCCGCACTTATCGGGAACGGGTGGAGGAGCGGGTGGACTATGCCTTGCGGCTGCTGAAAAAGGGTTTTGATTTCAGCAAGGACGAAACCTATCGCTTTGATCGGGAAGATGCACCCTGGGCAAAGGATGCAGCAGAACTCGATGAGATCTGGCGGAAACGGGTGAAGAACGATTGGCTGTCCCTGCGCCTTGCTCATAAAACCGATGGGGAGATCCGCGACCTCTTGAAAAAGCGCTATGAGGGCATCGCCCGCCGAGTGCGTCAGTTTGATAGCGACGATGTGTACCAGGTCTTCATCAACGCCTACACGGAGAGCTTAGAGCCCCACACCGGTTACATGTCGCCGAGCACCTCGGAGAACTTCGACATCAGCATGCGCCTGTCCCTGGAGGGCATCGGGGCCGTGCTGCGCACCGAGGGGGAATACACAGTGATCCAGCGCACCATCCCCGGGGGTCCTGCCCGCCAGAGCGGTCAAATTCACAGCGGAGACCGCATCGTCGGGGTGGCGCAGGGCGCGGATGGTCCCATGGAAGATGTGGTGGGCTGGCGGCTGCAAGATGTGGTGGACAAGATCCGCGGCCCCAAGGGTTCGGTGGTGCGGCTGCTCATCCTGCCCAAGGCAGCGGGTTCCGACCCAGTGACCCGAGAGGTGCTCTTGGTGCGCAAGGAAATCAAGCTGGAGGATCAGGCGGCTAAGCGCTATGTGCTGGACGATCTGCCCCAGTTCCCCGGGGTGCGCATCGGGGTCATCGAGATCCCCGCTTTCTATCGGGATTTTCGGGCGGAGGCCCTGGGCAAACGGGATTTCCGCAGCACCACCCGAGATGTGCGCCGTCTCATCCAGCAGCTCAAAAAAGAGAAGATCGATGGCTTGCTCATCGATCTGCGGGGCAATGGGGGCGGCTCCCTAGCGGAGGCAACCGCGCTGACCGGCCTGTTCATCGATCGGGGGCCCGTGGTGCAAGTGAAAGATGCCTTCGGCAAGCGAGAGATAGAAGAGGATCCAGAACCCGGGGTAGTGTACGAGGGTCCCTTGGCCGTTCTCGTGGATCGCAACAGCGCTTCTGCTTCGGAGATCTTCGCCGGTGCCCTTCAGGACTATGGGCGAGCCCTCATCATCGGGGAACCCACCTTTGGCAAGGGCACCGTACAAACCCTCCTCCGCTTGAACCGCTATGTGCCCGGCTATGGGGAAGATCTGGGCCGGATGCGCTTGACCATGGCGGAGTTCTTCCGAGTCAGCGGGGGCAGCACCCAGTTGCGCGGCGTCACGCCGGACATTCTCTTTCCCACCGCCCTGATGGACAACGAGCATGGGGAACGGTCCTTGGATAATCCCCTGCCTTGGAGTGCCGTCACACCGGCCCGTTTTACCCCTTGGCCCGAACGCTACGATCTCGACTGGTTGCGGGCTCGTTCTCGGGCACGGATCGCAAAAGATCCAGGTTTCCAAATGCTGATCCAGCGGGAGCAGCTGTTGCGAGAATTGGAAGAACAGACGGTCGTTTCCCTGCAAGAAGACCGGCGGAAAATTGAAGCCCGGCGGCGGGAAAAGATTCTCAAGGAAGCGCGGGACGACTATCTGCGGGATCTAGGGATTATCCCCGTGGATGAGGAAAGCGAGGATGTGGACGAAGAAGCCCTGAAAAAGCAACAAGATGCCATCGACCGCATTCAGGTGCGGGAGGCTGCCAATATCCTGGCGGACGCTCTGACACAGCGTCGTTCCCAGGTTCGAGCGGCTCAGCCCTGAGGGATTTGCGCACTGCTTGGCCGCTGTGATTCCCGACCGTTCTGCACTGGATGCCCGCATCGAACGCCTTCTTCGGCAGGCATCTGCTGCAGTCTTGCGGGCGGAGCAAATCGGGTTGGAAAAGGAAGCTCTGCGGGTTACCCCAGAGGGAACCATCGCCCAAACCCCGCATCCCCCCGCCCTGGGGGCTGCGCTGACTCATCCCTATCTCACGACGGATTTTTCCGAAGCTTTGCTGGAATGCATCAGTCCTCCTCTGCCCAGCCCGGGGGAGGTTCTCCGCTTTTTGGAGGAACTGCATCAGTTCAGTTATCTGCATCTGGGGGAAGAACTGCTCTGGTGCGCCAGCATGCCCTGCCGCCTGCCTCCGCATCTGCCCATTCCCCTGGCTCAGTACGGTACTTCCAACCTTGCCCGCATGAAGACCGTCTACCGGCGAGGACTGGCCAACCGCTACGGCCGCACCATGCAGGCGATTGCCGGCCTGCACTACAATTTTTCCTACGGTGAACCCTTCTGGGAGGCCTATCAGGCGGTTTTGGAAGATCGAGGAGATCGCCAAAGCTTCCGGTCAGAAAGCTATTTGGGTTTGGTGCGCAATCTCCAGCGCTACGGTTGGCTCATCCCCTATCTGTTCGGCGCTTCTCCTGCCGTGGATCGATCCTTCGCCCGATCGCCTACCGATTTGCAAGCCTGGGATCGGGACAGTCTGTGCTATCCCTTCGCCACCTCCCTGCGCCTCGGGGACATCGGCTATCAGAATCGCCAGACCGAGGGCACGGGGATGAAAGCCTGCTATGACAGCCTGGATGCCTATGTGCGCAGCCTGACTTGGGCCATCGAGACCCCTTGTCCCCACTATGAAAGGATCGGCATCAAAGTAGGCGATCGTTATGAACAGCTCAATGCCAATGTGTTGCAGATCGAAAACGAGTACTACAGCACAGTCCGTCCCAAACAACCCCCTCGGGATACTTTGGAAAAACCCACGATAGCTTTGCGCCGCCGAGGGGTGGGCTATATAGAACTGCGTTCTCTGGATCTGAATCCCTTTGAACCCCTGGGCATCGATTCGGATCAGCTCGCTTTCTTGGCCGTTTTCACGCGATTTTGCCTGCTGGCGGAGAGCCCGATCATCCGCCCCCGAGAGCGGCGCGCCATCGATGAAAATCAGGTGCGGACTGCTCATCAGGGGCGGATGCCAAACCTGCGGTTGGATACGGGGGAACAGGCCGTCCCGCTCCGAGATTGGGCCTTGTATCTGATCGACGCCATGAAGCCCATCGGGGAACTATTGGACGGGAGCAGCGAGGGCATCCATCAGCAGAGCCTGGCCGCGCAGCGAGAACGGGTGCTAGAACCGGACCGCACCCCATCCGCTCGGATCCTAGCGGAAATGCGTGCGAACGGAGAAAGCTTTGTCGCCTTTGCCCACCGTCTTTCCGAAGACCATCGAGCCCGTTTTCAAAGCCAACCCCTGGCCCCCGAACGCTTGGCCTTTTTCCAACACCTGGCGGAAGACTCCCATCGAAAACAACAGGCGATCGAGGGTTCCGACCGCCTGCCCTTCGATGCCTTTCTCGCAGCCTATTTCGCCCAGGGCCTGGACTGAAAAGGAATACCCCATGCCGAATCGAGCCAAAACCCGCAAGACCAAGATCGTCGCTACCATCGGCCCCGCCTGCGATGATCAGAAAACCCTGGAAGCCATGATGCGCGCCGGCATGAACGTCGCCCGCCTGAACCTCTCCCACGGGACTTTTGAAGAACACGGGGCACGGGTCCAGCGCATCCGATCCGCCGCCGAGGCCGTCGGCGTGCAGGTCGCCATCATGATCGACACCCGAGGCATCGAAATCCGCACCGGTCGCATTGCCGGGGGTTCTGTAACCCTTGTCTCCGGTGAACCCTTCACCCTGTACACGGATGGCCGCACCGGCAACGCCCAGGGGGTTTCTGTGTCCTATCAGCGCCTGGCCATGGAAGTGAACCCGGGGGATACCATCCTGCTAGACGATGGTGCCATGGAACTCACAGTGAAATCCCTGGAGGAACGGGCGGTGCACTGCCAAGTGGTGGTGGGGGGCGTTCTCAAGGAAAACAAAGGGGTCAACCTCCCCGACACCCAACTTTCCGTGGTCACCATCGACCCGCAGTTTCGGGAAGATGTGGTGCGGGAAATGGATTTTGCTGCGGAAAACGATGTGGACTATATCGCTGCTTCCTTCGTGCAGAGCGCCGACGACATCAACGCCATGCGGGAAATGCTGCTGGAACGGGAGGTGGAGATTCCCATCATCGCCAAGATCGAGAATCGGGCGGGGGTGAACAACTTGGAAGGCATCGTAGCGGCGGCGGATGGCATCATGGTGGCGCGGGGAGATCTGGGAGTGGAACTGCCTTTGGCAGAGGTGCCCGGGATGCAGAAGAAGATCATCCGCACCACGGTGAGCAACGGCAAGCCGGTCATCACTGCCACCCAGATGCTGGCTTCCATGGAAGTAAATCCCAAACCCACCCGCGCCGAGGCGAGCGATGTGGCCAATGCCATCCTGGACGGCAGTTCCGCCGTGATGCTTTCCGGCGAAACCGCCGCTGGTCAATATCCGGTGGAATCCGTGCGCATGTTGTCGGAACTGGCGGTGCGGGCGGAAGCCTCCCTTAAGGAATACGGCTATCTCCAACGGGTACTGCCCAGCTCCGCCAATGTAGTGACCGAGGCGGTGAGCCAAGCTTCTGTGCGCATGGCGAGTCAGCTAGGGGCAAGCGCCATCATCAGCCTCACGGAAACCGGCTTTACCTCTCGCCTGATCTCCAAGCACCGCCCGGAATGCCCCATCCTCGCGGTTACAGAATCCTATAAGGTCGTCCGCCGCCTCTGCATGAACTGGGGCGTGCTGCCGGTGCGCTATGAAGGGGAACCCAAGGACGAAGATAAGATCCGCTATGCCTTCACCTATGCGAAGGAAGCGGGCATCGTGCGCACCGGAGATATCGTGGTGGCCACCTCCGGACACACCCACACCGCCGGGGGCACGGACATGATCCGGGTGCTGACGGTGGATTGATCATGTTCATCGATTCCCATTGCCATCTCGACCGCGTTGACCTGAAACCCTACGGCGGGGACTTCTCCCGCTTCATGGGGGAGACCCGAGCGAGCGGCTTAGATCATCTGCTCTGCGTGGCCATCGATCTGGAAAGCTATCCCAAGATGCGGGCGCTGGTGGACCCCTATCCCTGGGTGTTCGTCTCCATCGGCCTGCATCCCAACGAATCCGGCGAAGTGGATGCGGATGAGCTGGCCGTCCGAGCACAGGCGGATGCGCGCATCCTCGCCATCGGGGAGACGGGCTTGGATTATTACCGCTGTGAAGAATCCGACCGCCCCCGACAGCGGGAACAGTTTCGCCGGCAGATCGCCGCCGCCCGGCAGGCGAACAAGCCCCTGATCGTGCACACGAGAGCCGCCCGAGAAGATACCCTGCGCATCCTGCGGGAAGAAGGGGCGGAACAGGGCGTGCTGCACTGCTTTACGGAAACTTGGGAGATGGCCCGGCAAGGGTTGGATCTCGGCTTCTACCTCAGCTTTTCCGGCATCCTCAGCTTCCGCAACGCGGCGGAACTTCGAGAGGTCGCCAAGCGGGTGCCCTTAGATCGCCTGCTCATCGAGACCGATAGCCCCTATCTCGCGCCGGTGCCCTATCGGGGCAAGCCCAACGAACCCAAATATGTGCGCCAGGTGGCGGAATGCCTGGCGGCGCTGCGGGGTTTATCCTTGGAAGCCCTGGCAGAGATCACCCGAGAAAATTTCTTCCGGCTGTTCCCGCGCCCAGCCTAGGCACGCAGCCGCCGGAGCAGGGTGCGCCATTTGGGCACCCGCCAATAATCCCGCCGGTTCATGCGCATCCAGCAGAGATCCCGCCCGAAACGTTCCACCCCAGGGGGCCAGATCTCCACCGGTGGATGCACACCGAACCAACGCCGATAGCTGTGCAGGGTTTTGGAATACCAGTCGGAGAACTTGCGCCGCTCTTCGGGTCCGCCGGCGGTGGGCTGATGGTGTAGGGGATGGGGCAACAGGGCGGTGAAAGGCCCCCAATAGTCCTGGGTGTAGAGCAGATGGAGATGCCAGGCCTGATCCACCTGATCCGAAGGGGTGACCGGATGACCGGCGACCATGGCGAGAAAGACAAACCGCCGGTATTCTTCCATCACCGCCAGGGCGAAGTCCTGAGACCAATCGTTTTCCCGCGCCAATCGCTGGCTGAAGGGCAACACCGCATCCGGCTGATCTAGGGGATGGGCTTGAATGCGCGCCCAGAGCTGTCGTTGGGCTTCGGATTGCATTGGGATCGATTGCAGAACGGATCTCGTTCTTTATTGTACGAGATTGACCTTTACTTTCTTTCTGACTGCAGGCGAGGCCACTTCCAACCCAAGATCGATGATCCTTTGTATAGACCTTCGGCTATAATTCGTGCCCATCCACCAGCCTTTTACAATTTCAACGGAATATTCTCTCGCTAAATCTGGGCGATCCGGATAAAGCGCTGCTTTCTTCTGAGCTAAATACCTGCGTTTCTTGCCATGCTTGCGGGCTGCGAACCGCTCTAAAAAGCCAATATCCTCCTTTGCGAGGAATCGGAATACCGCGATCATCACTTCTCGCGCAGATCCGGCTTCTTGCATGACCTCGCCCAGCTGGAAGCGGAAAGAATCGCCCGCTTTCCTAGAAACCCTTTGGTTGTGGGGGTGAAGAGCTTGCGTTCGGTGCTCCGATTCAGCCGGTTCCACCCCCTTCGCGATCTCCTCGAGAAACTGACTGCAACGGTCTAAATCCGGTTTATAGCCACAGCGTTCTTCCACTTTCTCGGCAAGAAGATCTAATAACAGGGAATCCTGTTCCTCCAGCAGGGCGCGCCACGCTTTTGGAAAGGTCGCATGAATCTCCCGATCTCGGGATAGGCTCTTGTAATCGGAACGGGCCGCGCTCAGCGCATCCCCTGTGCAAACGCGATCGTAGGCGAGATACCGACGAAACCGCTTTCCCGCTTCCTCTGCAGTTCTTTCCAATAAGTCCAGTTTGTACACTCGGCGTTCCTCATAGGCGCCCTGTTCTCCCGGGAGATAAAAACTCCATTCTTGCCCGTCGGTGAGAATGGCCATCGGCACGCCGAGATGAAATGCATAGGCGAAAAGTTGCCGATCGGCGCCCTCCGATGCACCGACCTTTTTCACCTCGATGAAGATCACCGGCTTGTTGGCAGGATGACACAAGGCGAAATCGACCCTACGGCCTTCGACGGAAAATTCAGGAAAGACGATCGTTGGATCAAAGACTGGCCAGCCGAGCGCTTGAAGGGTAGGTAATACAATCCCCTGAGAAACCAAAGCTTCCGAGATAAATACGCCTTTCCTTAATCTGGATTTTACGTGTTCTATGTGGCGCTCAATCGACATCTGAGTTTCCTTTTCCATCCAGCCCGCCAGCCGGGTGCCTTGTGTCAGATGGGCAAAGTCTACGCCCGACGAATTCGACATGAACTAACCTAGCACAACTTTTCCCCACTAAAGAAAGGAATTTCGGCAGCATTTCCCGCCCCTATCCCCCACAACCGCCGCAGCCTCCGCAGCCGCCACAACCCCCATCACCGCCATCGCCACTATCTCCCCCATCATCGATCCACCAGAGGGAAGAGGTAAGCCCTTCGGGAATGCGCACTAATTGTTCCAGATCACTCAGCATGCCCACCCCATAGGCCGCTAATCCGAATAAGGCCACCTGCTCCAGTCTATTATCCCGTTCTCGGCCGATCTGATCGGCGTATTCCCTCATCCATTGCTTGCCTCGGGCACTGGGTCGCTCCCGTGCTAATTTACGGAGCAATTGATAGGTCATAAAAGCCATGAGCAATAGGCTCAGGATGAGAAAGCCCACCGGTCTACCTGCCAGAACGCCCGCGATCAATCGCAGAATACCGATGAGGAATAAGAGACCGAAGGCGAATTGCAACAGCTTTTTTGCAAACACCTGTTGATTGGGTTTCTCCAACAGTCCATGCCGAAACAATCGCATCTGCAAGCGATCCAGATCGCCCCCGAGGACCTCGGTTTTCATCTGATGCCGGAATTGGGCGGGGTTTTTGATGGGATGAACCGCTTGCAAGGCATTGTAGAGACGGCGTTCCAGTTTGGGCCGATCCCGGGCGGGCCGATCCTCCCGAATCAGGGTTCGTTCCACCCCGTTCACCCGCAGGGCGCCTTGATCCACCAAGCTGGCTAAGGCAGTGTCCAGCACCCGATCAGGACCGCCGGCGAGATAGGCGAGGGCATAGGGATCTTTGGGAACGCTGCGGACAGATCGCTGCCGGGAGCTGCCGTCCAACCAGCGCGCCCCCAGGGCACCGGCGGCCAGCAGGCCCCACAGGGTCCAGTACCAGCCCAGAAAGGCTGCCGCATTGAGGGCTAGGGGATTGCCCCCCACCTCCGCTAGGGTGTCGGGCCGGTCATCCGCTGCCTGTAGGGGAGCGTTCAGCAGACACAGCAGCACGAGGGAACCGAGTGGGGCGCAGCCCAGCTGCCCTATTTTCTGGGTGGTTTTTCCCATGGTAATATGCCTTTCTTTTCAGGGCGCTAGCGATATGCTGGAAGTCAAGCACCTGAGTTGCCGCAGGGGCGACCGCCGCTTGTTCTCGGATCTTTCCTTTCAACTGCCATCCGGCACCTTGCTTCATGTGCAGGGGGCGAACGGCAGCGGCAAGACCACCTTGTTGCGGGCGCTCTGCGGGCTCTTGCAGCCGGAATCCGGGGAAATCCTGTGGCAAGGTGAGAACATCCGCCACCTCAAGGAAGATTTTCACCGAGATGCTTTGTATTTCGGTCATCTCAACGGCATCAAGGGCGATCTCACAGGCCTCGAAAACCTGCGGATCGCGGCGACCTTGGCCGGAGAACGGCCACCGGAAGCGGTCCTCTGGGAAGTCCTGGAACAGATGGGTCTGCTGGGCTTCGAGGATCTGCCCACTCGGATGCTCTCCCAAGGCCAGAAGAAGCGGGTTGCGCTGGCGCGGCTGCTGCTCAGCAAAGCGCCCCTCTGGATCTTAGATGAGCCCTTCACCGCATTGGACGTAGCCGCCGTGGAACAACTTCAGCAGCGCATCGCCCATCAGATCGTTCGAGGGGGCCTGGTGATCCTCACCACCCATCAGGAAGTGCCCTTGACCGCCGGACAAATTCAACGCCTGAACCTCGGATCATAACGCATGTGGCCGGTCTTTCTCTGTATCTTGGGGCGGGATATTCGCCTCGCCTTGCGGCGGCGCACGGACGTGCTCACCACCCTGTTCTTCTTCCTCATCGTGGTCAGCCTGTTTCCCCTGGGGGTGGGCACGGAGCAACAAACCCTCCGCTTGCTGGGGCCCGGGGTGGTCTGGGTCGCCGCGCTCCTCGCGTCCATGCTGGCCCTGGAACGCCTGTTCGCGGCGGATTATGCAGACGGCACCTTAGAACAGATGCTCCTGACGCCCCAGCCCCTGTTTCTGGTGGTCTTGGCCAAGGTCGCCGCTCATTGGGTGCTCACTGGACTGCCCTTAGTCCTCATCGCGCCCCTAGTGGGTTTGCAATACCATCTCTCGGAGACGGCGCAGTTTGTCATGGTGCTTTCCCTGCTCCTGGGCACGCCGGTCTTGAGCCTGATCGGTGCCATCGGTGCCGCCCTGACCCTAGGCTTGCGGGGCGGGGGCATCCTGCTGTCCCTCCTGATTCTGCCCCTGTATATTCCCGTCCTCGTCTACGGGGCCGGCGCGGTGAGCGTGAGCGATCTGGGTTTTTCCCACACCCAACCCTATTTCTCCCTGCTGGGTGCCTTTTTTCTCCTGGCCCTGTTCCTCTCTCCTCTGGCCGCAGCGGCAGCCTTGCGGATCTCTACGGAATAGCCCTGGATTCGGTGCGATCTGGTACCCTTAGCACCCCACTGCTGAATCGCCGAGTACCCTGATTCTATGAAGCTCTTTCGATTCTCCTCCCCGGCTACCTTTTATCCCCTGGCAGGACGGCTGATCCCTTGGTTCTGGGGGCTGGCCCTTTTGCTGATCGCGCTGGGCTTGTACTGGAGTTTCTTTGAAACGCCGGATCAGTTGGGGGGCACCAATCCCCAGAAGGCCTATTACCGCATCATCTTCATCCATGTGCCTGCAGCCTGGATGTCCATGTGGCTCTATCTGGTGCTGGTGTTCTGGTCAGCGGTGGGTTTGATCTTTAACACCCGCCTTTCCTTCATGATGGCCCATGCCACCGCTCCTACCGGCGCGATCTTCACCCTCATCGCCCTGTTGACCGGTTCTTTCTGGGGTCGGCCGAGCTGGGGCACCTGGTGGGATTGGGATCCTCGCTTGACTTCGGAACTGGTGTTGTTCTTCCTCTATGTGGGCTATGGTGCCCTGCATGCCGCCATCGATGAACCGAGAAGGGGAGATCGGGCTTGTGCCCTGCTGGCCATCGTGGGTTTGGTCATGGTGCCCATCATCTTCTGGTCCATCAATTGCCCCGATCCCAATCAGTGCGCCGCCCTGCATCAGCGCTCTTCCTTGGATCGGATCGAGGAAAACATTCTGTTCGCCATGTTGACCATGACCCTGGGCTTCTGGATGTATTCCTTCGCCACCATCTTCATGCGGGTCCGTTCCCTGATCCTTCTCCGAGAAGCGGAATCCACCTGGGTGCGGGAAATGCTGGAGCGAATGAAATGAGCGCGTTTTTTTCCCAAGGCGGTTATGCCTTCTATGTATGGACTGCCTACGGCCTGACCTGCTTGCTCCTGTGCGCGGAGGTCATTCAGCTGCGGCATCAGCATCGAACTATTTTGGCGCGCTTGCGTCGATGGATGCGAATGAACCTTCGAGGAAAAGATCAGTGAAAGCCAGACAGAAACGCTTGTTGTTCGTCGCCTTCGGTATCCTGGGGGTCGGAGTCGCCGCTCTCTTAGCCATCAATGCCCTGCGCAGCAATATCGCTTATTTCTTCAGCCCCTCCCAGGTCGTCGCCCAGGAAGCGCCGGCCAATGCGGTCTATCGCCTGGGGGGCCTGGTGGTGAAGGACAGTTTGCAACGCCAGCCGGATGGCCTCACTGTTACCTTCGATGTGACCGACCAGGTGGAAACTGTGCGGGTGCGCTACACAGGCATTTTGCCGGATCTCTTCGGCGAGGGGCAGGGAGTGGTGACCAAGGGCCGCATGGGGCCCGATGGGGTCTTTGTGGCGGAAGAGGTCTTGGCCAAGCATGATGAGGCCTACATGCCGCCGGAAGTGGCGGACAGCCTCAAGACCGCCCACGCGAAAGGCGTTTCCCAAGCGGCCGAGGGAGCAAAACAGCCATGATCCCAGAACTCGGCCATTTTTCCCTGGTGCTAGCCCTGGCCCTGGCCCTGATCCAAGCGACTGTGCCCCTCATCGGATCCTTTATCCAGCGGGTCCCCTGGATGCGCCAAGCCCGCGCCCTGGCTTGGGGGCAATTGCTCTTCAGTCTCATCGCTATGGGCTGTCTGCTCCAGGCCTTTCTGACCGATGATTTTTCCGTGGTCTATGTGGCCACCAATTCCAATTCCCTGCTGCCCGAGATTTACAAAGTGTCCGCCCTCTGGGGGGCCCATGAAGGTTCCCTGCTGCTCTGGGCAACCCTGCTGGCGGCCTGGGGGGCGGCGGTGGCCACCTTCAGCCGCAATCTGCCCCTGCCCGTGGTGGCGCGGGTGCTGTCGGTCATGGGCATGGTGGGCATCGGCTTTTTGCTGTTCATGCTGCTGACCTCGAACCCTTTTGAGCGCATCTTTCCCATGCCTCGGGAAGGGCGGGATCTGAACCCCCTGCTCCAGGATCCAGGCCTAGCCCTGCATCCGCCCATGCTGTACATGGGCTATGTGGGCTTTTCCGTGGCCTTCGCCTTTGCCATCGCCGCCCTCATCGGGGGCAAGCTGGATGCGGCCTGGGCCCGTTGGTCTCGACCCTGGACCACCGTAGCTTGGATCTTTCTGACCCTGGGCATCGTGCTGGGCAGCTGGTGGGCCTATTACGAACTGGGCTGGGGGGGCTGGTGGTTCTGGGATCCGGTGGAAAACGCTTCCTTCATGCCCTGGCTGGCGGGCACTGCTCTCGTGCATTCCCTAGCAGTCACGGAAAAGCGGGGTGCTTTTAAGAGCTGGACGGTGCTCTTGGCCCTGTTCGCTTTCTCCCTGAGCCTGTTGGGTACTTTCTTAGTGCGCTCCGGCGTGCTCACTTCCGTCCACGCCTTCGCCACCGATCCCGCCCGAGGCACGTTTATTTTGGTCTTCCTCTGCGTGGTCATCGGGGGCTCCCTGGCCCTTTACGCTTGGCGAGCGCCGGCGGTTTCCGGTGGGGGACGCTTCGAATTGCTCTCCCGAGAGAGCGTTTTGCTCGCCAACAATCTGCTGCTCAGCCTGTTCACTGCCTTGGTGCTCTTCGGCACATTAGCCCCCCTGATCTATGAGGCCATGGGCTGGGGAAAGATCTCCGTGGGCTTCCCTTGGTTCAACACCATGTTTGTGGCCACCATGCCCTTCTTAGCCTTCCTGCTGGGCGTCGGCCCCTTGACCCGATGGAAGCAGGACGAGGGGGAACGCCTGGTCAAGTTGCTCTGGCCTGCCTTTCTCGGAGCCAGCATCGCAGCGGTTTTCGGTGGAATCTTCACCCCCCTGGAGAGCGAGCATTGGTTCCTCATCCCTTTGGGCTTGGGCCTGGCTGTCTGGATTTTGATCGCCCATATGCTAGCCATCTGGGATCGCCTCAAGCATAAGTCCGGTCTGGGCGCCCTGTTCCGCGATTTTGCCGGCGGCGGGCGCAGCTTCTACGGCATGGTGATCGCCCATCTGGGGGTGGCTGTCTTCATCGTGGGGGTTACGCTGGTCTCCCATTTCGGGATCGAACGGGATGTGCGCATGTCCCCCGGCGATGTGCAGGAGGAATCCGGCTATCAATTCCACTTCCTGGGAGTGGAGAATCACCGAGGGCCGAACTATATGGCCGCGCGCGGTCATTTTCAGGTGACCCGAGATGGGGAACTGGTGGCGGAGCTCTGGCCGGAGAAGCGCAGTTACTTCACCTCTGCCAAGCCTATGACGGAAGCCGCTATCGACTGGGGTTTTCTTCGAGATCTCTATGTTTCCCTGGGGGAACCCGTGGGGGATGGGGATTGGGCGGTGCGCCTCTACTACAAACCCTTCGTGCGCTGGATCTGGCTTGGCGGCTTGCTCATGGCTTTGGGCGGCTTGATCACCCTGACGGATCGGCGCTATCGCGTGCTGGCAAAATCGGCGGGAAAGCGGACTACCTGAGATGAAAACCTCCCTGAGATTCCTCTTACCCCTGGGGCTATTTATCGGGCTCGCCGCCCTGCTGTTCTACGGCCTGAAGCTGGATCCCCGCAAGGTGCCCTCTCCCTTGGTGGGCAAACCCGTGCCCCAGTTCGTGCTGCCTACCTTGGAAGATCCCGACCGCACCGTTTCCGATGCAGATCTTCGGGGCAAGGTCTCTTTGGTGAACGTTTGGGCCTCCTGGTGTGTGTCCTGCCGCGCGGAACATGCCCAGCTCATGCGGCTGTCCCGCACCCTGAAAGAGGTGCAGATCTTCGGCTTGAACTGGAAGGATCGGGCGGAAGATGCCCTGCGGATGCTCCGCTTGTCGGGCAATCCCTATGTGGTCAATGCCTATGATCCGGAAAATCAGGTGGGCATCGATTGGGGGGTGTACGGCGCGCCGGAAACTTTCCTAGTAGATCAGCGGGGCATCATCTGCTACAAGCAGATCGGGCCCATCGGGCCGGACACCTGGGAACAGGAACTCGCCCCCTGGATCGATCTGAAGACAAGAACTTGCCGGGAACCAAACTGATGCGCTTATACCTGTTGGGACTGCTCGCCCTGTTCTCTTCCGTCACGGCTGCCTACACCCTGGAGCAATTCCAGTTCGACGACCCTAAGCAGACCCTGCAGTTCCAAAAGCTCATCGAGGAATTGCGCTGCCTGGTCTGCCAGAACGAATCCTTAGCGAGTTCCCAAGCGGATCTGGCGCAGGATCTCCGCGCAGAAGTCTACGAGATGATGCAATCGGGAAAATCTCGGGAGGAGATCGTGGATTTCCTGGTGGCCCGCTACGGGGACTTCGTGCTCTATGATCCCCCCCTGAAGCCCGCTACTTATCCCCTGTGGTTCGGTCCCTTGCTCCTGGGGATTCTCGGATTGCTGATCTGGGTGCGGGTGATCCGTAGCAAGAAAAGGGCGGCGGATCGGGAGCTTTCGGAAGCGGAAAGGCAGCGGTTGCAAGAATTGCTCCAGGATGCAGACGGGGATGGGAAGCAAGCATGACCATTTTTTGGATACTCGCGGCGGGATTCACGGGGATTGCAGTGCTGTTCGCCGTCGTTCCCTTGCTCAGCAAACCCAAGGACTCCGCAGGACTGGATCAAGATCAGCTCAATCTGCGGATCTTCCAGCAGCAGTTGCGGGAATTGGATGAGGATCTGGCAGCGGGCAATCTGGATCGGACCCAGTACAAAGCGGCTCGCAGAGATCTGGAGCGAGAATTATTGTATGACCTGGATCATCCGGAAGAGGCTCGTGCTGCTTCCCGTGGGATTGCGCCGGTGCTCGCCCTGTCTCTCGCCTTGGCCCTCCCCGCCTTCGCCTTCGGGCTGTACAGCTATTTGGGCGATCCTCAGATTATCCCCCGCTTGGCCACCGCCACACAGGATGTTCCCGACCACAGCGGCGCGGGCATAACGGGTCGGCCCCTGCCCTCCTTGGAAGAGCTGGTCCAGCGGCTTGCGGAGCGAATGGAACAACATCCGGACAATCTGGAAGGCTGGCTCATGCTGGGCCGTTCCTACTTCGCTTTGAATCAACCCAAGAAAGCGTTGGCCGCCCTAGAACGGGCCTATGCCTTGGATGCCCATCATCCGGCTGTGCTCTTGGCCTATGCCCAAGCCCTGGCCGCCAATGCGGGCGGGGATTTTTCCGGTCGCCCGGAGACACTCCTCGATCAGGTGTTGGCCCGAGAGCCGAACAATCAGACCGCCCGTTGGCTCAAGGGGGTAGCTGCCTATCAGGCGGGAGACTTCCCTGAAGCAGTGAAGCGTTGGGAAACCCTGCGGGCGGAACTGCAAGCCAATCATCAGGATACCGGGGAATTGGAAACCATGATCGCAGCAGCCCGCCGGAAAGCCGGGTTGTCGCCGGAATCGGAAACCCGCGCCGATCCGGTATCCAAGCCCTCTGCCTCAGGAACCGATGACAGGGTGCAACTGGAAGTGCGGGTCAGTTTGGATGAGGCTCTTTGGAAACAAGCGGATGTAAACGACCGCTTGTTCATCTATGCGAAAGCGGCTTCCGGCCCGCCCATGCCCTTGGCGGTGAAGCAGCTCAAGGTGGGGGATCTGCCCGCCACCGTGGTCTTGGATGACAGCCTGGCCCTGATGCCTGCCCTGCGCCTCTCCCAGTTCTCCCAAGTCATCCTGGGCGCCCGCATCGCCAAGAGCGGCCAAGCCACGCCCCAACCCGGAGATCTGGAAGGGGAGGTGGGGCCGCTGGCGGTGCCCCGATCGGAACCTGTCGAACTGGTCATCGATCGGGTTCGCCCTTGAGGTCCATCGCCCAGATCCTCGACGAACATATTCGGATCGCGGCGGCCCTTCGCCCCCAGCTCCCCCAGATTCAGGGGATGGCCGAGCGCATGATCCATTGCCTCCAGCAGGGAGGGCGGATCTATTGGTTGGGCAACGGGGGCAGCGCAGCGGATGCCCAGCATCTCGCCGCCGAGCTCGTGGGCCGTTTCGCGCGCTGGCGGCCGGGTCTGGCTTCTATCGCGCTGACTACAGATACTTCCGCCCTCACTGCGATCAGCAATGATCTGGGCTTCGAACAGGTCTTCGCCCGTCAGGTGGAAGCCCTGTGCCGTCCGCCGGATCTGGTCATCGGCATCAGCACCTCGGGGAACAGTCCCAACGTGATCCGCGCCCTGGAAACCGCTCGGCACAAGGCGCTGCAAACCCTGGGGCTGAGCGGACGGGATGGAGGTCGATTGCAAGCGCTGGCGGATCTGTGCTTAGTCGTGCCCGCAGAGGACACGGCCCGCATTCAGGAGATGCACATCCTCATCGGCCATATGCTCTGTGAACTGGTGGAAACCCGATTGGCGGAGGGATAAGCATGTGCGGCATCTGTGGGGAAATTCGGTTCGACGGCGCACCGGCAGATCTGGGAGCCATTCACCGCATGATGAGCGCTTTGGAACGGCGGGGACCGGATCACGGGGGCAGCTGGAGCGATGGGCAGTTAGGCTTGGGGCATCGGCGGTTGGCCATTCTGGATCTCTCCGTTCGCGCCAATCAACCCATGGTGGATTCCGCCCTGGGCCTGAGCCTGGTGTTCAACGGTACCATCTACAACTACCGCGACTTGCGGAAGACCCTGCAAGCCAAGGGCTATCAATTTTTCTCTGAAGGGGATACCGAGGTCATCCTCAAGGCCTGGCATGCCTGGGGCACGGACTGCGTGAGCCGTCTGCACGGCATGTTCGCCTTTGCTCTCTGGGATGCGACACAGAAAATCTGCTTTCTCGCCCGGGATCGGTTCGGGATCAAGCCCTTGTACTGGACCAGGACCCAAAACTATTTCCGCTTCGCTTCCAACACCCAAGCCCTGCTGCGGGCGGGCGGGGTGGATCGAAGCTTGGATCCCATCGCCCTGCACCATCTGTTCACGCTCCACGGGGTGGTGCCCGCGCCCAGAACCATTTTGCAGGGCATTCGCAAGCTGCCTCCCGCCCATTGGCTGCGCATCGACGCTCACGGGCAGACTACCGAGCAAGCCTATTGGCAACTGGAAGCTAAGCGTCCGGAAACGCCTCTGACCGAAGGGGAATGGATCGAGGCCATTGAAGCAGAATTGCGGGCGGCGGTGCGGCGGCGCAACGAGGTGGCGGATGTACCCGTAGGGATATTGCTCTCCGGCGGGTTGGATTCCAGCCTGCTGGTGGCCCTGCTGGCGGAATCGGGGGTGCGCGATCTGCGGACCTTTTCCGTGGGCTTTGAGGACACGCCGGAGGAACGGGGTAGCGAGTTCGAATATTCAGATCAGGTGGTGGCGCACTATGGCACCCGCCATCAGAAGATTCCCATTCCCAACGAGGAGGTGTTGGCTCGCCTGCCCGAAGCGGTGGATGCCATGGCAGAACCCATGTTCGGCCAAGATGCGGTGGCGTTCTACCTGTTGGGGGAGCGGGTGGCTCGGGAAGTCAAGGTGGTTCAGTCCGGCCAGGGAGCGGATGAAGTGTTCGGGGGCTACTTCTGGTATCCCCGCATCCAGGCGGAAACTCAGGGCAGCTGGCTGGAGCGCTTTCGCAAGCACTATTTCGACCGAGATCAAGAAGAATATTTGGAACTGGTCAGCGCGCCTTATCGGGGACCGGATCACACCAGCCATTTGATCGAACGATTGTTACATCAGCCCGGGGCGGACAGCCTGATGGATGCGGTGCTGCGCATGGATGTGACCACCCTCATCGTGGATGATCCCGTGAAGCGGGTGGACAACATGACCATGGCTTGGGGGCTAGAAGCGCGAGTGCCCTTCCTCGATCAAGCATTGGTGCGCCTAGCCGCCCGCTGTCCGCCAGAACTCAAGCTGCGGGATGGCGGCAAGTATCCCCTCAAACGGATCGCCCAGGCCCTGTTGCCTCCGAGCATCATCCACCGGCCCAAGGGTTATTTCCCCGTGCCCGCCCTGAAATATGTGCGGGGTCCTTTTCTCAGCATGATGCGGGAAATCCTGCATTCCCAAGCCTGTCGGGAACGGGGCCTCTATAACCGCGCCTATGTGGATCGATTGCTCGCAGCGCCGGACCAGCACCATACTCGCATTCTGGGCAACAAGCTCTGGCATCTGGCTCTGCTGGAACTCTGGCTGCAACGACTGGATGCCCTGAGCAGCACCGAGCGCGGAATGGGGCCGTGATCGAATGGCTGTTTTTCCTGCTTCCCCTGGCGGCGGCTTCCGGCTGGTGGGCAGCGAAGCGGAGCGCGGAACGCGCGGCTAAGACTTCCGGACCGGATCCTGCCTATTTTCATGGGCTCAACTATCTGCTGGACGAACAGCCGGATAAGGCCATCGAGGTCTTTCTCCAGCTCGCCGACGACGGGGAGACCGCAGAAATTCAACTCGCCCTCGGCGGTCTATTCCGGCGTCGGGGGGAAGTGGATCGGGCGATTCGCATGCATCAGGGTCTGATCGCGCAGTCCCGCCTGGCCCCCTCCCTGCGCGCCCTCGCCCTCTACGAACTTGGACAAGATTATTTGCAAGCGGGACTTCTGGACCGCGCGGAAGCCCTCTTCCAAGAACTGGTTACCCTGGAGGCCTACAGTGCTAGGGCCTTGGAAGGCTTGCTCACCATCTATCAGCAGGAACGGGAATGGGAGCAGTGCATCGCGGTAGCCCGGAAGCTCCAGGCATGCACGGGAAAACCCATGGGAGCGGAGATCGCCCACTATCATTGTGAGCTAGCGGAAGCAGCCTGGCGCAGGGGCGATGAGGCAGCCGGAGAAAAGGCCCTGGCCGATGCTCTATCCTCGGATCCCCACTGCACAAGAGCGCTCCTACTGCAAGTGCATCGTTCTCTCAAACAGCATCAACCCCAGACGGCCTTGGCACTGTTGCGCCGAGAGGATGCGGACGCCCTGGGTTTTCTGAGTGAGATCCTGCCGGCTCTGGCCGCTTGCTACGGAGGGCGACCGGCAGAAGAATGGATAGCTGCCCTCCGACAGCTCGATGACGGTTCGGGCAACACCGCGCTGCGGTTATATCTGGGCGAGGCCCTGAAGAGGGCGGCAGGTCCCGAGGCGGCCGCTGATCTGTTGATGGCTCACCTTCATCGCTATGCGGATCTGGTCGTTATGGAACCGCTGCTCCGCCTCGCCGAGCAAGAAACCCAGGAACCTCGGTTGCGGCAATATCTGCGCACCCTCGCCCGAGCGATCCACCATGTGCAAGCGCAACAGCCCCGCTATCGCTGCGAGCATTGCGGATTCCAAGGCCATCATCTCCATTGGCAGTGCCCAGGCTGTCGGCATTGGGGTAGTATGCGACCCCCCAGCCCCCCGAAGATGGACGCTTCTGCATGAGTGCCAATCCTCGCCTCCTCATCGCCCTGGATTTTCCGAGCGCAACCCAAGCCCTCGCTTTGGCAGCGCAGCTGGATCCAAACCGCTGCCGGCTCAAGGTGGGCAAGGAACTCTTCACCCGCGCCGGGCCCGCCTTGATCGAGCGCTTGCAGGGTGCGGGCTTCCAAATCTTTCTGGATCTGAAATTCCATGACATCCCCAACACGGTGGCAGCCGCCTGCCGCGCGGCGGCGGATCTGGGGGTTTGGATGCTGAATGTGCACGCTTCCGGCGGTCCTGCCATGCTGGAAGCAGCGCGGGAAGCCTTGGCCGCCTATGCCCAGCCCCCGAAACTCATCGCCGTCACCCTGCTCACCAGTTTGAGCGCTTCGGATCTGCGAGCCATCGGCTGTTCGGGCGATCCCCTGGAACGGGTGCTCTTGCTGGCAAAGCTGGCTCAGGAAGCGGGTTTGGATGGTATCGTCTGTTCCCCTCGGGAAGCCGCCGAGGTGCGGGCGGCTTTGGGCAGGGATTTCCTGCTGGTCACCCCGGGGGTGCGTCCTCGGGGGGCGGATTTGGGAGATCAAAAGCGGGTGATGACCCCGGCGGAAGCCCTGGCCGCCGGCGCGGATTATCTGGTCATCGGGCGCCCTATCACCGCTGCGCCGGATCCTCTGGCCGCTCTGAATACGATTGAGGAAACCCTATCATGAACAGAAAACCCATCCGAAAGGCAGTCTTTCCGGTGGCCGGACTGGGCACCCGCTTTCTCCCCGCCACCAAGGCAAGCCCTAAGGAAATGCTGCCCATCGTGGATAAGCCCTTGATCCAATATGCGGCGGAAGAGGCTGAGGAAGCGGGACTTCGGCAACTGATCTTCATCACCGGACGCGCCAAGCGGTCCATCGAAGATCATTTCGATAAGGCCTATGAGCTGGAGATGGCATTACAGCGCAGCGGCAAGGAAAAACTGCTGGAAATCGTGCAGAACATCTTGCCCCCGGAAGTGAGCTGTATCTACATCCGGCAAGCGGAAGCCCTGGGATTGGGGCATGCGGTGCGCTGCGCCCAACCCGCCGTGGGAGAAGAAGCCTTCGCGGTGCTGTTGGCGGACGATCTCATCCGAGGCACTTCAAAAGGGGCCATCGCCCAGCTTTCCGCGCTGTACGAACGCTTCGGGTGCAGCGTGCTCTGTGTGGAAGAAGTACCGCCTGAAGAAACCCATCGCTATGGCATCGTGCAGACGAAACCCGGTCCTCAGGGCACCCTGCGGGTGGTCTCCATCGTGGAAAAACCCGCGCCGGAAACTGCCCCCTCCAATCTCGCCGTGATCGGTCGCTATCTGCTCAGCCCTCGGATCTTCGCGAAGCTGGATCAGACTCCCAGGGGAGCCAACGGGGAAATCCAGCTCACGGATGCCATCTCCGCATTGCTCCAAGAAGAGTTGGTCCTCGCCCATCCCCTTCAGGGCAAGCGCTATGATTGCGGCAGCAAGCTGGGTTATCTGAAAGCCCAGGTGGAATATGGCTTAGCCCATGGGGAGCTGAGAGAGGCGTTCCGGCAATATCTGCGCACGCAACGCTTCTAGAGCCCTAGCGAGGAGAAGATCTCCAGCAAACGGCGACGAGCGGTTTCTGAGGAAAACCGAGTGCGCACGTTTTCCAAGCCCGCCTGAGAAAGCCGATTCCAGAGGTCGGCATCTTCATAGAGCCGCAGGATCTCCCGCGCAAAGGCATCTCCAGATTCGGCGATCAGCACGTTTTCCCCATGGCGCAGGAACATGCCCTCCACCGCAGCGGGGGTGGCTACCACCGGCAGCCCATAGCTCATGCTCTGGTTTACCTTGCCCTTGACCCCGGCCCCATACCGAAGGGGCGCGATGGAAATTCGGCAGCCTTCCAGATAGGGTTGCAGATCCTCCACATAGCCCAGCATGTTCAGGCCCGCCCGCTGGCCGTATGCCCGCAGATCCGCAGGCATCTTGCTGCCGATGATCTGGGCTTGCACTTCGGGAAGCTGAGCGCGCACCTGGGGCCAGATCTCTTCCGCGAAGAACTGCACCGCATCCACATTGGGAGGGTGCTGGAACCCCCCCACGAACAGCAGATCCTTCCGCGATGCAAAGGGCTTCACCGGTTCCACCGGATCGTGCACATTGCTCAGCACCTGAACCCGGGCTTTCGGGCATTCTCGCGCGAGTAGATCCCGTTCCACTTCGCTGACCACCAAAGTGAGATCGCTTCGCGCGATCACGGTCATTTCCTCTTCATAGGCCTGCTTCGCCAACTGCCGCGTCTTGGCGCTGCCGTCCAGGGCCGCTTGCCGCCGCAGGCGGAGGAAGTGCAAATCGATGGTATCGAACAGGATGTAGACTTGGGGCGCGATGCGCCGGATCAGGTCCACATATTGAATGGCGATATAGTGCCTGCAGAGGACCACCGCATCATATTGGGCGAGTTGCTCCCGCAGATACTGAGTGACTGAGGTAATGTAGGGCGCATAGAGCACCTCGATGCCCTGTTGCTGTAGCGCCCTCACATAGGGTTCCCGATATTCCAGATTGTCCGCGACAAAGCTGACTTTCACTTCCATTTGCCGGAGCAATTGGAGCAATCGCCAAGTGCGCAGGGACCCGGAATCCTGATCCGGCGTGAGCATACAGGCTTCGATCCACAGAATCCGGCAGCGTGCGTTCCGATCTCGGGCCCGTTCTGGCTGCACCCCGTTTTCCTCATGCTGCGCCAGTCGGGCTGCCCATTTCTCTAGAAATCGCTGGCGATTCCGCTGTTGATAGGCCTTGATGCCCGTGCTCTCGTCCGTGCCGTGGGAGATTCCCTCTAGATGCACGATGGCGGCCTGGGGCTGATAGAGCACCCGATCGCCCTGCTCCTGGAGCTGAAAGCACAGATCTGTGTCCTCGTAATAGGCGGGGGAGAACCGTTCATCGAAGCCCCCCAGCTCAAGAAACCGTTGGCGGGGGATCAGCAAGCAGGCACCGGAACAATAGTCCACTTCCCGCACATAGTTGAAACGCGGATGGTTTGGATCTTCGCCCCGGCCGAAGTTCCAAGCGCTGCCATCCCGCCAGACGATGCCCCCCGCTTCCTGTAGGGTACCGTTGGGAAATAGGAGCTTGGCCCCCACGGCGCCCACATGGGGCCGCGATCGAAAGGCGGATAAGAGGGCCTCCAACCAGCCTGGCTGCACCAGGGTATCGTTGTTCAAGAAGACCAGAAATTCCCCGTTCGCCAGTTCTGCGGCGCGGTTGCAGGTTTTCAGGAAACCTAAGTTTTCTTCGTTTCGATGGATCCGCAAGTTTTCCACAGAAGCCAGGGCGGCTTGCGCCGGCTCTCCGGGGAAGGCATCGTCCATGAGGAGGATTTCCAAGGGGATGTCCGGCGTGTGCTGAGCGATGCTTTCCAGACAAGCAAAGGTGACACCGTGCTGGCCGTAGGTGGGGAGGAGAATGCTCACCTGGGGTTTCGCTGCGCGGGGCAGCTTCAGGGGATGGCAGCGCTGCTTTTGGGCAAGCTCCTCTTGGGAAAGCACGAGGGGCGGCGGGGTGGACTGTGCGGTTCTCGCCCGTCGGCGGGCTTGCCAAGCTTGGGCCAGGGCAGGCATCCCCCCTTCTTGCAAAAGCCTTCTCGCCCGCTGGACGCGGTGGGGGAGCTGCCTGCCGAATGCCTGCGCGCTTCGAAGCGCATCACGGCTCTGTTGGGTGAGCAGGCGCAGGGGATAAGTGAGCTTCCAAAACTGGCTTTCCTCGAATTCCCGCACCTGGGCCCGCAGGGCGGCCACCGTCCGTTCCAGGTGTTGCACATGGCGGTGATGGGCGAGATCGTAATCGCGCAGGGATTGCTTGAGTTCCGCCACTTCTTCGGACAAGCGGTCCCGTTGCTGGCCCCCTTCCCGAAGCTGCCGCCCCTGATCGGCGATTAAGTCTTCCAACTGGGCGATCTGGGCTTCCCGCGCTGCGACCTGTGCCCGCAAATCTGCGATCTGCTGTGCTTGCTGTTCCGACCGTTTCACCAGCGCCCGCACCGAGCGAGGCAGCTGTTCCGCCGCTTCCCATCGCCCTTGCTCCAAGGCGGCGGAAATCAGGGTTTCCAAAGGCGGTGGGGGCGGTCGCCGAGCTTCCGGAAACCGGCATCGATCTTCCGATAGATCGGGCGGTGCAGTGTCGGGGGGATGCGAGGTTAAACCTTCTAAATATTGCTGAAAGTAGCGTTCAGGTAGATCGGGATCGGGCAATACCGGCTGGCGATCTTCGGCGGGGGAAAAGCCAGCGGGCAAAGCGAGGAAGCGCAGGTTCCAGGTTTCCGCATCCGTGTCCAAGGGCAGGAGCTGGGCTTGAGGATAATCCGATAATCGTTCCGGAAAGGCCCCCAGCTCGGTAGCAACGATGGGCAAACCGGTGCGCTTGGCTGCGGAGAGGGTATAGGAATAGGTTTCCGGCACCGAGGCCGGGAAGAAAAAGGCATCGGGTCGTTCCTGTTGGATAAGGGCTGCCAGGGCTTCCGGCGCATATTCTCCGGTGCAGGAAAGATAGGGCTGGAGGTCCTTGGGAATGGGTGCGCCGCAGGTGCCCAAAATCCGAAAGTGCAGGGGATGATTTCGGGCGCGGGCTTCTCGGGCACATGCGAAGAGGGTTTTCAGCCCCTTGTGGAAATCCGTGTGCCCCAAGATGGCGATCTTGCGATCGTCCGGGGAAAGGATCGCTGGTTCCCAAGGCTCGGGATGGGGCAGCACGGAAACGGGCAGATCGGGAAAAAAGCGGTGCAAGCGGTCGGCTACATCCCGACTGGGAGCAATCAGGCGCTCCGCTCTGCCGAGGAAACGGGCAAACCGCTGCCGCCAGGTCTGAATGTCCCAGTGCCAAGGATGGGGGCGTTCTGCCAAACAGGCTTGGCAAACCAAAGCATCCGGCTCTTTGCAATAGGTGCCCTGGGTTCCCCCCAGATGGTATTGCGGGCACAGGGGAAAATAATCGTGGAAGGTGCACCAGAAGGGAACCCCCAGGATCTCGGGGAGATCCAGGATATTCGAGGGAAATCCCTGTATGTGATGGTAATGGATGCGCGCGAGACCCAGGCTTCGGAGCACGGAGATCAGGGCTTCCGATTCCTCGTGCAGATCGAAATAGAGGGCGAAGACTTCGTCTGGATGCGCCCAGTGCAGCCGGTGGATGCGGTCCCCCAAAGGTTGGAGCACCAGGGGTTCGAGGGCATTCCCCAACAATCGGACGAGGACATCCAGATGCTGCTGCACGCCTCCGCCCCAACCGTGGCTGATGAAGAGCACCCTGGGTTTTGGGGACTGACCCAGTCGGGCGAGATCGACGGTGCGCTTCAACTTGCGGGCGGGATCGCGTGCGAAAAAATCCTGCACGGACTGGGCGTACTCAGGATAGCGCGCATCGATGATCGTTTGGGCCCGTTCGATCCGCGATTGTCGCGCGGTACCGAAGGAAACCGCGCCTTCGTGATAGACGAAGGTATCCCCGCAGAGCACGTGGCGATAGCCCAACGCCTTGGCCCGCTGGCAGAAATCCACCTCTTCCCCATAGCCCACGCCGAAGGTTTCCGCATCGAATGGTCCTACCGCCTGCAAACAATTCCGGCGGACATAGAGACAGAACCCCACGCCAGTGGGAATCTCAAACTGCAATCCAGCACCATATTGTCGAAACAGGGCATCCAATCGGGCGAGATCTGCTGGCGGGGGATTCTCCACCCCGATCTTGGGATAGCTGCACAGGGTGGCCCGATTGGAAAAGGGCGTGACTGTGCAGATGCCCGGCTCTGCCAGGGCACAGACCCGCAGCCGATCCAACCAATCCCCATGGACTTCCGTATCACTGTTGAGCAAAACCAGGTCCCGTTCCGGATGCAGTTGGATCCCCTCGTTGATGGAACGGACAAAGCCCTGATTCTCGGAGTGTTCGATAAGCGTGATGCGGGGATCTCGGCGAGCGAATGCTCGAATAAACTGGCGCAGCTGAGGGTCTGGGGTGCAATCGTTGATAAGGATCAATTCCCAAGGGGTGCGTTGGGGATGCTTCAGCAGAGCATGGAGGCATCGTTGGGTTTGCCGCAAACCGCGATAGAGGGGAACGATGATGTCGACGATGGAATCCTGCATGAAAGCTCTGCATCCTTTACACCGTTGAGAAGAAAAGGAATTCTATACAGGTTTAGCAGTGTTGACAGCGGTTGCACGGGAGGAAACGGATTGACCATGGGGGGCAAGTGGTTTCTCAATGGGGTTTGGATCTGGGGATGCATATGCGTCGTTATTCTCGGCCACAGCTTTCAGGGACGAGCTGCGGAGGACCCGTTTCGAGGGGTTTGGCAGAGTCAGGATGTGCATCAGTTGACCGCTTGGGGACAGCGCTATGAATCCGGCGTGGGCGTGGGTCGGGATCTCCAAAAGGCCCTTCGCCTCTACTGCAAGGCCGCGCGTCTGGGCCATGGAGAAGCGCAATACCGCTTGGGGCAGCTCTATCTCTTCGGGCGTGGGGTGAAAAAGGATCTGGCGCAGGCAGCAGCTTGGCTCTTTCGGGCGTACAAGGCAAAGCACCGGAAGGCGGCGACTTTGTTAAAGGTGCTCAAGGTGCAAAAGGTCCCCACGCAACCCGCCCGTTGCTCCTTGGGTAATTCGGAACAACCCAAGCTGCGCACCCATCCGGCAACCGGTGTGATTGCCCAGCTGGTGCGGAAGCTCGCCCCGCGCTATCGGCTCGATCCCAATCTGGTGCTGGCAGTGATCGAAGCGGAATCCAACTTCAATCCCCAGGCGAGATCTCCGAAAAATGCTAAAGGCCTGATGCAGCTCATTCCGGCCACCGCCAAGCGCTTTGGAGTCAACGATGTGTGGGATCCGGAACAGAACCTGCGGGGCGGCATGGCCTATCTGCGCTGGCTGCTGGATCATTTCGAGGGCAATATCGCCCTCGCCTTAGCCGCCTACAATGCGGGGGAACAGGCGGTCAAACGGCACGGGGGTGTGCCCCCGTACAAGGAGACTCAAGCCTATGTGCAGCGAATTCTGCGGCGGCTTGGCCTCCAGGGAAAGACTGGTTAGGAGAATCCTGAATGTTGATGACGGAGGCATGAGGATGAACGATCCGGATCTTCAAGAAAAGGTGGCGGTGGTGACCGGTGCTACGGGCAATCTGGGGCGCGCCCTCTGTCGGGCCTTGCTGGACCGGGGGGCCAAGGTTGCCCTGATCGCGCGAGACAATAGGGCTCTGGAAGCGCTGCAAGAAGCACTGGGGGCGCAGGACCGCACCGCCGGCTTTGCCATCGATTTGGGGGAAGCCAATGCGGTGCAGAACGGTATGGATCGGATCGTAGAACGGTTTGGAGGCATTCATATCTTGGTCAACGCCGTCGGTGGGTTCCGCATGGGACCGCCCCTTCACGAAACCGCCGTGGAAGATTGGGATCAGATGATGGCGATCAACGCTCGTTCGGTCTTCATGAGTTGCAAGGCTGCCATTCCGCACATGCTGGCGGCGGGGGGTGGGCAGATTGTGAATATTTCCGCTCGGGCGGCAAGACAGGGCAAGGGGCGTATGGGCCCCTATTGCGCTTCCAAGGCGGCAGTCATCGCTCTGACCGAGAGCTTGGCCGAAGAACATCGGGACACAGGCATTCGGGTGAACTGCATTCTCCCGGGCACCCTCGATACGCCCCAAAATCGAGCAGCTCTGCCTGATGCAGATTATCGCTGTTGGGTTTCTCCCGAAGCTCTGTCCGATGTGGTGTTGTTCTTGATCTCGGAAGCAGCCCGGGCCATTCAGGGCGCATCGATTCCCGTCTATGGGCGCAGCTAATAGGGCGCAGTGCTCCCCCGTGCGAGGAGGATTTCATAGACCGCCGACTCGATGACGCGCATGTCTGTGAGGGGATAGGGCGTGATGTGGAGTCGGTGCAGGCGCTGTTGATAGTTCATGCAATAGGCATGATGGAAGCCGAGAAATCCTTCTTCTCCTTTGAGCCGCTGGATGTCTTGCACATAGTCCGCATAGTTCGCCGTCTGCATCATGTGATAAGGCGTCGGGGACCGGCCCAGCCGGAAATGTTCGATGGCGGTGTCCCAAGTGGGATAGCGATGGGGATTGGCAAAGTGCAGGACTTGAGAAGCAGCTACCAGGGATTGTAGACAGTTCGCCACCGCTTCCACGATGGCCAAGGAAAAATCCCGGTTTTCCGCTCGGGCACGGTCAAAGGCGTCCACCGCTGCGGGCAATTTTTCTTCTTCGATCTGCAAGCTATGGGGCAACCACCCGTGGGCGAAGGTGGCGAGCAGCAAAAAAGTGTCGAGCACCTCGGTATCCGTAGATTGGGCGGTGCGCAGCAGGCGGGGATAGAGGCGAATTCGGCTCGCTTCCTTGGAGTGCACTGCGAAGTCATTGAACCGCACCAAGTCCACCGCTTGATCGAGAACGCTTAGCGTCAAATTGGTCTCGGTGGCCGCGCTCATCTGCGATAGGTGTAGTGCTTGATCTTGCGGCGGAGGTTTCTCTGAACGATGATGCCCAATACCTTCCAGTCCAATCCAGTGAGATCGATTTCTGGGTAGAGTGCGTTGAGGGCGACCAGCCGTTCCCGACCGTCCGCATCTCGACGATATTGCCGGAACCAGCGCACCCCCTCGACCTCTGCGAATACGAACATGCCATCCTGGCAAGTGGCATTGGGCTCAATGATCACGATGCAGCGGTCTGGGAACTCTGGTTCCATCTCATTGCCCAACACCTGCAAAGCATAGGGCTCCCGCATACTGCATCCGCCCAGGTTCGGATTGAGATCGTCCATCGGCTTCCTCACAGAACGGAATTAGGCATGACCGTGATCGCCTTTGCTCGCAATCTGTTCTTCGGCGGGCGCTATCTGAACCTGGATGACTGGATCGCCCGTTTTCTGCGGCGGGCCTGATCCCCTCATTCGTCCTTTGGACGCATCTGTTCCGGTCGGATCTGGGGGGTGAAATAGACATCTGCTTCCTCCAGATCCACCGCATTGCCCGCCCCATCTTCCAGGGGTTGCTCATAGTCCTTCCAACCCCGCAAGCCGGTCTGAAGGGAAACTACGTTAGTGTAGCCCAGCACTTGCAGGGAATGGGCAGCCAGTACACTCCGGTATCCAGAGCGGCACACTACCACGATTTCCCGCTCTCGGGCCCGCACCAGTTCCGGAATAGTCTCCTCATAATCCCATTCACAGGCGGATTCCAAAATGCCCCGAGGCACGTTGATGGAACCCGCGATATGCATGGCGGCAAATTCCTGCGGTTCCCGCACATCTAGGATCAGCAGATCCGGATTTTCCCGCAACCGCGCCTCCAGATCCCAGGGCATGATTTCCCGCACATCGGAAAGGCAACTCCGCACTAAATCGATAAAACGCTTCATAACTCTTCAGGCGATCCCCCGAAGGGATTCGGTAGGAACAACCCGCCTCCCGCATGGTTGAACAAAAGATAAGGGCGATCCGAGTGGATGAAAGCCCTCAATTCCCCGCATCTTCGGGAAAACCCTCATGCAAAGGCTGCTGGGAATCGTGTATTTTGCAGCGCCATGAGGATCAGCCTACAGGAGAATCCATGTGTCTCAGAAAACCATGATACTCACCGATCCAGATACGGGGCGTTCTCTCGAACTGCCGGTCCGCGAGAGCACCATCGGCCCGCCTGCCCTAGAAGTGAGCAGTCTTTATCGGGAATTCGGTATCTTCACCTATGATCCCGGGTTTCTGTCCACGGCGAGCTGCACCAGCCGGATCACCTACATCGATGGGGAGCAGGGCATTCTGCGCTATCGGGGGTATCCCATCGAAGAATTGGCTGCCAAGACCAGTTTTTTAGAAGTGGCCTATCTGCTGCTCTATGGCGATCTGCCCTCGGAAACCCAGCTCACGACTTTCGAGGATTCCATCAGCCGCCACAGCATGATCAATGAATCCCTCAAGCGCTTCTTCGATGGGTTTCACTATGATGCCCATCCCATGGCCATGCTCATCGGGGTGGTGGGCAGTTTGTCCGCCTTTTACCACGATCACTTCGAGTCCCACGAAAATATTACCCAGGAACAGCGGGAGTTAGTCGCCCATCGGCTCATCGCGAAAATGCCCACCATCGCCGCTGCTGCCTATAAACATAATCTGGGCGAACCCTTTATCTATCCCCGCCGCGATCTGCGCTATGTGGCGAACTTCCTCAACATGATGTTCGCTACTCCCTGCGAGCGCTACCGCATCAGCCCCCTGGCGGAGCGGGCCATGAACCTGCTCTTCATCCTGCACGCGGATCACGAGCAGAACGCAAGCACCTCCACCGTGCGCTTAGCGGCCAGCTCCGGCGCCAATCCCTATGCCTGCATTGCGGCGGGCATCACTTCCCTTTGGGGGCCTGCGCATGGTGGGGCCAACGAAGAAGTGCTCAAGATGCTGGGCGAGATTGGCACCGTCGATCGGATCGATCAATATATTGCCAAAGTGAAGGATAAGAGCTTCCGGCTCGCGGGTTTCGGCCATCGGGTGTACAAGAACTATGATCCCCGCGCCAAGATCATTCGAGACGTCTGCCATCGAGTGCTCGAAGAACTCGCCGATGGCAGCAATCCCCAATTCGAACTCGCCCTGCGGTTGGAGGAAATCGCTCTGAAGGATGAATACTTCCTGGAACGGAAGCTCTATCCCAACGTGGACTTCTATTCCGGCATCATCTACCGAGCCCTGGGCATCCCCATCAATATGTTCACCGCCATGTTCGCCATCGCCCGCACCGTGGGTTGGGTGGCCCATTGGATAGAACTGACCACAGACCCAGAATACCGCATCGGCCGTCCCAGACAACGCTATGTGGGGGAACCCCTGCGGCAGATCCGACCCATCCGGCAGCGCTGAAGCGTGAGGACAAACGGGTAGAATTCGCAGGGATGCGAATGGACAGGATCGACCATATTGGACAGGATCGACCATATTATAAAAATTCCCCACTCCCCCTAATTCGTCGGGACAAATCCATGAAATACGGGAACCACCAGTCCAATCTCATCATCCACCCCGCCAAGATGATTCCGCTTCTATCGTCTGTGCTGCTTTCAGGCCCAGGGATCGGCGCGGAAATTTGCAATGGCATCTCATCAAAAACTATTGATGCCAGTATGTCTCTGAACGCTGGGGACACTTGTACCGCCACGCAAACCATCACCCTCGATTCCGGCGTTACGGTTCCCGACAATATTTCACTATATGCGCCGGTCGTGCGCTTTTTCAGCCCGGTTTACCTACAGGGGAACTTGCATATAGCGCAGAGTGACCCGGCGACGACCCCATCACCGCTCAACGATACGGGTATCACCTGGTGTGCTGACGATTCAGACAACGACTTGTCTTGTCCTGTAACTGGTTATCCCGGGCAGGACGCTGAGTATGGGCGTGATGTAACCCACAACGACGATTCCGACGGCCATGCCGGTTTCAGCTTCACGAAGCTCGATGCGGAGGGCAATCCCCTGCCCGCCAGCGCTACCAGTTGGTCTTGTGTGAAGGACAATGTGACGGGATTGATCTGGGAGGTGAAGACCGACGACGGCGGCTTGCATGACAAGGATGATCTTTACAACTGGTACAGCACCTATCCCAACACCAACGGCGGCGGTATGGGCTATGCGGATGATGATGGCGCGATTTGTTATGGCTATGATCCCAATGATCCGGCTACCTATTGCAATACCCAAGCCTATGTGATACGGGTCAATCAAGCGGGCTGGTGCGGCTATCATGACTGGCGCATGCCCACCATAGAAGAACTGCGCTCCCTGGTGGATTATTCTCTGCCTTCTCCTGGGCCAACGATCGATACGGACTTTTTCCCCAACCAAGTGAATTCGCAGATGTGGTCATCGTCGCCGGATGCCAGCCATCCGCTCGGCGTGTGGCTTCTCGATTTCGGCTATGGAGGAAACTGGGCGGGCGGTAAGGACATGTCCCAGTTTTTTGTTCGTGTCGTGCGCGGCGGAAAGTGACAGGGCATTTGTTATTTATTTTCCTTTTTAAGAAAATATCATACAGCAATCCCGATAGGGTGTGATGCAAACCATTTGTTGTACTCAAAAATCAAGTTTGACCACTGCCGGCTCATCTGAGGAACCTATCATGAACCGATTTGACTTTAGACCCTTTATCTTGTGGGTAGCTTTATTTCTAGTATCCGTTGGTGCGGCCCGGGCAGCGCAATATTGTAGTTCCCATATCCCCCGGTCCACGCCGGATGCCGATTTTGTGGATCACGGGGATGGCACCGTCACCCATAAGGAAACCGGTTTGATGTGGAGCAAATGTCTGCTAGGTCTAAGTGGCGATGACTGCGAATTCATCACCGATGATAATATTCACTATACCTGGCAAGAAGCCTTGGAAGCAGCGGAAGCTTCTACTTTAGCCGGTTACAACGACTGGCGCTTGCCCAATATCAAGGAACTGGCTTCTATCGTGGAACTGGCCTGTTATGCTCCTACGATCAATCTCACCATTTTTCCCAATAACCCAACTGTGTATGTGTGGTCGTCGTCGCCGGGTGCCAACAACTATCCGCGCTACGCGTGGGTTCTCTCTTTCTACTTGGGGATGAGCGACATGTACGGTAGGCACGAGGGCAATCATGTTCGGTTAGTGCGCGGCGGACAGTGACTTTGTTGTTTGTACCGATCAAGGCCCTAATCCGTTCTACCAAACCGCCAACGCCCCCGATCACCCAATCCGCAACCGGCTGCACCGACAGCCCAAACCTGCCCGCCTGGATCCGAAACTACGGGCGATGATCCTTCAGCATTCCCCGCTAGGCATTCCGGTGCCGCAGTCAACCTGAGATGGGTTAGAATGCCCCGTTCAAAAACCGATTCCAGAGCCTAGCCTATGTTGCAAACGATCCGCGAGCGCGCCCAAGGTTGGATCGCCTGGGCGATTGTCATCCTCATCAGCATCCCCTTCGCCCTCTGGGGCATTCAATCCTATCTGGGCGTTGGTTCGGAACCCGTGGTCGCCCAGGTCAACGGCGTAGAAATCACCCAGCGGGCCTTGGATCAGCGCTATCAGGAAACCCGGATGCGGTTGCGGGAACGACTGGGCAGCGCCTACCGGCCGGAACTGTTCGATGAGCAGACCATGCGGGCCCAGGTCTTAGAGCAGATGATCGAGGAAACTTTGATCCTCCAGGTGGCCCAGGACCTGGGCTTGCGGGCTTCGGATCAGGAATTGCGCCTGGCGATCCTCCTGAATCCTGCCTTCCAAAAGGAGGGCCGGTTCGACAAGGCGACCTATCAGCGGATGCTGGCGTTGCAGGGCACTTCGGAGGCCCAGTACGAGGACAGTTTGCGGCGGCGCATCCTGGGCACCCAGCTCCAGCGGGCCATCGAAGCCAGCGCCTTCGTCACGGAGAGCGAGCTGGCGGAAGCGGTGCGCTTGGAAAAACAGCAACGGCAAGTGCAGCTCATCCGGCTGCCCAAGGCGCAGTTCCTTTCCGATACCCCCATCCCCGATGCAGAGATCCAAGCCTATTATGAAGCCCATGCGGATCGCTTCCGGTCGCCGGAGCGGGTAAAGCTCCAATATCTGCTGCTGAATGCGGAGACCATGGATCTGGCAAAGCCGCCTGCGGAAGAGGAACTGCGCCAGCGCTATGAGGCGGAAAAGGATCGGTTTCGGAAACCGGAACAGCGCCAAGCGCGGCATATCCTGATCGCCCTGGACCCCAAATCGGATGCCCAGACCGAAGCCCAGGCCAAGGCGAAGATCGAAGCCGTTCGGGAACGCCTGGTCGGGGGAGAGGACTTTGCCGAGGTCGCCAAAGAAGTTTCCGAAGATCCAGGTTCCGCCCCCCAGGGGGGGGATCTGGGCTGGTTCGGGCGCGGGCTGATGGACCCCGCCTTCGAGCAGGCCGCCTTTCAATTGAAAAAGGGCGAGATCAGCGCGCCGGTGCGCAGTCCATTCGGCTATCACCTGATCCAAGTCACGGGGATCCAGCCGGAGACCGTCCAGCCCTTTGAACAGGTGAAGGACAAGCTCCGGGGGGAGATCGCCAAGGAGCAGGGAGAAGGGCGGTTCTTCGACTGGGCGGAACGCCTGGCCAACCTGGCCTACGAGCATCCGGACAGCTTGGAACCGGCGGCGGAAGCCCTGGGCTTGCAGATTCAGGAAAGCGATTGGCTCGACCGGCAAGGGGGCGAGGGCATCTTGGCGAATCCCAAGGTCTTGGCGGCGGCGTTCAGCGCGGAAGTGCTGGAAGAAGGGCTGAACAGCGAGCTGATCGAGCCGGAACCCGGGGCCTTGCAAGCCATCGTCCTGCGGGTGGTGGCCCATGAGCCCGCCCGCGCTAAACCGCTGGAAACCGTGCGGGATACCATCATCGATCAGCTCCGAGATCAGGCCGCCCGCACTGCTGCGAAGGCGGAAGCGGATGCTTTGTTGGAGAAGCTGAAGAAAGGGGAACCGATCGAAGGCTATGCGGTGCAAGACCTGGGCACCATCGGCCGCGATGCGTTCCAGGTGCCGGAAGCCGTGCGCAAGCTCGCCTTCTCCCTGCCCCGCCCGAAGGACGATCAGCCGAGCTTGGGCAGCACCAGCTTGGAAAACGGGGATGGGGCGGTGGTTCGGGTGAAGCAAGTGATCGATGGGAAGCTCGCCGACCTGAAGGCACCGGAGCGGGATGCCCTGAAGCGCCGCCTGGTGCGGGCGCTCGGGCAGGGCTACTATGATCGCTTCCTGGAGGATCTCAAGGCCCGGGCGGACATCGAGCGCAAGCCCTTGGAGACGGCGAGCGATTTCTAGCGAGGCTTAGGCCAGAATGTGATAGCCGGTGTCCACATAGAGGATTTCGCCGGTGATGCCCGAAGCTAGGGGAGAGCAGAGGAAGGCCGCCGCGTTGCCCACCTCCTCGATGGTTACATTGCGCCGCAGGGGGGTCTTCTGCTCCACCTCCTTGAGCATGGTGCGGAAGTCCGCGATGCCCGAGGCGGCGAGGGTGCGGATGGGGCCGGCGGAGATCGCGTTGACGCGGGTGCCTTCAGGCCCCAGGGAGGCGGCGAGATAGCGCACATTGGCTTCTAAACTCGCCTTGGCCAGGCCCATCACATTGTAGTTGGGCACCGCCCGTTCCGCGCCCAGATAGCTCAGGGTCAGCAGGGCACCTTGTCGGCCCTGCATCAAGGATCGGCCCGCCTTTGCCAGGGCGGCGAAGCTGTAGGAACTGATGTCGTGGGCGATGGCGAAGCCCTGCCGGTTGATGGCATCGATATAGCTGCCCTCCAACTGATCCCGAGGCGCAAAGCCGATGGAATGGACGATGCCGTCCAGCCCATCCCATCGATCCGCCAGGGCTTGGAAACAGGCTTCGATCTGGGCATCGCTGGACACATCCAGGGGCAACACCAGATCGGAGGCACATTGGGCCGCCAGCTTGACGACCCGATCTCGGAGCTTTTCCCCCTGATAGGTGAACGCAAGCCGCGCCCCTTCTCGATGCATGGCCTGGGCGATGCCCCAGGCGATGGAACGGTTGCTGGCCACGCCGGTGATCAAAATCTGCTTATCCTGTAAAAATCCCATCGTATTTAGGTCCTAGATGAAGGTGAATGGCTGGAAGCGGACGGGGCACACGGCCCCGCACCTGAGGCGCAACCTTAGCGAAAGTCACTGGCCAGGGAAACCTTGGGGCCGGATCGGATGGCTGCTCGCTGGCTGCTGGGCGCTGCTCCTCAGTGGCTGCGGGGGAGAACCCTGGAACAATCCCTATCCTCGGGAAGAAGCCGCCGCCAACGTGCTGTACAGCTCCTTTTCCGAACGGCCCAAGCATCTGGACCCCGCCCGGTCCTACAGCGCCAACGAGTACGCCTTTTTGGCCCAGATCTATGAACCCCCCCTGCAATATCATTTCCTGCTGCGTCCCTATCAGCTGGTGCCCCTGACCGCCCAAGCTGTGCCGGTGCCCCAGTATTTCGACGCAGCGGGGCAGCCCCTGTCTCCGGATGCCCCGCCAGAACAGATCGCCTATTCCGAATATCGCATTCAGATCCAGCCGGGTATCCGCTATCAGCCGCATCCCGCCTTCGCCAAGGATGCTTCCGGCGCCTATCGCTATCACGAATTGACCGAAGGGGATCTGCGGAAGATTCGGGTGCTGTCGGACTTTCCCGAGCTGGGCACCCGAGTCTTGACCGCTGAGGATTATGTCTATCAGATCAAGCGCTTGGCGGTGCCCTGGCTCCATTCCCCCATCGCGGGGGTGCTGCGGGAACATCTCGTGGGCTTCGCAGCGCTGAGCGAGCGCATCGCCCGAGCAGCCCCCGAAGCCCGGGCGGACGGCTCCCGCCCCTTTTTCGATCTCCGCACCCTGGATTTCCCCGGGGCGCGGGTGCTGGATGAGCAAACTTATGTCATCCGCATTCGGGGCAAGTATCCCCAATTCCTCTACTGGCTCGCTATGCCCTTCTTCGCTCCCATCCCCTGGGAGGCGGAGCGCTTCTATCAGCAGCCCGGCATGAAGCAACGCAATCTGCAACTGGACTGGTATCCGGTGGGCACGGGTCCCTTCTGGCTCACGGAGAACAATCCCAATTTGCGCATGGTGCTCAGCCGCAACCCGTACTTCCATGGGGAAACCTATCCCCAAGAGGGAATGCCCGAAGATCAGGCGGCGGGGTTGCTGGCAGATGCGGGCAAGCCCCTGCCCTTTTTAGATCGGGCGGTCTACTCCTTGGAGAAGGAAAGCATTCCCTACTGGAACAAGTTTCTCCAGGGTTGGTATGACAGTTCGGGCATCGCGTCCGATGCCTTCGACCAGGCCATTCGGTTCAACGCCCAAGGCGAAGCGGGCCTGAGCGAATCCATGCGGGCCAAGGGCATGGGCCTGCTCACCGCGGTGCAGACTTCCATTTTCTACCTGGGCTTCAACATGCGGGATCCGGTGGTGGGCGGGAACAGCCGGCGGAGCCGACTGCTGCGGCGGGCCATTTCCATCGCCCTGGATTATGAGGAATACATTTCTATCTTCCTCAACGGTCGGGGCATTCCCGCCCAAGGACCCATCCCGCCGGGCATCTTCGGCTATCGGGACGGAAAGGCGGGCATCAATCCCTATGTGTACCGCTGGAAGGACGGGCGACCCCAGCGCCGGAGCCTGGCGGAAGCGCGGGCCTTGCTCGCGGAGGCGGGCTATCCCGAGGGGCGAGACCCCGCCACCGGCGCGGCCCTCAACCTTTATTACGAGGCCGTGGCCAGCGGACCGGACGACAAAGCGCGTTTGAACTGGATGCGCAAGCAGTTCAAAAAGCTGGGCATTCAACTGGTCGTGCGCACCACCGATTACAATCGGTTCCAGGAGAAGATCCGGCGGGGTACGGGGCAGTTATTCACCTGGGGTTGGAATGCGGACTATCCCGACCCGGAAAACTTCCTGTTCCTGCTCTACGGGCCCAACAGCAAGGTAGACGGGGGCGGGGAAAATGCAGCGAACTACGACAATCCCCAGTTCAACGCCCTGTTCGAGCGCATGAAAAACTTGGACAATGGGCCAGAACGCCAGAAGCTGTTGGATGAAATGGTGGAGATTGTCCGCCGAGATGCCCCCTGGGTCTGGGGCTTCTATCCCAAGGCCTTCAGCCTCCATCATGCTTGGCTCCACAATCTGAAACCCAATCTCATGGCGAACAACACCTTGAAATATCGCCGCATCGATCCTCAGTTGCGGGCGGCACAGCGGCGGGCTTGGAATCAACCCATTCTCTGGCCTTTGGGCTTGATCGCCGCCGCTTTCCTGCTGCTCAGCCTGCCCGCGGTCTTCGCCTACCGGCGGCGGGAACGGCAGATCGGGTTGCAGCAGCCATGAGCGCCTATCTGCTCCGCCGGTTTCTCTACGCCTTCCCCATCTTGCTGGGGGTGAATTGCCTCACCTTCGCCCTGTTCTTCCTGGTCAATTCCCCGGACGACATGGCCCGGATGCAACTGGGGCAAAAGCGGGTTACGCCGGAAGCCATCGAACAGTGGAAGCGGGAGCGGGGCTATGACAAGCCCTTGTTCTACAACGGGGAAGCTTCGGGCTGGGGGCGCTTCACCGAGACCATCTTTTTTGAAAAGTCCCTGCGCCTGTTCCTCTTCGATTTCGGCAGTTCGGACGCGGGGCGGGACATCGGCTATGACATCGCCCAGCGCATGTGGCCGAGCTTAGCCATCGCGGTGCCGGTGCTGCTGGTGGGCTTGCTGGTCAATCTGTCCTTCGCCCTCTTTCTGGTGCTCTTCCGAGGCACCTATATCGATCTGGGGGGGGTGGTCTTGCTGGTAGCCCTGCTGTCCATCTCCAGCCTGTTCTACATCATCGGCGGGCAGTACCTGTTGGGAAAACTTCTGCGGCTGGCGCCGATCTCCGGCTATGACACGGGCTTGCACGCCTGGAAATTTCTGGTCCTGCCGGTGATCGTGGGCGTTCTCAGCGGCATCGGTTCGGGCACGCGCCTCTATCGCACCTTCTTTTTAGAAGAGGCGGCAAAGGACTATGTGCGCACCGCCCGGGCCAAGGGCCTGAGCGAACGGCTGGTGCTCTTCCGCCATATTTTGGGCAACGCCCTGATTCCCATCCTCACCGGCGTGGTGGTGGTGCTGCCCCTGCTGTTCCTGGGCAGCCTGCTCACGGAATCCTTCTTCGGCATTCCCGGGCTGGGCAGCTATACCCTGGATGCCATCAACAACCAGGACTTCGCCATCGTGCGGGCTATGGTGTTCTTGGGTTCCGTGCTCTACATCCTGGGCTTGGTCCTCACGGATCTTTCCTATGTCCTGGTGGATCCCCGCGTGCGCTTGCATTGAGGTGCTGCCGTGCCCGTCTTCTTCCTCACCGATCTCCTGCTGTTTGCCCTGTTGGCCCTGGCCCTGGGATTTGGGTTCTATGCCGCGACCCAGGAACATCTGCGCGCGCCCTGGCGGTCCGTGCTGCGCAGCCGGATCGGGGCGGTTTCCTTGGTGGTGCTGAGCGCCTATGGGTGCATCGGCCTGTTGGACAGCATCCACTTCCATCCCAAACTGCCCCAGCAGGGGGCAACGACAGGGCCTAGCTATTCCCCCGAAATCCTCAGCCTATTGGATCTCTGGTTGACGCCCCTGCGCACCCAGCAGGAAAAGACCTATTCCGCCCCCTTCGCCACTCATCTCTATGCCAAGGAACAGATCCGCTTGCCGGACGGCCGGACGGTGCGGGACTATCCCCGCCTCCGGTTCGGGGGGGCCCATCTCGAAGATCCGGCAACCCAGAAAGCGGGGGACATCGCCCGCAGAAGTGCGTTCGGCTTGCTTCAGGCATTCGGGGTGTGGGGGGGGCTCGTCGCCCTGCTGTTGGGCTGGCAGGCCCGCTGCCGAGGGTACAAGCAAGCTCTGTCATGGCTCTTCGGAGATCCCCCCCGCCGGGCCGCCTTGCTGACTTTGGGTCTGCTGCTCGCCCTGGGCTTCGTGGTGGCGGCGCTGGCCCCTTACTACCATGTCTTCGGCACGGACAAGGTGGGGGAAGATGTGCTCTACCAGGGCTTAAAGAGCATCCGCACTGGCTTAGTGATCGGCACCCTCACCACCCTCATCATGCTGCCCTTGGCGGTGCTGCTGGGCATTCTGGCGGGCTATTTTCGGGGACTGGCGGATGATCTCATCCAATACCTCTATACCACCTTGAATTCCGTTCCCAGCGTGCTGCTCATCGCCGCCGCCGTCCTCATGCTCCAGGTTTACATGAACAATCATGCCGAGGCCTTCACCAGCCTGGCGGAACGGGCGGATCTCCGCCTGTTCTTCCTCTGCCTGATCCTGGGCATCACCAGTTGGACGGGACTATGCCGTTTGCTCCGCGGGGAAACCCTGAAGCTGCGGGAAATGGATTTCGTGCAGGCCGCCCAAGCCTTGGGCGTGGGTCCCCTGACCCTCCTCGGGCGGCACATCTTGCCCAATGTGCTGCACATCGTCCTCATCTCGGTGGTGTTGGATTTCAGCGGGTTGGTCCTAGCGGAAGCGGTGCTGTCCTATATCAACATCGGGGTGGATCCCAGCATGAATAGCTGGGGCAACATGATTAACAGCGCTCGGCTGGAATTGGCTCGGGAACCCATCGTCTGGTGGTCCCTGAGCTGCGCCTTTCTCCTCATGTTCCTGCTGGTGCTGTTCGCCAATCTGTTTGCGGATGTGGTGCGGGATGCCCTGGATCCCCGACTGCGGGGGGCGCGGCCATGAGCCGAGCACCCTTGCTCCAGGTGCAGCACCTCAGCACCCAGCTGGGATCCCTGCGGGTGCTGGAGGATCTAAACTTCTGTGTCTATCCCGGGGAAACCTTCGCGCTTTTGGGGGAGTCCGGTTGCGGGAAATCCATGACTGCCCTTTCCCTCCTGCGCCTGTTGCCCCCGAACGGGCGGATCGTCTCGGGCCAGGTGCATTTGAACGGTCGGGATCTCCTGCAACTGCCGGAATTCGCCATGCGCCAAGTGCGGGGCGGCCAGCTGGCTATGATCTTCCAGGAACCCCAAACTTCCCTGAATCCGGTGCTGACCCTGGGGCAACAGCTCGCGGAGTCCCTGCGCTTGCATCGGGGGCTTTCCGGCCAGGCGATTTCCGAACGAGCGGTGGATCTGTTGAAGGCGGTGGGCATCCCCGATCCCGAACGGCGGCTCGGGGAATATCCCCACCAGCTTTCCGGCGGCATGAAGCAGCGGGTGATGATCGCCATGGCCCTGGCGGGGGAACCCAAGCTTCTGATCGCCGACGAACCCACCACCGCCCTGGATGTGACCATCCAAGCTCAGGTTTTGGCATTGCTCAAGCAACTGCAACGGGACACCGGTTTGGCGGTGCTACTCATCACCCATGATCTGGGGGTGGTGGCGGAGACTGCCGACCGGCTGGCGGTCCTGTACGCGGGGCAGATCCTGGAGACGGGCCCCAGCCAAGCCTTTTTCGAACGTCCGCTCCACCCCTACAGCCGCAAGCTTTTGGAAAGCCTCCCCGATCCCCAAAAGCGCGGGGCCCCGCTCGCCACCATCGAAGGCCGCGTGCCGCCCTTGGATCAGCGCTTTTCCGGCTGCCGCTTCGCGCCCCGCTGTCCCCTTGCCCAGGAAATCTGCCATCAGGAGATCCCCCCTTGGCATCAATTAGACGGGGAACGGGGAGTGCGCTGTTTCCTGTGGGAAAGCACGCCCCCCTTGGTGCCGGTTCGACCCGTCTCGGAAAAGATCCGAGAAGCGGGGGAAACCCTGCTTCAGGTGGAAGGACTGCGGGTCCATTTTCCCATTCGAGGGGGTTTGTTCCGGCGGGTGCGGGGAGCGGTGAAAGCGGTGGATGGGGTGGATCTCTGCTTGCGAAGGGGGCAGACCCTGGCTTTGGTGGGGGAATCCGGCTGCGGGAAAACCACCGTCGGCAAGGCGATCCTCCGGCTCATTCCTATCACTGCCGGCACGATTCAATATGATGGACAGGATCTCGCCCGCCTCCGCCCCCGAGCCCTGCGGCCCTATCGCAAGGAGTTGCAGATCATCTTTCAAGATCCCTTCGCTTCCCTGAATCCGCGCCTGTTGGTGGGGGAGAGCATCGCCGAGGGGCTGCAAGCCTTGGGTTTGGTGCCCGATCCCAAAGCCCGCCGCCGACGGGTGGTGCAGCTCTTGGAACAGGTGGGGTTGGATGCCTCTGCCTACGAACGCTATCCCCATGAATTTTCCGGCGGGCAGCGCCAGCGGATCTGCATCGCCCGAGCTTTGGCCGTGGAACCCAAGCTCATCCTCTGCGATGAGCCTACCAGTGCCCTAGATGTGTCCGTGCAGGCCCAGATTCTGAACTTGCTCCGGCGCTTGCAGCAGGACATGGGCTTGAGCTACCTGTTCATCAGCCACAATCTTTCGGTCGTCGCTTACCTGGCGCAGGAAGTGGCGGTCATGTATCTGGGGCGCATCCTGGAATACGGCAGGGTAGAGGAAATTTTAGAAGCGCCGCAGCATCCCTATACCCGCGCCCTGCTCTCCGCCGTGCCCCAGATCTATCGGACGAAAAAGCAGATCATCCGGTTACCCGGGGAACTGCCCTCTCCTGCTCAGCCGCCCCCAGGCTGTCATTTCCATCCCCGCTGCCCGGAAGCGGGCCCCGACTGTCTTCAACCCCCGCCGAAGATCAAGCGCAGCGAGACCCATTGGGTTCGCTGTGTCCGTCGGCGTTAGCCGGTCCGGAAACTTCCTTTCTTTCCGGTGCAGTCTGAGGCAGCTCCAAGATGAAGCAGGTGCCCTTGCCTGGGGCAGACTTCACCTGAATGGTGCCGCCGAGCACCCCTTCGACAATATTGTGCACGATGTTCAGCCCTAGCCCACTGCCCCCCTGACCCAAACGGGTGGTGAAAAAGGGATCGAAAAGCCGTCCTTGATGTTCAGCCGGGATGCCTACGCCGTCATCGCAGAACTTCAAGCGGATCCAATCCGATCCCATCCGGCTGACCTGGATGCGAATCTTTCCCTGCTTGCAGCCATCCAGACCATGAATCAGGGCATTATCCAATAGATTGGTGAGCACCTGGCCCAATGGCCCGGGATAGCTATCCATCCGAATGTTTTCGGGAATCTCCAAGACGAGCTGATAGGGTGTTTTCTTAAACCGATAGCGCAAAGTATCGATGACCTCGTGGATCACCTGCCGCAGCTCGAATTTCCGCCGCTGGGAACTGGTCTGATCCACCGCCACATGCTTGAAGCTGGTGATGAGATCGGCGGCGCGGGTGAGATTGCGAGTCAAGAGCTCCGTGGTGGATTGGAGCATGTCCACATAAGCGTTGAGGGTAGAGCGTCGCAGACCTGTCTTGGTTTCCTGCAAGAATTCCTCGGTACGATCTCGCAGGGTGGTGGCCACAGTGAGGGCGGTGCCCAGGGGTGTGTTGAGCTCATGGGCCACACCCGCTACCAGGGAACCGAGGCTAGCGAGCTTCTCGGAGCGCACTAGGGAGCTCTGGGTTTCCCGGAGGCGGCGCATGGCTTTGACGAGCTCTCGATTGGCGAGGCTCAGGGCCTCGGTGCGTTCCTGCACCCGCCGTTCGAGCTCCGCTTCGTTGCGCACCCGTTCCGTGATATCCACATCCATGCGTACAAAAAGAGGCTTCCCGTCAGGCCGGGAAATGCCGAAAAGCGTGTACAGGATCACGCAGATCTCTCCTGGACTCCGGTGAAAACGGGCGTTATAGGGCCCCAGGGCTTTGCCGGTATGCTGAATCTCGTGCAGCATGGCGAGAAATTCCGCCGCTTGTTCGGGGCTGAAGATCAGCTGATCCAGGGTTTTTCCGAAGGCCTGTTCTGCGGGAATGCCATAGAGCGTTTCCGAAGCGCGGTTCCAAAGCACGACGCGTCCTTGCTCGTCATACCATTGGATAGCTACATGGGGCGTGTTTTCTACAGTAGCCCGCAAACTGCGTTCGCTGAATTCTAAAGCTTTCTGCCGAGATCGGATGGAGACCACCATGAGGTTGAAATAATGGCTGAGCCTAGATAGCTCATCCCGGCCATCTTCGGGGGCTAGGCGATCACATTCGCCGCTGGCAATGGCAGCAGTAGTTTCGATCAGCGCGTCAATCCGATGCACCACGCTCAAGACTACATAGAGTCCTGTGAGGCCTGCCAAGGCGATGCTGATCAATACGATCAAAATACCTTGCCGGATAGATTCCCGCATAGCATGGCGCAGGCGCATCGTGGAAAGACCATATTGGAGGTAACCGACGGAGTTGTCCCAGAGCAGCACAGGTTGGCGCACGTGCACTAAGCCTCGTTCGATGGCAGCCTGCCAATCCTTCTGGGCATCCGGTTTCGGTAAGGGTTCTGGACAGTCTCCCACCCGCAGCAAAGGCCGGTCCTCTTCATCCACTACAGTCACATAGCGCAATCCTCGCTGCTCGCCTTCTTCATCCCACAGCAGTTCCGAAAGATAGATTTCTAGGGTATTGAGGTCATTGCTGGTCGTGTAGGGAGAAACGGCGAGATTGAGGATCTGGCCGGTCTGGGCGATGGCGGAATGAATAGTCTCTTCCATGGCATCTGTGATGAGCCGATACCCGTTCCAGAGGATGGCCACGGCCAACAGCGCCAGGATGCCGACGCTCCCCGCCAGGAGACGAAACCGCAGGGACTTGAGGAAGTCTCGGCAGCGTGAGAAAAAAACGGTGGGTTTACTCATGCCCTTGACTGCACCACCGGCGCCAGCAGGCTACTCTTTGGGAAGGCCTGCGGGATGTTTTTCTCGCAACCAGCGGCGCAGTTCGGGAAAGGCCATGGGACGGCCGAATAAGAATCCCTGAGCCTCTTGGCAGCCGATGGCTCGCAGGCGCGCCGCTTGCGTTTCGGTTTCCACCCCCTCTGCGATCAATTGTAGATGCAGGCTGTGCCCCAAACGGACGATGAGATCTGCCAGATACCGGCCTTCGTTCTCCTCGCTCATGGCCAAGATGAAAGCGCGGTCGATCTTGATCCGGTCCAAGGGCAAGTGATAGAGGTAGGAAAGGGAGGAAAAACCCGTGCCGAAATCATCGATCGCTATTCGGACGCCCAGGGCACGGAGGTGAGTTAGGGTCTTTTCCACCTGCTCCCGATTGCTGAGGGCTACGGATTCCGTGATCTCTAATTCGAGTTGTTGGGGAGGAATCCGGGATTCTGCCAGGGCCGCTTCCACCCGCTCCACTAGATCCGGCAGTTGAAACTGCACGGCGGACACATTGACAGATATGCGCAGGCCGGCCCAGCCACCTTGCTCTAACTGTGCCAGACTCTGCAGGGATTCCCGCAGCATCCAATCTCCTAGCTGCACGATCAACCCCGATTGCTCGGCCAAGGGAACGAAACGGCCTGGGCTGATGAGTTCTCCAGAATCATCTCGCCAACGTACCAGGGATTCCATCCCCCGCACCTGTCCGCTTTTCAGATCCACTTGGGGTTGAAAGACTGCGAAGAGCTGATCCCGCTCAAAGGCCTCCTGCAACCGATGGAGCAGTTGGGTGCGTTCTCGAGCTTGATCGCTCACCAGCGGGGAAAAGATCGCGTCTTGATTGAGTCCCCGTTCCCGACCCAATTTACGGGTGATACTGGCATCTTTCAGCACGGAGCATCCGTCCGGTCCCGATTCTCGGAGCCGAACCAAGCTGATGGTCACGGAGAGGGAATGGGTGGTGCCGTTAATCTGAAAGGGTTGGGATAACAGGGCACGCAGTCGAGCGGGTTGCAGGGTTTCTTCCCTGCCCAACAGGGCGAAATCATCGGCGGCGAGTCGAGCGATGAAGCAATCCGTCCCGAGCTGCCGGCGCAACCGCTGGGCCACGGCCTTGAGCAATTGGTCTCCGTACTCATGGCCGAAAGCATTGTTGATCTCTGCAAAGCGATCGATGTCGATGAGGGCCAGGCAATAATCTCGCTGACTTGAATTTTCATAGCAGCGATCGATGGCCTGCACGCAGGCGCTGCGGTTGGGCAGGTCCACGAGCTGGTCATGATAGGCAGCTTCCCGCAATCGGCCGATGAGGTGGATGTTGTCAGCGCAGATGGAAACATTGTTGCAAAAGACTTTCAGAAGGTGCTGGTCGATCTCCGGCCTCGGCTCCGGCGCAGCCAGGTAGACGGCGAAATGTTTGTGAGAATGCAAGGAAAAGTAGAAGCAGAGGTCCTTTTCCGTGAAGAGATGACGGCGTTGGCTGAGGCAACTCTGAATCGTCGCTACGATGCCTTCATCTTCCACTTCATCCAATCGATGACCGATAAAGCGCTCATAGTTGCCGGCAGCGGCGAGCACCACATAGGTGTTTTCCAAGATCCGGGGATTGAGATTGGCTTGGGCACAGAGCAGGGCTTCTGGGGCGAGCCCGATGAAGGCGGTGAGCTGGCGGATCACGCCGGCGGCGAAGGCGGGTAAACCTGTGTTTTGCAGGAGTTCCCCACTGGCGCGCACGATCTGTTCCAATCCTTGACGGCTGGCTTCCATGCGCTGTAACTGATCATAGGCCCGGATCGCTGCCAACACCGTGGTGAAGAGCCGGTTGCGGGTCAGCTCGCTTTTGGTCTTATAGTCGTTGATGTCGTAATCCCGAATGGCACTCAGTTCCGGTGCATAGCCGGGATGGCCGGTGCGCAGCACGATGCGGGGCATCTTGAGTCCCAGCTCATTTCGGATGTGATCCACCAGCTCCAACCCCGCATCCTGGGTTTCCATGACCACATCCAGGAGGATCACCGCGATTTCCGAGTCTCCGCGCAAAATTGCAGCGGCCTCTGCGGCGGATTTCGCGTGTAGGAACTCGGGCAAGCGTCCGAGCATCTCGGTGCCCTCCAACGCATGTTGGGTGGCCAGGTGCACATCGGGATCATCATCAACGATGAGGATTTTCCAAGTACCGCGTGCTTCTACCGCTTCATCTTCGATGATGAATAATTCGTCGTCATCCGGCTGATTTTGCGAGCAAGGCACGCTGGCTTTCTCCACGATTCAATGAACTCCTTCCGGAGGCCGTTCGGAAGCAGGCAGGATTAGCAGGATTTTCAGATCGCCCGCTTGTTCTAACGGAAGATAAGTGATGGTGTTCGGTCGAGATCGAACCTGCATTGTAGCTTGATCCAGGGGAACTTTGTGGGGTGGCCGCCCCTTGCCAGAGAATACCAAGCGCGCCCAGTACGCGTTGACTCGAATCGCGCTCATCTCCGCAACCCGCTCGTAGAAATCCTGCCGCAGGGCTGGATCCGATAGATCGATGGGCACCAGCGGTTGACCCTGCACCGAGACCCGCTGCCGACCTAAGAAGAGATCCGCTACTTGCTGTCGCGTCAGACCGTGGATGGGCGTGTCCTTGCGCGTGACCACAGCGAGATCAGTTCCTGATTTTGCCCAAGCCGATAGGAACAGCAGCAGCAGTGTGGTCCACAGGGAGGCGGCGCGCATTGCACCCGCAGAGGAATCGGCTGACAGGAAGGGCCTGAATTTCATGGGTGCATCAGAAGATGAAATCCAGATTCAAGGTGGTCAGAATTCCACTGGGAAGCGCATCTTCGGGTCGATTCCTAGGCCGCACATAGTCGACCTGAAATTTCAAGATTGCCAGGGACCCCAGTGGGCGAGCGATGCCCGCAGAAAGACTGATGCGATCCTCTATCGCCGCATTGACTGTGCTCTCAACCCCAGCGATGGCTGCTTGTAGGGATGCATCGGACTCCGAGCCCGAAGGCAGGCGATGGAGCAGATCTCGGGTACCGCTCCAGGCGCCGGCTAAGATGCCGTAGATCATCCAGTTCCCGAAGCGCCGTCCTGCTAGCAAATAGGCTCCCTGCTGCTTGCGGTTGAAGGCATCGATCAAGCGATAAGCATATTCCCCCTGAAAGAGCCAAAGATCGGTTTCATATTTAATCCCTAATCCGAGGAGCATGGCCCTCTTATGGTCGAAGACAAAGTCTTCCGCAAGCTCGTGCAGTCCCAGGGAAACCAGCTGGAGTCCCAGGAGATTGAGTGCTGAAGGCGCATAGGTGACGCGACCGTTCAGCAGACCCGCCTTCAACGCCCAGTGATCCCGCTCCAACAGGGCACCGAGGTAAGCGAAATCGCTCTTGACTGCACCGATCTCTTGGGAACCGGACAACACCACGTTGAATTGACTTTTACCCACACCCATTTCCAGGTCGAGCCGCCAATCCTTCAGAGGCAAGGAAGTGCTGAAGGCGGCACCATCGGTGGAATAGGCGGTGGCGAGATTGTAGAGTTCGGTCGGTGGCCGGACCCAGGGTTGCACATAGAGCACATTGCGATATTCGGAAGCGAAAAACATGGGATTCTGCATCCGACCCACTCGAATGGTCGTGCGGGTGCTCGGGATCCAGCGCAGATGAGCCAAGGTCAGCTCCGGCGTGAAGCGATCATCCGCTCCGTGATAGCCCACCGCCTGGAAAGTCAGGGTGAGCGACTCCCCAAAAGCCCCGTCGAACTGCAGGCCGAAATTAGAATCCAATTTGCTGTCGCAGTGCTTGGAACGCCCGGGCCCATCGGGCCGCTCATCCCGAAGAAAATCCCATTTTCCTGTGGAGAAACAGGCGGCTCCCAACGTGCCAAAACCGCGCAGTGCGAAATCCTGTTCTTCGATTCCTGAGGCGGGCGATTGAAAGACGAAGAACCAGATACTCCAAGCGATCCGGAAAAGCAGCTTTGGCCGTCGCATGCGCGTACGCAACCACAGGAAGTCTTCGCTTCGTTGGTTGGTGAACATGGGAAGGGATGTCAATGAATCGATTTTCGCCTTGATCCTATACTTTAGTAAGGTTTTCGGGCAATGCCGCTGTGCCCAACCGAAGCGCCGAGGCGTGTCCGCTTTCGGCTAAGATGGAAAATTTTCCAGAGACGGACAAGCTCATGCCAGAGTCTACGCAAACATCCCCAGGCGACTGGTACTTAGAAGGCTATAGTCCCCAGGGGGAAATCTGGGTCATTCACATTCGGAGCTTTCCCTTCCGGGTGGGCCGATTAGAGGGCAGCGATCTACGCCTTTCTTCCCAAGATATCTCCCGTCGCCACGCGGAGTTATTCGCTGCCGGCCAGCAGATCGGCGTGCGGGAACTGGGCAGTACCAACGGCACCTTTGTCAATCGGGAACGAGTAGTAGGAGAGCGCATCCTGCAAGACGGGGATATCCTGAATTTCGGCTATCAGGAATTTCGGGTATCCAAGAAACCCACCGACTCTAACCGGGCGCTGGCAGAGGAGGGAGAAACCCAATGTTTTGCGCGGCCTGAACTGCCCAAAGGCCTGTTTGGCTATGCGGAGGAGTTCGAGCAGATGCTCCAAAGCAAGGCAGTTCAGCCCCATTATCAGCCTCTCTGCCGTCTGGATGACCTGCAAATTTTCGGCTATGAACTGCTCGGCCGCGGGAAATTTCCCAACTTGCCGGAAAGCCCGGGTCCCTTGTTCGAGATCGCCAAGGCCCTCAACCGTGCGGTGGAGCTATCTAGCTTATTCCGCCATCTGGGTTTGGCCAAGGCAAGCGAAGAGGCGGGGGACTCGGCCATCTACTTCAACACCTTACCCGAAGAGATGAATATGGACTTCCTACGGGGTGAGCTGTCTCGCCTCAAAACCCTTGCCCCCCAACTGCCCTTAGTCATGGAAATCCACGAAGGGGCCGTCACTAACACCGAATTCATGCACGAACTGCGGGCCTTGCTGCGGGAATTGGAGATTCAATTGGCCTATGATGACTTTGGGGCAGGCTATGCACGGCTTCAGGAACTCATGGATGTGCCGCCGGATGTGCTCAAATTCGACATCGCCCTCATCCGTTCCATCCATCGGCGACCGCCCCGTTCCCGCCAAGTCATCCAAACCCTAGTGCGCATGGCGAAGAACTTGGGCATTAAGACCCTAGCAGAGGGCATCGAGGAGCCGGAGGAATTGGCGGTCTGTCGGGAAATCGGCTTCGATTATGCCCAAGGGTATCTCCTGGGCAAACCCGAACCGACTTTTCGCAAAGCACCTCGGATCCAGGCCTAAACCATGTGCCCCTGGCTGTTTCGGTTCCTCGCCTGCTGCCTGTTCTGGACGGCGGCAGCACAAGCGCGGGAAGCCCTGTTGATTGACCTACAAGGGCCCATCGGACCCGCCAGCAGCACTTTCGTCCGATCTGCGATTCAGCAAGCAGAACAGCGCAACGCAGCGGTCCTGGTGCTGCGTCTGGATACACCAGGGGGCTTGGACAGCGCCATGCGGGAGATCATTCAGGCCATCATTCAAGCGTCCGTGCCTATTCTCTGCTATGTAGCGCCGAGCGGTGCTCGAGCCGCCAGCGCAGGCACCTATATTCTCTACGCCTGCCCCATCGCAGCCATGGCACCGGGCACCAATCTGGGCGCTGCCACGCCGATTCCGATCGGCAATCTTTCCCCGAACGAGCGGGATCGACCGGAACAAAAAAAACTTGTCAACGATGCGGTGGCCTATCTGCGAGGATTGGCCCAGCTGCGGGGACGCAATGGGGACTGGGCGGAACGGGCGGTGCGGGAAGCGGCCAGCTTGCCTGCCCGTGAAGCGCTACAGTTAGGGGTCATCGATCTGATCGCCTCGGATGTGTCTGATCTCTTGGGCCAGGTGGACGGGCGCAAGGTGCAGATGCCGACGGGGGAACAAACCCTTTGGACCCTAGGGCTCACTCTGGTACCCCTGGAACCGGACTGGCAGAACCGATTCCTTCAGGTCATCAGCAATCCCAATCTGGCCTATGTGCTCCTGCTCCTGGGCCTCTACGGATTGATCTATGAATTCTCTAACCCCGGCGCCGTGCTGCCCGGTACCCTGGGCGCCCTGAGCCTGCTGCTTGGACTCTACGCCTTCCAACTGCTACCCGTTCATTATGCGGGGCTAGCCCTGCTCCTGCTTGGATTGGCGCTGCTGGTCGTTGAAGCCTTTGTGCCCAGCTTCGGCGCCCTAGGCATCGCAGGTCTCGCCCTGTTCATACTTGGTTCCCTCATGCTCTTGGACAGCCCAGCGCCGGGCTTTCGGCTCTCCCGCGCCCTGATCCTGACCTTTGCGGGTACGAGCGCCCTGTTCTTAATTCCTGTGGTGCACCTCGCCCTCCGCGCTCGCCGTCGGCCGGTCATCAGCGGGGCAGAAGGGCTGCGGGCAGCCGAGGGCATCGCATTGGATCCCTTCCCGGGAAGGGGACGCGTTCGCATTCAGGGAGAGATCTGGGAAGCTCAGAGCGAAGCATCGATCCAGACGGGACAGGGGGTCCGGGTGGTCGACCGGCAGGGATTGCTACTCAACATCGTTCCCAAATCGGAGGAAACCCCATGACGTTTTACTACGCCATCCTCGTTTTGTTGGTAGTCCTGTTCTGGTCGAGCATCTGGGTGCTACGGGAATACGAACGGGGCGTGGTGTTCACCCTGGGGCGTTTCTGGAAGGTGAAGGGGCCCGGCTTGATCCTCATCCTTCCCGGCATTCAACAGATGGTTCGGGTGGATCTTCGAGTCGTCGTCATGGATGTGCCCAGCCAGGATGTGATTTCTCGGGACAATGTGTCCGTGAAAGTCAATGCGGTAGTGTACTTTCGAGTGATCGACCCCGAAAAGGCCATCATTCAGGTGGAAGACTATCTGACTGCTACGAGTCAGCTCGCCCAGACGACCTTGCGCTCCGTGTTGGGTCAGCATGAGTTGGATGAAATCCTCGCTGAGCGGGAACGGCTCAACGGCGACATTCGGCGCATCCTGGATGCCCAGACCGATGCCTGGGGCATCAAGGTGTCCAATGTGGAGATCAAACATGTGGATTTGGATGAAAGCATGATCCGCGCCATCGCCCGTCAAGCGGAGGCGGAACGGGCGCGCCGGGCCAAGGTGATCCATGCGGAAGGAGAGATGCAGGCAGCGGAAAAGCTCCGAGAAGCAGCCCGCATCCTCGCACAACAACCCCAATCCCTACAGCTGCGCTATCTGGAAACTCTCACCGCCGTGGCCGGGGACAACTCTTCTACCATCCTCTTCCCCCTGCCCCTGGATCTCATCAAGCCCCTGCTCGATGCCCAGCATCCGGACCGCGCTTAGCGCTTGCGAATGCGCACTGCGAGCACATCGCAAGGGGCACTGTTCAGCACGTTGCGGGCAGTGGAGCCGAGCAGCACCGCTAGGCCGCGATGGCCGTGGCTGCCGATGATGATCAGATCCGCACCGATTTCCTCAGCGGTGCGCAGGATCGTGGGCCCGATGCTCCCGATGCCGATGTGGCGGTCGGGGTCCGGCACCTGGAGGCGATCTCCCAAGGCTTGCATCTGTTTTTTCGCCACATCCAACAGTTGCTGTTCCAGATCGAAATCATCGGGCAGGATCAGATCCCCGGAATAGGCCATGGGCAAGTACTCCACCACATGGAGCAGGCTCAGGCGGGCACCGCATTCCCTTCGGAGTTGCTCAGCCCGCGCGACCACGGGTTCTGTCTCCGGCGAAAAGTCCACAGCGAGCAGAAGATGGGCGTATCGCACGGGGTTCATGGGTTAATCCTTTCAGCGAGCAATCCGCGATGAATGCACCGAAAACTTCTCCCTTCAGCCTAGCACAGCCCGAAGCCTATGCCCGCTGGCGGGAAGAAAAGCTGGCCCGCTATCCCGAACAACTGGCAGATCTGGTCGTGGAGATCCGCGATCTTCGGCAACTGACGTCCGGCGAACGGTCCGCCATCCTAGAACGCTGCCGCCGGGCCAACATGGCAATCTATATCAGTGCGCCGACCGCAGACAAGGCAGCCGTACGCCAGTTAGGTAGGCAGTTCGGATTGCGGAACCTAGACCACAATCGGGGGGCAGACGAGGACGCCATCACTGCCTTGCGAGTACAGGAGGATGCTTTGCATGGGGAATTCATCCCGTACAGCAACCGGCCCATCGCCTGGCATACGGATGGTTATTACAACGATGCGGCCCATCAGATCCGGGGATTAGTCCTGCACGCCGTGCAACCGGCCGCTCGGGGAGGAGAAAACGCCCTGCTGGATCATGAAATCCTCTATATCCTGTTGCGAGATCGGAACCCAGACTATATCCGCGCCCTCCTGCATCCCCAGGCCATGACCATTCCTCCTTATTGCGAAGGAGACGAAGAGAAGCGGCCAGCTCGCACCGGCCCGGTTTTCTCCATAGATAATTCGGGTCATCTCCACCTGCGCTACACCCACCGCAAGCGCAACATCCGTTGGCGGGAAGATCCCCTGACCCAGGAAGCGGTCAGAACGATTCAGGAAATTCTGAACGATCCACCCTATGCCCTACAGGGCAAGTTGGAAGCGGGTTGGGGACTGATCAGCAACAATGTGCTGCACACGCGCACTGCCTTCACCGAGGGAACCCCGCCCCGCTTGCTCTATCGCGCCCGCTATTACGAACGCATTGCCGAGACCTGAACCCCCTTGCTTCTCCTCCAATCAGCCCAATATCCGAAACTAGGGTGCCGGATGGCAATCCCGTTCACCCTGCAATAACAATCACCTGGAGGAGAAAGAAATGCCAACCACCATGCGAGAGATCTTGAACCCAAGTGCCTTTCCACCCGATCCCGACTTCCCCCAAGCGCCGGAGGACTGGACCCGAGAGACAGCTCGAGAAATCGCTCGTCAAGAGGGTATCGCTCTGGAGGAAGCCCATTGGGAAGTGATCGGGGCACTGCAGGCCTATTTCGCCCGACAGGCTCGCCCCAATATCCGGCAGTTACACGATGCCCTAGAGGAACGCTTCCACACGCGAGGGGGGATGAAATACCTCTATAAGCTGCTTCCCAAAGGCCCCGTCGCTCAGGGCTGCCGTTTAGCTGGACTGGAACCGCCGGCGGGCACGGTGGATCGGTCCTTCGGCAGTGTCCAATAAGACCGCTGACAGAAGGCCGCAGTCGCGGCCTTTTTAAGGGCGCTTTTCCTGTTCATCCCATTTCTAGCAATTCAGCCAATCAGTTTGACTTTATTGAAGATTTTGCCTTGAGATCAGACCATCTATCCGCTATCCTCAGAGAAATGCTCTAGCGGTGTGAACGATGGTCGAGAACCCTACTTCCGAGCCAGATGCGCAGAGAATAGACCGGCGCACCTTTCTCCAACTGATGGCGGTGGGAAGCGGTGGATGGCTGCTAGGCTTGCCTGCCCGCGGGGAAGCGCGCCACAATTCCCTAGAACATCGGGTGGAAGCGCTGGTGAAAAAGATGCGTCGGCAGGGCATCATCCGCCCAGAAGAGCGCACCTCTTGGTCCGTATATGATTTCACCGCCGCGAAGAAGCTCGTCTCCATCAATGAAGATGTGCCCCGACAGGCGGCGAGCATGATCAAACCCTTTGTGGCTCAAGCCTATTTTTTCCTGGCCAAGCATTCCAAACGGGTGCAGTACACGCCGGAGATCCGCCGCGTCATGGAACGCATGATCCGCCGGAGCAGCAACGTGGCGACGAATTACCTCATGGACCAGATCAGCCGAAAGACCTGGGATCGGGGGCCGAGAGATGTGGAGCGGGTGTTGAAAAAATATGCGCCCGGGGTCTTTCAGCAGACTAAGATCGTGGAGAAAATTCCCCCGGGGGGCCGCACCTATCACAATCTCGCCTCCGCGCACGATTACAGCCGGTTCCTCTATGCCCTTTGGTACGATCAACTGCCCTATGCGAGGGAATTGCGGCAGCTCATGGCGCTGCCCAACCGAGATCGCATCACGGACGGAGTCAAGGCGATCCCCACCAACGTGCGAGTCTATGACAAGACCGGTTCCACTGCCCGCCTCTGCGGAAACATGGGCATCGTGGCCGCCCCCGGTCGAGATGGGCGCGTTTATCCCTACACCTTCATCGCCATCATTGAACGACCCACTCGAGCGAAACATTATCGGGCCTGGCTCAAGCGGCGTAGCGACGCCATCCGCCGCGTTTCCCAGTTGGTTTATTTGGATATGAAATCCCGTCATCGGCTGGTGTAGCGGTGCGCTTCTGCAACTTTCCGCAATTTGGGCCAGATTCGGATTGCCCGAGAGAAGAGTTCCCAACTCTGCTGCCAGAAAGAAAATAAATCCGCTTCCTCCAGCCCTTCGGGCACCGCAGAAATCGGGCTGTTCTCTTGCCAGGCTTGGAGAAAGCACCTCCGATTTTCCTCGATTCCCTGTTGCACCCTGCGGATCCATTCCGGTGGAGCTTCTCGATCGGTTTGCAGCAGGCTTCTCAAATGTTTTGCCATCCAGACCTGATTCGCCGTGCGCAAGCTGAAGTGCAGTTGCTTGAGGCGGGCCACCGTGCTGCCTGCCAGTTCCGAAAAGATCTGGGCGAGCCCTGCATAACGCGCTGATAGCGCAGCAGCCTGATGATGTTTCTTCAGGGAGCCGATGTAGTCTGTGAAGAGCTGGGGGAAACCTTCCGGTGCTAAGGGATGCAGCTGCTCAGGCGTAGGCATTCGCTCGGGAATGGGTAGATGAGGAATGGATCTAGCCTGTTCCAGGCAGAGAGAATCCGGATAGAGGAACTGGACCATATGCCCGAACAGCCGATCTTCTCCTCGGAATGCGGGGAAGTAGGGAGGGAGCTGGGCGCGGTTGTCCAATCCGCTGATTTGGGAAAGGTTGAAACGAGGGATCAGGGTGGGGCGGGTTCGGCCCAGCCAGCTCCGGCGATAGGTCATCGCCTGGCGCAGTTTTTCCCCATCCCTTAGCAAGCGCCGGCGGGAGTCCGGAGGCAAAAAGAAGAGCCAGCGAAGATGGACGGTGCCCGGATCGCCAAAGGTGCCTAGAGCATGGGTGAGGATGCGGGAATGCTCGTGGATGGGCGGCAGGGCATCCGGTGCGAAATCCCGTAGCTGATCCGGCTGTAAGCGATCGATGCCTAAGACCGTCAACAGCTGTCCTAGGGATAAGCCGATAAACCTGTTGTGGAGGTCGATAGCATCCTGCCCATCATCGCAGCGGAATTTCTCCCAGTCCCGATGTGCGCCGAAGAATTCCGCCTCTCGGGTTGCGGTGGAGAAAACTAGGCCGGACGTTTGGAAGGGCGATTCATAGAGCTGATTCAAGGCATCGTCATCGAAGAAGATGAGCCGATGTCCGGCAGATAGCAGCAGACCCAGATTCCGCACTCGCCCATAGCTAGGATAGGGCGCCCATCGGTCAGGGTCCAGCAGAAACCGAATCGCTGCTTCTTCCTGAGGCAGCTCCCCCACCAGCGTTGCGATCCAGGCCCGCTGGGATTCCAAGCCGAAATAATGGATCGGTACAGGAAACCCACTCTCTAGTTCTTCGACGACCTGGGCATTTTCCCGCCGTTGGGCTGTATCTCGGGAATCATCCAGCACCCAGAGCCGATCCAGATTGCCATTACCCTCTCGAATCGAGATTAACAGGCGGCGCAATGCCTGGGGGCGGTCGCAGGTCAGGGCTGCCCCGATGAGTTCGTCCCCTACCTCTTCTAGGGGTTGGGGCCGGATCCCATCGCAGAAATCCTGGGCGGAGAGCAGCATGCCGGCATCCTGTAGACTCTGCAGCATCTGCCGCACTTCCTGCGCCTGATCCTGCAGATGGGGGAATTGGCGGATGAGCTGGGAGACCTGCGCTTCCAGGGTGCGGAAGGTCTTGCACGATTCCAGCAGGGGACGCAGGTTGCCCTGCAACAGGGTTTTGCGACCGCTCTTCGGGTGTTCTAGCAAGACCAAATTTTCCTCGATGGCGTGCGTCAATACCTGTTCATCGAAGGCAATGAGATCCGGCATTGCTGGGGTTACTTCCCCACCGAATTTCCAATTGAAGGACCAAGAGATTTCCATCGGATTCCTGCTCGGATGGGTTAAGGTGCTATCGATCGTTTGCCCGGAGTCCTGCCCACGGAATCCGGTGGATCTCTGCTAGGGAAGGGGGGGATGTAATTCTCGCAAGAGGTCTAGATAATCGGGTTCGTCTGGCGTGATCAGGCCGTGGCGGATCAGAAAATCGATGAGGACCAGATTGCAGTTCAGCTTGAACGCCTCGGTTTCTCGTACGATTTCCATAACTTGTTCGACCGGCTGCAATTGAAAGGATTGGACCTCTCCATCGGTGCAGCGCGGCACGAAATCCGCTGGCAATTCCAGATCATAGCAATACATCACATCGGGCTTCAGCCCTCGTGCGGAAGCATAGCAATAGGTGATCGCCCCCACGGGCACCGCCCGTGCGATGAGATCAGGGGGAATCCCCGCCTCTTCTTCTGCCTCCTTGCGCAGGTTTTCTTCTAAGCTCAGGCCCCAGGGGAGCCCGCCGGCCACTAGATGATCCAAACGATTGGGGAATGTTCGCCGGTGGGGCGATCGACGGGCAACCCAGAGCGCAAGCCCCTGCGCATCGCGCACGAAGCCGTTGAGGTGCTGCCCATAGGCTCGGATGCCGAAATAGGGGGCACAAGCTCGATCCAGCAGGAAGAGGGCCTGGGTGCGCTGGCCCAAGGTCACCGGGTAGCGCTCTCCGTGGAGGTAATCGATGGCGCCGATTTCCAGCAAGCCCGCTGTGATTTCTGCCATGCAATCGGTGCGTTCCCCAAAGGTCTTCGCCGATGCGATCCAGCGCAAGGCCTCCCCATCGATCCGGAACACTGCCGGCCAACGCCGGAGGTGTTCCGCAAAGGTTCGACGCACATAGCCCACCCGACCTTCCGGCATCTGGAAGGGGACGAATTCTTCCGGGTCCCAACGGTTACAGGCGCGGATGCGCTGGAGATAACTCATGAATCGTCCGGAATCACCGTGATGACCACCCGCCGTTCCCTTCGGGGGCCATCGAATTCACAGAAAAAGATGTTTTGCCAGGTAGATAACCCCAGTTCTCCGTTCAAGAGGGGAATGGTCTCGGAGGGGCCGATGAGGCCCGCCTTGAGATGGGCATCCCCGTTGCCGTCCTGGGCATCGTGCTGCCAGATGCCCCGAGGGATCAGCCGCCGCAGGCAGGCCACCACATCTTGCTGCACGCTCTCATCCCAGTTCTCCTGGATCATCAGGGCCCCAGTCGCCCCCTGGGCATAGAGGGCGACCAAGCCGTTCCGAACCCCGCTGCGCCGCACCTGGGCCTTTACGGATGCCGTGATGTCTACCAGAGTTTCTCGGGCTCGGGTCTCGAATCGAAGGATCGCCTGCATGCAGAACTCAACCGTAGTAGATTTCTCGAAAAGCTACATAGATCGAGGCGAAGATCAAGGGGCCCACGATCAGCAGGCCCAAGCCCAAGGGCAGGATCGCCAAGATCAGGAGCAAGAATCCGATGAGGCCGTACCAGAGGAAGGGCAGGATGTTTTTCAGGCAGCCCAGGAAACTGTACTTCATGGCGGACAGGGCGGACAATCCCTCGATGGCGACCAGGGCGGGGGCGAAGAAATACGCCATAGAGAGGGGAATGGCGAGGGCTAAGCCGATGAGAGCGGCTAGCAATACCATTGTGGGATCCGCCATGCCCTGCATGGCGAGTGCGGGATCTTGCTGCATCATCGGCTGCTCCATCTGGTCAGCGAGGACACCGCCGAGCAGTACCGCCATGAGAAGACCCACCAGGAACATGGCGAGGAGATAGTACAAGCCCACCAAGGCGAGTTGGCCAGTATGCTGGGAAAAGCCTGCGAACAGATGGCGCACTTCAAAGTGATCTCCCTGTTCCTGGGCGCGGGCGCCAAGCATGAGCCCCCCCATGAGAATTGGAGTCAGGATCTGGAGCGCCAAGGGTCCGATGAGGGGAACCAGCTGGAGCAAAAGGCTGAGGATCACAAAGACGACGAAGGCCCCGATCCACGCGAGAAGATCCCGTTTGATGTAGGCGAACCCATTGGCAATCCAGTTCCACCCCTGTCCTATGGGCAAGCCATGGGGTCCAGTCATCGCCTCGCGATCTTCGGTTTCCTCTACCAGCGGCGCTTGCGGGGGGGTGTAGGGATTTTCTTCCACGACCATGTTTTCTTCCAGCTGTTTCCGCCGTTCTTGGATGCGTTGATATTTGGAAAGGACGATCCCACAGTCTAAACAGCGATCGTTCTCGATCCGGAGAGAACCGCATTTGGGGCAGACGGTTTTTCCCGTTGCCTCAGATACTGCTTCGGATTCTGCCAGTTCCTCTTCCTTAGGTACGAGGGACAGCCCAGAATCCTTGGGAATTGGCGGCTCCACCCGAACTTCCATGCCCATCTCTTCCAATTGATCCCGCAGCTGTTCAGCGGATGCGCGATCCAAATCTTTCTTCAGCATCACCGCTTTGCCGCTTTCGATCAGGCGTTTCGCTCGATCTCGGTCAAGCCGGAAAGTTTGACTGAAGCGGTCGATAAAATCCGCTCGATCCGTCCCCGGCTTGAGGGTTCCCGCGTAGAAAATTTTGAATGGGCGGTCCATGGGTCGTTCCTCTTTGGGCTATCGATGCTTGATGTTGAGCTGGGACAGATCCCGAACTGCGCCCTGAGCAGCCGAGGTGGTCATAGCTGCATAAGCTCGTAAAGCTTGAGAAACCGGTCGGTTCCGATCCACTGGTTGCCAGGGATTGATTCGGGATTCCATGGCATGCCGGCGGCGCTGCAGCGCTGCTTCCTCGACGGCCAGGTGCAGCCTCCGGTTGGGAATGTCGATTTCGATGAGGTCGCCCTCTTCTACCAGTGCGATCAAGCCACCCTCTGCCGCCTCCGGGGAAATATGCCCGATGGAAAGCCCAGAGGTGCCGCCGGAGAAACGGCCATCCGTGATCAAAGCACAGACTTTGCCCAATCCCTTGGATTTTAGATAACTGGTGGGATAGAGCATCTCTTGCATCCCCGGCCCTCCCTTGGGACCTTCGTAGCGGATGAGAACCAGATCGCCCGCTCGAATCTTCCCCTCGAGAATCGCCGCGACTGCTGATTCCTGGCTCTCAAAGATGCGGGCAGGTCCCCGAAACCGCAGGATTGAGGGATCCACCCCTGCCGTTTTAACGATGCAGCCCTGTTCCGCTAAATTGCCGTAGAGCACCGCTAATCCCCCATCCTGGGAATAGGCATGCTCTAGATCTCGGATACAGCCGTTCGAGCGATCCAAATCCAGGTCCGACCAGCGGGATGCTTGACTAAAGGCTTCCTGGCTGGGTACCCCGCCGGGAGCCGCGCGATAGAAGGTTTGCACTGTCTCCGAGGGGTTCCGCATGAGATCCCAATCTTCCAAAGCAGTTCCTAAGCTGGGACTGTGGATGGTGGGCACTTCGCGGTGCAACCGATTTCCCCGATCCAGTTCCCCCAGAATCCCAAAGATTCCCCCTGCCCGATGTACGTCTTCCATGTGATATTGGCTAGAAGGAGCAACTTTGCAGAGATTAGGTACCTGCCGGCTCAAGCGGTCGATGTCCGCCATGGTGAAGGGCACCTGGGCTTCCCGCGCGGCGGCCAGTAGGTGCAGAACTGTGTTGGTAGATCCTCCCATAGCGATGTCCAGGCTCATGGCATTTTCGAATGCCTCGAAGCAGGCGATGGACCGGGGGAGCGCAGTCTCATCCTCTTGTTCATACCAACGCCGTGCTAGCGCCACCACCAGATGCCCAGCCCGCAGGAAGAGCGCTCGCCGGTCGGCATGGGTGGCTACCAGGGTACCGTTGCCCGGCAGGGCAAGCCCCAGGGCTTCCACGAGGCAGTTCATGGAATTTGCGGTGAACAGGCCGGAACAGGAACCGCAGGTCGGGCAAGCGCTGCGCTCGTAGATCTCCACTTCTTCATCGCATTCCGCCGGATCGGCTGCCGCAACCATGGCATCCACCAGATCCAGATGCTTTTCTTCTCCGCGGATGCGCACCTTGCCCGCTTCCATGGGGCCACCGGACACAAACACCGTCGGAATATTGAGGCGCAGCGCTGCGTTGAGCATCCCAGGCGTGATCTTGTCACAGTTGGAAATGCAGACCAGGGCATCCGCACAATGGGCGTTGACCATGTATTCCACGGAATCCGCGATCAGCTCCCGAGAGGGTAAGGAATAGAGCATCCCGCCGTGTCCCATGGCGATGCCGTCATCGATGGCGATGGTGTTGAACTCCTTGGCCACCCCACCAGCTTCTTCGATGGCACCGGCCACCAGCTGCCCTAAGTTCCTGAGATGCACATGCCCGGGCACGAACTGGGTGAAGGAATTGGCGATGGCGACGATGGGTTTCTCGAAATCCTCGTCCTTCATGCCGGTGGCTCGCCAGAGGGCGCGGGCACCGGCCATGTTGCGGCCTCGGGTGGTGGTGCGGGAACGATAGGGGGGCATAAGCGTCTCCTAAAGTAGAGCCGAGCAAAGGTATAGGTAGAGGACGAAGCGGAACTAGTATAGCTTCCCTTGCGCTACCCCATCTTGCTTGCTATGTTCAAAATATTCCAAATCCGAGGTTCTGTTACTATCCTATCTTTTGTCCTGGGGAGTTGGGATCGGCGCGGTTGAGCCCATAGGTCGTTTCTTGCGCTTTCGGGTACGCGGGGACCCCAGGAAAACAGGCTTACAGCAGCCTCTCAACGGCTAGAATAGCTTAAGATCGATCCAAGGAGGCGTATGGATGGCTACCCAGAAGCAGCATCGAAAAAAGGTCTCCTTTTCCAGAGCCCATCGGAGGCCAGCGATCCTGCTGGGGCTTCTCTTAATAACGATTTCTCCCTGCTCTATCGGAGATGCCTACTTGGAAATGATCGAGGAAGAGGCGAAGGCCGTCGAAATGGATCCCTCGCTCTTGAATTCTATGGGCGGGCAATCGCCGGTGAAGGCTAGTCCGACGCTAGGCAGTCGGCGGGCTTTTGAGCAGGAATTGAAGCAACTGTATGAAGGCACCTATCTCTTCTATGAGAAACTCCCAGAAAGGAGCCGAGAGGAGGTGTTCATTGAGTATAATCAGGGAGCTTCCCTGGAGAAAGTGCGGGAAACCATCATCGATCGGTTTCTGCACAGTCGCTGACCGTCTAAACGCGAGGAACCGACGCTCACAGGGTAACAGATGGGGCATCCAGGAAATGGGGTCGGAAAAAATCGAGACAAATCCGAGGGGAACAACATGATGAACAGATTTTTTCTAGCATTTAGCTGGATGCTCCTGCTCGGCGGTCAGAGGTTGCTGGCTGCGGAAGAGACAGAATACCGCGTCGGCCTCACAGCGGATAAACCCTATATCCACGTGCTCCACGAGGGCAAATCGATCCGGGTATCGCGGATTCAGGATCCCAACTTTGAACTGCGGGGTTATTATGCGAGAACTGCCCGCAAGTGCCCGCCCTTCTGTTTAAATCCCATGCAAGTTGCACCCGGGGTGGAAACCATTGGGGAAGTGGAACTCTTCGATTTCATGACGGGTCCACTACGAGATGGTACAGGGGTGCTCATCGATGCGCGAACGCCTGCTTGGTATACAAAAGGAACGATTCCCGGAGCGGTGAACTATCCCTTCACCCTTCTGAACAAGCCCGCAAACGATCCAGTTTGGGATAAGATTTTACCGAAATTCGGTGTTGTCCCCGCCCGGAAGACCGGGCTTTGGGAGCGGATCCTCGAAAAACTGGGCTTGCGGGAAAAGAGGAAGGTTCAGGGTAAATGGGACTTCACCCAGGCCAAAGAATTAGTACTGTTCTGCAATGGACCCGCTTGCGGACAATCGCCCCGGGCGATTCGGGGACTCCTTGCGATCGGTTATCCGCCCGAGAAACTCAAGTACTATCGGGGCGGCATGCAGATGTGGGAACTCTGGGGGCTGACCACTGTGAAACCGAGTGGTTCCGGCGAGCCAAAAAAATAACACTACCGTCGCATTTCTCAGTGACGTAAAGGTATACTTGGATGGCAACAGGCGAAGAAGACCTAGATCTTACGGGCATCAAGGTATTGGTCGTTGACGATAGCAAAACCATTCGTCGCACCGCAGAAAACCTGCTCAAGCGGGCCGGTTGTGAAGTGACAACCGCAGCTGACGGCTTCGAAGCATTGGCAAAGATCGTGGACAATCATCCCGATGTGATCTTTGTCGATATCATGATGCCTCGTCTGAACGGTTATCAGACCTGTTCCCTTATCAAAAGCAATCAGGCGCTGCGCGATACACCGGTCATCATGTTGTCCAGCAAGGACGGGTTATTTGACCGTGCGAAGGGTCGAATGGTGGGAGCGGAGCAATATCTCACCAAACCCTTCACCCGAGCGGAACTGATCGGTGCAATTCGTCGGCATGTGCAAAAAGCAGCCTGATCGCTCAGAGTAGCGAATCAGCGCTTCAATGGCTTCCATCAACCAACTTATTCGCGAATCCCATAATGAAAGATTTCTTCAAAACGATCACCAAGGCGAATGCCGCTGGACCTGAGGGCGGCGGAGAAGGGCGGCTGATCCTCATCGTCGATGATTCTCCTACGGAGACCCAAATTTTCGTCAAGATCCTGGAGAAGGCGGGATTCTCCGTGGAGACTGCAGGCAATGGCGAGGAGGGCGTCGCCTCGGCGAAACGCCTGCACCCCGATTTGATCATCATGGATGTGGTCATGCCTGTGCTCAACGGCTTTCAGGCGACCCGGCAGCTGAAAAAGGACCCGGAAACCTCAGATATTCCCATCATCATGGTGACCACCAAAGATCAGGATACGGATCGCACCTGGGGTATGCGACAAGGTGCTTCCGATTATCTGGTGAAACCGGTCAATCCACACGAACTGGTCGATCGGGTAAAGGCAGCCCTCCGTGGTTAGAATGCCCAGCCGGGCCCAGAAGCCAGAGTCAACGGCTTGGTTTGCGGTCTTGCAGGAACTGGATCGGCGCTGTCGACAACATGCAGTTGGACTGCCCCAGGAGGAAGCACCGGAGGACATCTGGGCCGGCATTCTTTACTATGTTGGCAAAGCATCCTTTCTCTCTCCCCTTTCCGATATCGCAGAGGTGCTGAATATCCCACAGGGTGTCACGCCAGTTCCCGGCACCACCCGTTGGGTGCACGGACTGGTCAATAATCGAGGCACCCTTTTGCCCGTCTTCGATCTGCGGGCTTTTCTATTTCATGTGCAAACCTCCCACAGCGCCAAGAATCGGATTCTCGTGGTGCGTCACTCAGAGTCCCCCTTCGGGTTATTGGTAGGGGACGTGGTCGGTATTCGTCATTTGGAATCTTCTGCACGCCTGGCAGAAGCACCCAAGTTAGGAGAAGGGGTCGATCGGTTTCTTGCGGGGAGCTTTCGCCTGGGCATCGAGCGCAAAGCAGTGCTCGATCTGCGTGCGTTGGCAAAGGACGCGCGTTTCAACCAGGTTACAGAACAAAAAGCATCGGCATAAGCCCGACCGCTTTGCAGTAGAACAAAGATTTTCGGGGACTTGGAGACAGCGAAGAGATGGCCACGACGACAGCACCGAAGAAGGGACGTGGAAAACTGTTCACCAACCGACTGGTTACCTTCCTCTCCGTACTGCTCACAATCTTGCTCTTATTGGCATTTGTCAGCTTTTATCACACGGAGCGATGGGGAGAATACAACGAAAAATTTCTGCTCAAGGTGGCAGAACAAAAAACTTTAGCGCAACAAGCAGTCAAGGTAGCTGTAGAGGCTGTGCAAGCAGAAGAAGCCGCTTTTGCCCATCTGGGCAGCATCCGCAAGCGTTATGAAGCCCTGCTCAGTGATCTCAAACATGGCGCGCCTCAAGAAAACGGTCTCCCTCCCTCACCACCAGAAACCCTACGGGAACTCCGAAAGGCGGAAGATGCTTGGCTAGAAGTGCGGGAAGGCATCGATGCGATCCTCGAAGCCCAGGAAAACTTCCTTGCAGTCCGGGATCTGGTGCAAACAACGGCTTCCCTATTGCCCGAGCTGGGAAACGCCATCCGAGCCATAGCTGATCGCATGGTCCAGGATAAAGCCCCCCAAAATCGGGTGTTCCTCGCAGCGCAAGAACTCGCACTGGTGGAACGGATGCGCGCTACCCTGAGAGACTTCTTGGCCGGTGGTGCCACCTCTCCTCGAGCGATCGACCGCTTTGCCCGAGACGCAGCGGATTTTGAACGGATCCTCAAGGGCCTGATTCAGGGGGATGATGCTCTCGGCCTCTCTCCAGAGCAGGACACCAATGTTCTCGAAAAGCTGCAGGAAGCGGCCTTGCTCTTCAGCTCCATACAAAACACTTCCGACAAGCTGTTGATGACCATTCCCGAAGTATTGCCCGCTCTGGCAGCCATCGAACACATGCCTGCCGCAGCTGATCGCTTGAAAAACGCTCTCAACCAGCTGATTGCCATCTATCAACAGGCCCCTGGGCGCATGAAGATCGGGCCCTTGGTCGTAGGTCCTGCCACCGTCATCGGCCTCGGAGCTCTGGCCCTGTTGACCCTGGTGCTCTTGGGTGTCCAGCTGCTTCGGGAAGCGAAGGCTCGAGAGGCAGAATCCAAGGCGCAGAATGAGGCGAATCAGCAAGCCATCCTGCGCCTCCTGGACGAAATGGGGGATCTCGCAGACGGTGATCTCACGGTGGAAGCCACGGTTACCGAGGACATCACGGGCGCTATTGCCGATTCCATCAACTATGCGGTGGACGCCCTGCGGGTCCTGGTCACCACCATCAATGAAACCTCTGAAAAGGTTGCGCAGTCTGCCCAATCCACGCGCACCATCGCCATGCAGCTTGCTGAAGCGAGCGAGATCCAAACCCGCCAGATCGATCAAGCTACCGGTTTGATCAAGCGCATGACCGCAGCGATCGACGAAATCGCAAAGAATGCCACGGAGTCCGCAGAAGTCGCCTCCCGATCCTTGGAAGTCGCTGGACGCGGTGTGCAAACCGTGCGAGACACCATCCAAGGTATGGATGCGATTCGCGAGCAGATTCAGGAAACCTCAAAGCGGATCAAGCGGTTGGGCGAAAGCTCCCAGGAAATCGGGGAAATCGTCGAACTCATCGACGACATCGCCGACCAGACGAATATCCTCGCCTTGAACGCTGCCATGCAAGCGGCCATGGCGGGGGAAGCGGGACGAGGTTTTGCTGTGGTTGCGGATGAGGTACAGCGGCTCGCCGAACGCTCCCGAAATGCAACCAAGCAGATCGATGCCTTGGTACGCACCATTCAGGCGGATACCAACGAAGCGGTGAGTTCTATGGAAGATACCACCGCAGGAGTTGTGGATGGAACGACCCTTGCTACTAATGCAGGGGATGCCCTGCGAGAGATCGAGAACGTGTCCACCCGCATTGCGGATCTAACCCGCAAGATCGCTGATTCTGCTCAGCTCCAATCCCGAGAAGCGGCGAAGATCAACAAGACGGTGAACGCGATCCAAGAGATCACTCTGCGGAACGCCCAGGGTACGAAGGGGACGGTGGAGGCGGTGGAAGCGCTCGCGGAATTGGCCACCGAATTGCAAGGCTCGGTGGCGGGCTTCCGCCTCCCCTGATGGGACGGATTTTTGAAGACCGGGACGAAACGCGTTATGGCTAAAGCGCACGCTGTTGGTGGACTGAAATGGGTTAAGGATGAGATCGTCATCAGCCTGCAACGTGCTCGAAAGCATATGGAGGCTTTTGTTTCGGAAGAGGGCGGAGGTGGCGATGATCTGGCGCAAGCGATCGCCGCGCTGCAGGAAGTGCGAGGGGTGCTGATTTCCCTGCAGATCATGGGGCCTGCCCGTCTGATTGAGGAAATGCAGCAGCATTGCATCGCCTTGGCAGAAGGGCGCATTGAAAACACCTGGGAAGCCTCGGAAGCCTGGATGCTGGCCCTGATCCAGCTGCCTGATTACTTAGACAAGCTGGAATCCGGGCAACCGGATTCTCCTTTGGCTCTGCTGCCGGCGATCAATGATCTGCGAGCAGTGCGCAACGAGGAGCTGTTGGATGAAGCGGAGTTGCTCATCCCCACCTCAGTGCTCTCTGATAGCGAGATGCCTTCGGCAGAAGTGCGGAAGGAGCTCTGGAAGATCATCCGGCAGGCGCGCCCTCACTTCCATCGCTATCTGCTCCAATGGTTTAAACCTTCTACTGCAAAGGAAGGTTTGCAGAATTTGGGAAAGTTCTTCCACCAGCTGCGGACCTATGTGAAAGAAACCATCTTCCACGACCTCTTCTTAGCAGCAGAAGCCCTGATCGAGGCTATGTTAGAGGGCAGTGTGGAGGTGGACGGGAAGACCAAAGCGCTGATCGGACACCTGGATAAAGTGTTAAAGCCCCTGGCAGAAAGCTGGGGTGCCTGGCCAGAGAAGGATGCTCAAGCCCTGCTGATGGACTTCATGTCCAGGATTGCAGCCTGCGATTCCCAGAGTTACTTAGTCCGGGAGCTCCAACAGGCCTACGGCCTCAATCAGGAAGAAGAAGGTCTGGAGGAGGTGGATCAGGCCACGGAATTCGGTGGCCCCAGCCCAGAGGCGATCAACGTCTTGATCTCTGAGGCGCGCAATGAGCTGATCCCTGTCAAAGACGCCCTAGACCTCTATGCCCGAGGAGATCGTCGGGATCGGAGTCGGCTGGCAGAGCTGGAAAATTTACTTCGCAACCTCGCAACTACTCTGGTAGTGACCGGTTCGGAAGAGATCGTCTCTCAACTGCGCCGGTGCGCTGACGCCATCGGGGTGATGGTGCGGGATGAGTCGGCAGCAAACGACAGCCAGCTCATGGCCGTGGCGGAGGGATTGCTAGAGGTGGAAACTGCCCTGGCTGCTCTGGGCGGAACTAAGCTCGCTCGGGGCGAAGTAGGAGAATCCGAGCAAGCGATCTTCGCCTCTGCCCTGCAGGAAGCAGGCGCAGAGATCGCAAAGGCAGAACAAGCCATTGCATCCCTCGCCGATACCAAGAACCTGAAGCCTCTCCAGGAGGTGCCCAAGTTTTTCCACAGTGTGAGCGGTGTGTTGCGCCTGCTTTCGGAAAACGAAGCGGCAGCAGTGCTCGATGAGACGACACAACGGATTCAAACACAGTTTTTGGACAAGAATCACGTCCCTACGGAGGAGGAACTCGAAATCCTCGCCCGTGCCATTGCCGCCATCGAACTCTATGTGGATGGGCTGCGAGAGGGGCAGCGTTATGCGGAAGACCTCATCGGCGATGCGAGAAAGGCACTGGAGCAGCTTGCTACCGCTTCCGAGAGGGCAGAAACACCGCCTCAGATAGAAGCACCTTCGGAGCCGGAGGTCGAAGCCCCACCGGAGCCACAAGCAGAGGAAATTCAGGAAGCGGAGGTTTTGGAACCCCTGCCTGCAGAACCTGCGGTTTCAGAACCAGAAGAGGAACCCATCGACGAGGAGATGTTAGAAATCTTCCTGGAGGAAGCCCGGGAAGTGCAGCCCGTCGTCATCGAGCAATTCGCCCTCTGGAAGCAGGATAATCAGAATCAGGAAGCCTTGACGACTTTGCGTCGCGCCTTCCACACCCTCAAGGGCAGCGGTCGCATGGTGGGTGCGGTGCAAGTGGGGGAATTCGCTTGGGCCTATGAAAACCTGCTCAACCGAGTCATCGATCAGACGCTCCCCATCACGCCGGAGCTGGTGGAGAGCGTGGGAAAAGCGGTGGAATTCCTGCCAACGCTCATCGATGCGGAAGCCACCCGCAAGACTGTTCCTGTAGCTCCCTACATCGAACGGGCGGAAGCTTTGGTTGCTGGGATGCCTGCGTCCAAGGCGCCAGTGATCGAGATCAAGCCAGCTGCGCCGCCCCGAGCAGAAGCCCCAGAAGCATCCCAGACATCGAAAGCGGAGAGCGAAGCACCTGCAGCGCCCCCCGCTGCTGAACCCCAGGCGGAAGAACCTTCGGAACCCCCAGCTTCTGAGATCCAGACTCCCGACCTGGAGGAGCAAGAGCCCATCGACGAGGAGATGTTAGAAATCTTCCTGGAGGAAGCCCGGGAAGTGCAGCCCGTCGTCATCGAGCAATTCGCCCTCTGGAAGCAGGATAATCAGAATCAGGAAGCCTTGACGACTTTGCGTCGCGCCTTCCACACCCTCAAGGGCAGCGGTCGCATGGTGGGTGCGGTGCAAGTGGGGGAATTCGCTTGGGCCTATGAAAACCTGCTCAACCGAGTCATCGATCAGACGCTCCCCATCACGCCGGAGCTGGTGGAGAGCGTGGGAAAAGCGGTGGAATTCCTGCCAACACTCATCGATGCGGAAGCCACCCGCAAGACTGTCCCTGTAGCTCCCTACATCGAACGGGCAGAATCTATCATCGCGGGGAAACCCCTGCCCAAAGCGGTAGAAGAAAAGCCGGCACCCCCCACAGCGATGCCAGAGGCCCCAGAGCCCTCGGAAGCACAGGAAGAACCCACTGCTCCACCGCCAGAAGCAGACGCCATCCAGGCCGCGAAAACGCAGGAGATCGAGTTTCTTGCGGAAATGGATGAGGATTTGATCCAGATCTTCTGCGATGAAGCGCATGCCCATATAGAGACCCTGAGGCAGTTCATCCAAAAGGCCAGAGAAGAGGAGATGATCCCAGACGAAAACGTTGTGCGGGCCCTGCACACGCTCACGGGAAGCGCGCGCATGACCGGGGTCAATTCCGTTGCGGAGGCAGTTCATGAACTCGAACTGCGTGTGAAGGACTATCATTTTCAGGGTCAGGCAGTACCCGCAGTCTTGCTCGATCATCTGGAATCTTGTTTAGAAAAAATTTTGCAGCGAATCGACCGGCTGCCAGCGTCGGGAGAGGAACTGGAACAATTGCTCCAACTTGCAGAGGAGGTCCGAAATCTCGAACCTCAGGAAGGACCCTCTCCAGCTGTGGAAACCGCGGCGCCAGCCCTGGAGATTTCGGAAGAAACCCAGGTCATGCCGTCGGAACCGCAGGTAGCGAGCGAAATAGAGGCCGTACCTGAAGCGCAATCCTCTGAGAGCAAGTCAGAGGTGAGTCCGATCGCTGACAGCATGGCCCAACTTTCCCGAATGCTCGCGGAAAGTACCGCGCCATTGAGCACACCGCCAGGAGAAACTCCAGCTACATCCGAAGATAAATCGGCTGCGGAAGAGCCTATCCCGGTCACCCCGGCTCCCGATGAACTGCAGATGCTGCCAGAAGATCGGGAAATGCTGGGACTGTTCTTGGAAGAGGCCCATGATCTTCTGGAAAAGCTGGACCAGGCGTTTCGGGAATTCTTGCTAGATCCTGCTGCCAAGGAGCCCATAAAAGAGCTCAAGCGGCTGCTCCACACCCTCAAGGGGAGTGCCCGCCTCTCGGGATTGACCTCTATCGGGGATCTCTGCCATGCCTTCGAATCCCTGTTGATCGAGGTGGACAAAGGCAATGCCCAGATCAA
>JALWWO010000019.1:219971-465393 GCA_027078745.1 Chromatiaceae bacterium
AGCTCAAGCGGCTGCTCCACACCCTCAAGGGGAGTGCCCGCCTCTCGGGATTGACCTCTATCGGGGATCTCTGCCATGCCTTCGAATCCCTGTTGATCGAGGTGGACAAAGGCAATGCCCAGATCAATGAGATGGCCTTGGATCTCGCTCAGCAGACCTTGGACACCTTGGCGGAGCAGGTGGACTCTGTGGAACAGCAGCAGCCCGTCCGACATGCCAACAGCCTCATCCGCGCCCTCTCCGCTGCGCTCACTGAAGTTCCGGAAGCGCCGGCTCCATCGAAAACGGAGGCTGCAGAGGCAGATGTTGCACCCGACGAATGGGAATCCCTGCCAGAAGATCGGGAAATGCTGGGACTGTTCTTGGAAGAGGCCCATGATCTTCTGGAAAAGCTGGACCAGGCGTTTCGGGAATTCTTGCTAGATCCTGCTGCCAAGGAGCCCATAAAAGAGCTCAAGCGGCTGCTCCACACCCTCAAGGGGAGTGCCCGCCTCTCGGGATTGACCTCTATCGGGGATCTCTGCCATGCCTTCGAATCCCTGTTGATCGAGGTGGACAAAGGCAATGCCCAGATCAACGAGGTGGCCTTGGATCTCGCTCAGCAGACCTTGGACACCTTGGCGGAGCAGGTGGACTCTGTGGAACAGCAGCAGCCTGTCCGACGGGCTAACAGTCTCATCCGCGCCCTGTCCGTCGCTCTAGAAGCACCACCCGAAGGGGCTGCCGAAACCGCCGCAGTCAAGGTACCGGAGACCACATCTCCCACACCTGCCCAAGCGCAGAAGCCCAAACAGGTAGCCAAGACAGCGGAATTGGCCCCTCAAATCCGAGTCCGCGCGGATCTGATCAATCGCCTCATCAACCATGCGGGTGAGATCAGTATTTACGGCTCTCGGCTCACCCAGCAAAACAACAAGCTGGGCTTTCGGTTAGGAGATCTGGACCAAACCGTTCGTCGGTTGCGGGAAAAGCTGCGTCAGCTTGAAATCGAGATCGAGGCACAGATCAAACATCGGATTGAGCATGGTTCGGAAAAGGAGGATGAGGAAGAAGCCCCTACAGAAGAATCGGATATCCAGAAGGAGTTCGATACGCTCGAATTAGACCGTTTTTCTAAAATGCAGCAATTTTCCCGAAGCCTCGCAGAGACGGTGGATGACTTGGTCAGCATTCGTACCATTCTCAGCGACATGCAGGGAGAATCGGAAACGCTCCTGCTACAGCAGGATCGCATTTCCAACGACCTTCAGGACGGTCTGTTGCGCACCCGCATGGTGCCCTTCTCCCAGGTAGTACCTCGCTTGCAGCGGCTCGTTCGCCAGACTGCTCAACAGCTCGGCAAACGCGCGGGCCTGGAGGTCGTTGGGGCGCAGGTAGAGCTGGACCGGAGTATTCAGGAACGGATCGTCGCCCCGCTGGAGCATTTGCTGCGCAATGCCATCGCGCATGGGATCGAGACGCCGGAGCAGCGTGTTCAGGCGGGTAAGAACCCAGTGGGGCTCATTCAGCTGAGCCTTCGCCGAGAGGGAAACGATGCAGTCATCATCGTCGCTGATGATGGGGCGGGATTAAATATTCCTGCGGTGCGGGCAAAGGCCATCGAACGCGGTTTGATCAAACCGGATGCCAAGATGACCGATGATGAGATAGCGCAGTTGATCATGGAATCCGGTTTTTCCACCGCTAAATCGGTCTCGCAGATCGCAGGCCGCGGCGTAGGCATGGATGTGGTCAACACAGAGATTAAACAGCTGAGCGGCACCATCAGCCTGGAGAGCAGGACGGGTAAGGGTATGACCTTTACCATCCGGTTGCCTCTTACCCTGGCTATTATCGAAGCCATGCTGGTACAAGTGGGAGAAGAGACCTATGCAGTACCTCATACCACCATGGAGGCAGTAGCTCGCATCTCTCGGGAAGATCTGCAACAAAACCTTTCCGGCAATCGCAAAGATTTTCGCTATGCGGGTAACGATTATCGAGTGGTCTATCTGGGGGCTGTGCTGAAAACAGGCAGTGTACCGGTGGCCTCAGATCGGGCTTGGCTTCCCATTCTGTTGGCCAAGGCAGGCGACCAGCGGGTCGCTTTCCATGTAGATGCGTTGATCGGCAATCAAAAAGTCGTCGTGAAACCTTTGGGTACTGCGCTGAGCAGTATTCGATGGCTCGCAGGGGGCACTATCTTGCCAGACGGTCGCGTGGCGATGATTCTGGACTTGCTGGGCCTCATCCGCTCCGGGCGCATACAGGCACAGGAGGCAGCCGCCGCTGCAGCCGCTGAAGAAACCTTGATCGGTGAGGAAGAAAAACGCCGTCCCCTGATCATGGTCGTGGATGATTCCCTGACCGTAAGACGGGTGACCACCCGTCTCTTAAAACGCCAAGGCATGGATGCTATCACAGCGCGGGATGGGGTGGATGCCCTCTCTCAGCTCGAAGAGCAAATTCCCGACCTGATCTTGCTCGATATCGAGATGCCGCGCATGGATGGCTATGAACTGACTCGCCACATCCGTCGGTCCCCTAGGTTGAGACATATCCCAATCATCATGATCACCTCTCGGACCGGCAAGAAACATCAGGAATATGCAGAGAACCTCGGGGTAAATCGCTATCTGGGTAAGCCCTATCAGGAGGCGGAGCTCATGGACGAGATCAGTTCCCTGCTCTTGGAGTCCTATTCGTGATCCAGAATTCGGCTTCGCTAAGCGCGCTGCTCTTTCCCTGCAGGGGGCCGAATTTTCTGCTGCCCAACTCCGCCGTTGGGGAAATCATTCCCTATCACCAACCAGAGCCGGTGCGGAGCGATGCGGCCTGGCTGCTGGGCAACCTGGATTGGCGGGAACGGCTGGTACCTGCCGTCGTTCTGTCCAGCGCTGCCACGGGGTTGCCGGTCAAAAACATTCCTAAACAGGCTTGCTTTGGCATCTGCTTCTCGCCTAACGGAAACCCCGATCTTCCTTACTTTGCCTTGTTCACCATCGCAGTGCCGCGCTTGATGAACCTGGAACCCTCTTCCATGCAGAGTGCACCCGCGCCCGCTAAGTACAATCCCTTCGCCCTGCACTATCTCACCGATGGTACCCAGCTCATCATGATCCCCAATCTGGATGCGATCGAGCAAGCGCTGCTCGGCGTGCAATGACGCTCAGCGATCGAGATCGCCCCACAGAAACTGCACTAAGGTCAGTGCGGCCAAAGGTGCAGTCTCCGCCCGTAGGATGCGAGGACCCAGACGAACCGGAACAAATCGCGCCTGCTTCGCTTGATGCTGTTCTTCAGGGGACAATCCACCCTCCGGCCCCGAGAGCAGGGTGAGTTCGCCATCGGGTTCGCCCAGGGCAGAAAGGGGCTTTTCTCCTCGGGGATCCAACATCAAGGGAAAAGGATGGGGGATTCGCAACCAATCCCGGAGCGATTGGCAGGGATGCAATACCGGCAGCAGACGCCGCCCGCTCTGTTCGCAGGCAGCGATGAGGATCTCTCGCCAGCGGGCCATGCGATGCTGCAAGCGTTTTCCCGATAACCGAACCATCGTTCGCGCTGTGAAGAGCGGTGTGATTTGGGAAACCCCGAGTTCCACGGATTTTTGCAGGCTGTACTCCATCCGCTCCCCCCGCGTGATCCCCAAGCCCAGATGCACGACGAGTGGGGGCGGAGGTTCTGGCTCTCCTGGCGCTTCCAGCCGAACGCCGAGTTCATCCCTTTCCATCTCGATCAGGGTGCCAGGAAAATCCCGTCCAGAACCATCGAACAGTGCCACCCGATGACCGGCTCGCAAGCGCAGCACCTGATGGAGATGGCGGCGGGCACCCTCCGGCAGGCGGACGCACCGACCTGCTGTCAGGGGATGGGCGATGAAAATGCGAGGGATGCGCACGTAAAGGCTCTATCAGAATTATCTAATAAGGCGATTTTATGATCTCGTTCTGAAAACTATTTTGACACCGCCCGAGCAGAATCTCTATCTTTGGGCGGTCTTATCACCGGCTAACGATGGAAGAGCCGTTTTCTTGCCAGCTATGCCCTGGCTTCGGCAAAGGATGCTGAATAAGCGCATGGGGAGTCTGGTAGAAGCGTTTGCATCAGACGGTTCCCCAGGGAGCGCGCAGCCTAAACTTCCGGTTTGCCCGCTAGGGAAGGCAAGCGAGGCGGAGAGAGGGCGATTCCAACACTGCAGTGAAACATTTAGGAGAAGAAGCACCATGCCAACTTTTGTGCGTACTGAGAAGTGCGATGGCTGTAAGGGTCAGGACAAGACCGCTTGCATGTACATTTGCCCCCATGACCTTATGAAGCTCGACAAGGACGGTTCCTTGACCGGCCATGCCATGAAGTCCTTCAATCAGGAGCCGGATCAGTGCTGGGAATGCTATAGCTGCATCAAGATCTGCCCGCAGCAGGCCATCGAAGCCCGTCCCTATGCGGATATCGTTCCCCTAGGTGCTTCCGTACAGCCGCTGCGCGGTACCGACTCCATCATGTGGACCATCAAATTCCGCAACGGCAACATGAAGCGCTTCAAGTTCCCGATTCGGACGACACCAGAAGGTTCCATCGATCCCTATGGGGGCAAGCCTGAGGCAGACATCTCCAAGATCTCCGAGCCGGGTTTCTTCGTGCAGGTCAACGGCTACCGCGCCGGCGATCCCTCCGAACTGATCCGCAAATAAGCGGCCCTCTGGAACCGAACTGCAAAACGAGAAGTTGATTAGCTAAGGTATCTGATTATGGCAGGTGAATTTGGAAATCCTGAAGTCATCGAAGAAGAGGTTGATATCCTCATCATCGGAGGCGGCATGGGTGCCTGTGGTGCAGCCTATGAGATCGGCCCCTGGGTGGAGGCAGCCAAGAAAGAAGGGGTGGATATCAAGGTGAAGCTGGTGGACAAGGCTGCGATGGACCGCTCCGGCGCCGTGGCCCAAGGTCTTTCCGCCATCAACACCTACATCGGTCCGGAGCAGGACCCTGCGGACTATGCCCGCATGGTCTCCAACGACCTCATGGGCATCACCCGCGATGATCTGGCCTATGATCTAGGCCGTCATGTGGATGAGTCCGTGCATCTGTTCGAAGAATGGGGGCTCCCCATCTGGAAGACCGATGAGAACGGCGAGCGCCACGACGGTTCCAAGGGATTACCCGCGCTGAAGGACGGCGGCAAGCCTGTGCGCTCCGGCAAGTGGCAGATCATGATCAACGGCGAGTCCTACAAGTGGATCGTCGCAGAGGCAGCTAAGAAGGCGCTGGGCACGGATCGCATCCAAGAGCGCGTCTTCATTGTCAAGCTGGTGAACGACAAGAACGACAGCAACCGAGTTGCCGGTGCCGTCGGGTTCTCCGTCCGCGAGCACAAGCTTTATGTGTACAAGTTCAAGGCCTGCCTGTTGGTCGCGGGCGGTTGCGTGAACATCTTCCGGCCCCGCTCCGTGGGTGAAGGTCAGGGGCGCGCCTGGTATCCCGTCTGGAACGCTGGCTCCACCTATGCCATGGCTGCCGAGGCCGGCGCCGAGATGACCATGATGGAGAACCGTTTCGTACCCACCCGTTTCAAGGATGGTTACGGCCCGGTAGGCGCCTGGTTCCTGCTGTTCAAGGCCAAGGCTACCAATGCCTTCGGTGAGATCTACATGGAGCGGAACAAGGAGTTGTTGAACGACTACCCGCCCTATGGACAGGCTGCCGTTCCCGCTTCCTGCCTGCGGAACCATCTCATGCTCAAGGAGATGAAGGAAGGCCGCGGGCCCATCTGGATGGATACAGTCACCGCTCTGGCCAAGCTGCGGGAAACGCTGTCTCCCCGCGAGGTGAAGCATCTGGAAGCAGAAGCCTGGGAAGACTTCCTGGACATGTGCATCGGTCAGTGCGGCATCTGGGCCGGTGAGAATATCGAACCAGAGAAGAAAAATTCCGAGCTCATGCCCACAGAACCCTATCTCTTGGGTTCCCACTCCGGTTGCTGCGGCATCTGGGTTTCTGGTCCCGAAGATTTGGGTGCGCCCACCACTGAGGAACATCCCGAGAAGGACAAGATCCCCAGCCACCTGCCCGAAGGTTGGCATTGGGGCTATCGGGGGATGACCACTGTCAAAGGCCTGTTCACGGCGGCAGACGGTGTGGGTGCCTCCGGTCATAAGTTCTCTTCCGGCTCCCATGCGGAAGGTCGGATTGCGGCTAAGGGCATGGTCAAGTTCGTCATGGACAACAGGGACTGGAAGCCAGAGCTGGATACCAGCGTGGACGAGCTGATCGAGGAGATCTACCGGCCTGTGCGGAACTTCATGGAGCACAAGGACTACACCACAGCGATCGATGTAAACCCCAATTACATCACGCCGCGGATGCTTCAGTTCCGCCTCCAGAAGATCATGGATGAATATGTGGCTGGCGTGGCGACCTATTACACCACCAATGCCCACATGCTGGAGCTGGCCGAGCAGAAGTTGGAGATGCTTAAGGAAGATGCCCTGAAGATGCGGGCGAAGGATCTCCACGAGCTGCTGCGGGCCTGGGAGAACTATCACCGTATCCTCACGGCGGAGGCCCACATGAAGCACATCCAGTTCCGGGAGGAATCCCGTTATCCGGGCTTCTACTACCGTTCCGACAAGAACTTCATCGATGAGGAGAACTGGCACTGCTTCGTGAACTCCGTCTATGACCGGAAGACCAAGACCTGGACTTGCTTCAAACGGGCGCATGTGGATTTGGTCGACAAGTCCAAGCTCTTCAAGTAAGCCCTAGGCGACTTCCAAAGAAAGGCTGGGCACCGGAAGGTGCCTAGCTTTTTTTTTGCCCGGATGAACAGCGGGCGGCAGGGGAGAATTTGCTAAGATGGTTTGCAAGAATCTCCTCGTTGATTATCGGAAACCCTAACCATGTCAGATTTGAGCGAACACATGCCCTTCAAGAGCCCGGTCATGCCCAAGGCATTGCCCGCATCGGCAGAGATTCAATTCCACTGTTACCCGGGTATTTCTTGTTTTAATGCCTGCTGCAAGCAAGCGGATGTGACCCTAGGCCCCTATGACATCATCCGCTTGAAGGATGCTCTGGGCATGGGCTCCAGGGAGTTTCTCGCCAAGCATACCGTGCCCTTCCAGATGGACGCAGACGGCACCCCGGGCGTGAAGCTCAAGACCACGGATGAGGGGGTTTGCCTTCTGTTGGACGAGGAAAAAGGCTGCAAAGTCTATGCGGATCGGCCCACGGTCTGCCGTTACTATCCGGTCGCCCTGCTTAACATCAAACAGACGGGACAGCCGGAGCCCGTGCAGCAGTATTCCTTGGTGCAGGAAGACCATTGCAAAGGCCATGAGGAAAATCGCAAGCTCCGCATCGAGGATTACCGAATCGAGCAGGGTTGCCAAGAGTACGATGAGTACAACCGAGACTGGTATCAGCTCATCCTGAAGAAAAAGTCCAGCGGCCCCACTGTGGGCAAGCCGCCGCAGACAAGCCTCAACCTCTTCTTCATGGCATCCTATGATCTGGATAGCTTCCGCCGCTTCGTCCTCAGCGATAAGTTTCAGAACACCTATGATCTGCCCCAATCCCTCTATAAAGAGCTAGAACAAGAAGATCTAGCATTGCTGCAGTTCGCCTATCGGTTCCTACGGCAAGTCCTGTTCGGCGAGCGATCCATTCCAGAAAGGGAGGGCGCTTGGGAAAAACGGGTTGCCCAACGCCAAGAGATCTGGGAGCTGAGGCGAGAAGCAGAACGAGCACGCCGCCTTCGGGAAGAGGATGAAAAATATCAAGGGGACCTCTGATCACTTCCCCCCGCAATGCCTGTTCAGGGGGCTTTCCCTAAGTTTTCACACGAAGTTACCGATGCCCAACCTCCTGAAGCCCATCGATGGGCGCTATGCCTTTTCTCCGGAAGAGATCCAGGCGATCTTCGATGCGGGGAAGGAGGCGCATTATCCCGCTGGCAGGGTCATCATCGAAAAGGGTGAACCCGGAGACAGCATGTTCATCCTCTTGGAAGGGGTGGTGCAGATCAATCTGGGATTCGAGGCGATTTCCACCCTGCGGGAGCGGGGAGATTATTTCGGAGAACTGGCCTTCCTCCATCCCGGCCATGCGCGGGCAGCGACGGTCCGCGCGATTGAGGACACCAAGCTGTGCGTGCTCGGGCAGGAAGTCATCGAACCCCTGTATGAGCAATATCCGAAAGCCCTGCTCAACCTCTTCCGCCGCACCTGTGCCTTCCTCATCGACAGCGAGGAAACCTTGCTTGCCGAGCTGAGCGCGAAACACGAAGCCCTCACCCGCAGCTATGACCATTTGCGGCGGACCAAGAAAGAGCTCAGCGATCAAGAGATTCGCGCCCAGACCGATGAACTCACGGGGCTTTACAATCGACGCTGCCTCATGGAACAGCTCGCGCGGGGCATCGAGAGTAGTAAAGCGGGAGAAGGGCGCATCGGTCTGATGATGCTCGATCTGGATAAATTCAAACCTATCAACGATAACTTCGGTCATCCGGTGGGAGATGAACTGCTCCGCCAGGTGGCTGAGGTGCTCAAGCGCTTCATTCGTTCTGATGATCTGCCCTGCCGCTATGGGGGGGATGAATTCGCCCTGCTCTTTCGGGGCGTCGAGAAGATGCCAGTGGAAAAGCGCGCGAACGACATCCGCGCCGCCATCGAAGCGCTGCCGCCGATTCGTCCGGGCGCGAATCGGATCAGCGTTAGCATTGGCGGCAGTGCCTACCGTCCGGGGGATACGCCAGAGAGCCTGTTAAAACGGGCGGATAGCCTGCTGTATCAGGCCAAATCCAAGGGTAGAAATCGGGTGCACTGGGAACCTTGATGCCCTGCGAACCGGCGTATCTTCCTCTGGAAATGGATTCCTGCCCCCGGCTCCTGCAGGGGCAAACCTTTCGCAGGTATGTCCCTGCTTTCGCAGGCAGGACAAGAAAAGTCCGGTTTCCATGCCGCCGCGCTCCGATGCCCTGAAGATCGGGGGCAATGCGCTGCTCTCCCGCCTGCTGGGCTTCGCGCGGGATCTGGTCATCGCCCGACTATTTGGGGTCAGCGAAGGCACGGATGCCTTTTTCATCGCCCTGCGCATTCCCAATCTCCTGCGCCGCCTCTTCGTGGAAGGGGTGTTCGCGGCGGCCTGTGTGCCCGTGCTGGAACGACAGCGCCGCACAGTCCCCCCCGCAGCCCTGCGCCGCGCCGTGGATTGCTTATTCGGGACCTTTGGTCTCTACCTCTTCGGGCTGAGCCTAGCGGGCAGCTGGGCAGCGCCCCTGTTCGTCCTGTTCTTCGCGCCGGGCTTCGGTCTCGAAAGTCCCCAAGGTGTGCTAGCTGCGGAGATGCTGCGGATCACAATTCCCTATCTGTTCTTCATCGCCCTGACCGCGCTAGCGGGTTCTCTCCTTCATCTGCACGAGCGCTTTGGCATTCCCGCCTTCACACCGGTGCTCCTGAACCTCAGCATTGTGGGCTGCGCCTTTTTCCTTGCACCCCAACTGGACCCTCCCATTCTAGCCCTGGCTTGGGGGATCTTTCTGGGCGGACTGGTCCAGTTCCTCATTCAGTTGCCGGCATTGAAAAGTATCGAACTGCTGCCCAAACCCAGATTCTGCCCCCGACATCCCGCTGTGCGGGACATCTTGCGGGGATTGGGGCCGACCTTGCTCAGCCTGTCTGCAACCCAGGTCAACCTGCTGTTGGATAGTCTCTTAGCCTCCTTTCTCCTGAGCGGCAGCCTCTCTTGGCTCTATTATTCGGAACGGCTCCTAGAATTCCCCTTGGGCATCTTAGGATCTGCCCTGGGCATCTTGATTTTGCCCCGATTGTCCCGCATTCCCCATTCTGCGCCCGCCTTCTCCCAGCCCATCGACTGGGGGTTGCGCTGGGCGCTGGTGCTCGGGCTTCCCGCCGCGCTGGGTCTGTTCGTGCTCGCGGAACCCATCGTGAGCACCCTCTTCCATTCTCCCGCCTTCGGTGCGGCAGATATAGAGAAGACGGCTCAGAGCCTGCGGGCCTATGCCTTGGGCCTGGTGCCAGTCCTGTTCGTGAAAATCTTGGTTCCCGCCTTCCTCAGCCAATCGGAACTGCACCCGCCCGCCCGCGCTGCGCGCTTGGCCCTGGTCGTCAAGCTATCCCTAAGCCTCGCTTGCCTACCGCTGGGCCATGTAGGGCTTGCCCTGGCCACCAGCTTCGCCGCCATGAGCAATGCCACCTGGCTGTTGCTGAAGCTGAAGCAGTCCGGTTTCTATCAGCCGCGCCCGGGCTGGGTGCTCCTGGCCAGCCGCGTGCTGGGCGCGAGTGCGATTCTGGGTTTGGTACTGTATTGGATAGGTCCAGGGGAAAATCCGTCCGATCGATTCGGGGCGCTCATCGCCTGGATTCTGTTCGGCGTCCTGCTCTACGGGATCAGCTTCCTGCTGCTCGGCGGGCGACCTGGAGATCTGCGGGGACCTGAGCGAGAAGAAGACCAGTGAAACTCATCCGAGGATTGCATAATCTGCGCCCAATGCAAGGGGGATGCGTGGCCACCATCGGCAATTTCGATGGGGTGCATTTAGGACATCGGGCGGTTTTTCAAAAACTGCTGGCAGAAGGTAAGAAGCGCCAGCAGCCGGCTACTGTCATCACCTTTGAACCCCAAGCCTTAGAGTACTTCGCGCCCCAATCGGCACCGGCTCGTTTGACCCGACTGCGGGAAAAGCTGGCAGCCATTCAGGACTGCGGCATTCAACAGGTGGTGTTGCTGGAGTTCGGGCCGAAGCTGGCGGCGATGGAAGCCCAAACCTTCGTGCGCGATCTCCTGGTGGAAGGGCTGCGGGTCCGCTATCTGCTCGTGGGGGATGATTTCCGCTTCGGGCGCCATCGGGCGGGGGATTTTCGGCTGCTCCAGGAGATGGGCCGACAGGCGGGTTTCCAGGTAGAGAACCTCCACACTATCACCTTGGGTGAAGAACGCATCAGCAGCACCCGCATTCGGGAAGCCCTGGCCCGGGGCGATCTGGAACTCGCGCGCCACCTCCTGGGCCGTCCCTATCGCATCTGCGGGCGGGTGGTGCACGGGGACAAGCGGGGGCGCACCATCGGCTTTCCCACGGCGAACATCAATCTGCACCGCCGCATCAGTCCTTTGCGAGGGGTCTATGCAGTTCGGGTGGCGGGGGTCTCCTCAAAACTGCAAGCTGGCGTCGCCAACATCGGCACGCGACCGACCGTTGCGGGAGAACCCCAGCATCTTCTAGAAGTTCATCTGTTCGACTTTTCCGCGGAGATTTATGGCCGCCATGCGGAGGTGGAATTCTGCCTCAAGATTCGGGATGAACAGCGGTTCCCCTCCTTCGAAGCCCTGCGCCTTCAGATCCAACGGGATGTGCAGGCAGCTAGAAACTATCTGTTGGGCTCGGTTTCCGATTCGGGATCAAGCGCTTGATCCCGATGGCCTCCGAGGGTTCGGGGCCCTGCCATTGCAAGGGATGATCCCTGCCCTGCAACCAATCGGAAAGCTGGTCTGCCCGATAGGGGGAAAAGCGATGGCCCGATTGACCTAAAGGCAAACTGATGCGGCTCTGTTCCCAATGGGTGGGGGAGAACCGCACCCGCAGGGTGGGGATGAAGCGCACCTGCTGGGGATTGTTGAGCAAGGTTTTGAAGGCCTTGATGCTGTGGGTATCGCCTGCTGCGGGCAAGGGGCCTAGGCTGAAGAAATCCCCGATCAATGGAATGCGATCAAAGGCATGGGGAAAGCGCAGGGAGAGCAGGGCATCTAATCGCGGTGCTTCCCCGGCTGGAATCTGAGCATCGAGCTGTTCCTTCGCCATTTTCAAAGCACGCGCCCAGACCCGCACGGGCCCCTTCTCGCTTTCGAAGCGCTGATCATTCCAAAAGCTGGATTTCCCCGAGTAGAGCACTTCCTCCAATGCGTTGTACTGATTATTGGCGATGGAGAGCAGCAGATCCACATCTTCCCTCAAGGCATAGCCGTAGAGAGTGCGAAACAGGGCGGGGCGCAGGAATAAAAAGAACGCAGCCCCGCGGGAATCCTTCCGAAAGCGCCCATCCCAGGGCACCAGATATTCATCTGCGATGCGCCAGGCTTCCTGATCCTGCGCCCGCAATTCCGGCAACACCCGCTGCAAGGCTTTTTGAAATACGCGGGCTTCCTCGCTCAGGTCATCCATCTGCATGGCGGCGAGCGCTTCCACGCTGAGCGGCTGATGTTCCTGGAGCAAGGCTTCGATGCGGCGTGCCCGATAGGGGGCCACCCAGCTGTGGCTGACCGGAATGGGATAGTTCCGAGGGATGGGCCGTTGATTGGCGGTGACCAGCGCATAGCCCGGGGGATTAGTCAGCCCGGGATTCTTGCGGAAGTTTTCATAGCCTTGCCAATCGAACTCCGCTTTCCAGCCCGGGAGAGGATATTTCCCAGAACCCTGTCCGCGGCGGGGCAGCAAGCCGCTCATCTGCCAGGCGATATCCCCATTTCGATGGGCTACCAAGAGATTCATGGGCGCGTGGCGCAGATCTTCCATGGCAGCGCAAGCTTCCTGAACCGTTTGGGCGCGGTTGAGGCGGTAAAAGGCGATGAGGCTGCGATCCGGTTCCTCCAGCACTGTCCGCAGGGCCAGGCGGTGTTCGGTATTCACCTGGGGCAGATCCAGCGGCGTGCCCGTGTTGGGCCCCAAGATCCCATCGATCAGCACTCCCCGGCTCGTGCTGTACACTGCCAGGCGTTCGGGTTGGGTGCGCCCGCGCACCACAATGCTTTCCAAACGCACCTGAATAGGCTCTGTATCCCCCTCCGACCGCACGACGGAACGGCCATCTTCCCCCAGGCGTTCCACGAAGAGATCCTGCACATCCGCCATAGCGGCGGTGAATCCCCAGGCCAGATCTTCGTTATGGCCGATAGCCACAAAAGGCACCCCGGGAATGGCTACGCCCGTAGCGTGTAGCTCCGGCGATTGCAGTTCCAGTTCATACCAGATGACGGGCAGGGAAGCGGCCAGATGGGGATCATTGGCGAGCAGGGCTTGACCGTCCTGGGTGCGCTTGCCGTTGATGGCCCAAGCATTGCTCGCGGGGCCGGGCGCCGGCAACCCCAACTGCGCCAGCAGCGAGAACAGGGACGCAATGCGGGGAATCTCTCCGGCATATTGGGGGATATCCGCTGCATCCGGTGCTTTGGGAATACCTTCCTCCACGGGGAACAGTTCCAGGGCGCGCTGGGTGCCCAGCCGACGGGCGAGGCGCAGAAAGACCAGTTCTTCCCGCAGGTTGAAGGAGAGCATCCAAGCCATGTATTCCCCGATGGCCAAGCTATCTTCGGGTGCCCAAGGCTGGGGTCGCGTGCCTGTGAGCAGATATTCCAAGGGCAGATAGCCTGGGGTCTGGGCGATATAGGCATTGACCCCCGCCGCATAGGCTCGAAGACCGGCTTGTTCCTCCGGTGTCAGGGCGTCGAAGCTCTTTTCCGCCGCCCGCCGGAGTCCGATGGTTCGGAAAAACCGATCTGCCGGCAGCACGCGGGCGCCGAACAGCTCGGCGAGCCGTCCCGAAGCCAGGCGGCGCAATAGATCCATTTGCCACAACCGTTCCGAAGCGACGATATAGCCTTGCGCGAAGAGCAGATCGTGCAGACTCTCCGCCTCGATGCTGGGCACCGCGTGGGGACCATAGCGAACGGTAACGCCCTGTTCGAGCCCCGGCAGCACCACTTCCCCCCCGTAGCGGGGTTCCGCGCGCTTGGCGCTCCAGTAGAGATAAGCCCCCCCTGCCAGAACGAGGAGTAAGAGAAGGAAAATCAAGAGCAACAGACGGCGAAGCATGAGGTACTAGTGCAACACACGGTATTCCAGCGCGGTTCTTTCGGGCTGTTCGGCACCAGCATACAGGAGATCCACCAGACGGGCAGCCACGGCGGTGATGTGGTGCTGTCCGTCGATATAGTTGGCATCCTCCCGCGTGATGGGAGAGGGAATCAGGAAGTCCAGCACATGAGTTCGGGGCAGTTCGCCCAGCACGTGAGCGGTCTTCTCCTTGCAGGCTTGCCAGAGCGCCGCTTGCTCCGTGCCGGGCGCGGGCTGATGGTGGGCATGAAAGGGCACGAAATAGGCGATTTTCTCGGTTTCCTGCGGAAATTGGGCGAGCACTTGGCCTAAAGCGTCGATCTCCGGGAAGCGGGGCGGCGTTTGGGTCTGGGTCCATTCCAGCAACCAGGGCGCTTCCCCGTAGATGCGCTTGCGCACCGCTGCCAAACTCTTATCCCCCCGATAGGTCTGAGTGAAATCCCGATAGCCATCCGGCCGTTTGGGATAGCGGATGCGCCAGCCGATGAGGGCCTTGAGCTGGGAACGGGCGTGTTGCAGGGTCTGTTGGTTCAAGGGAGGAAAATTGTTCCAAGGGTTTTCATCGTAGAGCCAATCGAAGAGATTGTAGCCCACCAGGGGGGGCAGCCGCTTCGGGGCACCGTCTGGGGCACACCAGAAAGGCCCCAAGCCGATGATGAGCGTGCCCCCATATGCTTTTGTGCGGGCGAGCACCCGCAGCAAGCGCAATTGTTCATAGGGAGAAGCCCCCACCATGGCTAGGTTCGCAAAGCGACCGCCGAAACGCCGGTTGAGCTGCTGGGGCTTGAGCAACATGGCGGTGGAATCTCCCACCACAGCGCTATCGAAGCGACCGCTGCGGGCGAGCTTCACCGTATAGGGTCGGGCCTGACTGGTCACCGGATAGCGATCCCAGTTCGGGGAGAAGGGCACGGAATCATAGGGATCGATGATCAGGACGAGGGCATAGAGAAAAGCCCCCCCGCCCAGCGCTGTGCCCAGCAACCAGCGCCCGAAACTGCGCCAAGCCTGTTCCGAATCCGTCTGCATGATCGTCAAGATCGGCCGAGCACCCGCCAGACTTCCCCTGCATCCTTCCCCGCCCAAGCCTGGGCCAGGTATTGAATCAGTTGCAGGGCAACCGAGCGCACATAGTGTTGATCGTCGATGAAATTCGCATCCGTTCGGGTGAGAGAAGAAATCCGGTGGAAGTCTACCACCAGGGCATGAGACAGCCCATCCGCTAACGCGCCCGCTCGGGCCTTGCACTGCTGCCAAGCCTGCCCTTGCTCCGTGTCCGCCGCCGGAATCTGGAGGTAATGGGCGGGGGCGAAGAACAGGATCTTCCGCGTCTGCTTGGGCGCTCGATGGAGCAGAGTTTCCAAGGCATTCAGATCGGGAAATCTTGGGGGCGCACCGTCCGGGCCGAGTTTCAGCAATCTCCTGTGCCCGCTGTAGAGTCGTTCATGGACCGCTTGGGGATCGTTGCGCTCATAGAGGGCATCCGTGAAATCCCAATAGCCGTCCGGCTTATGCGGGTAGCGGATGCGCCAGCCGATGAGGGCCTGGAACTGGCGGCGGGCGACCTTGAAGGTCTGCACATTCAGGGGGGGCAGATCGTTCCAGGGATTTTCATCATAGAGCCAATCGGGAAAGGGATGATCCCGCATCAGCCCCTGAAAGCGGGGCGCGCCCTGGGCATGGCACCAGCTCGCATCCAGGCCGATGAGCAGGGTGCTGGGGGCGGCATGATGGCGCAGGAAGAGCGCCAGCAGCAACCGCTGTTCATAGGGTGAGGCGGCAGGCATGGCGAGCATGACGAAGCGACCACCCAGGGCGCGGTTCAATGCTCGCGGGGGCAGGAGCATGGCGGTGGAATTGCCGATGACCGCGCTATCGTATTGGGGCCGGCGGGCGAGGACCGCATTGTAATCCCGCGCATGGCGGGACACGGGGAAGCGCTGCCAGTTCGGGGAAAAGGGCAGGACATCATAGGGATCGATGATCAGAATCGCCCCGTAGAGCATCGCCAGCCCCCCGACGAAGCTTCCCAACAAGCTGAGGGCGAAGCGGCGCCAGGTCGTTGCGGGCTTCGAGGATCTCATGCTTGCTGGCTGATCTTGTGCAACAGGGCTTCCGGGGATAATAGGGGTTGCGCGGCGGCGAGCCGTCGGCGTTCCGCCCGAATCCGAGGATACATCTTCATGCCTTGGATCAGGGCGAGGAGCAAGGTTGCATCCCCTCGGAGCAATCGGGTCAGAGCGCGCAACAGATTCCAAGGGAGATAGGACATGAAAATGCGCCGAGGTTCCCCGTAGAGCAGCAGAAAGACGAATCGATTTCGCAGGCGGATTCGGTGCACCAAGCGCGGCGCAAACAACCGTCCGATGGTGCCCTGGGACCGATGGATGACGCGGCTTTCCGGCACACAGCGAATCTTCCAACCCCGCATCCAAGCCCGGGCGCAGAGATCCAGGTCTTCGCTGTAGAAGGGTCGATAGAGGGGGAGAAATCCGCCCAGCGCCAGAAACCTTTCCTTGGCAAAGAGCATGGAGCCGCCCGAAGCATAGAGCCCGTAGAGCGGTTGACCGGCTGCCTGCCGCGCTTGGATTGTTTCCCGCGTCCAGGGCTGGGGGCGCAGCTTGCCCCGAATCAGCCGGTAGCGCGGCCAGGATACGAACTGAGGTCGCCCCCGTTCATCTTCCACCAGGGGACTGACTGCGAACAATGCTTCGTCCTCGCGGAGCGCCTGCACCAAGGGTGCGATGCAGTTCGGCGAAAGGGACACATCTGAGTTCAGCAGGAAAATATATGCATGGGCGGCGGCCTGCAAACCGCTGTGCACCGCTTCCGCAAAGCCTCGGTTCTGGGCGTGGCGAAGGATGCGGATCGGGCCTGCGATCGGTTCCACAACAGCCAAGCTCCCATCGGTGGATGCATCGTCCACCAGGATCAATTCCCAATCCCCCGGATACTGTTCCCCCGCTTGCACCAGGCTTTCCAGAGAAGTTTTCAGGAGGGCAGCGCCGTTGTAATTGGGCACGATCAGACTGAGGGCGGGCCAGTGCATGGAACTTCCTTTGCGATTTCCCACAATCGGGCGTGCAAGCCCAGGATCAGGGCGAGAGGATATAGGGTATAGCTGGAATAGGCGGAAAAGCTGAAGAAGCTGAAGAGCCACCAAATGATCAGGGTCGCCAGATTGATTAAAGCAACCCAGCGCCAAGGCTCGGGCAATCGGTGCAAGAGTCGAATGCTCTGCCAGCCTAGAGCGATCAGCGCAGCCATGACCAGCACAAGCCCGAGGGCACCGCTTTCATAGAGCAGTTCCAAAACATGATTATGGGGGAAGGAGAAGATCCCAAAATCGGCTCGGCTGACGACCTGGGGGAAATGGGCGGGGAAACTGCCCAACCCCCAGCCCGTGAGCCAGTGCATTCCATCGTTCGCAGCGAGGAGCCGCAAACTATCCCGCCAGATCAATGCCCGTTCATCCGATTGCAGAAAGGCCAGGGCTTCCGGCGTGAGGATCGAGACCAGGAGCGCACAGAGCGCCAGCCAAGCCCAGGCGAGGGCAGGGCGGCGGAAGTACAGCAGGAAGAACAGAGCGATAGCACCGGCAGTGCTGCCGGCGAGCAGGGGGATCAGGGGTTTGTGCCCGTCGTTGTAGAGCAGATCCAGCGCCAGCGGGAGGAGCAGCACCAGCCCGAAGCGCCAGCGTCCCCTGGATCGGTACAGCAACCCCACCCAGGCAGGCAGCCAGAGCAGCGTGAAATAGGCGAGATAATGGGAACTGCGAAATACGCCATAGGGCTGTTGGCTGAGATGGCGCAAGCTGAACTGCCAGAGCAGCATCCCGGCGAAGAGCACGGCCAGCCAGCGAATCGCCAGGTTCTCCGGCATCTGAGCGCTCAGGCAGTACAGGCCCCCGGCGAGGATCAGGAATTTGACGAGCCGCAAGCTGCGATGAACATCCGTGAGCGCCGGAGAAAAAAACCAGCTCATGCCCAGCAGGATCGTCACCAGCGCCGCAGCGAGCACCAGGGTTTTGGGAACCGGCACCAGCACGCAAGGACCGCGCATTCCCTGTAGGATTAGGAACGCGCCAAGGAGCCAGACGGCCGCTGCCCGCCCGCCGCTGTGATTCAGGGCGAATTGAAAAAAGACTAGGGCGCTCAGACTGAGGGCTAAGCTCGGCCAGCCGAGAAAATCCTTCAAGGTTTTTTCCTGCACAGTCGCAGCCAGCGGCGGACCTGATCCCCGAGCCAACCGCCCAGCCCGGCGGGGCAGGCTGCCAACCAAAGCCCATGATGCTTGACTTCCTGGTATTGCCGGAACAGGCCGATGCCGCTGTGCAGGGCGAAGCGCACGTAGCGGGCGTGGAGGCGGCGGAGCTGGGCGCGATCCGTATAGGCATCATGCAGGGTGATTTCTTCCAGAAAGGCCAGATGCAAACCCCGCGGGTTGCGCAGCCGCACGCACCGGCGGTTGTGGCTGATGCCATCCGGTTCCCGCCGTCCGATCACCAGGGGCACATTGATGAAGCGGGTTTTATAGTGATGGGCGAGGCGGCGCAGGATCAGATCTGGCCGCACATAGGTTTCCCCGGGGAACTGGGGGTAGGGAAACTTGCGCAAGACCTCCGTGCGGAGGGCTTCCCGCTTGTCGCCGTGCACCCGTCCGAAGGTGCGGATGGCTAAATAATCGGAATCGATCACATCCCTAGCATAGGGCGTGCCCGAGATGGTGCCGTCTTCCTCCAGCAGCAGCCCGCCGATGCCCGCGAACTGGGGCCGCTGTTCCGGCGGGAGGGCTTCCCAATGGGCGAAGATCTGTTCCAAGGCATCCGGCAGCAGGGAATCATCGGAATCCAAAGTCAGGAAGAAAAAGCCCCGGGCCTCTCGCACGGCTCGATTGTGGGCCGCTGCCTTGCCCTGATTCTCCTGATAGAAATAGCGCAGGGGAAAGCGCTGCTCGGCTTGCCAGCGCTGGACCAATGCCTTAGTGCCATCGGTGGAACCGTCATCGATCAGCACCACTTCAAGATCCTGCCAGCGGGAATCCGCCACGCTCTGCAACGCCCGATCCAAGCAATAGGCGCGGTTGTAGGTGGGAATGAAAATGGTGAAGGTCGGGGCGTTCATGGTATGGCCTCCGCCCGCAGGGGCAAGCCGAACACCCGCAGATAGGCATCGGTCGCCGCTTCGATGGTGAAGGGCCGGGCGGCTTCCTGTAGGGTCGTTTTGGGCAAGGGCCGGGCGAGGGTTTGCAAGATGCCCTGGGCGAGGGCCTGGGCATCGCCCACGGGCACCAAGAGGCCGTAGCGCCCCCCGTCCAACACCTCTCGGGGACCGCTGGGGCAGTCCGTGGCCAGGACAGGCGTGCCCACCGCCAGAGCTTCCGGCAGCACGAAGGGATTGCCCTCCCAACGGGAGGTCAGGACGAAGAGGGCGCTGTGGGCCATGTAATCGTAGGGATTGGGCTGGAAGCCGGGCAGATCCACCGCCGATGCCACGCCCAGTTTCTGGGCGAGCGCCCGCAGCCGCCCCCGCTGGCTACCTTCCCCCAGGATGACGAGCCGACAGGGGCGCACGGCCCGCACCCGAGCGAAGGCCCGGATGAGGGTAGCGAAATCCTTGCGGGCGCAGAGTTCTCCCACCCCCAGAATCACCGGCGGTTCATCGGGACCAAACCAGGGATGATCCGGCACAGGGCGTTGCTGATGGAACAGGGATTCAGGCACTGCCGGGTTGGGTACCACCTGAATTCGATCTCGGGGCAAGCCGGTGAAATCCGCCATATCCTCCGCTACCTGTCGGGCGTTGACGATCACCGCATCGGCGAAGGGATAGAGCTTGCCCATGGAATTTCGCTGGATCCAGCGTTCCAAGGGACCGCGGGTGCTCAGGTCGATGGAAATCGTGGTGCCCGAGCTGAGGACTAACCGCGTGGGCACCCGAGCCAGGAAGCGGCCGAGCAGGGCTGTGCGGTTCACCCGATCCTTGTCGGATAGCAGGACGGCGGGCCGCACCCGCTTCAGATAGCGCACCAGCCCTGGCAATGCGCCGTAGGTGTGCGCGGAACCCAGATCGATGACGGACACCCGCGGGGGAATCTGAGGCAGTTCCGGCCCGTGGCGGCGCACCCGCAGCAGATCCACCGCATAGCCTCGAGCGGCTAGGGCGGGGATGAGATGGCGCGCCGCCCGATCTACACCGCTGTGACCCGAGGTGGAGAAAAAGCAAGCGATGCGGGGCACAGCCATCAGGCGATCCAATCCAAGGGATCTTCCTGGGGGCTGGGCCGGCGGCTGGGCTGCTCGATGAAAAGGCGGTGCCAGATGGCGAACTGCATCAATCCCCAGATCAGGCGGGAAACCTTCCGCCCTCGGTGGCGGGCGGCGATCAGTGCGGGAATCGCCTCGGGCTGAAACCAGCGGCGGATGCCCTCGTTCCGCAAGAGCTGGGCCCCGATCTGATCCAATCGCTTCCCCCGCAGCCAGTCCCCCACGGGCACATGAAAACCCCGCTTCGACCCTGTGCGCAGTTCCGGCGGCAGCCGATCTCTCGCCCAGCGGCGCAGCAGCCATTTGCCCTGATGGGCGCGCACCTTCAGAGAATCCGGCAGCATGAGCCCGAATTCCACCAAGCGATGATCCAAGAAGGGCACCCGACCTTCCAAGCCAAATCCCATGAGCATTCGATCCGTCTTGACCAACAGATTATCCGGCAGGGCGGTGATGAGATCCGTGTACTGACGGCGCTGTAGATCAGTCCAATGGGGAGGTGTTTCTCTCCAAGCGCGGCGGAAAGGCGCATATTCTACCCCAGCCACTTCTTGTAGTTCGGGGCCCAGAAGGCGCTTTGACCAATGGGCATTCCACTGCCCGCGGGTGCGGAAGCCTCCGGAGCCCGGGCGCAGCCAGGCCTTGAACCAGCGTTCCAGAGGATGGGGTCGATAGCGCCCATAGCCGCCGAACACCTCATCGCCCCCCTCTCCGGAAAAGACCACCTTCACTTGCCGGGCGGCGCTCTCCGCCAAGGCCAAGGTGGGCAAGCTGGCATAGTCCCGCATGAGTTCGTCCGCCGCCCAAATGCTATGGGGAATGCGCTGGAATAGGGATTCCAGATGCAAGCGCAAGGGCTGATAATCCAGGCCCAGGGCGCGGGCGATGCGGGCCGCTCGATCCAATTCATCCGGTGCGCTGCCCTGGTAGCCGACGGACCAAGCTTGAACTCGCCCGCTGCCCAGATCCGCCAGCAGTGCGGCCAAGGTGCCGGAGTCCAGCCCGCCGGAGAGGAACAGCCCGAAGGGCACTTCCGAACGCCGATGCTCCGCTAGGACCGAGTGCAGCAGGGCATCCAGGGCTTCCAAGGCTTCGCCCGACCTGCGGATCTGGGTTTTCTGGGACAGCAGAGACCAATAGCGGCGATGACTGCGCTTCCGCTGCCGGTCGATCACCAGCATTTCCCCGGGCAACAGGCGCTCGATGCCTTGAAAGGGGGTCTCCCGTCCGGTGCTGAATTGATTTTGCAGGAACTGCCGTAACCCGCGGGGATTCAGGGCCGGTGCCTCGGGTAGCAGGGGAAGCAGGGCTTTGATCTCCGAGGCGAAGCAGAATCGACCGCGGTTCTCCAGGTAGAATAGGGGTTTGATGCCCAATCGATCCCGCGCCAGAATCAAGCGCTCTTCCCGTTGATCCCAGAGGGCAAAGGCGTACATGCCCCGCAGATGGTGGACAAAGTCCAGCCCATAGACCCGATAGGCCTGCAGGATGGTTTCGGAATCCGAATCCGTCTGAAACTGGCAGCCCCGAGCTGCTAAGGCAGGCCGGAGTTCTAGATCGTTGTAGATCTCCCCGTTGGCCACCAGGGTCAGATGACCTTCTGCAGAACGCAGGGGTTGATGGCCGGTGCGCAAGCCGATGATGGCGAGCCGCGTTTGGGCGAGCCCTAGGGAATCGTGCTGATAGATGCCCCGATCATCCGGCCCCCGATGGGCGAGGATAGCCGCCATCTGCCAGAGGGTTTCCGCCTGTACGCGACGATCCGGTTTTTCCAGAATGCCTGCAATACCGCACATGCTGCCCTGTCCCGCAATGTAGGAGTGTGTTATGAAATCCCTTTTTGCCCTGCGCTTCACCCTTTGGTTCCTGATCTTTTTGGTGCTCGCCATGATGCTCCGCCCCTGGCTGGTGGGCTGGTGGATTCATCTGCAAGCGGAACCTCGGGTAGTCACGCCTCGGGGGGATCTAGCAGAGGATGAAAAGACGACCATCGAGATCTTCAAATCCGTCACCCCCTCGGTGGTCTACATCACCACCACCAGCCAGATGCTGGATCTCTGGACCAGGAACCTCATGGAGATTCCCAATGGCACGGGCACCGGATTCATCTGGGATGATCGGGGCCATGTGGTCACCAACTATCATGTGGTCAAAGGGGCGCGCAGTGCGATAGTGCGCCTTTGGGATCAACGCAGCTTCCCTGCCGCACTGGTGGGCGCCAGTCCCGCCCATGATGTGGCGGTGTTGCGCATCGATGTGCCCTTTCCCGCCCCCCGTCCGGTGCTCATCGGCAGCAGTCAGGATCTACAGGTAGGCCAGAAGGTGTTAGCCATCGGCAATCCCTTTGGCTTGGATTATAGCCTGACCACCGGCGTGATCTCCGCCTTGAACCGGAGCATCCGGACGGAAGATCGGCATGAGATCGAGCATTTGATTCAGACGGATGCCGCCATCAATCCGGGCAATTCTGGCGGTCCCTTGATCGACAGTGCAGGGCGGGTGATCGGGATGAACACAGCGATCTTCAGCCCTTCCGGCGCCTTTGTGGGTATCGGTTTCGCAGTGCCCATCGACACCATTAACCGAGTGGTCCCGGATCTCATCGCCTATGGCTATTATCGGCGGCCTTCTCTGGGCATTCGGGCAGATGATGCCCTCAGTGCTCCCCTGCTTGCGAAACTCGGCGTGCAGGGGGTGTTGGTGCTCAGGGTTATCCCGGGTTCTGCGGCGGATCTGGCGGGGCTTCGGGGTACCGAGGTCACCAGAAACGGAGATCTCCTCTTAGGAGATGTCATCCTCGCCATCGACGATCAGCCCGTGGACAGCGTCGCCGCGCTGGTGGATGCGTTGGAAAAGTATCAGATCGGAGATCAGGTGGTGTTGCGCATCTACCGCGCGGGGCGCATTCAGCAGGTTCCCGCCGTGCTGACTGCAAGCCGCGCAAAAAAGCATTGATGCCCCCCTAGGGTCTGCTCGCCACGACTTGATCAATGGTGGGTCCAACCGTTGGTCCAAGTACCATTGATCTTAGCTTCTTTCTTTCCTGTGGCATCGACTCGAAATCCCTGGATGAGGTCATCTGCCTGATCTCCCTGGGGGGTGGCTTCTATCGTGTAATTGGTGCTGTCCGCCGCGGTGATGGACACCTGATAATGGCCGTTTTCCGTGGGCAAATTGCTAGCAACGCTGTAATTGAGTACGGTTAGATCGTTGGTATAGGTTGCGTTCTGGGCATAGTAGCGCTCTTCTCGCTGGGCGATTTCCATCAGCAGGTTTTGCGCTTCTGCACGGCGGCTCTTGCGCACCTGATCCACGTAGGAAGGATAGGCGATGGCAGCGAGGATACCCACGATGGCTACGGCAACCAACAGCTCGATGAGGCTGAATCCCTTGAATTTTCGTGCGTTCATCTTGCGTCACCTCTCAGGCAAACGATCCAGTTGTTAGAAAAAACGCCCCGCAATCAGTTCGAATGCGGGGCGTTCCGTGCCTAGCTAAGGCCAGTTATTGGGGTAACACCTCCTCCCAGTAAAGGGCGCGGAAGCGGTCCGGCCAGGTAACGATCTTCTCCAACCCGCCGATGGCGACCACTACACCGCTGGGAGTGCTACCCGTTCCATTATTACCCGAATCCGCACCTCCATTATTAGAGTCTCCATTATTGCCATCATTAGCCGTGCCCGGGTAGATCACCACGGGTTCCGGCGGCAGTCCGGGCACATTGAGAGTCCGCGCCCGATCGTTCACATCCAGCGCATCCGCATTGCCGTCCATGGTGGCGAACAGGGCGGTGGCATCCAACAGGCTGACGGCATAGATGCTGCCATAGCCATCGATGGAACCCACCTTGCAAATGTCGCTGGGGGTGGTGGCATTGGTCACCGTATAGGTGGAGAAGAGGACTACATAATCGTAGACGCCTGCCTTGGAGAACACTTTTTCCTTGGGATCCATATCGATATACCAGCCTTGCTTGGCATTCAACTCGGCTCGCGCCCGCTCTGCCTGTTCGATCAGAGCCGGCGGTGCGTCGTCGGCAACTTGGATCTCATTGCCGGTAGCATCGTAGAGATCACTTTCCGTCAAGGTCGTGTAAACGATATTCCCATGGTCGTCCTCAGGCGGCCCGAAGACGGCATAGTCCTTGATCATGTAGAACCGATCCTGAACGGTAGAATCCGCCGGTTCTGGGATGAAACCGGAACCGATGACGATGGCGAGATAGCGATTGCCCCCGATGGACACATAGGCCACAACCGGTGCATTGAAGAACCGCCGATTGTCTTCCGCACTGGTGCCCCCGTTGAGATCGGCGATGACTCCACCGGTGAGCGTGTCTTCTAGATCGATGCGCAGGATCCGGCCGCCCACATCCGCAGCATAGATCCGGTCGCTGATGCCGTCCGCATTCACATCGATCACCGTGACGCTGGCGGGGATGGCATTGGTCATGCCGCTGATATTGAGATCGGCACCTGTATTAGAAATCCATTTCAGCCGTTGACCTGTATCCACGTTCACGATGTAGATAGCATTGCCCAGGGTGTCCGCCGTGCGCGCGCCGGTCACATCATCTTGCTGGAGATCATAGCCGCCCCCGAAGATCAGCACATCGGTTTCTATCCCGTTCACCTTGATCCGACCGATCTGGGGTGCGGACCAGGTTTGTCCCAGACGGGCGAAATCTCCGGTGCCTCCTTTGATCTCCCAGAGCAGTTTGGGTGCTGTGCGATCAGAGATGTCTAAAGCGTAGTAATTGTTGCCTCCTCGGCGCATCCCGAAGATGTAGTAAGCCTTTTCGCCCGTATCGATGCGCCCGTTGTTTGCATTGCTGATGGTGCCGGCCCCATCGTCCCGATGGAAGAGCACGGCTGGGCCATCGATGCCATAGATGGGCGGGCCTGTCCAACTCTTATCTTCTCGGATCCGCTGCAGGTTGGGCAGCAGTTCCACCGGCATATAGCCCCAGAGTTCATGGCCCGTCTCCGCATCAAAGGCATGGACCACGCCTTCGCTGGTGGGCAACAGAACGAGCTGCTCCTCATTCTCGTAGGTGGCTACCAAGGGCTTGGTGTGCAGGGGACCTCCCATTTCTTCTCGACCTGTGGAAACCCAGTTCAGCAGGTCAGTACGGGTGGTGTTGTCGCTGACGCCTAGCATAGCGGCCGTGATCTCGTTGTTGCTGGCGATCAAACGGTTGTCGGCGGCCGTGAGATCTCTGCTACTGCTGGTGCTGTGATAGGTATAGAGATTGCGCGTTCCCGTGAGCTGAGAGGCGGCACCCCCCTTCAGGGGATCCGCACCATCCACGATGGGGCTCCAGAGATCCTGGGCGGTATCCAGGAATTGATAGTCGCTATCCAACACGGGCACGCCCCCTGCTCCCTGGAGGACAACATTGTTATCCGCATCGAGCACGATGGTGTATTTCTTCAGGTTTCCGTTCCAGTACTCGCTGACCTGGGGTTGAAAGATGGGCACATAGATCTTGTCAGCGCTCACCACCGCATTGCTGGCATCCATGGGGATGGTAGGCGTGGTGTAGCTATAGTTCACCGTAGCGCCCGCCTCTGCCAGGATCGCGCTGAAGACATCGACAAGATCTTGGGCAGAATTTGCCGTATAGAAGCTTCCCCCGCCCTCTCTGGCAACGCTGTTCAAGAAGAGTTCTGGACCGCTGGTCGTATGGAAACCGATGGTATGGGTGACGATGTTTTGAGTCCCTTGCCAGTCGTGGCCACCGGAATCCGTGCCATCGTCCGGGGTTGTGCGCAGGTCAGCATTGTAAGCCCAGCCAGAAATCTCTCGGGCGCACCGACCATCACTCCAACGGCTCTCACTGTCCCTTGCGCAAGTTTGCCCCCGATAGCTGGTCTGATCGTTCGTGTTGGGCCGCCCGTCGGAGAGCAACACGATGTGGTTGGGCTGGCACCAAAGCGAGATGGGGGATTGATAGGTTCGGTTACTGGCATCTGTGACGGAATCTTCAAACCAAGCCACCGCATCCTTCAATGCGTATACGGTAGGCGTCCAGCCGATGGGCTTAAGGGTATCCACCACATCCAGAAGCGCCTGGCGGGACGTGTCCGAGACGCTCACGAAGTCCGAATGGATCATGTTGACATAGTTTTTACTGCCAATCGGCGTCAGATTCGTGATCGTGGTGGTTTCTGTATGGCAGACATCTACGTCCTGACACACCTGATCGCAAGAATAGGTGCAGTTTGTATCGGTGTAATACCAGCAATAGTGGGACTCCCGCCACCAATCCGGGCATTGGTCCCCATTGTAGCAATCACCTGTGCAGGCGGTTTCATAGCCACAATCATGGGCATTTTTCCAATCATCTGGGCATTGGTCGTTGCTATCGCAATCCCCGATGCATTGTGTTACGGTTATTTCCTCATAGTCGCAATCATGCTTCTTTTTCCAGCCACTGGGGCATTGATTGTTGGGATCGCAGTCCCCTACGCAAACCTTCTCTCGTTCATACCAACAATCATGGCCTTGCCTTCTCCACCAGGATGGACAGGTGTACCGGTCATTGTCGCTATCATAGTAGCAATCTCCCTTACATACCTTCTTTTTCTTGTATTTGCACTTATGCTTCTCCTTCCACCAATCCGGGCATTGATCCCCATTGTAGCAATCGCCTACGCATCGCGTGATAGTCTGGGTTTCTTCGTAACAATCGTGCGCATTTTTCCAATCATCCGGACATTGATTGTTGCTGTCACAATCGCCTACACAAACATCCTCATATTGGCAATCATGGCTGTTCTTCCAATCCTCTGGACACTGATTGTTGCTATCGCAATCCCCTCGGCATTCTGTCGTATCCACGCAGGTGGGATCACAGGGATAGGAACATTGAGTTTCCGTAGTGCAGACTACTCGGGTGAAGGTCTTGTTCGCATACCAAGTTGTGAAGCCCTGTATGGCCACGTTGACCCCATCGAGATCCGGATCACTTAAGATGGTAGTCATGGCTTCTTTGAGCTGGTCCATGCGGTTGGTCGGCTGACCATCATAGTTGCTCATACTCCCGGATTCATCGAGGATGAACAGCACGTTGGGATTGACGGACTCCGTGCCTGGAGTCACATAAATCTCCATATCATCCGCCCAGATAGGTGGGCTAATAAATACAGCTAGCAACAGACCGAGCAGGATGCTCGGATAGGGTTTTCGGGTTCGCTTAAGCATTTCAGCCTCCTTCAACGGATTAACGCAATCCCCATGCGGTTGGTGGTTCGAGCAGTAGGCATCGGTTGCCCATTACTGACTTTGCAATTGTCATCAGCGGTGTCTGCAGTTTTCGTACGTACGCAACCCGTGGCATCTGCCTGATAGACATAGCTAGTCGAATTGAGCTGGAAGCCGGAAATGAGCAAATTATTGCTCGTCCCCAGATATTCCACTTTTAGATCCGAAAAGACATCCGGTTGATCTGTACCACCTGACGCTTGGAAATAACCGGCATGTTCCCGCACAGCTCCTGGCGCCAGGGCAGCGGGTGCCACATCACTAGGAGATGCATTCATCATCTCCATCAAGGCGCTTTCCGCCGCCTGGAAACTCTGCTGCTTATGCTGGTAATTAGCGGCCATGCGAGTGCCCTGGCTGCTGCTGCGCATGGCAGTGACGCCGAGCAGGGTCATGACCACCAACAGGATCATGCCCGTAATCAGGGCGATGCCCCTTTGGGCAGCTGGCCTGGATCGGGATCGGTCAGGGAAAAGGGTATTCATTTTTCTACCGCTCTGTAATGGTGAGATTCCGCAACGGAATGGTTGTAGTGATCGTCCGGTATAATCGGCTGTCATCAGCAATCGTGAAGGTTTGATCTAAGACGGGCAATTGGGTACCCGTAGGCATGAGCTTGCGGGCGGATTGAGGGATCTTGAATTCTCCCGAACTGACGACTAAACCGATGCGCAGGGAAACCACCTTATCCCACACGCCCTCCGCATTCACTTGGTCAGCAGAAATATAGCGGTTTGCATAGTCATCACTGTCATCATTTACCCCGTAAAGCACCTGCATCGCTTCGATACCGGAAACCAAGGGCTCTTTTGTGGAACTGTTCCCATCAATCATACATTTCAGTGCCCGATTGCCCTGGCTATCGTTTTCGACGAAGAAAGTCTGTTGGCTTTTGCTAGTGACTGGATTACCTTGGCAATCATAACCCCCTGCATAGACAACGGTAATGATGTCTCCACCCGCGCTACAGTCATTGCAGAGCACATTGTTTCCATAGGTGCCAAAGGGAGATTCGTTGGCCAGCAGTCCCCGGCCCGTCATGAAGAGGGCACGGCGCAAATCATCGATCGCGAATCGCGCGTTCTCCGATGCGGCGGCCAGAGCGGTTTGATAATTAAAGGTGTCCTTGCTGCTGAGATAGACGCTGAGCACGCCCGCGAGCAGGAAAAGGGAAATAGCCAGAGCCACCAGGATACTGACGATGGTATAACCTCGATGTTTTCGGACCATGTTCCTGTGCTCCCTAGTTTTCGGAAAAACCCAGCACCACAGGCATGACTAACTGGGATCTCTGATTGGTGCTCTGCTGCGCATCCGCATTGGTCTGCCAGCTGATCGTGATGATGGTTTCAGAACCCACGGAACAGGGATCGCTATCCCCGGTATCTGCATCCGTGCAAGTGATCGAAAGAGTACCGTTGGGCAATAAGTCTGTGATCCCATTGACACAACTCGCTTGATAGAGATCGAAAGCAGCCATTTGTGCCGTGGTGCAGCTGAAACTCGATGAAACGCCCATACAGGAAGTCGGCGGCGCGCTGCAATCCCAAGTGGCATTGGTAAGGTAATTCCCCTCATAAACTCCCCCGAGATTGGCTCGCATTCGATCTGCCAATTCCGAGGCTTTGATACTGGCAATGGCCCGATAGTTGGCACTGTTCGAGGCTTTGAGCGCGCTGAGCTGCATCCCAGCGATGCCCAGCAGACCTACCGAAAGCACCACCAGGGCAATCATGCTCTCCATGAGGGAAAGGCCTTTTTGGTTAGGAAATTGGATGGGTTTCATGATTGAATCCTGGGTCTGCCCGTGCTAGAGATGATGAGCTGATGGGTTTTATCTGCTGCGGTGATAGTTAGAGTACCGTTCTGTAGTGAACCATCGATCTTCCGAGAACGGCCTGTAGAGACATAGGAAATATAGTCCGCTACTGGCCTATTACCCGTGATGGTAACACCTTGCAAGGCCTCGTGTACCGAGAAGATGGGCTCTCCCGTATCCACTTGAGCATTGTTGTTCGGATCCAAAAAGACAATCCAACCCTGTTCCCAACCGCCGCTCGTAGTGCAGCGGCTCAGGTCTTGAGACTTGCAGAGCACGACCCGCGCTTCCCGCTTCACCGCCTCGCTTCGGGCTAGGAGCACATCGGCGAGGAGATCATTGCCCGCAGTAGCGACCCGATTGTCGTTGATCAGGTCCTGGAAACTAGGTACAGCGATGCTCAGGGCGATGGCTGCCACGGCGATGGTGATCAGCAACTCCAACAGGGTGAACCCTCGGTGCTGTGTACAGGATCTCACAGGAACTTCCTCCTCGTTTTGCTTAGAGTGTAAAGGTCAAAACGGTTGGCAGAGCACCGCAGATCAGGCAAAGATTGCCGCTGATCCTTTGGATCAAGAACGAGGGCGATAGCTATCTGGAATCAGGATGGTGGGAAACTGCTGATCGGGATCTTCCCAGGGGAAATCCAGGGTGTAATGCAGCCCTCGGCTCTCGCAGCGGCGCTGGGCGGATCGCACGATGAGATCCGCCACTTCTACCAAATTGCGCAGCTCTAATAGGTCGTTGTGCACTTGGAAGTTGCCGTAGTATTCGATGATCTCATGGCGCAACAGATCGATGCGCCGCTTGGCCCGCTGCAATCGCTTGTTGGTGCGCACAATGCCCACGTAATCCCACATGAAGCGGCGCAGCTCCTCCCAGTTGTGGGAGACGACCACCGCTTCATCCGGCTCATGGACGCGGCTTGCATCCCAGTCGGGCACCGCAGGCGGGGGGGCCTGATCAGGTAGGTTCTGCTCGATGTGGGCAGCGGCTTGGAAAGCGAAGACCAGACATTCCAACAGGGAATTGCTCGCCATCCGGTTGGCCCCGTGCAACCCTGTATAAGCCGCTTCCCCGATGGCATAGAGGCCAGGAATATCCGTGCGGGCCTGGGCATCGGTCAGAATGCCCCCGCAGGTGTAATGGGCGGCGGGCACCACGGGAATGGGTTCTCGGGTGATATCGATGCCCAGCTCCAAGCAGCGGTGGTAGATGGTGGGGAAATGTTCCCGCACAAACGCTGCCGGCCGGTGGGAGATGTCCAGATAGACGCACTCCGCCCCCAAACGTTTCATTTCATGATCGATGGCTCGGGCCACAATGTCCCGAGGGGCCAGCTCCGCCCGTTCATCGAAGCGGGGCATGAAGCGCTCCCCATCGGGTAGCAGTAGGCGCCCGCCTTCTCCCCGCAGGGCTTCGCTGATGAGGAAGTTCCGCGCCTCGGGATGATAGAGGCAGGTGGGATGGAACTGCATGAATTCCATGTTCGCCACTCGACAGCCTGCCCGCCAGGCCATGGCGATGCCATCGCCGGTGGCGATATCGGGATTGCTCGTGTAGAGATAAACCTTGCTAGCACCGCCGGTGGCGATGACCACGAAGCGCGCCCGGAAGGTTTTTACCTGTCCGCGCTTCAGATCCAGTACATAAGCCCCGAAGCAGCGATCTGGTTCCACGCCCAGCTTGCGGCCGGTGATGAGATCGATGGCGATATGGTGTTCGAATAAGCTCCGATTCGCTCGGGCGCGGACTTGGGTTTCCAAGGTGGTTTCTACCGCTTTTCCCGTAGCGTCAGCAGCGTGAATGACCCGCCGATGGCTGTGCCCCCCCTCTCTGGTGAGGTGATAGCCATCGCTGGTAGATGCCTGCCCATTTCGGGTGAAGCGAACGCCCTGTTCCAGGAGCCAATGGATACACCGAGGGCCTTGCTCCACTACTAGGCGCACCTGATCCGGATCGCATAACCCTGCGCCGGCGGTCAAGGTGTCCTGCACATGGGCTTCGGTGGAATCATTGGCGTCCAGCACTGCGGAGATACCCCCCTGGGCGTAATAGGTACTGCCCTCGCGCAGTTCCCGCTTGGAGAGGATAGCCACGGAAACCCAATCGGGTAACCGCAGGGCAAGGGTCAGCCCCGCCGCACCGCTGCCGAGAATAAGTACATCGTATAGGGGCTTGGGCATGTTGGGATTCTCTGCAAGAACTGGCGGTCGTTCAAGCACCAGCGGTCGTTTTCAGGTAGCGCACGAAAGCCTGTCCTAGGGGTAGGAACAAAGAGGTATGATAATCTTTTTCTCATACCGGCGGGCACTCGGGAATTCACGCCGTGGACATCGACCTGGGGTGCGGAGGATCTTCTTCCGTAAAAAATATCCCGCAGGGGAATCCAGCGATATTCTACGGCCAGAATTAAGAAATTCCTCTCCGCGAGGCGGCCGAACTCCCGCCTGGGGGCAACGATTGAAGCCCCTCGTCCTGATCTCGTGCAATGAAAACGTAAAGAACTTTCCCCAAAGGGGGTTGTCCATGGCATTGGAATCGCGCAGCTTCACCGCACAGGTCTTTCAAGATGTCTGAAGGCCGCCGTGCGGACCGGGCGCTAGTCCGTCGCGCGCAGGCGGGGGATCGGCGGGCGTTCGATCTGCTCGTGCTGAAATACCAGCAGAAGATCGCCGGTTTGGTCGGCCGGTATCTGCGGGATACCAACGAGGTGCTCGACCTCACCCAGGAAGTTTTCATCAAGGCCTATCGGGCTTTACCCGGGTTCCGAGGGGAGAGCGCTTTTTACACTTGGCTCTACCGCATCGCGGTCAACATGGTGAAGAACCACCTGGTAGCCCAGGGCCGCAGACCCCCGAAGAGCGATATCGATGCGGAGATGGCGGAACAGATGGACCTGGGTGGGCGGCTTCGAGAGATCGAGACGCCGGAAGGCCAGCTGCTGCGAGATGAGATCGCGAATACGGTGCAACAAGCCCTGGACGCCTTGCCAGAAGATCTGCGCACAGCGATCCTACTGCGAGAATTCGAAGGGTTGAGCTATGAGGAAATTGCTCAAACCATGCAATGTCCCATCGGAACCGTGCGATCTCGCATTTTTCGGGCAAGGGAAGCTATCGACAAACGATTGAGACCCCTGCTCAATCCTTAGGCAAGCGGATGAACGAACAGCAACGAGAACAGCTCTCTGCCCTGTTGGACGGGGAATTGCCCCAAGAACTAGTGGAACCCAACCTGCGTGCGATCGGGGCAGACCCTGAGATGCGGGCGGTTTGGGAACGCTATCATCTGATCGGCAGCATCCTGCGGGAAGAACCCGTGCATCCCGAATATCGCTGTGTGGCAGCCCGCGTGCACGCACAGCTCCAAAGGGAGAAGATCGCGTTTCTCCCAAAGCGAGTCGGTGGGGATCCATCGAGCCGATGGCGGGCTTGGGGGGGCATTGGCCTAGCCGCCGTCGCCGCCTTCTTCATGGTGTTTGTAGTGCCTCAGTTCTTTTCTTCCAGCCCCTGGGAACCCTCCCAGAGGGCAGCGAGTTCGAACCTACCTCCAGCGCGGCCCTCCCTTGCCGAAGGCTACCCCAGGTGGCTCTTAGATCAGCCTGAATTAGTGCAAAAGCTCGATCGCTTTCTGGTCCATCATCAGTTGCACTCTCCCGCAACACACCTTCAAGGCTTTCTCCCTTACGCAACGGTCGTAGGCTATGAAGCAGGCTATTGAGGAGCAACTCCGCGCTGCGTGGGTGCTGCTGTGGGCAGCCCTGTTGTTTTTCAGTGGATCCGCTCAGGGAAAGGAAAACTCTGCAGAGACCTGGTTGCGCCGCATGGCAACTGCGCTCCGCACTCTGGACTATGAGGGAATTCTAGTCTACGCCCAGGGCACCCGATTGAAAACGCTGCACGTCGTGCACCGCCTGGAAGACGGGCGTATTCAGGAACGGCTGGAATCCCTCAGCGCACCCGCGCGGACCGTTGTTCGGGAACAGGGTCGGATCACCTGCCATCTTCAGGGAGACCAGTCCATTTCCATCGATGGCAGAAGTCTCTACACTTCCTTATTCTTCCCGCAAAATCCAGATCTTCAGACGCTCGCGCCCTATTACTTTTTCCACATGCAGGGCCAAACCCGAGTAGCGGGTCGTCTAGCACAGGTGGTGGGGATCATTCCCCGAGATGATTTTCGATATGGCTATCGCTTTTTTATCGATCAGGAGAGCAGCTTACCCCTGAAATTCGATCTCCTAGACACCCAGGCGAAACCCATCGAACAGATGCTGTTCGCCACCATTGCCTTTAAAAAGGTTTCCTCGGCGCCACCTCCCTCCCCTGCGCCTGCTCCACCGCCGCCCCCCGTCGATCCCCGACCTTGGCAATTTTCCAAGATGCCCCCGGGGTTCCAGCTCGTGATGATAGATCGAAGCTCAAGTCTACAAGCGCAAAAGCTCGTGCATTTCCTTTTGTCCGATGGCTTGGCGGCGGTTTCCGTCTACATCGAACCCGGGGAGGAAAAGGGGCTGATCGGAGAATCCCGATTGGGCGCGATCCACGCTGCGGGAAAACGGATACAAGGCCATCAAGTCACTGTGGTGGGAGAAGTGCCCAGAAAAACTGTGCGGGCGGTGCTCGCTGGTCTCATCTATGAGGAGACACCATGATCGAAGAATCAGGGCAGGTGATCCACGTGAATGCGGGCATGGCAGAAGTTCAAATCAGTCCTGCCAGCAACTGTGGCCGCTGCGCTGCCCGAGGTAGCTGCAGCACTTCCCTACTAGAACATTGGCTGGGCAGAAAGCCCAATGTCCTGCGCGTGTCGAATTCCCTGGGTCTTCAACCGGGTGATTCGGTCATCCTCGGTATTCCAGAAGGGGACTTGCTGCGCGCGGCCTTACAAGCCTATCTGGTGCCCCTGCTGACCCTGTTGTTTGGCGCGATGGGATTTGCCGAACTCGCAACCCATTTGGGCACATCGGAGATGCAGCCCGTCGCGAGCCTGCTTGGTGCTGGGCTGGGCTTTGGACTCGGTCTCTGGTGGTTTAGCCGCTGGAGCAGAAAGCACCGCTTGCAGCCGAAGATGCTCCGCCGTACTGACCCAAACGGGCAAGTTCAGCTTATTCCATGGAATCGTTGAGCATGAGCTGGATAAAAGTCCTGCGGATGTTCTCCGCATTTGTTCTGCTCACTTTTCTTGGATCCGGTTTCGCCCGAAGTCTGCCCGAATTCACGAAATTGGTGGAAACCTATGGTCCCGCTGTGGTGAACATCAGCGTTCACCAAAGCCATCAGGAAAGGGTTGACCCTTCGGCGAACCCGCCCGAACTGCCGGAAGACAGTCCCTTATATGATTTCTTCCGCCACTTCTTCGGGGAGGATCTGGAAGGTTTGCCCGGGGAAGAATTGCCCTCCCGTTCCCTGGGTTCCGGGTTCATCGTCTCCGACGATGGCTTCGTGCTGACCAATGCCCATGTGGTGGAAGGGGCGGATGAGGTGATCGTGCGCACCAGCGACCGCCGAGAATTTCATGCGGAAGTGGTGGGGGCAGATGAGCGCAGCGACATCGCCGTGCTCAAGGTGGACGCGACGGACTTGCCCACGGTGAAAATCGGTTCCGCCAAGGATCTTAAAGTAGGGGAATGGGTGCTGGCCATCGGCTCCCCCTTCGGGTTCGAGTATTCCGCCACCGCAGGCATTGTCAGCGCCAAGGGTCGCAACCTGCCCACGGAAAACTATGTGCCCTTCATTCAAACCGATGTGGCCATCAATCCGGGCAATTCCGGCGGCCCCTTGTTCAACTTGGATGGAGAGGTCATCGGGGTCAACGCCCAGATCTACAGCCGCACCGGTGGATTCATGGGCCTATCCTTTGCAATTCCCATCGATGTGGCCATGGATGTGGCGGAGCAGCTGAAGACCTACGGCCATGTGACCCGCGGTTGGCTCGGGGTGCTGGTGCAGGATGTGAGCCGAAATCTCGCAGAAGCTTTCCAACTGTCTCAACCCATGGGCGCACTCATCACCCAGATCATTCCAGAGAGTCCGGCGGCGAACGCAGCCCTACAGGTGGGGGATGTGATCTTGGCATTTAACGGTACGCCTGTTCCAACGAGCGCCTCCCTCCCGCCCTTGGTGGGGGTCAGCCCTGTAGGAGAAGCGGCGAAGGTCACTGTGCTCAGAAAGGGAGAAACCCGGGTCTTGGATGTGGTCATCGGCGAACTGCCCGAGGAAGATCCCCTGTTGCTGGGGAAGGGTGTGGAACCGGTGCAGCCCAATCGCTTGGGACTGGTGGTGGAGGATCTCACCGCTGAAGATCGGCAGCAATTAGGTCTTGAAGAAGGGGGCGTTTTTGTCAATTCCGTTCGGACGGGCACCGCGAAGCGGGCCGGCGTGCGGGCGGGGGATATTCTACTAATGCTCGATGGGGAAAAGATCCCCAATGCGGCTGCTTTTGAAGCACAGCTCGGGGCCCTGTCCTCGGGTCACGCCGTGGCCGTGCTGGTGCAGCGGAACGGAACCCGCCTGTTCTTGGCCGTCAGGATTCCCTAGCTTCAGGAATCGCATAGATGCCCGCTGCATTGCGGAAATAGCCCTCATAATCCAAGCCATAGCCGAAGACATAGCGGTCGGGGATGCGCAGGCCCACATAGTCGGCGAGGACAGGGGCTTTCCGTTCCCGTTCCTTTTCCACCAACACAGCGCTGTAGACTCGGGCGGCGCCGTCTGCCCGGCAGGCTTCCACCGCTGCCCACAACGTGATGCCCTCGTCCAGGATGTCATCTAAGAGCAGCACTTGACGACCGCGCACCGCCTCGGTCGGGCGATGTTCCCAGCGCAGGGTTCCCCCGCGAGTGCCCCGATAGCGGGTGGCATGGAGATAATCCAGCTGCAAGGGAAAGTCCAGACGGGGCAGGAGCAGGCCCGCAGGCACCAGGGCACCGGTCATGATGCAGAGCACCAGGGGATTCCGATGGGCGAGATCGCGGCGGATAGCCTGGGCCATGCGATCCAGGGCAGCTTCCACTTCCTCTGCCGTGGCTAATTGCTGGGATTGGGCCAGGATTTGCCGATAGGTTTCCGGTTTCATTCAAAAATCCAGCTCGGGCAGTTCGACAGCTTCCAACTGGGCGGCGATGCGCACCGCGCTTTGCCAGCGGGGATCCAGATGGAGCTGAGCGCGGTTCAAGGTACCGCGCCCATGCATCCGCAAGCAACGCAACTGTCTCGTGGGATTCTCTTCCGCGCCCAGGGCTTCCACCACCTGAACGGCAGCGGATCGCTGGTTGCAGACCAATAGCATATCGCAACCCGCGCTCAGGGCGGCCCGAGCACGCTCTGCATAGGTGCCCCCGACCGCCGCAGCCGCCATGCTCAGATCGTCGCTGAAGATCGCCCCCTGAAATTCCAGCTCCTGACGCAGGATCTCCCCCAGCCAGCGGGCGGAGAATCCGGCGGGCTTGGCATCCACCTGATCGTAGATCACATGGGCGGGCATGATGGCTTCTAACCCCCGCTGAATCAGACGGGCAAAGGGAATCAGATCCGCCCATTCCAAATCCACCAGGGGACGATGATCCACGGGCAAATCCTTGTGGGAATCCGCTCGCACGCCTCCATGCCCGGGAAAATGCTTGCCCACGGAGGCCATGCCCGCCGATCGCGCACCCCGACACCAAGCAGCCGCAAGCTCGGTTACCAGCTCCGGTTGAGAAGCAAAGGCCCGATCTCCGATCACCTCGCTGATGCCCTGATCCAGATCCAACACCGGCGCGAAACTGAAATCCACGCCTAACGCCCGCAATTCCGCTGCCATGAGCCAGCCCAGGGCTTGGGCAGCTTGTTGCGCCTGCTTGGGATGGTGCTCTGCCAACTGTCCCAAGCGGCGGGGCGGCGGCAGGCGCGTGAAATCCTGGCGGAATCGCTGGACGCGCCCCCCCTCCTGATCCACGGCGATCAACAGAGGCGGGGTGCGCAGGGCGTGGATCTGGGTGCAGAGTTGGGCGAGCTGTTCCGCGTGTTCAAAATTTCTGCGAAACAAAATGACCCCGCCCACCGCAGGATGACGCAAGAGTTCCCGATCTTCTTCGCTGAGCGCCGTGCCCGCCAGATCGAGCATCACAGGCCCTAAGGACATGGGGGATGGTCTCCTGATTCGCGGATTTCCACCAGGATGCCCGAAGGGATCCGGTCGAACAACGCTACGATCGCCTCGTTGCGCATCCGAATGCAACCGTGGGAACGGGGGATGCCCATAGGTTCTGTATCCGGGCAGCCATGGATATAGATATAGCGCCGCAGGGTGTCCACTTCCCCCCCGCGGTTTCGTCCGGGCTCTAAACCGCTGAGCCAAAGGATGCGGGAGAGGATCCAATCCCGTTGGGGGAATTTCTCGGCGAGCGCAGGGCTATACAACTCTCCCGTAGGTCGCCGCCCTACGAAGACCGTGCCCACCGGACAGCCAGCACCGATCTTCAGGCGCACCCGAAACCGACCGCGGGGTGTACAACCGCTGCCCTGCCGCTCTCCTGGGCCGTTGGCAGCGGTGGATACGGGGGCTTGAAAGCAGATGCGGCCTGATTCCCACAGGCTCAGCAACTGTCGGTCAAGCTGGATCAGAAGGCATGCGGAGGTCACTTTTGCGCGTTCATGCTAAACGATTGAATTCTGCTTAAACTTAAAAATGCTTTGCTGAACTCACATCGAGATAAAAATTATCCTTCGTACCGTCCGAACATGGTAACCGCGCCCTTAATCACAGCTCTAGCCGGACTTCGAATTAAAAGGGAAGGGCTCCGATTGCTCGGAACGGATCTGATTGCCTACGTGAACTATAAGACGCATTGCCCCCCCGATTTGATGCGGGGAAATGCTGCTCTGCACGGATGGGTTCCCGCCCCGCTCAGAAGCGGAGATGTTTATTATTCTGGTGGGCGAATTTCCGCCGCCTGGGGTTCGTGCTCTACCGGAGGCAGAATAACTACTGTATTAGTTCTGTGATAGGGATAGGCATAAGGACCCCCCCAGCCATAGGGCCCATACCAGTCGTAAGGCCCATAGCCATACCAGTGGTCCCAGTCGTCATCATCGTCGAAGCACCACTCAAAAGGATTCATTATATGAAAAAGTCCCCTCGCCTGTGCGGGAGTATTCGCCGCCAGTCCGCCGAGTGCGAGCATTCCGCTCAGAATCGGAATGAGAAAATTTTTCATGGCTGCGATCCTCAAGATCAATGGTTTATTGAAATATTATAAATTCCTAATCCAGTTCTTCAACCGATCCCCCAAGCGCGATCTCCAGGAGGAGAATGCTTTATGCTTGAGGATACAAGCATCATCGACCCACTATGGCTATGGACGCGTTGGAATCTGGACTGCAAGCCTTTTTGCGCAAAGAATGGAATTTAGCAACCCTGTTAGCCCAGATCGACCGAGAACTGAGGGAAGATCCCAGCAAGGCTCTGGCATTGCACGATCGCATCCGCGCGCTTCACCAACAGGAAAAACTAGATCCCCAAGCAGTCGCCGCCCTCAAGGCGCAGATCGACCGCGCCCTTTCCCTGAAAGAAAGTTCCTCCGAAGGTCTGGAAACCTTCCGAATTGCCCCGTCCGAGGGGGAAGCCTTGGGAAAAACCCAGCTCGCACCGCCACCCCCAGGAACTTTCGGGGCCAATGCCAGCGGCCCATCTATTGAATCGGTGCCGAGTGCCCAGGCCTTTTGGTCTCACCCGCAGAATTCCGCCGGCCACTCATTCTATCCGCCCGATCCCAGCGAACCGCAGGTGGGTCAGTGCATCAAGGATCGCTTTGAGCTCTTGGAAGTGCTGGGACGAGGGGGCATGAGCGTGGTCTTTCGGGCCTTGGATCGGCGCAAGGTGGAGGCTTCTGACCGCAATCCCTATGTAGCCCTCAAGCTGCTGAATGCCCAGTTCAGACACCATCCCGAGTCCCTCAAAACCCTGCAACGAGAAGCCCGCAAAGTCCAACAGCTCCGTCATCCCAACATCATCAGCATCTACGATTTCGACAAGGACGAGCGGGGAAACTATTTCCTCACCATGGAAGTGCTGTCCGGTCTTCCCTTGGATGAGGTCATCCGGCGGCGGCGAAAGCAGGGGGGCATGGCACCGGAAGAAGCCTATGGGCTCATCGAACAGATGGGCAGCGCCCTGGCCGCTGCTCACCGCCAACAGATCGTCCATTCGGATTTCAAGCCGAGCAATGTGTTTCTCACCCAGGACGGCACCATCAAAGTCTTCGACTTTGGCATCGCACGGGCAGCCCGTCCGGCGCCTGGCGAAGCACAGGAAATCACCCAGTTCGATGCAGGCATACTGGGTGCCTTGACCCCCCTGTATGCCAGTCCGGAGATGCTCACGGGCTTAGAACCCGATCCACGGGACGATGTGTATGCGCTGGCGGTGGTCGCCTATGAACTGCTCACCGGCCGCCGGCCTTTCGGCAAGCGCAACGCCTTGCAGGCTTTTTCAGAAGGCGTCCAGCCCGAACGCATCCAGGCGCTCAGCCACCGGCAATGGAAAGGGCTAAAACGAGCACTGCACTTTGAGCGAAGACGGCGCACCCCGCGCGTGGAAGATCTGTTGGACGATCTGCGGATACGCCGCACGGCCTTGCCGAAATATGGGATAGCTGCCGCCCTATTTTTGTTGGTGCTGCTCGGGCTTTGGCAATGGGCATTGCATCCTTTCCTCGATCAACGAAGAGGGGAACAGCTTTTCCAGGAGGCGGCAGTGGTTCCCCTGTCGCAGCTGCCCCTTTTGGTAGAGGCGATGGAATCCGTCCCCCAGGCCTTTCATCAGCCCATCCAAGCGCGGATCACGGGCCGCCTGTTGGAGAGCCTCCACGAGGGTACGCCCGTACAAGTCCAACAGGCCTTACAAACCCTGCAGGCCCTGCCGCAGCCGGTACAAGCTCCCGTCTACGCGGGTTTGCAAGCGATCCTGATCAAAGATCTTCTCGATCCAGAGAAACCCCCACCCACTACCTTGCTCGAACAACTGCCCACATCGGTGAGCACTACGGTCTTTTCCCAGGTACAAACTCAACTCCTAGCCGGGGTCCAGAGAGCAGAACCCGCGGAAGTGAGAAAATTCATCGCGCTCGCCGATCGGTTACCCCCTGAACAACAGCGCGCTTTCTTTCAGCAGGCCCAGGAAGCGATCTTGAACGCCTGGGATGAAGATATCCGACAGGCCTTTTCCCCGGAAGCCGCGCACTATGATTTCCCCAAAGCCCTGGCGATCCTAGCGCAAGCCCAACAACGCTATCCAGAGAACCAACGCTTGAAAGCGCAACGGATCACCCTGGAAAAGCGCCGGAGCGCTGCTTGGCAGCGCTTGAACGAGGCCTTAAATCGGCTGCTGTTCACTGATTTGCAGGGGAAAGCCGGGGATTTGCGCGTCGCCCAGGTTCTCAGTCAGTTGCAGCAATTAGATCCTCAGGCCTTTCCCAAACTCGCCCCCCAGGTCGTACCCTGGTATCTGGCCCAGATTGCGCGACGCCACCGCCAGGGACAGGAGGCAGAAGCGCAGGTCCTGCGGAAAAGTCTAGCGAGATTCTTTCCAGATACGACATCAATGCCCCTGCCCATCACATCCATGCCCCCCCTGTCCCATGAAGCGGGGGGCATGAGCCGTTGGATGTCGATGCCTGGTATAGAAGCACCGCCCGGACTAGCTGAACCCTATTCACAGCAAGGGACCCAGACAGCCGAGGAGCTGTCTGCTCCTGGGGGGGAACCAGAATTGCCGCGTTTTCCTGGTGCATTTGGCCTGCTGGCAAAGGCTCGAGAAACGGCCCGCCGTATGCAGGAACAGACCACAAAGCCTGAAGAATCCCCAGCGCCCGCCCCAGAAAATCATGCCCCCGCTCAGTCCTTCGCCGATCTCGCTTGGGCCCGCATCCGAAACACGGTGGATCCGGTTGCACTGCAAACCTTTGTGCAGCAATTTCCTGATCTAGCTCTTCGGGAGCGGGCGGAAAAACGGCTGGCTCTGTTGCAGCGATGGGCCCGCATTCGGGATTCCGAAGATCCAGAAATCCTAGAAGCCTTTATTCAGGCACATCCGGAAGAATCCGCGCTCATCGCTTTGGCAAGGAAGCGCTTGGAAGCCCTTCGAAGCGCCCCGATGGCTGAAACCGCAGCCCCTGCAGCTGCCGAGGATGGCCCAGAAACTCCCTGAGCAGGAACAATTTTCTTGTCCATGGTCCAACGGGCCCTCAAGGAATTGGGCTATCACCCGGGTGCAGTGGATAGAAAATCAAGGCCAGCTACCCGCCGCGCCATCAAGGCTTTTCAGAAAGCCCAGGGAGCGGAGGAGACCGGGACACTGTCCGACCGCCAACGGGTCGCCTTGATTCAACAGGCAGCGGAGGCAGGTTTTCCCAAAAGTCAGAACCGCTTGGGCCAACTGTTCGCCGAAGGCATCAGTCTGCCCAAGGATGGGCAGCAAGCCCTGTATTGGTTCCAGTCAGATTGGAGCAGGGGAACCCCGATGCAGCCTATCGGGGGGGCTGTATCAAGGCCGAGGCGTGGAGAAATCTTTGGAGAAGGCCCGTCAGTATTTCCAGCTGGCCCAAGAGGTTGGTCATCTTCAAGCTAAGCGTTCGCTGATCTGAAGGGGTCCTGAGATCGCTTTTTCTTTTGTGGCAGCGGGCCAAACGAAAATGTTTGTGCTTGAATCTATGTATGAGAATCATTATCATTCGCACTCCGTTTTGTGTTGGAGGTGTAGATGTTACCGCGTTCGATGGTTCTTTCCGTTCTGTTCCTGATGCCTGCGCTGGCCACCGCCGAGCCTTCTACGGAAGCGCTTTGGGCTTTGGTAAAAAAACAGCAGGCCCAGATCGAAGCCTTGCAAAAACGCCTGGCAGCTACGGAAAAACGGCTGGAACAGACCGATCAACAGGTAGCTGAAGCGGATGAAAAGATCGAAGCGACGGTTGCCAGCTTAGAGGAACAGGACGCGGGCGCTTCCCCCGGCTTGGGAAAATTCCATTTCGGCAGCTATGGTTCCCTGCACTATAACCATCTCGATGACAAGCAGGAGATCGACCTACACCGCTTTGTGCTGAACTTTGGCTACGACTTCACGGAAGAAATCCGCTTTTACTCTGAATTGGAACTGGAACACGCTTTTGCAGCCGATGGGGAGAACGGCGAAGTAGAACTCGAACAAGCGTACATCGACTTTGATCTCAGTCCCCAGCACACGGCTCGGGGCGGCCTGTTCCTGATGCCCGTCGGCATCCTGAATCCCACCCACGAACCCACCACCTTCTTCGGCGTCGAGCGCAACCAGGTGGAAACCCAACTCATCCCCACCACCTGGTGGGAAGGGGGTGCCGCGCTCTACGGAGACTTCGGGGAGGGATGGCATTATGAAATCGATCTGCACAGCGGATTCGAGATGCCCACCCAAGGACCCAATGCCTATCTCCCCCGCAAGGGTCGCCAAAACGTTTCGGAAGCAAATGCAAAACGCCCTGCGTTTACGGGTTCTCTCATTTGGCGGGGCTATCCTGGCCTGGAAATCGGAGGGGCGCTTCAATATCAAACCGATGTCACCCAGGGGCAGGAAGAGAATCAGGCTTTTCTGGGAGAAGTCCATGCCGTGCTGCGCCGCGGGCCCATCGGTCTGAAGGCCCTTTTTGCCCAGTGGAATATCAATGGTGATCGACCTAAGGCTATCGGCCGCGATCGGCAATACGGCTGGTATGTGGAACCCGCTTGGTATCTGTTCGATGACAAAGTCGGTTTATTCGCCCGCTATGAGGCCTGGGACAACCGAGCCGGCAGCACCCGAGATCCGGACTATCCCGGGCTGAAGAAACAATGGACGGCTGGCATCAATTATTGGCCCATTCCCGAAGTCGTTCTCAAGGCGGATTATCAGTGGCAAAGCGGAGATGCAGACCAAAATGGCTTCAATCTGGGGATCGGTTACAGCTTTTCATTCTAGAACGGAGATGCGGCGATGCGGGCTCCTCTGCCTGACGCTCGCAGCGGTCGCTGCGATCAGTGTTCAGGCGCGGGCCGATAGCACTTCGGAAAGCAGCCAAGCTTTTTTGACAGCCGCCTTTCCGAACGGTGTGCCAAAACCCAAGGTGATCTGGTACAGCGGTGCCCTGGGGAAGGAAGCCGCGTCGATCCTCGGACACCGGCCCAGGGCCTTGCGGCAGCGCTATTGGCTGGACGCCTCCACAGGGCGCAGCGCTTGGATCCTGGACGAGGTGGGCAAGGAACGGCCCATCACCTTCGGCATTCTCATCGAGCACAACCGCATCGCACGGTTGCGGGTGTTGCGCTTTCGGGAATCCCGTGGGGGCGAGATCCAATTCCCCTTCTTCACCGCCCAATTCCATCAAGCCCGCTTGCAGGGGAAACAGCTCGACCGAACCATCGATGGAATCTCCGGCGCCACTCTGTCGGTGCGCGCTGCGAAGAAGGTCGCTCGCTTGGCCCTCTTTTTACATCGAGCCGTGATTGATCATGAAGATCCGTAAAGCACACCGGTTCGCAGGACTCATCGGGCTGTTCCTATTCGCCGGGCTCGCCTTGACTGGCATTCTGTTGAACCACAGCGACCGGCTCGGCTTAGCCCATAGGCATGTGCAACAACCCTGGCTGCTGCGACTGTATGGAATACAGTCATCGCCCATTCGTCAGGGATTCCGAGCGGGCGATCACTGGCTTGTGGAAGCGGATGCGCAATGGTATCTGGATGGGAAAGCGCTGGAGGGAACTGAGGCGCTGGTCGGCGCCGTGGCCGTGCAAGGGATGATCCTAGCGGCCACAACAGAGCAATTGCGGCTTTTTCTACCGGATGGAACCCTGGTGGAACAGTTCGAAGCGCCCATGCAACCCCTGGAAAAGATCGGTATCACCCCAGCGGGTCAAGCGGTGGTGCGCGGCGCTTCTGGCGATCGGATCGCAGATGAGAACCTGATGGGCTGGCAGTCCTACGCAGGCAACGCCGTTTGGAGCCGTTTGCAAGCCCTGCCCGTCGAACTCGCTGAGGAACTGAGCGAACGTCATCAGGGTTTAGGCCCCACTTGGGAACGGGTCCTGCTCGATCTGCACAGCGGTCGGCTGTTCGGCCGCTATGGATGGTTGCTCAGCGACCTGGCAGCGATCTTGATGCTCGTGCTGGTAGCCTCTGGTCTCTGGAGCTTCCGCCAGAGACGCCGAGATCCAGAGACGCCGAGATCGCCCTATCCCCCATCTGGGGGATGGCTCAGGCCTTGAGTTTCTCCCGCAACAGGGCGTTCACCTGCTGGGGGTTAGCTTTGCCTCGGCTCGCCTTCATCACCTGGCCCACGAGGAAACCCAGCACCTTTTCTTTGCCCGCTCGGTACTGGGCCACTTGGGCGGGATGCTGGGCGATCACCGCATCGACCAACGCGCTGATGGCGTCGCGGTCCGTGATCTGCTTGAGTCCCTGGGCTTCGATGATAGCATCCGCCGTGGGCCCTTCTCCTCGCCAGAGGGCTTCGAACACCTGTTTGGCGATCTTGTTAGAAATGGTCCCGTCTTCGATGCGCTGCAATAGACCCGCTAGCTGTTCCGCTGAGATCGGCGCCTGTTCCAGGTCCAGATCTGCCTTGTTCAGGGCGGCGGAAACTTCCCCCAGCAGCCAGTTGGCCGCCAGCTTAGGATTGTCACAGGCTTGGGCGACGGCTTCGAAATAGTCCGCCATGGCCAAGCTGCTGGTGAGCAGATTGGCATCATAATCGGAAAGCCCGTATTGATCGCGGAACCGCGCTGCCTTCACATCCGGCAGTTCCGGTAGATCTGCAGTGGCCCGAGCGATCTGTTCTTCCTCCAAGACCAAGGGCAAAAGGTCGGGATCGGGGAAATAGCGGTAGTCGTTGGCCTCTTCCTTGGTGCGCATGGGGCGGGTCTGATCCCGATCCACATCATAGAGGCGGGTTTCCTGAACGACCTGACCGCCCCGTTCCAGCACGTCGATTTGGCGATCCACTTCGAAGCGAAGGGCCCGTTCGAGGAACCGGAAGGAGTTGAGGTTTTTGATCTCGGTGCGGGTGCCGAAGGTTTCCGCACCTTGGGGGCGCACGGAAACATTGGCATCCATTCGGAAGGAACCTTCCTGCATGTTGCCGTCGCTGATGCCGATCCAGCGCACAATCTGATGGATCTTGCGGGCATAGGCCACCGCCTCTTCCGGGGAACGCAGATCCGGTTCGGAAACGATCTCTAACAAGGGCGTGCCTGCCCGATTGAGATCGATGCCCGTGTAACCGTGAAAATCTTCGTGCAGGGATTTGCCCGCATCCTCTTCCAGATGGGCTCGGGTGATGCCAATCCGCTTTCGGGTACCATCCGCCAACAGAATGTGCACCTGTCCCTTGCCCACGATGGGCAGTTCGTACTGGCTGATCTGATAGCCCTTGGGCAGATCGGGATAGAAGTAATTCTTGCGGGCGAAGATGGAGCGAGGAGCGATCTCTGCCTGGATGGCGCGCCCGAAGCGGATGGCGCAGCGCACCGCCTGTTCGTTGAGCACGGGCAGCACCCCGGGCAATCCTAGATCCACCGCGCAAGCCTGGGTGTTCGGTGGGGCACCGAAGGCGGTGGAAGCGCCGGAAAAGATCTTAGATTGGGTGGCGAGCTGGGCGTGGATCTCCAGTCCGATCACAATTTCCCACGGCATGGTTTCCTCCTCAAGCGATTCGACCCAGAGTCGATTGAATCAAAAATTTTGCAAGTTTAGCATGGTGTTCTTTTCCATCTCCTCGATTCAGGAAATCCCATGCGCTGGATGTTTGTGCTCTTTCTGCTGTTGGTCGGTCCTCTGGGATCGCGGGCGCAAGAAGCGTCCTATCCCCGCATCGGCTTGGTGCTCAGCGGCGGCGGCGCGCGGGGAGCTGCCCATGTGGGGGTGCTCAAGGTGCTGGAAGAAATGCGCATCCCCATCGCGGCCATCGCAGGCACTAGCATGGGAGCTTTGGTGGGGGGCGCCTACGCCAGCGGGGTGCCTGTGAAACGCTTGGAAAAGGTGCTGCAAGCGGCGGATTGGGACGATCTCTTCGTGGATGATCCCCCCCGCGCGAATTGGCCCATGCGTCGGAAGGATCCGGTGGGACAACCCGCTTGGGATTTCACCATCGGTATGCAGCAGGACTGGAATTTCTCTCTGCCCAGCGGGGTTCTCGTCGGCCAGAAGATCGAGCTTTTCCTCAGCGACCTCGTGGAAGGCGGCGAACTGAATACGGATTTCGACCGCTTGCCCATTCCCTTCCGGGCAGTGGCCACGGATCTGGAAGATGGTTCTCTGAAGGTCTTTTCTCGGGGTGCCCTGCCGGAGGTCATGCGGGCGAGCATGTCCGTGCCCGGCGTCTTCGCCCCCGTGGAGATCGACGATCACCTCTATGTAGATGGGGGGTTGGTCCGCAATCTGCCGGTGGATATCGCCCGCCGCATGGGGGTCGATCTCATCATCGCCATCAACCTGGGCAGTTCCTATCTGCCTCGGGAAAAGATCCAAAATGTGCTGGGCGTCATGGAGCAGATGATCGCCATTCTCACAGAACAGAATGTGCAACGTTCTCTCCAGCAACTGCGGCCTGGGGATATCCTCATCGAACCAGAATTGGGGGATTTCAGCGCCTCGGATTTTAAGAACGCCGCCAAGGCTATCGCCATCGGGGAGGCCGCAGTCCGAGAAGCTGCCCCCCGTTTGGCCCATCTGAGCCTCAGCCCCGCCGCCTATGCCGCTTGGAAAGCCTCGCTTTCTAAATCGCCGACGGAAAATCTCCGCATTCAGCAGGCTCGGGTGAAGGGTTCCCAGCGGGTGAACCCGAAGATCTTCCAACCCCTGATCGCTCATCAGGCGGGAAAACCCTTAGACACCGAACAACTGCATCGAGATATTCAACGGCTCTATGGTCGGGGGGATTTTCAGCGCATCAACTACCGAATCGAGTCCTCGGGCAAACACGAAGGGACCCTCATCCTCGATGCCCAGGAAAAACCCTGGGGGCCTGGATATCTCAGCTTTGGACTCGGCTTTCACAGCGATTTCAGCGGGGACAACCGCTTCGGACTGCGCAGCACTTACCAGCGCACTTGGCTCAACCGCTTGGGAGGGGAATGGCTCACGTCTGCCCAGCTCGGGAATGAACTGGACTTCTACACGGAGTTCTATCAACCCCTGAGTCTGGATCCTCCTTTCTTCGTCTCGCCCTATTTCCAGTTCTCAGACCGGACGTTGAGCGTCTTCGCTGGTCCCCAGCGAATCGCCCGCTACGATATCGCCCGCACGCGATTTGGGTTGGATGTCGGGAGCACGCTGTTCGATGAGCGGGCGGAGATCCGCTTGGGTCCCCTGTTCCAGAAGGTGAGCACGGACTTGGATACGGGGATGCCCTCCTTGGGCAATCGGAGCGATCAGCTGTCTGGATTCCGCGCCCATTTCCTCTGGGATACTCTGGATGATCGCTATATTCCTCGAGAGGGGATGCGCTTGGCAGCGGATTTCTTTTCTCCCCAGTCCGCCTTCGGCGCTGATGCGCACTACAACCGCTTGTTTCTCCATTGGATGGGGGCCAAGCGCCTTGGCAAGCACACGATCCTAGGTCGATTGCGATTGGGCAGCAGTTTCGGCGAATACATGCCCTATTACGATCAGTTTCCCCTGGGTGGATTCTTCAACCTGTCCGGCTATTCCCGGGATCAGTTCCGCGGCAATCGCATGGCGTTCGGGGCCTTGGTCTACTATCAAAAGATTGCCGATCTCACCCCCCCCCTAGGTCGAGGGATCTATGCCGGTGCTTCCCTGGAGCTGGGCACACTTCGGGATACAGTGGATTTTTTGTCGGAAGGCAAGACTCGCTTCGGCAGCAGTCTCTTTCTGGGCGCGGATACCTGGCTCGGGCCAGTCTTCTTCGGCTTGGGTTTTGGCGAGTCGGGCGATGCCACCGCCTATTTCCAGCTGGGGAATCCCTAGCCGATGACAGTGCAAGCGATTCACTGCGCCCCCATCGGGTTCATTCGGTCTTGCTATAAGGAGAAGTTCGGCATTCCTCGCCAGGCGGGGCTGGTCAATGCCGTCCCCGCGACTCTGGTGCTCTCACCGTCCTTCTCCCAAGAAACGGTCGATGGGTTGGCAGATTTCAGCCATCTCTGGCTGCTCTTTCTCTTCCATGCCCATCTGGGCGCAGGATGGCAACCCAAGGTCCGACCGCCCCGCTTGGGGGGAAACCGGCGGGTGGGGGTCTTCGCCAGCCGCGCTCCCTTCCGACCCAATCCCATCGGCCTTTCTGCGGTGGAATTGCTGGGCATCGAGCGCCAGGGAAGTGCTATGGTACTCCGACTCGGCGGTGTGGATCTGCTAGACGGCACCCCCGTGCTGGACATCAAACCCTATATTCCTTATGCGGATGCCCATCCTCAGGCGCGGGCCGGGTTCGCGAGCACGGCGCCACGGGAACGACCGGTAACATTCAGCGAGGTGGCGGAACTCCAGGTGCGACGGCAGGATCCCGACGGGAAGCGGCAGCTCCGCAGGCTGATTCAGCAGGTGCTAGCCCAGGATCCCCGGCCCGCCTATCTGGATCGCCGGCCCGCGCGGGATCGGTTTGGGTTGCGGCTCTTCGATCTGGAAATCCGCTGGCAGGTGCGGGGGGAGGGCTTTCTCGTGGTCTCTGTGGAACCAATCGGTGAGTCGACGAGCTGATACAAGGCTTGCTGTTCCGCTTCCGTCAATTCCCGCCAGCGGCCCCGAGGGGTGCGGGCATCCAGTAGAATCGGCCCGTAGCGCACCCGCTTCAACCGGCTGACTCGCAGGCCCACCGCTGCCCAGAGCCGCCGCACCTCCCGATTGCGTCCTTCGCAGAGCACCAGATGATACCAATGGTTCTGTCCTCGCCCGCCCGCATCCACGATTTCCTCAAAGCGGGCCGGGCCGTCTTCTAACTGGACTCCATGAGTCAGCTGGCGCAGATGGGCTTCGGAAACCAAGCCCTGCACCCGCACCGCATATTCCCGTTCGATCTGTCGGCTCGGATGCATCAGCCGGTTGGCCAGTTCCCCATCATTCGTGAAGAGCAGCAAGCCCGAGGTATTGAGGTCTAATCGGCCGATGGCGATCCAACGCCCCCGCTTCAGCGGGGGCAGGCGGTCGAACACTGTCGGCCTGCCCTGGGGATCTCTTCGGCTCACCAACTCCCCTTCCGGCTTGTTGTAGAGGAGAACGCGCCTTTCTCTCCGGGGATCGGAGCGCCAGCGCAGGGGGTGGCCGTCCAGCTGAACGCGATCTTCCGGCCGCACCCGCTGACCCAGCTGGGCCGGCTGTCCGTTGACTCGTAGGCGACCCGATCGAATCCAGCCTTCGATTTCCCGACGGGAGCCCAGCCCCGCATCCGCCAGGGCTTTCTGCAGGCGCACCGCTTCGGTTGGAGCATTAGGCTTGGCGTTCATGGACGAAAATAGCGAACACCAAGAGGAAGATCAGGAACTCCGCCAGCGCGATCCAGAGAATCCAGCGGGTGATTCGACGGGCCAGTGGCTTCATGGGCAGCCAGACCCGCCGCATAAACCAGCGCCAGGGGGGAAACCAGTGCCAGCGATGCCAGGCCCGAAAGAATGCGTAGAGATCCCGCCCCCACTGGGGCAAACTGCGGTCCACTTCCTCCAGGCGGGCTTTCCGTTCCGTCTCCGGAATGCCGGAGTAATCATCGGTGATGCGAAGCAGACTACCCCCCGCAGCTCTGGGTTCGATCCGAAATTCCGTGCGCTGTTTGAGCAATCCCGCATAGTGCACCACCAACCCATCCGATTTGGGGAAAAACCGCAACTGCGTGTCCCAGCATTGCCCATTGCTCAGATTGCGGGCCTGCAGCCGCACTTGATCCGAAGACAAATGTTCCCAGGCTTGAATCTCCAACAAGGAATTGATGCGATAGAGGGTTTCGGGGTCTGCTAAGAAGGGAGCGAGGGCTTGAGGGGATAGGGGGGTTTCGAGGGCCACCCAGGCGACATCCCGATCCGATGGCTCACTCATGATGCGGGATGCGGCACGATGAGCAGGGGAACGGTTAATCGGGGGATCAGGTCGTTCAGGACCATGCGAGCGCGCAGACCAGGAACGCCCTTGGGTCGAGGCGCACCCATCACCACCAGATCAAAGGGTTCTCGACGGCTGGCAGCCAGCAGGCAATCTGCAGGCTTGCCCAGCTTGATTTCAGACCGGAAGCGCAGGTTTCGCGCTTCCGCCCGCGCTTTCAAACTCTCAACCACCTGGGCGGCCTCCTCGCTGAGCTGGTTTTCCAAATAGCGACCATAGCGATCCCGCGTAACTCCGTTGTTGAGCCAATCGTCTCCCATCATGCTCTTCCAGAAGTCCGGCACCACAAAGAGATGATAGAGCAGCCCATCGGCTTCACAGAGGTGCAAAGCCTGGTCTTCCGCCGCCTGGGCGCCCGGGGTGCCGTGGCTGGCACAGAGGATTCGTCGATACATGGGGAAGACCTCGGCGCAGGTTGCGCCGAGGGGACAGGGTCAAACGAAGAAGTACACGCCTAGGGCGATGAGCATGGCCAGCAACAAGGCGACGAAGTCTTCCTGTCGGTCGCTGGCGAAGATGGAGAGGGCGGAACCCCGATGGAACTTTGCGCCAGCCTCCTCCTGGAGATCGATGTCCTGGCTCTTTTTGTCAGTCATGGCAGCTACCTCCTAGATGGTTTCATGGACGAACAGCAAGATCACGATCAGGGACAAGACCGCCTTTGCAGTGCCCACCACACCGCCGATGATCAGGGGCTGTCCCCCCGCCTGCTTGATGGAAGCCATGGTGATCTGCATCCCCAAACCTGTGAGTCCGAAAGCGAACAACAGAGTGATCCACTGGCGGAATTTCTTGATCTTCTTCGCCGTGTGGCGCACTGCCTTATGAGCTTTCTTGAGGAGCTGATTTGCCTCTTTGGAAAGGATCTTAGCATTGACCAAGCCCCGCAAAGTGGCATCGTCATCAATGCTCATGACTTTCCGGTTTTCGATCAACCGTTGTAGGGCCTCCCGCCGGTCCTGGCGCTGTACCTTGTGGAACTCGGATTGCAATCGGTTCACTTCTTCAGCGGTCAGCAGCTTGCTTTCGGGGATGTTGTTGTCGAAGTATTTGCCCTTGTAATGATTGGCAGGCGCAAAGATGCCGGTAGAAGAAAGGGCGAACATGAGGATGAAGCCAATGACGAACATGGGGAACTTTTCAAAGACCACCGTACCCACATTCACGGCTTCCGCTCCTTCTTCCCGACGTACATACCAGACCGCCAGCCACAGGACGATGATGGGCAGGAAAAGCACTCGCGTGATGTTGAAGATCTCCGCAACCTTCAAGGTCTCGATGCCATCGGGCTGATAGGCGAGGGCAGCGCCGGCTACCTGGGCGGAATTAAGGATGCCCGTACCGGCCCAAGCGCCGAACTGCACATAGCCGAGTTCCAAGATCTGACCGATCACCGGGAACAGGAACATGCAGCCTACCCCCCAGAGCAGGATGGTGCCGATGGTGTAGGCGATTTCCACGGATTTCGCTTGTACCACAGGTGCAGCGGCCACGGTGGCGGAGACTCCGCACACCCCCATGCCGGCGGACAACACACCGCCCATCGAGTTAGGCACATTCCGGCGGCGCGCCATCCAAAGCACCAAGCCCACGGAACCGAGGACGAAAAAGCCGATGAGCACCACCGATAAGCGACCCAGCTGAGAGAGTTCCGCCAGGCTGTAGAGGGTACCTAGGAGAATGACCCCGGTTTTCAAACCCAGACGGGAGAGGCGGATGCCGTTCTCCGCCCAGTCGGGAATCTTAAACACATTGACGGTGATGATGCCGGCGAGGATGCCCAACACCACATAGTTGAGCCCCAATACCTGATGGAGATACTTCGCTCCCATCACCGGCCCCATGCTCTTGCTCAGGACCGCCACGAAGGGAGCCAAGTACCAGCGGACCACCAAAGCGATGATGAGGATGAACAGGGCACCCGCCACAGTGGAAAGGTAATAGTCCAGATGGCCTTCCCGATGAGTGCCGAACAGGTGCCACAGCCCCACTGCGATGCCGATGACACCTGCGGTGAGGGAAATGCCGATCATCTCCCCCACATATTTTTTCAGATGTAAGTACTGGATGAGTCCGTCCTGCATCCCAAACTGGGTGGTCAAGCCGATGACGAGGAACAAGATCCCGATCACCAGCAGGGCAGGGCTTTTCTTGGTATAGACCATGATAGCTCCTCCTCTCTCTTCAAGGCTGTGCCGGTTTAGAACCCGGGTGATGGTCCATCATCGCTTTGGCGACGATAGATTCCAGCGCGGTTAAATCACGCAACTGAATGTGCTTTCGCTCTACTTCTAGAAACCCTTCTTCATGAAATCGGGAGAAGACACGGCTGACCGTCTCCACCGCTAAGCCCAGATAGCTCGCGATCTCATGGCGCGACATGCTGAGATAGAAATCCGTGGCGCTGAGCCCTCGTTGCCGCAGCCGCCGGGACAGACTTACGAGGAAACCCGCTAACCGTTCCTCCGCACTCTTCTTACCGAGGAGCAAGAGCATCTCCGCATCTTGCCCGATCTCCTTGCTGAGCAATCGATAGAGCTGATGTTGCAACGAGGGTATGCGATTGCTTAAAGATTCCAGCTGGGCAAAGGGAATTTCACAGATCGCGGAAGTTTCCAGCACTGTGGCGGAGCAAGCGTGGACCCCTTTTTCGATGGCATCCAGCCCGATGAGCTCGCCAGGTAAGTGAAAACCCAGCACCTGCTCCCCCCCTTCCGGACCGGTCGCATAGGTCTTGATGGAACCGGTTTTAACCACGAACAGGGAACGGAAAGGATCTCCTTGGCAGAACAGAGAGTCACCCCGATGCAGGGGTTTGCTGCGTTTGACGATGCCGTCAAGCTGTTCCACATCCTCGGGGGTCAAACCTCTAGGCAAACAGAGCGCTGCCAAGGTGCAGTTCTTACAGGCAACCCGGATAGTATCGAAGGAGATGACCTTGCGTGCTCTCAATGCCCGAGGCTCCAGGGAAAATCAGGTACTCATTTTGCGCTTTCCCTTGATCCCGATCAAGGGATTGGAATAGGCCCATAAAAAAACCGCGCCGAAGCGCGGTTCGTGGTGAGCAAGTACTCTAGCCTTTTACTTGGTTTCAGCGGCGGGCGCTGCGGGCACGGCAGGTGCTGCATAGGGCACTGCGGGCACGCCGTACCAGCCGGGATAACCCCAGGGACCACCCCACCAATAGGGCCCGTAGCCGTACCAATCCCGATAGCGGTTATAGCCGCGACCCCAACCACGACCGCCGCCGGACATATTCAGGTTGAAATCGCCCCAGCCATCGCCGAAAAAGTCGTCCCACCAATCGTTGCCGCCCCAGCCATAACCCGGCCAGCCCCCCCAGGGACCCCCCCAGGGACCACCCCACCAGGCTTGAGCAGAAGTCATGGAAAAGGAAGCCGCCGCCGCGATGCCGACGACTCCCAGAATCTTGGTAACCTTACGCATCATCACGCTCCTTTGAGTGTTTGATCGGGGATCGATCGCTCATTATTATGGGCCCCCTCTCGGCGGGCCTCTCACCTACCGGCAGTTATCGCTGTCCACCGGTATGTTTCCAGAGCCTACCCCCCCTTTCGGGAGCTGTCAATCACATTGAGATATACCAAAGGATCTGGTACCCTGCTTAGCTTTTGTAGGCATCCTTCGTCCCGATCCCCCGGAATCCATGAGTAAGTATGTCTTCATCACAGGCGGTGTAGTATCGTCCTTAGGCAAAGGCATCGCCTCCGCTTCCCTGGGCGCTCTGCTGGAAAGCCGAGGTCTGAACATCACCATGATTAAGCTGGACCCCTATATCAATGTGGACCCGGGCACCATGAGCCCCTTCCAGCATGGGGAAGTGTATGTGACGGACGATGGAGCGGAAACGGATCTGGATCTCGGACATTATGAACGCTACCTGCGGACGCGCATGGGGCGCAATAACAACTTCACCACGGGCCAGATCTACGACAGCGTCATCCGCAAGGAGCGGCGGGGGGATTATCTCGGTGCCACGGTGCAAGTGATCCCCCATATCACCGATGAAATCAAGGCGAGCATCCGCCTGGGGGCTGGAGATGCAGATATCGCCATGGTGGAGATCGGTGGCACGGTGGGAGATATTGAATCCTTGCCCTTTCTCGAAGCTATCCGCCAAATGGGCGTGGAAGAAGGCCATGAAAATGCCCTCTTCTTGCATCTGACTCTGGTGCCCTACATTCCCACCGCCGGCGAGATCAAGACCAAACCCACCCAACATTCTGTCAAGGAACTGCGCTCCATCGGCATCCAGCCCGATATTTTACTCTGCCGCGCCGAACGGAATATTCCTGAGGACGAGCGCCGGAAAATCGCCCTGTTCACCAATGTGCCCGAAGCAGCGGTGATCTCCGCCGTGGATGCGGACAACATCTATCGCATTCCCCTCCTGCTCCACGCTCAAGGCTTGGATGAACTGGTGGTGAAACGGCTGGGGTTGCGGGTGCCTCCGGCGGATCTGTCGGAATGGCGGCAAGTGCTGGATGGCTTCGACCACCCCCAGGCGGAAGTTCGCATCGCCATGGTGGGCAAGTACATGCACTTGACCGAGGCCTATAAATCCCTTTCGGAAGCCTTGGGTCATGCGGGGGCAAAAACCCGCACCCGAGTCCAGATCCTCTATGTGGACTCCGAACGCATCGAATCGGAAGGCACGGCCTGTTGTCTGGGAGATGTGGATGCTGTGCTCGTGCCCGGTGGCTTCGGAGAACGGGGTGTAGAAGGAAAGATTCTGGCGGCGGGCTGGGCGCGGGAGCAGGGCGTTCCTTATCTGGGCATTTGTTTGGGGATGCAGGTAGCGGTCATCGAGTATGCCCGCCGAGTGGCGGGCCTAACCGAGGCGCACAGCACGGAGTTGGATCCCGAGACCCCTCATCCCGTCATCGCCCTGATCACGGAATGGCAGACGGACAGCGGAGCAGTCGAAATCCGAGACCAAAACAGCGATCTCGGCGGTACCATGCGCCTAGGGGGGCAATATTGCCGTTTGGCACCGGGCAGCTTAGCCCATCGGATCTATGGCAAAGAACGGATCCGAGAACGCCATCGGCACCGCTATGAGTTCAACAATCGCTATCTGGAACCCTTGCAACAGGCGGGTTTGCGCTTCTCCGGCTGGTCCCTGGATGGAAGGCTGGTGGAAATCGTGGAGATCCCCGAACATCCTTGGTTCATCGGCTGCCAGTTCCATCCGGAATTCACCTCCACCCCCAGAGATGGCCATCCCCTGTTCTCAGGATTCGTTCAAGCAGCGCTGAATCATCGCCATCAGACCAGAGGAAAGACAGACTAATGCAGTTGCTCGGGCGAGCGGTAGGACTGCAACAGCCCCTCTTTCTCATCGCGGGGCCCTGCGTACTAGAGAGCCGAGCCCTAGCGGAAGAGGTGGCGGGCACCCTCAAAGCCCTGGCCGAGCGCCTGGGGATGCTGTACATCTTCAAGGCTTCCTTCGACAAGGCGAATCGTTCTTCCCTTTCCAGCTTCCGCGGTTTGGGCATGGAGCAGGGATTGGCGATCTTGGAAGGCGTGCGGCGGGAAATCGGGGTACCGGTACTCACCGATGTCCACGAGAACACACCTTTAGAAGAAGTGGCCAGCGTGGTGGACGTGCTGCAGACGCCTGCTTTTCTCTGCCGCCAGACCGATTTCATCCAGCGGGTGGCGCGCCAAGGGCTGCCCGTCCATCTCAAGAAAGGACAGTTTCTCGCGCCCTGGGAGATGAAACTCGTGGTGGAAAAGGCCCGGGCCACGGGCAATCAACAGCTTCTCGTCTGTGAACGCGGTGTAAGCTTCGGCTATAACCATCTGATCTCCGACATGCGCGCCCTGCACGTCCTGCGGGAAACCGGCTGTCCGGTGGTCTTCGATGCCACCCATTCGGTGCAGCTACCCGGCGGACAGGGGGATCGCTCCGGCGGGGAACGCGTCTATGTGCCCCTGTTAGCGCGGGCAGCGGTGGCTGCAGGCATTTCCGGCCTCTTTCTGGAAACTCATCCGGATCCGGACAATGCCAAGAGCGATGGGCCGAATTCCTGGCCCCTGCAAGAGATGGGCGCTTTACTGGAAAACCTGATGGCCTTGGATCAGCTCGTCAAAGCACAGGGCTTTCTAGAAATCAAACCATGTTCCTAAATTTCATGAGGGGCCAGTCCCCTGAGGAAGCTTTCTATGTCTAAGATCGTCGATGTGCGCGCCCGAGAGATCCTAGATTCTCGGGGCAATCCCACGGTGGAAGCGGAGGTTCTCACGGAACAGGGCAGCTTGGGACGGGCGGCGGTGCCGTCCGGCGCTTCCACCGGTTCCCGAGAAGCTTTGGAACTGCGGGATCAGGATCCGAAGCGCTACGGGGGCAAGGGGGTGCTTCAGGCGGTGGAACATGTGCGCAAGGAACTGCGGGAAGCGGTGCTCGGCATGGCGGTGGAAGACCAAGCAGCCATCGACCGGCGCTTGATCGAAACAGATGGCACGGAGAACAAAGGTCGGCTCGGGGCCAATGCGATCTTAGGAGTTTCCATGGCCGCCGCCCACGCTGCCGCCCAGGATCAAGGACTTCCCCTTTATCGCTATCTCAGCGAAGGAGAATTGCGCCTGCCGGTGCCCATGATGAACATCATCAACGGGGGGAAGCATGCGGACAATCGGGTAGATTTCCAGGAGTTCATGATTCAACCCGTGGGTGCGCCGAGCTTCTCGGAAGCAGTGCGCTACGGGGCGGAGATCTTCCATCAGCTCGCCAAAGTGCTCAGAGAACGCGGGCTTTCCACCACCGTAGGGGATGAGGGCGGGTTCGCGCCAGATCTCGCTTCCAACGAGGCGGCTATCGAAGTCATTTTGGAGGCCATCGGACGCGCGGGCTATCAGGCGGGCTCTGATGTCTATATCGCTCTGGACCCCGCCAGTTCAGAATTTTATGAAGGTGGTCTCTACCGGCTGAAGGGAGAGGGACGGACCCTGGACGCGGACGGCATGATCGATCTCTACGAAGATTGGTGCCGGCAGTATCCTATCCTTTCCATCGAAGACGGTCTGGCAGAGCAGGATTGGACGGGCTGGAAGCGCCTGACCGATCGGCTCAACGGTCGGGTGCAACTGGTGGGCGATGATATCTTCGTCACCAATCCGGCCATTCTCCGCCAGGGCATCGAACAGGGCATCGGCAATGCCATCCTCATCAAGGTCAATCAGATCGGCACCTTGACCGAGACCCGAGAGGCCATTCAGACGGCCAAGGAGGCGGGCTATGCAGCAGTGATTTCCCATCGTTCGGGAGAAACCGAGGATACCACCATCGCAGATCTCGCAGTGGCCACGGCCACCGGCCAGATCAAAACGGGGTCCTTGTCCCGATCGGACCGCATCGCCAAGTACAACCAATTGATGCGTATCGAGGAAAGCTTGGGAGAAGAAGCGGTGTTCGCCGGCCGCTCCGCCTTTCCCTGGTTGTGAGCCATGCGTTGGCTGGCGCTGGTCCTGCTCGGTCTGCTGATTGGGCTGCAAGTCCGGCTCTGGATGGGGGAAGGAAGTCTGGCAGAGCTGCAATCCCTCCGGCACGAGATCCAGCACCAACAGGCCGCCATTCAACGCTTCACCGCGCGCAATCGGACGCTGCAAGCTGCAGTGGAAGATCTGCGGGCAGGGCAGGAAGCCTTGGAAGAACGGGCCCGCAGTGAACTCGGCATGATTCAAGAGGGAGAGCTCTTCATTCAGGTGCTCGAATCCCCGAGGACCGGCGAGGCGCGGGGTGCGCACTGATCCTTCCGATCACTGGGTGGTGATTCCCGCTGCGGGGATCGGTCGTCGCATGGGGGCCAACTTGCCCAAGCAATATTTGGATCTGGCGGGCTTGCCGGTGATCGAGTACAGCTTGCGCCTCTTTCTGAACCATCCCCGTATCACGGGCATTCTGGTGGTCCTGCATCCCGAAGATGCCCATTGGGATCAAGTGCCCTCCGCACGGCACAAATCCATCATGCGGGTAGCGGGGGGAAAGGAGCGCTGTTATTCCGTGCTCAACGGATTGAATCACCTCATCTCCTGGGCACGAGCGGAAGATTGGGTACTGGTCCATGACGCAGCCCGCCCCTGCTTACGGCGGGAAGATCTGGATCAATTGGTCGACCGATTGGCAGGCCATCCCCTGGGCGGGCTGTTGGGCAAGCCTGTGCAAGACACTATGAAGCTTGCGGACGATACGCAGCGAGTCTTGCACACCGTCCCTCGGGAAAGGCTCTGGCACGCCTACACCCCCCAGATGTTCCGCTTGGGCATTCTACATCGCTGCCTGCAAGCAGCCCTGGCGGCGGGCGAGCTGGTCACCGACGAAGCCAGCGCGTTGGAATGGTGCGGGAAGCAGCCCCTGCTGGTGGAAGGGCACGGGGATAACATCAAGATCACCAGACCGGAAGATCTGGCGCTTGCAAAGCTCTATCTACAGGGGCAAGGGCGATGTTCTTGATCGGACAGGGGATGGATGCCCACCGTTTTGCGCCGGATCGCCCCTTGGTGCTCGGCGGCGTGCGGATTCCCGATGAACCGGGCTTACGGGCCCATTCCGATGGGGATGTGGTCATCCATGCCCTCTGCGATGCTCTGTTGGGCGCGGCTACCCTGGGGGACATCGGCAGGCATTTTCCGGACAGCGACGCCCGATACCGGCACATCGACAGCCGCGTTCTGCTGCGCCAGACGATGGAGAAGCTGCGGGCGCGTAAACTTCGGGTACAGAATGCAGATCTCACGATCATCGCCCAGAAGCCCAAGCTTTCCCCCTATTTCGAGGCGATGCGGTCAATCCTCGCCCAGGATCTGAGCTGCCCGCCGAATCGGGTCAATCTCAAGGCCACGACCACCGAGGGCATGGGCTTCACCGGCCGGAAAGAGGGCATCGCTGCCCTCGCGGTGGTGCTGCTGCGGGAAGTTTCTCAGAACGATTTTCCCTGATGATCGGTGAGGAAGGCCCGATAGGCTTCGATGACCGGGCCCACCTCCCCCTCCAGACGACTCACCCCTTGTTCGATCCAAACCGCTCGATTGCACAACTTTCGCACCTGCTGGGGATTGTGGGAAACCAAGATGACGGTCTGGTCGGACCGAATCTTTTCCCGCAGGGCCTGGGCGGATTTCTTCTGAAATTCCAGGTCCCCCACCCCCAGCACCTCATCGATCAGGAGCACATCCGGCTGCATCTGAATGGCTACGGAAAAGCCCAACCGAGCCCGCATGCCGGTGGAATAGGTCTTCATGGGCTCGTGGATCCAATCGCCCAGTTCAGAAAAGGCGATGATCGCCTCCATGCGATCCAAGACCTGACGGCGGGAAAACCCCAGCAACATGCCGCTCAGCAGGGCATTGGTCCAGCCGCTGAGCTGGGGATCGAAGCCGGCTTGTAACGCCAGCAGAGAGGTGCGTGCCCCTCGGTTGATGAGCCGTCCCCGATCCGGCTGAATGATGCCCGCGATGACACGGAGCAAGGTGCTCTTGCCCACTCCATTGCGCCCCAGCACCCCCAGGGAGTCGCCTGGGTAGAGGCGGAAGGAAACGGCTCGCAATGCCTCGAAATAGCGATGCCGAAAGAACGCGCGCCGAGAACGGTAGCGCACGCCCACCCTTTGCAGCTCGATCAGGGGCACACTCATTCTGTCAGCACCCGAGGATAGAGGGCGTCGAACCGACGGAGCAGGAAATAGGCGAGAGCACAGAAAAAAGCGCCATAGCTCGCCAGCACGGCCATTTTTCCCAGAGCGGGCAAATTGCCATACAGCAAGATTTCTCGGTACAGATGGAGGAGGGTTGCGACGGGGTTAGCGAGAAAGAGGCTCTGCAGGGCTTCGGGAATTGCGCTCAGCTGGTAGAACACGCCGGAGCCGAACAGAAGCAGTTGCAGGCCGGTGGCGACCACAAAGCGCAGATCCGGCAGAAAGGGCACCAAAGCGGCTACTACCCCCGCAACGCCTGTCACCAAGATCAGTTGCAGCAGGACGACCAGGGGAAAGGCCAACCAGCTCATCTGGAGATAACCCGCTCCCAGCAGATAGCAGAGCAAGAGGAAGAAAACAAAGCCTTGCTTCACCAGATCTTGCAGAACGGTGGCCAGCGGCAGCAGGATCTTGGGAAAATAGACCTGTAACATCAATCCTTTGCCGGAACTGATGCTCTGGGTTGCATTGGAGACGGTGCGCTGGAACCAGTTCCAAGCCACCACCCCCACCAGGAGAAAATCTACAAAATTCGCGGTACCCCGCTGCAGTAGCACTCCGAAGACCAGATAAAACACACTGAGGCTGAGCAGGGGTTCTAGGAACCACCAGAGCACATGGAGGTATTGTTTTGAGGCTTCTGAGGCCAATCGAGCGCGCACCAGCACCCAGAGCAATTCATCATATCTTTGTTCTGAATGTGCTCTCTCGTCCATGGGAACCGCGTTTCTAAACAGCTTCTGTGAGAGAATAGAATTATGAATACAAGGCAATGCTACCTCCACCGCTGGGAAGGGGAGGGAACAGTGCTGTACCATGGGTGGATCACGCCGTTCAAGCACTTTTGGAGAGATTGATGAAGACTGCGATTTTCCATCGGTTCCTCGCCGCTGCGATCAGCCTGGGCACAGCTACCGGCGTCGCCGCACCGATGACCACCGCCGATATCAAGCCCACGGATCAGGGGGTGTTGTTCGTGAACTATCTGGGGGTGCCCATCGTCGATGCGTTCGCCCAGCCTCGGGAGCAATGCGAGGTATACCTCTGTGACCAATGGAAGTCATTGGATCCCAAGGGTTGGGTGCTGGAAAACGGGAAGGCCGCTGCCATGGGCATGATCTTCTCCTCGCCGGAAGGACAACCCAAAATCTGCCAATGGGCTTTGAAGATCGTCACCGAGGATGCCCACAGCTATGCATTCGGACCGATGAATATCTGTGTGCCCGAGCTGCGCAATCGCATCGATTTCATCCGGTCGGACGATGGCACCGTCAAAGCTGTGCAGAACTGGAAGGATGAAAAGGGCCTGCCTCAATCCTCCGCTTTCGTCGCCCAGTGATCCCCCTATTCTCCCCCTGCGGGGGGCGGCAAAACCGCCCAACTGCTACCTAAAACAGAGGAAACCAAGATGCATCGGTTATCCGCGCTATTATTCGCACTCGCTTTCTCCGCATCAGCTTCAGCAGAGTTTGTTGGTCCAGGCACAACCCCAAACTTGACGACGGTACAAGCCGTCGCTGCGGCGGGGGATGATCTGCCCGTCGTCCTGGAGGGCTATCTCGTCAGAGAACTCAGACCGGAGCACTATGTTTTCAAGGATGCCACCGGCGAGATCGAGGTCGAGATCGATCAAGAAGATTTCGGCGGGATCGCGATCACACCGGAGATAAAAGTCCGGATCAGGGGGGAAGTGGATCGGAACTTTGGTTCGACCACCATTGACGTGGACCACATTCAGCCGGTCCAATAACGGATCTCATCCAGCCCCCCATCGGGGCAGGAAGACAGCAAGATGCGCATTCTTCTCAACGGTACCCCGAAGGAGATCCCAGAAGGGATCGACCTGGCTGCTTTGATCGAACAACTCGATCTCGGCAATCGCCGCTTAGCAATCGAAGTCAATGAAGAACTGGTACCCCGCAGCCAGTTTGCGGAATACCAGCTTTCCCCGGAAGATCGGGTAGAGATCATCCAGGCGGTCGGCGGCGGCTGAACCTTCAATCCATCTCCAACGGGTCCACATCCAAGGACCAGCGCACCCGCATCTGGATGCTATAGAGCGCAGGCACCCAGGCCCGAAGAAATGCCTGCAACTGCGGACGGTGCTGAGCCTGAAGCAATAATTGGGCGCGATAGCGACCGGCGCGCCGTTCTCTGGGGGCGGGCACCGGACCCAGTACGAGAATGCCTGCCGCATCCAGGTTTTCCATGCGCTGCATCGCTTGTTCTAAATAGGCTTGGGCAGTCTCGGGCTTTCGAGCCTCCGCAGACAGCAGGGCTTGGAAGCTGTAGGGGGGCAAGCCCGCTTCCCTGCGCTCCGCCAAGGCCTTTTCCGCAAACTCGGCATAACTTCCTCGCTGCAAGATCTGCAACAGGGGGTGATCGGGATGACGGGTCTGCAGCAGCACCTTACCCGGGCGCTGGGCACGGCCCGCCCGACCTGCCATCTGAAGGATGAGCTGCGCCATGCGCTCCGGCGCCCGGAAATCCAGACTGTACAAGCTGTTATCCACCCCCAGAATGCCCACCAAAGTGACTTGGGGGAAATGGTGCCCCTTCGCCAACATCTGGGTGCCCAGGAGCAAGGGATAGCGCCCCGCGCGGGCGTCCGCCAAGAGCTGATGCAAGTGCCCTTTCCGCTGGGTGCTGTCCCGATCCACGCGCGCCATGGGCAGATCGGGAAACAGGACGCGGAGATTCTCTTCCAAGCGTTCCGTGCCCTGGCCCAAAGGTCGCAGATCCAAGCCCCCGCAGTTCGAACAGCGTTTGGGCAAGGGCTGAGAAAAGCTGCAATGGTGACAGCGAAGCCGATGATCGGACCGATGCACCACCAGCTGGACCCCACAATGGGGGCAAGTGTGGATCCAACCGCACTGATGGCAGCAGAACGCCGGCGCATAGCCCCGTCGGTTGAGCAACAGGAGTACCTGGCCGCCCTGAGCGAACTGCTGCCGCATTGCCTCGATCAGTGCGGGAGAAAGCCCCCCGCAGAGGGGTTGATTCCGAATGTCGATCAGGTGCATCGGAGGGATTTGCGCGTTGCCCGCCCGTCGAGGCAGGCGCAACCAGCGGTAGCGCCCTTGCTGCGCATTGTGCAAGGTCTCTAGGGCAGGGGTTGCAGAGCCTAGGACCACGGGGCAGCCGGTTCGCCGGGCGCGAAGCACGGCCAGGTCTCGGGCGGAATAGGGAAAGCCCTCCCGCTGTTTAAAGGAAAGATCCTGTTCTTCGTCCACCAGGATCAAGCCCAGACGGGGCAGGGGAGTGAAAACGGCAGAGCGTGTGCCCAACACCACATCTGCTTCCCCGCGCGCCGCCTGTTGCCAGGCGCGCAGCCGCGCCCCCGAGGACAATCCCGAGTGCAGCACCGCCAAGCGCCCGCCGATGCGCTCGGTCAACCGCCGTTCCAACTGGGGGGTCAGGCCGATTTCTGGCACCAGCAGCAAGGCTTGCTTGCCGGCGGCGATCAGGGAAATCAAGAGGCGAATATAGACCTCGGTCTTGCCGCTGCCCGTAACTCCTTCCAGCAGAAAAGCTTGAAAGCGGCCGAAACTCGCCTGCACGGCTTGGATAGCCCGCTGCTGATCGGGATGCAGGGAAAAGGGCGCCTCCTTGGTCGGACGGGCAGGGAAGGGGGCTGAAATCCGGCAGGATTCGACCCAACCCCGCTGCTTCAGGTTTCGCAAACTGGCGTCGCAAGAACCCAGCGCCGCCTGCAGGGCTGCCCTAGATACCCCTTGGGGAGATCGCTGCAAGTAGATCAGGATTTCCCGCTGTTTCTTCGCCCGACCCAACTGAGCAGGATCCGCCTGTTTGCCCAGATCGGTGAGCCGGAACCCCGGGAGATCCAAGGGCGGCAGGGGTTTGGGTTGTCGAAAAGGGGGAGGCAAGGCGCTGAACAGGGCTTGTCCCAGGGGATAGCCATAGTAATCCGCTGCCCAGCGGATGAAATCCAGATCTTGCGCCCGCAGTATAGGTTGGTCGTCGATCCGGCCAAGGATGGACTTGATGCGATCCGGGGGCAAGGGGCTCCCTGCACCGGTCCCCAAGATCAGCCCCACCCGCGTCTTGGTGCCGAAGGGAACCTGCACCCGCATCCCCGGCAGGAGCGAATCGCGCCAGCCCTCTGGCACCCCGTAATCGAAGCATCGGGGCACGGCCACCGGCAGGGCGATGCGGAGGATCTGGGAGGGAACCTCGGGAACAGCCATAGGTTAACTGCCTTTCACGAGTGGAAGGAACCGAATGACGCACCGCCGTCCAAGCGAGTGGATGAACTGACTGAGCTAAGCCATGTCCTCTGGGCCCAGGGCATTCGGGATTGACTGGACAGGGAAAAAATAAGTGTCCTAAGAAATTTCCGAAGTCTGATAGAGCCAGACGAGAAAGAGCTTGTAGCCCAACACCAAGACCACTGCCCCCACGAACAGACCGAGGATACCGGCGCTGATAAAGCCCCCGATCGCCCCGATGAAGATCACCGGCATGGGCACCGCTACCCCCCGACCCAGCAGAATCGGCTTGAGCACATTATCGATGGCACCGGTCAAGATGCTCCACAGGAGGAAGAGCACCGCCGGCCCCGTGTCACTGGTGGAGAAGACATAGAACAGAATGGGAATCACCACGGGCAAGGGCCCGATCTGGATGACGCTGAGAATGAGGCATAGCAGCGCCCAGAAGCCCGCGCCCGGGATCTCCATGACCAAAAAGCCGATGGCGATGAGCACGGATTGAATGAGCGCCACGCCGAGAATGCCTCGAGCCACGCTGCGCACCGTAGCTTCCGCGAGCTGTGCGAACTCTAGCCCCCGATCTCCCATCAGCCGCCGCGCAAGGACCTGGGCAACCTGAGTCCCAGCCTCCCCATGCACGAGGAAAACGCCTGCGATGAGGATGGCGAGGATGAATTGCAGGATGGAAAAACCGACACCTAGGGCCGTGCTCAGCAGCCAAGTGCCTAAGCTCTGCAATTCTGGAGCGATCTTGTCCAAGGTCGCTTCCAGATTGTTGGACGCCTGATCCCAGAATTCAAACAGCATTTTACCCCCTAGAGGCCAGGATCGAATGCTTTCCGGTGGGGGGGGGATGGCGATGGAACCATCCCGAAAACCCTGGGCGAGGGCGTGCAAGGTATCGATGAGGGTCCCACTGAGGAGCATCGCCGGCAGGATCAAGGTCGCTAGCATGAGCAAGACCAGCAGTACGGCGGGCAGCACCCGCCGTCCGCCGAACCGGGCGCGCAAGGTGCAAAAGGCTGGGTAGGTGCCGATGGCGAGGATCAAGCCCCAGACCAGGGGAATGAGAAAAGGTCTGGCGATGGAAAAGCACCAGGCCGAGAGGACCGCGAGGGCAGCGATGCGGATCGTGGCTTCCAGAACCTTGTCTAAAAACTGCTTGTCCTCGTTCATTCGGCCTTACCCCAACCCCCGCCCCCTGGGGTTTCGATCCGCAGCCGGTCCCCTGGCTGCAAATTCAGGGTCGTTTTCCCAGGCAGGGGCTTTCCGTTCAGCAGATTGCGCCCGGGCTTGCCCGCCTCGCCCCCCGCCAATCCCCAGGGGCCGCGGGTCCGCCGCTCCGTCAGCAAACTGACTTGGGCAGGGGCTTGCAGTTCAAATTCTCGGATCAGCCCATCGCCGCCCCGATGCAGCCCAGCACCGCCGGAACCTCGGCGCAGGCAATATCGCACCAGGCGCAGGGGATAACGGCTTTCCAAGATTTCCACCGGTGTGTTGCGGGTGTTGGTCATATGGGTTTGCACACCGGAGAGCCCATTCCTTGCGGGCCCTGCCCCCATGCCGCCGCCGATGGTCTCGTAATAATCCCAAGCGGCGCCCGGCTGGGTGCTGCCCAGGGCGAGATTGTTCATGGTGCCCTGACTCGCCGCCGGAATGCCCTGGGGCAGGGCAAGGGCCAACGCCTTCATGACCACATCCACCACGCGGGAACTGGTCTCCACATTGCCTGCCGCCACGGCGGCGGGAAATCGGGCGTTGAGCAGACAACCGGCGGGCACCTCCAGTTGCAGCGGGCGAAAGCTGCCTGCGCAAGCGGGGGTCTGGGGAGGCATGAGACAGCGGAACACATAGAACACGGCAGCCGCCACCACCGACAGGGGGCAATTGATGTTGCCCGGCACCTGGGGCGCGGTGCCGGAGAAATCCAACCGTGCGCGCCCCTCGGCAAGGGTGAGCCGCAGGCGGATGGGCAGATCTTTGTTGCCCTGCCCGTCGTCCTCCATCCAATCCAGGGCCTCATAGGTACCTGTAGGCAGCCGATCGAGAGCAGTTTGGGCCAGCCGTTCCCCGTAGTCGTTGAGGACCTGCAAACCCGCTTCATAGGCGGTAGGGTTCATGGTCTCCATCAAGGCCTGAAGCCGCTTGACCCCGATGCGATTAGCGCTGATCTGGGCCATGAGATCCCCCCGCACCTCGGCGGGATTGCGGGTCTTCTCCAGAATCCGGTTCAGGCCAGTTTCCCAGAGCTCGCCTCGGCGGATCAGGTGCATGGGAGCGATGATCTGTCCTTCTTCCTGCAAGCTGCGGGAAACCGGCATGGAACCCGGCACAGGGGCCCCGATGTCCGCATGATGGGCTCGATTGACCACAAAGCCCCGGAGATCATGATGGGAAAAGACCGGCGCGATCAGGGTGACATCCGGCAGATGGGTACCCCCTAAGAAAGGATCGTTGAGGATCACCATATCCCCGGGCTGCCAGGCCATCCTCGCCACCAGATCCCCCATGGCGAAAGCCATGCTGCCCAGATGCACGGGGATGTGGGCAGCCTGGGCACAGAGTTGCCCTCGCGCATCGAAGAGCGCGCAGGAAAAATCCAAGCGATCCCGAATGTTTGGGGAAAAAGCCGCGTTGCCCAGGGCTGCGCCCATTTCCTCGCAGATGGCATTGAGGCGGCTGGCGAAGATGCTCAGATCGATGGGATTCATGAATCGCGCAAGGCGGCGATCACCGGCCTGGTGCTGGGCCGCACCCCCCGCCAGAGGAAAAAGGATTCCGCCGCCTGTTCCACCAACATGCCTAAGCCATCGATGGTTTCAGCAGCTCCCTGCGCCGCGCCCCAGCGGCAAAAGGGCGTGGGTTCTTGGCAGTCGTAGAATAGGTCGTAGATCCAACCCCCCGCATTGAGACAGGGAGGAATTTGGGGAACCTTTCCCGACAAGCCCGCGGAGGTAGCATTGAGGATGAGATCGAAGCGTTCCCCGGCCAGCGCTTCAAATCCGCAGCTCCGCACAGGTCCTTGAGCGGCAAAGTACTCGGCAAGAGCGAGGGCTTTTTCCACCGTGCGGTTGGCGATGGTCAAGCCATCGAGTCCGGTTTCCAACAGGGGCCCTAGAATGCCCCGCGCAGCCCCGCCGGCCCCCAGCACCAACACTTGCTTGCCTGTGAAGGTAAAGTGATGATTCTCCCGCAGATCCCGCACCAAGCCGATGCCATCCGTATTCTCTCCCCGCAATCCCCCGTCCGGCAGGGGCAGCAAGGTGTTCACTGCTCCAGCCGATTCCGCAACAGGGCTTCGCTCCTGCACCAGGTCCCACGCCCGTTCCTTGAAGGGTAGGGTTACATTCATGCCCCGCCCCCCTTGGTGAAAGAACGCCCGTACCTGTTCTTCAAACTGTTCCAGGTCGCCAAGGATGCGCTCATAGGTCAGGGCTTGGCCGGTTTCCCGCGCAAAGGCCGCGTGAATGCGGGGGGATAGGCTGTGTTCGATGGGATGACCGATGACTGCGTAGCGATCCGTCATGGCTCATCCTGCAACCAGCGGGCTGCATCCAGGGCAAAATAAGTGAGGATGGCATCGGCACCGGCTCGTTTACAAGCGATGAGGGATTCCAGAACCACCGCCCGTTCCTCCAGCCAGCCGTTTTGGGCCGCCGCCTTGAGCATGGCATATTCCCCGCTGACCTGATAGACCAGGGTAGGCACCCGAAAGCGCGCCTTTACCCGCCGCACCACATCCAAATAGGGCATTCCGGGCTTCACCATCACCAGATCCGCCCCTTCTTCCAGATCTAAGGCCACCTCCCGCAGGGCTTCATCGCTGTTGGCCGGGTCCATCTGATAGCTGTACTTATGGCCGCCGCCCAGATTCGCCGCTGAACCCACTGCATCCCGGAAAGGACCGTAGAAGCTGGAAGCATATTTGGCGGAATAGGCAAGGATGCGGGTGTGGATCTGTCCCGCTTCTTCCAAGGCGGTGCGGATGGCACCGATGCGCCCGTCCATCATATCGGAAGGAGCGACCAGATCTGCGCCCGCCTCCGCATGGGAAAGGGCTTGGCGCACCAGCACGGCAACTGTCTCATCGTTCAGCACATAGCCTGTGTCATCGATCAACCCGTCTTGCCCGTGAATGGTGAAGGGATCCAGCGCCACATCTGTAATGATCCCCAGCTCGGGCAAGGCGGACTTGAGCGCCCGCACCGCCCGTTGTGCGAGTCCTTCCGGATTATAGGCTTCCCGCGCATCCGCAGATTTCTTCTCCGGCGGCGTTACGGGAAACAGAGCGAGGGCAGGAATGCCCAGTTCATAGCACTCCTGTGCAGTTTCCAACAAAAGATCGATGCTCAAACGTTCCACGCCGGGCATGGAAGGCACCGCCTCCCGCCGGCGCTCACCTTCGAGGACGAACAGGGGATAGATGAGATCGTTCGGACTGAGCTGGGTTTCCCGCATCAACCGGCGGGAAAAGGCATCGCGCCGCATCCGGCGCATGCGCAGTTTGGGAAAGGGAGCGGTGATCATGGATAACTCGCTGAGTTCAGATGGAACAGGCGCTTACGATAGCGCAGAGCTTTCGCCTTCAGCAAACCGCTGGATAGAAAGGTGAAAGAGAAATAAAAAGGATGGTCGGATTGGATGATTCCCTCATTCCGGACGATGCGCAGCGCCGAGCCGATTCCTGCCTTCGCGGGAATGACAAGGGGGTTCCTATGGACTCCCGCGAAAGGCCCGCTCCCGCAGGTGCGAGGGAGTCCTCACCAGGCTACCCATTCGAAATCCGGATTTTTCGCCCTTCGCATGGTTATCGGCAATGCTTTTAGTTCCACCCTGTTGCCCTTCATTCCGCGCAGCGTCTTGCTCGGTTTTCTCAACGCCGGGTCAATCGCAATTCCGCTTCTCGGTATTTCTCAGCGGTTTTGCGGATGATCTCCGGAGGCAGTTCGGGCCCAGGAGGCTGTTTATCCCAATCCAAGGTTTCCAGATAATCCCGCACGAATTGTTTATCGAAGCTGGGCGGGTTGATGCCCGGCCGGTACTGATCCGCAGGCCAGAAGCGGGAGGAATCCGGGGTGAGCATCTCATCGATGAGATGGAGCCGGCCTTCCCCGTCCAGACCCAGTTCGAACTTGGTATCCGCGATCAGAATACCCCGTTCCCGAGCATAGGCCGCGCATTGGGTGTAGAGGCGAAGGACTGTGTCCCGCACCTGCTCCGCCAGGGATCGCCCCAGCAAATCCACCGTGCTTTCGAAATCGATATTTTCATCGTGCGCACCCAACGCGGCCTTGGTGGAAGGGGTATAGATCGGCTGGGGCAATGGATCCGCTTGGCGGAGGCCTTCTGGCAGCGCGATGCCGCAGATCTGCCCGGTTGCTCGATAATCCCGCCAGCCGGAACCGATGAGATAGCCCCGCACGATGGCTTCCACCGGCAGGGGCTGCAACCGCCGGACAACGACCGCCCGATCGCCGAGCAGGGCCCGTTCCTCCGCATCGGGCACCACGGCTTCCAAGGGGATTTCCGTGAGATGATTGGGAATCTGCTGTGCCGTCCGGCGCATCCAGAAATTGGAAACTCGGGTCAGTACTTCCCCCTTGCCCGGGATGGGTTGGGGCAACACCACATCAAAGGCGGACAACCGATCGGTGGCGACGATGAGCAGATGTTCCCCATCGATCTCATAGAGATCCCGCACTTTGCCTTGATGCAGGCGCTTGAGGGCCGGGAGTTGCGCTTCGTAGAGTGCAGCAGTCATGAGGAGCTTTCCCATCTAGCCATCGCCCAGCCAAAGGCCTAGGCTGATATTAGGTGTAAACAACGATAGATTCCCATGTTCCGACTCATCCGCTCCAATCGGGTCGAGATCCTGCTGGAAATGTTGGCGGATCGGTTGACCCAGCAGCCCCTGTCCTCCCCCTTTGCGCCGGAACTAATCTTGGTGCCCACGCCGGCCATGGGGCGCTGGCTGCAGTGGCAGTTGGCCCAGCGTCAGGGCATCGCCGCTAATATACAGTATCCCTTGCCCGCAAAGTTCCTCTGGGCGCTGGCTCGGGATCTGCTGCCGGAGGTGCCCGACAGCGATCCCTTAGTTCGGGAACGATTGGCTTGGATGGTCTACCGCCTGTTGCCGGAATTGATGGATCGACCGGGCTTTGCCGAACCTAAGCACTATTTACAAGACGATCCCCAGGGCTTGCGGCGCTGGCAGCTGGCGGAGCAGGTCGCAAGCCGGCTGGATCGCTATCAGTTCTATCGCCCGGAATGGATTCGGGCTTGGGATCGGGGAGAGGAAGCGGATTGGCAGGCCCAATTGTGGCGGCGGCTGACAGCGGACCTGCCCTGCCCCCATCGCATCGCTCTGTTCGATGCCCTGATCCAGCGGTTGCATACGGCGCCCAAGCCAACGCCCTGCCCGGAGCGGCTGAATCTCTTCGCCCTCTCCACCTTGCCCCCCCTGTTCCTGGAAGTGTTCCAAGCCCTCGCCCGGCATACCCAAGTGGAGTTCTATCTGCACGGGCCCACCAATGCCTATTGGGCGGACCTGGTTTCCCAAAAGACTCTGGCCCGCAAGCGCTTGCAGCATCCTGAACATGCGAAGCTCTGGGAAGTGGGGCATCCCTTGCTGGCTTCCTGGGGTCGTCAGGGGCAAGCCCTGCACGATCTGCTGTTAGCTCGAGAAATCCCCATGGAAGAGGTAGACCGCTACCAGGAGCCTAGGGGAAACAGCTTGCTGGAACGCTTGCAACGGTCGATTTACCAGTTGCAGCCGCCGCCCAGCGATCCTGCGCAGCGCGTTCCCGTGGTCCCAGATGATTCCATCCAGGTGCATCGCTGCCACAGCCCCTTGCGGGAATGCCAGGTGCTGCATGATACCCTGTTGCGCCTGCTGGAAGAAAATCCCGATCTGAGGCCGGAAGATATTCTGGTCATGGTGCCGAACATTCAGGCCTATGCGCCGGCGATTGAGGCCGTGTTTCAGCAGCAGGAACCCCCCGCCCAGCGGCCCTTTCTTCCCTGGAATCTCTCAGATATCACGCCCCTAGAAGAACATCCCTTGGTGCAGGTCTTCCTGCGCCTCTTGACCCTGCCGGAAAGCCGCTTCACCCAATCGGAAGTCTTGTCCTATCTGGATGTGCCAGAACTGGTGGACCACTTCGGCCTTGCCGAGGAAGAGATCGTGCAGATCAAGCGATGGTTGGCGGAAGCCCAAGTCCGCTGGGGGCGGGATGGCGCGCATCGCGCCCAGCTCGGCCTGCCCGATCTGATGGAAAACACTTGGGCCCAGGCGGGGCAACGGCTGTTCGCGGGTTATGCTCTGGGAGAGAGGGAAACCTTCGGTGAGATCGCGCCGATCCCTGGCATTCTGGGCAAATCCGCCGAAGTGCTCGGCCGTTTCTGGCAGTTTTTCCACTGCCTGCAGCATTATGCGGATCAATTGAGCGAACCGCGCACACCAACCCATTGGGCAAGGGATCTCAATCGATTGCTGGATGACTTCTTCGGCACCGCAGATCCTCCCTGCATGTCGGCCATTCGGGAGGCGGTGGCTAGCCTGGCCCGCTGTGCCGAATCCGTGGATCAACCCATCTCCCTGCCCTTGGTGCGGCACTGGCTGCGAGGGCACCTGCGTCAGGAAAATCCTCGGATGCGCATGTTCAGCGGCGGCATCAGCCTGTGCGGCTTGCAGCCCCTGCGCAGCCTGCCCTTTCCCATCATCTGCATCCTGGGTTTGCAGGAACAGGACTTCCCCCGCCGAGAACTGCCCGTCGCCTTCGACCGCATGGCGGGGCGCTGGCGGCCCGGCGATCCCCATCGGGGCTTTGCCGATCGCTATCTCTTTTTGGAAACCCTGTTGTGCGCCCGCCGCTATCTCTACCTCAGCTATGTGGGGCGGAGCATTCGAGACAATAAGGTCCGTCCCCCCTCGATCTTGGTGGAAGAACTGCTGGATTATCTGGATCGCTGTTACCGACCGGAATCTGACTCGGGCAAGCTCAGCGAGCTGCTCATTCGGGAACACCCCTTGCAACCCTTCAGCAGGAGAAACTTTCTCTCCCCGCAGAGCTACGATGGCTATTGGCTGGAGATCGCCAAAGCCCTTCATCCCGATGCCAAAGCGGAAGCATCCGGCGCCCTCACCGCTCATGCCGTTCCACCATGCCTCCAAGAAGCCGCCGCGCCGCTTCCAGAAGTCAGCCTGAACACCTTGGAACACTTTATCGCCCACCCCCTGCGCCATTGGATCCAGAAACGGCTGGGGATCTATTTTCCCAAGACCGAGAAAGAGGAAGACAAAGAGGAAGACGAAGAATCCTTTGTCCTGAATAACCTGCAAAGTTATCGGGTCCGGCAGCGATTGGCGGAAGGCTATCTGCAAGGCCGCATCCCCCCTCGGGAACAGCTCAGCGCAGAAGGCCTTTTGCCTCATGGGGTGCAAGCCCTGCTCGCTTACGAGGAACAGCGGCAGGCATCGGCCAAGCTCTTCCAGCAGCTCAAGCCCTATGTAGGACAGCAGCCTAAACCCTTATATGTGGATATCCAACTGGACCTGGACGGCACCCGCTGGCGAGTGCACGGATCCATTCGGGGCGATTACGCAGGGGGGAGGCTGCTGCACTGGCGGCCGCGGAAGCTGCGCGGGGAAGATCTGTTAGTGTTCTGGATTCACTACCTGGCCTATCGTGCGGGGGGTAGCGCGCCGAGCGCAGCCCGGCTCTGCACGCTGACGGAACAGTTTTGCTTGGAACAAGGCCTGTCGCCGGACGAAGCCCGAGCAGCCCTAGCCCAATATCTTCGCTGGTACAGCCAGGGCACCCAGCAACCTCTGTTCTTCTTTCCAGAAAGCAGTTTCGCCTATGCCAAACTGCTGTGGCAGGGGAGATCTCCGGAAGAAGCCCAGAAAGCAGCCAGAAATGAATGGCAGGGAAACTTCTATCAGGGAAAATCTGGAGAGCGGGAGAAACCTGATATCTCGCTGGCCCTGCGGGGGTATTCGGAGGAACCCTTGGAAAAGCCGGATTTCGCCCGGCTCGCCCAAGCCTTTTATCAGGCGCCCCTATCTGCGGGCCGCCTGTCAGCAGAATAAATAGCTGCCGTTCTGCTAAAATCTCTGCCCAATCTTTCGGGCAAGGAACAATCAGATGAATATCAAACTTTCCGCACGGGTACAGGCCGTGAAACCTTCCGCAACCCTTGCCATCACCGCCCGGGCCAAGGCGCTGCGGGCAGCGGGCAAGGATGTGATCGGATTGGGTGCGGGGGAACCGGATTTCGACACGCCGGACCACATCAAGCAGGCGGCGATTCGCGCGATTCAGGAAGGCTTTACCAAGTACACCGCCGTGGATGGCACGCCGGAACTCAAAGCGGCGATTCAGGAAAAATTCCAGCGGGAAAACGGGCTCCGCTATGAGCTGGATCAAATTCTAGTGTCCTGTGGGGGCAAGCAGAGTTTCTATAACCTGGCCCAAGCCTTGCTCAATCCCGGGGATGAAGTGGTCATTCCCACCCCCTATTGGGTTTCCTATCCGGATATGGTGTTGCTCGCCGGCGCGGCGCCCGTGTTGGTACAGACAAATGCAGCCCAGCGCTTCAAGATCGCCCCCAATCAGCTGCGGGCTGCCATGACGAAGAGCACCAAGCTCGTGGTACTCAACAGTCCGTCCAATCCCACGGGCATGGCCTACAGCCGTGAGGAATTAGAAGCTTTGGGCGCAGTGCTGCGGGACTATCCTCGGGCCATCATCGCCACCGATGACATGTATGAGCACATCCGCTGGAGCGATGGTCCCTTCGTCAACATCCTCAACGCCTGCCCGGATCTAGCACCCAGAACCCTGGTGCTCAACGGCGTTTCCAAAGCCTATTCCATGACTGGCTGGCGAATCGGCTATGCGGCGGGCCCCAAGGCCATCATTCAGGCCATGAAAAAGGTGCAGTCCCAGAGCACTTCCAATCCCACCTCTATTTCCCAGGTAGCCGCCCAAGCTGCCTTAGAAGGTCCCCAAGACTGCATCGCCACCATGCTGAAAGCCTTTCGGGAACGGCATGATTTCGTGGTGGAGCGCCTGAACCAGATTCCAGGCATCGAGTGCTTGCCCACGGATGGCACCTTCTATGTCTTCCCCCAGGTGCGGGGCTTGATCGAGCGCTTGCCTGTGACCAACGATTTGGAACTGGCAGAGCACCTGATCGAAGCGGCGGGGGTTGCCTTGGTGCCGGGCTCTGCCTTTGGATCCAGCGGCCATGTGCGCATCTCCATCGCCACCAGCCGGCAGAACCTGGAACAAGCCTTGGATCGCATCGCTAGAGTTGCCGGCTGAGGCTTGACCTCCAGAGGAAATCGGTTTAGCATTTCGATCCTCAATTCCCCGGTAGCTCAGTTGGTAGAGCGGATGACTGTTAATCATTAGGTCACTGGTTCGAGTCCAGTCCGGGGAGCCAAATTCCTATCCGCTGATGACTGATCGCAGTCAGTCCGCGATGCAGACCCTCTGAGATTCCTTCTATATCCTATGTCGGGCAAAAGCCCGAGGAGCACCCGTACCCTTTTGGATTCAGTTCTAGCTGGCCTATTTGGCTATAGTGAGGGGCGGCCTCTTTTTCACAAAGGCAGCGTTTTTGCACGATCGTACGTTGTTTCAATGTTCAGGCAGACGGCAACCCCTGGCAACTGAGTCCCTGAGAGCGCGGAATCCGTGGATCAAGTAACGCGCTTTGCTCGATAGCTGCGGATCAGCTCATGCACTTCCTGTTGATGTTCCTCGTTCCCGAATAGGATTCGGGAAAAGTAAAGGACATCGACTTCTTGGTCTAATCCCACATTATCCAGAATGCGTTTTATGATCATTCGATAGATTCGGGACCTTAGATCGGTCTCTGTTTTTATTGTCTCGGACAAAGAAATCTGATTTGGGTTGATACGAAAGCAGTAGGCTTTATATAATAAATTCTTGATTCTCAAGCCCTCTGGATGGCTAATCTGAATATCAGACCCTGCCAGTTTTTCACGTAGTCGGCTGATGAAATCTGAATACGAGCTGAATGTGGTTTCTTCCTTAAATAGCTCAACGATCGCAGGAAAAGAATGGGCTAGGATCTCAGGATTAACCAGACGGATTTGTTGCTTCCTGAGAATCCTGTCATAGGGGTGTAAGTCAGAGATCGGGCCTTCTTCTCGGTCGTCGATAGGTATTGATGTCGCCGGCTCCTCCGAGCCAGGCTCTTTCAAAGCGATGATGAGATCTTTTGGCCCCTTTCTCAGTTCGATAATATCGTTGCATTGCGTTAAAAATTCGGTAAAGCTGGAGAAACCATAATGGGCTTCATCAAAGGAAGGATCCAGTCGGGTCATTGCCTGCTTAACTGCGGGCCGCAGCATATGGTTCTTGCCGGTCTTCAAAAATAGTTCCAATAGGGCTTTCTTGAGAAGCGCTTTAGCCTCGTCTAGATCAAGTTCGTCTTCGCTTGGCACTATTGGGGACAAGGCGCTTTCCTCGATCGGCACAATACTGGAATAAAATTTGAATTCATTACAGGACCTAATCCAGAATTGGTTGGTCGTCTCTTCAACCCCGATACCGATGATTTTTTTTCCCATCCTGCGCACTTTTTGCGCGATGGAAATATAATCGCTGTCGCCGCTGATCAACACGATTGTGTTCAAGTGAAAATGGCGCAGACAATCTTCTAGGATGTCCACTGCAATCCGAATATCTGCCCCATTTTTTCCATGGGGGCCCCTGGGAAACAATTGAATGAGGTCGATGGAGTAATTATGCAGTGCAGCACTGTAGGCGTAAAAAAAGCTCCAATTCGCATAAGCTCGATTGATGTTGACGCTCCCTAGTCCAGAGATGAATTCCATTATCTTTTCGATCTTGATCAAATCAGGTTGCTTTGTGAACATATTCTTTCTATACCAATTCTCTCCATTTAGTAAGCTACAGAGGGAAATATGGACGTTCTCAAAGTCCCAGTAGACGGCAATATTATTCCTTACCATGGTTCCTCCTCACAGGCCCATCCCGACTCCAATTAGTCAACTACAATTTCAAACCGATTTCTTTTCATTTTAGACGGCTAAAAAGTTCTCGTCAAGCAAAAATCTAGGAAGATAGATCAACCGGAATTGGTACAAAGTAGGGTAGAGCTTCTCCTATCCACTTCCCAGACCAGACACCTAATGCATTGATTCCGGCCAATTCATCCGCTGCTAAAGAGAGAGGGATCGCGGATGAATCAAAAAGCGAGAGATGCTCAACTATATTTACTAACCCGACATCCGAGACCAGGAAGCCCTGGCGCAAAATTTCCAAGGCAAATTTGAGGCGCTCAATGGGATGTGTTCCGATACTGACGAACAAATGATGCAGCGAAGAATACCCGAGGGGAAAAGCCTGCTGTATGGTCTAGGCTAGCAACCCATCAAAAAAGCATCCCTTCAAGCCAGGCAAGCAGAAAAAATCATGCATCCTCTAACCTATATAAAGACCTCCCATGGGTAGAGCAGGAATTGGCGGGCATCTTCGGCATGGAAAGTTTCTGAGTGGGATTTGACTAATCCTCAGCGGCATAGTGAAGGATCTCGCTTTCAGTGTATGGCGGAAGTTCTGCGCTTTTTCTAAATAGGAGATTCTTATGAAAAAAGCCCTGATCACCGGCATCACCGGTCAGGACGGCGCCTATCTGGCGGAATTTTTGCTGAACAAGGGTTACGAAGTTCACGGTATTAAGCGCAGGACTTCCCTGTTCAATACGGGTCGCATCGATCATTTGTATCAGGATCCCCATGAACCGGATCGCCGCTTCATCCTCCATCATGGAGATCTCACAGATGCTTCTAGCCTGTTGCGCATCCTGCAACAGGTACAGCCCGATGAGCTCTATAATCTAGCCGCCCAATCCCATGTGGCCGTGTCCTTTGAGGAACCCGAGTACACGGCCAATTCCGACGCCCTGGGCACTCTGCGCCTGCTGGAGGCGATCCGCATCCTGGGGTTGGAGAAGAAAACCCGCTTCTATCAGGCTTCCACCTCCGAACTATTCGGCAAGGTGCAGGAGATTCCCCAGCGGGAAACCACGCCTTTTTATCCCAGATCTCCCTATGGGGTGGCCAAGCTCTACGCCTATTGGATCACGGTGAACTATCGGGAAGCCTATGGGCTGTATGCCTGCAACGGGATCCTGTTCAATCATGAGTGTGTGGCAGGCCGTACCCCCTTGTTGGTCCGCAAGGGAAAGATCCTGGATGTAGTGGCCGTGGAAGATCTGGTGCCATTGCGTGGTAAAGGACCAACCGTGCAGCACTTCGAAGTGCCCGGGCTGGAAACTTGGGATGGGCGTCAGTGGGTTTCCATCGGCGGCATCACCGCTACCAAACGCAAACGAGATAACCCGGATCACCAGATGATATCGCTGGAGTCGCGAGCCGGCGTTGTGAGCGTTACTGCGCATCACCAGGTGTTGGATGCTGAAGGCAATCCCAGAAGGGCGGACGCAACCGAGGCAGGTATGCGCTTGCTGCTTGCCGACCAGATGCCGGACAGTCCCGCTTGGGCGCTTGTGGGAACCGAGATGGCGGAGTTTCTCGGTTTACTGACTGCTGACGGTTCTATTCCCCCTGAGCGCAAGATAATGAAGTTCACTAACAACGACCCTGCATTGCGCGCGCGAGTGGCAGAACTTTGGGAACGCCTCTTTCTGGGCAACGCCAGGATGGCGGAGGGCAGCTCCGGATTCTCTGAGGCACCGGTCAGGCAACTCTACCTGAGCGGCGGGGGATCCGTGATGAAATGGTTGCGGGAGCAACTCTACGATTCACGAGGGTATAAAAAGATCCCGGCACTGATTCTGAATGCGCCAGCGGATGTTCAGGCTGCCTATCTCGAAGGTTACTATAAGGGTGATGGTCTGAAAGCTGGCAACGGGGATTCCGTCAAGACAAACAGCCCATTGCTGGCGCAAGGTCTTTGCTGGTTGTATGGGAATCAGGGGCGGCAGGTTTCTGTTTATCGCCAGCATCACAACGGTCGGAGCTATTACCTGCTCAACCTTCAGACCGCTCATCCGATAGGTCAGAAAGGACAACATCTGCGAAAGGATCCCGCTGAATTGCGCAGATTGGAAACCGGCGTGCAAGACGAAACGGATGAATGGGTGTATGACCTGGAAACCGCCAGTGCGCGCTTCATGGCGGGGGTGGGTCGGTTGGTGGTCCACAACAGCCCCCTGCGGGGGGAGACCTTCGTCACCCGTAAGATCACCCGCGCCTTGGCTCGTATCAAGCTGGGCTTGCAGGAACGCTTGTATCTGGGGAATCTGGATGCCAAGCGGGATTGGGGGCATGCGCGGGACTATGTGGAAATGCAGTGGCTCATGCTGCAACAGCCGGAACCCGAGGATTTCGTCATCGCCACCGGCGAGCAACACAGCGTGCGGGAATTCGTGGAGCTGGCTGCACGGTCGCTGGGCTGGGAGATCCGATGGCAGGGAAAAGGCGTGGAAGAGGTGGGAATCGAGGTTCAGAGCGGCCGCCCGATCATCGCTATCGATCCCCGCTATTTCCGTCCGACAGAGGTGGAAACCCTGCTGGGAGATGCTTCCAAAGCCCGGGAGAAATTGGGCTGGTCTCCCCGCATCCGATTCCAAACCCTGGTGGAGGAAATGGTGCAAGCCGATCTGCGGGAAGCGGAGCGGGATCAACTCTGTCAACGAGCGGGCTATCCCACGCCTGAGCGAAAGGAATGATTCAACAAATTCCAGCTGCCCGGGCTTCTGCGATCAGACCCAGAATGCCCCGACGGCCGCAATGATAGCCTGCCAGACGGTTGGCCCGTCGCAATAGGGATTCTAGGGAAAGCCCCTGCAAGCAGCCGTCGATGCAGGCAGCTAGGAACACATCCCCCGCCCCCAGGCTGTCCACTACTCGGGATGGTGTCTCTGCGGGAACAAATTGAAGCGGCCCCCCCCGAGCCTGTCCATAGCTTCCTATCTCTCCCCAGGAGAGCAACAGCAACGCCGCTCCCACCTGGTCCCATTGGGCAGCGAGAAAGTCCCCAGGCTTCTGAAATCCCCTGGCTTGCGCAAAGGCTTTGGAGAAAACGATCATTCGAGGTCCCTGGAACAGAGATTCTATGCCAGGCCTGGGCTTCTCCACTTCCAGGGAAAGGGGGCAGTTCGGAGCGGCGGTGCGGCACCGATCTAACATGCGCCGGGTTTCCGACGGATGGCGTCCCTCAAAGTGAATCCACTGGAAGTCCGCCAGGGGGATGGGACGCAGAGCTTCGGCGGGAAGTTCGGGCAGGGTGCGATGATGGACGATGGTCCGGCTGCCCGTGGCTCGATTGAGCAGGACGCAGGATTTCGGGGAACGGGCGTTTTCCTGAGGCACTGCCCAGCGGGTTTCGATGCCCTGGGCTTGGAGATGGTGCAGAATGCTTGCACCTGCTTCATCTTTCGCATAGGGGCCGCACCAATGGCAATCGTGCCCCAGCTGCTGGAGGATACTCAAGCTGTTCGCTACATTGCCGCCGATGCGCTGGAACTGGGCCAGAGCGCGCATCTCCGCATCCTCTTGAGGATAGGTAGCGATCTCCCAAATTTCATCCAGGACTGCGCTGCCGATCCCTAGGATCCGGGCCTTATTCATCCCGTGCGATGCGGAACCCGAGCATGTTGAAACGCGCCTTGGCGTCGATAGCATTGCGATGGGTGCTGGCGATGGAGCGGGCAGGCTTGTTGAAGGCACCTCCTCGGGCCACCCGAAGTGTACAGTCTCCGCTGACCCAGGGCAGACCATCTTGGGGCGCGCCCCGATAATTCGGGTGATAGCAGTCTTCTACCCATTCCATGGCATTGCCCGCCGTGTCATAGAGCCCAAAGGGATTGGGCGGGAAACTGGCCACGGGTGCAGTGGATTTCCGATCCCAGGGGCTGCCACAGTCCAAGCAAACTGCTCGCCCTTTTTCCAACTCATAGCCCCACCAATAGGTGCTTCGTCTGCCCGCAGAAGCCGCATATTCCCATTCCGCTTCGCTGGGCAGTCGATAGACCTTGCCCGTTTCCTGAGAGAGCCAACGGGTATAGGCGACGGCTTCTTCCCAGCTCACATCCACCACCGGCCGGCGACCCCGTCCCCAACCGAAATCATTGGGCATCCTGGCCCCCGTGGCTTGGGCATAGCGGTCGTACTCCTCGAAGGTGACTTCCGTAGCCCCGATGCGATAGCTGGCCAGATGGACTTGATGGGCGGGTCCTCGGTCATCGCTGGCGATGGAGACGTTTTTGCCCATGGTGAAGGTGGCGGAAGGCACCAGGGCCATCAGAGGGCCTGGGGTGCCATCCCGAAGCCGATCCCGACGCATGGGCAAGGTCTTAGGCTTCTCTTGGGTACCAGGGTTTTGCTCGGGTATTTGGGAAAGCCCAGCGGTGGGCGCTGGGCTTTCCATCGGTGGGGCGTTGGGGTCCGAGGGGGATCGGGTTGGCGCAATCTGATTATCGGCCGGTTGCTTGAAGAAGATCCAGCCGAGCAGCAATCCACCCAGAAGCACGACGACAAAGGAAAGTCCAGCGATCAGCCCGATCATGAAGGACTGGGAAAAGCGCTTCTTCTGGGTCTCCTGAGAGGTTGGTTCATCTTCGATGGCGCTCTCTGGGATGAACATGGAGCTGTGCTCATCCAAGAGGTTTTGGTAACGAGATTCGATATCTGACCGTTCTCGGCTCAGCCGAGAAGCTTGCTCTCGTGCTGCAGCCAAGGATTGCTTAGTGCGTTCCAGATCCTGCTTGAGGCTGTCATAAGCGAGGCGCTGATCTTCCAGCTCATCTTCCAGACGGCGACACTGATCCGCGGTAGTTTCTATGATGCGGTCCTTTTCCTTCAGCTTGCGGCGCAGGGAATCGATTTCCTGCTGCAGAGCCAGGATTTCGGTGACGGAATCTACATCGCGTTCCGCATGGCTTTCTTGCTGAGCACGTTCGAGTGCAGCTTGAAGCCGCCGGATTTCTGCACGCAACACAACGACACTGTTGATGCTATCGAGATCTTCGCGGACAGGCATGGTGCTTGGATAGTTGGCAGGCAAAAGGATCTAGAGCACTATACCGGATTCGGCAGGATAGCGCAGGGGTTGTGGGATTTGAAGCCTTCAACCAGGAGAATCGGAAGATTGCTTGAGGGCGAGCCTGTAGAGCCAATTTTTCTTCGCGCCCGTGATCTCTGCTGCCAAGGCGACCGCTTGTTTGTGGGGCAGGGTGCGAGCGAGGATCTGGAGCACCCGATGGGCTTCTTCTTCCTCAGAGGGACCCCGATGCCCGCCCACGAGCAGCACGATTTCCCCTTTCCTTTGGTGCGGCTCCGCTTGCACTCGGTTGCGCAGCTCGGACAAGCTGCCGGAAAGAAAGGTTTCAAAGCGTTTGGTCAACTCGCGGGCGAGCACTGCGGGGCGGCTCGCTCCCAGAATTGCCTGAAGATCCGTCAAGGTCGCGGATAATCGTTGGCCGGATTCGTAAAAGATGAGGGTGCCCGGTTCCTGGCGGATCGAGCGGAGCCAGGCCCTGCGCTTTTCTCCGGTGCGGGGGGGGAAGCCGAGGAAGAGAAAGCGATCGCTGGGCAGTCCGGCAGCGGACAGAGCGCAGAGGGCTGCGTTAGGGCCTGGGATGGGTACCACGCGATAGCCCTGGGCCCGAGCAGCCCGCACTAAGGCATAGCCGGGATCGCTGATCAGGGGGGTGCCCGCATCGGAAACCAGAGCGATATCCTCCCCCGCTGCCAAGTGGGTGAGGACCTGCGCCATGCACGCCTGCTCATTGTGTTCGAAGTGGGACCAGAGCTTGCCGGAAATGCCGAAGTGCTGGAGCAAACGACGGGTGCGGCGGGTGTCCTCCGCAGCGATGCCCTGGACAGTTGCGAGCACTTCCAAAGCGCGTTGAGAAATATCCCCGAGATTGCCGATGGGCGTGGCGACCACATACAATGTGCCACCAGATTGCAAGCGCGCTTCCCCTGCTTTCATGATGATCTCCCACCCCAGAATCTTGTTCTTGCTCGGGTACCTGTGGGCGCTCGCTGGCTGCACGGCGTTGCCCAATACCGCCGATCCTGGCACATACCGTTCCCAAGAACAAATTGCCGTGCTACTACCCCTGTCCGGGCGCTATGCCGCTGCGGCGCGGGCAGTGCGGGAAGGGCTGTTGGCGGCGCAAGCGGCCACGCCGAAACAAAACCGCCCCCAACTCCGCTTCTACGATACCACCGATCCCGAGGGAGTCCCAAATCTCCTGCGGCGGGCAGCGGCTGCGGGTGCCGTTCAAGCGATCGGTCCCTTGCGCAAGGCATCCGTGCAAATCTTGACGCAACTGCCCCGACTGCCCATCCCCACCCTCGCCCTGAACCGCACGGATTCGGCGCATCTTCCTGAGCCTCTCTATCAGTTCGCCTTGGCGCCGGAAGAAGAATCCCAATCAGTGGCAGAGGCCGCCTGGCAGGCAGGGCATCGCCGGGCCCTGATCCTCTATCCAAAGGCAGCTTGGGGGCAGCGCCTGCTGCAGGGATTTCGGCAACGCTGGCGGCAGCTCGGGGGACAATTCGTCGGGGAGATCCCCTATTCCTCGCCTGCAGAGCTACGGATCCCCTCGGATCGCCCCGCCGATTTTCTCTTCCTGATCGCCACCGCAGATCAGGCCCAATCGCTCGTGCCCAGGCTGCGGGAAACTCGGCTTCCCCTTTACAGCACTTCCCATGTCCTCGGCGACATGAGTCGCCCGAAGCCCGAGTTAGCCGGCCTGTACGTCGTGGAAATTCCCTGGTTACTTCATCCCGAAGGGAACGATGCGCTGTCCTTAGAACATCTTCGCAGGCGGACTGCTTTTAACCCCCATTATGTCCGTCTCTATGCTATGGGGATCGATGCTTATCAACTGCTACCCAAGCTCCCCTGGCTAGAGGATCATCCCCAGGCCCGGTTTCCTGGAAAGACAGGAAACTTACGGCTCGACCCGCAGCGGCGGATACATCGGCAACTCCCCCTGGGTCGCATCAATGCCACCGGTAAGCTTGTTCCTCAGCCTCGATGAGTAGACAGAACCCGCAGGCCATCGGGCACGCTAAAGAGCAGCAAGCCCGCGCCTATTTGGAAGCCCAGGGTTTGCAACAGATCGTGAACAATTATCGTTGCCGCTTCGGAGAGATCGACCTCATCATGCGGGAAGGCGACACCTTGGTCTTCGTAGAAGTGCGCTTTCGCAGCTCAGATCGTTTCGGCACCTCGGCGGAGACCGTAGGGCTGCGCAAGCAACGGCGTCTCATCGCGGCGGCGGAACACTATCTTCAGCGCCATCCGTCCTGCATGCGCTGCCGCTTCGACGTGCTGGCGCTGGGTCCCGGAGAGCAGATGCAATGGATTCAAAACGCTTTCGAAGCTGGCGGATCTCGTTGCTCCTAGGGGGCTGCCTGCTGCTGCCCGCTCTGTTGCTTTCAGGCTGCGGCGCAGTGGTGGTCACGGGCGTGGCCGCCGGGGCAGCAGTGCTCCACGATCGGCGGAATGCCAGCACAGTGCTGGCAGATTCGGAAATCGAGTATCAGGCGGCTCAGATCTACTTTGCGGAATCCGAGCGCTTCCCGGACTGCCGCATTTCCACTACGAGCTACAACCGCATCGTGCTCCTCACCGGACAGTGCGGCAGCGAAAGCAGTGCCCGAGCCTTTGCCGAGCGCATTCGCCAGTTGCCCGAAGTGCGGCAGGTACTGGACGAGATTCAGATCGGTCCCTTGGCGAGCCTTGGACAGGAGAGCGAAGATCTGCTCATCCATTCTCGGGTCAGCCTCGCCCTCGCTCAGGTGAATCACGGCGATTTCGACCTCACTCGGGTGAACGTAGTGGTCGAATCCGGTGTGGTCTATCTCATGGGCTTGTTGACGCCTCAGGAAGCCCGAGCGGTGGTGGAGCAGGTGCGCCATGTACCCGGGGTGAAAAAGGTGGTCCAGGCCTTTGAATACTTGCCCATCCCTCAGTAAATCCTTTTTGGCAGCGCTGCGCCGCTTTCTGGGGAAAGGCTTGTTGACCGATCCCGCCGACTGCTGGCCCTATGGCTATGACAACAGCCGCCGCCAGGCCCTCCCCCAAGCGGTGGCCCTGGTCACGGAAGCCCATCAGGTGCAAGCCCTTGTGCAGTGCTGCGCTGCGGAGGGCATCCCCCTGATCCCCCGAGGGCGGGGCACGGGCACCACCGGCGCCACGGTGCCCGATCTCGGGGGCATCGTCGTTTCCTTCGAACGCATGAATCGGATTCTGGACATCGACCCCGAAAACCGCATCGCGCGGGTAGAACCTGGCGTGATCAACGGGGATTTGCAGCGAAGGGCCGCTGCGCAAGGGTTTTTCTGGCCGCCTGATCCCACCAGCGCATCAGTCTGCACCCTAGGGGGCAATCTGGCCTATAACTCAGCGGGACCTAGGGCAGTGAAATACGGCACCCCCCGAGAAAATACCCTGGGTTTACAGGCGGTTACTGGCGAGGGCAAGATCATTCGCACAGGTGTTTCCACCACCAAGGGAGTGGTGGGCTATGATCTCACCCGTTTGCTCATCGGTTCTGAGGGTACTTTAGCGCTCTTTACCCAAGCGATTCTCCGCCTCAGTCCTCTGCCGGAGACCAAACGAACCCTGCGGGCTACCTATGGGGATATCCAGGCCGCCGCCGCTGCGGTAGCCGCCATCATGGCCCAGCCCCAAACCCCCTGCGCTTTGGAATTCATGGACGGGGCTGCCTTAGCCATGGTGCGCCGATTTTCCGATCTAGGCCTGCCCGAAGATACGGGAGCTTTGCTCATGATCGAGGTGGACGGATCGCATCAGGGCATCGATTCCGCCGTGCAGGCGATCCGCCGCGCGGCCGCCGTGCCCGGGGTGCGGGAGATACACAGCGCTTCCGATCCCGCAGAGATCGCCGCCCTCTGGAAGACCCGCAAAGCCCTGTCCCCCGCCCTCCGCCAGGTGGCTCCGAAGAAAATCAATGAAGATGTGGTGGTGCCTGTCTCCCGTCTGGGCACCTTCATTCAAGAACTGGCCAGGCTCTCCCAAGAATTTCGAATTCCCATCGTCAACTTCGGCCATGCGGGCAACGGAAACATCCATGTCAACCTGTTGGTGCATCCCGAAGACCCGGAAGAGATGGCCCGAGCAGCGCGCTGTTTGGATGCCGTGTTCTCTCTCGTCCTCGAACTGGAAGGCACTCTGTCCGGGGAACATGGGGTGGGGTTGGAAAAGCGGGATTTCATCGAACGGGAGTTGGATTCCGAAACCCTTCGGCTCATGCGCGGCATCAAGGATTTGTTCGATCCTCATGGGATCCTGAATCCAGGCAAGGGTTTGCCCCCGATTTCCTGAGCGCAAAAAAATGGGGCCCGCAGGCCCCATCTCTCTATCCGGTAGTAGCGACTACCGGCCCGAACCCTTGGCACCGACGAATTCGGGATAGGCTTCCAAGCCGCATTCGCCCACATCGAGCCCTTCCCATTCTTCCTCTTCGCTGACCCGAATGCCCACCAACAGCTTGATGACCCACCAGCCGATGAAGGAGGTGACAAAGACCCAGAAGAAGATGGTGATCAGGCCGATCAGCTGGGCCCAGAGGCTCGCTTCTGCGTTCGTCAGGGGTACGGCGAGGAGTCCCCACATGCCCACGACCCCATGCACCGAGATGGCGCCCACTGGATCATCGATGCGCAGCCGGTCGAAGCCCAGGATGGAGAAGACCACGATCAAGCCACCGATGGCACCGATGAGGGTAGCCACCAGGGGACTCGGCGTGAGGGGTTCCGCCGTGATGGCCACCAGACCGGCGAGGGCACCGTTCAAGGTCATGGTGAGATCCGTTTTGCCAAACCGAACCCGAGCGACGAACATCGCCATGACCAGCCCGCCGGCGGCCGCCATGTTGGTGTTGACGAACACCGCCGCCACTGCATTGGCTTCTTCGATATTCGAGACCTTCAGTTCTGAACCCCCGTTGAACCCGAACCAGCCGAGCCACAGGATGAAGGTGCCCAGGGTCGCCAGCGGCAGGTTTGCACCGGGGATCGCATGGACGGAGCCATCCTTGCCATATTTGCCCTGACGGGGGCCGAGTAGGAGCACGCCCGCCAGCGCTGCCGCCGCGCCAGCCAGATGCACTACACCGGAACCGGCGAAATCTTGGAAACCCAGTTGATCCAAGAAACCACCGCCCCATTTCCAATAGCCTTCCAGGGGATAGATGAAACCGGTCATCAGGATGGCGAAGAAGAAGAAAGACCAGAGCTTCATGCGCTCAGCCACGGCACCGGAAACGATGGACATGGCGGTAGCCACGAAGACCACCTGGAAGAAGAAATCGGACAGCCCGGAATAATAGGTCTCGCCCTTGCTGGCGAGGACCGCATCCACGGAATGATCGCCGCCGAAGGGGAAGGACCAATTGATCTCGGGAATCAGGCCGTTGCCCCCGCTGGGATACATGATGCCGTAACCGATCAGCATGTACATGATGCAGGCGATGGCGAATAGGGCGATATTCTTGGTGAGAATTTCCGCCGTATTCTTGGTGCGCACCAGGCCCGCCTCCAGCATGGCGAAACCCGCAGCCATCCACATGACCAGTGCGCCGGAAACTAGAAAGTAAAAAGTATCCAGCGCATAGGCGAGTTGCGTGAGCTGTTCCACTGCGATATACCTCAAAGTTTCGATGGAAAACAAACACCCCCTAACCGCCAAGAAGGGATTTCAGCGGCTTGAGTTACTAAGGGAATGGAAAGAAATGAGATCTGCTAGAGGGCGTCGGGGCCCCGCTCGTCGGTGCGGATGCGGATCACCTCGTCCAGGGGAGAGACGAAGATCTTGCCATCGCCGATCTTGCCGGTGCGGGCCGCGCTGGAGATCGCCTCGATGACTTGATCCACCCGTTCCGCATCCACCGCGATCTCGATCTTGATCTTGGGCAGGAAATCCACCACATATTCCGCCCCGCGGTACAGTTCTGTATGGCCCTTTTGCCGGCCAAATCCCTTGACCTCTAGGACGGTCAGCCCGGAAACCCCGATATCCGCCAGGGCTTCCCGCACATCGTCGAGCTTAAAGGGTTTGATAATTGCTGAAACCAGTTTCATGATGAAATCACTCCTCTTCGGGCGATGGAATCGCCCCGTTTATGGGTAATCAGGGATGCGCATCCCAAGACTAGAATTCCTTTGTCCAACCCACCCAGAATTTGGGTTCATTATCGTAGCCACCCGGGGAATCGGGTTCTCCGTTGTTCTGATCCCAGTTGAGGCTGAAGGTACCGAACTGCCCCGCATCCTTGCTGAGGGAAGCGCCGTAGTGCCAGTAATCGGCGGATTCCGTCTGGATCCCGGGCAGGACGCGGAGGCTGTCGTGGCGGAAATCGTAGTAACCCGCCCGCAGGTTCAGAGCGAGACCAAAGGGCAGTTCATCCAGGTCAAAGGCAGCGTGGTAGTAAAGATCCCCATCATCGTAAAGCCCCCCATCGTTTTCCCCGTAGATCGTGTACGCAATCCCTAAGGTAAACCATCGGAAGGTGCCGCTCGCACCGATTTCCCAGAAGTCGGAATCCCGGCCATCCGGATAGGCGTAATAGGTAGTGCTGAGGCTATAGCTGAAGTCGTCGCCAATCGATCCTTCGAATCCGCCGTAGAGATCCAATTCATAATTGGGAGTATCTGTGCCCCAATCGATGTTGGAAATCCAGGTACCCAGAGAAAAACCGCTCTCATGGTTGTAGTCGATGCCCCCTTGCACCGCCGCGCCATCCTGGGTTTGGGTGATTCCGCGCCAGATATAATTGCTCACTACCCCGATGTTGGCGCTCAGGGAACCGGCCATGCCGAGACTGGGCGCAGCCAAGGACAGAGAGAACAGAAAACCGAACGTTCCCTTTGCAAGGGCGTGTCGTTGCATGTTCATAGAACACCTCATCCGTAGTTCGATAGTCGGCCGATCTGATCGATGGGCGGATTAGATGCATGCCATGTGCCAATCATCGATTCCCAAAAAGAGGAAGGTCGTCGCGCAGTGCGCTAGACCTAGGTCGGAAGGCAGAGGAACAGAAGCAGTGCACGTTCCTTTTCCACGGAAAACAGTGTGCACTATCTTAGTGCAACCCAGCGAATTTCCCAGCCCTTCCGATATAATTCTTGTCATCTTCTAGCCATGGATATGTTTTATGTTAGATCCGAAACAGCTCGATGAACTCTCTCACCGCCTGGCCGACAGTCTGCCCAAGGGGTTACAGGCCCTGCAGGAAGATCTACAGCGCAACTTGCGCGCTGCGTTGGAAATCGGTCTCAGCAAGCTGGATCTGGTGACCCGAGAAGAATTCGATGTGCAACGCGCCCTGTTGGCCCGCACGCGGGAAAAAGTCGATCGATTGGAAGCAGAAGTGCGATTGCTGGAACAACAGGTCCTGGACAAGAACACCACTTCGGCAAAAGAGCCTGCGTCCGATTGAGTCTCTGCACCCTTTACAGCCGGGCCCAGACCGGCATCGACGCGCCGGCGGTGACGGTGGAAGTCCAGCTGGCCAACGGACTGCCAGCGATCTCCATCGTGGGCTTGCCGGAAATGGCGGTGCGGGAGAGCAAGGATCGGGTGCGGGGCGCGCTGGCGAGTGAGCGATTTTCTTTCCCCGCAGGGCGCATCACCGTCAACCTGGCGCCGGCGGATCTTCCCAAGGAAGGAGGGCGCTTCGATCTGCCCATCGCCCTGGGCATCTTGGGCGCTTCGGGACAGATCCCCCTGGAATCCCTGGCCCAGCTGGAATTTCTCGGAGAACTGGCCCTTTCCGGTCGATTGCGTCCGATACAAGGAGTGCTGCCCGCCGCCTTGGCCGCCAAGGAAGCGGGGCGGGCTTTGGTGTTACCGAGAGAAAACGCAGAGGAAGCCGCATTGGTGCGGGGATTAACCCTGTATCCCGCGGATCATCTCAAGGCGATCTGCGCCCATCTTCAGGGCAATGCTCCGCTCCCCCCGTACAGCGGTCAGCCCCAGCGAGCACCTTCCAGTTCCTATCCTGATCTAAACGAGGTGCAGGGGCAGGCCCATGCCAAGCGCGCTCTGGAGATCGCTGCAGCAGGCGGGCATAGTCTGCTCTTCGTCGGCCCGCCTGGTACAGGAAAATCCATGCTCGCCAACCGACTGCCGGGCATTCTGCCGCCCCTCAGCGAAGAAGAAGCCTTGCAAGTGGCTGCGGTGCGCTCGGTCAGCGACGCCACCTTCGATCCCGAGCGATGGCGGGAACGTCCCTTTCGCGCTCCTCATCATACTGCTTCCGCCGTCGCCCTTGTGGGGGGCGGCAGCAACCCCCGTCCCGGAGAAATCTCCCTCGCTCATCTGGGGGTGCTCTTTCTGGACGAACTGCCGGAATTCGATCGCCGGGTGCTGGAAGTGTTGCGAGAGCCCTTGGAGTCCGGCTTCATCCACATCTCCCGCGCCCAGCGTCAAGCTCGTTTTCCGGCGCAATTTCAACTGATCGCTGCCATGAACCCTTGTCCCTGCGGCTATTTGGGCGATCCTAGCAGCAAGTGCCACTGTACCCGAGTGCAGGTTGCCCGCTACCGCGCGCGCATCTCAGGTCCCCTGTTGGACCGCATCGATCTCCATGTGGAAGTGCCTCGTCTTTCTCCGGAGGAACTCAGCCATCGACCTTCGGGAGAAACCAGCGCCCAGGTGCGTGAGCGAGTGATCGCCGCCCGCGATCGCCAGCTCAGTCGTTCCGGCAAGCTGAATCATGCGTTGACTCCCGGGGAAATCCAAAGGTTCTGTGGGCTGGATGCAGCCAATCAGGCTCTATTGAATCGTGCGCTGAAACAACTGGGTCTCTCCGCTCGCGCCTATCATCGCATTCTCAAGGTAGCCCGCACCATCGCCGATCTGGCAGAACAGGAAATGATTCAGCTACCCCACCTCACCGAAGCCATCGGTTATCGGAGATTGGATCGAGATGTTTGATCTACTTTCCAGACTGGAAGGTTCGTATTTCTCTATGGTCCAGTGATGATCTACTAATACTGTTTTTCCCTGCCATCTCTCTGGCAGGTTGCGGCTGGTTCCATAATAGGATGCTGGCGCTACCTCGATGGAGAACGACTCCTGTAACCGATCTTGCATCACATTGTCCACCCCCAAATGGAGCGTGACTAAATATTGCCCTTCACTGAGGGGTAATCGGTCGACATGGCAAATCAATTTATGATAAGGGTTTTCTAACCACAAGTTTTCTCGAACAGCAACATCACTCGCAAATAAGATCAGGGGCGTACCCAAAGCATTGCTGAGCAATAATTCCGCTCTGAAACACCCCTTCTTTCCTTTGGGCCCACGTACTGTCATAATAAATTTACACGGGCCACCAACTACAGGATGAGTGATTTCGCCTCGATCATTTGTAATGCAGAACTCTTGGAATTTCCATTCGCCCTTACCAATTCGGTCAAATTGAGATAAATCAATACGGACTGATTGCGCATGCACCCGATTAGATAAATAATGTGCGACCACATCTTGCACATAGCCCTTCTGGATCATGGTTCCTTTTTCCAGAAGAATCGCCGAATCACATAAGTGTTGTATTGCAGCCATGTTATGACTTACGAATAACACGGTTCTGCCATGGCCGGCCACATCTTTCATCTTGCCCAAACACTTTTTCTGAAACTCCGCATCGCCCACGGCCAGCACTTCATCCACAACCAAGATTTCCGGTTCTAGGTGAGCCGCCACGGCGAAGGCCAGGCGCACGTACATGCCGGAAGAATAGCGTTTGACTGGGGTGTCCAAGAATTTTTCCACACCGGCAAAATCGACGATTTCATCGAACTTCTGCTTGATCTCGGCTCGGGTCATGCCCAGGATAGCGCCGTTGAGAAAAATGTTCTCCCGCCCAGTCAATTCGGGATGAAAGCCGGTGCCCACTTCCAGCAGGCTAGCCACGCGACCGCGGAGGGTAACACGGCCCTCGCTAGGTTCCGTGATCCGCGAGAGCACCTTGAGGAGGGTGGATTTTCCTGCACCATTCCGGCCGATGATACCGACCACTTCTCCGCGCCGGATCGCAAAATTGATCTCTCTGAGTGCCCAGAATTCTTCCAGCTCGTCCCCAGCTACGAGGGCCTTTCCCTGTATCATATCCCTCGCGGAGCGAACCAGATTCTTAAAGGTTCGCGCTAACACATCTCGCAGGGCATTATATCGCTCGTTCTGCTGATGACCGATGATATATTTTTTGCCGAGGTTCTCGGCAGCGATGATGATATCCTGATCCATCAGACCAAATCTGCAAAGGTTTTTTCCGTTTTGCGGAAATAAGAGATCCCATACCAGAGGAAAAACGCCACGATTCCAAAACTCATCAGAAATCCGGGAAGATAGAGCTCGCTTTCCCCACCCAGCAAGCACCAGCGAAAGCCATCGATGATCCCCACCACGGGATTGAGACTGTAGAGCAACCGCCATTGCTCCGGAATGATGCTGCTGGAAAATCCCACTGGAGAGACATAAAGACCGAGTTGAATAAGAAAGGGAATCACATAGCGGAAATCTCGGTATTTGATATTGAGTGCGGTGATCCAGAGGGCCGGGCCTAGGCTTGCAGCGATGGCGAACAGGATAAACAGGGGTAAAAACAGGATTTGCCAGCTAGGCAGAAAGCCATACCAGAGCATCAGACCGGCGAGGATGAAGAAGCTGATGCCGAAATCCACCAGGGTGACCACGGCGGAAGAGAGCGGAATAATCAATCGAGGGAAATAGACTTTGCTGATCAGATTTGCATTGCCGATCAGACTGTTGGAGGCGCTGTTCAGGATGCCGGAAAAGAGTTGCCAGGGCAGCATGCCTGCATACACCATCACCGCATAGGGTGTCTCTCCATCTGCTGGCAACTTAGCGAGCTTTCCAAAGATGACGGTGAGCACCACCATGGAAAAAAAGGGTTGTAATAACGCCCAGAGCACCCCGATGACCGTCTGCTTATAGCGTACTGCCACATCCCGCCAGGCCAGGATGATGAACAGCTCTCGATAATGCCAGAGATCGCGCCAATAATGCCGTTCTGCGCGTCCGGGTTCTAGGATTAATACTCGTTCCGACGGCATGCTACGATCCGGCGATCAAATGGGCTAAAGATTGCGGGGAAAAGATCATGTTACAACTGCGTCAGATCAAATTGCGGCGAGGTGCCAAGGTCCTGCTCCAAGGGGCGGAATTGCAAGTTTATCCCGGCCAGAAAGTGGGGTTGGTGGGGCCCAATGGGTCGGGTAAGTCTAGCTTATTCGCACTGATTCGGGGGGAGCTGATGCCAGAATCCGGTGAGGTTCGGTTGCCCAAGGAGTGGCGCATTGCCCATGTAGCCCAGCAAACCCCTGGCGGTCCCCGCCCGACCCTGGAATTCGTCTTGGATGGGGATGAAGAACTGCGTCAGGTACAGCGGGCGATTCAGCGCGCGGAACAACAGAACGATGGAATCCATTTGGGAGAATTACACGCTCGGTTCGAAGCCATCGGCGGCTACAGTGCCCAAAGCCGAGCGGCGCGCATTCTCCAAGGTCTTGGCTTTGCCCCAGACCGTTTCCAAGATCCGGTGGAACGCTGGTCTGGCGGCTGGCGGATGCGATTAGCCCTCGCCCGCACCCTGATCGCCCGTTCCGATCTCTTGCTCCTGGATGAGCCTACTAACCATTTGGATCTGGATGCGGTCCTCTGGCTGGAAGCCTGGCTGCGTCAGTATCCCGGCGCCCTGCTGTTGATCTCCCATGATCGGGAATTTCTCGATGCCGTTGTGCAGCAAATCGTCCAGATCCAAGGGCAGCGACTCCATGGCTACGGGGGGAATTATAGCGCGTTCGAGGCAGTCCGCGCGGAGCGACTTGCTCAGCAGCAATCCGCGTATCGCCGTCAGCAGCAGGAAATCGCTAGGATTCAAGGGTTTGTGGCAAGGTTTCGCGCCAAAGCCACCAAAGCGAAACAGGCCCAGAGTCGGTTGCGCGCCCTGGAACGCATGAAACGCATCGTGCCGGCCCATGTGGATGCGCCCTTTCGATTCGCTTTTCCCGCGCCCAAGCGCTTGCCTTATCCCTTGCTGACCTTGGAGCAGGCCGGCGCAGGCTATGGCGATCCGCTGGTTTTGGAGAACGTGAGCCTGAGCCTTGCCCCAGGGGATCGAATCGGATTGCTCGGTCCGAATGGGGCGGGAAAATCTACCCTGATTCGGATGTTAGCTGGCACCCTGCCCTTGCGATCCGGTCGCCGAATCTCCGCGCGAGATCTTCAGATCGGTTATTTCGCCCAGCATCAGTTGGATCAATTGCACCCGGAAGAAAGCCCCTTACAGCATCTTCAGCGCCTGGCACCGGAAGCGACGGAGCAGGAACTAAGGAATTTCTTGGGGGGATTCGCTTTCACCGGAGATCGAGTATTGGAGCCAGTAACGCATTTTTCCGGTGGGGAGCGGGCGCGCTTGGCCCTTGCGCTGCTCGTTTGGCAACGGCCCAACCTATTGCTGTTGGATGAGCCGACAAACCATCTGGATCTGGATATGCGCCAGGCCCTCAGCGAGGCGCTGCAATCCTTGGACGGGGCGCTGGTGATCGTTTCTCATGATCGCCATCTGCTCCGAGTTACCGCCGATCGATTGCTATTAGTGGAGCAAGGGCGCGTCGTGCCCTTCTCCGGCGATCTGGATGCGTATGCCAACGAGCGATGGAATAACGCCCAAGCACGGCCCCGCACAGTGGCAGCCGCTGTCCCTTCCCGCAGGGAGCAAAGGCGCAGGGAGGCGGAAGCGCGCCGCCGCCTGCGACCGCTGAAACAGCGTCTCCAAACCTTAGAGAAGGATTTAGCATCCCTTGCCCAACGGAAACAGCAGCTAGAGGCGCAGTTCGCAGCCCCAGCGCTTTACGAACCGGAGAACAAGGCGCAATTGCGCGCGCTTTTAGAGGAAAAGCGGCAGTTAGAGGGGGCGTTGGCTCGTCTGGAAGCGGACTGGCTCGCCGCCAGCGAAGTTTTAGAAGCGCAAGAACATGGCTGAGATTGCCAGGCATGCCATCACCGGCTTGATCCTCGCCGGCGGCATGGGTCGCCGGATGAGGGGACAGGACAAGGGATTGTTGCCTTTTCGAGGCAAGCCCTTGGTCGAACAGATCGCCCGAGAACTGGCGCCCCAGGTCGGTGCGCTTTTCATCAATGCCAACCGCAACCTAACCCGCTATCAGGCCCTCGGCTATCCAGTGCTTTCAGATCGATTTCCGGGATTTCTCGGACCCCTCGCCGGTGTGCTCACCGGGCTGCAGGCGATCCAGACCCCCTATCTGCTCACGGTGCCCTGTGATGTGCCCGATCTTCCCCCCGATCTGGTGGCAACCCTGAGCCGAGCTTTGCAGGTGCAGAATGCCTCGCTGAGCGTCGCTTGGGATGGGGAACGCTTTCATCCCGTGTTCAGCCTGTTGCATCGGATGCTGTTACCGGATCTACAAGCCTATTTCGCTGCGGGGGGGCGCAGCATGGGCGATTGGCAGCGCCGTCATGATCCGGCGCGAGCGGATTTTTCCCTTCGTCCAGAGGTTCTGCGCAACCTCAACCGACCGGCGGATTGGGCAGCGTTGGAAAAACGATAGCTGGGGGTTTTCTCTTTATTGAGGATTGCGGAGATACAACCTCCCGCCGGTTGCCCGAAAATTTGTGTTAGCGTTATGCAAACCCGCAGAAGACGGGCTTTTTTCTTTCACCAACCGAGGAGGTTTTATCTATGTATCCAAGACCTATGGCACTCGCCACCCTCGTTGCCGCGCTGGGAATTTCGTCCGAGACAGCCTTGGCAGGGAATGTGTCGGCGGGAAAACAGATCGCCACAGATCGTTCCCGAGGCAACTGCATCGCCTGTCATTATCTGCCTGGGGGCCAAAGTCCGGGCAACATCGGCCCAGCGCTCGTGGGCATTCAAAGCCGCTACCCCACTAAGGAAAGCCTGATGGCACAGATCTATGATGCCACTGTCGCCAATCCAGAAACCATCATGCCGCCCTTCGGTAGACATCAGATTCTCAGCGACCGGGAACTAGAAGATGTGGTGGAATACATCTGGTCCCTTTGAACCCAGGAGGCAATCATGAAACCAATGTTCGCTATTCTCTTAGCGCTGAGCCTCAGTGGGTTCAGTACTCTGGCAGCCGCTGCCACACCGGAACAGGAACAAGCTCTTTGGCAGCGCTACTTCCAAGCCCGCTTCCCCGATGTACCCTGGGAGGAATTCCCCAACGGGGCCTATGCCATCGATCCCATCGGTCGGGAGAACTGGGAGGCTATCGAAGAGTTCCCTCCCTATGAGACGGCCATCTCCGAGGGGGAAGCGCTCTGGAACACACCCTTCGCCGATGGGAAAGGATATGCGGATTGCTTTCCCGACGGGCCGGCGATCATGAATCAATATCCCCGCTGGGATCGGGCGCGGGGTATGGTGGTTACCCTCCCCCTGGCCATCAACGAATGCCGGAAGGTTCATGGGGAAAAGCCCCTGAAATACAAAAAAGGCCCCATCGCCAGCTTGCTCGCCTATATCGGCTATGAGAGCCGAGGGCAGATCATCGACGTGAAGATTCCCAAGGATGATCCTCGCGCCCTAGCAGCCTACGAGAAGGGCAAGCAGTTCTACTTCGCCCGCCGGGGCCAGCTCAATTTCTCTTGCGCCCATTGTCATGTCCTCTATGCGGGCTATGTGCTGCGCACCGAGACCCTGAGCCCCGCACTCGGGCATACCACTCATTTTCCGGTGTACCGATCCAAATGGGGCGAGATGGGCACCCTTCACCGCCGCTATATCGGTTGTAACAAACAGGTGCGCGCCAAGCCCTTCAAACCTCAGAGCGAGGAATACCGCAATTTGGAATATTTCATGACCTATATGAACAACGGCTTGCCTCTCAATGCACCCGGTGCCCGGAAATAGGCGGAGGAACTGGAACCATGAAAACCCATCTTTCTGCAACCCTGCTCGCCGGTCTGCTGATCGCTTCCCCGATCAGCCAAGGGGCAACCAAGATTCAGGCCCTCGATGCCATCGCCGCTGCGGAACAAGCCCGGCAGCGGGCGGCTGCCATCGGGGGAGAATGGCGGGATACGGGCAAGCTCATCAAAAAGGCTAAGCAGTCCTTGGAAGCTCATCTGTATACCCAAGCGGTGGAACTGGCTAATCAAGCCCGGCTGCAAGGCAAGCTCGGTTATGAACAAGCCATGCGCCAGCGCAATGCGGGCTTTCCGCAGTATATGATCGCCTTCGTGGAGAGCCAGCAGGCGGCGGAGATCGCCCGAGCCACTGCTTCCGAAACGACAAGCGATCAAGGCATTCAGCCCTTCCAAGTACTGCACGACGGAAAGCCCGTCACCATCGCCCGCGCGCACGATAAAAAGGTCCGCCTTCCCCAGGAATTTCTCCAAGCAGGTCGGCACTGCCCGCCCTTCTGCATTCAGCCCATTCGGGCTGCGGAAGGTGTGGAAACCATCGGGGAATTGGAAATGCTGGATTTCCTGAAAAAAATGGCGGACGGAAAACCGGTCCTCGTCATCGACAGTCGCACGCCGGAATGGGTGCTGCGGGGCACGATCCCCGGGTCCATCAACATTCCTTGGACCCAGATCGATCCCCAACAGCAGGGTATGTTCGGCGATCCTGGGGAGGATCGGTTGCGGTCTCTCATGATCGACCGGTTCGGGGTCATGCAGACCGAAGAAGGCGACCTGGACTTCAGCCAGGCGAAAACCCTGGTGCTCTTCTGCAACGGGCTCTGGTGTGGACAGTCCCATGCGAACATTCGCACCCTGTTGAGAGCGGGCTATCCGCCGGAAAAGCTCAAATGGTATCGGGGCGGCATGCAGGACTGGGCGGTTGCCGGCTTGACCATCGTGAAGCCGAGCTTCTAGGTTGCCGGATCATAGGCCAGATTCTGGGCGAGCCAGCGTTCCACTTCCGCAGGTTCCCAACCCTTGCGCGCGGCATAGTCCAGAACCTGGTCTCGGTCGATCTTGCCCAGGGTGAAATAGCGGGCATCGGGATGGGAGAAATAGAACCCGCTCACCGAGGCGGTGGGCACCATGGCCCTGGACTCCGTGAGCCAGATGCCGATCCGTTCTTTCACTGCCAAGAGTTCCCAGAGCAGATCCTTTTCCGTGTGATCGGGGCAGGCGGGATAGCCTAAAGCGGGACGAATGCCCCGATAGCGCTCTTCGATCAGGGCTTGATTGTCCAGGTCTTCTTCCCTGTCGTAGCCCCAATAATGTTTGCGCACCTGCCGGTGGAGCCATTCCGCCAGGGCTTCCGCCAGTCGATCCGCTAGGGCTTTGAGCAGCAGGGCGGAATAGTCATCTCCCGCCGCTTCGAAGGCTTGCACCTTCTCATCGATCCCGATGCCCGCCGTGCAGGCAAAAACCCCCAGGTAATCCGGAATGCCCGTCTCCAAGGGCGCGATGAAATCCCCCAGGGATTCGTTATAGCGGCCCCGAGGTTGCTTGCCCTGCTTGCGGAGGAAGTGAAAGGTGCACCGAGGTTCCGAGCGGCTTTCATCGCTGAAGAGCTGCACATCCTCCCCCAGGCTGTTGGCGGGAAACAGACCGATGACCGCTGCCGCCTGTAACCAGCCCTCCCGCAGGAGGACCTCCAACATGGCTTGGGCATCCGCATAGAGCTTGCGGGCTTCCTCGCCTTTCTTCGGATCGTCCAGGATCTGGGGATAGCGTCCCCGCAGCTGCCAGGCGTGGAAGAAGAAGGTCCAATCAATATAGGGGCGGATCCGGTTCAGGGGGATGTTCGGGAAGCACTGGATCCCCAGGGTTCTGGGCACCGGCGGTCGATAATGGGCCCAATCGATGGGTGTAGCATTGGCCCGCGCTTCCGCGAGGGAAACCAGGTTACGGCGCTCGTCCCGCTTAGCACGCTGTTGTCGAATGGCTTCGTATTCCTCCGAAAGTTCCCGCAAGAAGGCCGGTTTCTGGGTTTCCGAGAGCAGGGCGCTGGCGACCCCCACGGCGCGGGAGGCATCCGGCACATAGACCACGCCGTGCTCGTATTCAGGGGCGATCTTCACCGCGGTGTGGGCCTTGGAGGTGGTGGCACCGCCGATCATCAAGGGGATGGTAAAGCCCTGCCGCTGCATCTCCTTGGCCACCTGAACCATCTCGTCCAGGGAAGGGGTGATGAGCCCGGACAAACCGATGAGATCCACTTGCTTTTCCCGCGCGGTTTGCAAGATCTTCTCCGCCGGCACCATGACTCCCAGATCGATGACCTCATAGCTGTTGCACTGGAGCACGATGCCCACGATGTTCTTGCCGATATCGTGCACATCTCCCTTCACCGTGGCCATGAGGATGCGGCCTGCGTTTTCGGCAGGACACTCTTGTTTCTCCGCTTCCAGATAGGGTTGCAGCACCGCCACCGCCTGCTTCATCACGCGGGCGGATTTCACCACCTGGGGCAAAAACATCTTGCCCGCTCCGAAGAGCTCTCCCACCTGATTCATGCCCGCCATCAGGGGACCTTCGATGACCTGAATGGGCCGGCCCAAGACTTGCAAGGCTTCCAGAGTATCGGGTTCGATGTATTCTGTGATCCCCTTGCGCAGGGCATGGGCCAGCCGCTTTTCCACCGGCCAAGAACGCCAGGCCAAATCTTCCTTTTTCTCCTCCGCCGCGCCGGTGTCCGCATACTTGGGGGCCAGGGCTACCAATCGATCCCCGGCTTCGGGATCTCGGTTGAGGATCACATCTTCCACCGCGCGGCGCAGCGCTTCCGGCACTTCATCATAGACCACGAGTTGGGCGGCGTTGACGATGCCCATGTCCATCCCCGCCCGAATGGCATGGTAGAGGAACACCGCATGAATGGCCTCCCGCACCGGATTGTTGCCGCGGAAGGAAAAGGAGACATTGGAAACCCCACCGGAGACCAGGGCATGGGGCAAGTGCTGCTTGATCCAGCGGGTAGCTTCGATGAAGTCCACCGCATAGTTGTTGTGCTCGGGAATGCCGGTGGCCACGGCGAAAATGTTGGGATCGAAGATGATGTCTTCCGCCGGAAAGCCTTCTTCTTCCGTGAGGATGCGATAGGCCCGCTGGCAGATCTCGACCTTGCGAGCATAGGTGTCCGCCTGTCCCTGCTCATCGAAGGCCATGACGATGGCGGCGGCCCCGTAGCGGCGGCACAAACGGGCTTGCTGCCGGAATTTTTCCTCCCCCTCTTTGAGGGAGATAGAATTGACGATGGGTTTCCCCTGCACGCACTGCAACCCCGCCTCGAGGATCGCCCATTTAGAGGAATCGATCATGAAGGGCACCTTGGCAATCTCCGGTTCGGCGGCGCAGAGATTCAGAAAGCGGGTCATGGCCGCCTTGCCGTCCAGCATGGCTTCATCCATGTTCACGTCCACCACCTGGGCCCCGTTCTCCACCTGGGTGCGGCAGATCTCTAGGGCTTCCTCATATTCCTCGTTGAGGATTAGGCGCTTGAACTTGGCGGAGCCGGTTACATTGGCCCGCTCGCCCACATTGACGAAGAGGGAATCTTCCGTGATGTTGCAGGGTTCCAGCCCGGACAATCGGCAGGCGGGGGGGATCTGGGGCAGGGCTCGGGGGGCTTTGTCCGCCACCGCCCGAGCCATGGCGGCGATGTGTTCCGGTGTGGTGCCGCAGCACCCGCCCACGATGTTGAGGAAGCCGGATTCCGCCCATTCTGCGATGGAATCCGCCATGGCCTCCGCATCCAGATCATATTCCCCAAAGGCATTGGGCAGACCAGCGTTGGGATGGGCAGAAACAAAGGTTTCGCAGACCCGAGAGAGTTCCTCGATATAGGGCCGCAGCAGATCTGGACCCAGGGCGCAGTTCAACCCCATGGAAAGGGGTTGGGCATGGCGCAAGCTGTTGTAAAAAGCTTCCGTAGTCTGGCCCGACAGGGTGCGCCCGGATTGATCGGTAATGGTGCCTGAGATCAGGATGGGCAGCTTTCGCCCCAGTGTGCGGAAGACGTCCTGCAGGGCGAAGATCGCCGCCTTCGCATTGAGGGTGTCGAAGATGGTTTCAATAAGGATCAGATCCACCCCGCCCGCGATCAAGCCCTGGGCGGCTTCCCGATAATGTTCCACCAGTTCCCCGAACTGAATGGCCCGATAGCCGGGATCGTTCACATCGGGGGATAGGGAGAGGGTCTTGCTCGTAGGGCCCAGCACCCCCGCTACAAAGCGGGGCTTCTCCGGCGTGCTGTACTGATCCGCTGCTTCCCGCGCGAGCCGCGCTGCCGCCATGTTGATCTCGTACACCAGCTCTTCCATGCCGTAGTCCGCCATGGAGACGCGGGTGGCGTTGAAACTGTTGGTTTCCAGAATATCCGCGCCGGCCGCGAGATATTGGGTGTGGATATCCCGGATGATCTCGGGTTGGGTGAGGCAGAGCAGATCGTTGTTGCCCTTTAACTCCGTCGGCCAGTCAGCAAAGCGCTCGCCGCGATACTGGGCTTCGTCGAGCTGATACCGCTGAATCATGGTGCCCATGGCACCGTCCAGCAGCAGGATGCGCTCCCGCAGCAGGGTTTGAAGGCGTGCCTGTGTATCCATGGCGGCTAGGGAGAGACGGCTAAGCAGGGGCGGTGGGGCGCTTGCACATTGCAGATCCGGCCCTCTACCTGCGGGGCGATGCCCTGGGGTTCCGCCGCTCGCAGGGCTTGGATCACCAGGGTTTTGAGTGCCGGCCCCTGGTCCGGCGGCACCAAGACTTGCGCGCGGTTCAGCATTACATAGCCATCCTGCCCCCGAGCGGGGTTCAGGAGAAACCCGTTGGTAACCGCTAGGATCATTTCATCGGGCCGCACCGGCCGGGGGCCTTCCGGCGTCAACAGGGTCAGATCATAGGCCCGTTCCTCCTCGGGATCCTGACGGAAGGCGAAGCCCGCGATCTGCAGCCACCAGCCGTTGCCCGTCCAGTCCTGCACTGCATGATCGACGATTTGTTGCAAGGTACGACCCCGGATGCGAATCAGGCCTAAGGGGGTCGGGTAGGGAAGGAGTTGGGCAAGGTGCGTCTGGGTGAGGGCAGTGCCTGCGGGAAGGTTCTGATTCAGACGCAGGCCGCCGGCGTTGAGAAAGGCGATCTGCGCGCCCTGTTCCCGAAAGGCGGCCAAGGCCTGATCCGCCAGCCAGTTCCCCAGATTGGTTTCCCACTTCCGAATCTGCAATTCTTCCCCGATCAAGGGCACTTGGGTATGACCTAGGGGTTTGGCGAGGCAGTCTTCCGGTTTGCCCTGTGCTTTGCACTGATCCCGCCGATAGCGAGCCCACCAGTCTTCCACCCGTTTTTCCAGATCGGGATCCGGCGGAATGCTGGCATCTAAGGTGATGAACTGGGGCTGGATCCGGATCTTGCCCTGGCAATCCAGTTGGATGCGCACCTGACCCGCGGTGCGGGCGTCCGCATCCGCCTTGATGACCAGGCGATGACCGGAGGCCCGGTGGATCTGCCGGTCGTGCTCATGGCCGCCGACGATGAGATCCGGCCCCTCCTCTTCCAGGGTTTCCAAGATGGCCCGATCCCGACGGGCTCTCAGATGGGTGAGGGCGATGACCACCTCCGCCCCCTGCTGCCGCAGGGCTTCGCTATAGTGCCAAGCGGTTTCCAAGGGATCGGAAAATTCCGATACATATTGGGGATGCTTTCGCTCCGTGGTGAGGCTGAACAGGCCGATGCGCATCCCCCCGCTTTCCACAAGCGCTGTTTTTTCCAGTTGCTTCGCTGCGATCAAGGGTTTGCCCGACGGATCCCGATCGAAATGCACATTGGTGCCGAGCCAACGAAACTGAGATTCCGCGATGCGCTGCTGCAACAGGGCAGCATCTTCCCGCCGAGACCGGTCAAATTCATGATTGCCGAAGGTGACGAACATGCGTGCATCGAAGGCTTGAGGATCGCCGTCCAATCGGTTCATGAGGTCGATGATCTGGGCGCCCTGATATCGACGGCTCAGGACCGAGGGAAAGAGAAAGTCTCCGGCGTGCAGCAGGAGGAGATCCGGCGCTTCCCGTTCCAACTGCTTCCGCAGGGTGCGCAGGCGGGGCAGTCCGCCGAGCGCCCCCCCGTTCAACCCGCCGATTTGGTACACATCATTGATTGCTAGAATGGTGGCGGTGCGGCTGCCGGAACAGGGATCGGCAAACCCGTTCAACCCGATGCTGAGGAACCCTATGAACAGACTGGCTTGAAAGATGGATCGCATGAGCAGCGCTCAAATGATAGGGAGATTGGAACCAGAGCATAGCAGAAACCGCCCTGCCTAGGCGGCAGGTAGGGGTGTGCAGGCGATTTCTGTAGATGGCGGGAAAACCCTTTGTCGTCGAACACAGCACGGGCCGGAAAAATCCCTTCTTGCGGGGCATTCTGGTGCAATCCCTGGTGACAGCAGGCATCTCCTTCCAGGATGCCTATGAGGTAGCTCGGTATATTCGGGAGAAACTGGATGCCCGTGGGGAACCGGTGGATACTCGGCATCTGCGCCAGCTGGTCGCGGAAGAACTGGAACAGCGATTTGGGGCGGTGGTGCGCCGCCTGTATGAGGCCGGCGGGCAGCGAGACCGCCCGTTGCTCATCCACAAGGGGGGACGGGTAGAACCCTTTTCCATCGGGGTGCTGACCCGCTATCTGGAAGGCTGCGGCATCCCCCATCGGGAAGCCGTGAAAGGCGCCCGCTTGGTCCACGATCGCTTGCGCAGCCGAGCGGAAGCCATGATCGAACGGGACACCCTGCGCCGCCTCATCTATGAGACCTTGCACCAAGACTGCTGCCACGGGGCGGCCGATCGGTTCCTCTCCCGCTGTCTGTTCAACGACAGCGGAGAACCCCTCATCATCCTCATCGGGGGCACCACGGGAGCGGGCAAGAGCACGGTGGCTGCTCGCCTCGCCTATCTGCTGGATATCGTGCGCACCCAGTCCACGGACATGATGCGGGAGATCATCCGCTGCTATCTGGTGCCCCATGTAGCCCCTACCCTGAGGTTCTCGAGCTTCGACGCCTGGAAAGGGCTGCCCCCTTCGGGGGAATCGTCGGGGGACAGTCCCATCATCACGGGATTTTTGGCCCAGTTCGGTACGGTGCGCGTGGCGCTGGAAGCCACCATTCAACGGGCGGTGAAGGAGCGGCACCCACTCATCATCGATGGGGTCCATGTGCTCCCCAGTCATCTCGACCTGGAATCAGTGCGGGAGAAGGCGGTTTTGGTACCCCTGATGGTGGCGGTCACCACTCGGGCAAAGCTGGATGAACATCTGATCCAACGCAGTCGAGAACAGCCGGACCGAGATTCCGCCCATCATCGGGAAATGCTGGATGCCATCTGGCAGTTGCAATCTTTTCTCATCGATCAAGCGGAAAAGGCGGGGATCCCCGTGATCGCGAACTGGGAGCCGGAGGAAACCCTAGCTTCCATCATGGAAGAGATCACCGCCCGCATTCGAGCTCGTTTCCCACCGGATCCCCGTCGGATGGGCTGGGATGCAGTATGATCTGGCGAACTCCCGCCCAGGCGAAAGGCTGGCTGCTAAAGTCCCCCAGATACTGGGCTTATCTGCCCCTCGCTTTCACCGCGCTGCTCGGTGTCTCAGCCACTTGGCTTGTGTTCCTGCAGGTTACTGAACTGGAAGAGCAGCGGCAGATCAGCGCTTTCTCAGAAGCGGCCCGAGATCGCATTCAGGTGGTACAGCGGGAACTAGCCTATGCCCTCGGCGTTGTGCAGGATATCGCCAGCTTTTTTGAAGTCTCTCATCAGGTATCCCGCCGTCAGTTTCGGGAATTCGTCGGTCCTGCCCTGCGGCGCAATCCAGGCATCCGCGCCTTGGGCTGGGTGCCTCAGGTTCCGGAGGCGCAGCGCGCCGCCTTTCTGAAAGAAGCCCGCAGAAGCCTGCCGTCCTTCCGCCTGTTGGAGCGGAATGCTCAGGGAAAGGCGATCCCCGCGCAGCGCCGACCTGTGCATTATCCCGTGCTCTATGTTCAACCCTATCCCGAAAACAAACCCCTGCTGGGGCTGGACCTCGCCGCTTGGCCAAATCTGCTGCGCAGGTTAGAGGAAGGGGCCGCAGATCCCCGCATTCATCTCTGTGAAACCCTCGATCTACCGGGCGCGCCTTTTCCTGCCTACGAGATCGCCGCCTATCGACCTGTCTATGGGGAGCTGAACAGTGCGGGGCGCCTGGAAGGGTTTTCCTTCGGAATCTTCCAGGTGGGGCAGGTGATCGAACAGGCCCTGAAGAATTTGAGTCCCGCCGGCGTGGACATGCGGTTCTTTTCAAAGGGTTTTCAGGACGGGCAAGTACCCTTCTACATCCATGCCTCTCGGGCCCGCCAGACGGGGCACCGCCGAGAAGTACCGGAAGCAGTCTTGGCGGATCGTCCCCATTTTCGAGATCGCATTCCCGTGGGCGATCGGTATTGGTCTGTGGTCTGCAACCCGATTCCCGGCTATTTCGAGCCAGACCATTGGAACAGCCGGTTGATCCTGGTGGGTGGGCTTTCCTTCACTGGCCTGGGCTGCATCTATCTCTTCGCCCTCATCGGACGCGCTCAGGAAGTCCGGCGGCTCGTGGAGCAGCGAACCCGAGAGTTGCAACAGGTCAACCAGGCCCTGAACGCGGAGATCGCAGAGCGGCGGCAGGCGGAGCAAGCGCTGCAGATCCTGAATCACACTCTAGAACATCGCATCGCCAGGCGCACGGCAGAGGCGGAGCGGCGGGCCCGGGATCTGGAGCAATTCGCCTATGTGGCCTCCCACGACCTTAAGGCACCCTTGCGGGCGATTGCTAATCTAGCAAGTTGGTTGAAAGAAGATCTTGGAAAGGATCTGAAGCCGGAAACCGCGGAACAGCTGGATCTGCTCTGCGACCGAGTGGCTCGCATGCATGCCTTGGTAGAAGGACTGCTCGCCTATTCTCGCATCGGTCATGCAAAGACACAGGTAGCGGAGATCCACACGGCGGAATTGGTGGAAAAGGTGGTGGATTCCCTGGCGCCGCCCTCTGGATTTCGGATCGAGATCGGGGACAATATGCCTCGGATTCGGACGGATCCCCTACAGTTGGGCCAGGTTTTCGCCAATCTCATCGACAATGCCATCAGCCATCACGACCGAGACCAGGGACGAATTCGTATTCAGGGCAGATCCCTGGGCGAATACGTGGAATTTCAGGTGGAAGACGATGGCCCGGGCATTCCCAGTGCCTATCATCAGCGGATTTTCCTGATGTTCCAGACACTGACCGTCAAGGATTTCGGGGCCAGCACGGGCATCGGTCTAGCGCTGGTGAAAAAGCTGGTGGAGGAACACGGCGGCACCATCGACTTGGATTCTGGATCAGGCCGAGGTGCGCGGTTCCGGTTCACCTGGCGCAACGAGAAGTTAGAAGCAACGGCAGGCAGAGAGGAAAGGGGGAACGATGGTTGAATCCGCCAGCATTCTGCTGATCGAGGATGATCGGGTCGATATCATGACGGTGCAGCGGGCCTTAAAGAAACATGCGATCTCCAATCCCCTGCAGATCGCCCGCACCGCTACTGAAGCCCTGGACATGCTGCGAGAATCCAATGCACTGCCCGCCCTGGTGCTCTTGGATCTCAACTTGCCTCGCATGAGCGGCATCGATTTTTTGCAGGAGCTGCGCCGAGATCCAAAACTGCGGGATCTCAAAGTCATCGTGCTGACTTCTTCCAATGAACCCAACGACCGGGCCGCCGCGTTCCGCTATGAGGTGGAAGACTATATCGTCAAGCCCCATTCCTTCGAGGCCTTCGCCGAGGCGGTACAGATGGTGATCAAGGATGTTTTGGAAGATTAATAATCGGTTTGTTCGGGGGAGGGAGAATCGGTTCCCGCCGCTGCCTTGTCTGGTTCGGCTGTCAGAATGACTTGGCGGATATGACTCTGGGAAGCATCGTGGATCTGAACGTTCAAGCCATCCAGGGAGAATTGTTCTCCCTTTTCGGGAATGCGGGCGGTGTGGGATAGAATCCAATGACTCACTGTGTCCGTAGGCTTGCCCGGTAAGTCTCTGCGGAAGAAGCCCTCCACAACCCGCAGCTCCGCATCACCGGTTACCAAAATGCCTCCCTCCGGTAGGATTTTGTAGGACTGAGGCAGCTGATCTTTTTCATCGTAGATCTCCCCCACCACTTCTTCTAACAAATCTTCTAGGGTGACCACCCCTTCTAAATAGCCGGTTTCATCCACCACGATGGCCATGTGCTGCTTGTGCTTGCGCAGCAGGGACAACAACTGGTCTGCCCGCTGGTTGACCGGAACGAATAGGGGAGAGCGACCGATTTTCAGCGCGGGGATATCCAGATGCCCCGCGATGCCTTCTTCCAAGAGATCCCGAACGAAGAGAATGCTGAGGATCTCGTTCGGGTTCTCTCCGTAGAGGGGAATCCGAGAATAGGGCTTTTCAAGGACTTCCGGCAAGATCTCTGAGAGCAGGCGGCGGCCATCCAGCATGAAGACCCGCCGGGCCGGTGTCATGATATCGCCGGCTCGCAGGTCGTTCAGGAAGAAGATCCGCTCGATCATCTCCCGTTCATCGGGTTCGATGGTGCCCTCTTCTTCTCCATGCTCGACCATACTGATGAGCTCTGCTTCTGTAACCGTGGGATCACCTTCCTTGCCGGTGAGCCGCTGCACCCAGTTGGTGAAGCTGCTGAACAGCCAGACTAAGGGATAGATCAGACGCATGAAGCCGTACATCAAGGGCGCGATGACTAGGGAAATCCGCTCCGAATAGCGGGTGGCCAGGCTCTTCGGGGTGATCTCCCCGAAGATCAAGATGAGGATGGTGAGCACACCCACGGCAATTCCTGGTCCAAGATGGCCTAACCATTCCGTCGCCACGATGGTGGCCAGGGCGGAGGCAGCGATATTGACCACATTGTTGCCGATGAGGATCGTGATCAGCATGCGGGAGGGATCGATCTTGAGAGCGTACAGCGCAGCGGCACCGGCGCGCCCTTCTCGCTGCAGGGCTTCCGCTCGGGCGAGGGAAATCGAAACCAGTGCAGTTTCCGAACCGGAAAATAAGCCAGAGAGGATCAGGAGCAGCAGCAGTGTCAGAACTTCTTCCATGGATTACACAGCGCTTGGCAATTTATCCCGGGAATGATTGTAGCCGATTTGGTTCTGAACCATGCACAGGTGCTTTCCGAACCCCTGCGCTGTGTTCATCGCGTTCATCTTGTAAAGAAAGTCTCGTTGAGGCGGGAGGGCGGATGTCCTCAGGATGCTCCAGGACCGTTCAATGCCCTTGGTTGCGTCTGGCCTTTTCGAGACCAGGACCCAACCGCTGGGAAATGGACAGCAAAAGAGCCGAGGCCCGAGCTTTAACGCTGGGTGAGGAGCCAGGTGGATCCATCGGCTTTCAAGGGACATCGGCGGCCTGCGGATGCACAGACCGCCGCAAGGTCTTCAGATTTGCAGGCTGTTCAACCAAAGATCGTGCTTGTTGCACAGGCTCAAGGCATAGACGACTCCTCGATAGTCTGCGGGGAGTTGGAATTCGGAGATCGCTTCCTCCTTTTCTGGATCGAACATTTTCTCCCCTAGGAATCGATATGTCTGGTCAAACAACTGATGCTTGACGATGTAATGGCGGTAGCCGTGCATCCCATGATCCGTGGTCACCCGGATGAGGATTCCTCCCTTCCCCCCTTGATGTTTCTCTAACATGGGCAGATGGCTGTCCACTTTCTTTGCCCAGCGTCCAGGATTTTCCCGCGTGTAATACAGGGCGCCCGCACGAGCATCCGCACAAGCGGCTTGGACGGAACTGGAAAACGGCAGGGCGGAGAGGGTACCCCCCGCCAAGCTGAGCCGAATGAAATCGCGACGATCCATAATAGTTTCCCCTTGTAGATCGGTTGTGCATCCTCGGTTTTTGTCCTACCTAGAGAATGCGCTTCTGTATAATCGGGCCGAACGGAAGTAATCCTAGGGCGCCTTCAGCATGAAAAATAAACTCAAACGATTTGCAACTGCTTTTCTCCCTGTCTCCAAGGCGAGGCGCGGTTCCTGTAATCGTTGCGGAGAATGCTGCAAGCTCCCCTTTCCCTGTCCCTTTCTGCGGTACGATGAACAGGGCCTGAGCAGCTGCGCAGTCTACTACGCCCGCCCCCTGAGCTGCCGGAAGTATCCACGTACCCCAGAAGAGAATCTGACAGCGGAAACCTGTGGTTACTATTTCGTCAGTACGGACGAGGCAGAGGAATTGAAGAAATTCGTGCCGGCACCGGCGGCGGATAAGACTGCTTAAGCGGTGGGAATCCCGCGATTGGCCAGCTGATCCGCCCGTTCATTCTCCGCATAACCCGCATGGCCGCGCACCCAACGCCAATCGACCCTATGATGGGACGCATGGTAGGAAACCAGCTGATCTAAGCGTTTCCATAAATCTTGGTTCTTCACCGGTTTCCGATCCGCAGTGCGCCAGCCGTTCTTCTTCCAACGGGGCATCCATTGGGTAATTCCCTGATGCACATATTGGGAATCTGTCGCGATCTGCACGCGCATGGGCCGTCTCAGGGGTTTTAACCCCTGGATCACCGCCCTGAATTCCAGAGTTTCCTGCCTCTGGACAACCCGAGAATCCGTCGTAATCTGCACGCGCATCGGCTGTTTCAAGGTTTCCAGCTCCTGGATAACGGCCATGAATTTCAAGATTTCCAGCCCTTGAATGACCGCCATGAGTTCCATGCGGTTGTTCGTCGTATGGACTTCCCCGCCATAAAATTCATACTGTTTCCCACCTTCAGCACGTAGCAAAACCCCCCATCCTCCCGGGCCCGGATTGCGTTTGCAAGCACCATCGGTGAACAACTCGACCTTTCGCGATTCAACCATGTTCTGCTTCTCGGGTAGTGGGCTTCACAGCACCGCCGGGTAGGAATCGGCGGCGTTTCATCCACGCGGGTCGCAGGGGCGTTAATGTGGATACCCGCTTCACCGCGCGGATCGCATAGACCCCCCCGAACGGAGACCAAAACCGACTACCCAAGGATTCGAGCAAGGGCAACTGCGCCCGTGGGAAGGTGCGTCGCCAAGGAGGGCGAAACATGAGGTTTTCCCGTTGTTCTATGGCAAACCCTAATAAAGATAACCAATCGCACACTCGAAAAGCACTGAGGAACGCCCCACACCAAGGCATCTGCCTTCGCTGACTGGGAATCCAGCGCCGGAATCCCCAGAGGCTCAGATTGTTGAAACCCAACAGGATGATCCGACCTTCGGGAATGAGCACCCGATCCGCTTCTCGGAGCACCTGATGGGGATCTTCTGTGAAATCCAGAGTATGGGGCAGGAAAATCGCATCTATGCTGTCCGTTTTGATGGGCAGAGCTTCGGGATGAGCTAAGATTTGAGGACCAAGCGCCTGAGGACAGGCATGAGGAGGGACCAAAATGCGAGATCGGATCGGACTTGCGGCCACCGCCCGCGCGAAATGGATGGGCAGTCCGATCTGAAGCAGATAGTAGCCGAAGACCCCTTCCAACATTCTCTGGATACAGGGTTCTTCCTGCTGAAGCAGTTCTTGCCCCAAGGGGGATCGGAACCAGTCGGTCAAGTGATCTACGGTCTCCACAGGAATAAGCCCTTCGCGCTACAACCGGCATAACCCTTTTGCTGCGCACAACGCGTTTTCTCACCATGTTTTCAAGCGTTGCTTCCAGACGAACTACCGGTTTCTTACCGGATGTCTGTAACTTTTCCTGGGTGCTCGGATTGCTGTTGACAGCCCAGCTTCTCAGCTTAGTAATCCTGTTGGCGGCTCGAGGCTTCGGACCCGACTTTTGGGAACAGCTCGGATTGCTCTCCCTCTACATCCAGATGATCGCCCTAAGCGCCTGCACCTTGCTTTGCCTACTACGTCCGATCCTCATACCCCTCTCCAATCTCTGGATCGCCCTGATCGCCTGGACGCTCATCCTAGGGATCACTGCGCTGGTGACCTGGTTAGCCCATAGCCTCCTGCCCTTTCCAGGTGCCGGTTTACCTTGGGAAAATGGACTGGGCAATTTCATGGTGCGGGTGCTGCTCATCAGCGCTATTCTGGCTGCACTCCTGCTGCATTATCTCTATGTTTATCACCTTTGGCGCACCCAGGTCGAGGCGGAAGCAGAGGCCCGTTTTCAGAGTCTGCAGGCTCGCATTCGACCCCATTTCCTATTCAACAGCCTCAACACCATCGCCAGCTTGATCCCCATCAATCCCGAGCTCGCCGAGAACCTGTTACAGGATCTTTCCGATCTGCTCCGCGCTGCCCTCAGCCAAGAGAAACTGAGCACCTTGGAAGAGGAGCTAGCGTTGACGCGCCATTATCTTCAGATCGAAAGCCAACGGCTGGGCGCGCGGCTTCAGGTGGAATGGGATCTGGATCCCGAGCTACCCTTGGAGGCCCCCCTGCCCCAACTCAGCCTGCAACCTTTGGCAGAAAACGCCGTGCATCACGGCATCAGCCCGACCCGCAAGCCAGGCTATTTGCACATCTGCGGCCGCTATGAACAGAAAACCGTACGGTTCGTCCTGTGCAACAGCCTGCCGGAAGCGGAAAACCATGCATCTCCTGGTCATGGCATGGGCATTGAAAACGTGCGCCAGCGGCTGGAAACCTTGTATGCCGGTGCAGCAAGGCTCACCCAGGAGCGCACGGCGACGGAATTCTGCGTGCGCCTGCAGTTCCCCTATCCTTGGAGAGGAAGATGAAACTGTTGATCGTCGATGACGAACCTCATGCCCGCACGCGTCTCCGGCGGTTGATCGAAAAATTGGGCACCGCCTATGAAATCGTCGGGGAAGCGGAAGAGGGGACGACCGCCCTGGCGCGCTGCAAGGCGCAAGAAGTGGACGTGGTCTTGCTCGATCTCGAGATGCCGGGGGTCCACGGGCTGACAGTGGCGCAGCAACTCACCCAGCTCGATCCCCCGCCCGCGATCCTCTTAGTCACAGCCTATCCGCAACATGCCCTGAAAGCTTTTGAACGGGGCGTGCAAGATTACCTGGTGAAGCCCGTGCGATTGGAACGCCTTCAGCAAGCCCTGGAACGGGTTCAGACCCTCACCCGTCCCCAACAGCCTGCAAAGGAACCCTCGCACCGGCGTCGCTTCCTCAGCGCAACTCGCCGGGGACACATTGAAACTGTCCCTGTAGAAGAGATTTATTATCTGCGGGCAGAGCAAAAATACGTCACCCTTCACTATGCTGGCGGTTCCCTGCTCATCGAAGATTCGCTCCGCACCCTGGAGCAGGAATTTCCCGACCTTTTCCTGCGCATTCATCGCAATACTCTGGTGGCTCGCCGCCAAATGCAAGGGTTAATCAAGGTGCCAGAAGGGGGCTATCGGGTTCGCTTGCGAGGCCTGGAAGAAACCTTACCCGTAAGCCGCCGCCATCTTCCGGAAGTCCGGCGATGGCTGCGGGGCAAACAACGCTAAGCCCTCTTCTGATCGGCCTCCCGATTACAGTGCTCGATCAGGTGGCGCAGGGAACGGGAAATGCGAGGCAGTCGCTGCAGATCATAGCGATGTCCCCGTCGCCACAGCGCTTCGGCTTCATCTGCGCAGAGGGGTAATCCCTGCCGACAGAGCTCCCAATGGGCGCGTGCTTGAGTGTGGGTCATGATCCACCTCCTGATACTGCTCATCTCAGAATGCTTGTAGAGGCTTTAGCACCGCTAGGGAAAGGCTTGGGTGAGCACCTCGATGTGCAGGGGATGGCTCCCGCGCCAGACCTCTAGAGAGATCGGTACCTGTTCCCCAGCCTCTACAATGGCTTGATGCAATTCTTGTACCGATAGCACAGGACGTTGACCGATGCGCGTGATCACATCGCCTGGGCGAATATCTGCCTGATCTGCCGGACTCTGGGCAAAGGTACGATCCACCAACACTCCTTGACCAACCTGTAGACCGAAATCCGCTGCTAAGGCGGCATTCACTGTGCGCCCCTCGATCCCGATCCATCCGTGCGTTGCTTTTCCGCGGTTCAGGATCGATCGGGCGACGCGCATGGCCAGATCGATGGGAATGGCAAAGCCGATCCCTTCGGCGCCGCCGCTCTGGGAAACGATGGCGGTGTTAATGCCCACCACCTCACCGGCCGCATTGATCAGAGCCCCACCTGAGTTGCCGGGATTGATGGAGGCATCGGTCTGAATGAAATTCTCGATGGCGGCGATGCCGAGCTGGCTGCGTCCCGTAGCGCTCACGATGCCCAGGGTAACTGTCTGTCCCATGCCATAGGAATTGCCGATGGCGAGCACCACATCCCCCACCCGCAGAGCGCGGGGTTCTCCCACTGGAAGCACGGGCAATCCTTGGGCTTGCACGCGGAGTACAGCCAGATCCGTTTCCGGATCTGTGCCCAGGACTTGGGCGTCGAATGCGCGGCCGTCGGCGAGCTCTACCCGAACAGCCCCTGCCCGATCCACAATATGTCGATTGGTGAGAATCACCCCGGAATCTCGGAGAATCACTCCGGAACCTAAGCTAGTGCCCATCGCCCTTTGGGTCTGTCGCAGCGCATGATCATAGGGGCTTTGAAAATAGGGGGACAGGAAGGGGCGCCTCTCCCGACGCGCCTTAGGCTGGGTGCTGAAGATATTGACGACTGCGGGCGCTGCTCGGGATACTGCCTCCGCATAGCTCGGAGAGGCAAGAGAACAGGCGTGCATTTCCCGGACAGCTATTGAGTTGGGTGGGCCAAACATGCGAGACTGCGTTTCCCATGCGATCCACAGTGTGAAAATGCAGGAAAGGGGCACCCAAAACCAATGAATCTGCATGAAAACAAAAACAGCTGTGGGCTGAGGATGGAGAATGCTTTCTGCTGCTGAGCTACAAAGCTACTGCGATCGACTGCTTGCCACTGAGGAATTTGACGATTTTTGTCCCAACGGGCTTCAAGTAGCCGGTGAACGGCCGATTCGATACCTGATTTCCGGCGTGACAGCCAGCCTCGCGCTGATCGAAGCGGCAGCCGCACAGGAGGCGGATGCTATTTTGGTCCATCATGGCTGGTTTTGGAAAGGGGAATCGCCCCGTCTCGTTGGGATCAAAGGGCATAGAATCCGAGCGCTTGTTCGATCGGGCATGAGTCTGCTCGCCTACCATCTCCCCTTAGATGCGCACCCCGAGATCGGCAATAATCGCAGTTTGGGAGAAAAACTCGGCTTTCGAGCCATGGAAGCTACAAAAGCCGGGGGCGGTTTGCTTTGGAAGGGCATGCTCGCAACTCCGCTGACCGGCCGAGCACTCGCGCGTCAGATCGGGACTCGACTGGATCGAATGCCGCTGCACATTGAGGTACGGGAAGAGCCTATCGCTTCCATCGCCTGGTGCACGGGCGCTGCCCAGCACTTGATCGAGGAGGCAGCCGCCCAAGGTGTGCAAGCCTATCTCAGCGGGGAAATTGCTGAACAGACCGTTCATCAGGCTCGAGAGCTGGGGTTGGACTATTTCGCCGCCGGCCACCACGCGACTGAGCGCTACGGCGTGCAGCGATTAGGGGAGCGAATCGCTGCTGCCTTTGAGATCCGACACAGTTTCCTCGACCTAGATAACCCAGCTTGAAAGCACTGCCCATCTCCTCGCCCACCGAGCGGAGCGTTTCGATGCCAAGAGAATCGATCACCCTGACGAACAATAAGACGGGCGAACGTTACGAATTCGAGCTGAAACAGGGTACCTTGGGGCCGCCTGCTTTCGATATTTCCGCGCTCCATCGAGAAACGGGCATCTTGACCTATGACCCTGGCTTTTTCTCCACCGCTGGTTGCGACAGCAGCATCACTTATATCGATGGGGAACAGGGGATTCTGCTGTACCGCGGTTATCCCATCGAGCAGCTGGCAGCGAAGGCAAGTTTTCTAGAAGTAGCCTATCTGCTGCTCTATGGCGAGCTGCCTTCTGAGCGGGAACTCACTGAATTCGAGCAGATCATCACCTACCACACTATGCTCAATGAAAAGATCAAGGCCTTCTTCACGGGGTTTCATTACAACGCCCATCCGATGGCCATGCTCGTGGGCGTGGTGGGTTCTCTCTCCGCTTTCTATCACGAATCCATCGATATCCATGATCCCCGCAATCGGGAGATCTCCGCTCATCGGCTCATCGCCAAGCTGCCTACGATCGCGGCGGCGGCTTATAAATATGGGCGAGGCGAGCCCATCATGTACCCGCGCAATGACCTCCGGTATGCGGCCAATTTTCTGCACATGCTGTTCGCAACCCCCAGTGAGGCCTATGAACCGACCCTCATCGCAGAGAAGGCCATCAATCTGCTCCTCATCCTTCATGCGGATCACGAGCAGAATACGAGCACATCCACGGTACGGCTTGCCGGCAGCTCTGGCGCCAACCCCTTCGCCTGTATCGCGGCGGGAATCGCTTCCCTCTGGGGTCCGTATCATGGTGGAGCAGGCGAGGAAGCCCTGTCCATGTTGGAAGAGATCGGCCATCCGAGGCATTTAAAACGCTATATTGAGAAGGCAAAGGATAAGAACGACCCCTTCCGTTTAAGGGGGTTTGGGCATCCGGTCTATAAAAACCATGATCCCCGAGCCGGGATTCTCCGCGAGGTCTGCCATCAGGTGCTAGAAGAACAGGCAAGCCATCCCTTGTTCGAACTGGCTCTGCAGTTGGAGGCAATCGCATTGCAGGATGCCTATTTTATCGAGCGCAGGCTGTATCCCAACGTGGACTTCTATTCCGGTCTCATCTATCAGGCCTTGGGTATCCCCCGCAACATGTTCCTCGTGCTGTTCGCCGTGGCCCGCACTGTAGGTTGGGTCGCTCACTGGATGGAGATGATCGCCGATCCTGCCCATCGAATCGGTCGCCCGCGTCAGCTCTACTGCGGGGTAGCGCCCAGGGAATACGTCCCTATCTCGCAACGGAGATAGACAAAAAACAACAATTTGGCCAAAATCAACCTCGGGGAAAGAGCAGACGGGCGGGAATCGATTTTTCTGTTTAAGGATTCCCAGGTTCCTCTATAGTTGAACCCGAAGAACCCGAAACCGTAGGATCCACGCGAATTTAGTTCTTTGTTGCGCAAAAGGCACGATTGCCATGTTTAGTTTTGGTCGAAAAAAAGCGCCGCTCCTAGGCATCGACATTGGCACCACAGGTATCAAGCTCATCGAATTGGCAAAAAACACGGGGAGAACGGATTTTCCCTACCGGCTTGAAAGCTACGCAATAGAGCCCTTGCCCCCCAGCGCGGTGATAGAAAAAAAGATCGCAGAGGTGGAGACCGTAGGAGAAGCCATTCAGAGAGCGGTTGCGAAGTCCGGCACCAAGGCAAAGAATGCCGCAGTCGCTGTGTCTGGCTCTGCAGTGATTACCAAGGTGATCAGCTTGCCAGCGGGGCAAAGCGATGCAGAGATCGAAGCTCAGATTCGTTTGGAAGCGGATCAATACATTCCCTATGATCTGGAAGAAGTCAATTTAGATTTCGATATCATCGGCCCCTCTGCCTCCGGTGCCGATCAGATCGATGTGCTGCTCGCTGCTTCCAAGAGTGAAAACATCGATGAACGGGTGAGCGCCCTAGAGATCGCTGGCTTGACGGCGACGATCGTGGATGTGGAAGCCTATGTGATGGAGCGGGCTTGTGCGCTTCTCTTAGAAGAGGAAGGGAGGGAAGAAAATACGGACCAGACGGTAGCCGTGGTGGATATCGGCTTGTCCGCAACCACACTGCAGGTGCTTCACGAAGGACACACTGTTTATCTGCGAGAGCAAAACTTCGGTTCTCAACAACTCGTGGACGAAGTACAGCGCCGCTATGCTCTGCCCCGTAAGCAAGCGATCGAACAGATCATCGATGGCGGGCTACCGGAGAAATACCCGATTGAAGTCCTCTCCCCCTATAAGGAAGCCCTGGCACAACAGATCAATCGAGCTCTCCAATTTTTCTATTCTTCTAGTTCCTTCAACCGAGTGGATAAAATCATTCTCGCAGGGGGGGCGGCGAGCATCCATAGCATCGATGAACTGATCGAAGAACGACTGGGCATTCCCACCATGGTCGCTGATCCCTTCATTCACATGTCTTTTTCCGCCAAGATAAAAGAGGCGCAGAAGAGATTAATCCATCGGGATGCACCGGCACTCATGATCGCAACTGGACTAGCCTTGCGGGGGTTTGACTAATGCCTCGAATCAATCTATTGCCCTGGCGGGAAGCCGAGCGGAAGCGCAGACAGCAGGAATTCATCGCGATGGCAGTGGGGGGAGTCATCTTCGCGCTGATCGTCGGCGCCATAGTTCATTGGCAGATTGCACAACAGATCGCTAATCAAAAGGCCCGGAACGCCTTGCTAAACCGAGAGATCAAGGAATTAGACAAGCAGATCTCCCAGATTAAAGAACTGGAAAAGACCAAGGAAAATTTGATCGCTCGCATGGAGATTATCCAAGATCTACAGCGCAGTCGCCCAGGTATTGTTCATCTCTTCGATGAATTGGTCAAAACGATTCCTGGGGGAGTTTATCTGACTTCCCTACAGCAGAAGGGAAAGACTATTATTGTCGAAGGCAAGGCACAGTCCAACGCGCGGGTATCCGCCTTCATGCACAATATTGAGAACTCCGCTTGGATCGGAAATCCCACCCTGCTGCTCATTGATAATCAGGACAAGGGGCCAAGAACCACAGGGAATAATCCCATGGAGATGATCGGCCTCAGCCGCTTCAGACTACAATTTCAACAGAAAATGCCGGAACAGGAAGAAGAGGCTACCTAGACTTGCCTGCTTGGGCCACAGGAGGGTTACCTGCTATGGATCTCAATCAACTGAATGAGCTTGATTTTAATAATATGGGCGAATGGCCGGGCATCGCCAAGGCCATCGCTGTACTCCTGCTCTGTGCGGCCACGGGAGGTGCCTGGTATTACTTCGATACCCAGCATCAATTAACACAGCTCGCAAGGGAAGAGAAGAAAGAAGCTGGGCTGCGCAAAACTTTTGAGGACAAGCAGAAAAAGGCCGCGAATCTGGATGCTTATATGGATCAATTAGCGGAGATGAAAGAATCTTTCGGCGCGATGCTTCGACAATTACCCAATAAGACCGAGGTTGCTTCTCTCTTAGTGGATGTTTCGCAAACTGGACTGTCCGCCGGATTGGAATTTGAGTTATTTCGTCCTCAAGGGGAACAAAAGAAGGAATTCTATGCAGAGCTCCCCATCGATATTCAGGTGCTGGGTAAATATCACGAGTTCGGCCTTTTTATCAGTGGATTGGCCTCCCTGCCCCGCATTGTCACGATTCATGATGTCAATATCCAAAACACCCAACAAGGTCCGGGTAGCAAGAAGAGAAAAGCCCAACTAACCCTCAACGCCACAGTGAAGACCTACCGCTATCTCGAAGAAGAGGAGGAGGAGCAATGAACTGGAGAGGGGGGCTTTCCATTCTCCTCGGACTGACGCTCAGTGCGTGCAGCAGTAGGGATATGAGTGATCTGAAGCAATATATTGCTGAAGTAAAAGCGCGGCCCCCGGGTGATATCGATCCCATCCCAGAGATCAAACCTGTGGAAACCTTTACCTATGAACCGGGAGATCGGCGAGATCCCTTTGTCATCGATCGGGAAACAGTGGAAGCAGTGACTTCTAGTCTGATCGCATCTAGCGGCATCGCACCGGATCCCCTGCGGCGCAAGGAGGAACTGGAACGCTTTCCCTTAGATTCCCTCACCATGCAGGGCACTTTGGAACAGGACGGGATTATGTGGGGACTGATTCGAGACCCAGAGGGCACTCTGCACTTGGTGCGTACGGGAAATTACATGGGGCTGAATGATGGGCAGATCATTCGAATCTCGGAAGAAGAAATCGAGCTTACGGAAATCGTCCCAGGGGAAACCCCTGGTACCTGGCGGGAACAACGTGCGAGTATCGCACTCAGCCAATAAATCATTTGGAGATTTCGGCGTGATCAAGAACCTCTTTCTCTTTTTCCTCTCCCCCCAGGCAATCCGTGGTGAACGCGGTCTAGGAAGGCAAATCAGGGGGATCTTAGCTTCGTTCCTGCTGTTGCCCAATCTGGTATTGGCCTCGGCCAACCTCGATGAGGTGCAGTTCTCTGCTCTTCCTGGCAATCAAGTGCGGATCGACCTCATTTTTTCTGCTCCTGTGCCACCACCGAAGGACTTTTCAACAGATTTTCCAGCCCGGATCGTGTTGGATTTTGCAGGGGTTGCCAATGCACTGGGCAAGAAACGCGTGCCGATTTCCGTAGGTCCGGTGCAGAGCTTAGTCGCCCTTCAGAGCAGTGGCCGCACTCGTGTAGTAGTCAATCTATCCAGCGCAGTGCCCTACCGCATTCACGCCCAGGGAAGTCGCATCTTGCTTTTAGTCAATGATTCATCGAGCGGTAGCCAAATCGCTGCGCCTTCCCCCTCTCGAGCTCAGCCGAGCAATGTACCTCATTCCACGCCCTCGCAACCTGTTGGCAATAGTATTCAAGCGATCGATTTTCGGCGCGGCCCCAAGGGAGAAGGTCGCGTACTGGTGACCCTACCGAGTCCCGATACCCGAGTGACGGTTTCCGAAAAAGGCCGGCACGTGCTCGTACAAATTCAAGATGTAAAGTTGCCTTCTCGTCTGCTGCGCCGTTTGGACGTGACGGACTTTGCCACGCCGGTCACCACCATTGAATCCTTACCCAAGGGTCGCCATGTGCAGATCGACATCCAGACAGGTACGGAGTACGAATATCTCGCCTATCAGGCCGATCGCTTGTTCACTGTAGAATTCCGCCCTTTGACTCCACAGGAGAAGCAACGTCTTGAGCAGCAAAAACCCGTCTACACAGGAGACCGGCTCTCCCTGAACTTTCAAAACATCGAAGTGCGGGCAGTCCTGCAGCTCCTCGCGGATTTCACCGGGCTAAATCTAGTGGCCAGCGATACGGTCACCGGCAACATCACCTTACGTTTAAAGAATGTGCCCTGGGATCAAGCCTTGGACATTATCCTCAAGACTAAGGGTCTTTCCATGCGGCGCACGGATAATGTTATCCGAATCGCGCCCACGGAAGAGATCGCAGCGCAGGAGAAATTAGAGCTGGAATCCAAAAAGCAGGTGGAGGATCTGGCTCCGTTGCACTCAGAGTTCATTCAGATCAACTATGCTAAAGCACAGGATATTGCGGATTTACTGAAATCCGATGAAAATAATATTTTAACCCCAGACCGCGGCAATGTAACCGTGGATGCACGGACGAACACCTTGATCGTCCAGGACACGGCTGCAAGATTGGAAGAAATCCGCCGGATCGTACATCGATTGGATGTACCTGTGCGTCAGGTCATGATCGAATCACGAATCGTCGTTGCTAACAACGATTTTGCCCGAGACCTCGGCGTGCGGTTTGGCTATGAGCTTCTTCGAGTTAACCGAAATCAGAATACGGTTCGCGAACTCAGTGGGTCTTTAGAGGGGACCTATGATGAAGACGGCTATTGGGGAAGCACAGTAAACAAAACCGTTCCTCTTCTCGTCGACCTTCCTGCAACAACGCCATCGGGAGGAATGAATCTACTCATCGGGAAGATCGGCTCCTATCTACTGCAATTGGAACTCACTGCGATGCAGCGAGAGGGACGGGGAGAAATCATTTCCAGTCCTCGCGTGATCACCTCTGATAAACAGCAAGCTACGATCAAGGTAGGGAAGCAGATCCCCTATCAGGAATCCAGTGCTTCAGGAGGAACAACCGTTAAATTCAAAGATGCGGTACTGCAGTTAGATGTTACCCCGCAGATCACGCCGGATGATCGGATTATTTTAACCCTCAATGTAGAGAAGAACAATGCGGATTTCTCCCGTTCTGTAAACGGCGTGCCACCCATCGATACCCGTGCTGTAAAAACTTCTGTCCTGGTGGACAATGGAGAAACTGTGGTGCTCGGCGGTGTCTATGAACAGGAAAAAGCCTATAATCGGGAGCAGGTTCCCTGGTTAGGCTCTCTGCCCATTTTAGGCCATCTTTTCCGGAGCACTACCCGGCGAGACAATAATGAAGAGTTGCTGATTTTTGTAACGCCGAAGATCCTCAAGGATATGGAGCTACCTTAGGCTAAAAGGTCGAGTAGAAAGTTGAGGTAGGAAAACCACGCACGATGCCCCCCAAGAATATCTTTCTCATCGGTCCCATGGGGGCGGGTAAATCCACCACGGGTCGCCACCTCGCGGAGCTCCTATCCTATCGCTTTTTAGATAGCGACTTAGAGATCCAGCGGCGAACAGGGGTAGACATCCCCACCATCTTTGAATTCGAGGGAGAAGCGGGCTTTCGTAAGCGAGAACGTCAAGTCATCGAAGCGCTTACTCGAGAGACGGGCATCGTGCTGGCAACCGGAGGGGGTTCTGTGCTGCACGCGGATAATCGGCGGGATTTGGCAGCGCGTGGCTTTGTCATCTATCTTCATTGCAGTCCGGAGCAACAGTATAGCCGCACCGTTCGAGATCGCAGCCGCCCTTTACTTCAAACCGAGGATCCATTGAAACGTCTGCAAGCACTCATGGTCCAGCGAGATCCCCTTTACCGTCAAGTCGCCGATCTGATCGTGTCCACGGAAAAGCGCAGTGCAGCTGCCGTGCTCAGGGAAATCCGCCGTCGCCTCGGAGAATAGGGCATGTTGCATACGCTTCAAGTCCCTCTCGGCGCGCGCACCTATCCCATTTACATTGGCCCCGGACTGCTTCGAGATCCCCAGTATTACCTGCCCCACATCCGTGGAAAGCAGGTCATGGTCGTTACCAATACCACGATCGCACCGCTGTATCTGGAAGCAGTTCGGGAAGTGTTGGAAACCCTGCAAACTGAAACCGTTATATTGCCAGATGGTGAGGAATACAAAACTCTCAGCGTCTGGAATCGGATTTTCGATGCGCTCCTCCGCCATCGGATGGGGCGAGACTGCACGATTCTCGCGCTCGGTGGCGGAGTTATCGGCGATATGGGGGGGTTCGCGGCGGCCTGCTACCAGCGAGGGGTCGATTTCATCCAGGTGCCCACTACCCTGCTCGCCCAGGTGGATTCCTCTGTCGGGGGGAAAACCGGCATCAACCATCCCCTGGGTAAGAATATGATCGGCGCTTTTCACCAACCTCGCGCGGTGATCGCCGATACAGATACCCTGCGCAGCCTGCCCGATCGAGAACTCTCCGCGGGATTGGCAGAAGTCATCAAATACGGTTTGATTCGAGATCCAGCCTTTTTCGCCTGGCTGGAATCCCACATCGAAGCCCTTCTGAACCGAGATCCCGAGGCCTTGACCTATGCTATCGAGCGATCCTGTCAGAACAAAGCAGCGGTCGTGGCAGCGGATGAACGGGAAGCAGGCCAGCGGGCCCTGCTGAACCTGGGACACAGCTTTGGGCATGCCATAGAAGCCGGATTGGGCTATGGTCATTGGCTCCACGGGGAAGCGGTGGCTGCGGGTATCTGCATGGCTGCAGAATTATCCCAGGAATTGGGCTGGTTATCGGGGAAGAGCGTAGCGCGCATTCGGGCGCTCCTCCGTGCGGCCCGATTGCCGGTAACCCCCCCCAAGGAATTGGCGCCGGACCGGTTCTTAGCACTCATGGCAGTGGATAAGAAGGTCCAAGCAGGGCGGCTCCGCCTGGTGCTATTGCGGGCGATCGGCGATGCGGAGGTGACTGAGAATTTCGACCCTCAGGCCTTGCGGAGCGTTTTATCGGCCCATGGGTAGTGTTTTCTCCGTTCAGCTGGTGTACAGGCTGGTAAACACCCCTGTATCATGCGCAGGGACTGGGAATCAACACTCATTTTTAAGCGAGGGAGGAGGATGTTTCGCAAACTGATCCTGGCGTCTGCGGTTTCGTTAGCCCTCTTACCGGGAACCTCTTGGTCGCTGGGTCTCGGCGGAATCCGCACCCAATCGGCGCTCAACGAGCCCTTCCTGGGAGAAATTGACCTCTACGAGGTTAAGCCGGATGAACTGGACAGCGTTAAGGTGCGCCTCGCTCCCAAAGAAGAATTTGAAAAAGCAGGTTCCCCTTGGTCTACTGCGCTGAGTAAATTGCGCTTTCAAGCCCGTCCCGCAGGTTCCGGCGCAGTCATCGAGATCACGAGCAAGGAACCGGTCCGTGAGCCTTATTTGGATTTCCTCATCGAAGTGATCTGGCCCCAGGGCCGCATGGTCAAAGGGTATACGGTACTCTTAGATCCCCCCGTTACGCTGAAGAGTCTGTCTCCCCAAGTTCCGCTGAGCGCAGCTGCAAAAACGACCCGCCGAGCTGCACCGCCCCGAGATCGAACGGGCTATCCCCTTCGCTATGGACCCGTGAAACCGGGGGATAGCCTGTGGAAGATCGCACGCACTCTGGCACCAGCAGGTGCTACCATCGCACAGACTGCCATGGCGATTTATCGGACTAACCAGAATGCCTTTATCCGAGGCAATATCCACCGGCTTCGGCAAGGCGTCCTTTTGGAGATCCCCACACCAGAAGAACTGTTCGCCCTAGATGTCCGCAGTGCGCAAAGGGAGTTTTCCAACGCCCTCGCCGGTCGTCGAGTCACCGCATCCCCCCTCACGGACATCACTCAGTCCAGGCTAGAAATCGCTGCAGCGCCTTCCCCTGAGACGGCACGAATGCCCATATCTGCTTCGGGAGGGGCTGCAGGTCCTGGGAGAACAGCAGAATTCGACGCATTGCAACGGGAATTGTTGCTGGTTCAGGAATCGGCGGAAACCAATAAGCAGGAAGCCGAAGAACTGCGCGCCCGTGTCCGGGAACTAGAAAGTCAGCTCAATGACATCAGAATGCTCTTGAAGCTGCGCAATGAGCAGATCGCACAACTCCAATCCTTGCAATCCAATCGCAGTCCCGCACCACCGGAGCCTTCGGTGGTGGCAATGCACACTCAAGAAGTACCCCTGGGCATAGGCGAGGCACTTCCGGCCCAGGGGATCGCTGCGGAACCACCAGAGCCAGCGGCGGAGTCTTCAGCGTCTGAAGAAGCCGGCGAAGAAACCGCTCCCACTGTGCCCGATGCGGCGGAGTATCCGGATGTAGCGATGTACCCGCCTGAGGTGCTGCAACCGCCCGTGGAGGAAATACAACCTCCCGCTGAGTTGCCGGAATTGGGCGGGGAAACAGATCAGGAGATCAACGTTCTGGATCTCGGAGGAACTTCCGAACCCACAACCACTGTACCGGAACAGCCCGATGCGCAGGTCTTTTTCCCACCAGCGGAGGAAACAGGACCATTGCCAGCGGAGACTATGCCCCAGGAAATCGCTGTACCTCAGGAAATCACTGTACCTCAGGAGACAAGCGAACCTCAGGTTACAGACCGCCTTCCACCCGTCGGTCCCGTATCTGAAACGGCTGTTCCGGATACAGCAGTACCGCCGAAAGAACTTCCAGGTATCTCGCAGAAACCTGCGGTTACTCCCTCCGACACCTTTTCTTTGAGCAACCTTTCTTTACCCCTGTTAGGCGCTGCTGCAGGCATTCCCATCGGCCTCGGCTTGCTCGGTTTCTGGTGGATGCGGCGGAAGAAGGTAGAGGAGGAAGAAGAATTCTTGCTATCCCCTACCCCGACGAGCACGGGATTGGATACGTCGGAACCCAGTCCGGATGCGGATACAGAGAGCTTCGACAGCAACTTACCCCCGAGCACGGACTCCTTCAGTTTGGACAAGGACACAGAGGAGGCCGATGTCCTTTCCGAAGTAGATGTCTACCTGGCCTTTGGTCGCTATCGGGAAGCGGAGAATTTGCTCAAGGAAGAGCTCCAGACAACACCGGACCGGCTGGAGCTCAAATTCAAGCTCGCCGAGGTCTATCACGGCAGCGAGAATCTGAAGGATTTGATGGCCTTGCGCGAAGAGTTGCGCAAGGCAGAAGCAGAAACGCGGTATCCCGATCTTTGGAAACAGCTTAACCGCTGGGTATCGGAACTGGCTGAGCAATCTCAGCCCCAGGATGAAGTACCTCCGTCAGAGTCCGAACCCCTGGATATTCCTTCCTCCACCCCGACGACCAGCGAGTTGGATACGATCCAACAACCGATCTCCGAGACAGCCTCGGAAACCTCCGAGATGACTGCACCCTTTGAGCTATCTGCTCTGGCGGAAGGGCCTTTTACGGAAGAACCCTCCTCCCTACCCTCGGGACTTTCGGAAGAGATTCTTCCCCACCCGAGCCCGAGCAGCCAGAGCAAGAGCATCGGCATGGATCTCTCTTCGGTACAAGGGGAGCTGGATACAAGCGATGATCTAGATGACATTGCCTCTACCTTCCCTGAGGAAGAAGAGACGATCACTGCAGAGGATCAACGGGATACTCTGCGGGTGGATGGTTCCTCCGTCTTCGATTCCCGCATGGATGACTCAGAGTCGCGCTCTCCAGAATCCTCGGTTCCCAGCACTTCGGCAGAAGGCATCACTCCGTCGGATTCCACAATCCAGACCACCGAGAATCTGGACCCCTTCAGTGAGGGGGTCGGCACCAGCGAATCTGAAGCGAATGATGTGTTCTCTTCTCAGTGGGATATGGATTCTGGCCTCTGGGATGAGACGGGCACGAAACTCGACCTTGCCCGCGCCTATATGGAAATGGAAGACACGGAGGCTGCTCGAGAGATCCTCGAAGAAGTCATCGCGGATGGAAACGAGCAGCAGAAAAAAGAAGCGCAAGAGATGCTGAAAAGGCTCGAACAGTAGAGCCCGACCGAGTCGGTGGATCAGGCGCATCGAATCGCCCTGGGAATCGAGTACGACGGGAGCGGTTTTCATGGATGGCAACGGCAGGTCGGCGTCCGCACTGTGCAACAGGTGCTTGAAGAAGCCCTTTCTCGGGTAGCCGATCATCCGGTTCAAGTGCAATGCGCGGGCCGCACGGATGCGGGCGTGCACGCGGAAGAACAGGTCGCACACTTCGATACCCAAGCACAGCGGACGCCCCGCGCCTGGGTGTTGGGCACCAATGTCCATTTACCGCCGGAAGTTGCCGTGCGCTGGGCAAAACCGGTTTCTCGAGACTTTCACGCGCGTTTCTGCGCGCAGGCTCGCCACTATCGTTATCTCATCCTCTGCAGGACGAGCCGTTCCCCCCTGTATCATCATCGGGCTGCCTGGGTCCATCAGGTTTTGGATGTGGACCGCATGAATACTGCTGCTGCGGATCTGGTGGGAAAATGGGACTTCTCGAGCTTTCGAGCTCTGGCCTGCCAGGCCAAAAGCCCGGTGCGCCAAGTGCACTATTGCAGGTTAGTCCCGCAAGGGGATCTTCTGGAACTGCGCATCGGTGCGGATGGTTTTCTCCATCATATGGTGCGGAACATCGCCGGTGTGCTCCTAGCCATTGGCAAGGGGGATCGGCCGGTGCACTGGGTGCGGGAATTGCTGGCTGTTCGAGACCGCAGGCGAGGGGGGGTAACCGCGCCCCCGCAGGGCCTGTATTTCGTGCGGGCTGACTACCCCGCTTCCTTCCAGTTGCCTCAGCAACCCTTCGTTCCATGAAGCAGCGGCGTACCCGAGTCAAGTTCTGCGGCATCCGGCGGCCTGTGGATCTCTCGACAGCCGCGCGCTTAGGCGCAGATGCCATCGGCTTGGTTTTCTTTCCAGCGAGTCCCCGAGCGATCTCCGGGGAACAAGCCAAGGGATTGTTGCAAGCTTGCCCCCCCTTCTTGACCACCGTGGGCTTGTTCGTAAATGCCGAACCAGCAGCAGTTCGGGCGATTCTGGATCAGGTGCCCTTGGACCTGCTGCAATTCCACGGGGAAGAGCCTCCGGATTATTGCCAATCCTTCGGCAGACCTTGGATCAAGGCTCTGCGAGTGCGCCCCGGGATCGACCTGGCGAGATGGCGCCGGGAGTACCGGGCGGCCTCGGGATTCCTGTTGGATACCTATATTCCCGGCATGGCGGGGGGCACGGGTCAAACCTTCGATTGGCACTGCATTCCCGCGGATTGGCGGGAACAGATTATCTTAGCCGGCGGACTCCATGCCCAGAATGTGGCTGAAGCCATTCGACAGGTGCGCCCCTATGGGGTGGATGTGAGCGGCGGTATAGAGGGTGATACCAAGGGCGTGAAAGATCCCGCTAAAATGGTAGCTTTTATGCGAGGTGTGCACGATGGCGACCGATTCAGATGATTACAGTTGGCCGGATGCTCGGGGGCATTTCGGTCCCTACGGGGGCTTGTTCGTCCCCGAAACCCTCATGCATCCCCTGGAAGAACTGCGGGAGGCCTATGAGATCTTTCTTCAGGAACCCGCTTTCCTCGCGGAGCTGGATGCAGATCTGCGGGATTATGTGGGGCGCCCCTCTCCCCTCTATTTCGCGGAACGCTGGACGCGGGAACTGGGGGGTGCGCAAATCTTTCTCAAGCGGGAGGATCTCAACCATACCGGCGCCCATAAGATCAATAATACCATCGGCCAAGCCCTGTTGGCCAAGCGCATGGGCAAGACTCGGATCATCGCGGAAACCGGTGCAGGGCAACACGGCGTGGCCACTGCAACTGTCGCCGCTCGCCTGGGTCTGGAATGCGTGGTCTACATGGGCGAGATCGACATGGCTCGCCAGGAAGCCAATGTGTACCGGATGCGCATGCTAGGCGCGGAAGTGGTACCGGTCACCTCCGGTTCCAAAACCCTCAAGGATGCCCTCAACGAGGCCATGCGGGACTGGGTGACTCGGGTAGACAATACTTTCTATATCATCGGTACCGTTGCGGGACCCCATCCCTATCCCGCCATGGTGCGGGATTTTCAGGCAGTGATCGGGCGGGAGGCTCGAAAACAGATCCTAGAGCGGACGGGGCGATTGCCCGATGCGCTGGTGGCCTGCGTGGGCGGGGGCAGCAATGCCATCGGTTTGTTCTATCCCTTCCTGCAGGACCAGGGCGTAGCTCTGTACGGGGTGGAAGCGGCGGGAGAAGGCTTGAAAACCGGCCGCCATGCGGCACCGCTCTGCGCCGGCCGCCCCGGCGTTCTCCACGGCAATCGCACCTATCTCATGGAGGATGAAGATGGGCAGATCCTAGCCACCCATTCCATTTCCGCGGGGCTGGATTATCCGGGCGTCGGGCCAGAACACGCTTGGCTTCGGGACAGCGGGCGGGCGAACTATGTGGCCATCGAGGATCGAGAAGCCCTCGAGGCCTTCCACACCCTCACCCGGGCCGAGGGCATCATTCCCGCCCTGGAATCCAGCCACGCCCTCGCCTACGCGGCCAAGCTCGCCTCTGAAATGGACCCCTCCCAAATCATTCTGGTGAACCTGTCTGGGCGAGGGGACAAAGACATGCACACGGTCGCCGCACTGGCGGGAGGAAAACTAGCATGAGCCGCATCGCAGAACGATTGGCCACCCTGAAGGCTTGGGACCAAACCGCCCTGATCCCCTTTATCACAGCGGGCGATCCGAATCCAGAGGTGACTGTACCCCTCATGCGCGCCTTAGTGGAAGCAGGAGCCGATCTCATCGAACTGGGGGTGCCCTTCTCCGATCCCATGGCGGATGGCCCCGTGATCCAGCGGGCGAGCGAACGGGCTCTGGCCCATCGCACAAGCCTGCGCCATGTGCTCAGCATGGTGCACGCCTTCCGCCAAGCGGATCTGGATACACCGGTTATTCTCATGGGTTATCTCAATCCCATCGAGGTGTTGGGTTATGCGCAGTTCGCCGAGCAAGCGCGGGAAGCAGGGGTGGATGGGGTGCTGGTGGTGGATCTACCGCCGGAAGAGAGTCAGGAACTGGCCGCTGCGCTGCGGGCCGTGGGGATCGATCTGGTGTATCTGATCGCCCCCACATCCACGGAGAAGCGCATCCGCGCCATCGGCGAACAGGCGAGCGGCTTTGTCTACTATGTGTCCCTCAAAGGAGTTACGGGGGCGGGCCATCTGGACCTGGATGCGGTTGCAGAAAAGCTCGAAGAGATCCGCCAGAACATTTCCCTGCCGGTGGGGGTAGGCTTCGGCATTCAGGATGCGGAGACCGCCGCCGCCGTGGCTCGGGTGGCGGATGCGGTGATCGTGGGCAGCGCCCTGGTCAAACGGATGGAAAGCTTGGCCCATCAGCCCGATCGCATGGAAAATGTCCTCCGCGACTTTCTGGGCACCCTGCGCGCGGCCATCGATCGCGTGGATCAGGAGCGATCCGCATGAGCTGGTTTGAACGGCTGATGCCCAGCCGGATCCGCACCGACGTGCAGCGCAAGCGGACGGTACCGGAAGGGCTCTGGGCCAAGTGCCCCGGCTGCAATGCGGTGCTCTATCGGGTGGAACTCGATCGCAATCTGGATGTGTGCCCCAAGTGCAACCATCACAATCGGATCTCCGCCCGCCGGCGCCTGGATATCTTCCTGGACGAAACCCCCCGAGAAGAGATCGGCGCCCAGATCGAATCCCTGGATCCCCTGAAGTTCAAGGATCTGAAGAAATACAAGGATCGGCTGGCTCAGGCCCAGAAGAAAACCCAGGAACGGGAAGCCTTGATCGTCATGCTGGGCAAGCTCAAGGGTCTGTCCGTGGTCGCTGCTGCCTTTGAATTCGGTTTCATGGGTGGTTCCATGGGTTCTGTGGTGGGCGAGCGCTTCGTGCGAGGAGTGGAAACCGCTCTGGCGAAAAATGCTTCCCTGATCTGCTTCTCCGCCAGCGGGGGCGCGCGGATGCAGGAATCCCTGTTCTCTCTCATGCAGATGGCCAAGACCAGCGCCGCCATCGGTCGTCTGCGGGCGCGGGGGCTACCCTTCATCTCGGTGCTCACGGATCCCACCATGGGGGGCGTTTCCGCGAGCCTGGCCATGCTCGGGGATCTCAACATCGCCGAGCCGAAGGCCCTCATCGGCTTCGCCGGCCCTCGGGTCATTCAACAGACCGTGCGGGAGACCCTGCCAGAAGGTTTCCAGCGCAGCGAATTCCTGTTGGAGCACGGTGCGTTGGATCTGATCCTGGATCGGCGGCAGATGCGGGACAAGATCGCCGATCTCCTCGCCATGCTCACCCACCGCCCCAAACCCTGATGCCCCGCTTTTCAGCGCTGGCGGACTGGCTGTGCTGGCAAGAGAACCTGCATCCCAGCGCCATCGATTTGGGCTTGGATCGGGTGGGGCGGGTCTGGGATCGCCTCGGGCCCCGGCGGCTGCCCGGGAAAACCCTGCTGATCGCGGGCACCAACGGCAAGGGTTCCTGCGCGGCCCTGCTGGAATCCATCTACCGAGCGGCGGGCTTCCGCACCGGTTGCTATACTTCGCCCCATCTGTGCCGGTACAACGAGCGCATCCGCATTCAGGGGCAGCCGGTGAAAGACAAAGCCCTTTGCGAGGCCTTCGCCCGCATCGATGCTGCCCGAGGGGGGGAGAGCCTGACCTACTTTGAATTCGGCACCCTCGCTGCGGCGGATCTCTTCCGGCGGGCGGCGCTGGATGTGCTGATCTTGGAAGTCGGGCTAGGCGGGCGGCTGGATGCGGTCAATCTCTTCGAGCGGGATCTCGCCCTGATCACCACCATTGGTTGGGATCATCGGGATTGGCTGGGGGAGAGTCTGGAAGCCATCGCCCGAGAAAAGGCGGGGATCCTGCGCCCGCACTGTCCGGCGGTGATCGGTCAGGCCGATCCCCCCCCCGTGCTGTTAGAATTGGGTGAGCAGCAGGCCCAATCCCTGTATCGGCTGGGGCGGGATTTCCGCTGGGAGCGATCTGAAAAGGGAGATTGGCGTTGGCTAGGCCCGGGCTTTTCTTCCCTGAACCTGCCGCCGCCCGCCCTGCTGGGAGCAGTGCAATATGACAATGCGGCCGCCGCGATCATGAGCATCGCTTGCTTGCAGGAAGCCCTGCCGGTTTCTCCCCAGCAGATCGCCCAGGGCTTGCGGCAAGTGCAGCTCCCCGGCCGCTTTCAGATCTTCCCCGGGCAACCCCGTTGGATTTTGGATGTGGCCCACAACGAACCGGCGGCGGTCGCCCTCGCCGAGCACTTGAAAAACCTGCCCTGCTCGGGGATCCGGCGGGCGGTGTTCGGACTGTTTCGGGATAAGGAAGCGGAAGCCATCGTGCGCCCCCTGAAGGATTGGGTGGATCGCTGGTATCTGGCACCCGCGCCAGATGATCGGGCGCTGCCCGTCTCCGATCTTCAAAAACGGGTGGCCGCTGTCATCGATCGGCCCCTAAGCAGTTATGAAACGCTCCACACCGCCTTGCGGGCGGTGCAGCAGGCTGCAGCTCCGGAAGATTGTATCCTGCTCTTTGGCTCCTTCCGCATCGTGGGGGCTGCGTTGACCTATCTGCAATCGGGCAAACATTAGGAGTGCTCATGCTAGAGCGTTGGATTGAAAAAAACCTGTTCGCCAGCCGGTGGCTGCTCGCCCCTATCTACCTGGGCATGACCCTGGCCCTGCTCATCCTCGGGGTGAAGTTCTTTCAGGAAGCCTTCCATGCCCTCGTGCATGTGTGGAGCCTGAAGGAAACCGATGTCATTCTCTCCGTGCTGGCCATGATCGATATGGTGCTCGTGGCCAGCTTGGTGGTGATGGTCATGTTGTCCGGCTATGAAAACTTCGTTTCCCAGTTGGATTTGGAGAAGGATGCGGAGCGGTTGGGCTGGCTGGGCAAACTGGATGCGGGCACCCTGAAGCTCAAGGTGGCGGCCTCGATCGTGGCGATCTCTTCCATCCACCTGTTGCGCGCTTTCATGGATGTGCAGCACATTTCCAACGACAAATTGCATTGGTATGTGGTCATTCACCTCACCTTCGTGCTTTCCGCCGTGCTGATGGCGGTCATGGACAAGCTCTTGCTGAAGGATCAGCACTGAGCTTGTCAGCTTTCCTGCCCCCCTGTTCTAATAGCTCCGCCTTCGGTGATCCCGGGTTCTGCGCCCGGGATTGAAACTGGGAAGCCGGTGCGATCCCCAGGATCTAAGCCGGCGCTGCCCCCGCAACGGTAGGTGGATGGGGGAAAGGACGGTGGCCCACTGTGCACAGGCATGGGAAGGGGTCCTTTCCCGGGGATCTGATCTTCCCCGCGCCACGAGCCCGGAGACCGGCCGAAGGCAGCAACGGCACTGCGGCGGGCAGCGGCTCGATCCAAGATTTCCTCTTTCGGTCCGGTTGAAAGGCCTGCCCCCAGTGCTTCCCTGTGTCCTATCCACACCGTGCGGGCGGCACGGAAGAGGAATCCCCATGTCTATCAAAATCCCTGGGCTTCTCGCCCTGTTGTTGCCGAGTGCAACCGCCTCGGCCTTAGAACTCTCCCCCCTGGTCATCACCGCAACCCGCAGCCCAGAGGCTGCGAAAGAAAGCCTAGCCTCCGTCAGCGTGCTCACCCGCGCAGACCTGGAACGCAAGCAAGTGCGCTCTGTGCCCGATGCGCTGCGAGGGCTGCCGGGCATCAGCTTCTCCAACAGCGGCGGTCCGGGGAAGCTCACCTCCATCGCCCTGCGGGGCACGAACACCGCTCATACCCTGATCCTGGTCGATGGGGTGCGGATCGGTTCCGCCACCACGGGCACGGCGGCGCTGGAAAATCTGCCCATCGAACAGATCGACCGCATCGAGGTGGTGCGGGGGCCTCGCTCCAGCCTCTACGGCGCCGATGCCATCGGCGGCGTGATCCAGATCTTCACCCGAAAGGGCGGGGGCACTTGGCGGCCCCGCCTGAGCGTTGGCGCAGGTACCTATCAATCCGTCCAAGGCAATCTCGGGCTATCCGGCGGCGGGGATTGGGGTTGGTTCGATGCTTCTCTGGGCTTTGAACAGACCCAAGGGTTCGATGCTTGCCGAGGGGAACCCTTGGTGGGAGGTTGTTTCACCGATGAACCGGATCGGGACGGCTATGAGAACCGTTCCGGCAGCCTGCGGATGGGCTATCGCTTTTCCGGTGGCTCCATCGGGCTGCACTGGCTGCGCACGAACAACCGATTGGAATTCGACGGCATCACCAACGCTTCCAAGGGTTGGCAACAGGTCTTGGGAGCGAGCGCCCAATTCAAACCCGTGCCCATCTGGGCGCTACAGCTTTCCGGCGGGCGAAGCTGGGATCAGCTCAACACCTTTTCCGACGGGGTACCCAACGACCGCTTCAAGACCTTCCGAGATACGGCCGCTTGGCAAAACCATTTCTCTCTCGGGGAAACCCAGAAATTCACCTTAGGGCTGGACTATCTGCGGGATCAGGTGGATAGCACCCTGGATTTCACGGTGGATTCCCGGGACAATTGGGGGCTGTTCGGCCAATATCAGGGTCGTTTCGGTGCCCATCAGCTGACCGCCAGTCTCCGCCGAGATTGGAACGAACACTTTTCAGACCACAACACGGGCAATCTAGCTTGGGGCTACAGCTTCTCGAACGGGATGCGGCTGACGGCTTCCTATGGCACCGCCTTCAAGGCCCCGAGCTTCAACGACCTCTACTATCCCTTGGAGGAATTTGGGGGCGGCTTCGGCTATTCGGGCAATCCCGATCTGAAGCCGGAAACTTCCCGCAGTTGGGAAGTCGGGATTTCCGGCAGTTTTCCCCGAGGGCATTGGTCGTTGAATCTCTATCAGACGGATCTGGACGATCTCATCAGCATCGATCTCAACCGGAAGATCAGCACGCCGGTCAATGTGGATCGTGCCCGCATCCGAGGCGCTGAAGCAGTGCTGAGCGCGGAACGCTGGGGTTGGCAGTGGAAGGCCGTGCTCAGCCTGCTGGATCCCCGGAACCGGTCCGAGGGCGATCATCGAGATAATCGGTTGCCCCGCCGTCCCGAGCAATCCTTCCGCCTGGATCTGGATCGGGACTTCGGCGCCTGGCGGCTCGGCGGCAGCCTGCTGCTCTCCGGGCCCAGCTATGACGATCTGGCCAATCAGGTGCGCTTGGAGAGCTATTGGCTCTTGGATCTGCGGGCGGAATACCGGTTCAGCCCTGCATTGCGGCTGCAAGCGCGGCTGGAAAACCTCTTCGATGAGCGCTACGAGACCGTAGCCTATTACAACCAGCCCGGGCGGGGCATCTATCTGACCCTGCGCTATGCGCCGGACTGATCCCTAGCACGGGAAGCTTGTTCTCTGGTATCCTGAAAATCAGAAGAACGCTTTTTTGGTGGTCTTCGTCGGTCCCCTCGCAACGCGAAGCCGTGAACCCGGTCAGGCCCGGAAGGGAGCAGCCGTAGCGGTGGATGCGGGTGCCGAGGTGCGGCTGGCGGGGATCACCACCCATTCCCTCCATGTCCTATCAGGTACTCGCCAGAAAATGGCGGCCCCGTTCCTTTCAGTCCCTCGTTGGGCAACCCCATGTGGTGCGCGCACTGACCAACGCCTTGGAACAAGGGCGTCTCCATCATGCCTATCTCTTCAGCGGCACCCGCGGGGTGGGCAAGACTACGATCGCCCGCATCCTCGCCAAGGCCCTGAACTGTGAACGAGGCATCCGCGCGGAACCCTGCGGCCGATGTTCGAACTGTCAGGAGATCGACGCGGGGCGCTTTGTGGATCTGATCGAGGTGGACGCGGCTTCCCGCACCAAGGTGGAGCAGACCCGAGCGCTGTTGGACAATGTGCCCTTTGCACCGGTGAAGGGACGGTACAAGGTCTATCTCATCGATGAAGTTCACATGTTTTCGGCGAGCAGTTTTAATGCCCTGCTCAAGACCTTGGAAGAGCCGCCCCCCCATGTGTGCTTCATTTTGGCCACCACAGATCCCCAGCGGGTGCCGGTCACCGTTTTATCCCGGTGCCTTCAGTTCCAACTGAAGCGACTCTTGCCCGAGGAAATCCGCGCCCAGCTCTCCCGCATCCTGGAAGCGGAAAACATTCCCTTCGAGCTGTCTTCCCTCGATCTGTTAGCCCAGGCGGCGGACGGCAGTATGCGGGATGCCCTCAGCCTGTTGGATCAGGCGATTTCCTATGGAGCGGGCAAGTTGGTCCCAGAAGAAGTGCGCGCCCTGCTGGGCACGGTGGATCGGGCGCACAGCGTGCATATCTTGCAGGCCCTTGCGGAAGGATCGGGAGAAAAACTCCTCGCAGAGGTAGCCCGTATTCAGGAGCTGACCCCAGATTTTCAGGGACTGGTGGAAGATCTGCTCTGGATGCTGCATCAGATCGCCCTCTATCAGCAGGTTCCCCAGGCGATCTCCCAGGAAAAGGAATCGGTCGCTGCCCTCGCCCAACAGCTCTCTCCGGAGGAAGTGCAGCTTTATTATCAGATCGCTTTGCAAGGCCAAGAAGATCTGGATCTCGCACCCACCCCCCGCCTGGGTTTGGAAATGCTGCTCTTGCGGATGCTGGCTTTTCGGCCGGTGTCCCTAGAACCCGCAGAATCGCTGGCGGTGCCAAGCCGAGCTTCCAGCCCTATGGCCGTCTCAGGCAAACGGGAAACCCCGACCGGGCAGAAAGCCTTTGAAGCAATGCGCCGCACCTTGGCAACCAAGCCCAAGCCGGCAGAAGAAAAACAAGCGGTTTCCGAAGAAAAGAGTCCGAAGCCGGAGGAAGGGGAAGGTACCCCAATGGGTTCATCCAGGAACCTGGCGGACTTAAACGCTGAGCAATGGCATGAATTTGTAACCCGATGGGAAACCAACGGCTTTACCAAAGCATTGGCACAACATTGCGTGTTCGATCGCCGGGAAGGAACAGAACTGCATTTCTTTCTGGATCCTGCTGCGGAAAGCTTGTTGACCGACGCCACCAAACGAAGGTTGGAAGAAACACTCTGCAGAATGTTGGGCAGCGAGGTACAATTAAAAATTCGGGTCGCATCCACAACTGAATACAGCCCCGCCCAGCGCATGGCAGAACAAAGGGAACAGAAACAGCGCGTGGCGGAAGCGATCTTGGCTCGGGACGCTGGTGCACAGGCGATGCGAGAAACCTTTGATGCGCACTGGCTGCCAAACACGGCTGTTCTAGACGAGGAATCCTAGCGAGGTGTTTCAGTGAAAGCTGGACTTAGCAATCTCCTACAACAGGCGCAGAAGATGCAGGAAGCGCTGAAACAGGCCCAGGAAAAGCTCGCGCAGGAAGAAATAGTGGGTGAATCAGGCGGTGGCATGGTGCAGATCACCATGAATGGCCGCCATCAGGTGAAGCGAGTGGAAATCGATCCCAGCCTGCTTTCCGAGGAGAAGGAAATGCTGGAAGACCTGGTAGCAGCTGCGATCAACAGCGCCGTGCAGAAGATCGAAGAACGGACGCAGGAAAATATGGCGGGCTTGACAGAAGGTTTGCCCCTGCCCCCTGGATTCAGGCTACCCTTTTAACCACGGTGTATTACCATGTCAGATACCATCTTCGGTAAGATTGCGCGGGGCGAAGTGCCTGCGGACCTGGTCTATGAAGACGAGGCCGTCGTCGCTTTCCGGGATCTCAACCCCCAAGCCCCCACCCACATTTTGATCATTCCTCGCAGGCCCATCCCCACATTGAACGATCTGGAAGAAGAAGATGCCGCCCTGGTTGGCAAGCTATTTCTTGCCGCCAAACAGATCGCTGCCCAAGAGGGAATCGCCGCGGCCGGTTATCGCACTGTGATAAACTGCAATGCAGAAGGGGGACAGACTGTGTTCCACCTTCATCTTCATCTCCTCGGCGGGCGCCCTATGGGCTGGCCACCGGGATAAAAAATGGGCAGTTCAAACACAATACCCTATTGCGACAACCATGGCGGTTCCTCCAGAATCGGACAAAAAGGATTTTTTCCCCGCGCTGGAACTGAAAGCAGCCGCCTTTAGCTTGCCGGTTCTGCGATTGTTGAATCAGGACCTGGCCAGCATTGCGGAACAACTTGATGCAAAGATTCGTCAGGCGCCGGGATTCTTCCGACACGCGCCGGTGGTAATCGATGTTTCCAGCCTATCGGAGGAAGATCCAGTGGCCTTCCCCCCCTTGTTGCGCCTCCTGCGGGACCACAATCTCATTCCCGTGGGTATCCGTGGAGGAACACCCGCACAGAACCGGGCAGCGCAAGGGGTAAAGCTGGCAGTGCTCAACGAATCCATCCAAACAGTGCGGGCGAACGCGGCCGAGCCCAAGGGAGAGGAATCTCCCGCACCCCGCTTCAAAATCGTGACCCGACCCGTTCGCTCCGGTCAACGGATTTATGCCCCGGGCGGCGATCTTTCCGTCATCGCACCGGTCAGCTCTGGTGCGGAGATCATGGCGGACGGCAATATCCATGTCTACGGCCCTTTGCGTGGGCGCGCCTTAGCAGGCATGCAGGGAGATCTGAATGCCCGCATCTTCTGTCAGAACCTACAGGCAGATTTGGTTTCTGTCGCAGGGCGCTATCGGGTGAGCGAGAACATTCCCGCAGAACTCAAAGGGCATGCGGTCCAGGTCTTCCTAGAGCAGGAATCGATCCGGATCGAGCGTTTGTAGAAGGGGTTCCACCAAGCCCATCGATTGGGGTAAACCCGAATTGCGCCTTCTTCAGGCCGAAATCATGATGAATAATCAGGGCAGGGGGCCCAATCAGAGAAGGAGGCCATTTTGGCGAAGATCATCGTAATCACCTCAGGCAAAGGGGGCGTCGGTAAGACGACGACCGCAGCATCCATATCCATGGGATTGGCTCAGCGGGGACATCGAACGGTCGTCATCGACTTCGACGTGGGCTTGCGCAATCTCGATCTGATCATGGGTTGCGAACGGCGGGTAGTCTATGATTTTGTCCATGTGATTAACGGCGAAGCCAATCTGAGTCAAGCGTTGATTCGGGACAAGCGCTGTGATGCCCTATATGTGCTACCCGCCTCCCAGACACGGGACAAGGAAGCTTTGACCAAAGAAGGGGTCGGCAAGGTGCTAGAGACCCTTTCTCAAACCTATGACTACATTGTCTGCGATTCTCCCGCGGGCATCGAGCATGGTGCGAACATGGCCATGTACTATGCAGACGATGCGATCGTGGTTACCAATCCAGAGGTTTCCTCGGTGCGGGATTCAGATCGGATGCTGGGCATTCTGGCGAGCAAATCCCGCCGTGCGGAGAACAATGAAGAACCGATTCGGGAATATCTGCTCCTCACCCGTTATGTGCCGGAACGGGTGCAGCGGGGAGAAATGCTCAGCGTGGAGGATGTGCAGGAGATCCTATCCCTAGAACTGCTCGGCGTGATCCCGGAATCCCAAGCAGTGCTCAATGCCTCCAATTCGGGTATTCCGGTGATTCTGGACGCGGAGAGCGATGCAGGACAGGCCTATAGAGACGTCGTGGCGCGCTATCTAGGGGAAGATGTGCCCCATCGTTTTCTGGATACCCGAAAGAAGGGTTTCCTCAGCCGGTTGCTGGGAAGCTGAGCCATGGACTTACTCAAATATTTCCGAGACTCCCAACCGCCTAAGGGCTCTGCACGGGTCGCCAAGGAGCGCTTGCGAATCCTCGTTGAGCGCGATCGATCCGGTCGCAACCAAAACCAGCCCTCTTATTTGCCCGACTTGGAGAGGGAGATCTTAGCCGTCATTCAAAAATATGTGGACGTGGATCCTACCGACGTCATTGTCCACTACGAGCAGGAAGAATCTCAAGAGATCTTGGAGCTCAACATCATCCTTCCGGAGGGTGCTTCCGAGACTGGACAAGTGGGGGGGGTTCCCTAGCACAGACCCGCCCCAGCGGGTCTGTGCCCTATTCCGGACGCACCGCCGGTCTGGGTGCGGGTGCAGGACCCGCACCACCGTAGGGAGTAGCGGGATAAGGGGTGCCGTAACCATAACCTGGGGCGGGTGCGCCGTAGCGAGGGCCACCATACCCCCCATAACCGGGTCCATAAGGCCCATAGTAACCCGCTGGCGGTGGCCCACCGTAATAGCCGCTGTAGCCAGGCCCACCCCAAGGGCCTTCTTCTCGATAGCGATCTCTTCCGCTTCCCATCCACTTCGAGGGATTCATCATATCGCCGAAATTGAAGGCATTCGCCCCTTCGGCGAAAAGAAATCCCGCGAGCATCAGGCCTGCTCCTAGCACACGTTGTCTTAGCATGAATGAGCTCCTCATCAAGGGTCTGCCAGGTCCGAGCATACCAGACCTGGCCCCTGAAGGGGGAAAAACTTAGCGGGCTTGACCGCTGATGCCTCGCCCCTCTGGACCGAGCAAATAGAGATACTGGGCCACGGCGGTTTTAGGGTCCGGCAGCTTGGCCGGATTTTCTCCGGGATAGAGCCGTGCCCGCAGCCTGGTGCGGAGAATGCCGGGATCCAAACTGTTAACACGGATCGAGGGATCTCCCTCTGTCTCTTCTGCCAGCGTCTGCATCAAGCCCTCGATCCCAAACTTGGCAGCGCAGAAAGCACCCCAATAGGCCAGCCCCTGCCGTCCCACCCGATCCGAAGTGAAGATGATGGAAGCATCGGGCGAAGCCCGCAGCAGGGGCAGACAAGCCTGAGTGAGGAGGAAGGGGGCGGTGAGATTGATGCGCAACACCCGTTCCCATTCCTGTCCATCGTAATCATCGATGCGGCTCAGAAAGGGGGCGAAGGCAGCGCAGTGAACCAAGCCATCCAGACGGCCATAGGATTGGGCGATCGCCTGGGCAGCGCTCTGAAAGGTCGCTTCTTCTGCCTGTTCCAAATCCAAGGGTAAGATCGCAGGTTCTTGCGGGCAATGCTCCGCGATCCGATCGTACAGATCGGCGAGATCTGCTTCCGTGCGGTCTGACAAAATGACCGCAGCCCCTCGTTCGGCGCAGGCTTCCGCCACCGCAGCCCCGATGCCCTCGGCGGCACCGGTGATCAAAATCGTCCGACCCTGCAACAGATCGGGTCTGGGTTCATAGGATGCCATCGATCATTTCCTAAGTTCGGCGATGCTCCCGCCAAGCGAGCCAGAGTTTGCGCAAAGGGGTGAGGCTAATACGCTGTTCCATCACCTGAAAGTCTAGCGCAGTGATCTCCTCGAGGAGTGCCGAGCACAATCTTTTCTGGATGCGAGCGAACAAGGGCTGATCCCTAAGGGGCACTGCATCCCATTGATCCTCCGCCAGTTTGCCGAGTCTGGGAAGCAGATCGGGCAGGGCGCTGCGGTGTTCGGGAGAAACCAACTGGGCCGGATGCAAACCCTTCTCCCGCAACCAGTCCAAGGGCACCGGTGAAATGCCACGGCGGGCGAGCAGGCCCGCATCTCGGATGCGAGCGATCAGGGCGCAACCGGTGCCCAGCGCTTCCGCTGCCCGCAACCCGGTGTTTTCCCCCAATCCCTGACAGCGGTAGCAGAGCATGAACAGATTGCCAAGATCCCGAGCACAGTGCTGGCGCAATGCCTGGGAGCTTCGGGGCGGATCGCTCAGCTCCCGTTCTGCTGACTGCACTTTCTCTGCGAAGGCAACGATGGGAAGTGCACGGATCCGGATGACAGTTTGCAAGGCTTGGGCTAAGGGATGGGTGGGCCGTCTGTCCTCGATTCGCTCCAGTTCTTCCTGCCACCAGCCCAGCTTGCGCAGGGCGACGCTGGGTTCTCGCACCCGAAGGGGGATCTCCCCGACCTGGGCCCACCAAGCATGAAGGAGGGCCAATTCTTGCCGCAGCTCGGGGGGAAGAAACCGCAGGCTGTAATAGGTACTGGAACCCAGCGGCGTCGCTGGATTGGGAAAAGTCCATTCATCCCTCATGGAGCCAATCCAACAGGGCCTGAGGATGGGAGATCTCTCCATCCGCGCCCCAGGTGCGGGGATCTTCTCCCGGCCCGATATAGCCGAAGCGGGCGATGAGGGTTCGGGTGCCCGCCGCCCGACCGGCGGCGATGTCCCGCTCCGCATCCCCCACCAGCCAGCATTGCCGGGGCGCGAGGCCCAGTCGGGCGCAGGCCTGAAGGACGGGTTCGGGATGGGGCTTGCGGTGGGGGGTCGTGTCCCCGCTGATCACGCAACCGGCTCGCCCTTCCAGCCCTAACCCACTGATCAAAGGTTCCGTGAGCCGAGCCGGTTTGTTGGTGACGACGCCCCAGGGAATGCCCCGAACCTCCAGGGCATCCAGCACTTCTGGAATGCCCGGAAAGAGCCGCGTTTTCCGCAGAATCCTTTCCGCATAGCAGGCGATGAAGGCCTGGCGGTAGGTTTCATATGCTGCATCTCGGGGTTCCAACCTGAAGCCCAAGCGGATCATGCCTTGGCTGCCGTCCGACGCCTGGGGGCGAATGCGATGGAAGGGCAGGGGCGCGCGTCCGTGCTGGATCAAGAGCTGGTTGAGGGCATCGCCGAGATCCGGCGCGGTATCCGCTAGGGTGCCGTCGAGATCGAACAGCACGCCGAGCGCAGCATTAGACATCAGGTCGACAGGCGGCGAGATAGTTCACGTCCACTTGTCCTTCCACGAGCTCATATTGCCGAAGCAAAGGATGATAGGCCAGACCGGTGAGCCGCGTGATTCGCAGACCTGCCGATTGTACCCAGGCATCCAGCTCAGAGGGCCGGATGAATCGAGCGTAATCATGGGTGCCCCGAGGCAACAGGCCCAGGAGATATTCCGCCCCCAGGATGGCGAAGAGATAGGATTTCGGATTGCGGTTGAGGGTGGAGAAAAACACCCAGCCATCGGGGCGCACCAGCCGCCCACAGGCGGCTACCACGGAAGCAGGATCGGGCACATGTTCTAGCATTTCCATGCAGATGACCCGATCGAAGCTCGCGGGCTGTTCTTCCGCCAGCGCTTCCACGGAAATGCGCCGGTAGTCCACGGAAATGCCGGATTCCAAACTGTGCAGTTCCGCCACTCGCAGGGGCATTTCCCCCAGATCGATGCCCAGCACTCGGGCACCTCGGGCCGCCATGCTCTCGGCCAGAATGCCGCCGCCGCAGCCCACATCCACCACCGTCTTTCCCGCAAGGCCGGCGAGCCGGTCCACATAGTTCAGGCGCAATGGATTGATCTCGTGAAGAGTTTTGAGCTCGCTGTTCGGATCCCACCAACGGGCAGCGAGGGCTTCGAATTTCTGGATTTCCGCCGGATCGGCGTTCCTGTGCTGCATGGCAGTTCCTCAAGGCATGAAGGGCATCATGGCACCCATGGGACGGGCGATCTGGCCCACGTTCGCGCGCATGCTGGCCACCCCCCCTGTCATGCTGTATACCCGTTGATCGATCACTTGCATCCCCTGGCTCATGGTGTTCATACTCTGGGCGATGCGACGCATATTCCCTGCAATCCCGTCCATCTGATTCCGGATCACGGGCATCTTGTCGGCGATCGCATTCATATGGCCGGCGATGGGTGCCATCTGGTCGATATGTTGTTGGAAGGCGGACATATGTTGGGTGATCACCCCCATATCCTCGTCCACGGCCACCAGATGATCCCGCATGGAAACCATATTGGCCACGATGCCGTTGAAGTCCTGATAGAGCAGGCGGACATAGTAGACATTGAAAACGGCCACGATGGCCAGCACGATGGAAGTAGCGATGATGACCCCATCTGTGATCCGAAAGCGGCGATGGCGTTCATCGATGTGAAACTGGGTCTCCCGACCCAATCGGGCCATGACTTCGACGATGGCGCGTCTCGGATCCTCTCTCATCTCAGGGAAAGGGCATCATGCGGTTGATGGCGCGAGCGGGGCGGGACATGTGCTGCATCTCTGCGCTCATGGTCTGCACCTCTCGGTTCATCAGATCGATGTTGATGGAAATCTGGCTCACATGATCCCGAACCGCCGCCACGGAATCATCGATCCCCCCCATGTAAGCATGCATCCGCACCATGTCATCCTGGATTGCGGTCATTTCCTGATCCATGAGGGCGGTTCGAGATCGAATGGATTCTAACAGACGCACTCGCATTTCCATCCTGCTCATATAGTGCTTGATCTGGTTCATCTGGTTGGATACAGAGATGAAATGGCTGTTCATCTCGTCCACGGTGGTGGAGATCCGAGTGATTTGGGAAGTGAGGGTGAATAGGAGCACCGAGATGGACACGGCGATGGCACCCAGAATCAGAATGCCCGCCTGAATGCTGTAGTTCAGGCGGTCACCCAGCTTATTCTTCAGATCGATCTGGCTGAGGATGATCCCCTCAAAAGAGCTCAGGGCGCGGAGATATTGTTGATGGAGGATGAGATCCTCATCCGGTCTTCCCGATCTCTGGGATTCTTCCGGCATCGCTTCATTTTCCTGCTGGATCTGCGCTTAAGATAGCATGGATGAATGCCGGCATCGCTGGGAAACTTCGAACGGTTTATCTTAATACGATCGGTTTTTCCGGAGAAGAATTGCAGGCCAACTGTTTCCGCCCCCCCTCAATCTCCCTGATAATAGGGGAAGAAGAGCACTAACAACAGGCTGGCGACTAGCAGCGTCGCCAGCATGACCGGTGTGCCCTTCTTGAGCCAGGTCAAGGGCGTGATCCGATACTCGGGTACCCCTGTGCGCTCCGCTTCGGCGACGCAAACCACATTGGCAGTGGAACCGATGTGGGTGCCGTTGCCCCCCAGCCCGACCCCCAGGGCTAGCGCCCACCACAGGGGCATCACGTCCACACCCTGGGTTTCCAGATGGGCGATGATGGGAATCATGGTCACCGTGAAAGGGATGTTATCCAAGGCAGCGCTGAGCAGGGCGGAAACCCAGAGGAAAGCCAGGGCGGTCAGCAAGATTTGGTCAGGGTCCTGGGCGATGCTCGCCAGTTTCGTGCCCAATAGATCGAGCAGCCCCGCACTCTCCACCCCGCCCACGATGATGAAGAGGGCCGCGAAGAAGGCCAATACAGACCAATCCAACTGCTTCAACACCGCTTCGGGATCGGGACGAGTCAATGCCAGGGCGAGGGCAACCCCGATCCAAGCCACATAGCCGGGAAACAGTTCGAACCGATGGTGGACGAAGAACAGCAGGATGACGACCCCGATGGCAAAGGAAATCCGGCGCAGGGCTTTGGGGTCCTTCAGGGCCTTGCTCTCATCCAGATCGAGCACGCCGGAAAAGGGTTGGGCCAGCGCTTTCCGGAACAGGAACAACAGCAAAGCTAGGGTGGTGAGCCAGGCTGAAAGGATGATGGGACCCATGTGGAACAGGAATTGGTTGAAATCGATCTGGGCGGCGCTGCCGATCATCACATTGGGCGGATCCCCCACCAGGGTCGCCACCCCGCCTGTATCCGAAAGCAGGGCTTCTGCCATGAGGTAAGGCACGGGTGTAGTGCCCAGCATCCGCGCGATGACCACCGTCAGGGGGGCGAAAACGAGCACAGTGGTCACATTGTCCAAGAACAGGCTGATGAGCGTGACCACCGTGGACAGATAGATCAAAAGTCGGGTGGGACTTCCTCGAGAGAGCTTCGCCATGCGGATGGCCAGATATTCGAAGCCGCCGGTGGGCCGGAGCAGGCTGACCAAGATCATCATGCCCATGAGCAAGAACATGGTGTTGGCGTCGATGGCAGCGATGGCCGCTTCTTGGGTATAGAAATCGCCCACCAACCCCACCAAAATCATGGCGACTGCACCGATGATGCCGGCGAGGGTGCGATGGATGACTTCGGTGAAGATCAACACATAGGCAGCGATGAGGATGAAACTCGCCATCCCCATGGCGGGGGTGAAGCTGGAGGAAATCGGGTCCATCGGATAGATTCCTGTAGCAGTTTGTGGAAAACCGGTTCGCGCTTAACAATCCGCTCCGTTTTGCTGTTCTTCTTGTTCCATCACGCATTCGATCATGCGTTTGGCGATCACCATGCGGGTGACCACCCCCTGATAGGCTTCCCCCTCTAGGAGAAAGACATAGCTGCTGTTGTGCACTTCCATGAGGGCAAGGGCCTTGACGATGGAAGAGCGGGGGGAAACCGTGGGCATGTTTTCCAATCGGAAAGCTTCCACGGGGAGAGCGAGCATCTCCGCAACCTGGATCTCTGGAAGATCGAGATTATCCGTCTGATCTCCCAAGGCATCCGCCAACCGGAGCAGATGATCGGGTACAGCGATGCGTCGGTACACATCGCGGATGGAAATGCGCCCGATCAATCGGTCTTGCGCATCCACATAGGGCAATCCAGGCACATTGCGTCGGGCCGTCTCCAAGAAAAAATCCCGCAGCGTGTTGCCGCGGCGCATCACAGCGGTGGGGATGGCGAGATGAGCGAGTTTCATAGGACTTCCAGATTTTCGAGAGGTAGATAGAAGAAGACGAACCGTCCGTCCTCGATGTCGATCTTGAGTCGGGCGCCATGATGGATGCCATAGTCCACATAGCCAGGGAGGGCGCCATTCGCATGGCATTCGCTCGCATGTTGGGGGGCTTCAAAATCCCGATCTCGGTCATACCAGGACAGCAGCATGACTGCCCCCAATGCCGCTTCTGCCGCCTGATTTGCCAACTGCAAGGCCGCCTGATAGTCCTTTAGGGGCGGTTTGGGATGAAGATGAAGGATCTGAAGCTGACTCTCATCCAAGGGCTTTTTCGGATTGGAACAGCTGGGCGGGGATTCGGACATGGCGTTTTCCTCAGAGGCGGCCATCCACCGCATGGGCGGGCAACAGGGATTTCACGTCGAAGAGAATGGTTTCCGGATGACCCAGGGCGCGGATCACCTTAGGGTCGAGCGCGGCAAATTCTCGATGGGCCACTGCCAAAATGATGGCCTCATAGCGATCTGGTTCCAAGCTGGGCAGCAGGGACAGACCATAGGTTTCCAGGGCTTCTTGGGGATCGGCCCAGGGATCGTAGACAGCCACTTCCATGCCGAAATCCCGCAATTCCTGGATCAGGGGGATCACCTGCGTGTTGCGCAGATCCGGGCAATTTTCCTTGAAGGTCAAGCCCAGGATCAGGGCTTTAGGATTTGGGGGCAGGGTCCGCTGTCGCTGCATCAACAGCTTGATCACCCGATGCGCCACATAGGCGGCCATGCGGTCGTTGAGCCGCCGCCCCGCCAGAATGATTTCCGGATGATAGCCCAGGGCTTGGGCCTTATAGGTGAGATAATAGGGATCTACACCGATGCAGTGCCCGCCTACCAACCCGGGCCGGAAATGCAGGAAATTCCACTTGCTGCCCGCTGCTTCCAAGACTTCCTGCGTATCCAAGCCCAACTGCTCGAAAAGGATCGCCAATTCATTGATGAGGGCGATGTTCACATCTCGCTGGGTGTTCTCGATGACCTTGGCTGCCTCCGCTACCCGGATGCTGCTGGCCCGATGGGTGCCCGCAGGGATAATGCTGCGGTAGAGCTGATCCACTAGCTCGGCAGTTTCCGGCGTGGAACCAGCGGTCACCTTTTTGATCGTGCTCAGGCGATGCGCTCGATCCCCCGGATTGATGCGCTCTGGACTGTAGCCCAGGAAGAAATCTCGATTGAAGGTCAGACCGGAAATCTCTTCCAACAGGGGCGCGCAGATCTCTTCGGTAGCCCCGGGATAGACGGTGGATTCATAGATCACCAGGTCCCCGGGTTTGAGCACCTGACCCAAGGTGCGCGTGGCCCGGCGCAGGGGTCCCAGATCCGGTTGCCGGTGGGCATCGATGGGGGTAGGCACGGTAACAATGTACAGATCGCAGCGGGCCAGGGCGTCCGGCGCTGTGGTCAGTGCTAAGGTGCCCGCCACCCGTTTCAGGGCCTCTGAACTGACCTCTCGGGAGCGATCGATGCCCGCCCGCAACTCCGCGATGCGGTTTGCATCGATGTCAAAACCCAAGGTGGCATAGCGCTCGGCGAGGGCGACGGCCAGGGGCAAGCCCACATAACCCAGTCCGATCACCCCGATGGTTCGAGCTTCCAGCTCCATGCCGCCGATGCACTGCTCAGGGCAGGCGCACCCAGGGGGCAGGTTCCCAACCTGCGGCCCGATGCTCTGCGATCACTGTGGTATAAATGCCCCCCCGCACATTGAAATCTGCCTGCAAGCGCAGAAACCGAGGGGCCAGGGCGGCCACGAGATCTTCCAGGATCTCGTTGGTCACTGCTTCGTGAAAGGCCCCCTGATTTCGGAACGACCAGATGTAATTCTTCAGGGATTTCAGTTCCACGCACTTGGCTTCCGGCACATAAGTCAGATGCAGTTCAGCGAAATCCGGCTGTCCGGTCTTGGGGCAAAGGCAGGTGAATTCCGGAATGCGGATGCGGATCTGATAATCCCGCTGAGGGGTGGGATTGGGGAAAGTCTCTAACTGTTTGCTGGGTTTGCTGGGCATGACAATGAAACTGGGTATCGATCGGCTACTAGAAAACAGGGCACTGCAGCGAAAGCTGCGGGGGCGACGGGTGGCGCTCTTGGGTCATGCGGCTTCCGTGACCCGCACGGGCGTGCACAGCTTGGATGCCCTCATGGCCGCCGGTCTGGGAATCAGCGCCGCCTTTGGCCCTCAGCACGGGATGCGCGGCGATAAACAGGATAACATGATCGAATCGCCGGACTACGAAGATCCCCAGCATCGTATTCCCGTCTTCAGCCTGTACGGCAAGGTACGCTATCCCACCCAAGAGATGCTCGATGCCTTCGATGTGCTCCTGGTGGATCTCCAGGACATCGGCACCCGTATCTACACCTATGTGACCACCCTGGCCTATCTCTTGGAGGCCTGCGCCCGAGCCGGCAAGGCAGTCTGGATCCTGGACCGACCCAATCCCGCCGGGCGCACCCTCGAGGGGAGTTTTCTGCAGCCGGGCTGGGAAAGCTTCGTGGGGGCTGCCCCCCTGCCCATGCGCCACGGGCTGACTCTGGGCGAGCTCAGCCGCTGGCTCGTGGCGGAAAAAGGTTGGGATCTCTCTTTGGAAGTGGTGCAGATGGAGGGCTATGCGCCTCGTCAAGGCCCGGGCTACGGCTGGCCCCTGCACGAACTGCCCTGGGTCAATCCCAGCCCCAATGCTTCAAGCCTCAACATGGCCCGTTGTTTTCCGGGCACCGTGCTCTTCGAGGGTACCCATCTGTCCGAAGGTCGGGGCACCACCACACCCTTAGAGGTCATCGGCGCGCCGGATCTGGATTTTATGCGCCTCTTGACACGTATGACCCAGCTCGCCCCCGAATGGCTCACAGGCGTCCGGCTTCGCCCTTGCTACTTCGAACCGACCTTTCACAAACATGCGGGGAAACTCTGTAGGGGGATGCAACTGCACACAGACTATCAGGGCTACGAACCCGAACGCTTCCGCCCCTACCGACTCGCCGCCCTGCTGCTCAAATCGATCCGGTTGGAATATCCAGCGTATGGAATCTGGCGGAAGTTTCCCTATGAATATGAGACCGAACGATTGGCCATCGATCTATTGGCCGGCGGCCCGGCCCTGCGGGACTGGGTGGAAGATCCCGCGGCCGAGCCCGGGGATCTGGAAGCCCTGCTGCGACCGGATGAACAAACCTGGGAGATCCAGCGCCAGCCCTTTCTGTGCTATGGCCCATGAGGGCGCAGGGCAGAAGGCTCAGGGACGCAGCCGGATATGCAGGGCGAGTTCGTTGAGCTGGGTTTCATCCACCGGTGCAGGCGCGTCGGTGAGGGGGCAAGCGGCGGTCTGGGTCTTCGGAAAGGCGATCACATCCCGAATGGAGGAAGCGCCGGTCAACAGCATGACCAACCGATCCAGGCCGAAGGCGATGCCCCCGTGGGGGGGGCAGCCGTATCTGAGGGCGCGCAGCAGGAAGCCGAAGCGGTCTTCCGCCTGTTCCTCGCTGATCTCCAGCAATCGAAAGATCTTCCGCTGCACTTCTTCCCGATGAATACGGATGGAACCGCCGCCGATCTCTGTACCGTTGAGGACCATGTCATAGGCCCGGGACAGGCAGGCGCTGGGATCTTCGTCCAACCGTGCGATATGGGCTTCCTTCGGGGCGGTGAAGGGATGGTGCAGGGCGGTCCAGCGTCCTGAATGAGGTTCCCGCTCGAATAGGGGAAAGTCCACGACCCACAGGGGCTGCCAACCCTCAGTCAGGATGCCCCGATCCTGACCGAGCTTCACCCGCAGCGCCCCCATGGCTTCGTTCACCACGGAAGCTTGGTCCGCACCGAAGAAGATCAGATCCCCATCTTCCGCCTGGGTGCGCGCCATGAGACCGGCCACCGCTGCATCGGGTAGGAATTTGAGGATCGGCGATTGCAGGCCTTCCCGCCCCTGAGTAGACCAGGCGTTGACTTTGATATAGGCGAGCCCCTTTGCCCCGTAGAGGCCCACGAACTGGGTGTAGCCGTCGATCTCCTTGCGGGTCAGGGTGCCGCCCTGGGGCAGTCGCAGGGCCACCACCCGCCCTGCTGGATCCCGGGCCGGCCCGGAGAACACCTTGAATTCCACCTCCGCCATGAGGTCCGCGATATCCACGAGTTCCAGGGGAATTCGCAGGTCTGGCCGGTCAGTTCCATAGCGGCGCAGGGCCTCCGCATAGGAAAGGCGGGGGAAGGGATCGGGCAGCTCGACTTCTAGAATTGTTCGGAAGAGCTGCCGGATCATGGCTTCCATGAGCCCCATGAAGGGTTCCTCTTGGAGAAAGGAAGCCTCGATATCCAATTGGGTGAATTCGGGCTGGCGATCCGCCCGCAGATCTTCATCCCGGAAGCAGCGGGCGATCTGATAATAGCGATCCATGCCGCCCATCATGAGCAGCTGCTTGAAGAGCTGGGGGGATTGGGGCAGGGCGAAGAATTGCCCGGGATAGGTGCGGCTGGGCACCAGGTAATCCCGGGCCCCTTCTGGCGTGGATTTGGTCAGGATGGGAGTTTCCATCTCCAGAAACCCCTGGGCGTCCAGAAAACTGCGCAGGCATTGCACGATCTTGCCTCGGGTGCGCAACCGGCGCTGCATCTCGGCCCGGCGCAAGTCTAAATACCGGTAGCGCAGGCGGATTTCTTCCGAAGCCGGATGGCTGTGTTCCTCTAACTGGATGGGGGGTGGTTCGGAACGGTTGAGAATTTCGAGGGATTGCCCTAACACCTCGATGGCACCGGTGCGCAGATCGGGATTTTCTGTGCCCGCGGGCCGAATCCGCACCCGCCCCCGCACGGCGAGCACATATTCGCTGCGCACTTGCTCCGCTAATCGGAAAGTATCCGGCACATCGGGATCGAAGACCACCTGCACCAGACCTTGATGATCGCGCAGATCGATGAAGATCACGCCGCCGTGATCCCGCCTGCGGTGAGCCCAGCCACAGAGCGAAACTTCTTCCCCTACATGGCTCGTGTTCAGCTCTCCACAATAATGACTGCGCATCAGTTCGCCCTTTATCCTCAGCTCACAAACTCTCGAACAATACCCAGCTTAGGCGGGAAGTGCAAGCAGTAGGCTAGGATTCCGCCGGCTGCGCTTTCTTCTGGGCAGTCTGGCTCGGGGCAGCGGTTTTCTTTTCGCCCTCTGTGGGGTTTTTTTCTTTCGGGGCGTCGCCGCTGTCGTGAAGATTCTTCCGGTTCCCTTGCTTGAAATCCGTCTCATACCAACCGTTCCCCTTGAGCCGGAACCCCACGGGAGAAATCAGCTTTTTGAGCGCGGGCGCGTGGCACGCCGGACAGATCTCCCGAGGCGGATCGCTGATCTTCTGCAAGACCTCTAATTCATGGCCACACTGAGCACAGCGATATTCGTAGATAGGCATGATAGGCTCTCCGAAACGCTTGAACCGCTCCCCATATAGGGGCAATGGAATTTCCAGCAAGTGGAAGCGGCGCCATGAATACAGAATCCCCCTACCAAACCAGCACCTTGGAGCTTGCGATCCAGCGCACCCGACTGGCGGAGGAGCGCACCTATAACGCTTGGCTGCGCACGGGTATGACCACCATGGGCTTTGGCTTAGCTCTCGCTAAATTCTTCACCGATGTGGAGCCCCTGTGGCTGCTCCAGCTCCTCGCCGTCTCCTTTGTCCTGGGTGGGGGAATCACTGTGCTCCTCGCCTTCTACACCCATTATCAGCGCTGCAAGGAATACGGGGCGATCAACGCCATTCACACGCCGATTTGGGTTTCCGGCGGTTTAAGTATCCTCCTCATCCTGATCACCGCCTTGGTGCTGACCCTGGTCTTGATCTAGCCCCCGTTGCCGGGGGCGAAGGCTCATTTCTCCTTCGTGGTCGCCGGTGCTGAGAGCTGAGGCAACCAGAGCGGAGGCACATAGGCATAGGGAGGAATCAGACCATAGGGATAGCCCCAGAGATAGGGCGCATAGGGCGGCCAATAATAGGGTCCATACCAAGGGTCATACCAGGGATTAACCCAGTAGCCCGGGCCCCACCAGCCCGGGCCCCCCCAGCCATGCCAACCGCCGCCGAAGCCGAAGCTAAAGCCAAATCCCCAGTCGAAAAAGCCGAAGAATGCTTTGGACTGCACGGGAATCGCGAGGAGCAACGCGCCGAACAGGGCGCTGATCCAGGGCGCAGGCTTTCTCATGATGCACCTCCTGAAAGGACTGCCTCGGGAACATCTCCCTTAATCAGTATTTTAGCAAATACTCAATAAATCGCAGAGAAAGCCACCCTAACCCCCAGCGGTTGCCGTCTCGAGAAAAACCGCTACCATGAGTTGCGGTATCTAGCACCGGACAATCTCCATGAAACCGCTGATTGCTTCCCCTTGGTCTGCACGATTCGATCTGCTGCAAAGTCTGAGCGGTCTGTTCCTCGCCCTCTTCATGTGGCTGCACATGGCCTTCGTTTCCTCGATCCTCTGGGGTGAGAAAGCTTTCTGGACGGTGGCGCGCTTCTTCGAGGGCTATTTCTTCTTCGGCCGCTCCTTGCCTTGGTTGGTCTCTCTGTTCGTCGCCTGCATTGCCGCCCTGATCGCAGTTCATGCCCTGTTAGCGCTCCGAAAATTTCCCGCCAGCTGGCAACAGTACCGCGCCTTTTGGGAGCACAGGCAGCGCCTGGCCCATCTGGACACCAACTTATGGCCCCTGCAAGTGGCCACCGGCTTTCTCATGTTCTTCCTCGCCTCTGTTCATCTCTACGATCTATTCATCGCACCGGAACAGATCGGTCCCTACGGCTCTGCGGATTTGGTCTGGACCGGCCGCACCTGGCCCTTGCTGTTACTGCTGCTTTTCTGCGTGGAAGTGCACGGCCTGATCGGGCTCTACCGCCTGGCCCTGAAATGGGGCTGGCCGAGTTTCGGCGATCCCCAGCGCACCCGCCGCATCCTGCGCCGGCTCCTCTGGGTTCTGCTCGTCTTCTTCCTCGCGATGGGCTTGCTAACCCTGGGTACCTTTATTTCCCTGGGCATCGAACACGCGCCGAGGGCAGGGGAACCCTATGTACCCAGCGGGATGCAGGAGGCTTTATGAAACTCCTCTATACCGATGTGTTGATCATCGGCGGTGGGCTGGCAGGATTGCGCACCGCCATCGGGGTGAAGCGGCGGGGGCTGGATCCCCTCATCCTCTCCCTGGTGCCCCCCAAGCGCTCCCATTCCGTGGCCGCCCAGGGCGGCATGCAGGCGAGCTTGGGAAACTGTGCCAAGAGCGAAGGGGATAACGAGGACATTCACTTTGCGGACACCGTGCGGGGCAGCGATTGGGGCTGCGATCAGCTCGTGGCCCGAATGTTCACCCATATGGCGCCGAAAGCGGTGCGGGAGCTGGCCGCCTGGGGGGTACCCTGGAGCCGCGTTCGTGCGGGCGTTCATGAAGCGGTGATTCACGGGGAGCGGGTCAGGATTCAAGCCTTGGAAGGTGCCCAAGGGCTCATCACCGCCCGAGACTTCGGGGGCACGAAGAAGTGGCGCACCTGCTACACCGCCGACGGCACCGGCCACGCCATGCTCTACACCCTGGGCGATCGGGCCGTCGCGGAATCCATTCCGGTGCACGACCGTCGGGAAGCCCTGGCCCTGATCCACGAGGGCGAGCGCTGTCAAGGGGCCATCGTGCGCAACCTCATGACCGGCGAACTGAGCGCCTATTTAGCCCGAGCCACGGTGATCGCCACCGGCGGCTATGGGCATCTCTATGCGGTATCCACCAACGCCATCATCAACGAAGGTTTGGGCCAGGCCATCGCCCTGGAAACCGGCGTAGCCCAGCTCGGCAATCTGGAAGCGGTGCAATTCCATCCCACTGCCATCGTGCCCGCAGGCATCTTGGTCACCGAGGGTTGCCGAGGCGATGGAGGCGTGCTGCGGGATGTGGATGGCTATCGATTCATGCCGGATTACGAGCCGGAAAAAGCGGAGCTCGCCTCCCGAGATGTGGTTTCCCGCCGCATGGTGGAGCACATGCGCAAGGGCAAGGGGGTCAAGGGCCGGTTTGGGGAACATCTCTGGCTGGACATCACGGTCTTGGGCCGGGCCCATATCGAAAAGCATCTGCGAGAGGTCAAGGAGATCTGCCAGTACTTCCTGGGCATCGATCCCGCTGTGGACTATATCCCCGTGCGGCCTACCCAGCACTATTCCATGGGGGGGATCCGCACGGATTACCGCGGGGAAAGCCCGACGCTGCGGGGGCTGTTCGCCTGCGGGGAAGCGGCCTGCTGGGATCTCCATGGCTTCAACCGGCTGGGGGGCAACTCGGTGGCGGAAACTGTGGTTTCCGGCATGTTGGTCTCAGAATATGTGGCGGACTTCTGCACCTCACCCGAAGGGGACATTCAGTTGTCCAGCGCCCTGGCCCGGGAATTCCTGCAGCGAGAGCAAGCGAAGCTGTCCCGGCTGCTGGCAGCGACGGGCGAGGAAAATCCCGTAGCCCTGCGCCAACAGATGGAGCACATCATGATGGAACGGGTGGGCCTGTTCCGCAACGGCGCCGAGCTGCAAACCGCCGTGGATGAACTGCGCATCCTGTTGCAGCGTGCGGAAAATCTGGGCCTGCGCAGTCGACAGCCTGCCGCTAACCCCGAACTAGTCCTGGCCTACCGTCTGCCGAAGATGCTTAAGATTGCCCTGGGGGTTGCTCTGGGCGCCCTGGCTCGCACCGAAAGCCGAGGGGCCCATTTCCGAGAGGATTACCCGGAACGCAACGATCGGGACTGGCTCAAGCGCACCCTCTACCGCTGGCCCGAATCGGGCGAACCCCAACTGGACTATGAACCCCTGGATGTGAAACAGATGGAGCTGCCCCCGGGCTTTCGGGGCTATGGCACGAAGAACATTGTGGAACATCCGGACACGAAGGCGCGCCAAGCGGAAGTGGCGCAGGCGCAGCAGCGCGCCCCAGATCGCTTCGCCCTGCAAGAACAGCTGATGCCCTTCCGCCACCTGCTGCCGGAGCGCTACCGCAAGCCCAACGAACGCCTTCATGAGCCCTTGCCATGAACCGCACCCTGCGATTTCAGATCTTCCGCCATCATCCCTTGGATCCCCAGAGCCAGCCCCGTCTGGAAACCTATCGGCTGGAGGAATCCCCGGGGATGACCCTGTTCATCGCCTTAAACCTGATCCGAGCGGAACAAGCGCCCGACTTGAATTTTGATTTTGTCTGTCGGGCGGGGGTCTGCGGGAGCTGTGCCATGCTCATCAATGGCCGCCCCGGACTGGCCTGCCGGACCCTCACTGCTTCCTTGCCGGAAACCATCACCCTGCTCCCTCTGCCGAACTTCGAGCTGATCGCGGATCTGTCCGTGAACACGGGGAAATGGATGCGCGCCCTGAGCGAACGCTTGGAAACCTGGGTGCACCTGAACGAGGAACCGGACATTGACCGGCTGGAAGCGCCCATGGATGCAGATCTCGCGGAACAGATTTATGAACTGGACCGCTGCATCGAATGCGGCTGTTGCTTGGCGGCCTGTGGCACAGCTCAGATGCGAAAGGACTTCGTCGGGGCGGTGGGCATTCACAAGATCGCTCGCTTTCGGGCTGATCCCCGCGACTGCCGGGATGATGCCGCTTATTATGAGGTGATCGGAGACGAAGACGGCGTGTTCGGCTGCATGTCCCTGCTGGGTTGCCAGGATTTCTGCCCTAAAAATCTGTCCTTGCAAACCCAGATCGCTTTCATCCGCCGCAAGCTAGCCCGCCAGGGCTGGAAAAAAACCTGAGCCTTGGGCCACCGAATCCGGCGGGTTCAGCTGCATCGGTATCAACTGCCCCTGCGGAAACCCTGGCGGTTTCATCGCCGGAATAGGTGCGTGCGTTCCGGCTGGCTGGTGGGGTTGGAAGATGCCGCAGGCCGCTGGGGTTGGGGGGAAGCTGCGCCTTTGCCTGATCTGGGCACGGAAGATCTGGACACCTGCGGGCGCTGGCTGCGCAACCGCCTGAAGAGTGCGCGCGGCACCTGTCCAGAATCGCTTCTGCACGCCCTGCCGCCGGCACCCTCCCCCACACCGGCCGCCCGCTGCGGGTTGGAAATGGCGCTGCTGGATCTGTTGGCTCAAGCAGAAGGCCAATCTCTGGCCCGTTTCCTGTGCCACCGAGCGGCCCGAGCCGTGTCCCTGAGCGCGATGCTGGGCAGTCTGACTGCCGTTGCGGTCTCCACCATCCAAACGGCTAGGGCATCGGGCTTCTCCCAAGGCAAGCTCAAACTGGGCTTAGCCCCGCCTGAGCAGGAGCAAGCGCAGCTCCAGGCGCTCTGCACAGCTCTGCCATCTGGATTTCAGCTGCGCTTGGATGCCAACGGGGCCTGGTCGTTCCCAACTGCCCAAACATTTCTCAGCACCCTGGAAAAACTGCCCGTCGCCCTGTTGGAAGAACCGCTGCGCCAGCCTACGCCCGAGGCGTTCCGGCATCTGCAACGGCAAACCCCGATCCCCCTGGGTGTGGATGAGTCCCTGACGATCTGGTCGCGGGCCGGGCTTGCCCTGCAGCGCCCGCCCTCGGTGGTTCTCCTCAAACCCCAGTTGCAGGGGGGACTCTTGCCCAGCTTGGCCTTGGCCCGGGAAGCTGGAGAACTCGGCTTGCATCGGCTGGCCACGACCTCTGTCGATGGGGCTTTGGGCACCTGGGCCACAGCTCATCTGGCGGCGGCCTTGGACGCGTTGGGCCACACGCTGCCCCACGGACTGGCCACCAGCCGTTGGCTGGCGCGGGATCTGGCAGCGCCACCGGAGATTCGAGCCGGCAAGCTCTGGCTGCCCGAACGGCCTGGGCTGGGCTGTGCGCCCGATCCGGCCGCCCTCAGGGGTCCAACGCCTTGACCCAAGCCCGCAGCGTTCGCCGATCCAACTTCCCCTGGGCATTGCGGGGCAACTGATCCACCCGATAGAACGCCTTGGGCCGCCAAGCGCCTCGCAGATGGCGTTGCGCATAGGCGGCGAGGGTCTCCGGTGGCACCTCTCCCCGATACAGCAGGACAAGCCGTTCCCCCCAGTGTGGATCGGGGCGCGCGGTCAGGGCCGCTTCTTCTACGCCGGTGCACTGGGTCAACTGGGCCTCCACGAGCTGAGGATGAACCTTTTCCCCCCCGCTGATGAGCACATCATCCGCCCGTCCCGAGATCCTAAGCATTCCCCCCTGTTCCCAGCTGCCTAGATCCCCCGTATCCAGCCAACCCCCTTTCAAGCCCAGACCGAGCCGCCCTTGGGGATTGGCATAACCCCGCATCAGGGCGGGACCTCGCACCCAGATGCGTCCCAGGCCCTGTTCATCGGGTTCCCCAATGCGCACTTGGAAGCCCGGCAGGGGTTTGCCCACTCGACCCGCTGCCAAGCCCGTTTCCGACCCGCACCAGGTGGCCACCTGAGAACTGGTTTCCGTCATGCCATAGGTCACGCATAGGGGCCAGCGGGCTGCCTGAGCGCGGCGGGCCAGACTGGGATCCAGGGATGCCCCACCCACCAGCAGGACGCGCAGGCTCGGCGGTGGGGGTCGATCCCCGCTCTGCGCCAGCAGACGGGCGAGCAGGGTGGGCACCAGGGAAAGATGGGTGATGGGATGTCGCTGCAGGGTCTCCCAAACCGCTTGGGCTTGAAAGCGCTCTTGCAACCACAGGGTGGCACCGGCGGCCAGGCACCGGCAGAGGAGGGCGAGCCCCCCGATGTGATAGAGGGAAAGGCAGTGCAGCCAGCAATCCCCTGGATAGAGGGGGATGCGCGCCTGAGAAGCCCGCACCGAAGCCGCGAGATTCGCCGCGCTGAGATAGACCCCTTTGGGCGCACCAGTGGAACCGCTGGTAAAGAGCACCCATTGGGGCAGGAATCGGCGCGGGTCGATTCCCAGGGGGACCCAGGCCCTGCCGGAAGCGCGGAGGCGTCGAAGAATTTCGCTAGGCTGTTCGCAGGTCGCCGTTCGAAGCAGTTGTTCCCGCAGGGGCTCGGGCAATTTTGGATCGAGGGGCAGCAGGGGAATACCCGTTCGGAGGGAAGCATAGGCTATCCAGGCGAGTTGCCAGCGGGATTCGGCGGAGACCACAAGCCCCTGATCGGCTGCTGGCTGTTCCCGCCGGAGCTGGTGCCCCCATCGGGTGGACAGATCCAGCAGGGCGGGAAAGCGGAGGGCATTCCCGCCTCGGATCAAGGCGATGTGTTGGGGCCAACGGCGGCTGCTGCGTTGAAACCAATGGCGGGGATTTCTGTACAATCGCTTGCTTTACCAGGAAAAATCAGTTAACCTTATAAAGATCAGGAGGAAGGGGGCGGAAACGTTCTCCGAGATGCGCTTAGGACCCCGATTACGGGGTTTTTTTTGCTTCCCCGCAGGCGACGTCGGGCAAGAATGGGCCGCTGGCCCATTTTTTATTTAGCCACCTAGGGAATCGTGGCCATGAGACAGATGCGAGAAGACTTAACCGCATTGATCCGGATGACGGTAGAACCCATGGGCTATGAACTCTTGGGAGTGGAATACCTGCAGCCCGGTGGGAGCACCCTGTTGCGCATCTATATCGATGGGGAAAACGGGATCACCCCGGACGATTGCGCCGCCGTGAGCCATCAGGTCAGCGGGGTCTTGGACGTGGAAGATCCTATCCCTGGGCAGTATACCTTGGAAGTTTCTTCCCCGGGACTGGACCGCCCCTTGTTCACCTCGGCACATTATCAGCGTTTTACAGGCAGGCGAGCGAAGGTCAGACTTCGGGAAAAGCTCGGCGGACGGCGCCGCTTTGAAGGTGTGCTTCAGGGCATCCAAGAAGGGTATCTGCTCCTACAGGGAGAAGAAGCCCTCTTTCGATTGCCCCTCGATCAGATCGAATCGGCGCGTCTGGTACCTGAACTCTGATTCGGGATGGGTTCTTATGAAAAAAGAAATGCTCTTGGTCGTCGAAGCGGTTTCCAACGAAAAGGACGTGCCCAAAGAAGTGATCTTTGAGGCCATGGAAGCCGCGCTCGCTTCGGCCATTCGCAAAAAATTGGGTGCAGAGGCGGACATTCGAGTCGCCATCGACCGCACCACTGGAGAATACCAGGTATTCCGCCGCTGGGAAGTGGTGGAAGATGAAGCCTGCACGCTACCGGAACGGCAGCGTCCCCTTTCCGAAGCCCAAAAACAGGATGCGAATCTGACCCCAGGTGCCTGGATCGAAGAGCCCCTGCGCGTTGAACTCGGCGGGCGGATCACTGCGCAAGCCGCCAAGCAAGTGATCGTGCAGCGGGTGCGGGAGGCAGAGCGAGCGAAGATCGTAGAAGCTTACCGAGCGCGCAAGGGAGAATTGGTCACTGGTGTGGTCAAACGCGTGGAGCGAGGCAATGTGTTTCTCGATCTAGGAGACAATGCGGAAGCCCTGATCCCGAGAAGCCAAGTGATTCCCGGGGAATCCGTTCGTCCAGGCGATCGGTTGCGGGGCTATCTCTTCGAGGTGAGGCCGGAGCCCAAGGGACCGCAGCTGTTCGTGAGCCGTACCGCGCCGGAACTGATGATCGAACTGTTCAAGTTAGAAGTGCCCGAAGTTGGGGAAGGACTGATTGAGATTCTCGGTGCGGTCCGGGATCCTGGTGCGCGGCGAGCCAAGATCGCCGTGCGCACCAAAGATAAACGCATCGATCCGGTAGGTGCCTGTGTGGGCATGCGGGGCTCTCGGGTCCAGGCCGTTTCCAACGAGCTGAACAGGGAACAAGTAGATATCATCCTATGGAATGAAAATCCCGCCCTGTTCGTCATCAATGCCATGTCTCCGGCGGAGGTCGTTTCTATCGTCATCGATGAAGAGGCCCATAGCATGGATGTTGTGGTCAAGGAAGAAAGCCTGCGCAAGGCCATCGGTGCTAACGGACAGAATGTGCGCCTGGCCAGCCAGCTCACAGGTTGGACCCTGAACGTCATGAGCGAGGCGGAGGCGGCGGAGAAACAAGCTCGGGAAAACCGCAAGTTGGTGAACTATTTCATGGATCAACTCGGGGTGGACGAAGAGATCGGAACGATCCTGGTAGAAGCGGGGTTTTCCACCATTGATGAAGTAGCCTATGTGCCCCGAGAAGAACTCTTAGCTATCGAGGAATTCGACGAAGGTTTAGTGAATCAACTGCGGGACCTCGCTAAGGATGTGCTGTTGACGCGAGCCATCGCCAGCGAAGAAGAGCTGGAACGGGCAGAACCCCGGGTTTTCGGGGATCTGGAGGGGATGGACGCGGCTCTAGAAGCCAAGCTGCGCCAGCAGGGAATCAACACCTTGGAAGCCCTGGCGGAACAATCGGTAGATGAATTGGTGGAGCAGACGGGTATAGGGGAAGCGCTAGCAGCGAAGCTCATCATGCAGGCTAGGGAACCCTGGTTCGCCCAGGCAGCGCAGCAATCGCCACCCGCTGCGAAGTCAAGAGCTGTTCCCCAAGCCCTAGGGGATCTGAAGGGGATGGATGCGGCTTTGGAAGCCAAGCTGCGCCAACAGGGAATCAACACCTTGGAAGCCCTGGCGGAACAATCGGTAGATGAATTGGTGGAACAGACGGGTATAGAAAAAGCGCTGGCGGCACAGCTCATCATGCAGGCTAGGGAACCCTGGTTCGCCCAGGCAGAGAACGAGTAGGGCGGAGGTGATCGCGTATGAGTGAAGTGACGGTTAAACAACTCGCCAACACGGTGGGCATCCCGGTGGAACGCCTCCTTTCCCAACTCAAGGAAGCAGGTGTCGCCGCAAGCGATGGAGATCAAGTGCTCTCTGAGCAAGAAAAAATGCAATTGCTCAGCCATCTGCGCCGCAGTCACGGTAAAAAGGCGGAAGGAGGCGGCGTGCCTGGACGCATCACTTTGCGCCGGAAATCTGTTACTGAACTGCGACAACCGGTCACGGGCACACGGAGCACAGGACAAGTGCGTGCGGCCACCCGGACCAAAACGGTCAGCGTTGAGGTGCGACGCAAGCGCACCTACGTAAAACGCACGTCTGTAGAACCCTCCCCGGCCCAAGAAAAAACCAGCGCTCGGGCTGCGCGGAACCCGTTGGAGGAAGTGCGGCGGCGGGAGACGTTAGAAGCGCGGCGTGCGGAAGAAGAAGCCCGCCGCTTGGCAGAGCGAGAAGAACAGGAACGAAAAGCTCGAGAGGAACAGGAGCGCCGGCGAGCGGAGGAAGAGGCTCGGCGACGGGCGGAGGAGGAAGCCAAACAGCGTGCAGAGGAGGAAGCCAAACGGCGTGCAGAGGAAGAAGCCCGCCGCAAGGAAGCCCAAGCGCGCACTCAGCAGGCAGAGGAAACTGTATCTAAGGAAAAACCGACTCGAAGCAAGCCCCGTAAGGCAGCGGCCAAAGGCACGGTATCGGATGCCAAGGGACGCAAGCGTTCGGAAGGGGAACGGGAGCGTTCTGCGAAGAAGGCAGCCCGCAAGGATGCCTTGCGCGCTCGAGATCTGCCTCCTGAAATCGAATACGAGGAAGAATTCGAAGGGGAACTCTCTCCAGAACCCCGACCCACCCGGAAAAAGCGCTCCAAGAAACCGCAGGATAAGCACGGCCTTCCGCAGAAAGCTAAAGTCGTCCGCAAGGTGGAGATTCCCGAATCCATCCCGGTATCTGATCTGGCCGCCCGCATGTCGGTCAAAGCGGCGGAAGTAATACAGGAACTCTTCAAGCAGGGCGTGGCGGTGACCATCAACCAATCTATCGATCGGGATACCGCCATTCTGCTCGTGGAGGAAATGGGTCACATTCCGGTTCCCATCGAAGAGGAAGATTTGGAAACCCGCCTCATGGCGGAGCTTGAACAGGAGCTGAAGCAGGCAGAGGAAAAACCTCGGCCGCCGGTGGTCACCATCATGGGACATGTGGACCACGGCAAGACCTCCTTGTTGGATTTCATCCGCCGGACTCGGGTTGCTGCCAAAGAAGCGGGCGGCATCACTCAGCACATCGGTGCCTATCATGTGCGGACTGACCAAGGCACCATCACCTTCTTGGATACACCAGGCCATGAGGCCTTTTCCGCCATGCGCGCCCGAGGTGCTCGGGTGACGGACATCGTAGTCCTCGTGGTGGCCGCAGACGACGGCGTCATGCCCCAGACCATCGAAGCTATTCAACATGCTCGAGCCTCGAATGTGCCCATCATCGTGGCTATCAACAAGATCGATAAGCCCGACGCAAACCCAGATCGGGTGATGCAGGAATTGACCCGGCACGAGATCGTTCCGGAGGAATGGGGTGGGGATACCATGGCGGTGCAAGTATCCGCCAAGACCGGCGCGGGCATCGATGAGCTGCTCGATGCCATCCTGCTGCAAGCGGAGCTCTTAGAGCTGCGCGCCCCCGTGGAGGGTCCTGCGCGGGGCACTATCATCGAATCTTCCCTAGATCGGGGACGGGGTTATGTCGCCACTGTACTAGTCCAAGCGGGCACCCTCCGGCGGGGAGATACGGTCGTGAGTGGCACCGCATTCGGACGAGTTCGCGCCCTTTTCGATGAAAACGGCCGTGCCGTGAAGGAGGCCGGGCCTTCGATCCCCGTTCAGCTCTTAGGCCTTTCTGGGGCTCCCAATGCCGGGGAAGCTCTGGTAGTCGTGCGGGAGGAGAAGCAGGCCCGAGAAGTGGCCCAGCTCCGCGCAGAGCGGGAGCGGAAGAGCAAGTTGGAGGAACAGCGAGCTACGAGCCTGGATCAGCTCTTTTCCCAGCTCAAGGAAGGCGAGGTCAAGACTGTCAACCTCCTGCTGAAGGCCGATGTGCAAGGCAGCTTGGAAGCGCTGCGGGAAAGCCTGCTCAAACTGTCCACGGAGGAAGTGCAGGTGAACATCGTGGGAGCAGGTGTCGGGGGGATCACCGAATCCGATGCCAACTTGGCTGTGACCACCAACGCGATCCTGTTAGGCTTCAATGTGCGGGCCGATGCGGCAGCTCGGCGGGTGATCGAAGAAAAGGGATTGGATCTGCGCTATTACAGTGTCATCTATGAACTCATTCAGGATGTGGAAAAAGCCCTTTCCGGCCTGCTGAGCCCAGAGATTTCCGAAGAAATCATCGGATTAGCCCAGGTGCGGGAAGTCTTCCGCTCTTCCAAGTTCGGGACCATCGCCGGCTGCATGGTGTTAGAAGGAGTCATCAAGCGCAACAATCCCATCCGGGTGTTGCGGGATAACGTGGTGATCTACGAAGGCGTGCTGGAGTCCCTGCGGCGTTTCAAGGAAGATGTACAGGAAGTCAAAGCGGGCATGGAATGTGGTGTCGGTGTCAAGCATTACAACGATGTGCGAGTGGGCGATCAGATCGAAGTCTTCGAACGCACGGAAAAAGCCCGTACCTTGTAGACCCTCATGGAAACCTTTGATCGAAGTCAGCGGGTCGGCGCTGCCCTGCGGCGGGCCCTCAGCGAGATCTTTCGCACCCAAGTGCGAGATCCCAGGGTGGGGAATCTCACCATTCAAGAAGTGCGCGTCAGTCGGGACCTGTCCCACGCCAAGGTTTATTTCACCTGTTTTCTTCAGGAAACGGACCCCCGCATGCAGGAAAAACTGCTCAACGGTGCTCTGCGCGGATTTCTGCGCAGGCAGCTGGCTCAGCGGATCGCCTTGCGCGCGGCACCACAGCTTCGCTTTGTGTATGACGAATCCATTGCCTATGGCGACCGCCTGACCCGACTGATCGATGCATCGAATCCGGATTGATCCCTGATCTCTATGCGTAGCAAACCTAAAAAAGGGCGGAAGGTCGACGGTATCCTACTGTTGGACAAACCCCCCTCTTGGACCTCGAACGAGGCCCTGCAGCAAGTCAAGCGACTGTATCGGGCTGCCAAGGCTGGGCATACGGGCAGCTTGGATCCCTTAGCCACTGGCCTTTTGCCCATCTGTCTGGGTAACGCCACCAAATTTTCCGCTTATCTGCTCGATGCGGACAAGCACTATCAGATGCGGATTCGCTTGGGCGAGACCACCACCACCGGCGATGCGGAAGGGGAATTGCTGGAAACCGCACCGACAGAAGGCATTGATGCCGCCCGCGTGCAGGCGGTGTTATCCCAGTTCCAAGGGGAGATCGAACAATTGCCGCCCATGTATTCCGCCCTTAAGCATCAGGGCAAGCGGCTCTATCAGCTGGCGCGGCAAGGCATCGAGGTGGACCGAAAGCCCCGAAAAGTTACCATCCACGCCATTCAGTTGACGGCTTTTGCGCTGCCCGAGTGTGAATTCCAGGTGCACTGCTCCAAGGGCACCTATATCCGCACCTTGGCGGAGGATTTGGGCAAAGCCCTGGGCTGCGGGGCCCATGTGATCGGGCTGCGGCGCACGGGCGTGGGGCCCTATCGGGAACCGGAATATGCGTTTATTCCCTTGGATCGATTGAAACAGCAGGCGGCGGAGGACCCCGCAAGCCTAGATGCTCTGTTGTTACCCTTGGAGAGCGCCCTCGCCCACCGGCCTGCGGTGCAGCTCACGGAGGATGCGGCCTTCTACCTGCTTCAAGGACAAGCGGTGCTGGTGCCCCAGTCCCCTACGGAAGGCCTGGTGCGCCTCTATGATCCTTCGAACCTGTTTTTGGGCATCGGCTGTATCCTGGACGATGGTCGGGTGCAGCCGAAGCGATTGTTACCGAGCGGCGCCTAAACGCGCCATTTATCCGCCCGGCCTTCTGGTCTCATTGTCGGAAGGCGCGCCGTCGAACGGCCCGGGCCTGTTTCCATCCCAGCATTGGAGAAATACCCATGGCAATGAGTGCAGAAGACAAGCGCAAGATCATCGAGGCCTACCAGCGCAGCCCGGGGGACACGGGTTCCCCGGAAGTGCAGGTCGCCCTGTTGACCGCCCGCATTCAGGATCTCACCGGGCACTTCGTCCAGCACAAGGGTGACCACCATTCCCGCCGCGGTTTGGTACGCATGGTCAACCGCCGACGCAAATTGCTGGATTACCTCAAGGCGAAGGACCTGGATCGCTATCGCACTCTGATCCGTCGCTTGGGGCTGCGGCGCTGATAGCGCACCACCTGTGGCAGGCGGACCCCTGTTAACAAAACAGCATTAGGAAGTATCAGTGACCCCGATTCGCAAAACCTTTCAGCTCGGCGATCAGCGCATCATCCTAGAAACCGGTGAAATCGCACGCCAAGCAGATGGTGCCGTCTTGATCAATGTGGAAGACACTGTGGTGCTCGTCACCGTGGTGGCAGACAAGCGCCCTGGTCCGGAAAAGGATTTCTTTCCCCTGACCGTGGACTATCAGGAAAAGACCTATGCGGCCGGGCGAATTCCGGGGGGGTTCTTCCGTCGGGAAGGACGGCCTTCGGAAGGGGAGATCCTCGCCGCCCGCCTCATCGACCGCCCCATCCGACCCCTTTTCCCCAAGGGCTATCACAAGGAGGTGCAGATCATCGCTACGGTGGTTTCCCTGAATCCGGCGGTGAATCCCGAAGTGCCCGCCATGATCGGTGCTTCCGCCGCCCTGGCCATCTCCGGCCTGCCCTTTCAGGGGCCCATCGGCGCGGTGCGGGTGGGCTATAAGAACGGGCAATATCTGCTAAACCCTCCTTTCACCGGCCTGAGCTTGGACACGGATTTGGATCTCATCGTGGCGGGCACAGAGGAAGCCGTGCTCATGGTGGAATCCGAAGCGCGCGAGCTCTCCGAGGAAGTGATGCTAGGCGCCGTGCTCTTCGGTCATGAACAGATGCAGCCCATCATCCAGGCGATTCGGGAACTGGCGGCGGAAGTGAGTAAGCCCCCTCTGCCTTGGACGCCCCCGGAACCGGACAAAGCCTTAGAAGAAGCGGTGAAAGCCGCTGCGGAAGAACGCATCGGGGATGCCTACCGCATCGCGGACAAAATGCGGCGTCATGCTGCCCTGGATGAGATCCGCAACTCCGTGGTGGAAGCCCTGAGCGGTGAAGGAACGGGGGACTGGACACCAGAACAGGTGATGGGCGCCATCGAACAGTTGGAAAAAGCGCTGGTGCGCGGTCGAATCCTCGCCGGAGAACCGCGGATCGATGGGCGGGATACCAAAACCGTGCGCCCCATCTCCATCCGAACTGGCGTGTTACCCAGAACCCACGGTTCTGCCCTCTTCACCCGCGGGGAAACCCAAGCCTTAGTCATCACCACCCTGGGCACTGATCGGGATTCCCAGATCGTGGACGCTCTAGAGGGAGAGCGGCGGGAAAAGTTCATGCTCCACTATAATTTCCCCCCGTTCTGTGTGGGAGAAACCGGTCGGGTGGGCAGCCCCAAGCGGCGGGAAATCGGCCACGGGCGCCTTGCCAAGCGGGGGGTGCTCGCCTGTATGCCGAGCCCGGAAGAATTCCCGTATTCAATTCGGGTGGTCTCGGAGATCACTGAATCCAATGGCTCCAGCTCCATGGCCAGCGTCTGCGGCACCAGCCTTTCCCTCATGGATGCAGGGGTACCCATCAAGCGCGCCGTGGCCGGCGTGGCGATGGGACTCATCAAGGAGGGGGACCGCTTCGCCGTGCTCACGGACATCATGGGGGACGAAGATCATCTGGGGGACATGGATTTCAAGGTGGCCGGCACCAAGGATGGCATCAATGCCTTGCAGATGGATATCAAGATTACCGGAATCACTAAGGAAATCATGGAAGTCGCCCTGGAACAGGCCAGGGAAGGGCGGTTACATATCCTGAACGCTATGAATCAGGTGATCGATGCCCATCGGGCGGAGATGTCCGAACACGCCCCCCGCATCATCGAGTTCCGCATTCACCCCGAGAAGATTCGGGATGTGATCGGCAAGGGCGGCGCGACCATCCGGGCCATCCAGGAGGAAACTGGCGCTACTGTCGATGTCAGCGACGATGGCTTAGTCAAGATTTTCTCCGTGGTCAAGAGTGCTGGAGAAGCAGCGAAGAAGCGCATCGAGCTGATCACCGCCGATGTGGAAGTAGGCGCCGTCTATGAAGGCAAAGTCGTCCGCATCATGGATTTTGGGGCCTTCGTGACCATCCTGCCCGGGCGGGATGGATTGGTCCATATCTCCCAGATCAGCGACGAACGGGTGCAGAAGGTGAGCGATAGGCTCTCCGAAGGGGATCTGGTCAAAGTCAAAGTGCTAGAAGTCGACCGACAGGGCCGCATTCGCCTGAGCATGAAGGCGGTGGAGCAAGACGGATAGCACACCCTTCTTTTGAGGTCTCGCGCTGCGTCCCAGGGTGCCGGTTCTCGTTGCCGGCCCGGTGCGCCCAAGCCACTCGCGGATTGCTCGGCGTATGCCGACCTGCGCGGATCTTGAAAGCCAGTAAACTAGCTCAACGGTAGAGCGACCGACGGGTAATCGGTAGGTTGAGGGTTCGAATCCCTCGTTTACTCACTGGGAAGGCCGCAAGGCCTGCGGTTCAACTCCGCGCTCGGGAATGCGCGAGCATTCCCTTACCTGGAATCGCCTCCGCCCGGACGGACGGCTAGTCAGTCCGGGCAGCACCTGAGGAGCCTGTAGGACAGGACGTAGGGCGCGCCGAAGGGCGGGTTTCCCCGGCCTGATTCACAGGGAAGGGCACGCGGACCGGAGTTCGGTCGGGCAGGGCGCCTTCCCTTCCGCCACCCACCCCCTGCCCTCCGCCCTTCAGGTGTGAGGCCATTCCCTCTCTTTGTCACTGCGGGGAGAAAAATGTTCGGTTACAAGCGCATGGTGATCGCCCGCCACGAACGGGGCTTGCTCTTTCGCAACCGCAGTTTAGAAGCGATTCTGGGGCCGGGCATCTATCGTCGCTTCGATCCGCTGGGCCGGCTCCAGCTAGAAGTTCGGAGCTTGGAGGAGATCGATTGGCCCCATCCCCAGGCCGACCTATTGGCGCGCACGGCGCCGGCGTCTTGCAAATCCCACTTTCAACGGGTAGAGATCGGCGCTCAAGAAGTGGGCTTGGTCTATGTGGATAATTTGCTCCAAGGATTGATCCCGCCGGCCACTCAAAAGGTCTTCTGGACGGCACCCCGTCCGCCGCGGATTGAGCGCCTGAACATCGGGGAACAGCTCCGCATTCCCGACCCCTTGGCCCAGGCCCTGCGCCAGCTGGCGGAGAAAACCCAGCTTCCCGGGCTGTTCCTTCGGGAGATTCCCGACCGCCATCAAGGGCTGCTGTTCGTCGATGGCAAGCGGGCGGAAAGCCTCGACCCCGGGTTCCACGCGTTCTGGAACTTTCACCATCATTTGCAGTTGGAAATCGTCGATCTGCGCGATCAGTCCATGGAGATCACCGGCCAAGAGATTCTCACCAAGGATCGGGTGAGCTTGCGCCTTAACCTGACCGCAGGCTTTCAGGTGGAAGATCCCGTAGTGCTCTATGAGTCCCTGGGCAACTGGCGCGCGGAACTCTACCGGCAGTTGCAATTCGGGCTGCGCCAGGCGGTGGGCACCCGCACCTTGGATGATCTTTTGGAGGAAAAGGAATCCTTGGGCCGCGCCATCCGCGATCAGGTCGCCCCCAAGGTAGCGCCCTATGGCATCGGCCTCAGGGAAACCGGCGTGAAGGACATCATCTTGCCCGGGGAGATGAAAACCATCCTCAACCGCGTGGTGGAGGCGGAGAAGCAGGCCCAAGCCAATCTCATCAAACGGCGGGAGGAGACCGCCGCCACCCGCTCCTTGCTCAATACGGCGAAGCTCATGGAACAAAATCCCCTGTTGCGGCGGCTCAAGGAACTGGAATCCCTGGAGCGGATCACCGAGCGCATCGACCGGATCACTGTGTTCAACGGTTTGGAAGGGGTGTTGCAGGATTTATTGCCCCTTCAGCGGGAAGAGAAGGGGAGCGATTAAAGCCATGCCCGTGCGCAGAGTCCTGAGGGGGGGGCGAGTTCCGGTGCACGTTTATACCGATGCGCTGGACGACTCCTCCGCGGAACAGCTCGTCAATATCGCCCGATTGCCCATCGTGCACGATCATGTGGCCGCCATGCCCGATGTGCACACGGGCATCGGGGCCACTGTGGGCGCGGTGATTCCCACCTATAAAGCCATCATTCCCGCCGCCGTGGGCGTGGACATCGGTTGCGGCATGAATGCGGTGCGCCTTTCTCTGAAGGCGGAGCAACTGCCGGATCAGCTCCACCGGCTGCGCGCCGCCATCGAGGCCGCCATTCCCCTGGGATTCGATCAGCATCCCCGAGATCCGGTCAAACGCTCTACCATCGTCGCTTTGGAAAAGCGCCTCAAAAGGATCTATGAGCGCCATCCCGCGTTGTTGAAGATGCAGCGGAATCGGGGGGCACCTACCTGGATCCGGCAGATCGGCACCTTGGGCGGGGGCAATCACTTCATCGAGCTCTGCATCGATGAAGCCCAAGATGTCTGGATCCTGCTCCACTCGGGCAGCCGGGGCATCGGCAATGCCATCGGGCGCTATTTCATCGCTCTGGCGAAAAAGGAGATGGAACCCCATCTGGACCGCCTGCCCCATCGGGATCTGGCCTATTTCACCGAGGGCACCGGGCATTTCGCGGACTATGTGGAAGCAGTCCACTGGGCCCAGGACTACGCCATGACCAACCGGCGGGAAATGATGCGCCTGATCTTGGAAGCCCTGAAAAAGCACCTGCCCCCCTTCCAAGCCACCAAGGAAGCGGTGAACTGCCATCACAACTATGTGGCCGTGGAGGAACATTTCGGGAAGTCCGTCTACCTCACCCGCAAGGGGGCCATCGCCGCCTACAAGGATCAGCTCGGCATCATTCCGGGGAGCATGGGGGCGAAATCCTATATCGTGCGGGGCTTAGGCAATCCCAACTCTTTCTGCTCCTGCGCCCATGGTGCGGGCCGGCGCATGAGCCGCACCCAGGCGAAGAAACAGTTCAGCACCCGAGATCTGGAACAGCAGACTGGCGGTGTGGAATGCCGGAAGGACCAGGGCGTGCTCGACGAGATCCCCGCCGCTTACAAGGACATCGATCAGGTAATGGCGGATCAGAAGGATCTGGTGGAAGTGGTGCACACCCTGAAGCAGGTGGTCTGCGTGAAAGGCTGACACTAGCCGCGCCTTAGCGGTGTCGGCACCTTCAGCAGCTTGACGAAGAAACAAAGATACTCTTGGCAGGCCCTCGGAAACTCAGGCGCTTTTCCAGTCAGCTTCCGCTTCCTTGTCCCGCTCGATGAGGGCATAGGCGGAATGATTGTGGATGGACTCGAAGTTTTCGGACTCCACGCGATAGGCGCCCACCCGATCATCTTCATTAAGCCGCATGGCCACATCCCGCACCATGTCTTCCACGAATTTCGGATGATCATAGGCATGTTCGGTGACATATTTTTCGTCGGGTCGTTTCAGCAGACCGAACAGCTCGCAGGAAGCTTCTTTCTCCACGATTTCGATGAGTTCTTCGACCCAGATGAACCCCCGATTCCGCACTTCCACAGTCACATGGGAGCGCTGATTATGGGCACCGTAGTCGGAGATCTCCTTGGAGCAGGGGCATAGGCTGGTGACCGGCACCACTACCTTGATATACATCACGGGCTTGCCCTGTTGGATCTCGCCGATAAAGGTTACCTCGTAGTCCAACAGGCTTTTCACACCGCTCACCGGTGCCGGTTTATTGATGAAGTAGGGGAACCGCATCTCGATGTGGCCCCGCTCGGATTCCAAGCGCTCCGCCATTTCCCGCAGCATCTCTTTGAAGGAATCGATGCTGATTTCCTTTTCGTGGCTGTTGAGGATCTCCACGAATCGGGACATATGGGTGCCTTTGAAGTTATGGGGCAGGTACACATACATGTTGAAGGTGGCTACCGTGTGCTGCTCCCCATCCGTCCGGTCGCGCACCCGCACGGGATGGCGGATGTCCTTGATCCCCACCTTATCGATGGCGATGCGACGATTATCGGCACTGCCCTGCACATCGGCGATGGGAGAAGAGGGGGTACGAGATGCTGATTCCATGGGAACTTCCTCGGAAAAAAGGCAATTCAGCAGAATCCACCGCTGCGCATGGCTAGAATTAGCGGTTCCATGGAGAAAAACAAGAGGGGGTCAATAGCTTCGCTGCACGACGAATCGGGCGAGGTCTCGCAGAGGATCTGCCCGATGATCGAAGGTGCCCAGGCTCTCCAAGGCTTCTTCCATGAGTTCCCGCGCGGTTCGATGAGCGGCTTCCAGACCGATCAAGCTGGGATAGGTAGCCTTGCCGGCGCGCTGATCCTTTCCCTGCCCCTTGCCCGTGATCGTTCCATCTCCTTCCACATCCAGCAGATCGTCCTGCACCTGAAAGGCCAGTCCCAAGCATTTGGCGTAGCGGTCCAGGCGATTGCCCGCCTCCGAGTCCTCATCGTGCACCGCGAGCACGGGTAGGCGCACGCTCGCCCGAATCAAGGCTCCTGTCTTGTGGATATGGATGAGTTCGAGCTGGGCTAGGTCGATTTCCTGCCCCTCTGCTGCCAGATCCAAGGCCTGACCTCCCGCCATGCCCCGAGAACCAGCCGCTAAGGCAAGAGTTTCGATCATTTTCAAACGGGCACCCTCGGGCAGGTTTACATCTCGGGCTAAGAGCTGAAAGGCGAGGCTTTGGAGCGCATCGCCGGCGAGAATAGCCGTGGCCTCATCGAACGCCTTATGGCAGGTGGGCCGCCCCCGCCGCAGATCATCATCATCCATGGCGGGCAGATCGTCATGCACCAAGGAATAGGCATGGATGCATTCCAGGGCACAGGCGGCGCTGTCCAGCTTTTCTGCCGGAACGCCCAGGATTTCCCCAACACCATAGACCAGCGCCGGACGGATCCGCTTTCCCCCCCCGAGCACCGCATAGCGCATAGCTTCGTGCAGATGCCTGGGCTGAATGTGCACGGCAGGCAACCCCCGTTCCAAAGCCGCTTCTACTCGAGCGCTGGCAGCGCTGAGAAAAGCTTGCAGGGAATCGGAGGGCGTGGAGGCAACCATGAAGGATTGGGTACGGCGCGCAGACCTCGGGGAAAATTCCGATGCTTTGAATCAATTAAAATAGCTTATTTCGTGAAATCCCGTCAATTTGCTGAAAAACCCATGCCCCGTGAATACAATGCTTCTGCCATCGAAGTCTTGTCCGGCCTGGATCCCGTGCGCAGGCGGCCGGGCATGTACACGGATACCAGCAGCCCGGATCACTTGGCCCAGGAGGTCATCGATAACAGCGTGGATGAAGCCCTCATGGGCTACGCCCGCAAGATTGCAGTCGATCTGTTCGCCGATGGTTCCCTACAGGTGACGGATGACGGGCGGGGCATGCCGGTGGATCTGCATCCTACTCAGGGCGTGCCCGGGGTGGAACTGATCCTCTCCAAGCTCCACGCGGGGGGTAAGTTCTCCACCGGCAGCTATCGCTTCTCCGGTGGGCTGCATGGGGTGGGCCTGTCCGTGGTCAACGCCCTTTCCCGACGGTTGGAAGTCTGGATTCAACGCCAGGGGCAGGAATATCACATGGCTTTCGCGCAGGGTCGGAAGGTCTCGGAACTGCGACCCGTGGGCACGCTGGCACACCGTCGTTCCGGCACCCGCCTGCGCTTCTGGCCCGATCCCCGCTATTTCGATCAGCCCCAGTTTCACCGCGCCCGATTGCAAGCCCTGCTGCGGGCCAAGGCGGTGCTCTGTCCCGGGCTGCGGGTTTCCCTCTGGGAGGAACGCACCGGCGAGCGCTGGCACTGGCATTTCGCCGGCGGGCTGCGGGACTATTTTCTACAGATACTCGGGGAACGGGAACGGATCCCGGAAGAACCCTTCTCTGGCGCCCTGACAGCCACTCAAGAAGCGGCGGAATGGATCGTCGCTTGGGTGCCGGAAGGGGAACCTCGGGGAGAAAGCTATGTGAATCTGATTCCCACGGTCCAGGGGGGCACCCATGTCAACGGGCTGCGGACGGGGCTCACGGAAGCCTTGCGGGATTTCTGCACCCGTCGCCGCCTGCTGCCCCGCGGGGTGCGCATCGCGCCGGAGGATGTTTGGCAGCGGTGCAGTTACATTCTCTCGGTGAAGCTGCTGGCGCCGCAGTTCTCGGGACAGACCAAGGAACGCTTGAACAGCCGCGCTTGTGCCACCTTTGTGGCGGGTCTGGTGCGGGATGCCTTCAGCCTCTGGCTGAACCAGCATGTGCAGGCGGGGGAAGCCATCGCCGCCCTGGTGATCGAGACGGCCCAAACTCGGCTGCGTACGAGTCGTTCGGTGGTGCGGAAATCCGTGGCTTCGGGCCCCAGGCTTCCGGGCAAGCTCGCGGATTGCCGAGCGCGAGACCCGGAACGGGCGGAACTCTTCCTCGTGGAGGGAGATTCCGCCGGCGGCTCCGCCAAACAAGCCCGAGATCGGGCGTTTCAAGCGATCCTGCCCTTGCGAGGCAAGATTCTGAACACCTGGGAAACCGATGCGCAACGCCTTCTCGCCTCCCAAGAAGTGCGGGACATCGCCCTAGCCATTGGGGTAACACCGGGTGCGGAAGACCTTTCCCAACTGCGCTTCGGCAAGATCTGCATCCTGGCCGATGCAGATTCCGATGGGGCGCATATCGCCACCCTGCTATGCGCCCTCTTTCTCCGACACTTCCCCAAGCTAGTGCAGGCCGGTCATCTCTATGTGGCCATGCCGCCCCTCTATCGCATCGATGTGGGCAAGTCTGTGTTCTATGCCCTGGATGAGGAAGAGCGGCAAGGCATTCTGGACCGCATCGAGGCGGAGCATCGGCGCGGGCCCGTGCGGATTCAGCGGTTCAAGGGCTTGGGGGAGATGAACCCGGACCAACTGCGGGAAACTACCTTGCATCCCGACAGCCGCCGGCTGATCCAACTCAGCGTGCCGGATCTGGCGGAGAGCTACGGGATCATGGATCGATTGCTCGCCAAGAAGCGGGCGGCGGACCGCCGCGCTTGGCTGCAAGAGCAGGGGAACTTCGGATCTGAGCTATAGCCGGAAGCCCAGCAGGACCCCGGCAAAGAAAGAAGCTGTGTGGGCAAGGTGGGTGAGCATGAAGGCCTTGAGTCCTGCGCTATAGGCCTGTAGCCAATCCATAGCGCCGGTGTAATGGGTTTCCATGCCCGTCCAATCCACCTGAATCAGCCCCGCATATTGCAGGGTGAAGAGACCGATGAGCAAGATACCACCTAAGAGCAGGGTGAGCTTGATGGCCACCTTGAGGGCATAGCCCATGCCCATGCCCAGGGCAAAGGAGAAGCCCAGGGTCAGAAAGAATTGGGGGCTGAGGGTTTCCGTCATCCGCGGCGCTTCCTGGGAGGCAATAGATCCGTGATGGAACCCTGGGCCATCTCCGCGGCGAAGCAGAGGGTTTCGCTCAGGGTGGGATGGGGATGGATGGTCAGCCCCAAATCCTCTGCATCCGCCCCCATCTCCAAGGCGAGCACCGCTTCCCCGATGAGTTCCCCCGCGTGGGGACCTACGATGCCCGCGCCCAAAATGCGCTTGGTCTCCGGATCGAATAAGAGTTTGGTCAAGCCCTCTTCCCGACCCATGCCCAGGGCGCGCCCGCTGGCCGCCCAGGGAAAAACGCCCTTCTCATAGGGAATGCCCTGCTGCTTGGCGGCGGTTTCCGTCAAGCCCATCCAAGCGATTTCTGGATCCGTGTAAGCCACCGAAGGCACCGTCAGGGGGTCGAAGCGGGCGGGCAAGCCGGCGATCACCTCGGCAGCGACCTTAGCTTCGTGGGTGGCTTTATGGGCGAGCATGGGTTCTCCCACCACATCCCCGATGGCGAAAATATGGGGCACATTGGTGCGCCTGTGCTCATCCACGGGGATGAAACCCCGTTCATCCACCTGCACGCCGGCGGCTTCTCCCTGAATCTGCTTGCCGTTGGGTCGCCGACCCACCGCCACGAGCACCCGATCATAGGTGGCTTCTTGGGGCGCTTGCTCGCCGCTGAACTGCACCTGAATGCCGGCACTCGTGGCCTTCATGGCACGGACCCGCGTGTTCAGGAAAAGCCGGACCCCCCGCTTTTTGAGCACCCGTTCCAACACCCGCACCAGATCCGGATCGCAGCCTGGAATCAACTGTCCCTGAAGTTCTACGATTTCGATCTGGGTGCCCAAGGCCTGATAGACTGTGGCCATCTCCAGACCGATGATGCCTCCGCCGACCACGAGCATCCGCTTGGGGATCTCCGGCAATGCCAGGGCATCCGTGGCATCCATGACCCGAGGATCTTCCTGGGGAAAGCCCGGGATCCGCACGGGGCTGGAACCGCAGGCGATGATCGCCGCATCGAACTGGATGCGGATCACCCCCTTGGGGCTTTCCACCTGCAAGCGATTGGGGGCGATGAATCGGCCAGTACCCTGCACCACCTGAACCTTTCGGGCCTTGGCGAGTCCCCGCAAGCCGTCCGTCAGCTTTTTGACCACCCGATCCTTTCCGGCGCGCAGGGCATCCAACTGAATCTCCGGCGGGGAGAAGTGCACTCCCATCCGTTGGATCTCCGCCGCCTCTCGGATGATCTGCGCCGTGTGGAGCAGGGCCTTGGAGGGGATGCAGCCCACATTGAGGCACACCCCCCCGAGCTGGGGATAGCGTTCGATGAGCACCACCCGCTTGCCCAGATCCGCAGCTCGGAAGGCTGCCGTATAGCCGCCTGGCCCCGCCCCGAGCACGGCGACTTCCGTGGTGATCTCCGAATCGGTACGCTGATGTTCTTCGGTCATGGGAATCCTTGGTTCAATGATGGACACCGCAAAATATACATCAGGAGCGGAGGCACTAGAGACTAGCTTCTAGTGCCTCAGCGATTGAATCGAGAAGTTCTGCAGGCTTTCCTGCCACTGAATGCGGGTGGTTTGGCCGGGGGATGGGAAATCGGGAAGGGAAAAGATGCCTTCCAACCCGTGCTGGAACTCGCCGCCCAGGGTAACCACTCGGAAAGTGCTGGTGGCGATCTCTCGGTCCCCATCTGCCAACACTTGGATGCGATGGGTACCATCGCCCAGCAGATTCCAGTTGAAGGACAGGCCGAAGCCGTTGTTTTGATCGCCGCAAATTCCTTGGGTATCGCTGCGAGCGGTGCCATAGGCTACGGGAATCGGCGCCCGATCATCGATGCGGACAGCGACCGATTGGGCATCGCAGACCCAACCGGAAATCACGCTGATGCCGCTCTGAATGGATCCATCCCGAGGATTTTCTAACTGACCCAGTTCATTAGGAGTGCTCGCGGTGGGTGCTGTAGCAAAGGGGATGGGGCTGCCGGAAACGCCGGTGATGAGAAAGTTTTGCAAGCTCTCTTCCCAGGAAACCTGAGTGCGCTGCCCGGGACCAGGGAAATCCTGCAGTTCATAGGTAGCGGACAGGCCGGAGAGAAATTCTTGGCCCAGGGTCTGCACGGAGAACCGCGCGGAAGCCAGGTCTCGACCATCGGCCATGGCGGTGATCTGATGTTCCCCATCTCCCAGCAAGTTGAGATTCAGGAGCAGGCCAAAGCCGTTGTTCTGGTCGCCGCAAATGCCCTGGGTATCGCGCCGCGGGGTGCCGTAGCCGGTGGCGACCACCCATTGATCATCGATGCGCAGATCCAGGTTCTTCGCTTCACAGGCCCAGCCGGAGAGCACGCCGATGCCGCTGTAGGTGCCGCCGGGTTGGGGATTGTCCAAAAACCCCGGCGTGTTCGCCTGGCAGGCGGTGCCCGCGAAGGGCAGCACATCCGGCACGATCCGCACGCCGCTAGTATAGATCTGCCGATCCCAGCCGGTCTTGCCGTAGACCAGTTCCACCGCAAAGGCCCGCCAGCCCTGTTCTGGCAGGGACACGGAGCCGACGAACCGCCCGCCCCCCTGATCCTGCAAGGGGGTGCGCGTCCAGGCCTGACCGATGACGGGCAGGCGGAAATCGCGGGCATTTGGATTGGTCGCTTGCACCAGAAACACCGCATCCGGCCGATCCGGTGCCCACACGTGAATGCTGCCGTCTGCTTCCAACCACCATTGATAACGGGGCGGTTCCTGTCCCGCATTGAGGGTGCGAATCCAGGCCAGGGCAGCCAGGGCGACATCCAGCAATTGTTCCGTGTCCTCCCCCTGGGAATGGCCGGTGTTGAAGGTGTAGCGCAGCCATTTGGGGCCCGGGAGTTCCTCATAATAGAAGCGCCAGGAGTCGCTGAGGAAGAATTCATCTCCCGCAGAGTTGATGAGCAGCTTTGGCAGCTGATAGCGATCCCGATAGCGATAGGGATCGACGATGGCCAGCAGATCTTGGCCGAGTTTAGAACGGGACCGGCAGGGCAGATCGAATGCTTCGTAATCGGCGATGGCCGGGGAATAGAAGCCCAGGGCTTCCCAATGATGGGTGAACTGCTGATCCATGTGCAGGAGATCGATGGAGATGGGCACGATGGCCTTGACTCGGGCATCCACCGCCGCTGTCAACCAGGTGGTCCAGCCCCGCTTGGAACCCCCGAGCAGGATGAAATCCTGAATGGGAATATTCCGATCCCCCAGAAAGCGCTGCACGGTGTCCATGGCGCGCACCACGGCCTTGGTCATGGCCAAGTGAACCGGCCATTCCTCATCACCGGTCTCGATGAACCGATCCAAGCTATAGGCGAGGATGGCATCTTCCGTGCGGGGATGGTCCACCTCATCGGCGAAATACAGGGGCTGGTTGGGGATCTGATTGATCATGGCCACCACCATGCCGCTGGCGAGGGCCAGCGTCGCCATGGCTTCCCCGGTCTCCGTGTTGGGCGGACGGCCATTCTTGCCCCCGTTGATGATGAGCAGGGCGGTCTTTGGGCTGGGGGAATGGCGCACGGCGGGCACTGTGATCTGCAATTCATGTTCCCAGGTGGTGCGATCCACTTCCTCCGGATGCCGCCAGTTCTGGGAGATCATGCGGAGGAAATAGCTGGTGTAGCTCAAGGTGTCATCTCGAGCATACAGACCGTATTCATAGGCGGGATCGGGACGGGCCACATAGCGATCCAAGGCGGTTTCCCCTCGGGTCGGGGCCGCCGCGATCAGCAGCAGCCAGAGAAGGGGGATCCAGTAGCGGGGGGACATGTTCAGCACTCCAACAGGGAACAGGAGATAGAAGATAGAAAGATAGACGATAGAATAAGGGTTTTGGATGGAAACCGAACGATGATTTCCCTACTCGATTACGGCGCGGGCAATGTGCGCAGCGTCCGCAATGCAGTGCGCGCTTTGGGCTTCGACCTACAGGACATTCGCGGGCCGGAAGATATTCAGCGGGCCGATTACATCCTCTTCCCAGGTGTAGGCAATTTCGGCGCTGCCATAGAAGGCTTGCGCGCCCGCAATCTCTTGGCCTCTCTGCAAGCTTATCTTCAAGCGGATCGTCCCTTTCTGGGCATCTGCATCGGCCTGCAAGTACTCTTCGAGGGGAGCGAGGAAGCCCCAGGGGTGCCGGGTCTAGGCCTGATCCCCGGCCAGATCCGCCGCTTCGACGCGCCCGGGCTTTCCGTGCCCCACATGGGTTGGAACGGTCTGCGGGGATCCTTGCCCGATCTCCGAGAGAAAAAATTTTATTTCGTCCATTCCTATCGGGCGGTGCCCGAGGCCAAGAATCGGGATTGGATCTGGCTGGAAACCGATTACGGCGGCCCCTTCATCAGCGCCGTGCGCCGCGGGCGGATCTGCGCGTTGCAGTTTCATCCGGAAAAAAGCGGGGAAGCCGGCCTTCAGTTGCTGAAGGCCTTGCTGGCCCCGGAAGATTTGCCCAGTGTGCAACCGCTTCAAGAAGAAACCCGATTGGCCAAGCGCATCATCGCCTGCTTGGATGTGCGCACCAATGATGCGGGCGATCTGGTGGTGACCAAGGGGGATCAATACGATGTGCGGGAGTCAGGGCAGGTGCGCAATCTGGGAAAGCCGGTGGATCTGGCCCGCCGCTACTATCAGGAAGGGGCGGATGAGATCACTTTCCTCAACATCACTGCTTTTCGAGATTTTCCCCTGGCGGATCAACCCATGCTGGAGGTGCTGCGGCGCACCTCGGAGCAGGTGTTCGTACCCCTGACCATCGGCGGCGGCATCCGAGCATTCACCGATCATCAGGGCCGCCATTACAGCGCCTTAGATGTGGCTGCCGAGTACTTCGCTTCCGGTGCGGACAAGGTTTCCATCGGCAGCGATGCGGTGCGCACCGCCGAGCAAGTCTTGGCCGGCACCCATGTGCCGGGGCGCAGCGCCATCGAGCAGATCGCTCAGCGCTACGGCAATCAAGCGGTGGTCATCTCCATCGATCCCCGACGGGTCTACGTGCGATCGCCCGAGGAAACGCCCCATCCCACGATCGCTACGAAGATCCCGGGCCCAGCGGGGGAGAACTATTGCTGGTTCCAATGCACGGTCAAAGGGGGGCGGGAAGGTCGTGATCTGGATGCCATCCGATTGGCGCAGCGCTGCGAACAGCTGGGGGCCGGGGAAATCCTACTCAACTCCATCGATCGGGATGGAACCGGCCTGGGCTTCGATCTGGAGTTGATTCAGGCGGTGCGGTCTGCCGTCTCCATTCCGGTCATCGCCTCCAGCGGTGCCGGACGAATGGAACACTTTTCCGAACTGTTCCAATCCGTGGACGTGGAAGCCGCTTTGGCGGCGGGCATCTTCCACCGGCGGGAAGTACCCATCGCTGCGGTCAAGGCCCACTTGCGAGACCAGGGGATTCCCATCCGCCCTTGATCTCGATCAGGGCCACTTGCCCCCGCTGAAAGCGCAGGGCTTGTTGGTCGGGAGGAATCTCTCGAGAAAGGGATGCCCGCTTGTCGATGCGCAGGAAGACCAGCTCCCCGGGTTTCGGTATCCGTGCTGGCGTGATCGCCCCTCGATAGAAACTGAAACTCGGCAGATTGGTGCGGTATCGCACCGTGGGCTTCGCCAGCGTTCGGGCGAGCTGCGCCGCTTCCTTCACCGGTGTTTGGAGCACGGCGAAGACCCGAGGCACCAACACCCCATAGAGCAGCAGGACTTGGGCGAAGCCCACGATCAGCAGCCCTTGCCAGGGGGGCAATTTCGGCATCCGAAAGAGCGCGACGACCAGCAGCACGCCCAGGCCCATGGCGAGCCGATACCGCCCATCCAATTGTTCTCTGCCCAATTGGAGCAGGGCCAGTTCATGGACGCGGGTGCTGCGCTGGGCGGCGAGATCCAGGAGTTCCGGCAAGCCCAGGAGCAACAGGAAAAAGAGCAGGGGCGGGGCATAGGCTACCCAAGGATTGCGCAACGCAGCGCGATAGCGCGCCAGGAGGAGGAACAAGGGCGTGGCCCCGTAGAGCAAATAATGGGGCAGCTGGGTGCGTGAGAAGGAGAAGAAGAGGAACACGCTTAGAAACCAGAGCACCAGAAAGCGGTTCAGGGCATCGGTCCAGAGGGCGCGGAGATGGGGAATCAGGGCGACTAAGCCGCCGCTGAAGGGCAGCAAAATCAGGGGTAGCACGAGGAAATAATAGCCGAAAAAGCCTTCATGCCCGTGGATCACCCCGCTGAAGCGCCCCAAGTTGTGCTTGAGAAAAAAGCTCTCGAAAAAACCGGGGCCGCTGTTCCAATAGATGGCCAGATGCCAGGGCAACACGAGGAGAAGAAAGACCGCCCAGCCTCGAGGGAAATACAGGGCCTGCCACCCGCGCTTCCAAGCGCCTTGGGAGGCGAAGAACAGCAGGCTGATGACCAGGGGAAAGAAGACGGCCACCGGTCCCTTGGTGAGAAACCCCAGCCCTATCCAAGCGTAGATCCCTAAGAGAGTGCGATCCTCCGGCTGTTGATACCAACGGTAGATGCCCAGCAAGCTCAGGGTAAGAAAGAGGTTGAGCAGGGCATCCGCGGTGGCTGCCTTGGCGATGAGGGAGACTTCCAGGCTCAGCACCATAAAAAGGGCGGCGATGCTGGCTGTGTCCCTGTCCAAAAACCGGCGGGCGAAGCGCCAGAGTGCCCAGACCCAGGCCAGGGCAGCTAGGGCTGAGGGTAGCCGCAGGGCGAATTCGTTCAGCCCGAACCCCTGGGCGGCAAGGGCTTGAAACCAGTAGATGAGGATGGGTTTATCATAGCGGGGTTGGCCGTCCTTGTAAGGCGTGATGAAATCACCGCTGGCAAGCATTTCCCGCGTGGCTTCCGTAAATGCCCCTTCATCCAGATCATAGAGGGGCACGGATCCCAGTTGCCAGAAAAAGCTGAGCCAGAGAGCGCACGCCAGCAGGAGCAAGAGCAAGCCGGATCGGGAAAAGCGGTGCACATTCATGGATCGGGATCAGCGGTTTTCCAAGCGGCGGTTTGGGGATCACTCTGCCAGGCGATGGAAAAGCTCTTTCTGCAGGGGGATTCGAACTGGGTGCGGATCAGCAGCTCCGCCAGCACGCCGGTGGTGAGCAACTGAATGGAAGCCACCAGAAACAAAACGCCTGCGAAGAGCAGGGGCCGGCCCCCAATGTCCTCGCCCCACAGGAATTTCAGGCTCAGCAGATAGCCCATGATGAGGGCACCGAACAGCCCGAAGGCCAGGCCGAACGCCCCGAAGAAATGGCCCGGGCGGGCCTGATAGCGCAGGAAGAAGGAGGCGGACAACAGATCCAAAAGTACCCGAAAGGTGCGGGATAGGCCGTACTTGGAGACGCCGAACCGCCGCGCTTCATGGCGAACCACGGTTTCCCCGATGCGCTGAGGATCGGTGATGCCCGCCACCCAGACGGGAATGAAGCGGTGCATCTCCCCGAACAGACGCACCTGTTGGATGACCTCTGCCCGATAGATCTTGAGACTACAGCCGTAATCGTGCAGTCCCAATCCGGTGACCCGCGCGATGAGCCAGTTGGCCATGCGAGAAGGGATCCTGCGCAAGAATAAATCATCTTGCCGCCGCTGCCGCCAACCCTGCAAGAGATCCAGATCCCGTTGCAACAGCTCTTCCACCATGCGGGGAATGTCCCTCGGATCGTTCTGCAAGTCCCCGTCCAAGGTGGCGATCAGCTCACCCCGCGCCAGATCCAAACCCGCCTGTATGGCGGCGGTCTGGCCGAAGTTGCGCCGCAATCGGACGATGCGCACATGGGGGCCGTACTGGGCTGCCAGGGCCCGCAACTGCTCCCCGGTCCCATCTCGGCTGCCGTCGTCCACGCAGATCAGTTCCCAGGGACCGGGAAAATCCGCCAAACCCTGATGAACTCGCTGTAACAGGGGGCCCACGTTCTGGGCTTCTTCGTACAGGGGAATCACGAGGGAGAGGCTGGGTGGACACATAGAACCGAGAGTGGCACAACAGAAAATGTATTATATAGGCTGAAATCCCAGTTTCGGTAGATGGTTTCACGATGAAAACACCGCAGGAAAAGAGAAGACATGCCCGGGTCGCCCTGTTTCAGGAATATTTGCTGGAACTGGACGGCAAGCACTACAAGGGGTTTACGGGCAATATCAGTCTGGGGGGGGCCTATCTGCACAATATCACGCCGCCTCTCCCTCAGGATAAGCTCACTAAAACCGGTCGGATTACCCTGGATCTGGAAGGCACGACCATCCGCATGAGCTGTCAGATCGTCTTCATCGGCACCGGCGAGATCCCCAAGCTGGAAGGGGTGGGGGTGGCTTTCTTGGGCACAGACCCACGGGTTATGAAGAAACTGCAAGATTTCCTCCTCAAGAAGATCTGAACAGGGAGAGGGTATGGGACAGAGAACGCCCCTATTCGCAGAACATCAACGGCTGGGCGCCCGCATCGTTCCTTTCGGGGGCTGGGACATGCCCTTGCATTACGGTTCTCAGCTCGAAGAGCATCACGCGGTACGGCAGCACTCGGGCATGTTCGACGTGAGCCACATGCGCATTCTGGATCTGGCGGGTTCAGAAGCTCAGGCCTTTCTGCGCCATCTGCTGGCGAACGATGTGGCCAAGCTCAAGACGCCGGGCAAGGCGCTCTACAGCTGTATGCTCCGAGACGATGGGGGCGTGCTGGACGACCTCATCGTCTACTACCGAGGGCCGGATCGCTATCGAATCGTGGTCAACGCCGCCACTGCAGAAAAAGATCTGGCCTGGATGCGCACCCAGCTCTCGGCGTTTTCCGCCGAACTCCAGCCCCGATCGGATCTGGCCATGATTGCCGTGCAGGGTCCGGAGGCCCGCGCCAACACCCTACCCCTGTTGGATCCCGCTTTGCGGGAAGCCGCCGGTGCGCTGAAACCCTTCTTCGCAGCGGAATCTGGAGATTGGTTCGTCGGGCGCACGGGCTATACGGGCGAGGACGGTTTTGAAGTCATGCTGCCCGCGGATCAGGCCCCCGCCTTCTGGCAGGCCCTGCACGAAGCAGGCGTTCGCCCCTGTGGGCTGGGTGCTCGGGATACCCTGCGCTTGGAAGCGGGCATGAACCTCTACGGTCAGGACATGGATGAGACCGTCAGCCCCTTGGAAAGCGGCTTGAACTGGACGGTCGCTTGGGAACCGGAAGACCGGCCGTTCATCGGGCGGGCGGCCCTGGAGGCACAGCGGAAGGCAGGTGGGCTGCGGCGTTTCGTGGGTTTGCTCCTCTTGGATCGGGGCGTGCTGCGCAGTCATCAGAAGGTCTTTCAAGGGGAGCAGGAAATGGGAGAGATCACCTCCGGCGGCTTCTCCCCCAGCTTGCAGCGCTCCATCGCCCTGGCGCGGGTGGATGCCCGCATCGGTGAGACTTGCGAAGTGGAAGTCCGGGGCAAGCTGCTGCGGGCGCGGGTGGTCAAGCCTCCCTTCGTCCGCCAGGGCAAGGCCTGTATCTCGCTGGATTAGTTTTCCTGCGACAGCGCTTTTTCCCGATCCCCGATGGGCGATCGGGTTTCTTCTTTTGTTTTAATCTGGATGAATGAGATGAGCACGGTACCAAATGAATTGCGATATACCCAGGATCACGAATGGGTGCGGGATAACGGGGATGGCACTGTAACTGTGGGGATCACGGACCACGCCCAGGAAGCGCTGGGGGATCTGGTCTTCGTGGAGATTCCCGAGGTCGGGCGATCTCTGGCGGCGGGAGATGCCTGCGCGGTGGTGGAATCGGTCAAAGCGGCTTCGGATGTCTACAGCCCCTTGGCGGGGGAAGTGGTGGAAGCCAATGAGGCCCTGAGCGAAGCTCCCGAGCGCATCAATGAGGATCCCTATGGGGAAGGCTGGATCTTCCGGCTGGCGCTCAAAGATCCTGCCGACCTGGATCAGCTCCTGAATGCCGAGGCCTACGAGCAGTTGCTCGCCGAGGAAGAGGCCTGATCGCCCATGCCGTTTATCCCGCACACTGAAGAAGAAACCGCTGCCATGCTGGCAGCCATCGGAGTGGATCGCATCGAAGATCTCTTCGACGAAATCCCCTCAGCACTCCGCACCCGCACGCCCCCCGAAGTGCCGGAAGCCCTTTCGGAAATGGAGGTCGGCAATCTGCTGAACGCGCGGGCCCGGCAGGACGGGCAACCCCTCTGCTTCCTGGGCGCCGGTGCTTACGATCATCACATTCCGGCGGCGGTCTGGGAGATCGCCACCCGCGGGGAGTTCTACACCGCCTACACCCCTTATCAGGCGGAGGCGAGCCAGGGCACTTTGCAACTCCTCTATGAGTTCCAATCCATGATGACCGCCCTCACGGGCTTGGAGGTCTCCAACGCTTCCCTCTATGACGGGGCCTCCGCCCTGGCGGAAGCAGTGCTCATGGCAGTGCGGGCTAATCGAGCGGTGCGGGCGCGGCGGGTGCTGATGCCGAAAACCCTGCATCCTCGGTATCGGGAAACCGTGCGCACCCTCGTACATCCTCAGCAGATTGAATTGGTGGAAATCGACTTCGATCTCCAGGGCGGCCATACCCCGCTGGAAGCCTTGGCACCCTGGAAGGATCAGCCGATCACCGCCCTCATCCTGCCGCAGCCGAATTTCTTCGGGGTGCTGGAGGAGGTAGATGTGCTCACGGACTGGGCCCACGAGAAAAAAGCACTGGTCATCGGCGTCGTCAATCCCATCTCCCTGGCCCTGCTGAAGCCGCCGGGGGATTGGGGCAAAAAGGGTGCGGATATCGCCTGCGGGGAAGCCCAGCCCCTGGGGATGCCCCTGGCCTCTGGGGGACCCTACGCGGGCTTCCTCTGCTGCCGGCAAGCCCTGGTTCGCCAGCTTCCTGGGCGCATCGTGGGTCGCACCCTGGATCTGGAAGGCAATCCAGGCTTCACCCTGACCTTGCAGGCCCGAGAACAGCACATCCGCCGCTCCAAGGCCACTTCCAATATCTGCACCAATCAGGGGCTGTTGGTGACTGCGGCGACCATTTATCTCGCCCTGTTGGGGGCAGAAGGCTTGGAACGGGTGGCCCGAGTCTGCCATGCCAACACCCGCAGGCTTGGGGAATTGCTCTGTGAGATCGACGGCATTGCACCTCGGTTCAACCGCCCCATCTTCCATGAACAGGTGCTCCGATTGCCCGCGCCCGCCGGGGAAATCCTGCGCGCCCTGGCAGCCCATGGGATCCTCGGCGGCTATGATCTCAGCGCCGATTATCCGGAACTGGGCTCGGCCCTGCTGATCTGCGCCACCGAGCGGCGCACGGAGGCGGAGATGCAGACCTATGCCGCTAAGCTCGCGCGGGTCATCGCCGCCCGCACCCAAGCCCGATGTCCCGTTGAACCTAAATATTGAAGGAACTACAACATGGCTCAAACCGCCTTACAAGGTAATCCCGTCTCCCTTTCCGGCGAACTGCCCGCGGTGGGCACCCAGGCGCCGGATTTTCGCCTCACCACTCGCGATCTCCAGGATGTGAGCCTGGCGGATTATGCCGGCAAGAAAAAGCTGATCAGCATCGTGCCCAGCTTAGACACGGAGGTTTGCGCCCGCTCCACCAAGAAGTTCAACGAAGCCATGGCGACCCGACCCGATGCAGTGGCCCTGATCGTCTCCGCAGACCTGCCCTTTGCCGCCGGTCGGTTCTGCACCAGCGAGGGACTCGAAAATGTGATCCCCCTCTCCATGATGCGTTCCCGCAAGTTCGCCAAGGATTATGGGGTGCTCATCGAGGATGGCCCCCTGGCCGGGATCACCGCCCGGGCCCTGGTGGTGCTGGATGCAAAGGATCGGGTGGTCTACACCCAGTTGGTGCCGGAGATCACCCAAGAACCCGATTACGATGCTGCCCTCCAGGCCCTGGACGCAGCCTAGTCCCCTGGGTCCGGCTGCCTGCCGGGCCCTTTTCCAGACGGTACTTCCATGCTGATTCACGAACATTCCCGCTCGGGCCGTCGGGCGTTCGCCCAAGCCCCTCGGCAAACCCCGGATCCTGTTGATCTCCCCGCCCATTTCCAGCGCAAGCAGCCCCCTGCCCTGCCGGAGGTTTCGGAAATGCAGGTGGTGCGCCACTACACGCGCCTTTCTCAGAAGAACTTTTCCATCGACACCCATTTCTATCCCCTGGGCTCCTGCACCATGAAGTACAACCCCAGGGGCTGCAATCGATTGGCCTCTCTGCCCGGCTTTCTCAACCGCCATCCCCTGGCACCGCCGAGCCACAGTCAAGGGATTTTGGCCTGCCTGTACGAACTGCAAGAGATCCTCAAGGCCTTGAGCGGAATGCACGCCGTATCCCTGGCACCGGCAGCGGGGGCACAGGGGGAGTTCGCGGGGGTCGCCATGATCCGGGCCTATCATGAGGCGCGGGGCGATACAGGCCGGCAGGAAATCCTGGTACCCGATGCCGCCCACGGCACCAATCCGGCCTCGGCGGTCATGTGCGGTTATCGGGTGCGGGAGATCCCCACCGGTGCGGATGGGGATGTGGATCTGGCCGCCCTGCAAGCCGCCGTGGGCCCCCAGACTGCGGGCATCATGCTCACCAATCCCAGCACCCTGGGCGTTTTTGACCGGAACATTCAGGCCATCGCCCGCACGGTGCACGAGGCGGGGGGCTTGCTCTACTACGATGGTGCCAATCTCAACGCCATCCTCGGTAAGGTGCGCCCGGGGGACATGGGATTCGATGTGATCCACATGAACCTGCACAAGACCTTTTCCACCCCCCACGGGGGCGGCGGGCCCGGGGCGGGGCCGGTGGGGGTTTCCGAGCGCCTGGCACCCTATCTGCCCGTGCCCCTGGTCGCTTTCGATGGCACGGATTACCGCTGGTTGGATCTGCAAGACCGCCCCCGGAGCATAGGACGCCTCACCGCCTTCGGGGGCAATGTGGGGATTCTGCTGCGCGCCTACATCTACGCCCGCATGTTGGGCCGAGCTGGCATGCAGCGGGTGGCGGAATATGCCACTCTCAACGCCAACTATCTGCGCAAGCGCCTGGTGAAAGCGGGCTTCACCGCAGCCTATGGGGATCGGCGGGCAAGCCATGAATTCATCCTCACCTTGAAGCGGGAGGCCAAGGAATGGGGGGTGAACGCGATGGACTTCGCCAAGCGCTTGCTGGACTATGGGTTCCATGCCCCCACCACCTATTTCCCTCTGCTGGTCCCTGAGTGCCTGCTCATCGAACCCACGGAAACCGAAGCCAAGGAAGAACTGGATGCCTTTGTGGATGCTATGGTGCAGATTCGAGAAGAGGCCCAGCGAGATCCCGAGCGCGTGCGCACCGCTCCCCATAAGCTGCCTGTGCGGCGGCTGGACGATGTGCGGGCCGCCCGCCAGCTCGATCTGGCTTGGAAACCGCCCGTTCATGAATAAAACCCAGGGGTTCCAGCGCCTCCGCCGCGCCTGGGGCTTTTCCTGGCAGGGGTTGCGGGCCTGCTATGCGCAAGAGGCCGCTTTCCGCCAGGAAGTCTGGCTGCTGATCCCCCTGGTTCCCCTGGGTCTGTGGCTGGGGGAATCTCCGGCAGAGCGGGCGCTGTTGGTGGGTTCCCTGCTCTGGGTGCCCTTGGTGGAGCTGCTGAATTCCGCCCTGGAAGCCTGCGTGGATCGCATGGGTTCGGAACGCCATGAGCTTGCCGGTCGCGCCAAGGACCTAGCTTCCGCCGCTGTGCTTTGGGCGATCGCCCTCGCCCTGATCCTCTGGGGCCTGATCCTGCTGCCCAAATGGTGCTAGCCGGATAGGTGCTGCAAGAGGGGTTTGGGTCGCCGCCAGCAATCTCGCCAGCGGCCTGGGATCAGGTGCCAGGATTCCCCCGTACAGGGCAGGATGCGCAGATGCACACCTCGGGACATTTGGCGTGCCCAGCTTTCCAATCGCTGCACCGCCTGCATCCAAGCGGCCGCATCCTGCGCTAGAACAGCTTGCCAGAGGTCTTCCCAGTAGAGCAGTACTCGGCCGGGCGCCGCGGTCAGCAGGCTTTCCGGACTTTCCGGCAGGGGCTGGAGGGGAATCCCCGCCCAACGGGCTAGGCCCCGCACTAGCACTGTATTCCCGTAGATCCTTTCATAAGGCACTTCCGCTGGCGCATCGGGCAATTGCCCCCCACCCCAGAGCCAGATGCTGTTGATGGGGGGCTGGCCCGCCCTTTCCCTGCGCTGATTCACCGGCGATGGATGAAAGAGCATCTGCACTTCGTTGAGCAGCCGATGCCAGAACAGGGCTTCTTCCCCTCGAGGGAGCAAGGCATCGATGGGTCGATGCCAAGCTTCATGCAAGGGCGTCGTTCGAATGCGAGGGGCCTGATCCAAAACCAGATACCAGCGGCGGGGATGGGGCGTTTCCAGCCGGAAGCCCTGATGGGAAAAGTGCTGGTTGAAAACTTGCGCCAAGGCCCTGGCTTCCTCGGGTTGGGGATCCAGCAGCTCGGGCGCCAGCAGCCAGAGGGAACCCCCCTCCGGGTGCAGGTGCACGGGATCCGCATGAAGCACGGCGGGATGAGGGGCCCGCCCTTCGCCCTGCCAACAGAGGGCCGCGCTCGGCGGGTCTTGCTCGGGATCTCGGAGAATCCCGAAGCATGCACAGAGCGTTGTCAAGGGATCGGTGCCTGGACCGGGCTGTCGTCGGGCGATGCCCAGCCAGCGGTTCAGCACCGGTGTTTCCAGGGTCATCCCTGCGGAGGGAATGGGGCCGAACAGCCCGGGAATCATCCAGTCGAGGAAACTGCGTTCAGGCAAGGGCGAATCCCTGATCAAGGCCAGATAAGAGAGGCAGCCTATCGAGCTTTTTTCCCCTTCGCACGGTTCTTCCTCCTTCTTGCGGCGCCGCTTGCTCCACAAAAAGCTAATATAATGAAGGACTTGTTGAATTCCCGTCTTTCCTGGTCTACTTTTAACCTATACCCATATAAGAAATTATGCAGACCAGGAGAATGGAGCCATGCAGGATTTAACCAAGTACCGAGAACACCATATAGCCCTCAAAGAGATGATCGGAGATCTCCAATCCTTGCTGAACCCGGAGATGCTCCGGATCCCCCCCAATGCGGAGCTAGCACATCATTTGCTTTGCGATCTTGTAGATCTCGTGAAGGAACATCTGCTCGATGAGGACCGCTATCTTTATCCCTCCTTGCTCGTCCATAAAAACCCTCGGGTCAAAGCCCTCGCTTGGGACTTCATCCGTACCGAAAGGCCTTTACGCAGGAACTTTGAAAAGTACTATAAAAAATGGCTGAAACGCTGCGACTTCCCCTTCAGCGAGAGGTTTCTGCATGAAACCCAGGAGATTTTTAAGATACTGAGCGAACGCATAGAACGAGAAGAGGAAGTACTCTTTCCCAAGCTCATGGAAATTGGTTTTCTCCAGAAACCCGGCCGATCCCGGCTAGCGCTTTGATCGAATAAAATCCTCGCCAAGAAGTCCTCCCCTGCATGTCCCCTTCCGAACGCCTCATCAGCCCCACCGCCCGCGCGGAGGATCAGCGATTGGAGCGCACGATCCGGCCCAGAACCCTGGCGGATTACATCGGGCAACCCAGGGTGGTGGAACAGATGGCACTGTTCATTCAGGCCGCCCGCAGCCGAGGGGATGCCCTGGATCATGTGCTGATCTTCGGGCCGCCCGGGCTGGGAAAGACCACCCTGGCCCATATCATCGCCCAAGAAATGGGCGTGAACCTGCGCCAGACCTCGGGGCCCGTGCTGGAGAAACCTGGGGATCTGGCGGCGATCCTCACCAACTTGGATCCGGGCGATGTGCTCTTCGTGGACGAGATCCACCGTCTCAATCCGGTGGTGGAAGAAGTGCTCTATCCGGCCCTGGAGGATTACCAGCTAGACATCCTGATCGGCGAGGGTCCCGCCGCCCGCTCCATCAAGCTGGACTTGCCCCCCTTCACCCTGGTGGGAGCCACCACGCGGGCGGGTTTACTCAGCGCCCCTCTGCGGGATCGCTTCGGCATCGTGCAGCGATTGGTATTCTATTCGCCGGAAGAACTGCATGCCATCGTGACCCGCTCCGCCCGTCTCCTGCATCTGGAAACCGAAGCTGCTGGCGCTGCGGAGATCGCCCGACGCTCCCGGGGCACCCCCCGCATCGCCAACCGCCTGTTGCGGCGGGTGCGGGACTATGCTCAAGTGCGGGGAGCCGGGCGCATCACGGCGGAGATGGCAGATCAGGCCCTCAATCTGTTAGAGGTGGATCATCGGGGATTCGATCCCATGGACCGGCGCTTGCTCCAGACCATCATTCAGAAGTTCGACGGCGGGCCCGTGGGGCTGGAAAGCTTGGCGGCGGCATTGGGCGAAGAGCGGGGCACCATCGAAGAGGTGCTGGAACCCTATCTGATTCAACAGGGCTTTCTCGTGCGCACCCCTCGGGGGCGCATCGCCACCCAAGCCGCCTATGTGCATCTGGGCTATTCAGGCTGAGCGATCCCTTCCCAAGGTGTCATCAGAGTATTGGGGAGGTCGAAGAAGCCTAGGACGCGGCCCACGGTCTGATCGATGAGATCCTCTAGCGTTCGGGGTCTAGTATAGAAGGCGGGCATGGGTGGGAAGAGAATCGCCCCTAACTGCACCGCCGCTTGAAACAATTGGGTATGGCCTAGGTGCAGGGGCGTTTCCCGCGGCATAAGCACCAGCGGCCGGCGCTCCTTCAGGGTGACATCCGCCGCGCGGATCAACAAGCTGTCTCCATAGGAATGCACGATGCCCGATAGAGTCTTCATGGAACAGGGGGCGATGACCATGCCATCTACCGGAAAGGAACCGCTGCTGATGGAGGCGGCGAGATTCCCATTGCTGTGCACCACATCCGCCAGCCCTTGCACGGCGTTCAGTGGCCAGTCTGTTTCACAAGCCAGGGTCAGCTTTGCCCCTCGGCTGATCACCAGATGGGTTTCCACCTGGGGCAGATCCCGCAGCACTTCCAACAGCCGAATGCCGTAGATGATCCCGCTCGCACCGGAAAGGCCGACGATCAGCCGCATTGTCCTGCTCCTATCAACTTGACAAAGGCACTGCTTCCCGATTTAATGTTTTGGATCGCCCAGGTAGCTCAGTTGGTAGAGCAGAGGACTGAAAATCCTCGTGTCGGCAGTTCGATTCTGTCCCTGGGCACCAAAAGGAAGATCAGGGCCTGACGGCCCTTTTTTTCTGCCTGCAATCCTAGAAACTAGTCTCGAGAAACTAGTCTCTAGCTTATACTGCGCCCATGCAACGAGCATCCCCTCTCAAACATCCCCCTGCGATCGTGCTGCTAAGCGGTGGCTTGGACTCCAGCACCGTGCTCGCCCTGGCCAAAGCCCAGGGTTTCCGCCCTTATGCCCTGTCCTTTCAGTACGGCCAGCGCCACCGCTGGGAGCTGGATTGCGCCGCGCGGATTGCTGAAGCCCTCGGGGTGGCGGAGCATTTCGTCGCAACCCTGGATCTGGGCCGCCTGGGCGGTTCCGCCCTCACCGCCGATCTACCCGTGCCCAAAGATCGGGACCTGAACGCCCAGGAAATCCCCCCCACCTATGTGCCTGCCCGCAACACCTTATTTCTCTCCTTCGCCCTGGCTTGGGCGGAGGTGCTCGGAGCACAAGATCTGTTCATCGGGGTCAATGCCTTGGATTACTCCGGCTATCCCGATTGCCGCCCCGAATATATCGCTGCCTTTGAGCAGCTGGCAAATCTGGCCACCAAGGCGGGGGTGGAAGGCCGGCAGCGGCTTCGGGTTCATGCGCCCCTCATCCAGATGACCAAGGCCCAGATCATTCAACAGGGGTTAAAGCTCGGAGTGGATTACAGCTTGACCACCAGTTGCTATGATCCCGGCCCCCAGGGACGCCCCTGCACGAGCTGTGATGCCTGCCGGCTCCGCGCAAAGGGATTTGCAGAAGCGGGGTTGCAAGATCCCCTCTGGGAAAAGTTCGGCATTTCAGCCCCATGAAGCGGTATCTCCTGTTCAGCACCCGCTTTTCCGCCGCCCGATTCCTGCCCCATCTCCCCCCCACGCACCGGGCGAGCCGTCTGCACGGCCATGACTTTCGGGTACAGGTGGAAGCCGAAGCCCAAGGGCTGGAAACTGCTCTGCAACAGGCCGCTGCCCGTCTGGATTACAGCAATCTCAATGAGCATTTGGAGATCCCCAGCGATGCGCATCTAGCCCGCTGGTTCTGGGAACAGCTGGAAGCGAAGAATCTAACCCGCATCCAGTTACAGAGCACAGACCAGCAGGGAACCTTGCTGGATGCGGGAGGGCGGACAAGCGGTTGGCACCGATTTCAGTTTGAATCCACCCACCGATTGCCCCGCGTGCCCCCGGATCATCGGTGCGGGCGGATGCATGGTCATGGCTTCGCCGCCACCCTAGTCTTTCCGCAGGGTCCAGCGGAGGAAGCCGCGGATCCCGACCGCATCCAGAAGATCTGGGCACCCTTTCAGGAAGAACTGCACGGGCGCTGTCTCAACGATCTGCCCGGCTTGGAGAACCCCACCAGCGAGCTGCTGGCCCATTGGTTGTGGCAGCGCATCCAGCCCATTGCGCCCGCGCTCCTTCAAATTCAGGTGCAGGAGACTAGAACAGCGGGTTGTAGCTATGATGGCCAGGTTTATCGGATCTGGAAGGAACGCTACTTCGAGAGCGCCTTGCGTCGGGATCAGGGACACAGCTATCGGCTGCGCCTCTCTCTCCAGGCACCCTTAGATCCCGTCTTGGGCTGGACCCTGGACTATGGGGAGGTGAAGGCGAGGTTCCAGCCCATCTATCAGCGGCTGGATCACCATCAATTGGATGAGCAGCTTTTGGAAAATCCAGATCTTTCGGCGCTGGCACAATGGATCTATGGGGAAACCCAACAAGTTCTTCCCAGCTTGGTCGAGATCGAGCTTTGGGAATCTCCAGCACGGGGCGTTCGCATCCGAAACGCATGAAGCAGATGCACAGAGGTAGGCTATAAGAATCTGATCAACTGTTGCCATGTCCCCGAGCGCCAGGGGCATAGTTCCCGCTAACACCCCCCGCACCTGGGGCGGGGCCTCTCCCGTCCACCGTGTACTGATTGCCGAGTTCCAAACGGCCCTCCAAGACATAGCTTGCGTTGATCTGCAATCCTGCCCCTGAACCTGGAATGCCGATGAGCAAAAATTGGGGTTTGGTGCTCTGAGCTGCACCCACAGCGCTGGCGAGATCGGAAGCTAGGCTGCGTGCCGTGAGCACCTTGCTCGGGTCGCCGAGTCCACGGAGACCCGCTTGCCCAATTTTGGCCAAGAAGCCGAGATATTTCACGTCGTTGAGGGCTTTCAGGAGATCGCCCCATTTTTCCCCAATGTCCAGATCGAAAGACCAGGAACCCTTGCCCACATCCCGATGGTTTAAGAGCCAGATGCTGGGACAGTTAAAGGCTAGGGCGAGCACCCAAGAGGCGCTACCTCCAAGGGTTAAGCCTATACCCACGTTCAGAACCATGAAATCGGTTTGCACTTGCAGGGCATCCAATCTTGCGATGCGTCCTTGCACGAGATCGAATCCGACGATCATCCCGCCCCCGACCTTGGTCCCTACGCCTATATAGGTTGTGTGCTCAAACGACATGCTTGCTCCTAACAATCAGGCATCAGAATCAGGCATCAAAAAAAGGACAGCCCTCGGACTGTCCTTTTCTTCTCCTACTCAAGCGCTGTTCCCAATCTTAGGGATGCAGGCCTTGAATATACTGAGCCACCGCCGCGATCTCCGCATCCGTCATGTTGGCGGCCACCCCCCGCATCATGGCGTTGGGATCATTGGCGCGGGTGCCGTCTCGGAAACTCTTGAGGGTGGCTTCCGTGTAGGCGGCATGCTGCCCGCTGAGGCGTGGGAACTTAGCCAACCCTAAACCCATTCCCGCAGGACCATGACAACCGGTGCAGGCGGGCACGCCGGTATCCTTATTTCCCCCTCGGAAGATGCGTTTCCCCAATTCCACGGAAGCGGGATCTGCGGTGCCCGGCTTCTGGGTCTGACCCGCAAAATAGGCGGCTAAATCTGCGAAATCCTGTTCGTTGAGGAAGAGGACCTGGGGACTCATCTGGGCATTCTTCCGTTTCCCAGACTTGAAATCCATGAGTTGCTTGTACAGATATTCTTCATGCTGACCGGCGAGCTTGGGCCAAGTGGGCATGAGGCTGTTGCCGTCCGCACCATGACAGGCTGCGCACACGGTGGACTTTGCTTTTCCAGCCGTCGGACTTCCCCCCGCAAGGGCAGAGCCAGAAAAGAGCACGGTTGCCACGGAAATAGAAATCAACCAGGTCTTATTCATCTTGTTACCATTGGGTACTTGTTAGTGAGACCCCTCGTCCCGCCGACGGGAATACTGGAAGTATCTAGGAATATACCGCAGGATGCGGGCTGAAATGGAGCTGGCGATAGGATTCGAACCTACGACCGGCTGATTACAAATCAGCTGCTCTACCGACTGAGCTACGCCAGCCTTGGAATTGCAAAATTCTACTGCGAGTATCGATTAGGATACAAGCATTCGAGGAACCCGAGATGTCAAAGCGAATGATGATATTGCCCAGCAAGGATGTGAGCCAACTGCGTCTGGTCCGCGTGCCCGAAGACCTTTCCCCTCATGAGGCCTATCGCCATGTGACGGCCCTGATAAGCGAAATTCCCGCAGCGGGAGAACGACGATTAGCCGCCTTGTTAGACGCCTTGGAAGACCATGGGTTTGAACCCGTGCCCTTTCTCCTCGGTCCTTCCCTAGACTGACGGGCCGCTTCCTCACTTCGGACACGGGCTGCGAAGGCGATGTTGCAGACCGCTAAGTCATGATCATCGAGGTTGGCCATGGATTTCATACCCCAACTCTATCTCGCCTCCCGTTCTCCCAGGCGGCGTCTTCTGCTGCAGCAAATCGGTGTGCGCTACGGCGTCCTTGCGATCGAGATCGACGAATCTCCCTTGCTGGGAGAGAGCCCGGAGGACTACGTCCTGCGGCTGGCCTTGGACAAGGCGAGGGCGGGGCAGGCCCTGGTTGCAGATCGGGGAATTCCTGTGCTCGGTGCAGACACAGTGGTCGTGCTCGATCAACAGATCCTCGGCAAACCCAGAGACCGCCAAAGCGCTTTCACCCTGTTGCGGAAGCTATCTGGACGCACCCATCGGGTGCTGAGCGCCGTGGCTCTGGTGGGTGAAGAGGAATCTGCCACCCTCAGCATCAGCGAAGTGAGCTTTCGAAATCTCAGCGATGCGGAGATACAGGCCTATTGGGAGACGGGAGAACCGGCGGACAAAGCAGGGGCCTATGGTATTCAGGGGCGAGGTGCCCTGTTCATCCGAGAGTTACGGGGCAGTTATTCCGGGGTCATGGGTTTACCTCTCTATGAGACCGGCCAATTGTTAGCCGCTGCGGGAATGCCTTGGTTTGCCTCTGTGGAAACTTCCCAAGACAGCATGACCGAATGAGTGAAGAAATCCTCATCAATGTCACGCCACCGGAAACCCGCGTGGCCGTGGTGGAAAACGGGGTGGTGCAGGAGATCATCATCGAGCGCCAGGATCGTTGCGGCTTGGTGGGCAATATCTACAAGGGTCGGATCTGCCGAGTGCTTCCTGGCATGCAGGCAGCTTTCGTGGAGATCGGTTTGGAACGGGCTGCTTTCCTCCATACCTCCGACATCGCGGGTGCGGAAAATAGCGAGGTAACCGGCAACCAGATTCATGAATTGGTGCGGGAAGGGGACAGCATCGTGGTGCAGGTGGTCAAAGATCCCTTGGGGAGCAAAGGGGCGCGGCTGACCACCAATATTTCCATTCCCTCCCGCTATCTGGTCTTCATGTCTACCCTCCGCAACATGGGGGTTTCCCAGAAAATCGAAGATGAAGAGGAACGGCGGCGGCTGCGGGAGATCCTGCAGCGCTATGTCGCGGAAAACGGGGGAGAAGGGGGCTATATCGCGCGCACCGCAGCCGAGGGGATTTCTCAGGAAGCCTTGGTCAAGGACATGGAGTTTTTGGCAAAGCTCTGGAAAAACATCCGAGAGCGTTGCCAGCACATGGAGGAAATCGGCCTGGTACATGAAGATCTGCCCCTAGCCCTGCGGGCGCTGCGGGATCTGGTGAATCCCGAGGTAGAGCGGGTGCGCATCGATTCTCGGGAAACCCTGGAAAGAGCTTTGCTCTTTGCAGAACGCTATCTTCCCGATGTCAAGGATCGGATCGTTTATTACCAGGGCGAACGGCCCCTGTTCGATCTCTACGGCGTGGAGGATGAGATTCAGAAGGCCCTGCAACGCAAGGTGCAGTTGAAATCCGGCGGCCATTTGGTCATCGATCAGACGGAGGCCATGACCACCATCGATGTGAACACCGGTGCCTTCGTGGGCTATCGCAATCTGGAAGAAACCATTTTTAAGACCAATCTGGAAGCCGCCCAAGCCATCTGCCGCCAGCTTCGATTGCGCAACCTGGGGGGCATCATCATCATCGATTTCATCGATATGACCGACCCCGAGCACAAGCGACAGGTCCTGCGCGCCCTGGAAAAATGCCTCGCTAAGGATCATGCCAGAACCCAGCTCAGCGAGGTTTCTTCCCTGGGGCTGGTGCAGATGACCCGCAAGCGCACCCGAGAATCTTTGGAACACATCCTCTGTGAACCCTGTCCTTGCTGCAACGGACGGGGCACCCTCAAGACTGCGGAGACTACTTGCTACGAGATCTTCCGAGAGATCCTGCGGGAAGCCCGCCAATTCGAGGTGGAAACCCTGCTGGTGCTGGCCTCCCAAGAGGTGATCGACCGACTGCTCGATGAAGAATCCGGCCATCTGGCGGAGTTGGAAGAGTTCATCGGCAAACCCATCCGCTTGCAGGCGGAAGCGCTTTACACCCAAGAGCAATACGACGTGGTGTTGATTTGACGGCGGACGAACTGCGGGCGCTGGTTCCCCAGATCCGGCGCTGGGCCCGGGCGCTGGGTTTTCAGCAATTGGGCATCGCAGATATCGATCTGTCCGAGGCGGAAGCGCGCCTGTTTCAATGGTTGCAGCGGGGCTATCAGGGGGAGATGCACTTCCTGCAGAAACACGGCACCAAGCGCAGCCGACCGGCGGAACTGGTGCCGGGGACCCTGCGAGTCCTCTGCGTGCGCATGGATTATCTGCCGGAATCCCAAGAACAGAGCCGGCAGCAGCTCGAAGACCCCCAGAGCGCTTTCATCGCTCGCTATGCCCTGGGTCGGGACTATCACCGGCTCATGCGCCGCCGTCTGCAACAGCTCGCCCAACGCATGGAAGCTCGGATCGGCCCCTTCCGCTATCGGGCCTTCGTGGATTCCGCGCCCGTGCTGGAAAAACCCCTGGCCCAGCAGGCGGGGTTGGGTTGGATGGGCAAGCATACGAACCTGATCCACCCTCGGGCCGGTTCCTGGTTTTTCTTGGGAGAACTCTATGTGGATCTGCCCTTGCCCCCAGATCCGCCTCAATCGAACCATTGCGGGCGCTGTCAAGCCTGTCTGGACGCCTGCCCCACGGGGGCAATCCTGGAGCCCTATGTGCTCGATGCGCGGCGGTGCATCGCCTATCTCACCATCGAATGGAAGGGCAGCATCCCCGAGGATCTGCGGCCCAAGCTGGGCAACCGCATCTACGGCTGCGACGATTGCCAGTTAGTCTGCCCCTGGAACCGATTTGCTCAGCGCACTCAGGAGCCGGATTTTCTGCCGAGGCAGGGATTGGATCGGGCATCGCTCCTCCAGCTGTTCCGATGGACGAAAGCGGAATTCTTGCGGCGCACGGAAGGCAGCCCCCTCCGCCGTCTGGGCTACACGGCTTGGCTTCGCAATCTGGCGGTTGCCCTGGGCAATGCGCCGCCCAGTGCACGGATCCGGGCCGCGTTACGGGAAAAACAGCACCATGAAAGCGAGCTCGTGCGGGAACATGTGACCTGGGCCTTAGCGCATCAAGCCCGGAAGAGCTGCGCCCGATAATGGGCGAGCTCTGCGATGGACTCCCGCACGTCTGCCAGGGCCTGATGGGCACGTTGCTTCTGAAAGGCCTGGGCGACCTCCGGCTTCCAGCGTTGGGCGAGGATCTTGAGGGTGCTCACATCCAGGTTGCGATAGTGAAAATAGCGCTCTAACTCGGGCATGAGACGGGCGAGGAAGCGCCGATCCTGGCAGATGCTGTTTCCGCAGAGGGGGGAGGCCCCCGGCGGCACCCATTGGGCGAGGAACCGCAGGGTCTCCTGTTCCGCGGCCGCCGTGGTCCAAGGGCTCTTGCGCACCCGCTCGATGAGTCCAGAAGCCCTGTGGTGGCGTTGATTCCATTCGTCCATGCCGTCGAGCACCGCTTGGGGCTGGTGAATGGGAATCACGGGGCCTTCCGCTAAGATTTCCAGATCGCTGTTGGTGATGAGGGTGGCGATCTCTAGGATCTGATCCCGATCCGGCATTAAGCCAGTCATCTCCAGATCCAGCCAGATCAGATGGTTTTTGTCCGGGGTGCTCATGAACGGCGGTCCTTGATCTCGATGCCCAGGGTGCGCAGCTTGCGATAGAGATGGGTGCGTTCCATGCCGGCCTCCTTCGCCATCTTGCTCACATTGCCCCCGTGTTTGTCGAGCTGATATTCCAGATAGGCCTTCTCAAATTGCTCTCGTGCCTGGCGCAATGGCTGATCAAAGGAGACTAAGCCTTCTAAGGGTCGACTGAAAGCGGTGTTAGCAGTGCCTAAGGTCATCTCCACTTCGTCTTGGGTGATCTCCTCCCCAGCCCCTAGGATCAGCACCCGTTGCACCAGGTTCTTGAGTTCCCGCACGTTGCCCGGCCAGGGATAGTTCCGCAGATAGTTTTGGGCGGCCACGCTGAAGCGCCGATAGGGCAGCTTTTCATGGGTAGCGAAATAATCCACATAATAGTGGAGTAATTCGGGAACGTCCTCATTGTGATCCCGCAGGGGCGGTATGTGCAGGGGCACCACATTGAGATGATAGAAGAGATCCTCCCGAAACCGTCCTGCCTGCACTTCTTCTTCCAGATTCCGCTGGGTGGCTGCGATGATGCGCACATCGATGGGCACTGGCTGCGTTCCTCCCACCCGTAGAAAGGAACCGGTCTCCAGCGCTCCCAGCAGCTGACTTTGAATCTCCAGATCCATATCCGCCACTTCGTCGAGCAACAAGGTGCCGCCGGCCGCCTGTTCCAAGCTGCCGTAGTGAATGTGGCCGTTCTGCTCGCTGCCGAAGAGCTCTCGGGCCGAGTTACCTCGAGTGATCCCCGACACTCCCAGATCGATGAAGGGGCGTTCTCTGCGGGCGCTCTGGGCGTGGAGATAGCGGGCGAAAGTCTCGCGACCGCTGCCCGCTTCGCCGGTGATGAGCACCCAGGTATCGTGCTGAGCGATGCGCTTCACCTGTTCCCGCAGACGCTGCATGGCTGGGCTGCGGCCCACAGGCTCATGCGCGATCACTGTGCGCCGCCGCAGGCCGATGTTCTCCCGAGCGAGCTTGTCCGCCTCCAAAGCCCGCTCCAGAGTGACCAATAACTTGACCATGGAGAGAGGTTTTTCCAGAAAATCATAGGCGCCCAATCGGGTGGCCTCTACGGCGGTTTCCACGGTGCCATGGCCGGACATCATGATGACGGGACAGGGCAAGCCGTCCTCTTCCACCCATTCTTTCAACAGGCTGATGCCGTCGAGATCGGGCATCCAGATATCCAAAAGGATCAGATCCGGGCGGCGTTCCCGCAGGGCTTGGCGGGCAAGGGTGCCGTTCTCCGCTACCCGAACTTCATAGCCTTCATCTTCCAAAATCTCTTGTACCAGGGTGCGAATGTCCGGTTCGTCGTCGACGACCAAGATGTGAATTGCGCTCATAGGTTGTCTCAAGGTGCTGGTGGCTTCTGTTTAGCAGGCGCCTCCGTGGGTCCTTGCCACAGGGGCAGGCGCATCACAAAGCGCGCGCCTTCCTCCAGATTTTCTGCCCAGATGATACCCCCATGTTCTTCTAGGATCTTCTTGACGATGGCAAGCCCCAAACCGGTGCCCTTCGATTTGGTCGTCACATAGGGTTCAAACAAGTGTTCCATCAGACTGGGTGCGATGCCCTCCCCGTTGTCCTCGATGCTGAGGGTGACGAAAGCCCGTCCCTGTTCTCGGACTTCTCGGGTGCGCATCCAGATCTGACCGTCCGCCCGATGCTCCACCGCTTCTTGAGCGTTTTTCACCAGATTGTGAATGACTTGGCGCAACCGCAGGGGATCCCCTTTGATCTGCGCTTTGGGTGCGCCCAAATCGAGATGAATCCGAACGGGTCCGGCAGCGCTGCGGTACAGGTCCATGACCTCGGAGACCAATCGATCCAGCACAATCGGTTCGGCTTGCATTTTGGGGGGGCGGGCGTATTGGGAAAACTCATTCACCATAGCCTTCATGGCTTCCACCTGCTGCACGATGGTGCGGGTGGCCCGATCCACCACTCGGGCTTCCGCTTCGGGCAATTGATGCAAGAGCTTGTGGCGCAGCCGCTCTGCGGAGAGCTGGATGGGAGTCAAGGGATTTTTGATCTCATGGGCCAGGCGGCGGGCGACCTCCCCCCAAGCGGCGTTCCGCTGGGCTTCGATGAGGGCGGTCACCTCATCGAAGACCACCACATGTTCCTGTTGATCTCCGTCTGGACGCTGCAAAGGACTGCCCCGACACAGGAGCACTTGCCGCCCTTCGGGACCCAGCAGGCTCACTTCCTCCCGCCATTCCTCTTGCTGATCCAGATGGGCGCGGATTAGCTGTGCCCAGGGCGCGAGATAGGGATAGGTAGCGGCCAGCTGATCCAGCCCTGTGCCCGGGATGGTATCCGGTGCAAGGTGCAGAATCTGATGAGCGGCGGGATTAGCGGTGTAGAGCTTCCGGCGATGGTCTAGGGTGATCACGCCGGAAGAGAGGCGGCCGAGCACGGTTTCCAAATAGGCTCGCTGAGCTTCCACCGCCTGTTGACTGCGAGCCGCCTCATCTCGGGCTTGGGCGATGCGCTTGGTCATGGTGTTGAAGGAAGCCACGAGAAAGGCGAGTTCATCGTGATGAGGAGGCAGGGGCAGCTGCTGTTCATAATCCCCTGCCGCCACCGCCTGAGTGCCCCGAGCGATGTCCGCCACCGGTGCCACCAGCCGGCGGGCCGTGTGAAAGGCAGCGATGAGGGCGGCGAACAGGCCGAAGAGCAGGACGAGGGAAAGGGTCAGGGAAAAATTGAGCTTCAGGGGTTCCCGCAGATAGGCGAGCTCCCGATAGCGGTTATAAGCAGCTTCCAGTTCCGCAGCCAACTCGCTGATGCGTTCGGAAGTGGGGAAAAGGGCCTGCATAATGAGGGAACGGCCTCGGGGATCTGCTACCAGCACCCGCACGATCAATTCCCCGCGCCCCCGAGATTCCAGCCCCACATAGTTCAGGCCTTCTGCAACGCGCTTGAAGAGCTCTCGATCGGGATGATCCGGTACCAGTTGGGTGGGATCCTCGCTCACATTGCCGAGCACCTGCCCGTTCCAGCTGAACACGGCGATTTCCAGGGCACCGGCCCGTTGGCGAAGCTGTCCCAGACTCAGCGCCAGGGCGGTGGCGGAGCGATCTTCCAGGCCGCTGAGCAACTGTTCTGTGTAGCGAAGGAGCACCCGTTGGTTCAGATCCAGCGCCGCCTGATTGAGGACCAAAGCGCTTTCCATGGCCCGATCGATCTTCACATCGAACCAGCTGTCGATGCCCCGCAACAGGAAGCCCAGGGAATAATAGTAGACCACCGCCACGGGCAGCAGCGAGAGGAGCGCGAAGAGCATCACTAGTCGAGCGGTCAGCTTGGAACCCGTGGCTCCTCGCCGGTAGCGGCGCACCAGCTTGACCACATTGACCACAACCAGAATGGCCAGGATTAGCAAGCCTAAGATCACCAGGGTCAGCAAGGGCACGAAAGCCCGGCTGAGGAAGGCGGTGTTCTGCACCGCGCTGGTCATGAGATCCAGGGCGATGAAGAGGACCACCAGCAGGCCGGCCACCGGCAGTACCCCCGGATATTTCAATCGCTTCAACGAGGAACTGGCCATCGGGTCCAACCGGTCGAGAGCTTCCAGGAGGGAAAAAGATAGGCCATGGGCCGCAGGGGCAGGGGCAAAGCCTCGATGTCGAGGAAGGCCTTGAGATGCAGTTCATACTGCCGATCTTTCCGGAGCCGATCCCGAGAGATCAGGGGCAAGGCTTCGAGCTGGCCCAGGGCGCTGAGGGCGGCATCTCGGGTAACATAGCTGCGTCCCCCCTCGTCGGGCAGTTGGGTGACGAAATAATCCTTGGAGAGGGGTTTATACTGAATGCGATATCGCAGCCGCTGATCTACCAGGCTATCTTCCCAGATCCAAGCATCCTGGGCGCGAAGCTGTAGATGAACCTCCAGGATCAGGGGCACCCCGTTTTCCAAGGCTTCCAAAGCGCGGGCGCTGAGTCGATAATCGATCTGGGCATCGAAAAACAGGGTGTCATTCTGGACATAGAACCGCACGGATTTCACCCGAAACCCTTCGGTGGGTTCCCCCGCCCAGAGGGCCCCAGCTTGCAGCCAGCTCAGCAAAAAGCACAGAAAGCGAAACGCTTTCATCCCCCCTTTTTCTCCAGCTTGGCATAGTAGAACCCATCCCCGCCTCCAAGCTGGGGCAGACAGTACCGGCCGCACTGTCTTGCCAACCCCCAATCGGCCCGAATCGGCACCAACCGAGCGTCCTCATGCCGTGCCAGGAAGGATTGAATCACGCCCTCATTCTCTTCGGGCAGCAGAGAACAAGTGGCATAGAGCAACTGCCCGCCTGGCACCAACAGGGGCCAGAGGGCAGCCAACATCTGGGATTGACGGGCTACGAGCTGGGGAATGTCCGCGTCCCGCCGCAACCATTTGATATCCGGATGGCGACGGATCACGCCGGTGGCCGAGCAGGGAGCATCGAGCAGGATGCGATCATAGCGTCGTTCTGCCCAATCGCCTCGGGGCTGGGTCACATCCCCCAGCTGCACTTGGGCTTGCAGGGAAAGCCGTTGCAGTGTCTTTTGCAAAGGTTTCAGCCGCCGGGCCTCTGCATCTAAGGCCACGAGATGCAGGCGATTCTGAGCCCGCTCCAGCAGATGCGCGGTCTTCCCGCCCGGGGCAGCGCAGGCATCCAACACCCATTGCCCAGGCCGCGCATCCAGCAGCGGGGCAGCGAGCTGAGCATGTACATCCTGTACGGAAACTAACCCTTCCCTAAACCCGGGCAATTTCTCCACGGGAACCGCCTGATCCAGCAGCAGGGCTTGGGGGGCGTAGGGGCTGGGGCGGCTGGTCCATCCCAGCGCGCTGAGCTGCTGCGCATAGGTGCTGCGGTTCGTCCGCATCCCATTCACCCGCAACCACAGGGGGGCCTGGGCGTTGCTGGCCGCCAGGATCTCCGCCCACTGGGGCCAGGCGGTCTGCAAACGATTCAGCAACCAACGAGGGAACAGCCAGCGGGCTTCTGGATCATCCTGGGCGCGGGCGAGGTAGGTTTGGGGATCCCGCTGAAAGCGGCGCAGCAGAGCGTTCAGAAGACCCGCGGCCCAAGGCTTGCCGAGGGCTCGGGCGGCGGCTACACCGGTGCTGATGGCAGCATGGGGGGGAATGCGGGTTTCGAGCAGCTGATACAGGCTTAGCCAGAGCAGGATTTGCAGATCCAGATCCTTGGCTTTCAAGGGTTTAGATAGGAGCTGAGCAGCGATGCGCTGGAGGCGCGGGAGTAACCGCAAGGTGCCGAAGCAGAGGGCCTGAACCAGGGCTTGATCCCGGGCATCGGCGCAATGTTCCCGCTGCTCGATGGCTGCTTGAAGCGACTGACCCTTTCCCAGCACAGCGACCAGGATGCGAACTGCCTGCACCCGAGAGGCGACCCCGGGGTTGGAAGCCTTGTGCTTAGCCAAGCAGCTGACCCGCTAGGGAATGGGCGCGAAGAAATTCGGCGGCGATCAGGGGCCGCTTGCCCGGCCGTTGCAAGCGGGTGATGCGGAGCTGGCCCGCACCGGTGGCCACCTCGATGCCCGATTCGCTTTCGGCCAGAACAGTGCCTGGGGCAGCTTGGGCCGCTCGGTCGAGCAAGGGTTCCGCCGCCCAGATGCGCAAGATCTGATCGCCGGCGCGGGTCTGGGCGATGGGCCAGGGGTTAAAGGCCCGGATCTGGCGGTCGATCTCCTGAGCAGGGCGCTGCCAATCGATCCAGGCTTCTTCCTTAGTGAGCTTCTTAGCATAGGTGGCGCGGTGCTCGTCCTGGGGCTGGGGGTTCAGACGGCCCGCTCGGAGGTCAGGCAGCGCGGACAAGAGCACCTGGGGGGCGAGCGCTGCCAATCGGTCGTGCACCTGGCCGGCGGTTTCCCGTCCGTGGAGCGGAATCCGTGCTTGGGCATAGATTGGACCCGCATCCAGTGCCAATTCCATGTGCATGAGGCTCACGCCGGTTTCCCCATCGCCCGCGAGGATCGCCCGTTGGATGGGCGCTGCCCCCCGCCAGCGGGGCAAGAGGGAAGCGTGCAGATTGAGGCAGCCGAGCTTGGGAATCTCGAGCACCGCTTCGGGCAGCAGCAATCCATAGGCGATGACCACCATCAGATCGGGTTGCAGCTGGCGCAGGGTTGCAACCGCCTGGGGATCCCGCAGGGTTTTGGGTTGATAGAGGGGGATCCGAGCGGCCTGGGCTTCCACCTTGACCGGACTGGCCTGCAGTTTCCGACCCCGTCCCGCCGGTCGGTCCGGCTGGGTGTAGACGGCGATGACCGAATGGGCGCTTTCCAACAGTGCCCGGAGGCAGGGCACAGAAAATGCCGGTGTGCCTGCAAAGACAATGCGGAGCGGTGCCATCCCGCCCTCAGCCTTTTCCCGCCTGCGCCCTTGCGCTTACCGCGTCAGGGCGCTGCTGACGCCGCACCTTCTCCAGTTTTTTGCGGATGCGCTGGCGCTTGAGGGCGGAAAGATAATCCACGAAGAGCTTGCCGTCGAGATGGTCAACCTCATGCTGAATGCAGACGGCGAGCAAACCCTCTGCTTCCAGCTCAAAGGGCTTGCCCGTCCGATCCAAGGCCCGCAGCCGGATGCGCGCCGCGCGGGTCACCGGCTCTGTGTAGCCCGGTACGGAGAGACAGCCTTCTTCCGTGGTTTCCTCCCCTTCCCGCTCGAGGATTTCCGGATTGATGAGGCACAGGGGCTGGCTCCGATCTTTGGAAAGATCGATGACAGCGATGCGCAGGGAAATTCCCACCTGGGTGGCGGCTAATCCGATGCCAGGCGCTTCGTACATGGTTTCAAATAGATCGTCGATCAGGGATTGAATGCGGTCGTCCACCCGGGACACGGGCTTCGCGCGATTGCGCAGACGGGAGTCGGGAAAGACCAAAATCTCTAGGTTCATCGCTTCTTGGGACTGGTGCTGTTCGGGACGGATGCTAAGAATTTGCATGGTACACGGTTGGGCATAGCCAAAAAAGCTATGCAGATACAAGCACGAGATGCCTTGCTAGAATAGAAAGGCATTTTCCTGTAGGGGGATATGTGGATGAAAACGCTTAACTTCACGCCCGATGCGGCTTGGGCTAGACCTGCTGGAGCTATCATGCGCTTATTCTTTCTATTCACCACGCTGCTGTTCCTGCTTCCCGCCCGTTCGATATTCGCCCTAGAACTCAATCCCAATCATCCCCAGACTTATCGGGTTCGCCCTGGGGATACCCTCTGGAGCATCGCCAGCCGATTTCTCAAGGATCCTTGGCGTTGGTCAGAAATCTGGGAGGCAAACCCTGCTTTGGGGGATCCTGACCTCATCTATCCTGGGGATGTGCTCACCCTCTATTACGAGAACGGACAGCCCCGCGTCGGGCGGGCACCCGGGCAACTGCGCACCGTGAAGCTTTCCCCTCGGGTGCGGGTCACCCCGCTGCAGAAACCCATTCCCACAATCCCCATCGGAACCATCCATCCCTTTCTGACCCAACCCTATGTGCTGGAACGAGAAGAGATTCAGGCTGCACCCTATGTGGTGAGTTTTCCCGATCATATGCTCGCTGGTGCGGGGGATCGGGTCTATGTGCGCAAGATCTTGAGCGATCAGGAGCGCCATTACCATATCGTGCGTCCGGGAGAACCCTATCGAGATCCGGATACCGACCGATTGTTGGGCTATAGAGCGCGATACATCGCTGACGCCTTCCTGCAGAATCCCGGAGATCCCGCATCCCTGCGGATCAAGCGCATGGATTTGGAAGTCGCCATCGGGGATCGGATCATCCCTGCCGCTGCCAGCGAGCCCCTGCAGAACTTCTATCCCCGTCCCGCGCCCCCGGGCCGCCGAGGCAGGATCATCGCTTCCCTCAATTCGCTCTCCCAGATCGGTCGCTATGATGTGGTGGTGATCAATCTGGGAAAGCGACAGGGTATCGAGGTAGGGCAGGTCTTCAATGTCTACAATGGGGGACAAGTGGTGAAGGACCGCGCTGCTACGGAAGCAGCTAACTGGGATTGGAAAAACATGCCCTTCTGGTCTCAGGAGTTTTGGTACGACGACTATCGGACGCAGGGTTGGTTGTTCGATGAACCCGATGAAAACGAGCCTTTCCCAACCCATATGTGGGCAAAGCCTCGAGCGGAAGACTATATCTTGCCCTACGAACAAGCAGGTGTGTTGATGGTGTTCCGTACTTTCGAAGACCTGAGCTTCGGCCTGATCCTGCGGGCGAATCGAGCGATCAATCTGTTGGATTCGGTACAATCACCAGAAGCCTGAACCATGGGCGAGAACGCCGAAGCCGCATTGCGGGATTGGCTGTTGCTCGCCCAACTGCCCGGCATCGGCCCCCGCAGTTTCCGGACTCTGCTCGAGCATTTCGGCACGCCGAGCCAGGCTCTTGCAGCGGACCCCCAGCTCCTGAAGGCGCTGGGCATCCGGAAGCGTGCGATTGCGCGCCTGGATGATCCGCCCTGGGATCAGGTGGAAGCCGCCTTAGATTGGGCACAAGGAGAGCAGGCTCACATCCTGACGCTAGCGGATCCCGCCTATCCCGTCCCCCTTGCAGAACTGCCGGATGCGCCGCCAGTGCTCTATTTGCACGGCAATCCCCAAGTGCTGAAGGAACCTCAGCTTGCCATCGTGGGCAGCCGGAATCCTTCCCGGAACGCTTGGGATACCACTAAAGCATTCGCCCGCCATCTTGCCGCCTGCGGATTGACCATCACCAGCGGCCTGGCTCTGGGCATCGATTCGGCCGCCCATGAAGGCGCCTTAGAAGCGGGCTATACAATCGCAGTGCTGGCCACGGGGCCGGACCGGGTTTATCCCGCCCAGAACCAAGCGCTGGCGAGACGCATTGCAGACCAGGGCGCATTGGTCTCGGAGTTTCCCCCGGGCACTCCCCCCAGGGCGGAGCACTTCCCTCGCCGAAATCGGATCATCAGTGCCCTGAGCTTGGGTACCTTTGTTACAGAAGCAGCCCTTCGCAGCGGCTCCCTCATCACCGCTCGCTATGCGGTGGAGCAGGGGCGGGAGGTGTTCGCCATGCCGGGTTCTATTCACAATCCCCTGGCGCGGGGCTGTCATGCCCTCATCAAGTCCGGGGCCAAATTGGTGGAGAGCACAGATGATATTCTTCAGGAACTCAGCCCTCAGCTGCATCCCTTTGTGCAGGCGGGGCCGGACGATTCGGAGCGGAAAGAAGCGATGGCCGTTCCTTCTTTCTCGTCCCGTGTGGATGCGCGCTATCATCATTTAATCCATGCTATGGGCCAGGATCCCATTTCTTTAGAAGGATTGATTCAGCGCACCGGCATGTCTGCGAATGAGGTGGCCTCCGTGCTAACCTTATTAGAGCTGGAGGGAATTATCGTTTCCGTGCCAGGAGGGCGCTACGCTGTGTGCGCGTCCTGAGATAGGCGGCGATCCTCCATCGTTTTGCACAATGCCCACAAGGATTACAGATGCCCGAAAATCTGGTCGATGTTCTCATCTATCTCTATGAAAATTACCTGGATGGGAAACCGTATCCGCCCAAAGATCAAGTAGCCTTGGAAGAGGAGCTCTCTCAGGCCGGTTTCAGCAGCACGGAGATCGACAAGGCACTGCGCTGGCTCGATGAGCTAGCGGCAGGAGCCACCCAAGAACTGTATCGCCCCTATGCAAGGCAGGCCATGCGGATCTACAACGCTGCAGAAACTGCGCGACTGGATCTGGAAGTGCGCAGCTTCTTGCTCTCCCTCGAACAGAACGGCATCCTAGAACCGGAAAGTCGGGAACTGGTCATCGACCGCGTGTTGGCTATCGATCATCCCCTCATTTCTGTAGAAGAGATTAAATGGGTCGTGCTGCTGGTGCTCATGAGCCGACCTGGCTGCGAAGTGGCCTTCAGCCGGATGGAAGAGATGATCTACAGCACAGAACCTACCTTCCATTAAAGCGCGAGGTTGCTCGGGATCGCTTCCCGTACCCAATCTTTGCTGGTACCATCCTCAAGCAAGCCGAATGGAGAAAATGAGCGGGGGTATTCATGTCTGAGGTCCTATATGAAGCGAGTCCTTCCATGGTTCGCATGAATCCGGTGGGGATGGTAGTGGCCATTCTGGTATTAATCGGTGGCATCGCGGTGGCCACGCCTCCTATGGCCACGGACATCGCCGAGTTTCTCAATATTCCTAAAGTAGACCATCGCATCATCAGCCTCATCGCCCTGGCGATTGTGGCCATTGACTTCCTCATCCTGCTCACCTGGTATGCCAAGACCAAGATCGACCGCCTGATCATCAAGCGGGACGAACTCATCTGGATCCATGGATTGCTGAGCAAGGAATACACAGAGATCAACATGAACTCCATCCGCACGGTGCGCATTTCCCAGACCATACTACAGCGCATCATGGACGCGGGAGACATCACGGTGTTCACCTCTGGAGATCTTCCCGAAGTGGTGGTCAAGGGGCTGCCGGATCCCCATCTCATCCGAGAATATGTCAAGGGGGAGCCTCGGGAAAGGGATGCGGACGAGTAGCGTTGTCCAGGGCGGAAGGTTGCCGAGGGGAGTGCAATGGCGAACGGGAATGACCTTAAATTATTGCTGATCCTGGTCGCTGCTGGGCTGGCCGTCATACTGGTCCTCGGGTGGCTCAGCGGCCCGGTCATCAGCGCCGTCTCCGAAGCCCTGGCCCCCGGAATCGGGCTCAAGCAGGCGGTGATCTGGGGCTTCTTTATCACCGTGGGTTTGTTCGTGCTCTTCGCCCTCGTGGCAGGCGATGGCATCGTGGGAGAACTGCACTTCATGTTGAGCGCTTTCTTTTCCTTTTTCGCCATCTTCACCTTGCTCATCGCCTGGATCTTTTAAGCCAGAGGGCATTCAAACCACCGGTTCGCCTGCTCGGGCGCGGCAACATGAGTTCCAAGGCATGGATGCAATGCCAGGAATGCGGTCTGCTGCAACAAGTGCCCCCGCTCCCTCCTGGCGCTTCTGCCCGCTGTCCTCGCTGCGGCTGCACCTTGCGCCGCCGTCCTCCCAACAGTTTGGATCGCACCCTCGCCCTGACCCTCGCGGGCACGGTGCTCTTCGTCATCGCCAACAGCTTTTCTTTTCTGTCCTTCCAGATGCAGGGGCAATGGACGGAAACCACCCTGATGACCGGCGTGCAGGGACTCTATGCAGAAGGATTCTGGGTGCTCGCCGGCGTCGTGCTCTTCACCACGATCCTAGCCCCGGGGCTTCAGCTCGTCTTGCTGCTCAGCGTTCTGCTTCCCCTTCGAAAGAACCGATTGCCCAAGGGCTTTGCCGCTCGATTCCGGCTCGTGCATCTGTTAGGGCCCTGGGGCATGATGGATGTTTTTCTCTTGGGCATTCTGGTCTCCGCAGTGAAGCTGTCGGAGATGGCCACCCTAGTGCCGGGCAGTTCCCTGTTCGCCTTCGTGGCCCTGATCTTCGTGCTGGCCGGTGCCCAGAGTTCGCTGGATCCCCAGCTCATCTGGTCTCGGGTGCCTCTGTCTCGAAAAGTCCCTCCTATTGACCCCCAAGCACCTGTGTTCTCCTGTCAGGTTTGTGCCCTGGTGATACCTGCTCTGCAACCTCAGGGCATGCAGCACTGCCCCCGATGCGGTAGCTCCCTGTATTACCGAAAGCCCGAAAGCATCCAGCGGACCTGGGCCTTGCTCATCGCGGCTATCTTCTGCTACCTGCCTGCCAACCTGCTTCCCATCATGCAGGTTACCTCCTTCGGTCGAATTCAGTCGGATACCATCTTCAGCGGCGTGGTCTTCCTGCTCCACCAGGGCATGTGGCCGTTGGCGCTCATCGTGTTCACAGCGAGCATCTTCGTGCCCCTGCTCAAGCTGCTCATCCTGGTCTTCCTGGTGATTTCCGTGCAGATGAAGTCCAGCCGACATCTGCGAGATCGAACGCTTCTGTACCGCATCACAGAATCCATCGGTCGCTGGTCCATGGTGGATATCTATGTGGTCACCATTCTCGTGGCCTTGGTTCGCTTGGGCAATCTCGCCACCGTCGAGGCGCGATCTGGTGCACTGTTCTTCGCCCTGGTGGTGATCCTCACTCTGTTCGCCGCTGCGAGCTTCGATCCGCGGCTCATGTGGGATGTAGGTCAGCGTGACAGAACCCCTTGATCCCCACTCGGAAAGCCCGCCAGAGGCCCAGATTGTTCCCCCCAGCCGGATTTCCATGGTGTGGCTCGTGCCCCTGGTGGCCCTGGGCATCGGCCTCTGGCTTGCCTATCGCCATTATGTGATGCAGGGGCCCCTGATCGACATCCGTTTCAAGAGTGCGGCGGGGTTGCAGGCGGGAAAGACCAAGGTGAAATACCGAGATGTGGAGGTGGGGGAAGTCAAGTCCATCCTTGTCAGCGAGGATCTCAAATCCGTGATCGTGCGGGCAAGGCTGGTTGCTGGCGCGGAAGAATATCTTCGGGAGAAAACCCGCTTTTGGGTGGAACGCCCTCGGGTTTCCGCCGGTCGGGTGTCCGGCTTGGAAACCCTGCTTTCCGGGCCCTATATCGCTGTGGATCCGGTAACCCAGGGGCCGGAGACGCACACCTTCATCGGTTTGGAGGAACCGCCCCTGTTCACCACCGCCGAGACCGGCACCCAGTTTCTACTGCGTTCTGAGCAGGGAAGCAGTCTAAAGCGGGGGGCACCGGTCTATTATCGCTCGATTCCGGTGGGACGGGTGATCGGTGCGGAACTCGCGGAAGGGGGCAAAGCGGTAGTGATTAAGATCTTCATCGCCTCCCCCCATGATCGTCTGGTCCTCACCACAACCCGATTCTGGAATGCGAGCGGCATCGATGTGACCTTGGGCACCGATGGCGTTCAGATCCATACGGAATCCTTGCTTTCCCTGCTGATCGGGGGCATCGCCTTCGATAATCCCGACTCCCTGGAAGAAACCGGCAAGCCAGCGGAGAAGAATCATCGCTTTCCCCTCTATCCCAATCGGGAGCGCGCTTATGAAACTCTGTATCCGAAGAAAGAGCGCTATATTCTGTTTTTTCAAGATTCTGTGCGGGGATTGGAGGTCAATGCACCGGTGATGCTACAGGGCATTCCCATTGGGCGGGTGCTGGACATCAAACTGAGGTTCGATGAGGAAGCCTTTCAATTCCTTGTGCCCGTGCTCATCGAAATCGAGCCAGCGCGCATCGGTTTCATCGGTGATCCCCAACGATTGGCGGGGGAAAATCTGGTGGAACGGCTGGTGGAAAAGGGCTTGCGGGGCCAGCTCAGAACCGGCAGTTTGCTCACGGGGAAGCTCTATATCGAGCTGGGTTTCCATGAGGAGGCGCCACCGGCACAGCTCAGCCGGTACGGGGAATATAAGGTGCTGCCCAGCATGCCTTTAGAAACCCTGACCCAGAAGGCGAATGCATTCTTGGACCGCTTGCAAGCCTTGCCGCTACAGGAGATCGGCAAGGAACTTCAGGATACCTTGGCGGGTGCTAATGACCTGGTCCATTCCGAAACCCTGTCTCAATCCCTGTTGGAATTGCAGGGATTGTTGACAGAATTGCGGCAAGCCGCTCAATCCATCGATGGGGAGAGCATCCCGGCGTTCAATGCAGCGCTGCAACAATTGCATCAAACCCTGGCCAGTGCGGAACAGTTCCTTTCTCCCAATGCAACTCTGTATCTGGAAGTGCAGCGCGCCCTGCGAGAATTGAGCGCTGCCGCCCGCTCCATTCGCAGCTTGACGGATTATTTGGAACGGCATCCGGAAGCCTTGCTGCAGGGGAAACGACGATGAATATTCGGCCCTGGCAAGGCATCGGCCTGTTGAGCATCGGGATCGCCTTGGGCGGCTGTGCGACCCCCCCCGCCCAATTCTATTCCCTGAGCGCGCTGCCAGAAGCGGCCCAACGGGAGGCGCCCTTGACCCAAACAGGGCCCGGCCTGAGGATCGGGCCCTTTCAGGTGCCTGCCTATCTCGACCGATCGCAGCTCGTCCTTCGACAAGGAGAGAATCGGCTCCAGATCGAGGAATTTCATCGCTGGGGGGATGCCCTCTCGGAAGCCTTCCCCCGTGTTCTCGGAGAGAACCTCGCCCATCTGCTCCATTCCCCGCGCATTCTGATCTATCCGGAAGAAGATCGCTTTCCCGTAAATCTCCGGCTCATGGGGAGTCTGTTGCGCTTCGAAGGGGAACCGGACGGCAAGGCGGTGCTGCGGGTGCGCTGGGCCCTGCTGGTACCCGATGTATCCGAACCGCTCTTGGTGCGGGAATCCACCTATACCAGCAGGGTACAAGGAGAGGATCGGGCGGCGCTGGTGCAAGCCATGAGCCGGAACCTGGGGGCATTCAGTCGGGAAGTTGCCCAGATCATTCAGGCTTATCAGTCCCGATCAGTCCATGCGCAGGACTAGCTTGCCCTGCGTGTGACCGGTTTCGATCTGATGATGGGCCTCTGCAGCCTTTTCCAGGGGATAGGTCTTGGTCACCTGTATTTGTAATTTCCCTTCATCGAACCAGGTCCCACAGCGACGCAGGATTTCCCCCTGATGGGCGCGGGCTTCGGGCAAGTCGCGCAGCATGGGTGTGAGCATGAGTTCCAGGGAAATCCGCAGGTTCAGCAGGCGGGCTTCCTTGAGATCCAAATCGGGGCCGGGATCTAAAATGCTCACCAGATCTCCATAGGGCGCCATGGCAGGGATGCTCTTCCGGAGGACGGCTGGCCCCACTGTATCCAGCACTACATCCACGCCTCGGCCCTCTGTCCAATGCAGGACGGATTCCACCAGCTCTTCTTCCCGATAGTTGATGGTATATTCCGCCCCCAGGGATTGGGCGAAAGCAGCTTTGGCGGGGCTGCTCACCGTGGTGGCTACCCGAGCGCCTCGCAGGCGGGCGAGCTGAATCGCCACATGGCCCACGCCTCCTGCACCTGCATGGATGAGCACGGTTTGACCGGATTGTAAGTTCGCACGGTCATAGAGGGCTTCCCAGGCGGTGATGAGCACCAGGGGCGCGGCGGCCGCCTGCACGAAATCCAAGGAAGCGGGCTTGGGCTGGGCGATGGTTTCATCCACCAAAATGTATTCCGCATAGTTGCCCACGGGTCCCCCCAGCCCTCCATGGCAGAACCAGACTTCATCCTCGGGTTGAAACCGGCGCACCTGGCTGCCGACGGCTTCCACGATGCCCGCCCCATCACATCCGAGCACGGCGGGCAAACCGTTGGGGAGAAAAGGCCCTCGGCTGCGGATCTTGGCATCCACCGGATTCACCCCCGCCGCCTTGAGGCGCACCAACAATTCCGTACCTTTAGGAACTGGCACGGGCCGTTCCCGGACTTCTAACACCTCGAGTCCACCCGGTTCACGCATTTCGATGGTTTTCATGGATTCTTTCCTCCGAACCGATGGAGATCATTCAACCAAACGATTGCCTCTGAGCACTGCGCGCCCTATAGTAACCAATTCCTAATTCATCTATACCTGTTCCCCTTCGGATCGCGCCCTCGCAGCCTTTGCACCTGTTGCGGTTCCGTTCGATTGGGACGACAGGTAACGTGCAGGAGTGTTTGATGTCTGTTGCAAAGCGAGGCGATCGGGTTCGCGTGCATTATCGGGGAACCCTTTCCGATGGAAAGGAATTCGATTCCTCCCTGGGGCAAGAACCCTTGGGATTCGTGCTGGGAGCCGGGCGGGTGATTCCGGGTTTTGAGCAAGCTGTCCTAGGCATGCGCATCGGTGAGTCCAAGACAGTGGTCATCGAAGCTGCGGAGGCCTATGGCCCCCATCGTCCGGAGATGATCCAAGAGATCCCCCGAAGTGCTATTCCCCCAGAGATCGCGCTTTCCGAAGGGTTAGTGCTCCAAGCCCGAAGTCCAGAGGGACGCACCCTTTCCTTTTCCGTGGTCTCCTTCGACGAAGAGCGGGTGAAAGTGGACGGCAATCATCCCCTAGCCGGTCAGGATCTCACCTTCGAATTGGAACTGGTAGAGATCGCGTAACCCCGGCAACTGCCCTATAAAAAAGCCAGAAACCCAGGGATGGATTTCTGGCAAGAGGGAGGAACTTAGAAAAATCCTCAGTTTTCCAGTTGGGCCCGCAGCTTCTTCATCGCGTTCTTCTCGATCTGGCGGATTCGTTCTGCGGACACCCCGAATTGTTGGGCGAGCTCGTGAAGGGTCTGCTTTCGCTCCGAAAGCCAGCGTTCCTGCAAGATGGTCTTGCTCCGTGCATCCAACCCCTCCATCGCCTGATAGAGGCGTTCCCGCTGATACATCAGGCTATCCTGCTGTTCCAGGGCAGTGGCAGGCTCCATGCGCATATCCGGCAGATAGGTGGCCGGTGCAGAGGGTGCTTCTTCGTCATCGTTATCCACGCCGTCGAAGGATAGATCCTGATTGGATAGACGGGATTCCATCTCCAGCACGGTTTCCGGCTTTACGCCCAGTTCCTCTGCAACGCCCTGCACTTCTTCATGGGAAAACCAACCCAGGCGCTTCTTAGCGCTGCGCAGGTTGAAGAAGAGCTTGCGTTGAGCCTTGGTGGTGGCCACTTTGACGATGCGCCAATTCCGCAAGATGTACTCGTGGATCTCTGCGCGAATCCAGTGCACGGCGAAGGAAACCAGACGTACCCCCATCTCCGGGTTGAAGCGCTGAACCGCCTTCATCAACCCCACGGAACCTTCTTGAATCAGGTCCTGCAAGGGCAATCCGTAGCCGAGATACCCCCGAGCAATGCGGATGACAAAGCGCAGATGGGAGAGGACCAGCCGACGGGCCGCCTCCTTATCGTCATGATCCCGCAGACGGATCGCCAATTCCCGCTCTTCGTCTGCAGTCAATACAGGGATTTGATAGGCCAAGCTGATATAGGACTCGATGTTTCCAGTGGGAAACCATGCGATCTCGTTCGTCATCATCTATTACCTAGTAAATTGATCAAGAATTAGGCTAACAAACTCCTCTGCTTCTGGCAAGCTTCTGATCAATCGTCCTGAGATGAGAAGGCAGAGACAGGGAAAAGTTCCCTATTCAGTAGGATCTGCAGTTCGAGCCGCGAGCAAGAAATCCACCACCGATGCCAAAGGCTTTTCGATCTGTGGCCCCTGGTCTCGCAAGGGTTTGATTCCCATCACGCCCCGTTCTAACTCCTCCTCACCCAGGATCAAGGCATAGCGAGCGCCGCTGCGGTCTGCCTTTTTAAACTGACTTTTGAAGCTGCCGCCGCCGCAATGGCAGCACAAGCGGAGATCGGGGGATTGATCACGCAGTTGTTCTGCCAAGACCAGGGCGGCTGCCTGGGCACGTTCCCCCACTGCCACCAGATAAGCATCCAGGGCGGGGGCCGCCTGAGCAGGTAGGCTTTCCAACAGGGCAACCAAGCGTTCCAATCCTAGGGCAAATCCGACCGCCGGAACGGAACGTCCCCCCAATTGTTCCACCAAACCATCATAGCGACCGCCGGCGCAGAGGGTACCCTGCGCACCCAGGGCATCGGTGATCCATTCGAAAACCGTGCGATTGTAATAATCCAGGCCTCGCACAAGCCGAGGGTTGACCCGAAAGGCGATGCCCGCATTCCCCAGCCCCTCGCAGAGCTGTGAAAAATGCTCCTGAGCCTCCTTTCCCAAAAAGTCCAAAATGCTGGGCGCTTCCGCAATCAAGGCTTGCATGTCCGGGTTTTTGGAATCGAGAATGCGCAGGGGATTGGTGGCAAGTCGTCGGCGGCTGTCCTCGTCCAGCATGTCCTGCCGCGCTTCCAGGTATTGAACCAGGGCCTCCCGATAACGATGCCGATCTTCCGCATCGCCCAGACTGTTGATTGCTAACCGGAGGCCGGATAGGCCCAGAATTTTCCACAAGCGATGGGTTAGCAGGATCAGTTCCTGATCGATGTCAGGTCCCGCCAGCCCGAATACCTCTGCGCCGATCTGATGAAACTGCCGGTAACGGCCTTTTTGCGGTCGCTCCCGCCGGAACATGGGGCCTCGGTACCAGAGCCGCTGGGGACGATCCAATAGGTTGTGTTCGATGGCCGCCCGCACGCAGCTCGCCGTGCCCTCGGGGCGCAAGCTCAGGAGTTCCCCATTACGATCCTGGAAGCTGTACATCTCTTTTTCCACGATGTCCGTCACTTCCCCGATGGATCGCTGGAACAGTTCCGTGGGTTCCAAAAGCGGCGTGCGGATCTCTTCGTAACCGTAGGATTCCAGCAATCGCCGGGCGCTGTCCTCGACCCAGTGCCAGCGCCCCATCTGTTCCGGAAGCAGATCGTGCATCCCACGGATTGCGCGGAGGATTTTTGCCATAACTTACCTATCGGGTTGGATTCAGGGTGAATTTAGCCACATTGCCTCTGGTCTTTTGGGAGAGATCGAAGGGCTCTCCACCGATCGTCATCCGAACTACCGCTGCATTGCCCAGCAGGATCGAATAGGGAGGTGTCCCTTTCAGCACCAACCGATCCCCCGCCTTCATCTCTCCGAAACGCTTGAACTTGCGGCTGCTGTCCCGGAGATCCACCCAGCAGGGACCGGAGAATTCGAGAACCACTTCCGGCGGGGATGCTGGCTGCTCGGGTTCTGGTGTGGGCCCTGGCTCAACAGATGATTCCGTGGATACTTGAGGTTCCGCGGGTGTGGGGGGCGGGCTTTCCAGCACACCACCCGAAGGAACCGAGCTGGAAGGCGGCGGGGGTTCTGGCTCCATGGATACTAGTGCAGGCTCTGAGGACAGCAAAACGGGGGGTGATGCTGCTCCTGAATGGGCAGGTTCTTGGCGTTCCACCGGCACGGAAGAGGCTGGTTCAGCAGGCGGGGCATCGCCGGAGAAATCGAGAGAAGATGCTTCTTTCGGACTCGGGGAAGGCACCGACCAAACATACCAAAGCCCCATGATGCCAACCAGCAGGAAGAGGAACAACCCCGAGAGGGGCAACAGGGGAGGACGTCTTTTTTGAGGGCGGGCTGGTCGGGGTACTGGCGTGGGAACATTCTGTACTTGAGTGCGGTACAGTTCCACATAGGGTTCTGGGTCCAGCCGCAACAGTCGAGCATAGTTGCGCAGATAGCCGATGGCGAACACATGCCCCAAGCCCTCGTAATCGTCTCGCTCTAACTGTTGGATCACTGCGGAGGTGAGATGCAATTGGGCGGCGACTTCGGCAAGATCCAAGCCACGCTCCTGCCGCTTTGCCCGCAACTGGCTGCCCGGGCCTTCCCGCCCAGGTGGGGTTTCCACAACACGCATCTTTGTTCCCTCAGAGTTCCAAGGTTTCGGGTGCATTGGGGAATCGCTTCCGCAACTGCTTCTCGTATTGACGGGCCTTGCGGCGCGCACCTAATTTCCGCTCGATCCGGCTGCCCAACAACAGGGCCTTTGGGGCGGGCCCTGCGACTTGGAAAAATCGATTGAGATAACTCCGAGCTGCCCTGTAACGACCTTGGGCATATTCCACATCCGCCATTTCCAACAGGGCAGGGGGATAACGGGGATTCACCGTGAGTGCTCGTCGAAGCCATCGAACGGCTTCCGCTGCATTGCCCGCTTGATGGGCGCAGCGTCCGGCATAGGTCAGGGTGATCCAAGTGGCTTGATAGAGGGGATTTTTCAGGGCCTGCTCGTACTGGGTTTTAGCCTCGGCAAATCTGTGCTGATCGCAGAGGTAATTGCCCCAGGCAGTCCGGATATAAGCATCCTTGGGAGCGAATGCCAGGGCCTGGCGGAAATGTTCCTCCGCCAGCTCGTTTTGCTCTAAGCGATGGTAAATGGTGGCGAGCACATTATGGGCTTGGGCATTCTCAGGATCTTCTACCAGAGCCTTTTGCGCATTTTGCAGAGCTACTTCGATTTCGCCGAGCCGATAGTACTCTGCTGCGATGCGCACATAGAGATCCCCAGGACTCTCTTCCTTAGGAGCGCCAAGTTCGTCGCCCGTCGGTGTGGTCGCACACCCGCTGAGCATCAGAGCGATCCCGAAAACGCATACCAGCGCAAACAGTTTCATAGGGAGACTCCGAATTGTGATCGGCGGGTGCGGTCCTGTACTCGTCCCACCAGCTGTCCGCAGGCTGCAGCGATTTCCTCTCCCCGCGTCTTGCGGACGGTGGCAAAGAAACCCGCGGCTAAGAGCCGTTTGCGGAAGGCTTCGATTTCTGCTTCCGGTGTGGGAGAGAAGGGGCTCCCCGGAAAGGGATTGAAGGGAATGAGATTCACCTTGGAAGGTGTGCCTTCTAAGAGGCGGATCAGTTCCTTTGCATGCTGGATGCGGTCGTTGACGCCCCGAATCATCACGTATTCCCAAGTGATCCGACGGCGTTTATCGCCCGCAATATAGGCACGGCAGGCCGGAATCAGTTCCCGCAACGGGTACTTGCGATTGATGGGTACTAGGGTGTTCCGCAGAGCATCGTTCGGCGCGTGAAGGGAAACTGCGAGAGAAACATCGCTCCGTGTTCGAAGCTGGTAGATGGCGGGCACGATGCCGGACGTGCTCAGGGTAAGCCGGAACTTCGAGACCATGTAGGCCAAATCGTCCTGCAAGATGCCCAGGGCCTTGACCACATTTTCGAAGTTGGCCAAGGGTTCTCCCATGCCCATGAGCACGAGATTGGAGGGAGGCTTTCCGATCCGGCGCTGGGCATGCCAGACCTGGGCGACGATTTCCCCCACCGTTAGGTTCCGATTGAACCCCTGCCTCGCCGTGGCGCAGAAACTGCAGTTCAGCGCACAACCCACCTGGGTGGACAAGCAAACCGTAGTACGGCGCCCGTCGGGGATGAAAACGGTTTCAACCCGCTGCCCATCCCACAGACCCAGCACCCATTTCTTAGTGCCATCTGGAGCGGGTTGCTCCTGAACGATGGGCGGGATGCGGATCTCTGCGACCTGAGCGAGTTTCTCCCGCAGGGCTTTGGATAGGTCCGTCATCTGGGAAAAATCCTGCACCCCATGTTTGTGGATCCATTTGAAGAGATTCCGACCGTGAAAGGGTTTATATCCCAAGGACATCACGAACCGCTCACAGTCCTGTACATCCAGATCCAGCAGGTTGCATTTTTTCTGATGGAAAAGGGAAACCATGGCTGTTTCAGGTGAAATGAGCTAGCAATGCAGACTGCACGCGCTGAGGCACAAAAGGAGACACATCCCCCCCTAGGCGGGCGATCTCTCGGACCAAAGAGGAAGAGATATAGGCATATTGCTCTGCGGGCGTGAGAAACAAAGTCTCCAGCTCCGGCGCCATGCGCCGGTTCATGCTGGCGAGTTGGAACTCGAATTCAAAATCCGACACCGCCCGCAGGCCCCGCAGGATGATTCCGATGTGTTGACGTTGGGCAAATTCGACCAATAGGCCGGAAAAGGTCATCACCTCTACGTTGGGCAAGTACCTGAGGGACTCCCGAGCTAGGGATTGACGATGGGCGGAGTCGAACAGAGTAGCTTTGGGGCTGTCTTCGGCGATAGCCACCAGCACCCGATCGAAAAGCTTAGCCGCCCGTTCGATGAGATCGACATGACCGTTGGTGATGGGATCGAAGGTTCCAGGATATACTGCAGCGCGCATAGTGACTGCTTCAGATAGGGACAAGAGTTTAGGATAACAAAGGCCTTTTCATCTGCTAACCCTGGGGTATATGAAGATCCGATAGGCAACTTCACCGCTGAAGCGGATCGCTCCAGACGCAGGTCGCTAGGTTGCAGCCACAATTATTGCTAGCAGCGCCGACCGGAATGTTTTAGCCTTTGTACATCAGGGAGGCGACCTCAACGGGCAGGACCATCGGGCGACTGTGGGGTGCAGAAAGACTGGCGCTGTGGGGTTCATCTCTTGCGCTGGATGTGCCGTCCAACGCTTCAGATGCCGAAAAGGCAACATGAGCCTTGGTCGTCGAAGCCCGTCTTTGCGATCCTATAACGCTTGCAACGTGCGGGAAAGCGCTTATGAGCCAAACCATCGATGAACTAACCGTCCGCTATCGGGAAGGGGATCTGGAAATCGTCCAAGAACTGGATAAGGTAGTGCTTTCCAGGGGGGCCTGGACCACCATTTTATTCCGCTATCGGGAGTGGAACCGATCCAAATCCGCCTATGGCCCAGAAAAATACAGTATCCGACGCTACCAAAAGCGCAATGGAGAATATCGACTGTATGCGAAATTCAATCTCTCCAGCCGTGCCCAAGCCAAGGCTTTGATCGAAGCCTTGCAACGCTGGATTACTGAGAAATCCTAGGGTTTAGAAGGGGGCTTGGGTTTACCCCTGGGCGCCAAGGTGAGGGTGCCCTGCTGATCGTCGAGAGTTACCCGATAGCGGCGCAACAAGTTCATGCCCAACAATCCCTCGTTGCCGAGCTTGTCCTCTGGCAGGTAGGCTGCCTGAACCTCGGGGATGCGATAACCGCCGATCCAAAGGGCGGGCAGCTTGCCGACCCGCGCCTTCACCCGTCCATTAGCAGTCTGCAGAACTCGTTTCCGAAGCATGTAATCGGGAATGCCCAACAGGGAGCGCAGGGAATCGGGCAGCACCACCGCATCGGCCCCTGTGTCGATGAGCAACATCCGAGACACCCGCTTTCCCCCCATGCCTTCCAAGGAGACCTCCACCGCATGTTGCGCCCCGCGGCGCTGGGTTTTGATCTGAATGGTTTCCGTCAGGGGTTGGGGCTTGGACTGGATGAAAACGGAGTGCACGGGAAGGGTCGGCTTCTCACCCAACACGATCAGCCGCTGAATGCTCCCATTAGGGTTCTGAATGAGGATGTAGTTCAATCCCTCCAACAGCGCGCGCAACCGGAAATACAGCCCACCGGAGACCCGACGTCCCTGCAAGGCATCGTCCAAGGTCTCCGTGCCAAAAATCCGGAAATGATGGCGAGCAGCGAGCCGCCGCAGCTCATGGACGACTTGCACTTGTTCAGCGCTCGTGATAGGGCTGAAAAAAAACGGGAACAGACTGAGCAGCAGGATGAAATGCTTCTGCATGGCTTAGGGAGTTCTATAGATCTTCAGTAGCGCTGATAGCAAATTATAACTCTTTGCTCAGAATGCATTTTCATCGAATTTCCATCATCGGACTCGGCTATATCGGCCTGCCCACGGCTGCGGTACTCTCTGACCGAAAGCAGAGGGTAATTGGCGTAGATCTCAATCCAAAAACAGTCGCCACCATCAATCAGGGAAAAATACCTATCCTAGAACCCGATCTAGATCAGATCGTTCGCAGAGCGGTGCAAGAGGGTTTTCTCCGAGCAACGACTGTGCCGGAACCTGCGGATGCCTTTCTCATCGCGGTGCCTACCCCACTGACAGAGCATCATAAACCGGACCTTAGCTACATTGAGTCCGCAGCGCGATCCATTGCCCAGGTGCTCAAGAAGGGGGATCTGGTGATTCTCGAATCCACCTCTCCGGTGGGTACAACCGAGCGGATGGCCGGATGGTTAGCGGAGGAAAGACCGGACCTGCGCTTTCCTCAATCGGCTGGGGAAAAGACGGAGATCAACATCGCCTATTGCCCGGAGCGGGTTTTGCCCGGGCACGTCTTGCGGGAACTCGTGGAAAACGACCGCATTATCGGCGGATTGTCCGAGCGGTGCGCAGAACGGGCGGTTGCCCTGTATCGGCTTTTCGTGCGGGGTCAGTGCATCACCACAGACGCGAGGACAGCGGAGCTTTGCAAGCTGACGGAAAATGCCTTTCGGGATCTGAACATCGCCTTTGCCAATGAACTTTCCTTCATCTGCGATGAACAGCGCATTGATGTTTGGGAACTGATCCAGCTGGCGAACCATCACCCACGAGTCAACATCCTGCAACCCGGGCCTGGCGTGGGGGGACATTGTATCGCAGTGGATCCCTGGTTCATCGTAGATTCTGCACCGGAGCAAACCCGACTCATCCGCACTGCTCGGGAAGTCAACGATCGCAAGCCCCATTGGGTAATAGAAAAGGTCAAGCGGGCTGTGCAGGGAATTCCCTCTCCTCGCATCGCCTGCCTCGGCCTGAGCTTCAAGGCGGATATCGATGATCTGCGGGAAAGCCCTGCCTTGGAGATCGTAAGCGCCCTAGCAAGAGAAGGGGTGGGGAAGCTCTTAGTCGTGGAACCTCATATCGCTGCCTTGCCCCCCAACCTGAGTGCCTTTTCTCATGTGGTCTGGACAGATAAGGAAACAGCCATAGATCAGGCAGATATCGTCCTGCTGCTGGTCAATCACAGTGCTTTCCGGAAGATCGATCCTAAGGCATTGCTTGAAAAGATTATCATCGATACCCGGGGGTTTTGGCGGGATTTAGATCCATCCTAGCGTTGCCTATGATAAAGGATTTTATCGTTATCACTCTTTCAGATATAATCGGCCGAGGGCTGTTTTTTGTCTATGGCGTGATCGTTGCTCGTTCCATACCTGTGGAAGAATTCGACATCTATTCACTCGCGGTTTCTGTCAGCGTGTGGTTATTTTCTATAAGCAGCATAGGTATTGCCGCGCATGGGATACGCCTCGTAGACCCACTAACTGGAGCGATCACATCAATTCCTCCGAACTAAAAGCATACCTGCTGCGAGGCGGTGCTTGGGCATTCTTTGGCAAGCTGGCGGCATCGTTCGTCGGCTTGTTGCTGATAAGCCTGTTGGCCAGAACATTGCCACAGGCAGAGATGGGTTTGTATTTTTTATCATTCAACCTAGCGACCTTCTTTTCGATCCTGGGGCGGGGCGGGCTGGAAAACACCCTGCTGCGCTATCTTGCCAAAGCCAATGGAGCTAACCAGCCGGAAGAAATGCGCGTCATCTGGCGGAAGGGGTGGGTGCTGGCCGTGTGTGTGGCATCCGTTGCCGGTTTCTTGGCTGCTATCACGCTGCACAAACTCGGCGAGCCTGTTTTCGGCTCACCCGCGCTGAGTGGCTTAGCATGGCTGATAGGTGGCTGGGTCCCCCTTTTGGCCATTCAGGGCGTGGCGGCGGAAATTTTTCGTGGCCTGCAAGAGATTGCCCACTCGGTGTGGTTCGGAGGGCTGACTGCCGGAATGCTTACCGTGGCTTTATTGGCGGCAGCGATGGGGCTGAATACAACGCTCGATTTGAGAGCGGTAATACTGCTGATCCTTTGCGCGCTGTCCTTCAATGCCATTGTGGCATTCCTGGCGCAATACCAAAAAATGAAAGCGCTGCCCGAGGCGGCTCAGGAAAAGACCGGTTATGGAGAATTGCTAGGGCACTCCTGGCCGCTCTTGATCAATGCCGTGACGCTGTTCTTGCTTTCTCAATCGGACTTATGGCTGGTAGGTACCTATGCCAGCAAGGAAGATGTCGCGGTGTATGGGGCGGCAGCGCGGCTTGTCATGCTGACCGCTATCTCACTCAGCATCGTCAACATGGTGATACCACCGCTCATCGCGCGCATGCATGCGAAGAACGATCTGGCCAGATTGGAAAGATTATTGCGCAGCATAGCGACCCTTGCCGCCATCCCGTCGTTGATTATACTGACCATGTTCATGCTCTTTGCGGCACCCATGATGGAGCTGATTTACGGGGAACATTATCGATCTGGAGCCGTCGTTCTGATGATTTTGTGTGCCGGGCAAATCGCCAATGTACTGACTGGATCATGCGGTTATGTTCTGATTATGACGGGGCATCGAAAAACGATCATGGCGATAACGATTGCGAGTGCTGTGTTTGCGCTATCGACAGGGTTATATTTCGTGCAAGTATTTGGCGTGATCGGATTGGCAACGGCCTATGCAATTGCGGCGGTAGTCCAGCAAGTCGGCATGTGGATCTATGCACATCATTATTCAGGTGTGTGGACTCATGCTGGATTTACTTATCTATTTGGATTGGTTAGAACGATGCTGATGAAATGAAAGATTCAATGAGGATGAGAGATCCAATGAGAGTGCCCGACATTTACATCATAGGCGCACAAAAGTCCGGTACTACCACCTTGTATGACTGGTTGGCGCAGCATCCACAGATTTATAGCCATCCTCTGGCGAAAGATTATCCCTATTTCAGTGATGATTGCATCCATAACGATGGCGCGAGAATCTTCTATTCATTTTCGAAGGATGCGCCTAGTAATCTTATGGTGTTAGGAGGGGACGCGAACGCCATGTATGCCTCCTTGGGACCCCAGAGAATGAAACAGACGATGCCAAATGCTCGTTTGATCGCCATTCTGAGACATCCGGTACAACGGGCATATTCCGCTTACTGTCATGCAGTTGAGCGTTTGATGGAAGTGCGTCCCCTAGAGCAAGCCATTCGTGATGAACTCCAAGGCATTAGGTATGATCCCTTGGACGCGTTGCGACGGGATTATCTTGCACATGGCCAATATGCTCATCAACTGAAGAGGATCTATAAGTTTTTTAGTTCTCATCAGGTTAAGGTGGTGATTTTTGAGGAGTTTAAAGAGGAGCCTTTGGATGTTCTTCGAGATGTCTATCGGTTTATCGGTGTTTCAGATGATTTTGTTCCTGATCTAGAAATTAGAAATCAGACGATGGGTGGGTTTCGCTCGGCCATGCTTACAAAAATTGTTCATGGACGCCCCTCATCCAGTCTAGTGCGTAAAATGGGTCGATCTGTAATCCCTTTTGCGGCTCGTCAATATATTCGTAGAGGGATTAATAAAATCAATCATGTGGAGCGTTCTAAGCCTGTGTTCTCACAGTGTGTCAAAGAAATAATGATGCATTTTTATGAGGAGTCTATTGTTGAACTTGAGGTTTTGTTGGAGCGCAGGATCGCATTATGGCGATGCTGATTGAAATGTATGTCTATATAAAATCAACAATTCCCGCTGAAATACAAATCAATACATTGATTACAAAGGAATTTAGACTGAAATTTGTACAGAAGGCGGATGAATTCCCAATCTATAATCAAAAATAATTTACAGGTGACCGGGAGTTTCTGATATAAAATCATGATGTTTTTATTATATTGATGGTTTTGATGGGTTTTGAGTGTAGATGGGCGAAAGGTGCCTGATGAAATCGTTATGACGAGACAGGTCTTGATTATCATGGTCCTAGTTAGTATGGGATTGGTATGAGAATTTTCTGTGTTTTCTTGGTTTTGTCAGTCTCTGGGGTTATAGGACTGGTTGTTGGTTTCATGGGTGAGGGCGATAAATCTATATGGCAGATAATAATCGTTTTTCTTATTCTGTTGTCCGGGGCGTTAAGTCGTTTGGCCCGCATTTTTGGTGATGTTAGGGTTATTTTTGCTATTGTGCTTTTGCTTTACGGATTGATTGGTGGGTGGAATTTTTTTGATCGAGGGGCTTTTGTTGACTGGAAAAACGAAGAATACTTTATTATATTTTTTAGTGGATTCTTCTTGGGAGCGATCATTGGCGATATGTTCTATAGCGGCATGAAAACCCTGTCTAAAATCGGTTTTGAGGCAGCCGATGTGATGGTTGAAAAAGAAAAACTTTTTGGTTTTTGGATTCGTAGTAAATTAGCCGATTCAAAAAGTTGCGTCCCAGATTGTCATCAACCGGTCCGGATCCCTCAGAGGATGACTCTGATTTCTTTATGGATCGTAGTTATTGGATTAGTTGCATTTCTTTTTGATTTTTTGTTAATAGGTAATGTGCCAATATTTAACCCTGAGTCTCGGTACAATAGCCTGCCTTTTTTTAGATTGATATATCTTTTTGGGGCTTCAGTGTCGTGTTTGTGGCTCATTTCTGCTTGGCATTGGGGATGGAAGGTGAATGCGTCTATTGTTTTTATATTTTTGTATATGGTTTTAGGGGTGGTGAGTTTATATAGAACATTGCCTATTTTTATGTTGGGTGTGTTGGGATTGGCTTACCTCGAAAGAGAAAAATTATCTAATGTAAAGCGTAGCGGTATTTCAAAAGTTGCTCGTTATTTTGGCTTGCTGATTATTTTTCTCACGATTAATATGGTTGCTTTGTATAGAGATATGAATCAGTATGGTGATTTTTATACTCTCTATAATTTGGTCGTGGTAAAAGAAGGTCTTCCTGAATATGCCTTTCCATTTTACCCGATTCTTCATAATGTTCGGGAGGGGCCTCAAATATTTCAGCAAATAAGGGATTCCGATTTTGTGTTTGGATATGGGCGTTATGTGGCCGAATCCTACTCTACTGTGTTGCCTGGTTCTCAAAGGAGCTTTGGTGATATTGTAAATGAAATAATTAATGCGCCAACCAGAAACACAAAAACACCATCGGTGGTCGGGTCGTCCTATATTGTGGGTGGCTGGCTTGGTGTTGTGCTTGTTTCTATGTTTCTTGGGTTTTTGATCAGTATTGTTTGCAGATGGCGCAAGGGTAAATTGTTGTACGGAGGTTTCTTCTGTTATTATCTTTCTTCTTGGTTCTTAATTTCAATACATACGGGTGGGATTTTCCAACCGTCGTTTCTGATAGTGTTTATTTTGTTGATTATTATGGGCCTTTATGGACTTTTTTTGACAAGCGGCGTGTCGCGTTATGGGATAGATCACAGTTAGAAAATATACGGCAATGACCAATCTCAGTTGCGTCCTCTCAGAATTTAAAAGAATATGAAAATCATCCTCAGCGGAACTAACCCGGCTTCCCGCCTTGGTGGGATTGGCTATGCGGTGGGATTGGCTATGCCCTGCCTGGCTATTTTCGGGTGTTGGAGGCAGCGGGCATCCTTTAATCCCTACCTATCATCCACTCAAGTCAGGCGGCAGGTAGCGACCTTGGCTGGCGGGTTTTCCCCTGTTGATTCGTGGAATTCGTGCAGCGCGCTGGAAAAGCGATTCAATCATAGTCTTCTATGCTCATCTAGGTAAAAGTACTCTCTGGCTAATTACTATGTTACCACTTCTATTCTTTGCAGATGTGCTGTATGGTGCTATGCAGCTATATGGATTGAATACACCAGTCAGCCCAGGGATCGCGCTTCGTGGTCTTGTGCTCGTTGCTTCCATCTATTTCCTATTGATGAGAACCCAATTCATAGATCGCAGATTACTGATCTGGATTGTGACCATAATTATATCCTCATTGCCAGGATTGGTAATTGGTATTTTCCAAGGGCAGGATCTGTTTTTTGAATTTACTGCATATGCTAAAATTTTATACATGCCATTAGTTGCTGGGCTATTATCTATTCTAATCAAGCGCTATTCAGTTGATCCGGATAAGGTCATTCGATTCATTGAATATACCGCTTATGTACTAGGTATCGCACTTTTAATTTCTCAAGCCATTGGAATAGAGAAAAAAACCTATGGGGATTATGCATTTGGAAGCACTGGGGTCTTCCATGCGCAGAACGATCTAACGCTTGCCTTCGGTCTTGGGTTATTGGCAAGTACCTACCGATTAGTCATCTTTCGATTTTCTTGGTTTCGACTTAGTTTGCTAATATTAAGTATATATGCCTGCTTACAAATCGGAACCCGTGCCTCACTTGCTGTAGTGATCATTGCAGGGATCAGCGCCATAGCCTACCTATTTTGGGGAAGTTCTACTAGAAGCTACATATTAAGATGGATTATAGGTCTGTCAATTATTGTTGTTGCAGTCTCAATGGTGACCTATTTTTTCTCTAAACAGATGGAATTCGATTATCAGAAAAAGAAATTTGAGACGATTGCACAAGGTGAGTTTCCACGGATGAGTTTAGCAGATGCTGGATTTCAACATCTCGCGGAAAGATTTTTGATCTATGATATTTTTGGAGAGGGTGTAGATACATTCCAGCGCGGTGTAGCAGAGAATTTTAATAATATTACAAATTTCGATCGAAGACTTGTAGAAGTGGATTGGATCGATTTATTTGGTTATTATGGGATTATATTTGTTCTTATTTTCCATTTTTTTGTTCTTTCCATATTTTTAAACTCTCTATTTAGATTTTTTAAACTCTCTATTTAGATTTATCCTTTACCATGATCCAATATTTGGGTTAATTTCAATCACAACGCTGGTGTATTTAGGACATTCTGCGGTTGCAGGACACGCATTAGTTACCCCAATACCAGGTACTGCAATCGCAGCTTATTTTTCTATTTTCTTCTCTCTAAAGAAGAATTACTCTTATGCATTCAAAGTTATCCGATAAAATTTATGTAATCCTCACGGGCACCGATCCAAGTTCTAAAAAAGGAGGAATCGGGTTTGCCCTGCCTGGCTATCTCGCCGCCTTGGATACAGCACAAATTTCCTATAAGTCCATTCCTACCTATCATCCCACTGCCGTCGGAGGAAAATGGTGGTGGTGGCTACGAGCATTGCCTAAGATCGGAGGGCATATCCTCACCAATCGTTTTTCCGGTCGATCGGTTATCCTGTACAGTCATCCTGGTGCTGGTATCTCTTTGGCAAGGGAGGGAATTCTACTAGCCCTTTCCCGTCTACTAGGTGCCAAGGCTGTGATGCAGTTACATACACTTACAATAGATCGATATCTCCGTCATCCTTGGCAGCGATTTTTCTTTCAATTGGCAATTGCTCCCGCATCCGCCTTAGGGGTACTCACCCTCTGGTGGCAGAAACGATTGTTAGGCGCAGGGATTCAGAAGAAAATGTTTGTGATTCCCAATCCGCTGCCACCGGATTGGGAACAGCGGGCGTTTTCAAAGAAAGTCCTTGTAAGGCCAAAGGATTTTCCACTTACAGTATTAACACTAGCTCGGATCGTACCCGGGAAGGGGGTGGATCTCGTCGTAGAAGCCTTTGCATTCTTGCCGAAATCTGTGCGGTTGATTGTGGCAGGAGATGGAGATCAGCTAAATGCAATTAAGCATCGGGCAAGTGAGCTAGGGATTTTTTCTAGGATAGCATTTGCAGGTTGGGTAGTGGATGAGGAAAAACAAAGGCTGTTCGATCAGGCAGATCTATTCTGTTTACCCAGCGATTACGATTCTTTTGGAATGATCTATTTAGAAGCGATGGCGAACGGATTACCTGTCATTGCGTTAGACGGGGGGCCTATTTCCGATGTGGTGCCCCATGGTCGCTGTGGCCTACTGATCAAACAGAAAGATCCCAAGCAATTAGCGGAAGCGATCCGTTCGCTGATGGCACCTGATCTGCGACAGCGCATGGGCAAATCTGGACAGCGTTGGGTCATAGACCAGTTCAGCGCTCGAAAGGTCGGTCAGTCGATTCGATCGATGCTAGAAGAGATCACCAACCCATGAGATCCCCTCATCTTATCTTAACCGTAGATTATGAAGTCTTTGGCAATGGACTGGGTTGCATTTCCCATTGTGTCCTCGATCCGGCTGAACGCATTATGCGTATCGCAGAAGACTTTTCTGCACCAATTACCTTTTTTGTAGATACAACGGAATTCATGGCGATGGAGAATGGACTCAGGGAAGAGCGACCAGGCATTCAGATCATGCAAGCCGTTAGCCGTGGACATGATGCGCAACTTCATATCCATCCCCAATGGGCCGATGCGACCTATGACCGGAAGACCGCTACTTGGAAAGTGGATGAAAAACGCTGGCGCATCGGCGATCTTCCATGGGATCAGGTCCATTCCCTGATTCAAGAGGGAAAGAATTGGCTGGAAACCAAAGTTTCTTCAGCAGGTTTTCTCTGTATTGCTTTCCGAGCTGGCGGTTGGTGCATCCAACCTGCTAAGACTGTCTTGAACGCTTTACAGGACTCTGGTTTTAAGATCGATTCCACAGTGGCACCGGGATTCTGGAATGGATCGAGGCTGGAATGGAACGATTTTCGCCAAGTGCCTAGGCTACCTTTCTGGCCGGTTCAAGAGGATGTTTGCAAAGCGGAACCCGTTGGAATTCTCGAAGTGCCGATTGCAACGGGAAGAATTGATCGCATTCGCCATTTCCGAGCTTGGAGAGAATCCAGAAAAATACAGGGGGGTTTTGCGCCAAACTGTAGGGGTTCTTACCAAATTGCAGATGATCGCTTATTCGAGCGTATCCGAGGAAAGGGATCCAAGTTAATGCGATTGGGTCAAGTAATGTTAGACCTCTCTACCATGCCGGCAGATATACTCATCGAGGTTACACAACAATGGATCAATAGCCATGAAGGGGTTTCAGAAATACCCTTGCCTATCGTAGCTATTGCACATACTAAGAATTTTACCGAAGCTTCGGAAAATGCACTCCGGGTTTATCTGGATTGGGTGAAACGGTCGGGGTTGAGATTTTCAACCTTTCAGGAATGGCTAGCGATGTATGATGAGCCAAGATAAACCGCCTATCCGCCTGCTCTATATCATGGGCACGGCTCGCAGCGGTTCCACCATTTTAGAAATCCTTTTAGCGCAGACTAAGGATGCCTTTGGTGCGGGGGAACTCAGCTATTTAGTACAGGACGGGCTAATTGCACATAAGGATTGTTCCTGCGGTACATCCTTTCAGAAATGTCCAGTATGGGGAAGGATTCAGGAAGTCTTAGGGATTCCTAAAACCCTTTACGAGGATTGGGAAAAATTGCAAAGGTCCGTTGATTGGCACCCTGGTTTTTTCCGCCAGTGCTTTGGTTTGTTGGGTAGTAAGGAGCGAGAACGCTATACTAAGTATAATCTGGCCTTGCTACAGGCAATTCGTGAAGTCACCGAAGCAGCTATTATTGTGGATTCCTCCAAATATGCTGGTCGTGCCCTAGCGCTGGGCCGTATGGAGGGAATTGATTTATGGGTACTCTGCCTGACCCGAGATCCAGAAGGGTTGATGGCTTCTTTTCAGAAACCAAATGAGGATGAGCAACTGCCTAAGCGTCCATTGGCAGTTCTTTTCTATTATATGGTTACATTATTTTCTTTACGGATGGCTAGTTTTTTATTAGATAAACAGCAGATTTATCTGCTTCGCTATGAAGACTTAGTTGCCGATCCGAGAATTGTTCTGAAGTCCATAGGACGCTGGGCTAAAATTGATTTATCGAAGGCAGAGTTTCACTTAAAAGAACAGTCCGCATTCTCAGTAGGGCACTTGATTACCGCAAATCGTTTGCGGAAGCAGGGTGCGATTCGTTTTGATCCTATTATGAACCGAAAAAGATCAAAGGAATTTAGTGCTAGATTGATTGTGTTCTTGATGAAGATTTGGCGATGGCTACTTAGATTCTAAGCTTGATAGAATGTGTAATAGCATGGGTCATGGCGAGTGGTTATAGATGGCATGACTACACAGTGAAAACTGTTTCAAGAAAGAGTATCACGAAAAACAATAAGTTTGGTGCTTTCTAATACGAGGCTAGCAAGTGAAAAATCTGATCAAGCAGTGGGTTAAACAATATAGGCTTACTGCTCGTGCAAAGAGACGAGCAATATTCCGCAACTATTTTCCTGTGGATGCACATACAAAAATTCTGGATCTTGGTTCGGAAGACGGCTCTTCGATCTATTTTTTGCTGGATGGACTCTCGTATAACCCAAAAAATATTTACATTGCAGATATAGATCGAGACTTGATTTCTGCCGGCGCGGTCAGATATGGATTTACTCCGGTCTATCTCAAAGAGGATAAAGCTCTGCCGTTCGGTGATCGGTTCTTTGATATTGTGTATTGTTCTAGTGTTATAGAGCATGTTACTGTTCCGAAAGATGAAGTTTACAAGATCCTTTCTGGAAATAGGTTTTCTCTGTTATCAAGTTCTCATCAAGAGGCTTTCGCAAATGAGTTAGCAAGGGTGGGAAAGGGATACTTTGTACAAACACCAAACAAATACTTCATTGTTGAGTCGCATACATGGCTGCCGTTCTTCGGATTTATCCCACGGAGATTACAGGTGCCTCTAATCAAATGGACTAACCGTTTCTGGGTCAAGAAGACAGCTCCAGATTTTCATCTTCTTTCGAGAAGCGAATTTCAAAAGCTATTTCCGGAATCCCTTATCATTCCGGAAAAATCCATGGGGATGGTAAAATCTTGGATGGCTATTAGAAAAATTAACCAATAATGCCAACCTATGATCCCTATGATCTCTGGTCTTCTCCTTGGGGCGTAGCCGCACGCCGCCGCTATTATGAAGGTTCTTTCTCCGGTAAAGTAGGTGCCGTTGCCATCGGGCTAGCGGATTGGCTTTTTCCTCAATTCAGCCGCTGGGCGCTGAACGGTAAACCTCGAACTTACCCTATCGTTGTGGCGCAGGAATGCCTGCGAGCAAGGATTCAAGGCACACAGGATCCAGATTCACGCACAAAGGTGCTACAGGCGCTCCAAGATCTGGCTTGGCAGCGGGAGGACGAAGTTTGGGGTTGGGGGCTGGGCTTCCCTTGGATGTCTAAAAATGGTCTGTATGGACCGGAAATTCCCTTTGTTACCCATACACCTTATGTCATGGAAGCGCTGCTCGTCCTGTCCGAATGGCCGGAACTCTGCGATCCGGCGATGCGCCTATTCCACGGAACTTGGGGATTCCTAGCATCCCTCCAAATCATGCAGGAAGGGCAGGATGATCTGGCACTTTCCTATGCACCCGTGGCAGAACCGCGCATCGTAGTCAACGCAAACAGCTACGCGGCCTTTGCCTATGCCCTACATGCGATCTACGGCAAGGAAGCACGGCGGAAGGAAGCCGAGCACAGAGCAGAGCGGCTAGCCCGTTGGGTAGTTCACCAGCAAGCAAGCAATGGAGCCTGGTTCTATTATGCGGATCGGGAGCCAGGTAACTTCATCGACTGCTTCCATTCCTGCTTTGTGGTGAAGAATCTGAGAAAGGTAAAGCAATTGCTTCCCAGCCTGACCGATTTGGTGGAACCGGCCATCCATCAGGGATGGCAATTCCTTCAGAACGCATTCTTCGATGGGCAGGCAAGGTTGTGCCGTCGATTTGCAGCGCGTGCCCATCGGGACCCTTTCTGCTGGGATCTGTACGACCAAGCAGAATTTCTTGGACTGTTAGTGGATTTCGGGGAACTGGATCGGGCAAAGCTATTTGCATCTCAGGTGGAGGCCCGATTCCGCAGGAATGGGGATTGGTACTGCAAGATCGATCTGCTGGGAAGGCGCTGGGGCAAGCATTTCCTGCGCTGGGGCATCGTACCCTTTTGGTACCAGCGCGCCCGGCTGGATGCCCAGATTCGCGGAGATGAGAAAATAGAAATCGGCAACCAGAGAATCTCCTAGATGTGCGGCATCCTAGGTTCCATCGATCGAACCCTCCAGCCTGCATTGCTTGCATCGTTGCACCATCGAGGGCCGGATGGTCACGATTTGAAAGCAATACAAGTAGCTGGCCGCAAGGTCTGGCTTGGTCATACTCGTTTGGCCATTTTAGATCTCTCCCCCGCAGGTCATCAGCCTATGCAGAGCCGAGATGGGCGCTGGTGGGTGAGCTTCAACGGTGAGCTGTACAATCATTTCGATTTGCGCCGATCGCTGTCAGGTCCCTTTCGCGGCCATTCGGATACGGAAACTTTGGTGGAGTTGCTGGCCGCTCAGGGGATGGAAAGTACCCTGGCTCAACTCAACGGCATGTTTGCATTCGCCGCCTTGGATTGCCGAGCAGGGCAGCTCTATCTCGCGCGAGATCCCTTTGGCATCAAGCCGCTCTATTATGCTCGGGAAGGCAGAAGTCTGATCTTTGCTTCGGAAGTCCGGGTGCTTCGGCTTCTCGGTTTAGGCAATCAGATCAGCGATGCAGGATTACGCCAGTTCTTAAGCCTCCGCTATGTGCCCTCGCCCGCTACTCTCTGGGCGGGTATTCAGCGACTGCCGCCCGGTCAGATACTTCGAGTAGATTTGGAAAGCGGCGGTCAGGAATCGCGGCGCTATATCGCGCCGGTACGGGAGCGCTTTCAAGGCAGTTTTGAGGAAGCGGTTGGGATCTATCGGGAACGCTTGGGCGCAGCAATCGCACGGCAATTGCTTTCCGATGTGCCGGTGGGGGTGCTGCTTTCCGGCGGGGTGGATTCCGCGTTGGTGGCAGCGATGGCCCGAGATGCCGGCGCAGAACCGCCCTGTTTTACCGTGGGATTTGGACAGGAACATGCTGAGTGTGAAATCGAAGACGCCGCCCATACCGCGCGGGTGCTCGGACTCCCCTTCCATTCGGTTCAGGTAACGCCGGAAGGCTTGCGGGAAGCCTTGCCGGCAATCGTCCGCGCAGTGGAGGAACCGCTCGGCACGACCTCTATCTTGCCCATGTGGTATCTAGTAGCTCGTGCCCGAGCATCGGTTACGGTGGTACTGACCGGTCAAGGTACGGATGAACCCTGGGGTGGGTATTTTCGGTATCAGGTGGGTTTGTTGAGCCGGGCATTGCCTTTTCCCTGGCTGTTTCAGCCCGCCGCTTGGCTCGCCCGCTTTCTGCCTGGATTGCCCGATGCTGCCGAGCGAGGCTTGCGCACCTTGGCTCAATCGGACGCTGCCAAACAAATCTTAGCCGCAGCCGCTCTATTTTCTCCTTCGGAAAGGTGCTGGTTGCTGGGCGATGCAGAAGACGGTGGGGCGGAAGCGCAGATCCGTGCTTGGCTGCGATGGGTTGCCCAAGCCGGCACCCTCTCCCCCGTGGAAAGCATGATGCGGTTGGATGCCCGCATGAATCTCGCCGATGATCTGCTGCTCTATGGCGATAAGATCGCCATGGCGCATTCCTTGGAAGCGCGGGTGCCCATGCTGGATTTGGATCTAGTCCAGTTCGTGGAATCCCTGCCCATCGAATATCGCATTCGCTGGCGGCAAGGCAAGGTACTGCACAAGCGCATGGCGGAAGGCTATCTGCCTAGGGAAATCGTGCATCGTCCGAAAAAAGGGTTTCAGGTACCCTTCGGCGCTTGGTCGCGCACTCGTTGGAAACCTTGGGTTGAACAGCACCTGCTGGAAGGTCTGGAAGATATTTTAGAACGGCGAGGGGTTGAACGCCTTTGGCGGCAGCATAGTAAGGCTCGCCCAGATCGCAGCCGCCAGATCTTTTCCCTTTTGATGCTCGCGCTCTGGTATCAGGATCAAAGCCATGCAAACGGCTAATCCCCCCCGCATCCGATTTATGGATGTGGACATGGATCCTTGGACCATGGAACAGACCTTGGCGGAAATCGCCCGCCGTATGGATGCGGGTATCTTCGTGCAACATGTGGTGGTCAATGTGGCCAAGCTGGTGAATATGCGAAGGAATCCTGATCTGCGGGAAGCGGTTTCGCGCTGTGATCTTATCAACATCGACGGCATGGGCGTGGTTTGGGGGGCGCGCCTTCTGGGGCATCCAGTGCCCGAGCGGGTGGCAGGCATCGACCTGTTCTTCCGCTTGCTGCAACTGGCCATCGCGCGAAATGAAGGGGTGTTCTTGCTCGGCGCGCGGGAGACGGTAATACGTCAGGCCGTGAACAATCTCCAAAAACAATATCCTCAATTGTGCATCGCTGGCTACCATCATGGCTATTTCTGGGAAGATGAGGAAGCCGTCGTGGAAAAGATCCGGCAATCCGACGCTTCCATGCTGTTCGTGGGGATTAGTTCTCCGAAAAAAGAGCAGTTTATCCACCGCTGGCGGGATCGCTTGGGGGTGAAATTCGCCATGGGGGTGGGCGGCACCTTTGACATTGTGGCGGGAAAAACCCGCCGTGCGCCGGAATGGATGCAGAAGGCTGGCTTAGAGTGGTTCTATCGGGTGCTTCAAGAACCTGGCAGGATGTGGAAGCGTTATCTGACAACCAATAGTCAATTTCTTTGGCTATTGATGCGGGAATACTGGTCAATGCGTTGAATGCGTTGGAATCATTGACTTGAGAAGGTATTAACATGCATAACGGCTCTATTCTTCGAATGCAATGGTTTATCGATCATTATGCCTCAGAAATACCTCGTAATGAATTAAAGGTGCTTGATGTAGGGAGTTATGATGTGAACGGCTCCTATAAGCCTCTATTCAATGAGCCGAAATATCGTTACTTCGGACTTGATCTGGAAGCGGGCCCCAATGTGGATATTGTGCTCGAAAATCCATATAATTGGGATTCGATCGAATCAGATAGCTTTGATATAGTAATTTCTGGGCAAGCATTCGAACATATCGAATTCTTCTGGAAGACAATGGAGGAAATGACTCGGGTACTCAAAAAAGATGGCCTATTATGTTTAATTGCGCCAAGTGGGTTTGCAGAACACAGGTATCCAGTGGATTGCTATCGTTTTCTTTCCGATGGGATGATCGCCTTAGCTAGATATGTTGGGATAGAACCCCTACATGTGCACACAAACTGTGCACCCAGCAAGCACCATATTGACTGGTACAGTGAAACCTGTGCAGATGCTATGTTGATCGCCCGGAAAACCTTTGACGGTCCACCTAGATTCCCTGATTTTAAAACCTATCAATGTGTGCCTGCAGACCAGAAAACCCTAAGGAGCGGGCTGATTCCATACCAAGGTGGATCCCGTACTTACGTTTTGCTGCGTAAAATCACAAGGCGACTCTTTAGAAAGAAATAAAAGATTTTGCTCAACTCCACTGCCGCCAGCGGGTTTATTCACCCGCTGTTTTGAATCGGATATTTCTTTGTTTTCGCCATGCCCAACCAGATACCAAGATAAAGGTAAACAATGCCGGAAGAATATGGAAAGTAGCTCGATTGATGGTTGTGGAATCTATTGCAGACTGATTATGCCTTGTGAAGAAAAATACGACAAAGAGGAAAACAAGACCGCTTAATAGGGTCGTTGTGATTGGCAGGAGCCGAGGATTCCAAAGACCATAGAGCAGGGATAAGGGCAACGAGAAGAGCAACAGCCAGCCGAGCAAATGCCAATTATCCCAAAGAAGATCGTTCTTTATGAAATAGGACCCGACGGGATGATAGGTTAATGTAAATCCCCCTAAGCCGGGAATCTGAATCCGTTCAGGGGTCAGTATCCATTGCTGCCCTGTACTGGATTCCCAAGCGATGCCCCCGTAGAACCAGAACAGGGCGATGGCTGCGACCAGAATGCCCAAGAATAGCGGTCGGAATCGCAGGGGAAGCAGGCTGAGCAGCAGTCCGGGCAGCAAGGTCGCTGCCCAGATGATGCCAGGTCGTTTGGTGAGCGCGCCCGCAAAAGCCATGAGCAATGCAAGACCTAGTTGGGTGCGGGACCCCGTCAAGCTCCAATGCAACAAGGCGAGTATTGCCGCGCTGTAATAAGCCGCCATCCAGAGATCCGCATAGCCGGCGAGGGCAACATGGGTGTTGAGATAGGGCATGCTGAACAGCAGATAGCTCGCCACCATGACGACCACAGGCGGAAGCCCCAGTGCGCGCAATTGCCCGTAGAACAGGAGGTAGAAGGCGAGAGCGCACAGCCCCCAAGGCAGATTGATCCAGTTATCCCGCCATGCGCCCAGGCCTAGGGCAGTCCAGAACTGAATCAGGGGAACCAAAGGGGGATATTCGGAGGCATTCGGATTACCCAACGTATAGGCCCCGCGCTGCAAGCTCTGCTCAGGCCATTCCCGGTAGGACACGAAGGGCGCTAACTCTTTAAGAGAGAACCATACCTTGGCCTTGGGTGCCCAGTTCATCCAAGCATCCCAAGGATAGAGCGGTAGCAGGGTCTCTTCGAGAAGCAGCCCGCTGAATCGGATGAGGAGTAAGCCTGGAAAAAACCACCAGATTCCGGCTTGCCAAGCAGTATCGAACTTCTGCATGGGTGGGGTGGGAAGTTGGGGCCGGGAGCGGAGCAAAAAGGGAAATAGCGTGAGCGCTGACAAGATCAGTGCTAGGGGTAAGAACCGGATCGATTGCCCCGCGTAGCTCCAAGCCTGGATAACGAGTACTGTAATCAGTACGCCTAGCAGATATCCATAGCCTAGGCGAGCGGCGGGATGTCCCGACCGCCAGAAGCGATGCAGCCAAGCAAATCCCAGCAATCCGGGCAACAGCAAGGCAACGATCAGACCGAGTATCCCATTCATGGCTGTTTCCTGGGAAGCCTTCGCAGGCTGACGGTATCTTCCTCTGCTGCGGATACGATCTGCCCGAACAGCGCATCACGACCTAGGATCAGCAGATCGACCTGTTCAGGCACATGTTGGGTTTCTGGATCTCGGGACTGCTCTTCCTGTAAACGAACTTGGAAGCTGTGAATGGTGTTCCACTGGGTATCGATAGATTGACGCATGATTTGATAGGGGATCATCCGGCCATCGATGGCGATCCATCCCCAAGATCTCGGGGCCTGAACCGCGAGATAGGCAAGGGGCAGATCGATAGCGACCGTTCCCTTGGATTCCTGGCTGTCCAACCGATAGCGGAATCCTCGCGCATCAATCTCTTTCGCTCTGGGTACCAACGCGAGATCGGGCAAGGATTGTTGGGGCATGAGAAACAGATGGGGCGGGCTGGAGAAGGGTTGGCGGAATTTCCCTTCCTGCCAGCGGTTGCTTTCCCGTGTTCTGAGCAAACCGATTTCCCAGATCGACCCATCTTTCATGACATAACGACCGGGTTTCGCCAAGAGCACAGCAATAGATTCTGTGGCGTGGAGATCGTCTCGATAATCCCATTCCTGAAAGCGGATGCGCAGGTTTCCCTTTTGATCCCGGTAGATGGCTACAACGCCGGGATCGGGTCCGACCTGGGTCGGAATCCCTGAGAAGATTAATGGATTATTCAGAATGCGACCTTGGGTGTCCAGCCGCCTGCCGCCATGATGGATGGAAACCTGCTGGAGCAAAAAGCGATTCTCATGGACCTGATAGAAACTTCCCAATGGGGCGCGGTGTAATAGAGTGGCACGCACCGCTTTGTTTTTCCCCCAATGAAGTCGCTGGGCGATAAAATCATAATAAAGGTTGTTCAAGGGATTGAGTGCGAGCAACAGATCCCCGCCTTGCAGAAATCGGGAGGGATGGTTTCCATAATTGTAGCTATTATAGGGCAACAAATAGTATTGTATTTTAAGGCGCTGATAGCTTTGCCATTTATTTTGGATAATAAACAGACGACCGGAGTGTTTTTGGGGAACGGATGCATTCAGCTGTTCGGCGTAGCGATACAGCGCCGCATCTTCTGCGGCCAAATGTTGTTCCCGATGGCTCTTTCCCGCGAAAAGATGCCAAGTTTCCTTATGCTGTTGCCAGAGCTTCCACTGCCAATTAGCATCTAAGAGAAGCCAGACGAACAAAAAAGCGATAGCAAAAGTAAACCCTAGCGTAGGGGTATTCTGCTGTGTTTTCGCAGATCCCCTTTTTCCAATAAAAAACCACCAAGTTAGAAGCAGTATCACTGCAAGCCCTATCCATGCCACAGCTGCTAACACCGGGGAAATCAGCGATTGCCTTGCAGTGCCAAAGACCGTATTAATGGAATAAGGCTGCCAACCTGTGAAAGCCGTCCATTCCGCCCAGACGCTTTTGAGCAGAGCTTCTATAGTGGGAGGTTGCAGGGTTAGTTCTTGAATGATCAGAGATTGTCCCCGAAGATCTCCCTGCAAGCTGATACCGAATTCAAGGATTTCCCCCCGCCACTCTTCCTGTTTTTCCAAGCGATAGATCATCGGCTGATCCCCTTTCCAAGGGAGGGGAGCGAAATAGGTTTTCCTGGGTTGATCCCTCCTCACCCAGTAGAACACTACTGCTAACCGGGGATTCCTTCCGGCGATGACATAGTGCAGAAAGGGGAAGTCGGCAGCAGTTATGAGATGCCTCGACCCCACAATCACCCCATCCCCTCGCTGATCCAAAGCCCTGACCACTAAGGCATCTCCCTCCCAGTTTCCACGACCGATCAGCAGACGCAAGGTGCTGCCCCGAAATACGAGAGGTTCCACCGTCGAGGCTCCTAGGTTAGGAACCTGATAGAGGATAAAACCCGCGATCAGCAGGACGGCACTTCCCATCAAGGAAAGGATTGCAGCGTGGAAAGCATGAAAAACGGAATAACCGGGCAAGGACATGTCTAGGGGCTGATCTGGGTTTCCTTCGCATGAACTCGATCCCGGAATTCGGCGATCAATACAGCAAAGAGGGCAAAGATGACTCCTAAGAAAATTAAGAGCAAAACTTGCGTCTTTTTGGATAAGGAAACAGGCTCCGGAGATCGGGTTGGAGGAACGACTGCCCGAGTTTCCACGAAATTATCAAGTCGGTTCAGCAGTTCTGCTACATTTTCCTGTTGTCGTTGAATCTTCCGCTGCTGATCATTGATCAGCTTCTGAATAGTAGATTCAATCTCTGCGATGGCAGCTTTGAGGCGCATTTGTTCTAGAAGGTTGGTTTTCCTCAGCGCTTGCAGCACCCCTTTGGCCTGTTCGATCTGTGCTTGCGCGAGTTGCTGACTGCGTGCGTTATCTTTAAGCGCCTTTTCAATCTCCGCCCTACGGTTCTCCAGCTCGATATGAAGTTGTTCTCTCAATCGAACTAACCATTTACGGTCACTGCTGATCTGATTGTTGATGAGCAACTGAGACATGGCACTAGAAGCATCTTTAATCCCGCTCGTAGCATGCAGCTGTAGCTCCAATGCATCTGCAATCCTCTTCTCCAAGGCCTGAATTTCCTTCCGAACTAGATCCTGTTGGGCACTGATATGTGCCAGCTTATCTTCCAAGACCTTCTGGGCATCTTTAAGGGAAAGCAGATCATTCTCCTTTTGCCTAATGATGTTTTCCTGCGCACGAAGTTTTGTGCCGAAGATTTCGGGATCGGTCAGTTTAGCCAATTGCGATTTTTTCTCTGCCAGATCTTTCCTTTGATGATCCAAGATTGCGTCGAGTGTAGTAGGATCTTTTAATTCTGCAAGTTGAATGCGTGCAGCGGCCAATTCGGTTTCGAGCTTTTTCCTGAGTACCTCCAGTAGCCTTCGATGATCGGAAACGAGGGCAGAAACAATGGATCGATGTAGTTCTTGGTAGTGAGGGATCTCCGTTTCCCCAATCCGGCTCTCCAATACGACCAAGCTACTTTTCTTAGGAATCTGCACGCGAACCTCATATTGCTCTGGTTCCTGCTGCTCCCCTGTAAATTGACCGACGACCAGAGGAATAAATGCATTTTCTAGCTTCGCCTTTACCGTTTCTGGCTTTTCGATCGGTGTAGATTGATCGGAGCTACCAATTTCTAGAGCAGTGGTAAGCTCATAAGTTCTTGGAAGCAGCAAGATCACCAGCAAGCCGAGTGCTAAGATTCCAAAAAAGGTACCCAAGAAGGCCTTGCGATGTTTGCGAAGACCGAGCCAGATATCGACTAAATTGATTTCATTTTCTTCCGGCGCTATTTGTACAGGATAGACTTGAAGCAGCTGCGGTTTGGGATCTTGTGGCATGGAAAGTCGTGCTCCTTAACTCAGTCAGTATGAATTATGATCCTTTCTCCCGAGCCATCATGGCTTGGGCAAAGGGTTCCAATTTTCCAGCTTCGATGGCAGCTCGGATGTCTCGCATAAGGGTTTGATAATAGTACAGATTGTGCAAGGTATTGAGGCGCGCGCCCAGAATCTCATTACATCGGTCCAGATGATGGAGATAGGCGCGACTGTAGTGTTTGCACGTGTAGCAATCGCAATGCGGATCCAGAGGCCCTGTCTCTTTGCGATGAATAGCATTGCGGATCTTAACCACCCCTTCCCGAGTGAATAAATGGCCGTTGCGGGCATTGCGGGTGGGGAGCACGCAGTCGAAGAGGTCGATGCCCCGCCGCACCGCTTCAATGAGATCCCGCGGTTTGCCCACACCCATGAGATAGCGGGGTTGCTGGGCGGGCAGCCGGTTGGCGAGATGGTCTAGGATGCGGAGCCGGTCTGCTTCCGGTTCCCCTACGGAGAGACCGCCCAGCGCATAGCCGTCGAAACCGATTTCTTGCAGTTCTTCCAGAGAGATGCGCCGCAGATCCGCATACATACCTCCCTGCACAATGCCGAACAGGGCGGCGGAATGGTTGCCATGGGCTGCCTTGCTGCGCTTGGCCCAGCGAAGGGAGCGCTCCATGGAAGCCTTCGCTTGGGCATGGGTGGCGGGGTAAGGGGTGCACTCATCGAAAACCATGAAGATGTCCGATCCCAGCACCTGTTGCATGTGCATGGATGCTTCCGGACTGAGGAAATGCTCGCTGCCATCGATGGGCGACCGAAATCGAACCCCTTCTTCCTGAATCGTCCGCAGACTGCCCAAGCTGAAGACCTGAAATCCGCCGGAGTCCGTCAGAATCGGTCCAGACCAATGCATGAACCTGTGTAGGCTGCCATGGGCTGCGATGACTTCCGGACCCGGGCGCAGCATGAGATGAAACGTGTTGCCCAGGATCATCTGCGCCCCCAGTGCTTTCAGCTCTTCTGAGGTCAGGGATTTGACCGTGCCATAGGTGCCCACGGGTAGAAAGGCCGGAGTGTCTACGATCCCCCGATCGAAGTGCAATCGGCCTCGCCGCGCTGCGCCATCCGTAGCCAAGCATTCGAAATACATGTGCGTTTCCTCCACCCCGACCGCGGCCGGGGCTTAGGTACTGGAACTACTCTAGGATGTAGATCTCAACCCGGCGATTCTTGCGACGGCCTGCAGCCGTGGCATTGCTGGCGATGGGCCGTGCTTCCCCGATACCCTCGGCGATCAGACGATCTTCAGAAACTCCCCGCTCGATGAGGGCATTGCGCACTGCTTCTGCCCGAGCTTGGGAAAGCTTTAGATTGGTTTCTTCTCGGCCCGCGCTGTCCGTATGCCCTTCGATGCGGGCCTTGAGCTGGGGATGAGCTTTGAGCAGTTCTGCAATTCGGTCCAAGCTAGGCAGTTCTCGAGGGAGCTCCGCGCTGCCGGAGCGGAATTGCAGCTCATCATTGGCTAAGCTCAGGAGCATCCCCCGTTCTGTGTAACGCCCTCCTAGGGCGGAGAACTGGGTGAATAGCGCTCGCTGCTCAGCTAAAGCCTTTTTCGCTTTTTCTTTGGTCGCGCTGAGGTCTTCTTCTAAGGATCGAATCAACCACTGATGCCGGCTGAGCTGACCGTTGAGCTCTTCTTCTCTCGCTCGCGCTTGTTGCAACTCAGCCCGTACTTGATCCAAAGCGCGCTCCGTATCCGTCAAATTGCCCGTGAGTTCCGCCACCATGGTTTCATGCTTCTGCTGCAATGCGGTCAGGGCAACGCGCTGCTCTTCCAGTTGTTGCTGAAGCGCTTCGATGTTTGCCCGGGCCTCCGCCATCTGTTGGGCGTGGGCAGCTTTGGTATTGGCTAAGGTTTCCTCCGCCGCTTTCTGGGCAGCGAGCAATTGAGAGGCCGCCTTGGCTTTGGCCGCTTTGAGCTTAGCCGCTGCTTCCGCCTTGGTCTGGCGCAATCGGAGGGCGGCTTCTTTCTGAGCGGCCGCGAACTCCGCAGCCGCCTGTTTCTGGGCGGCGGCTAGTTTCTCTGCAGCCTCTTTTCGGAGATTGTGCAGCTGGGAAGCGGTTTTTGCTTTGACTGCTTTGAGCTGCGCAGCAGCCTCTGCCTTGGTTCTCAGGTGAGCGGATTGCTCCGCTTCCAGACGAGCCTGAACGCTGCTCAGTTGGGCCTGGAGCGCTGCAGTGGTTTGTTCATACCGGGCCTGCAGGGCTTGATAGTCCCGCTGGGTTGCGGCGAGATCCTGTTGCAGCTGTTCGATGCTTTGCGCCGCTTTCGCAAGCTGCTGTCTCAGGTGCTCATTGGCTTGTCTGGACTCGGCTAGGCGCGCTTCCAGATCCGCTTTAGCGCTTCGTTCCTCGGCGAGGGCCTGTTCTGTCTCCGCAAGTTGGGCTGTTAATCTCCGTTCATTCTGTAGGAATTGGTCGAGTTGGGCGGCGCGTTCCGGATCGCTGCCTTCCAAAGAGATGCGGTATTGTTCGATCCTGCCGTTCAGTTCCTGCTGCACCGCCTGTATTCGAGCTTCTGCCGCCGCCTGGGCTTCTGCCAGGGCGCGTTCGTGAGCTTGTTCCGCCTGGGCGAGGGCCTGTTCATGGGCCTGTTTCGCTTCCTCTGCTGCCTGATGCAGCGCTTGAATGTCTTGCTGTAACGATGCGATTTTCCCCAGCGCTGCTTCATGCTTTCGGACCAGGGCGGCATAGGTTTCCCGAGCCTGTTTGCGTTCTTCGGCTAGGGTCCGTTCATAATGTTCCCGATCCGCCTGCATTTGTTCCTTCAGGCTGGTGATCATCCCCCGTTTCTCGGCAATTTGGTTTTGCAGTTCGCTTTCTCTCGTGCGATGGGCTTCTTGAAGCCGCAGGATTTCCGCATTCAGCACTCGTTGTTTTTCCTGAGCCTGGGTGAGCTGAGTTTGGGTCTGCTGAAGTGTTTCCTGGGTCTGGGCAAGGGCTGTGTCACGGGTTTCCAGCTCCTTCTGCACGGTTTTGTGATACCAGAGGAGCAGGGCAATCAGGCCGATGACAAGAATTGCTAACACCCAGCTCAGCGGCCGAGCGACCGAGGGCGACTTCGGTTCGGACATGGGTAACAACTCCTTACGTTTGCTGTGAGGATAGAGGTTGCTGCGGAGTACCGGTCTCATCATACTGCTGCCGGATTAGGCGAGAGTGTACTCCATCCGACAGGCACCTTCAGGGTTTTCCCCAAGGAAGCTCAGGGTTGGTTGGGTTGGCAGCACAGGCGCACGGCGAAGTAGCGGGCTTCTGCATTAGGTGCACCCCGAAGCTGGCGAAAAGCAACGCGCAACGCCTCGACTTGGGAAACCTGTATCTCTCCGGCACGAATGAGGGCTTCGCTAGCGGATAGCAGGAGCTTCTCTAAATAGGTAAGGATTTCTTCCCGCCGTTCTGGTTCTCGCTGTGTGGACAGGATCGGCAGGGTTTCTGTGTGGATCCGGCACGCACCCAGGGTCCGTGCCAGGCTTGCGAGCCGACGGCCCACATAGGGATCACCGCCAGAATCTTGCTGTACTCGATTGAATCGACTGATCCAGTCTTCGATGACCGGCGACTTCGGTGCTATGCGCAGGGTCGCATTGTCTACTTCTGTGCAGATAAGTCTGCCCTTTGGTCGGAGTATCCGCAGAGCTTCCCGCAACAAGGCTTCCGGCTCATGGGCATGTTCCAGTACCCAGACGATCAGGACGAAATCGAAGCTTCGGTCAGGAAAGGGCAAAGCAGCCCCTTCCCCTTGAATCAGGTCTATGGGTTCTCCGGCCAGATAATTCCGTGCACTGGCGAGGGAAGGACCATGCCGGTCGATCCCCACCAGTTTTAGATAAGGCCAATGGGCGCGGAGGTAACGCAGTTCTGCGCCCGTGCCGCAGCCCAACTCCAGCAGCCGTTTTCCCGAAGAGAAATCCAGCCCCCGATGGACCTGCGGGGCTAACACGGCCGCTTGTTCGATGAGCCGCCGTTGTTCCTCGAGGGAGTAGCCGTGGATATAGGACTGCGCCATGGGCGGGATTCGACCTGGTCCGCAGCAGCGTGGCTCTTCAGCGCCGCACTTGCTCGTCGAAGCAGTGGAAGTGGGGAGAAGTACCCAAAGTGCTCACATAGGAGATGAGGCAGGTCTTGTTGTTGTGTTGATCAATGATCTTGCGCACCACCAGATCCCCTTCTCGCAATCGGCTGGTTTGCACCAAATTACCATCCCCTGGCAATCCCTGGGTGGGATAGCAGAGGAGGGAGGGCGAGGTGCCGCCAGAGCGCACATAGGCGATCAGGCAGGTTTCACTGCTGTCCGGCTCGATGACCCGATAGATCTCCAGATCGCCTTCCCGAAGATGTCCCCCGCGCACGATGCTGTCATCGGAGGATTTGGCGCTCTGATAGCAATCGATGGCGGGGGCGGTGCCCGGGGTGCTCACATAGGCCACGAGACAGGACACATGGTTTTCATAGTCCTTGACCTTCCGCACGATGAGCTTGCCTTCCTTGAAGAAGGCTACCTGGTTAATGTTGGACCGGAATCCACCTGTGGCATCGTAGCAGGTGATCTGGGCGCTGGTGCCCTGAGTGCGCACATAGAAGGCTAAGCAAATTTTATTGCTCTCTAGGTCGGAGATGGTGCGGATGATGAGATCGCTTTCCCGCAACTTCCCCGTTTGCACCAGCAGGGTGGATTCATATTCTGCACTGAGTGCAGAGAGCGACCATAGACCGAACAAGAGGAGGGAGAACAGTGCTTTCATGGGAATCTACCTAAATAGGAAACGTGGGATGATGGACGGCTGTGTCGAGCGAGATTGTAACCCGACCGAGGCGGCCCGTCCGCCCGCGATGGCTTCTGATGTATACTGATCCGGAGTTTCATTTCTCCTTTGGAGGAAGACCGATGAAAAAGATTGCGATCCTTTCTCTAGCAGTTTCTACCTGGGCTGCGAGCACTCTGCTGCCTTCAGCGACTGCCTCTGCGGGCGTGTTCGACATCATGAACCCAAGCCGTTGGTTTGGGGATCATGACGACGACTATTATTATCGGTACCATCGGTGGGGCGGGCCCTATGGTTGGGGC
>JALWWO010000020.1:0-90118 GCA_027078745.1 Chromatiaceae bacterium
CAACTCCCGATCGTGCAACAAAGCGAGCAGCAACAGATCTTCTCGCACTGCCTGACAAAAGGCCGATAACTGCTGCTGTGACTCTGGGCTCATCGCATCGCTCCCTGGGGACACCTCCCTGTGTCCTCGGCATCAGGATTAGCGCATACCGCCCATGCCAGACATGCCGCCCATGCCAGACATGCCGCCCATACCGGACATGCCGGACATGCCGGACATGCCGCCCATGCCGGACATGCCGCTCATGCCAGACATGCCGCCCATACCGGACATGCCGCCCATACCGGACATGCCGCCCATGCCAGACATGCCAGTCATGCCAACGCGTGTCCACTGGGTGCACACCCAACCACCGTTACCGGACATGCCAGACATGCCGGACATACCGCCCATGCCAGACATGCCGCCCATGCCGGACATGCCGCCCATACCGGACATACCGCCCATGCCGGACATGCCGCTCATGCCGGACATGCCGCCCATGCCAGACATGCCGGACATGCCGCCCATACCGGACATGCCGCCCATGCCAGACATGCCGGACATGCCGCCCATGCCGGACATGCCGCTCATGCCGGACATACCGCCCATGCCGGACATGCCGCCCATACCGGACATGCCGCCCATGCCAGACATGCCGGACATGCCGCCCATGCCGGACATACCGCCCATGCCAGACATGCCGCCCATGCCGGACATGCCGCCCATGCCGGACATGCCGCCCATGCCGGACATGCCGCCCATGCCAGACATGCCGGACATGCCGCCCATGCCGGACATGCCGCCCATGCCAGACATGCCGCCCATGCCAGACATGCCGGACATGCCGCCCATGCCGGACATGCCGCCCATACCGGACATACCGCCCATGCCAGACATGCCGCCCATGCCGGACATGCCGCCCATGCCAGACATGCCGCCCATGCCAGACATGCCGGACATGCCGCCCATGCCGGACATGCCGCCCATGCCGGACATGCCAGTCATGCCAACGCGTGTCCACTGGGTGCACACCCAACCACCGTTACCGGACATGCCAGACATGCCGGACATACCGCCCATGCCAGACATGCCGGACATGCCGCCCATGCCAGACATGCCGGACATGCCGCCCATAGCCAAGGCTCCGCTGCTGGTCAGAGCAAGCCCCATCAGCGTAGCCATTACGGTTTTCTTTAGCTGCATCTTCATACTCATCCTCGATTGGCTGTTGAGAAATACGGATGACTCGACTACTGCCGATACCATCCGCGGAGGTCATACCGGCCACGCATCCCCGGCCGGTTGAAGGGGGTATACCAATTCCCCTGGTCCCTGAGGAACCTGAGGCTTTCAGGATAGGGTCGGCTGATGCCAGTCAAAGCGCGTCGATACCAGGCAGCATCCTTCTGCACAGTGTGTACCACAGGTGCACCTGCCGGCCGCCGGTCAGGATGGAGACCTGCGATCGGATAAGCAGCCGCAGTTCCTGCGGATGCGATCAGAAGGGAACTTAAGAACAGGGGCATTCGATTGCGCATCAGCGAGATCCTCCTCGGGCACAGGAAATGCAGGTGCTGTGCCAGCCTGGTCAGTGCAACGCGCAACCTCAGAATCTATCTGGAGAGAACCTGGCAGAGGCCGATCTCTTCGAGATTTCATGCTGACCCTTTGACAGATCCAAGCGCAGAAAGGATCGCCCGCTCGAGAACGCTGGGCGGTTTTCCTCACGAAATCTATAGAGATCAGTAATGCGTTGGTAACGATCGAGAATAAATGTTGCGAGGTTAGAGACTTTTCTTCATCCGATACTTGAAGTACGACCGCTGAATATTAAAAACTGCCAATATGGCAGATTCAGATGCCCTGGAGGATGGCTAGATGATTCGATGGAACGGCAGTCTGCAACAGAAGTTCGCCCTGGGAACTGCAGCCGGATTATTGTTGAGTTCACTAGTTTTTCTCGTGCTCTTCGTGGGACTGTACCGTGCACAGTTGAGGGCGGAGCAATTGAACACCGCGCAGCAGTTAACTCAACTTCTCCAAACCGCTCTGGAAAACGCCATGCTAAAGCGGGATTTGGAGGGGCTGCGCCATCTCATCACCCATCTAGGCCAAAGCAGCGGGGTGTTAGCGGTTCGGATCGCGAACCCAGCGGGGGAAGTGCGTTTTGCGAGCGATGCTGCCCTGCTAGGCACCCGCATTTCGCTCCCCAAAGCCCTGGATCCCAACACACCCCAAGCGATTCAAACAGGGGACCTTTTGCGCACCCTTCAACCCGTAGCCAATCGACCGCCTTGCCAGGAATGTCATGGCGCTGTGGATGCACATCCCATCAACGGCTTGGTCGCGATCGATTTCGATGCAGTTCCCCTTCGCCGAAAGGCGCGGCGCACCACCTTTTTGCTGATGGGGGCAGGCGCTTTGATCGTGCTCTTGAATCTTGTGGGCGGTTGGTGGTTCATGCGCCGCTATGTGGTTCGACCGGTACGTGTCCTCACCCAGCTGAGCCGAAACCTGGGAGAGGGGAAATTGGATAGCCGTGTCCATCTCTCTGGCAGGGACGAATTGACCTTATTGGGCCAGGGCTTTAATCACATGGCCCAACGGTTACAGGAGAAGATGAAGGAGCTGGAGGAAAAAGAGCTGTTTTTACAACGGCTCGTGGATAATATTCCCGATGGTATTCGGGTGATCGATGAACATTTCCGAGTGGTCTTGTGGAACCGCGCCTATGCGGAACAGGTGCGGGGGGCGGGGGACGCCCCCTTGCCCGATCGCTGCTATGCAGCCACCCACCGGCGGGAACATCCTTGTCCGGATCATCTGATTACTTGTCCAGTAGTGGAGCTGGGCAAGCGGGATCAGCCCTTGCGATTCGTGCATCGTCATCGACGCTTGGATGGTGGTTCCCTGGATGTGGAACTCTATGCAGCCTCCATGGAAGTACCGGTTCAGGGGAAGCTCAAACGGTTGATCGTGGAATCCATCCGCGATCTGGATCAGGAAATCCGGTTCTCCCATGAACAGAAACTGGCAGAATTGGGCCGGCTCGCCGCTGGGGTCGCCCATGAGATCTATAATCCACTGGCAGCGGTGCGGATGGCGCTCCATGTGGCAAAGCGCGCGAATGAAGCCCAGCCCCCCCAATCCCAGCGGATCGCTGAGCACCTCGATTTGATCGATCGGGAGATCGATCAGTGCGTTCGGGTGACAGAACGATTGCTCAAGCTCAGCGTGCCCCCACCGGAATCCCCGGAAATCGTCTGTGTGGATCAGATCATCGAGGACAATGCCCAACTGCTGCGCTGGGAAGCGCAGGCGAGTCAGGTGCGCATTCAGCTGCAATTGGAAAAGCCCCTGCGCGTGCTCGCCACGGACAGCGAATTGCGGATGGTAGTGCTCAACCTCTGCCAGAATGCGATCCATGCCATGCCCCAGGGTGGTACCCTGACCATTCGGGGGCGGCGCGCTGATGGGAAAATTCAGCTCTGTTTCGAGGATACAGGCGTAGGCATCCCATCCAGCGATTTTCAGCGCATCTTTGAGCCCTTTTTTAGCAGACGAGCGGACGGGGTGCGAGGCACGGGCCTGGGTTTACCCATCACCAAGAGCATTGTGGAAAACTATCAGGGCAACATTCAGATCGAGAGCGAGCCAGGAGAAGGCACCCGGATTCTTTTAACGTTTCCCGATCTGGATCAGGGCGAGGGACAGGCGACCTAAACCATGCAGCACCACATTCTCATCATCGAAGATGACACAGCGCTGAATCGGCTGATGGTCAGCCATCTGGAGACCCAGGGCTATCGGGTGACCGGTGTAACCAGCTGGCGCGCGGCGGAAGCCTTCTTCGCCGAGGAAGAACCCCATTTGGTGATCATGGACGTGCGCTTGCCGGATGGAGATAGCTTGGCGCGGCTGCCAGAATTGGTTCCCATGCAACCGGTCATCGTGCTCACCGCTTATGGTTCCGTGCGCGATGCGGTGGAAGCCATGAAAGCGGGTGCTTTTGAATATCTCCTCAAGCCCGCCAGTCCGGATGAACTTTCCCTAGTGGTACAGCGCGCGCTGGAAACAGCTAGTCTGCGCCACGATCATCAATTCTGCCGTCGGCAACTGCGGGCCACGGAGCGAACCGCCAAATTCATGATCGGCGTGAGCGACGCCCTGCAGCGGGTGAAGGAAATGATTCAGGACGTGGCACCGGTGGACATCACGGTGCTAATCCAAGGAGAGAGCGGCACGGGAAAGGAATTGGTCGCTCGGGCCATCCATGAATCCAGCCATCGGGCGCACCGCAATTTTGTGGCGGTGGATTGCTGCACTTTTCAAAAGGAACTCTTTGAATCCGAACTGTTCGGACACGAGCGGGGCGCCTTCACCGGTGCCGATCGGCAGAAGCGGGGGTTGATCGAAGGGGCGGAAGGGGGCACCCTTTTTTTAGACGAAGTCGGCGAGTTAGAGCCCAGCATTCAGGCAAAACTGCTGCGGGTGCTGGAAACCGGCACTTTCCGGCGGGTGGGGGGCACCAAGAATCTACAAGCGAATGTGCGCATCGTGGCCGCCACCAACCGCGATCTGGCCGCCATGAGCGCAGCGGGAAAATTTCGCTCGGATCTCTATTATCGGCTCAGCCCTTTCATCATCAACACCCCGCCCTTGCGGGATCGGCGGGACGACATTCCCGACCTAGTCCAGCATTTCCTGGAAAATCACAATTTTTCCCGCCGCATCGACAAACGGATCTCGCCGGAAGCCATCCGCCGCCTCACCGCCTACGATTGGCCGGGCAATGTGCGGGAGTTGAAGAACGTCATCGAACGGGCCATCATCCTTTCCCGAGATAGCCCCCTCATCCGACCGGAACATCTGACCTTTGGGAACAGCCAGGCCAAATCGCCGTTCAAGCTCACCCTGAGTTTCGATCACGATCCCACCTTGGAAGAGCTGCAAGCGGAATATCTGCGCATCCAGCTCAAGAAGCATATGGGACATCGGGCCAAAGTGGCTCAGGTGTTGAACGTGAGCGAGCGGAACATCTACCGGCTCATCAAGCGCTACGGCCTGGGAAAGTCTGTCCGCTGATCTGTGGGTACCTGTACCTGCCAATAAATGCTGCTTGCCTCCGCCTCAAGTGTCCAGGAGATTCCCGGCGGTACGAAGAGGGCTTCCCCGGGGGCCAGCAGTTCTTGATCCACCCGCAGCCGACCTTGGGTGAGCAAGAGCAGGCGAAGCGCCCCCCCCTGCTCGTTTCGGCGCTGACCTGCCGCCAGCGTGCAGCGGTGCAGAAGAAATGCCCGAGCCGGCGTGGGATAGACCTGCACTTCCGGCCGATTCGGATGCACAACGGGTTGTATTCGCTGTGGAGGGCGGTGCTGAAAGCGAACGATCCGCAAGAGTTCTTGGGGATTGACGAACTTGCGGGTCAGTCCCGCCCGCAACACATTGTTGGAATTGCCCATGACCTCCACCCCCAGCCCCCGCAGATAGGCATGCAGTTCCCCCGCCGGAATGAACAGCCCTTCCCCGGGTTTCAGGTGCACCAGATGCAGCAGGAACAGCACGAGCAACCCAGGCTCCAGCCCATAATAGCCATGGGCTTCCAGCACCCAATAGGCGGGATCTGTCGGAGAAAGGAAACGACGCTCCTGTTCCGCAGCCAGGCGCTCTAACAACGGATGGAGCAGGCCTGCCAACTCGTCCTTTTCCAACGCCAGGATGCGCCGGTAGAGGGCAGCCAGATCATGATTTTGTTCCCGAAAGTACTTGTCCAGAGGCTTCAGCTCTGGATGCTGGGCGAAGGTCGCGGCGATGGCCTCTGCAGCGCGAAAGCCGCAGAAGCCGAAGAACTCGGTCAAGGCGACGAAGAGTTCCGGTTTCGGATAGGGATCCCGATAGCTGCGCTGGGGCGCTTGTCGGGGAATCCCCGCTCGTTCTTCTCGAAGAAACCCTTGCCGCGCTTGGTCGGCATCCGGATGGACTTGCAGGGAAAGGGGTTTCGCGATGGCCAGGAGCTTGAGGAGAAAGGGTAATTCCTCACCAAAGCCTTTCAGGATCTCAGGCCCCAAGAAGGTTTTCGGTGCCGCTGCGATGAGCTGATCCAAGGGGATCGCTCGGCCGGAAAGGCAGGCAAGAGCGGGCAGGTCGGGATGGGCACCGGCCCAGAGTTCTGCGAAGGGCTGATGATTCGGGTTCGGACGGTGCAGGAGCTGCGGCAGGGCGTCCACGTCCCCCCATTCGTAATGCTGCACTCGGCAATGTAGCCGGATCGGTCGGGGATGGTGGATCAGCGCTTGAACAACCGCTTCCATCCGAGGATCAGCAGCCGGAAGGCAGCCCGGCCAGCGCCATGGCGACCTCGGTTTCGTCGTACTGCAAATCCTTCAGGGTGCCGGCGAGATAATCCGTGTAGGCCTGCATGTCGAAGTGCCCATGGCCGGAGAGGTTGAACAGGATGCACTTGCTTTCTCCTGCCTCTCGGCAGCGTTCCGCCTCCTGAATCGCCGCCCGAACCGCATGATTGGCCTCCGGTGCTGGAATGATGCCCTCACTTCGGGCGAATTGGAGGCCGGCGGCGAAGCATTCCAGCTGGTTATAGGCTCTGGGTTGAATGTAGCCGAGCTTGGTGAGATGGCTCACCTGGGGGGCCATACCGTGATAGCGCAGCCCCCCCGCATGGAAGCCTGGGGGCACGAAGCCAGAACCCAGGGTGTACATCTTGACTAAAGGCGTGAGATGGGCCGTATCCCCGAAATCATAAGCGAATTTTCCCTTGGTCAGGGTGGGGCAGGCGGAAGGCTCCACGGCGATGAACTCGATCTTTCTGTTCTCCCGCAGCCGTTCCCCCAGGAAGGGAAAGGCGAGTCCGGCGAAATTGCTGCCCCCGCCGGTGCAGCCGATGATCAGATCGGGATAATCCCCCGCCAAGTCCATCTGCTGCTGGGCTTCCAGGCCGATGACCGTCTGATGCAGCAACACATGGTTGAGCACGCTGCCCAGGGCGTACTTGGTATCCGCCCGCTGGGCGGCGGCTTCCACGGCCTCGCTGATGGCAATGCCCAGGCTGCCCGTGCTGTCCGGATGCGCCGCGAGGATGGCGCGGCCCGCTTGGGTGGTATCCGAGGGGCTGGGCAGACAGGTGGCACCGTAGCTTTCCATGAGGGCGCGGCGATAAGGCTTCTGCTGGAAGCTGACCCGCACCATGTAGACCAAAACTTCCAAGCCGAAGAAAGCACCGGCCAGTGCCAGGGAAGAGCCCCATTGCCCCGCGCCGGTTTCCGTGGTGATGCGCTTGACCCCCTCTTCCCGATTGTAAAAGGCTTGGGCGATGGCGGTGTTGGGCTTGTGGCTGCCGGCGGGGCTGACCCCTTCGTATTTGTAATAGATCCGAGCTGGCGTATCCAAAGCTTGTTCCAACCGGCGGGCGCGGAACAGGGGTGAGGGCCGCCATTGGCGCAGCACTGCCCGCACGGGTTCGGGAATCTCAATCTCCCGTTCTGTGCTTATCTCCTGTTCGATCACCGCGCGGGGAAACAGGGGGGCGAGATCGTCTGGCGTGATGGGGGCCTTCGTGCCCGGATGCAGCACGGGATCCAAGGGCACGGGCAGATCCGCATTGATGTTGTACCAAGCCTTGGGAAGCTTTTCCTCGCTGAGCAAATATTTGATGGTATCGGACATGGATCCCGGGTGCCTCATTGGTTCAAAGAGAGAGAATTAGTGTGCCAGTTTCCGCCGAGCCCTTGAAGTCCCGCCTTAAGGACCCTTGAAAGATAAGGATATTCCGGTTAATCTGGCGCTTATCGGTTCCGGAAAAAAAAAGCGCGACGGGGGGCGTCGCGCCAACAATTACCACCAAAGGAGGATGGAGGAGTGCGTTGCAACAGAGGATGTGTTACAGCGCATAAGTAGTTTCTTAAATAACGAAAGACTTGTCAAGTCTTTTTTTTCCATTCGCGCCTCCCCACAGCGCCCGGAAGCCGAAACCCATCGACGGGAAGGATCCCGATCTTCCGATTCCTTATTCCAAGCAGGAGGAGCCTATGCCTTCGTTTCCCCTCAGGCGATCCCTATTCGCCTTCGCTGGCCTTTCTCTGGGTGCGCTCGCCCAGGCGGCCACCCCAACCCAGCCCAAGAACGACTATAACATCACCATCAACTATGAGCTGGGCATGCACTGCACCGGCTTCGACTTCACCTATTGCTGCGTGTTGCCCCCCTACAATTCCATCCAAGCCCAAGTGGTCAAGACAGCCGCCGGGCCCCGCGATTGGCCGGAACTGCTTGAGGCGGACGAGGACGACCATAGCGTTCTGGTCGATGAGGAAAAGCGCTTTCGGCTCGCCTATGGCCATCTGGACAACACCTATTCAGAGGGTGCCAAGCTGGCCTATTGGAATGTGCCTTACGATGTGAACGGAGATGGGAAGTACAGCGCGAACGAAAACGTGGCCAATGCTTACTTCACCCATCTCTATGTGTACAAGGACCTCAAGGGTAGCAATCCCAAGGGCACCAGCAAGGACAGCGAAAAGCAATTCGTGGGCTTGCAGATTCCCATTCCGGTGGATAACGGCCCGGCGGGAGCGGCGGTGCCGAGCCCCATGCGGGGAGGTACCCTGCACTACACGGGCAACAAAGGCACCATCGTGTTCACCAAATCCCCCGTGCTGGACAATGTGCCCATCGTGCTCACCAACCCCGGGATCTGGGATGCGCTGGGCCTGCCCCTGACCCCTTTCAATGACAGCACCTTGACCAAGAACCCCTTGACCCTGGTAGAGAGCGACATTCAGCCCTATCAGCAGGCCTGGGTGACCCTGGTGGATGCGGATTCTGGGGAACCGGTGTTGGACAGCCACAGTGGAGAGCCCATCAGCTTCGTGGGTACCAATCCCATCGATGTGCCCAACTGCGCCAACTGCCATGCCAATGAGACGGCGAACGGCGAAAAATACCAGCTCTACAAACAGGAAAAGGCCTTCTGGAAAGCCCTGGGGGCCAGCGACTGGATCGCCAACCTCAAGGCTACTTCTATTTCCATCCTGGAAATGCATGACGATCACAACGGCACGGATTTTCTCAAAAATTATCAGCCCGAGGGGCGGGAGATCAGCAACCGCCTCGGTCGGGATCCGGTGCTCTGTCAGAAATGCCACGCGGACAATGTGATCGGTGTGCTCTTCTCCCAAACGCATCGGGGGAAGGATGGGCGAGAAAAGCGCATTCCCCCTCTGACCCAGGCAATCCACTGGGTCCATCAAAAGGCTGTGCCCCTGCCCGATGCCCAGGGCCGCACGGGCGCTTGCCAGGGCTGCCATCCTGCCCATCGTCAAGACGGCAGCATGATCGGCTACCCCATCACCCCCGACGGCAGGAACGCCTATGCGGATGCGGATAACCGAGATGCGGCGGGGGGCTGCTATGTGGGGCGGGATGTGCATTCCAACCCGGGGAAGGATAGAGACGGTGCGGAGACGCCGGAATATCTGAACGCCATCGGCCGGTGGATGCAGGAAAACGTCTCCCAGATCGGCAACGGCAAAGGGGGCAAGGGACTCTGGTGCACCAACTGCCACAATCAGCTTTCCCGCGAACTCTATCAGCGGGACCATCTGGAAAATGCCTTCCTGCAGACGGGCGAGACCTTGCGCAACAAGTCCTTGCAGGAGATCGCCGCCGCCCTGAACATCAGCGAACAGGAGCTGGCGGAGAAATACATGGATCCCAAGGTGGTGCTCAACGAAAAGGGCGAGGATACTCCGGGAAAATCCGGCATCTTGCTCACCTGGGCGCAGGATCGTTTGGTACCAGACATCGCCGTCATCGCTCTGAAAGGCAACGGCCCCTTGGTCAAGCTGGATGAAGACGGGGATCCCAACGTGACCATCCTGTCCGCGGATCCCAGCGTAGACCCCCAGTCCCTGACTTTGCCGGAGGGGGCGACCGGCGCCGCAGCTGTGCCCTATGATGCGGCGACCCATGGTCGGGATTACTGGCTCGCGGCCGGCGTGCCCCATTGTGCAGACTGCCATGCGGCGCCCTTCGTAGAGGGACAGGGCGGGGTTGCCTTCCCCATCAATCAGCCCGGGAAATACAGCAGCATGCGTTACAGCAAGGGCCATGCGGGCTTAGCCTGTCAGGCTTGCCATGAATCCATCCACGGGCTCTATCCGGTAACGCCTACCACGGATGTGACCACCTACGAACAGGCGAGCCAGTACAATCCAGACGGTTCCCACGGGCCGTTCAAATGCGCCGCTTGCCATGTGACCAACGAAGAGGGGGTGCCCAGGATCGCCAACAAAAAGGCGCACAAGTGGCAGGGAAAACCCATCCTCCACGACTATGATGCGGCGGTGGCCTGGATGCACGCGAGCGCGCCGGATCTAGGGGGCAAGGTACCGGACGCAGACGAAGACGAAGAGTAGTCCCACAACCCGTTGCCTCCAGTGGAGCCTGGCCCCGCTGGGGGCTTTTTTATGGTGTAAATGATGGACTGGCAGATGCGATCACAATTGTACGGACTGTTCTGGCTGCTGCTTTTTCTCCCGATCTCTGTCCGAGCGGATCCGGCATTGGCCCAGGTGGGCACCTTGACGGTTACTAGTCAGGATCTGGAAGAAGCCCTGGCCAGCTCTCCCATGGCCAGCGCCTTTCCCAGCCTGGATGCGGACGCCCAAGCCGCCCTGCGGGGGGATCTCCTGCAACGGTTGGTAGCGGCGCGGCTCCTGGAACAGGAAGCGCGGCGCCTGGGCTTAGATCGGACAGAAGCCTATCGTCAAGAACGGGCTGCCCTGGCGCGGGGGTTGCGCTATCGGGCCTACTTGGATCGGCTGCGGGCGAGCCTGCGGGTTCCCGAGGCAGAAACAGCCCGCATCCGGCGGGAACTCGCGGAAAATCCGGAAGCCTGGGAAGCCGCCCGCGCCGCTTATCTGAGCCAGGTCTATGAAATCCGCAAAACTCAGATGCTGGAGGCGCTGAAACAGCGCTATCAGCTGGTGATCTATAGCACGCGACTAAAAGGCCCGATCCAGCCGGACACCCTGTTAGCTAAAGGAGCGGGTTTTCAAATCCGCGGGAAGGATCTGAACGGGCAAGATCCCGCTGAGATCGGGCGCCGCTTGCAAGAGCAAGTAGAACTGCAGTTGGTCGCCCGGGCTGCGGAGGCGGAAGGAATCGATATCGGAGCGAAGCTCGCCCGTTACGATCGGGAACGCCTGCCCGCTCTGCTCCTGGAACAAAAGGTGGCGGAATGGATCCCCGATGAACAGACGTTGCGGGATTACTACCAAGCCCATCCTGAGCTGGGCCAGGTGCCGGAATTCCGGCAGATCGGCCAATTGGTGGTGGCCAACCGCGAGGAAGCGGAAGCCCTGCGCGCGCGGATCCTCGCCGGGGAAAGCCTCTATGCCCTTGCGGGCCAATACAGCATCGACCCCTATGGCAAGGAACATCTGGGGGATCTGGGCTGGCTGCCCGCAGGCAGCGGGATGCCGGCCATCGAAGCGGCCATCGCTGAGCTACCGGAAGGCCAGGTGAGTCCTGTCATCGAAACTCCTAAGGGTTTTCATCTGGTGGTGGTGCGAGCCCGCCGCTCGGGGATGCAAAAACCCTTTGATGCGGTTCGGGATCGGGTGCGCCAAGCGCTCATCGCCGAGCGCCTGCCCGCCTACCTGGCCCAACTTGCTGAGCGCTTTCCCATCGTTTGGCAATTCCCGATCGCCCAAGGAACCGCACGATGAGCCGTTTTCTTGCCGTCCTGCTGTTCTGGTGCAGTCTGGGAAGCGCTGCCCAAGCCATGCCCCCTTTAACCCTGCCGGATCTGTCGGGGGAACCCCAGACCTTGGAAAGGCGGGGCCGCGTCCTGCTCCTCAACTTCTGGGCGCCCTGGTGCGTGCCCTGTCAGGCAGAGATCCGCCACCTCATCCGATGGCAAAAACAATACGGAAAGCGGGGCTTGCAGGTGATCGGGGTAGGGCTGGATGATCCCCGCAGCCTGGGCAACGCCGTGCGCACTCTGGGCATCTCCTATCCGGTGTTGGTAGCGGATCCCGAAGACCAAAGGCAGCTCCTGGCCCGCTGGGGTGAGCCCAGCGGCATCATTCCCTATACAGTGGTGATCGGTGCAGACGGCGAGATCAAGCATAGGTACCGGGGCATTTTGGACGAAACCATCTTTTCCGCCCTGGTGCTGCCCTTGCTGCAATCTGCATCTCCCTGAGCATGGGTTGCTTTCGAGTCCGCTTCGTGCTTCTCTTCCTACTTCCCCTCTTGCTCAGCGGTTTCCCCCACCTGGATCTCTGGGTTTCGGAACTTTTTTACGTCCCGGGACTCGGATTTCCCGCCAAGGGCACCGGCTGCGAGCGCCTGATCTACCATTCCGTCGGCTATGTGCTGGCCTTCGCGCTGCTGGGTGTTGCCCTCGGGTTCCGCCGGCGGAGCACAGCCGCAAGCATCAGGGGCAGGCAGCTGCATTATCTGCTCTGGGTCTTAGCCCTGGGGCCTGGGTTGCTGGTCAATGGCATCCTGAAAGAGCACTGGGGGCGAAGCCGTCCGGCGCAGGTAGTGCAGTTCGGCGGGCATCAGCGTTTCACCCCCGCTTGGGTGCCCTCGGATCAGGGGGGGAAATCCTTCTCCTCCGGCCATGCGGCCGCGGGGTTCTATCTGGTCGTGCTGGCCTGCACAGCGGCCAAAAGGCGATTTTGGGTCTGGCTGGCCCTGGGCTATAGCCTGCTGATGGGTCTGATGCGCATCGCGGCGGGGGGGCATTTCCTGAGCGATGTGCTGGTCTCTTGGGTGATCGTGCTGGGCATCGCCCTGATCCTTCGCAAGTGGTTCTTTCCCGATCTGTCTTGGAAATGCGGTGATCCCTCCTGTTGAGAAAACTGCCGGCACCGGTTCGGGCGTCGCGGTCTCCCTGTCCGAACTGCTAGCCCTGCGGGGCGAGGCCAAGCGGCTGGATCTCAGCACGCGGGGCAAGGTGCTGGCCACCCGCACCGGCGGCCACCTCTCCCGCTTTCGGGGGCGGGGCATGGAGTTCTATGAATCTCGGATCTATCAGCCCGGGGACGAGGTGCGCAACATGGATTGGCGGCTGACTGCGCGAGCGGGAAAGCCCCACGTGAAGCAGTTTCAGGAAGAGCGGGAACGCCCCCTCTGGCTGCTGGTGGATCAGGGGCCTTCCATGCGTTTCGGCACGCGGGTGGCCTTCAAGTCGGTGATCGCCGCCCGCGCGGCTGCCCTGCTGGCCTGGGCGGCGGTGGATCGGGGGGATCGGGTGGGCGGTCTCGTCTTCGATGAGGCCTGGCAGTTTGAACAGCGACCGGCTGCCCGCACGCGGGGTTTGCTGCCCCTGTTGCAGGCCCTCGCCCGATTGTCCCAGCATCGTCCCGTCGGATTCGAAGGCCTCGTACCGGCTGCCAAAACCCTGGTGCATCTGGTGCGGCCGGGCAGCCTCATCTTTCTGCTGAGCGATTTTCTCGGCATCCAGCGGGAAAGCAGCCGTTGGATTGCGGCGCTCGGACGGGCGAATGAGCTAGTGTTTCTCCATCTCTATGATCCCTTGGAAGCCTGGGCCCCGCCGCCGGGCCGTTATCCCGTCACCGATGGCCGCCAGACCAGCCTGTTGGACACTCGAGACCCCGACCAGCGGCAGCGTTGGCACCAGCGTTTCCGGGCTCATGTGGATGATTTGGAAACCCTGGCTCGGCGCTATCAGGTGCACTTGCTGCAACTGCGCACCGATCAGCCAGTGGGCAAGGCCCTGTTCCAGGGACTGCGCCCCTGTCCCCTGGGGAAGGCGGGATGAACGCGCCCCAAGCACCGGATCCCCTGGCGGGGCTGCGAGATTATCATCTCCCCGATCCCGTTGCCTGGTGGCCCCCCGCCCCGGGTTGGTGGTTCCTGGCCCTGGGCCTGCTGATCGCGCTGGGGCTGCTGGGGCGCTGGGGAATCCGCCGGTACCGGCGCCATGCCGCCCGCCGGGCCGCGCTGCGGGAGCTTGCCGCGCTGGAAGCAGCCTATGCCCGAGATCAGGACAGCGCCGCCTTGGCCCGGGGCCTCTCCCGACTCCTGCGGCGGCTGGCCTTGCAGTATTTTCCTCGGGAACCGGTGGCGGGATTGACGGGGGAAGATTGGCTGGCCTTCCTGGATGCCCAGTGGGATCGGCAGGATTTTCAACGAGGTCCGGGGCGGTGTCTGCTGGAAGCGCCCTATCGACCGGCGCCGGAACTGCCCGCCGAAGCCCTGATCGCCCTCAGCCGCGCTTGGATTCAACAGCTTCGCAAGATTCGCCCATGATCGTGCTCGCTTGGCCCTGGGTGCTGCTCGCCCTGCCCCTACCCCGGCTAGCTCGGGCCGTGCTGCCCGAGGCACAGCCTGAGGGGGCTGCCCTGCGCCTGCCCCTGCAATTGGCGCTGGGATTGGATCTGAAGGACGCGGCGCAGGCGGCGAACCGCAGAAAACGGCTGTGGCGGGGCCTTGCCTGGCTCGCCTGGGTGCTGCTGGTGATCGCCGCTGCGCGGCCCCAATGGGTGGGGGATCCGGTGCAACTGCCCCTGTCCGGGCGGGATCTCCTGTTGGCAGTGGATGTTTCCGGCTCCATGGAGAGCCAAGATTATCTCTGGCAGGGCCATCCGGTGGATCGCCTCAGCCTGGTGAAGGCGGTGGCGGGGGATTTCATCGAGCGGCGGACGGGGGACCGCATCGGCTTGATCCTGTTCGGCAGCCGCGCCTATCTGCAAACGCCCCTCACCTATGACCGATCCACGGTGAAGGCCCTGCTGGAGGAAGCGGTCATCGGTTTGGCCGGTCGGGAAACCGCCATCGGGGATGCCATCGCCCTGGCGGTGAAGCGCCTGCGAGATCGATCGGAGAAGAACCGCGTTTTGATCCTGCTGACTGACGGCACCAACACCGCCGGCGCGATCGATCCCTTGGAAGCGGCGGAGCTGGCCGCTCGGGCCGGCGTGCGCATCTATACCATCGGTATCGGCGGGGGGGCCCTGGGTGTCTCCACGCCCTTCGGCGTCCTGCGCCGGCAAGCGGGTGATCTGGATGCGGAGACCCTGCAAACCATCGCCCAGAAGACCGGCGGCCGCTACTTCCAGGCCACGGACACCGAAGGGTTAGCCGCTATCTATCGGGAATTGGACCGGCTCGAGCCCACCCAGCAGGAACGCCGCACCTATCGCCCCATTCAATCCCTCTATCCCTGGCCCGCCGGCATCGCTCTGTGCATCGTCTGCTTCTTGGCCGGGTTCGCCCGAGATGTCCATGGCTGAGTTGCACTTCCTGCGCCCCCTCTGGTTCCTCGCCCTGTTACCCCTTCCCTGGGTGCTGTGGCGCCTGCGTCCCGGGCGCTCGGCCAGCGCCTGGCAAAAGGTGGTAGATGCCCATCTGCTGGAACCTCTCTTAGAACAGAGTCCTGCCCGCCGGCAGATCTGGCCCCAGCTGCTGCTGGGTTTGGGCTGGGTGCTGGCGGTCGTCGCCCTGGCGGGTCCCGTGTGGGAACGGCTGCCCCAGCCGGTGTTCACTCAGGAATCCTTTCGGGTGATCCTGCTGGACCTCTCCCCGGAGATGAACGCCCAAGACATTCGCCCAAGCCGCCTCGTGCGCGCTCGCTATGAAGTGCTCGACCTGCTCCGGCAAGCCCGAGAGGGGCAGACGGCCCTTCTCGTCTATAGTGCGGAACCCTTTCTCGTCTCCCCCCTCACCTGGGATGCGAAGACCATCGCCGCCCAAGTGCCCCAGTTAGCCCCCGATCTCCTGCCAGTGCAGGGAGCAAAGCGCACGGATCTCGCCCTAGCCGAAGCGGGGAAATTGCTGCGTCAAGCCGGTGCCCCCAGGGGTGAAATCCTCCTGATCACTGGTTCTGTGCCGGACTTGGAAGCCGCCCGCGCTGCGGCGGAAAAGCTGCGGGCAGCGGGCGATCGGGTCTCTGTGCTGGGGGTGGGTACGGAGCAGGGCGCACCGATTCCCCAAGCGAACGGCGGTTTTCTCAAGGATGCCCAGGGCGGCATTCGGTTGGCGCGCTTGCAGACCCAGGCCTTGCAAGCTTTGGCCTCAGCGGGGGGCGGTCGTTTCGTGCGGCTGCGGGCGGATGAGAAGGATACCCAAGCCCTGCTGGCCGCTGCGCCCCGATCCGATGCTCGGAAGGCGGGGATCCAGGCGGATCAGTGGCGGGAAGAAGGGCCTTGGCTGCTGCTGTTGCTCCTGCCCTTAGCAGCCCTGGCATTCCGGCGGGGCTGGCTCGGTGTCCTGCTCTTGGCAGTCCTCTATGCGCCGCTCCCTAAAGCCCAGGCTTTCGACTGGGCTTCCCTCTGGTGGCGGCCAGATCAGCAGGGGGCGCGGGCTTTTTCCCGAGAACAATACGACCAGGCCGCCGCTCGGTTCCAGCGACCGGACTGGCGGGCAGCGGCGCAGTACCGAGCGGGCCATTTCGCGGAGGCCCTGCACAGTCTGAAGGGCTTGCCCGGGGCGGAAGCGGCCTACAATCGAGGCAATGCCCTGGCCCATCTGGGCGAGCTGAAGGCGGCGGCGGAACAGTACGAACAGGCCTTGCGAGCAGATCCTGCGCATGCAGATGCGCGCCACAATCTGGAACTGGTGCGCAAGCTCTTAGCACAGCAGCAGCGATCTCGGCAGAAACCGGAAGAAAATCCGCAAGCTTCGGATCAATCCAAGCAGAACGAGGGGGCCCAATCTCAGGGAAACCACGCGCAGCCCCAAGAGGCTTCCCAAGAAAATGCAGATTCCGGGCAAGACCAATCCTCAGCGGAAGAATCCCAATCGGGAGATGCCCAGCAAGACCGCCAGAACGCTGGGCAGCCGCAACAATCAAAGGATGCTCGGCAGTCTCCCAGCGACGAAGAGACCGAGCAAAATTCATCCGGCCAGGCTCAGCTGGAAGCCCAGCCGCCCGATCGAACCGAAGCCCGGCAGCTCGGTAGGGAACCCAATCAAAAGGATCTGCTGGGGGGCGAGTCGGAACCGGATGTTCCAGCGAAAGCCCAGCTCCAATCCAAGACCCCAGCCCAGCCGACTGGGGAAAATCCAGCAGATCGGGAGGCCAACCAAGCTATGGAACAGTTACTGCGGCGGGTACCGGATGATCCCGGGGGACTGTTGCGCCAGCGCTTCTTGCTCCAACATCTCCGCCGCATCGGACAATGGAAGCCTTCGCCATGAAAAGCCGCTTTCTCTTCTTGTTTCTCCTCTACCTCCTCGGCCATGCCCTGGCGCAGGCGGCGGGCCTGGTGGCCAGCCTAGACCGCACTCGAGTCGCGCTGGGAGAATCCATCGCGCTGACCCTCCGGGCGCCGGGGGATCTCTGGGGCGTGCCGAACCTGGATGCCCTGAAACCGGATTTTCGGGTGGAGAAACAGGGGCAGCGCACCAAAATGACCATCGTCAACGGTCAGGTGTCGAGCACCAAGGAATGGCAATTTCTCCTGTTTCCCAAGCGCTCGGGCAAGCTTCAGATCCCCAGCATTCAGGTCGGGGATCTGGCGAGCGACCCTATTTCCATCGAAGTATTGCCCTCCAGCCAAGCCCAAGAGCAGCTGGGGAGAGCGTCCCCCGTGCTGGTGGAAGCGGAGGTAGATCAGAAATCCCCCTATGTGCAAGCACAGGTGCGCTATTCCGTGCGGGTGCTCAGTCGGGTGAACCTACGGGATGCGACCTTAGAAGATCCCAAGGGAGAAGGGCTGCTGGTGGAGCGCTTGGGGAAAGATCGCACTTATGAAACCGTCCGAAATGGCCAGCGCTATCAGGTGATCGAACGGAACTACGCCCTTTTTCCCCAGCACAGCGGTCCCTTGCAGATCGCGCCGCCGGTGCTCTCCGGCCGCATGGTCATTCCCCGCCGCCAGCGCAGTTCGAGTCCGTTTGATGCCTTTTTCGGTCGAGATCCCTTTGCCGAGCTGGACGACCTTTTCCAGCCCACCCAGCCGATTCAGGTGCAGGGCCCGGAGATCACTCTTCAGGTGCAGCCCCAGCCCAAGGGCACCCCAACCCCCTGGCTGCCTGCGAAGTCCTTCAGCTTAACGGAGACTTGGACCCCGAAGCATGGGCCCTTCCGGGTGGGGGAGCCCATCACCCGCACCATCCGCATGTTGGCTCGCGGCCTGACCGCCGCCCAACTGCCCGATTTGCCCACCCAGGTGCCGGACGGTCTGAACTTCTATCCCGATCAGCCCCACACAGCGACCAACGAGGAAGGCGATGATCTGGTCGCCCTCAAGGAAATCAAACAAGCCTGGGTGCCCACCGCAGCGGGCAACTTGACCCTGCCGGAAGTGCGCTTGCCATGGTGGGATGTGCAGGCCCAGCAACTGCGCACGGCCCGGTTGCCCGCACGGCAAATTCAAGTGCTGCCTGCAAAGGACGCAGATCAGACCCCGGCACCCCAAGCCCCTGAGCCAAGCACAGCACCCGCGCAAACGAACCCGTCAACAGCCCCTTCCGAGGCGATCCGCGGGCCAGCGATCTCCGGCTTTTCCCTGAAGCAATCGGGCTATTGGCCCCTGCTGAGCTTGGGCCTGGGTCTCGCCTGGTTGGGCAGTCTGTTTGGATGGCTGCTGTGTCGTCGGAGGAAAAAGCAGACGAAGCCTGAGCAAGCGCAGAAGACAGCGGGAAAAACGCCCCGCCCTGCCGAGGCGCGGGCCAGGCTCCGCCGCGCCTGTGCGTCGCAGGATGCGAAGGCCGCCCGAGAAGCCTTGTTAGACTGGGCAGAAGCCTGTTGGCCGGAGGTGAGAACACCTCGGTTGGAGCCGATCGCCGCCCGATTGCCCGAACCCGCCGCCCGTGCGATCCGCACCTTGGATCAGGTACGCTATGGAAAAGGCGTGGCTTGGGATGGACCCGCCGCTTGGCAGGTCCTGCAATCGGCCCTCAAGCAGGCGGAAGCGGACCGGAAAAAAGGCCGCTCTGGGCACCCTCCCTTGCCAGAACTTTATCCAGCCTAAGAGATTTGCCCGCATGGAATCCTCGACGATGCAACCAGAACCGAACGAACAAGCCTTTCTCCAGGCCTTTCGGGGCAGCTTTACTTCCGCACTGCGCTGGCATCATCTGGATGCCCTCTGGGAACGGGTGCGAGATCGGGCAGATCTGGGCTGGTATCTCTATGCGGTGGGAGAACCCCCTCCCAAGCAGCCCTCAGACGGGGCGCAGGTGCGCACTTTCATCGAGGAGATCGACCGGTTGTTGCGGGAGGAGCATCGGGAAGACTATTGCGGCATCGTCTACGCGGACGACCTGAAGGAACCTCGTTTTCTCAAGATCTACGATCCCCATAATCTGGGGGTTTCCTGTGGATACAGTGAGAATCCCCCCCTACCCGGCTGGATCATGAGCTTGATTCCACCGGTAGACCTGCCCGCCCAGCGCGTGCTGCCCAACAACCGCCGCCGCTGGTGGCAAAGGTTGTTCTCTTGACGTGGCCTTAGTTCCCATCGAAATTCCCATCGCACCAGAACCCCCCAGTGCGCGGGAAGCCGCTTGGATCGCAGCGGTGCAGGCCCGAGCCGCGCGCTTTCAAGCCCAGCATCCCGAAGTTCGCACCCTGCTGGCTTCCGATCCCCAAGCCTTCTGCGCGGGGCTGCGGGCGTTGCGGCGGCACGGACATCTGAACGGCCTGAAATTCTGCGATTGGGGTTGTGGGTTGGGCACGCTGGTGGGACTCGCTGCCCTGCAGGGTTTCCAGAGCTATGGCATCGAGCGGGAACCCTTGTTCGTCACTGAAGCCCAAGCGCTGCTCCGGCAGTTTTCCCTGCCCGCGCAGATCGTTGCGGGCAGTTTCATTCCCAAGGATCTAGGCAATCGCTTTCGGGTGGTAGGCACCTATGGCGCTACGGACTGGCAGCCTCCCGAGGAGGATGCCTATCAGGCTCTGGGCATCGCCTGCAAAGAAATGGATTGGATCTATGCCTATCCCTGGCCGCGGGAGGTCGATCTATACGCCCAGTTGTTCGATACCTTGGCCCGCCCGGGGGCGCTGCTGTGGCTCTATCGACAGGGGGCTGCGCCGCTCTTCTATGAGAAAACGGCTTGATCTCGGTTAAATCCGCTCAGCTCGCACTTTCCGCACGGTCTTTTCATCCGCTTCCAAGACACTGAACCGGAATCCTTCCTCTTCGATGGCTTCCCCCACCTTGGGCAGATGGCGGAGGCGGGCGATGATGAGCCCCGCGATGGTATGGGCTTCGCCCACGGGAAGCTTGATGTGCAGCTGGTCATTCACTTCGGAAATGGGCGCCCGCCCGTTCATGATGAAGCTGTTTTCCCCCTCCGCATCGATGTAATACTGGCGTTTAGACTGATATTCATCGAAGTCATAGCCCACATCGATATCGCCCACCACTTCCTCAAAGACGTCTTCCATGGTGAGAATGCCGATGGCAGAGCCGAATTCATCTACCACGATGCCCATGTGATCTTCCCGCGCCTGGAGCAGGGGTAGGGTTTGGTCGATGGTCTGCTGGGGGGAGAGAAAGAGGGGGGGATGGATGAATTCGCGGATGGGGCGTTCTTCAATGTGGGTATCCAATAGATCCCAGGTGGTCAGAGTCAACACGCCCGTCACATTGGTGATGTTGCCCCGATAGACCGGCAGCCGGTTGAAGCCGTGTTTGAGGACCAGCCGCACGGCTTCTTTCATATCGCGGTTTTCATTGAAGCCCACCACATCCGCCAGGGGAATCATGGCTTGGCCCACGGTGGTATCTGCAAACCGGATGATGCGCCGGATGCTGCGCCGATCCAGCGGACTGCCAGGACCGCCCGCTTCGCTCACGTCCAGCAAAACGCTCAGTTCTTCCCGCGTGATGAACAGACCATGGCGGGCGGAAGCACCGCCCACCAGGCGGGTGGCGAAGCGGGCCACGCGGCTGAAGATGAAGATGACCGGATAGAAGAGGTAGGAAAAGAAACGCAGGATAAAAATGATAGTCGGGGCGATGGTGTCCGCCTTCTGCTGGAAGATGCTCTTGGGCACGATTTCCCCGAAGATGAGCAAGAAGGGGGTGAGGATGAGCACAGAGATGAAATCGCCTGCATCCCCGAACAGCTGGATGGCCATGAGGGCGCCCAGGGTCGAAATGATGACCGTGGCCAGGTTCGTGCCCACCAGGGTGGTGCCCAGGATTACATCCGGTGTGTGGAACATCTTGAGCAACAGGGCAGCCCCCCGATTGCCGGTCTTGGCCTGATGGCGGAGCTTGAACTTGTCCGCATTAACCACGGCGATTTCCGAGCCAGAGAAGAAGCCCTTGAGCAGGAGGAAAAAGAGGATGATCAGGAGTTCGACGAACCATTCCATCTCAGTGCGCCTGTTCAGTAGATGCTGCCGCTTCCTGCTGCTCCGATGCCTTAGCTTCTAAGGATTCCGAGGCTTCGGAAACCGGCTCTTCTTTGTCCCGGGGTTCCGGTACATCCTGCCGCGGTGGGGAAGCTTCGGAGTCCTGATCCTCAATTTCACTCACCCGCAATCGACCGATGCGCAGTCGTTCCACCTCCAGCACGGTGAACCGATAGGATTCGTAGATGACGCTTTCCCCTTCTTTGGGTAACCGGCCAAACAACCGGAAGATCACGCCGCCAATGGTGGTCATGACGGGGTCCTGAATATCGATGTTGGTGAGGTGATAGAAATCGAGCAAGCGCATGTCTCCGGGCACGATGTAGCCGGAACCGTCCTGCTCGTATTCCTCACTGCCTCGCATGGGTCCGGTGATCTCCCCGAAGATGAAGGTCAGCACATCCTTGATGGTCACGATGCCCAGCACTTCTCCGAACTCCCCAAGCACGATGGCCGCCCGCACGTTCTGCGCTTGGAAATAGTTGAACATTTCATCCACCTTGATGGTGGGCGGCACATAGTGCACAGGCCGCAGGAGCTCTTCTAAAGCGACCTTTTCCAAATCCTTCCCCCCCCGCATGAGGCGCAGTACGTCTTCTGAATGGAGAAAACCGATGACGTTGTCCCAGTGCCCGGAATAGACCGGTACCCGAGGATGCTGGTACTGTCGAAAACGCTCGATGATCTCCGGCAAGGGCAAGGATGCATCGAGAAAGCGAATGCGGGGGCCCGGCGTCATGATGTGGGAAATTTCCGTGTTCGAGGCCTCCAACAGGTTGTCGATGAGCACTCGTTCTGTAGCCGCAATGATACCGGTTTCTTCCCCTTCTTCTAACAGCGTCTTGAGTTCATCCGGCTGCAAAATGTTTTCTCGCGCGACCACCTCCCCCACCACCAGGGTGGTCACTCGGTCAGCCACGAGACGCACCGCTTCCCGCAAGGGCGTGACGATATAGATCCATTTGGGCAGGATGCGGGCACTGATGGCCTTGGAGAATCCGATGGGATGGCTGACGGCGATGGTCTTGGGAGTTACCTCGCCCACCAACAGGAGCAAGGGTACCATTACCAGCACGTTGATCCAGCCGGCATCTTGTCCGAAGACGATGAGCAGAATGGCAGTCATGTTCGCAGAGGAAGCGATGTTCACCAGCTCGTTGCCGCAGAGAATGGAGATGATGAGGCGGCGTGGCTCATCCAGCATGGCATGAATGCTCTCGGAATCTGGATCCCGCCGATTGCGTAGCTTTTGCAGATCGATACGGCTCAGGGAGAACAGGGCGGTTTCCGAACCGGAGAAGAGCGCGGAACCCACCAACAGAAACACCTGAAGCACCAGGCGGACAGTCAGTTCCAATTCACTCGCGTCTAAGGGCATAGGGTCACCGTCTGGAACAATGGGCTAAATGGCCGAGGCTGGAATGATAGGGGATTCTCTGGGCAGTGTATGGAGGGCTTTTTCGCTCGGTATGATTTCGATCAACGGAAAACAATATAGCGGTTAAAAATTTTTTAATTTAGCATGATCCTTTGGTTCGGGTAGCATGCACATGCTCAGGCATTGGGCTGCCGTTGCATTCGTGATAGACCGCTAACCGAAAGGAGTAGTGTCATTGAAAACCACCAATCCAATCGCGTCCCTATTCGGACACTCACCCTTCAAACCCCTCCAGCAGCATATGGAAATCGTCATCCAATGCGTCGCCCAAGTCCCGCCCCTGTTCGAGGCCTTGATCAACCAGGACAGCGCCGGGGTGGAGAAGGCAAAGGAGGCTATCTTTGAACGAGAGGGGGCAGCGGATGCCATGAAAAATCAGCTGCGGAGTCATTTGCCCAAAAGCCTGTTCATGCCCGTGGATCGGCGGGATCTGCTGGAAGTGCTGGTGATGCAGGATTCCATCGCCGACACAGCGCAGGACATCGCCGGGTTGCTGGTAGAACGGCAAATGGTCGTGCCGGAAAACATGGTGGAGAACCTGCGCAAGCTAGTTCAGCGCTGTGTGGATACCTGCCAGCAGGCGGCTAAGATCGTGGCAGAGCTGGATGAGCTGGTCGAAACCGGTTTCGGCGGTGCCGAGGCGAACCGAGTGAGCGAGATGGTGGCGCAACTCAACCTCATCGAAGATGAAACGGATCAGCTCGGCATGGCCTTAGCTAAAGCGCTCTTCGCTCAAGAGGACAGTATGAGCCCTGTTTCCGTGATCTTCTGGTATCAGCTGATCCAGTGGATCGGGGACTTGGCAGACTATGCGGAAAAGGTGGGCGATCGCCTCCGCCTGCTGATCGCGCGCTAAATTTTTCCGGTTAAACAGGGGGCGCTCAAGTCCTGTTGGCATCTCTCTAGGGGGAATTATGGAAATCATCAGTGAATGGGGAACTGTATTCATCGTCTTAGCCATCCTCTTTGGTCTTTACATGACTTGGGGGATCGGCGCCAATGATGTGGCTAACGCCATGGGCACCTCCGTGGGCTCGGGCGCTATCACAGTCAAGCAAGCCATCTTCATCGCAGCCATCTTCGAATTCGCCGGCGCCTTTATCGCGGGCGGCTCCGTGACTAAAACCATCCGCAAGGGCATCATCGACCCCGCGCCCCTGGTAGGCAATCCGGAATATCTGATATATGGCATGTTGGCAGCCCTGTTGGCGGCAGCTATCTGGCTCATGGTGGCCTCTGCTCGGGGCTGGCCCGTCTCCACCACCCATTCCATCGTGGGGGCCATCGTGGGCTTTGCCATGGCAGGCATCGGCATGGAGGCGGTGAACTGGGGGAAAATCGGTCAGATCGTCGCGAGCTGGGTAGTCTCGCCCCTGCTCGGCGGTCTCATCGCTCTCCTCCTCATGCTGAGCATCCGCAAACTGATTCTCAATGCGGAGAATCCTTTTGAGAAGGCCAAGCAATGGGGACCGGTCTATGTGTTTCTAGTGGGCTTCATCGTGGCGTTGGTCACTCTCTTCAAGGGGCTCAAACATCTTCATCTGGAGCTGAGCACGACCCAGAGCTTCATCGCGGCCTTCGTGTTCGGGCTGATCGTGGCTTTCATCGGCAAGATACTCATCGAACGGGTCGAAACGGACGATCAATCGGATAAGAACTTCCACTTCGCCAGCGTGGAGAAGGTCTTCACCCCCATGATGATCTTCACCGCCTGCGCCATGGCTTTCGCTCATGGCTCCAACGACGTGGCCAACGGCATCGGCCCCTTGGCTGCGGTGGTCTCCATCGTGCAACACGGCGGTGAGGTCACCCAGAAAGCGGAACTGCCCCTGTGGATCCTCATCCTGGGCGGCGGGGGCATCGTCGTCGGTCTGGCCACCATGGGCTATCGGGTCATGCAGACCATCGGCACCAAGATCACCGAGTTGACCCCTACCCGAGGTTATTGCGCGACTCTGGCAGCGGCTACCACCGTAGTGTTGGCCTCTAAGACTGGACTGCCCGTCTCCACCACCCATATCGCGGTGGGTGCGGTCATGGGTGTAGGCTTGGCCCGAGGCATCGGTGCGTTGGATCTGCGGGTGATCGGCAACATCGTCATCTCCTGGATCGTAACCCTGCCGGCCGGCGGAATCTTGGCTGCGATTTTCTTCTTCATCCTGAAGGGGATCTTCGGCTAAGCCCTGACAAGGCGGTGCAGGAATTCACCTGTGCCGCCTGTCACCGATCAGCCCGATGCTCGCTTTCCTTCCGCTCCCGTTAACGCCCATTCCCCGAGAAGCCTGCACAGAGATTCGCGGTATTTTCTTCCCCAAGGACGTGCGCTTCCGTCAACTCATCGTGACCGGTCCACCTGGCGCAGGAAAGAGCACCTGGATTCAGCAGATCCGCGGTTGGCCGGAGGAAGGCTATATCGATCTCAGTCATCGGGGATGGTGGAAGACGCAAGCCATCAACCTGCGGCCCCGAGAGGTCCATCTCGGGCTGCCCTTCCGCGGTCAGAAGATGGGTTTGGCCCTGTTCGAGGACGCCTGGAATCAGGGCTGGGAAACCCTGGTCTTGGAGGAAGAGCGCATCCAGGTCCCGCCGAAAAAGCGTTTCTTCTGGTCTGTGAACTGGCACGCTCGCTTCGTGTTCGATTTCCTTTTGCCCGATCCGGAACAGATCCTCAGCCGAAGGCGCGCTCGCGCTGAGCAGGGTACCCATCCCGTGGACACGGCCTTAAACCTGGCCCAGATCCGCCGGCAGGTCCTGCTCTTCGCTCAGGTGGCTGCGGTTTTCCACCGAAAGGGTTTGCGGGTGCTGATCCGAACCGCGCCGGATGCACTGCCCTATCGGATCGTTGCTTCCGATTCCTGACAATGCCCTGTTATCCCTCGAATCGACCCCCCAAGCGTTTGATCCGCCGCTTCCAGGATCTGATGGATACCCTAGGCGCCTGTGCAGATGGTCGATGGGATCAAAAACGCTGTTTGACGTCGGGCAAGACTCGCTTTCCCCTACCTGCTCATCCCATTCAACTTCAGCTAGGGGAAAAAGAAGGCAAACGACTGCAACTTTATCCAGAAATCCGGCTGACCGACGAGGGAAAACCCCAGCGGACCGGCGCTCTGCTCTTAGCGGATGGGGAACCAAAGGGCATCCAGGGATTCCTGCGCCTCTGCCCGGGAGATACGGTGCTCCTGGGCCGAGGGGAGATTTGGCAGCAGGGTTTGCTGCGCTATCCCAAATCCGTTGCTTCGCGACATCTGAAGATCAAATACAGTGCTAAGGGATTGGTCTGCAAGCCTTTGTCCCAGAAACCTGCCTATCTCGCACCCCTCTCTGAGGGAGAGCAACCCTTGGGAGATCCCTCGCTCCGCTGCGACCGACTGCGGCGGTTGCTGCAGCTCTTCGGCGGTCCCTTGGAACCCTTGCCCCGGGCAAAGGCTTTGGCATTGCTCCAAGGGGTGCTCCGAAGAATGGAATCAGAGCCCTGTCAGGCGTTAGATGCCCGCGGGCGGCCCGGGGGGGTGCTGAACCTCCCACCGGAAACCTTCCCCTTCTTCATCGGGGATTTGCATGGCCGCCTGGATAATCTCCTGGTGATCCTCACCCAAAACGGTTTCTTGGAAGGACTGGAGCGGGGCACGGCAACCCTCATTTTTTTGGGTGATGCAGTGCATCCGGACGAATCCGGTCGGGAAGAGGAGATGGATTCTTCCATGTTGCTCATGGATTTCATCCTGTGCCTCAAGCTCCGCTTCCCCGAGCAAGTGTTTTATCTGCGAGGCAACCACGACGGATTTTCCGAGGAGATCAGCAAGGGGGGCGTGCCCCAAGGCCTGCTTTGGAGGAAAGCCCTGCATCAGGTGCGGGGGGCCAAGTATGTTCAAGCTATGGATCGCCTGTACGAACTCCTGCCCTATTTCGCCCTATCCAAACGATTCATCGCTTGTCATGCCGGCCCGCCCAGCGCAAAGGTCTCTTTGGAGACGCTCATCAACATTCGGGACCATCCTCGCATCCTACGGGAAATCACGCACGTCCGATTGCGGCGGCCCAATTCTCCCAGCGGCTATCATCAAGGCGAGGTGAAGCGCTTCCGGCGCCATTTGGGGCTCGATGAAAAAACCCCCTTTATCGTGGGACATACGCCCCTTTCCCCAGACGATACCCTGTGGTTACAGGCAGGCGGTATTCCCCATCATCACGTGCTGTTCGGCGCGCATCCCCATCTCATCGGAACCCTTGTGCTGATGGGCAAACATCTTCTACCCATGAGATATCCCACAGAACCTCTGGTCACTCTGGGCAACCGCTTGTTGAAGGAAAGGAACAAGATATCTTATAACGCTTGTAGCGCGTGAACGCTTAGCATCGGGAGAGAAGCCATGCGGATCGGAGAGCTGATGGAAGAAAGCGGCGTGCGGTTCGGCACCAGCGGTGCCCGGGGCTTGGTCAGCCAAATGACGGATCGCGTGTGCTATGCCTATACGCAAGGGTTTCTGGAATACGCCGCTGCCGGCGGTGCGATTCAACGCGGCGGATCAGTAGCGCTGGCCGGGGATTATCGGCCAAGCACCGACCGCATCCTGGCCGCCTGTGTCCAAGCAATCGAAGATCTAGGTTATCAGCCTCGCTATCTGGGACGCATCCCCACGCCTGCTCTGGCCTACTTCGGCATTCAGAAAGGCATCCCCAGCTTGATGGTGACAGGCAGCCATATTCCCGATGACCGCAATGGCATCAAGTTCAACCTGCCCTGGGGGGAGATCCTCAAGTCCGATGAGGCGGGCATCCGGCAGCGGCGGGTTCGCTTGCCTGCGGGAAAATTTCGGGAAGAGGGTTCCTTCCTCACGCAGCCCCAATTGCCAGCAATCGATCCCCTCGGCCTGTCCCATTATGTGGCGCGCTATCAGGATTTCTTCCCAGCGGATTGTCTGCGAGGACTGCGGATCGGCCTGTACGAGCATTCCAGCGTCGCCCGAGAAGCCTTCTTCCAGGTGCTATCCAGCTTAGGCGCAGCGGTAGAACGGCTCGGCCGTTCAGAGACTTTCGTGCCTGTGGACACGGAAGCCATCCGGCAGGAAGATATTGACTTGGCCCGAACCTGGGCCCGTCAAGGAAATTTTGATGCTCTGGTCTCCGCAGACGGGGATGGGGATCGCCCTCTGATTGCGGACGAACAGGGACGCTGGCTGCGGGGGGACATCGCGGGCATCCTCTGCGCCCGACAGCTGGGAGCACAGGGGGTGGCTGTGCCCATCAGTTGCAACACTGCATTGGAAAAGACCGGTTGGTTTCCCCAGATCCTGCGCACCCGCATCGGTTCCCCCTATGTGATCGAAGGAATGAACAACCTCTGCCGTCAGGGCGTCGCCCCTGTGGTGGGTTACGAGGCCAACGGGGGGTTCCTCACCGCTACAGCGATCCAGCGAGCCGGTCACTGCCTTTCTCCCCTGCCCACCCGAGATGCAGTGTTAGTGGCAGTAACGTTGCTTCAGGCGATGCGGGAACAGGGTCGTCCCCTCTCTGCCCTGGTGTCCGAGTTGCCGAAGCGATTCACCGCCAGCGACCGCATCCAGAACTTCCCCACGGAACTGAGTCGAGAGCGCTTGGCTGTTCTCAACAGCGGCGATCCGGAAAAAGATCGGGCTGCGGCGGAAGCGCTGCTTGGGGATCTCTTCGGGTCAGTGGAGAAAATTGATCATACAGACGGAGTGCGCCTCTATTTCACCACAGGGGAAATTGTCCATCTGCGCCCCTCCGGCAATGCACCGGAACTGCGAGTTTATACGGAAGCGGATACCCAGGAGCGGGCCTGGGAGATGAACCAGCGCTGTCTGGAAAAGCTCGCCGCTTGGCTTTAAGCCCTCCCCCTGGCGGGGGAGAGCAGGGGAAAGCTAGGGACAGGAAGCTTTGCTGCCCCCGATCTTCCCTGTGGCTACGAGGAAGGCATTAAAGGGACCCATCACGCCCATAGCTTCAGTCTTAGGCCCTTTGAAGTGGAGCTTGCCGGTCATCATGGCACCCATGGCACCGCAGCCAAAGCTACCCTCACCCATGCAGGTCCAATCCTCATCCGTGGCATACATGAGATAGTCCACGTCATAGTTGGGGCTGCTGTGCTTGACCGCCCCCCCGTAGACGCAGATCGCTTTGCCGTTCTTGTCGCTGATCTGCAACTCTACCTTGCTGGATTCCCCGCAATTCTCCCGATACAGGTGGATGGTCTTGTAGCCCCGTCCCGCATCGTTCGCAGCCCAGTTGTCGCCGCCCAATCCCTCGGTCAGTTCCGCATTCTTGTTCCAGGCATCGCACATCTTGGCGGCCCAGTCCGCATCCATGAAGGTACCTGCTTGCAGAGCACTGGCAGAACCGAAGAAGCCCAGGGCTGCAAGGGCGGAGATCAAATTTCTTTGCATGATTCCTCCTTAGGATTTTCACATTGTGGTTTCCACGCTGAGTGGAGCCTGAGATTCTGACATCTTCCCTTTCCTAAGGGAAGAGGCGTTTTTTGGTCAAAGTGTCGGGTAGTACCCGCTTCTTCCCAAGGATCCCTATTTCCTCGAGCCAGTTGAGCTCGGCCTCCTGCTTGACGACCTACACTTAGGCGAGCCCGAGCAGCATTCCCGCCGGATCTCAATAAATGGGATGGACCAGACTGACTTGAACCCCGTTAGGTTTTCGGCGATGCAGGGAGACGACCGATAGAAATATAGGTGAGTCCAGCGGCAGCTACTCGTTCTGGTGAAAAGAGGTTGCGCCCGTCAAAGATCACGGGATACTTGAGCTTCTCTCGGATAACGAAAAAATCCGGGCTGCGGAAGGCAGTCCATTCCGTGAGGAGGGCGAGTCCATCCGCATCTTGCAGCGCGGAATAGGGATCTTCCGCAAAGCGGAGATCCGACCGGTCGCCATAGATCCGGCGGGTTTCTTCCATGGCTGCGGGGTCGAAGCAACAGACGCTGGCCCCTGCAGCCCAAAGGGCTTCCATGAGATCTCGGCTCGGGGCTTCCCGCATGTCATCCGTGTTGGGCTTGAAGGCTAGCCCCCAGAGGGCAAAGCGCCGTCCCCGCAGATCGCCTTGAAAATACTGCTGGATCTTTTCGAACAGCAGGTGTTTCTGCCGTTGGTTGACCGCTTCCACCGCCTGGAGGATCCGGGCTTCACAACCCACCTCTTGGGCGGTGTGGATGAGCGCCCGCACATCCTTGGGGAAGCAAGAACCTCCATAGCCGCAGCCGGGATAGATGAACTGATAGCCGATGCGGGGATCGGAACCGATGCCCACGCGAACCCGCTCGATATCCGCACCCAATGCTTCAGCGATGCGGGAAAGCTCGTTCATAAAGCTGATCTTGGTAGCCAGCAGAGCGTTAGCGGCATATTTCGTCAGTTCCGCAGAACGGATGTCCATGAGCATCACGCGATCGTGGTTCCGGTTGAAGGGAGCATAGAGGGCCCGCAGCAGTTCTGCGGTGCGTGGATTGTCTGTGCCCAGAATGATGCGATCCGGCCGCATGAAATCCTCGATGGCTGCGCCCTCCTTCAGGAATTCCGGATTGGAGACCACATCGAATTCCACCGACAACCCCCGAGATGCGAGGGCTTCCCGAACCGTCTGGGCTACCCGATCCGCAGTGCCCACAGGCACAGTGGATTTGTCCACCACAATGCGATAGCGCTCCATATAGGTACCGATGGTGCGGGCGACATTGAGCACCTGTTGCAGATCCGCTGCGCCCTCCTCATCCGGCGGTGTGCCCACAGCGATGAACTGGAAGAGACCGTGGGCCACCCCTTCTGCGGGATCTTGGGAGAAATCCAAGCGCCCTGCCGCTCGATTTCTACGCACTAATTCCTCCAAACCCGGCTCAAAGATGGGGATGCCTCCGCGTTTGAGCAGAGCAATCTTTTCCGGGTTTGTATCAATGCAGAGCACCCGATTGCCCACTTCTGCCAGGCAAGCACCGGTCACCAGGCCTACATAGCCGCTGCCAAAGATCGTCACGTCCATAGATTTTCTCCAAAGAGATGGGATTTATCGTTCCCCTGGTTTTTTGAAAAACTGCCCCCAATCTTGAAGAGGCCTAAAACCTAGTGTTCTACTCAAGTTTCGATGGGAGGTGCTGCAATGGCTGTTTCTGTGCCCGTGGATGGCGAGGGGTTCCTCATCAATCGGGAGGATTGGACAGAGGAAGTGGCCCGAGCGCTGGCCAAGGCGGACGACTTCGAGATCACGGATGAAATCATGGGCTACATTCTAGAAGCCCGCCGCATGTACGAGAACGACGGGGTGGTTCCCCCGATCCGCAAGTTTGCCAAAGCCGTGGGCGTGTCGACCAAAGATCTCTATGCCCTCTTCAAAAAAGGTCCCATGAAGCTCATCTGCAAATGGGGCGGTCTGCCCAAGCCTACGGGCTGCGTCTGATTTTCGATTCATGCCGGCTGCCCTAGGGCCCTCAGCTTCCTACCGTCAAAGGCATAGACAATGCCCAGGTAAACGGCAAAACAAAGGGTCGCGGCAAGCCACCAGGGCAGTCCGGCATCTATCAGGGGGCCCCGCCCCAGATAAACCAGCAAGAGCGCTAAGCTCAGATAGCCGAACAAAGGCTTCAACCGATAGGGCACCGGATAATAGCGGCGGCCGAGCCCGTAGGAAACCAACACCATGAAGCTGTAACAGAGCAGATGGGCCCAGGCGGCCCCCAGATAGCCATAGCGGGGTACCAGCCCGAACAGGGCGAGCACAGTCACCACCGAACCCGCCAACGCGACCCCCGCCCCCAGCCCCGTCCGGTCGGAAAGCTTGTACCAGATGGACAGGTTCACATAGACCCCCAGCAACAAGTTGGCGATCAGCAGCAGGGGCACGATCTCCAAGCCCTCCCGATAGGCCGCGCCCACAAAATATTGGAAGATCTCCAGATAGAGGGAGACCAGCAGGAAAATGCCCAAGCAAAAAATGACGAACCAATGCAATACCAGGGCATAGGTCTGGCGGGCGTTGGGTTGTGTCGCTTGGGCGAAGAAAAAGGGTTCTCCCGCATACCGGAAGGCTTGGATGAACAGGGTCATGAGGATGGAGAGCTTATAGCAAGCGCTATAGATCCCGAGCTGGGCCAGATTGGTTTCCAAGTCGTAGGGCAGGAGATATTTGAGGGCGGCCCGGTCGAGCATTTCGTTGACGATTCCGGCCAGGCCGATGAGCACCATGGGAGCGGAGTAGCGGATCAGCCGCCGGAACAGGACACCATCAAAGCCCGCACCGATGGCCCGCAACTCCGGTGCGAGGAGCAGGAGCTTGCCCGCGCTGGCGGCGAGATTGGCGAGGAACACATAGCCTACCCCGATTTGCGGATTCCAGAGGCTGCCCAGAAAGGATTGAGGATCTTCCTGAAACGCGGGGCGGCAGAGCAGGAGGAAAAACAGATTCAACCCGATGTTGATGCCGATTTCGGCGAGCTTGATCCAGGCGAAGCGAAGCGCCCGATGCGCCGCCCGCAGCCGAGCGAAGGCGGCAGCACCGATGGCATCCAGGGCGACGATCCCGGCCACCCAGAGGACATAATCCACTTGATCGGGATATTCCAGCCATCGGGCGATCGGTTCCCGAGCCAGCCAGACCACCAGCAGAAAAAGGCTGTTGCTGAAGAACAGGGTGCGCAGCACGGTGGAGAACACTCGATCTTGGGTGCGATCCGTGCGAAACCGGAAATAACCGGTTTCCAGGCCGAAGACCAAGACCACGGAAAGGAAGCCCATGTAGGCGTAGAACTCCGCGACTACGCCATATTCTGCCGGCAGGAAACTATAGGTGTAGAGGGGAACGAGCAGATAGTTGAGGAAGCGACCCAGCACACTGCTGAGCCCGTAGATCGCTGTCTGTGAGACTAGTTTTTTCAGGGCGTCCAAGAATTCTTCCGATCTGACCCGAGTCAGTCTGAGAGAACAAATTCAGGTTTCCGATGCGGGCCGGTTCCATGTGCGATAGGGCTGCTTGGCCAGGTTCACATTGTAATAGCGGGGATCCTCTGAAACCTCTTCCCCCAGCCAATCCGGGCGGATGAAGGGTTCTTCCGGATCCTGCAATTCGATCTCTGCGAGCACTAGTCCCGCATTGGCTCCCAAGAATACATCCAGATCCCAGCGATGGGCTCCAACCTGCACCTGATAGCGGATCTTATCGATGGGTGGGAACAGGGCAAATTCCGCCAGCAGGGCTTGGGCATCCTCCTGAGGGATGGGATACTCGAATTCACTGCGGGCGATACCCTTGCTGGCCCCCTTGAGGGTGAGGAACGCTTCCTGGGCCTTGATCCGCACCCGAAGGGTCAAGTCCGGGCGGTCCAGGAGATAACCTTGCACCAGACGGGTTTCGGACAGGACCTGACTGCGCCAAGTCTCTCCCTTTACCAGGAATTTCCGTTCGATCTCTTTCGCCATTCTCATTCCCCGTTGCGTTCAAAAACTGCCATAGCCTCCACATGGGCTGTGTGCGGAAACATGTCCATGGCGCCGGCCGCTTCCAACCGATAGCCGAGCTGATGCACCAAGCGATCCGCATCCCGCGCTAGAGTCGCGGGGAAGCAAGACACATAGAGCAGTCGCTGCACCCCCAGGGCGGGGAGCTGATCCAGCACTGCCCAGGCCCCGCTGCGGGGTGGATCGAGCAAAGCCTTGTGGAAGCGACCTTGCGCCCAGGTGCCTCCTTCCTGTTGCAGATCGGCAGTTTGAAAGTCCAGGTTTTCCAATCGGTTCCGCGCCGCGTTCTGCCGCGCCCGAGCGACCAGTTCTTCATTGCCTTCGATGCCCAGCACCCAAGCCGCTCGCTTCGCCAGGGGTAGGGTGAAATTGCCCACCCCGCAGAAGAGATCCAGAATGCGTTCTTCCGGCTGGGGGTCCAGCAGGTTCAGGGCCTGATCCACCATGCGCCGGTTCAATTCCAGATGCACCTGGGTGAAATCCGTGGGGGCGAAATGAATGCGTACGCCGAACTTCGGCAGGAGATATTGCAGGTCCACCGGTTCAGTCAGCGGCGTCAGGCTTTCTGGACCGCCGGGCTGCAGATAGAAATAGAGTCCGGTATCCTCCGAGAAGCGGACGAGGGCTTGCCGATCCGCTGCATTGGGAGGCTGCAGGGTGCGCAGCACCAGCACGCAGGGCCCTTCTCCCATGGCCATCTCCACCTGGGGAATCTGCTTGCGGATGCTCAGCCGGTCGAGGAGATCGGCGAGGGCCTCGATGCGTGCCCCGACCTGGGGATGCAACACCTCACAGCGGCGCAGATCTGCGAGAAAGGAAGCGTTGCGCTCCCGAAAGCCCAGAAGCGTGCGCCCCTTTTTCTCCACCCGCCGCACGCCGAGCCGCGCTTTGCGCCGATAGCCCCAGTGCTTTGCGCTGAGCGGGGCAAGCCAACGTTCGGGTTCCACATGGCCGATCCGCCGCAGCACCTCCCCCAAGATCTCCTGCTTCCGCTGGATCTGGGCGTTGGGGTCCAGGTGCTGGAGACTACAGCCCCCGCAGATTCCGAAATGAGGACAGCGTGGAAGCACCCGCTGGGAGGCGGGTTCGAGCACTTCCAGCACGCGGCCTTCATCAAAAGCCCGCCGGCAGCGGGTATATTGAAAGCGCACCCGCTCCCCGGCTAACGCTCCATCGATGAATACAGTCTTGCCCGCGATGCGCGCTAATCCCCGCCCCTCGTGGGTGAGGGATTCGATCCGCGCTTCGACGGGCTCTGTGGGCAAGGCCTTCCGTTTCTTTCCCAAGGTTCAGACCTCATCGAACAAAGAGGCATCCCCCTTCCCATAGCGGAGCACCTGGGGGGTTTCCTGGGTCAGGTCCACCACAGTGGTGCTCTCCAGCCCACAGAAGCCCCCATCGATGATCAAATCCACCTGATGACCGAGGAGATCGCGCATTTCGTAGGGATCAGTCAGGGGGAATTCGTCGCCGGGCAAGATCAGGGTGCTGCTGAGAATAGGTTGATCCAGGGTATCCAGGAGGGATTGGCAGATGGGATGATCCGGCACCCGGATGCCGATGGTCTTCCGTTTGGGATGCATCAAGCGCCGAGGCACCTGCTTAGTGCCCTGGAAGATAAAGGTGTAGGGACCTGGGGTCAGGGTTCTGAGCAACCGGAAGCCCTGGTTATCCACCTTGGCATAGGTGCTGATCTCCGAAAGATCCCGGCACACCAGGGTGAAATTGTGGCGCTGATCCAGCTGGCGAATCCTGCGGATGCGTTCCATGGCGGATTTTTCCCCGATCTGGCAACCCAGGGCATAGCAAGAATCCGTGGGATAGAGGATCACCCCACCGGCGAGCAGAATATCCACCGCGCGGCGAATGAGGCGAGGTTGAGGATTTTCCGGATGAATCGTGAAAAATTGGGCCATGAAGCTAAGGTTATTTGGGTGCTAAGGGCCAATGCTGCCAGATCGGCGAGCAGCCTGCTGGCAAGGAAGGCATTTTCCCCAGATTGCGACGGGGATCTTCCGGCCCATGATAATCGCTCCCGTTCGATAAAGGACACGATCAGAGCGCTGCACTCCCTACGATCGTGAACACTCAGGCCCTCTGCAAGATAACAGCAGCTTCCTGCCCAACTACAAGCCCGACGACAGCAGCGTCGCCATCAACGCCCTACTTACTGTTGGTCCCGCTGTGGAAGTTGTGGATATAGTTAACCCAACCCTGCTGCCAAGACAGAAAGTTTACCTAGGGCCCCTGTTTAGGATATGCAAGGGTGGCCGCCTCCGCGTCGAGGTGAAGACCAGGTTCTGGAGTTTAGGGTGAGGGACCCACGGAGAGCCAACCGTCACTCTCGACTCGGAAGCCAGAGCTCAGGATCACCAACGGCGCCTCTAGGACCACACCGCTGGTACTTGGGATCTTTACATCCCCGCTGATGCGGATCCGGTTGCTGGCCACGCAACGCACAACCTGGTTGGCCGGGAACGAGGTGGTCACTTCTACGTCGTCGCCGCTGCAATCGGCATCAGCTGCCGGATTCTGCACCTCCACCTTGTGGAACGGTCCCCAGTCAAGCCCCGGCAATCCCACCCAGGGAACCTGCCTGACTTGCAGCGCATAGTTCCCCGTGCTCGTTGGCGTGAAGCGGAAAGAACCGCTACCATCCAGTAGACTGGTAGTTATTCCACCCGCTTCCTCGACCCCCCCGAGTTCGATATCGTCTACATAGAGCCCAATACCCTCATAGCTCTGGGGATAATAGCTGCCGCCCAAGTAATCGTAGAGAACACGGAAGCGAGCCACCTGACCGGTATAAGCTGCCAGTGACACTTCATGAGCTACGAAATCCATATCCCCCGCACCACCGGTGCCATGCCGGCTGTACAAGTCCCGCCAACTGTTTCCACCATCCAGGGAGATCTGCACCCTGGCCACCTGGTTCATGGTCGCCCAGCCCAGCCTCATCTTGAAACGGAGTACACTGGTATCGCCCAGCAGAAAATTCCGGTCCAACTCGAAGCTTTGGGGATCGGGGTAGGTATGGGCTAGGTGAAAGGAAAAATTGCCGCTGGCCTGGTCCTGACTACTGATCAGCTGGTAGTCGCTGTTAGTGTTGTCGATGATGCGACTGCCACCATCCTCCGCCCCTTCCGGTCCGCTGTATTCGAGTGCCTCCAGCGCGCGCATCTGGTATCCCTCACCAAAACCTGCCAATTGGTGGTTGAAGGAGGCACCGGAGAGATCCATCACCGATGGGCCGGTGATCCTCAGTGGAAGCGATGCCCATTGATCGGGATCGAAAACCGTCACTTGGTACTGGAACTGCTGGGCTTGCCCATCGATGAGAACATTGTCGATCCGTACCTCGTAGGTGACATCGTCCGACGGTCTAGGCCAAGTGGAAAAAAAGTCATCGGGGTCCAGCCCCTCCGGCACCCAGACCAAGGTGTTTTCGCCGTAACCGTTGTGCGGTGACTCCAGTACCACAGAAACCGCGTCTCCGTTCTGTATCATGGTCACCGAAGCTGAACCGAAGTCCGCGTCCGGCCAGGAGAAGGACCAGCGCGCAGGGGTCACCTGATAGGGAACATAACCTGGGGGCGGCCAAGCCACGAACTCGTCGCGCACCTGTGGCCGCGGATCCCATATGTGGGAGTCGATCACCCAGAGTGCATTAGACGACCAGTTTCCGCCCTCGGGAGGAATGTCGCCCGTTCCCATGAGCTGGGTCTGGGGGTAGAGTATCCAGCGTCGGTGTCCCACCGGCCCGTTGTCGCTGCCGTAGTCCCTCATTTGTTCATTGACGGCCTCCCAGCCGTGCCTGCCGAGACTGAGGTTCGATTTCGAAGCGGCGTCGCTCCCCTCATCCGTGTAACAATCCCAGGTGGGAGGAGGAAAGTGGTTCAAGGCCCCGTTCTTTGCCATCATCAGGGCCGCCTGCTGCGCTTTGGCACTGTACTCTGGGTACAGCCCTACTTGGTCGGGAACCCCAGCCATGGTGCGGTACCAGTTGACACGCAGCAGCACGGCATTGCGGTATTCCTGCGAGGTCTGCCCGGCCTCACAGGTATCTAAGTTTCCCGTCCATTCTGGTGGAAGGCCGTGCGATGCGCTGTAGACACTCTGGTAGAAGGCCGCGACGATATCCCGTTCGCCTGTATCCAACGGTCCAAAACCGCCGGTGCGGGTACTCGCGCCATCGCGCAGCTGATAGATCGCAGACTCCGGCGGGAGAGGACTGTCCGGATAGAGAGGGGCGGTAACCTGCGGCTGTGCCTGCACAGCGCTGGGGCTCCAAAGGAAGAAAGCTAGGAAGATTTCCGGCCAAAAAACTCTATTCAGGTTTTCTAAAGTGAAACCAGCTAGTGATTTCATTTAATCAACCTTCGATAGCTGCTCATGTATTTGAGATAAGGATATCCGTATACGCTATCAGAGAAACCTACCGCATCACCGCATCCGGGAATGGTGTTTTTAATACCCTGCCAAATTATCAGTTTGGCGAAAGGAAAGCCAGTGTCTGAGGCCCGATTCCGTGATTACATCTAGTATGACAATCAACTGGTCTGCCAGATCCAGGAGCACAGGATAGATATCATCGAGGGATTTCGCCAAACTCCTGATCGTCGTCGCCGACTTCCCGGTGGCCGTAAATAGTCTGGCGAATGCGTTCCACGGTGAATTTTCGGGATGAATCGTGAAAAACTGGGCCATGAAGCTAAGGTTATTTGGGTGCTAAGGGCCAATGCTGCCAGATCGGCGAGCAGCCTGCTGGCAAGGAAGGCATTTTCCCCAGATTGCGACGGGGATCTTCCGGCCCGTGGTAATCGCTCCCGCAGGAAGCGAGCAGTCCGTGCTTGCGAGCCTGTTGAGCAAAGCGCTGCGCCTCATCTTCTCGACAGCTGCCGGAGAGCACTTCCAAGCCTTCCCCCCCCAATGCCTTGAATTCTTCGAACAGACGCAGCATTTTAAGAGAACTAAAGCCATAGCGGGCAGGATGGGCGATGACCGCCTGTCCACCGGCTGCCCGAATCCAAGCGACCGCTTCCCCAAGCTGCGCCCATTCCCCCGGCACATAGCCCGGCCTACCTCGGATGAGAAAGCGTTGGAACACTTCTCCCATCGTCGCCCCATAACCCCGCTGGAGGAGGAAACGAGCGAAATGTCCCCGCCCCAACGACTGGCCCTGGGACAGGGCTTGCGCGCCGGCCAGCGCATCGGGAATGCCGTTTTGGGCAAGCTGCTTGCCGATCGCCTCCGCCCGTCGATGCCGTGCCACCCGAAGTCGCTGCAAGCCCGCTTGCAGGACTGGATTTTCTGGATCGATCCCCAGCCCCAGAACATGCACCGTACGCCCGCCCCAGCTGGTGGAGATCTCCACGCCGGGAATGAGATGAATGCCCGCTTGCTGTGCGGCTGCCCTAGCCTCCGCAATGCCCGCCGTGGTGTCGTGATCCGTGAGGGCCAGTACCTGAATGCCTGGGGCTGCCCGATGCACCAATTCGTTAGGAGCCAAGCTGCCGTCCGAAGCGCTGGAATGGGTGTGCAGGTCAAATCGCATCATCATGCTCATAGCCTACTCGATGCGCAGCGATCTACCGAGCCTTTTCAAAATCATGGTCCTTGTGGGCACCTTGCTGGAATGCGGTTTCTATGATTCCCCCCCTCGATATCCACTCTATTGCCGAAGCGTTGGACCGGATCGGGGAGGCCCTCAGGGAAGCCGCCGAAGATCATCCGAAGATTTCCGAAAGGGAAGTCGAACCCCAGGTATTGCTGGATGTCCTGCGGGAACTGTTGGATACCCTCTGCCAACCTCCCGACGGGACGCTCGGTTCCCTACCCAGGGTCTCAGAACCCAACCAGGATAAAACGAGCCTAGGAGATCTTGGGTTGGAGCTACTCAGCCACCTCGCTGCCCTCGCTTTGCGCCTGCAACGCCCCCAATTGATGCAAGAGATCGAGATGCTCAGCGTGCCCCTCGCCTGCTGGATAGCCCGCTGTGAGGGGGAAATCTTACAGCTCGACCTAATCGTAGATGGTGCGGCTGTCTTAGCCAATCGCTTGCAAGATCCCCGAGAGCTCGCCCAACTCTACGGACTCCTACGGGAAATCAACTTCGCCCTCAGTCCTTTGATCACCCAATCCAACCGCCAGCAAGATCCCCAATGGCCCTGGCGCATCTTCCTGATCAACAAGGCCATCGTGGCGACCCGCAGCCATCAAACGGTCTTCATGCAGGAAGCCTTCTCGCACCTCGTGGAGCAGTTGCCCGAGGAAGCCTCGGATTTTTTCCGAGAAGGTATGGAACAGATGGTAGCATTGGACTATCCCCAGCCCGTGCGGGAAATGATGGAACACTGGTTTGCCCAATGGTGTGCGCCCAGAATCCTACATTAGGCCCAGAACCATGAAACTACTGATCGATTTTTTCCCCATCCTGCTGTTCTTCCTCGCCTACAAGCTCGCCGGCATCTATGTGGCCACAGCGGTGGCCATCGGTGCCGCTGCCCTGCAAGTCCTGTGGGCCTGGTGGCGCAGAAGGCAGGTGGAGAAGATGCATCTGGCCACCCTGGGCCTGCTGCTGGTCTTCGGTGGCATGACCTTGGCCTTCCAAGATCCCATCTTCGTTATGTGGAAGCCCACCCTGGTCAATTGGCTGTTCGCCATCGTCTTCCTCGGCAGCCAGGTATGGGGGGAAAAAACCCTCATCGAACGCATGATGGGCCATGTGATCCAGGTGCCTGATCCGATCTGGTCCCGCTTGAATCTGCTCTGGGTGGGGTTCTTTCTCCTGTCCGGTCTGGCGAATCTCTACGTGGTCTATGAGTACAGCGGGTTTTACGAAGCCCAGCAAGCCCTGATCGCTGCTGCCGGTCATGGAAAAATCGATCTGAGCGCTTGCAGCAGCCTCTTCACCGGAGATCTGCTCAGCCAATGCCAGGATACCCAGATGCGGGAAGAAACCTGGGTGAATTTCAAGCTGTTCGGCATGTTGGGCATGACGCTTCTCTTCGTCATCGCACAGGCTCTCTATCTCGCCCGACACATGCGGGAGCCACAAGCGTTAGAAGCGGCGGATCACGATTAGTCGAACTGCACCGCCTCCCGATGCCAACCCCTTTCAGAGAGGGACAGGATTTCCCCTCGATCTTCCCACCATTCGGCGAGCACGTGGCGGACGATCTGTACCCCTTGCTCCTCATGGATCTGGGTGCTTGGCCGATGAATATGGCCGTGGATCAGGTGTGTGGCCTGAAAGCGCGCTAAATAGGCCTGTACTGCCGTTTGGTTCACATCCATGACCTGTGGACGCTTCTGCGCCGTGGCTTGAGCGCTTTTCCGGCGATAGTCCCGCGCGATCGCCCGCCGTTTCTCTAAAGATTTCCAGAGGAAGAGCCGCTTGAGCAGGGGATTGCGCACCCGTCGGCGAAAGCGTTGATAAGCGAGATCGTCCGTGCACAGCAGATCCCCATGCATGAGCAGGATCCGCTGCCCGTGATCAATCAATAGGCTGGGATCGGGGAGCAGGCGGCAACCGGTAGCGCGGCAGAATGCCTTGCCCAGCAGGAAATCCCGATTGCCCGGCAACAGGGCGCAGCCCGTCCCCCCTCGGGTCAGGGCCCGCAGGGCTTGGCGAATGCGCTGGTAAGGGGGGAGATCGTCATCATCGCCGATCCAGGCATCGAAGAGATCCCCCAGGATGTAGAGTTGGGACGCACGCTTCGCCCGCGTGGCGAGAAAATGGCGGAAGAGCGCCATGGTTTCCGGTCGTTCTGGCGAAAGGTGCAGATCGGAGCAGAACAAGCGCTCATCCACGGAGAGGCTCAGTCCAGGATCTCGGCTTTCTCCAGAATGACCGGTTCCAGGGGTACGTTCTGATGCCCCCGATGATTGCCCGTGGCCACCTCCTTGATGCGGTCCACCACCTCCATGCCCTTCACCACCTTGCCGAAGACCGCGTAGCCCCAACCATCCTGGCCGGGATAATCCAGAAAGTCGTTGTCCGCCACATTGATGAAGAACTGGGCGGTGGCGGAATGGGGATCGCTGGTTCGGGCCATGGCGATGGTACCCCGAAGGTTCTTCAGGCCGTTCTTGGCTTCGTTCTCGATGGGGGCGCGGGTGGGCTTCTCCGCAAAATGGGTATCCAATCCTCCACCCTGAATCATGAAGCCGTCGATGACCCGGTGGAAGAGGGTGCCATCGTAATGGCCTTCCCGTACATATTGCTCAAAATTCGCAACGCTGATGGGTGCGCGGGCCTCATCCAGTTCCAGGAGAATTTCCCCGTAGTTGGTCGTGAACTTTACCATCTCCATCACTCCTGCACGCGGCTTACCCGCTGGATGAGGACGGTGGATCGGGGGACATCCCGAGGAAAAAAGCCCTTGGGTCCGGTGGGCGTCTTGGCGATGGCATCCACCACCTCCATACCGTCCACCACCTTGCCGAAGACCGCGTAACCCCAGCCTCGGAGCGTTTTGCTTCGATGGTTCAGGAAATCGTTGTCCGCCACATTGATGAAGAACTGAGCGGTGGCGGAATGGGGATCGCTGGTTCGGGCCATGGCGATGGTACCCCGAAGGTTCTTCAAGCCGTTGTCCGCCTCGTTCTCGATGGGTGCATGGGTAGGCTTCTTCCGTAGATCTGGGGTGAACCCCCCGCCCTGAATCATGAAGCCATCGATAACCCGATGGAAAATGGTGCCGTCATAATAGCCTTCGTCCACATAGCGGAGAAAATTCTCCACGGTCTTGGGCGCCTTGTCCGGGTAGAGTTCCAGACGGATAGTGCCCAGGTTGGTTTCCATGCGCACCTGCGGAAGTTCCGCTGGACCGGCCAGGGAAGCGGTGGCGGCGAAGAGCAGCAGCCAAGCAAAGCGGAGTAAGGATTGCATCGCAATTTCTTTAATTCGGAAAGATGGCGCGCCTGACAGGATTTGAACCTGTGACCCCCGCCTTCGGAGGGCGGTACTCTATCCAACTGAGCTACAGGCGCGGAGATGGGGAGATAGCCCCTTCAGCGGGGCCTTAGCATAGCTGCTTCCCCCGCCCTCGTCCATAGGGGCGAGGGAAAAATTGTAGGGACTCCGATATAATTGCCCAGCTTGAGACGGGTTAAAGGGCAATTTTTCCAATCCTGGCACCGTATTCTACAATTACTCTTTTCCTAGATGGAGGTATCCGTGAGCGAATCCAGAAACAGTGAGTTCGGAACATCCGTATCCGGCTTGATCCTGACCTTCATGTTGATCGTAGGGATCTATGCCCTGACCGCCGGCCGCTTTGCCGCTATGAACGCGGTTCCTTCCACGCCGGAGGAAGTGGCTGCTCGGCTCCGGCCCGTGGGCCAGGTTACCCTGGCGGGGGAAACGCCCCCAGCAAGTGCCCCAGCACCTGCGGCGGTTCAGGAACAGGATCCTGGCGCAGCGACCTATCAGCAGGTTTGCAGCGCTTGCCACGGCACCGGGGCCGCCGGCGCGCCGAAACTCGGGGATCAGGCCGCTTGGGCGCCTCGGGCGGAACGGGGCATCGATGCCCTGTTGGAAACGGCCATTCAGGGGAAGGGTGCCATGCCTCCTCGGGGCACCTGCGCCACCTGCTCGGATGAGGATTTGCGGGCAGTCATCCGATACATGCTTGCGGAAATGGGCCTAGACCAGGTAGAAGCAACCGCATCTGCGCAAAGTCCGGAACAACCCGTAGCGGAATCCCCTGCTGCCGAAGCCGAACAAGAAGCCTCCACCCCCGCAGAGGATAAGCCCCCCGCCGAAGCCACGTCCCAATAACCGATTCCGGAACTGGCTCTCCGCAGTCAGTTCCAGTCAACTTTTCGCAAACCGTTCCACCTGGTCCAGGGGGATATGGTCGCCTGCATCCGCGCCATAATAGGCAGTAACGATCATGCCCCGCTTGTCGATAAGGAAATCGGCGGGTAACAGGTTGCCAGTCTTCATGCCCGCCATGCCCACCATCCCCATGCCTTTGAGCAAAGCAGGCATTCGCAGCATCATGGCCTTGATCTTTCCCCAGAGAGAAGAAGGGATCTTGAAATCCTGATGAATGCGGTCGTCTGTGTTGGCGACCATGCGGAAGGGACGGGGTCTATAGGCGATGTACTGCCGAATCGCGGCTTCTCCAGAGGCGAAAACCAGGATGAGATCCAGATTTAGGGTCTTCAACCAATCCTTCTGCTGTGTAAGCTCATAGACCCGATAGTTGCAGAAGGGGCAGGTGGCTTCCCGAAACAGGGAGAGCCAGATTTTCCGGCCCTGATCGAGCCGGACTGGCTCGCCTTCCAGATCCCGCAGACTGAGCAGGGGAGGAGAAGTGGGAGGAACGATCATGGATTACCTCCGCTTGGGCTTACCAACAATAAGGGTGCATTGGGTCCGGGCCGAGCGATTTGCAAGGGCGCCAGATCGGCTTGGATCTGTTGCAGTGGGCCTTGGGTATCCGATTCCGTGAAGGGTAAGGCCAGCAAACCCAAGATCAAGCGCTTGCCCTGGGCCGTCACTGCACCCACCCAGAGTGGGCGGCCATCGGTGAGACGATAGGCACTGGGCCATAGGCGCAGCACCAGCCGCCGTTCTCCCGCCAAATGCTTAACCCACCGCCAGCGCTCGTGCTGCCCTGCGTGCACATGGGGAATCACCGGCAGTTCTTTCAAGGGTAGGTCGGGAGAGAGCAGGCGCAGAAAGCGCTGCCCGTTCAGATCCGGCCCCGTCGCCCAGCCCCGTGCTTCCAACAGCGATCCCAGGGTTTCGGGATCTCCCGCATATTGCAGGTTCAGGGGTTGTCGGTGGCTGCCTCGCAGGTCCTGCCGGAACTGGGGCAACTGTCGCCAACCGCCGGCCAGCCATTGGGATTCCGTGAGCCATTGGGGTGCTGAGGTGGGTTGGTAGCGGGTGAAGTCTTGTCCATGGTGGTGCAAGCTGCTGAATCCAAAACTCAGCATCAGCGCACAGCAAGATACCGTGCTAATGCCCTGCCAAGAGGACAACTTTTGCGTATGGCGGCGCAGGGAGAGACCCAAGAGGGAGAGCCAGAGAAGACCCAGGGCTAGGCTGGAGAGGATGTCAGTGAAATACTCCGCACCCAGGTACAGACGGGCTAGGATCACCGACAGGATGAGCAAGGTTGCTAGGGTATAAGGGATCCAACGCTTGGCTTGTGCCAAAGGGCCAGCGATCAAAATCGCCAGAAAGCCATAGATCAGGGTAGCGTTCAGCACGGGAAGGCTGGGAAAAGCCCAGGGGCCTACATCCAAGCCGATGTCTGGCCGAGTCATGCGGAACATGGGCTGCAAGAGCAGCCCGCCCAAGCTGAAAGCGAGGGCCGCCAGCCAATAATGGGCCTGTCGTCGCGCACCCCGAGACCACAACCAGAGGTAGACCCCCAGGCCCAGAGGCAGCACCACGGAAAAATCTCCCAACCGGTTCAGGGATACCATCAGATGATCGCCGATCGGCGTGTGCAGGCTGAGGGCAAAGGCCAAGGCGGTGCGGTTGAGCCAGAGTTCCGGCCTAGGGGCCAGAGCAACACCGCCGACCAGTACCAAGACCCCAGTTGCCAACACCAGCAGGCCCGCCAACGCGCTGAGGGTTTTGGCGTCGGGATGCTGAGGATCGGCCAGGGCGCGGGCCACTTCCCCCAGATGGGGATGAAAATCCGCCCAGCGCAGCAAGTCTTCCACCCAACGACTTGCACGGCGGCTGAGGGCCTGGAATAGCCGGCGGGCGAGCCAAGCAGCCAGCCAGAGCATTCCCACTAGGAACAGGCCCAAGAGGACCAGATTCATGGCAGCTTCCGCAGCGAGTTCTAGGGAAGCCCCGAACACGATGCCCGGCAGCAGATAGGCAGGCGCCCAGGCGAAGGCAGAGACCACATTGGCGAAGAGAAAGCGCCCGGGCGATAGGCCCATCATGCCCGCCACCAGGGGAATCACTGCCCGCACCGGCCCCACGAAGCGCCCGAAGGCCACGCTCTTACCGCCGTACTTGGCGAAGAAGCGCTCCCCGGTTTCCAAGGATTCCGGATGATGGGAGAAGGGCCAGATCGTCCGCAGCCGATCTTGGAAATGATGGCCGACCCAATAGCTCAATCCGTCCCCCAGCACTGCCCCCAGCACCGCCCAAAGGCAGGTAGGCCAGAAATCCAAAGCACCCAGGGCGATGAGGGCGCCGGCACCCACCAATAAGGTGGCGCCGGGCACCAGCAGCCCCACCACCGCCAGGGATTCCCCGAAGGCGACGAGAAAGACCAGCAGATAGGCCCATTGGGGATGGGCGGAGATCCAAGCCAGCAGATCAGCCCACATGCTTGGGATCTCCAAGATCAAACAATGGAATCAGGCTTGCTGCCAATCCAAGATCAGCCGGAGCACCCGCCGTAGGGGTTCCGCCGCTCCCCAGAGCAACTGATCCCCCACGGTGAAGGCGTTCAAATACTGTTCCCCGAGCTGGAGAGTGCGGAGGCGGCCCACGGGAATCTTCAGCGTGCCAGTTACCGCCGCGGGCGAAAGCTGGGCTGCGGTGGCTTCCCGCTCGTTGGGCACCAGCTGCACCCAATCGTTGGACGCGGCGAGGATCTCTTCCACTTCCCGCACCGGAATCGCTTCCCGCAGCTTGATAACCAGGCCTTGGCTGTGGCAGCGCATGGCGCCGACGCGCACGCAGGTGCCATCCACTGGAATAGGATCTGCTTGACGGCCCAGAATCTTGTTGGTCTCCACCATGCCCTTCCATTCCTCTCGGCTCTGGCCGTTGGGCATGGGGCGGTCGATCCAGGGAATCAGGCTGCCTGCCAGGGGAACGCCAAACTGTTCCCTGGGGAAATCCTCGGCTTGCATGGTGGTGGTGACCGCTCGGTCGATGTCGAGGATTGCGGCGGCGGGATCTGCGAGCAAGTCTTGGCTGCCCCTGTGCAACGCACCCATCTGAAGCAACAGCTCCCGCATGTGCTTGGCTCCCGCGCCGGAAGCCGCCTGATAGGTCATGGCGGTCACCCATTCCACCAGATCTCGCTTCATGAGGCCGCCGATAGCCATGAGCATAAGGCTCACAGTGCAGTTGCCGCCGATGAAATCCCGCTTGCCCGCGGCTAGGGCGGCTTGGATCTGATCCAAATTCACCGGGTCCAACACGATGAGGCTCTCCGGCTCCATGCGCCGAGTGGAAGCCGCATCGATCCAATAACCCTGCCAACCGCGCCCCCGCAGCTTGTCATAGATAGCGCTGGTGTAGCTGCCCCCCTGACAGCTGAGAATCACATCCATGGATTCTAGGGCTTGGAGATCCCTAGCATCCCGCAAGGGGGCGCTGCCCTGGCCCACATCCGGCCCCGGCTGACCTACTTGGGAAGTGGTGAAGAAAACGGGTTCTGGAATCTGGGCGAAATCCCCTTCTTCCCGCATGCGCGCCAAGAGCACGGAACCCACCATGCCCCGCCAGCCCACGAATCCCACCCGATTGACGTTCTGCGCCATATGTCCTACTCCGTGTCCAAGCGTTCCAGGGCGGCCAGCACCGCATCCCCCATCTCCCGAGTGCCCACCTGCCGTTTGCCCGGGGACAGGATGTCCGCCGTGCGCAGGCCCCGATCCAGCACCTGCCCCACCGCCTGTTCGATGCGATCTGCGGTAGCACTGTCCTCGAAGGTATACCGGAGCATCATGGCTACGGACAGAATGGTGGCCAAAGGATTGGCCAAGTTTTTTCCGGCAATGTCCGGTGCAGAGCCGTGAATGGGCTCGTACAGCCCCTTGCCCAGCTCGTCCAGGGAGGCGGAGGGCAACATGCCGATAGAACCGGTGAGCATGGCGGCTGCGTCGGAAAGGATGTCGCCAAACAGATTGGTAGTTACCATCACATCGAACTGCTTAGGCGCGCGTATGAGCTGCATAGCCGCGTTGTCCACATAGAGATGGGTTAATTCCACATCCTCATAGCGGGACGCCAGGTTCGTCATCTCCTCCCGCCAAAGTTCCGTGCACTCCAACACATTGGCCTTGTCCACCGAGCAGACCCGCCGGTTCCGCTTGCGGGCGATCTCAAAGGCCATCCGACCGATGCGGCGGATCTCCGATTCCGTATAGATCAGGGTGTTCACGCCTACCCGCTGCCCGTCCTCCCGCACATGAACCCCGCGGGGATGGCCGAAATAGATGCCGCCGGTCAGTTCCCGCACGATGAGCAGATCCAAACCGGAGACCACTTCGGGGCGCAGGGTGGAGGCTTCCACCAGCTGGGGATAGAGCAGGGCAGGCCGCAGGTTGGCGAAGAACCCCAGGGCGCTCCGCAAGCCCAGCAAGCCCTTCTCCGGCCGCCGCTCGATGGGCAGGGATTCCCACTGAGGACCCCCCACCGCACCCAGCAGGATCGCATCGGCTTCCCGGGCCTTTTCCAAGGTTTCCTCAGGCAGGGGCTGGCCGCAAGCATCGATGGCGCTGCCCCCGATCGGGGCTTCTTCCATCTGGATGTCCAGGCCTCGGTTGTCCCGCAGATAGGACAGCACCTTGACCGCCTCTCCCACGATCTCAGGGCCGATCCCATCGCCGGGCAATAGGAGTATTTTTTTCACGGTATTTTACCTTCCGGTTGCTCGGAATAACCAAGGCGCTTCCGCGCGCCTGCGCTGCTCGTAAGCTCGAATCGCCTCCGCATGTTGCAGGGTAAGCCCGATCTCATCTAGCCCTTCTAGCAGGCAATGTTTGCGGAAGGGATCCACCAAAAAGGACAGGACTTCCCCCGATCCGGTGGTGAGCGTCTGGGCTAGCAGATCCACTGTGATTTCCAGGGCCTGTTCGCCCGTCGCTTCCTGAAAGAGGTGATCGATGGTGGTGCTGTCCAGGACGATGGGCAGCAAGCCGTTTTTGAAGCAGTTGTTGAAAAAGATGTCCGCGAAGCTCGGGGCCAGCAGCACCCGAAAGCCGTAATCCATCAGGGCCCAAGGGGCATGTTCCCGAGAGGAGCCGCAGCCGAAGTTCTCCCGCGTCAGCAGGATGGAAGCCCCCGCATAGCGGGGATCGTTCAGTACGAAATTCGGATTTTTGGGCCGGTGGGTGCAATCCATGCCCGGCTCGCCTCGATCTAGGTAGCGCCATTCATCGAAGAGATAGGGCCCGAAGCCCGTGCGCTGAATGCTTTTGAGAAACTGCTTGGGAATGATGGCGTCCGTGTCCACATTGGCCCGATCCAAGGGACATACCTTGCCCGTGAAACGCTGAAATTTCTCCATTAGCCTGTCCTCAGGTCTACGAAATGGCCAGCGATGGCGGCGGCAGCGGCCATGGCCGGGCTGACCAAATGGGTGCGCCCTCCCTGTCCCTGACGGCCCTCGAAATTGCGGTTCGAAGTGGAAGCACAGCGCTCCCCGGGCTCCAGGCGGTCTGCGTTCATGGCCAGGCACATGGAGCAGCCGGGATCCCGCCATTCGAAACCCGCTTCCCGAAAGATCTGATCCAATCCTTCCGCCTCCGCCTGAGCCTTCACCAGACCAGAGCCCGGCACCACCAGGGCTTGCCGGATGCGATCCGCCACCCGCTGCCCCCGCACCACAGCGGCCGCCGCCCGCAGGTCTTCGATGCGTCCGTTGGTGCAGGATCCGATGAAGACCCGATCCAAGGGAATCGCGGTCATGGGAGTGCCCGGCTGCAAGTCCATGTAATCCAAGGCCCGCTGGAAGCTGGCGGCGCGGACGGGATCCGCCTCTGCTCGGGGATCGGGCACAGCTCCATGGATGGGCACCACCATTTCCGGCGAAGTGCCCCAGGTCACCTGAGGGGCGATGGTGGCGGCATCCAAGCGCACCACCTGATCGAACTGAGCATCTGGGTCGCTCACCAGGGTGCGCCAATACTTTGCCGCTTGTTCAAAAGCTGCTCTCTGGGGCGCGAAGGGACGGCCGCGCAGATATTCGATGGTTTTCTCGTCCACGCCCACCAATCCGGCGCGAGCACCGGCCTCAATGGCCATGTTGCACAGCGTCATGCGCCCTTCCATGGAAAGGGCTTGCACAGCGGGGCCGCCGAACTCGATGACGAAGCCCGTGCCCCCTGCGGTGCCGATGGTCCCAATGATGGCCAGGATCAGATCCTTGGCCGTAACCCCTTCTCCCAAGGTACCTTCCACCTGGATCAACAGGGTTTTGGATTTGCGCTGCAGCAGGCACTGGGTGGCAAGCACATGTTCCACCTCCGAGGTGCCGATGCCGAAGGCCAGGGCGCCGAACGCCCCGTGGGTGGAGGTGTGGGAATCGCCGCAAACAATGGTCGTGCCCGGCAGGGTAAAGCCCTGTTCTGGCCCGATCACATGCACGATGCCTTGGCGGGGATCGTGCATGGGCAGTTCGGTGATGCCGAACTCGGCGCAGTTGCGATCCAGGGTTTCCACTTGCAGGCGGGAGATGGGATCTGCGATGCCCTGATCCCGATCCTTTGTGGGTACATTGTGATCGGGCACCGCCAAACTGTTCTCCGGTCGCCAGGGCTTGCGGCCGCTGAGGCGCAGGCCTTCAAAGGCTTGGGGGGAGGTCACTTCATGGATTAGATGACGGTCGATGTAGAGCAATGCGGTGCCCTCTTCCTGACGCACCACATGGGCATCCCAGATCTTTTCGTACAGGGTTTTCGCACCCATCCTCGACCTCGGCTTTAGAGATAATGCACGGCGAGGATCTCAAATTCCCGCCGACCGCTGGGGGTTTTCACTTGGACCACCTCTCCTTCGTACTTCCCCAAGAGGGCCCGAGCGATGGGAGAGCTGACAGAGATCTTACCCGCTTTGAAATCCGCTTCTTCATCACCCACGATTTGAAAACGGTGTTCGGTCTCCCCATCGGATTCCACCACATCCACAGTCACGCCGAAGACGACCCGACCATCTCGGGGCAGTTGTTTTACATCGATCACCTGGGCGCGGGAGAGCTTGGCTTCCAGATCTTGAATGCGCCCCTCGATAAAACTCTGCCGTTCTCGGGCCGCATGGTACTCTGCATTTTCCTTGAGGTCGCCGTGCGCCCTGGCTTCCGCGATGGCTTCGATGATTTTGTGCCGTTCCACTCGCTTGAGCTGATCCAGTTCCGCGCGCAGCTTTTTCGCGCCCTGTACCGTCATAGGAATTTTCTGCATAGTTTCCACTACCGCGCCTCCCGCATTCAGCGGGAAGAACGGGTACCTCCTTATCAATACAAATCTTGCAATCGATTGACGCCGACAGCATCTCGCTGTTTCAAGGCGAGGCAAGTCGCCTCCGCGCCGGCGATGGTCGTGGTGTAGCTGACCTTGTGTTGCAAGGCAGCTCGGCGGATCTCCGCAGAATCTGCGATGGCTTTGGCACCCTCCGTGGTGTTGACGATCAGGCTCACTTCCCGATTCTTAATCATGTCCACAATATGGGGGCGACCCTCTTGAACCTTGTTGACGCTAGTGCACGGGATCCCTGCCGCCCGCACCGCCGCTGCTGTACCTTGAGTACCATAGAGTTGGAAGCCGAGTTCCAGCAGATCCCGCGCTACCCGAACCAGCCGGCCCTTGTCCGCATCTCGCACGCTCAGCAGGGCTTTTCCCCGCGCTGGCAGGCGAGTACCTGCCGCGAGCTGGGCCTTGCCGAAGGCTTCCCCAAAGGTTGCGCCGATCCCCATGACCTCGCCGGTAGATTTCATCTCGGGCCCCAAGAGCGTATCCACGCCGGGGAACTTGATGAAGGGGAAGACTGCCTCCTTAACAAAATAATGTTTGGGCGGGCATTCCTGGGAAAAACCCTGCTGGGCCAGCGTCTGACCCACCATGCACCGAGCCGCCACCTTGGCGAGGGGCACCCCGATCGCTTTGGACACGAAGGGCACGGTGCGGGAAGCTCGCGGATTTACTTCCAAAAGATAGATTTCTTCCCCCTGAATGGCGAACTGGGCATTCATCAGCCCCACCACCTGAAGCGCTTGACCCAGCTTGCTCATCTGCTCCCGCATCCGATCCTGAATCGCCGGAGACAGGGTATAAGGGGGCAGGGAGCAGGCGGAATCCCCAGAATGAACCCCCGCCTGCTCGATGTGTTCCAGGATGCCTCCGATGAGCACGGATTCCCCATCGCAGACCGCATCCACATCCACTTCGATGGCATCGTCTAGAAAGCGATCCAACAGCACCGGCGATTCGAAGGAAACGCGCACAGCGTCTCGGATGTAGCGGCCGAGTTCCTGATCGTTATAGACCACCTCCATGGCGCGTCCGCCGAGCACATAGGAGGGACGGACGACCAGGGGATACCCGATGTCCGCCGCCAGGGCGTGGGCTTCCTCCTCGCTGCGGGCCGTGGCATTGGAGGGCTGGCGCAGATTGAGTTCCTGAATCATCTGCTGGAAGCGTTCCCGATTTTCGGCCAGATCGATGGCATCCGGGCTGGTGCCGATGATGGGCACGCCGGCCGCTTCTAGGGCGCGGGCGAGCTTCAGAGGGGTCTGTCCCCCGTACTGCACGATGACCCCGATAGGCTTTTCTTTGTGCACGATCTCCAGCACATCTTCCAGGGTCAATGGTTCGAAATAGAGGCGGTCCGAGGTGTCGTAATCTGTGGATACGGTTTCCGGATTGCAGTTGACCATGAGGGTCTCATAGCCATCTTCCCGCAGGGCGAGGGCAGCGTGGACGCAGCAGTAATCGAATTCGATGCCCTGACCGATGCGGTTGGGGCCGCCTCCCAAGACCATGATCTTCTGCCGGTCGCTGGGCGCTGCCTCGCATTCTTCTTCATAGGTGGAATACAAATAGGCGGTGCTGCTGGCAAACTCTGCGGCGCAAGTGTCCACCCGCTTGAAAACGGGCCGAATGCCGAGGGCGTGGCGGCGGGTGCGGATTTCTTGCTCCCCGCAGCCGGTCAGCACCCCGAGGCGGCGGTCGGAGAAGCCCTTGCGCTTGAGAAAGCGCAGGCGTTCCGGTGTGAGCCCTTCGCAGCCTTGTTCCTGGATCTCCGCTTCCAACCGCACCAACTCTTCGATCTGGGCGAGGAACCAGGGGTCGATGGCAGAACAGTCTTGCACTTCTTCTAGAGATAACCCCGCCCGAAAGGCATCCGCCACATAGAAGAGCCGATCTGGCCCAGGCTGGCGCAGTTCTTGTCGAAGACGGGCGCGCACGTCCGGCTGCTGGAGATCCAGCACTTCTTCCAGGCCATAGCGATCGGTTTCCAGACTGCGCAGGGCTTTTTGCAAGGATTCCTGGAAAGTGCGGCCGATGGCCATGACTTCCCCCACGGATTTCATCTGGGTGGTGAGGCGGTCATCTGCCTGGGGAAACTTTTCGAAGGCGAACCGAGGGATCTTGGTCACCACATAATCGATGCTCGGTTCGAAAGAAGCGGGGGTTGCCCCGCCGGTGATCTCGTTTTCCAGCTCATCTAGGGTATAGCCCACCGCCAGCTTGGCGGCCACCTTGGCGATGGGAAAACCGGTGGCCTTGGAAGCCAGCGCCGAGGAACGGGAGACCCGCGGGTTCATCTCGATGATGATCATGCGGCCATCTTTGGGGTTGATGGCGAACTGCACGTTGGAACCGCCGGTATCCACGCCGATCTCTCGCAGGACGGCGAGGGAGGCGTTCCGCATGCGCTGATATTCCTTATCCGTCAGGGTCTGGGCGGGGGCAACCGTGATGGAATCCCCCGTATGAATACCCATGGGATCGAGGTTTTCGATGGAGCAGACGATGATGCAATTGTCCGCCCGATCCCGCACCACTTCCATCTCAAATTCCTTCCATCCCAGGACAGATTCTTCGATGAGCAGCTCGCTGGTGGGGGAGAGATCCAGCCCGCGGCGGCAGATCTCTTCAAACTCCTCTTGATTGTAGGCGATGCCGCCGCCGGAACCGCCCAGGGTGAAGGAAGGGCGGATGATGACGGGAAAGCCGATCTGGGCTTGCACCTGATGAGCTTCTTCCAAACTGTGGGCGATGGCAGATTTGGGCATGTCCAGCCCGATTTTTTTCATGGCCTGGCGGAAGAGATCCCGATCTTCCGCCTTGTCGATGGCGGTTTGAGAAGCGCCGATCAGTTCCACTTGGTAGCGTTCCAGCACCCCTTCCCGCACCAGATCCAGAGCAGTATTCAAGGCGGTCTGCCCCCCCATGGTGGGCAGCAGGGCATCGGGTCGTTCCCGTTCGATGATCCGAGCTAGGGTCTGCCAATGGATGGGTTCGATATAGGTAGCATCCGCCATCTCGGGATCAGTCATGATGGTGGCGGGGTTGGAGTTCACCAAAATGACCCGGTAGCCCTCTTCCCGCAGGGCTTTGCAGGCCTGCGCGCCGGAATAGTCGAATTCACAGGCTTGACCGATGACGATGGGGCCGGCGCCGATGAGAAGAATGCTGTGCAGATCAGTACGCTTAGGCATGGGGATCTCGATAAAAGGGACAGCAGAGGGGCAATAGGGGAACGGGAATTAGGTTCTCGCCCGCATCAATTCGATGAAGTGATCGAACAAGGGGGCTGCATCCTGGGGGCCTGGGCTGGCTTCCGGATGGCCCTGGAAGCCGAAAGCCGGTTTCTCCCGATGATGGATGCCCTGTAAGGAGCCATCGAACAGGGAACGATGGGTGGGCCGAAGGGCGTCGGGCAAGTCTTCCTCTGCCACCGCAAAGCCATGGTTCTGGCTGGTGATCAGGACGCGCCCTGTGTCCAGATCCACCACCGGATGATTGGCGCCGTGATGGCCGAACTTCATCTTGTGGGTGCGGGCACCGCAGGCTAAGCCTAGCAGTTGATGACCCAAGCAGATGCCGAACAGGGGTACCGAAGCTTCCAAAAGGGTCTGAATCGCTTCGATGGCATAGGTGCAGGGTTCTGGGTCGCCAGGGCCGTTGGAAAGGAACACCCCCTGAGGCTGTAAGGCGAGCACTTCTTCGGCAGGCATCTGAGCGGGCACTACGGTGATTCGGCAACCCCGATCCACCAGCATCCGCAGAATATTGCGTTTGATGCCGTAATCATAGGCGACCACATGGTAGGGCAGTTTCTCGGCGATAGGATGGGGGGTTGCCGGAAAGCCTGTTTCCCATCGCCAAGTGCCTTGGGCCCATTCGTAAGGAGTAGCTGTGGTCACCGCCTGGGCCAGATCTATTCCTTTCAGCCCGGGAAAGGAACGGGCCGCTTCTACTGCGGCCGTCTCATCCAGATCACCTGCTTGGAGACAGCCGTTCAGAGATCCTTTCTCCCGCAGCATGCGCGTCAGCCGGCGGGTATCGATGTCCGCAATTCCTGGAATGCCCTGATCGCGCAGATAAGCGCTCAGATCGCCTTGAGTTCGCCAGTTGCTCGGGCGGGGCGGTAGGTCGCGGATGATCAAGCCTGCTGCGTGAATGTGTGAGGACTCTTCATCCGCTGCATTGACGCCTACATTGCCGATATGGGGGTAGGTGAGGGTGACCAGCTGATTCCGATAAGAAGGATCGGTGAGGATCTCTTGATAGCCGGTCATGGCCGTGTTGAACACCACTTCCCCCAAGCTTTGCGTTTCCGCACCGATGGACAGGCCGCGAAAAATAGAACCATCTTCTAAGGCTAAAATCGCTCGCTTCAATCGTCTGCTCCGCATCCTGTCCTAAGTTCAACCGCCGGAATTCTATTGAACTGGGGCTTTTCTGTCCATGTGCAGCAGCCGCAGCCAGCGCTGTCTATGCTGAAAATCAAAGAACCAGGAGTGATGGAGATGGACCCGGAAAGAGCACAGATGCTTGCGGATATTGCCGCAGAAACACGCTATGTGGCTCGAACGATTGGCCGATCCTCTCTGCGCCCGGAGGTGATGCGAGCCATGGCGGCGGTGCCCCGCCATCGATTTGTACCCGAATCCCAGCGGCGCTTTGCCTACAGCAACCGGCCCTTGCCGATCGGCCAGGGGCAGACAATTTCCCAGCCCTTCATCGTGGCCCTCATGACCGATCTATTAGGCTGCGGCGCGGGGGATCGGGTGTTGGAAATCGGGACGGGCTCCGGTTATCAAGCGGCTGTGTTGGCCGAACTCGGGGTAGAAGTCTACTCGGTAGAAATCATTCCTGCGCTGGCGGCGCAAGCAGCGCAGCGCTTGCAGGCTTTAGGCTATGAACAGGTGCACATTCGCCGAGGCGATGGTTACGGGGGATGGCCGGAATGTGGACCCTATGCGGGCATCCTCATCACGGCGGCAACGCCACAGGTTCCACCCCCTCTGCTGGCGCAGCTCGCTCCGAAGGGCCGGTTGGTGGCACCCCTAGGCCCGATGTATGGTTCTCAGGAACTTTCCCTGTACGAGCGGTGCGAGGACGGACTTCTGCACCATCGAACCCTGCTGCCGGTAGCCTTCGTGCCCTTTACCCGAGAGAAGGAAGGGGATACCTTTGCGTAGTGAAATTAAAACAGGCTAAAATGGAAAATTTAGCGGTGCTCAGCCGTCCCCCTTGAATCCCATCCGATTCAGCATTTTTTCAGGAGCAGGAAGCAGCTATGACAGATCTCACACGCTACCGAAACATCGGTATTTTCGCCCATGTGGATGCGGGTAAAACGACGACCACCGAGCGGATTCTGAAATTAACCGGCCGGATTCACAAGACGGGCGAAGTACACGATGGGGAAGCGACCACCGATTTCATGGATCAGGAAAGGGAACGGGGCATTACCATTCAATCCGCCGCCACTTCTTGCCAATGGAAGGGACATCGGCTGAACATCATCGATACCCCGGGCCATGTGGACTTCACCATCGAGGTCTATCGGTCACTCAAGGTGCTAGATGGTGGCATCGGGGTGTTCTGTGGTTCCGGCGGTGTGGAACCCCAGTCTGAAACCAACTGGCGCTATGCGAACGAATCCGGCGTAGCCCGGATCATTTTTGTGAACAAGCTCGACCGAATCGGCGCGGACTTCTACCGAGTGGTCGATCAGGTGCGCGACGTGCTCGCCGCCAATCCCCTGGTGATGGTGTTGCCCATCGGGGTGGAGAGCACTTTCAAGGGGGTTGTAGATCTCTTGAGCCGCAAAGCCTGGGTATGGGATGAGTCCGGCGATCCGGAACAGTACGAGATCCAGGAGGTGCCGGCAGATATGGTGGACCAGGTGGAGGAATGGCGGGAGCGCCTCATCGAAACCGCCCTGGAGCAGGACGATGAAGCCTTAGAAAAGTATCTGGAAGGGGAAGAACCGGATCTGGCGACCATCAAGGCCTGTATCCGCAAGGGTACCATCAACTTGGATTTCTTCCCCACCTACTGCGGCTCTGCCTTTAAGAATAAAGGGGTGCAACCCCTGTTGGATGCGGTGGTGGATTATCTCCCGAACCCCATGGAAGTGGATCCCCAGCCAGAGATCGACTTGGCGGGCAATGAGACGGGAAGATATGCCATCGTGGATCCCGATCGTCCCCTCCGCGCCCTCGCCTTTAAGATCATGGACGATCGTTTCGGCGCCCTCACCTTCACCCGCATTTACTCCGGACGCATCAAAAAGGGCGATATCGTCCTGAACAGCTTCACGGGCAAGACCGAACGCATCGGGCGCATCGTGGAGATGCATGCGGATTCCCGAGAGGAGTTGAGCACTGCGCAGGCAGGGGACATCGTGGCCTTGCTAGGCATGAAGCACACTCAGACCGGCCACACCCTCTGCGATCCCAAGGACCCCGCCACCTTGGAACCCATGGTTTTTCCAGATCCCGTGATCTCTGTGGCCGTGGTGCCCAAGGACAAGGGGGCGGCGGAAAAGCTGGGTGTTGCCCTCAACAAGATGATGCAGGAGGATCCTTCCTTCCAGGTAGAGACGGACGAGGATAGCGGAGAAACCATTCTCAAAGGTATGGGCGAACTGCACCTGGATATCAAGATCGATATCCTCAAGCGCACCCACGGGGTGGAAGTGGAAGTAGGCAAGCCCCAGGTGGCCTATCGGGAAACCATCACCCGCCGAGTGGAAGACAGCTATACCCACAAGAAACAGACCGGTGGAGCCGGTCAGTACGCCAAAATCGACTATGTGCTAGAGCCCGGCGAGCCGGGCAGCGGCTTTGTCTTTGAATCCGTGGTGACCGGTGGCAATGTGCCTCGGGAATTCTGGCCTGCTGTGGAGAAGGGCTTCCAAGACAGCATGGAAGAAGGGGTGCTCGCCGGATTCCCCCTCGTGGATGTGAAGGTAACTCTGGTAGACGGCGCCTATCATCCGGTGGATTCCTCGGCCGTGGCCTATGAGATCGCTGCCAAAGCAGCCTATCGTCAATCCGTGCCCAAGGCAGGACCCCAGCTCATGGAACCCATCATGAAAGTGGATGTGTTCACACCGGAAGATCATGTGGGCGATGTGATCGGAGATCTCAACCGGCGGCGAGGCATGATCAAATCCCAAGAATCCACCCCTAATGGGGTGCACGTCAAAGCGGATGTCCCCCTGAGCGAAATGTTCGGCTACATCGGAGACTTGCGCACCATGACTTCCGGTCGAGGCCAGTTTTCCATGGAATTTTCCCATTATCTGCCCTGCCCTAAGCCTGTGGCAGAGGCAGTGGTCAAAGAAGTACAGGAGCGCCAGAAGCGCTGAAATTTCAAGTCGTTCTCTCTACAATGCCTCAGGGCCATTTCATGATTTCCCTTCCCTCGGGAAGGGGCGAGTTACGCAGGGGAGATTATGCTTTCCGAACACCATGACATCGACCATGAGTTTCCTGAATATCATCAGAAGCTCGAAGCCCTCCTGGCGCAGGACCCAGAATTCGCTGCGCTGGTAAAGCAGCATGATGCCTTGGACGATGAAATTCGGGAATTGGAAGAGCGAGGTCAACCGATTTCCGATGAGAACATGGAAGCGCTGAAGTTCCGACGCGCAGAGCTCAAAGATCGGATCTACGCGAGATTGCGCCAGGATTGAACCCGCAGGGGATTTCCCAAGGAGGGGAAAACATTCTGGCAAACCCTCGAGGATCGCTTCCCCAAGGGCGGTCCTACCCAATAACCCGCCTCTATCTCGCAATCGAAAATTGCGATGTGAAAACCGCATGCATGCGCTAGCAGTTCGTCCGCGAGGAAGGTATCTTAGAAAGTTCTGATATTCGGTGTAGGTACACTGCCGCAACCGGATTGAACCGAGGTAACGCATGGCAACGGCAGCGGTGCAGTAAGCCCGCTCGGTTGTTCGCCAGATTTATTCCGCTAAGACGGAGGAAAGTCCATGACGGAAGTCGTCGCAACCAACGAGACCATTCTCGTGGTCGGTGGTGGCATCAGCGGCTTGACCGCTGCCCTGGAAGCTGCCGAGACCGGCAAACAGGTCGTGCTCGTTGAAAAGCGTCCCTACCTGGGCGGCCGAGTCTCCCAGCTCTACAAGTATTTCCCGAAACTCTGTTTTCCCACCTGCGGCTTGGAAATCCACCAGCGCCGCGCCAAGACGAATCCCAACCTCCGCATCCTTACTATGGCTGAGGTGACGGATCTCAAGGGAGAGGCAGGAAAATACACGGCCACTGTGAAACTAAAACCTCGCTATGTCAACGAAAACTGCACCGCCTGCGGGGACTGTGCCAAGGCGGTGGAAGCCGAGTTCGAGGATGAGTACAACTATGGGCTCGGCAAGCGTAAGGGGGCCTATCTCCCCTATCGCATGGCCCATCCTGCCCAATATGTGCTGGATCCCCGCATCCTCGGCACCGAGGACGCGGAACGCGCCAAGGCAGCCTGCAAGTACAACGCCATCGATCTGGACATGCAGGAGGAGACCATTGAATTTCCCTGCGGGGCGGTGATCTGGGCCACGGGCTGGCGGCCCTATGATGCGGCGAAGATTCAGCCCTATGGCTATGATCGCTTCCCCAACGTCATCACCTCTGTGGAATTCGAACGCCTGGCGGATCCCTCCGGGCCCACGGGGGGCAAGCTGGTGCGTCCCTCCGACGGCAAGGAAGCGAAGAACATCGCCTTCATCCAGTGCGCGGGCTCCCGAGATCGCAACCATCTGTTGCACTGCTCCCGCATCTGCTGCATGGCTTCCCTCAAGCAGTGCACCTATGTGGCGGATGCTTGGGGAGAAGAAGCGGATGTGAGCCTGTACTACATCGACATTCGCGCCATCGACCGGTTCGAGGACTTCTACACCAAGGTGCGCGCCATCGAGCAGGTGAAGTTCATCAAATCCAAGCCCGCTTCCATCGTGCAGGATCAAGACGGCAATCCCGTGGTGCATGGTGTGGACACCGAGGGCTATAAGCGCTATGCCAACACGCATGATCTGGTCGTGCTGGCCATCGGCATGGAACCCTCCGTGGATAAAGACAGCTTCCCGGTGGACATCGTGCTCAATCGGGAAGGATTCATCGAAGCGGACCCAAGCAACGGAGGGGTCTTCGCCGCGGGCAGCGCTTCGGATGCCTTGGATGTGAATCGAGCGGTACAGCATGCGACGGGTGCGGCCCTGCGGGCGATCCAGGTAGTCAACGGCGCAGCAGGCGTGGAGGGTTAAACAGATGGCAGCAGACAAGAAGTTCGCCGGATACATTTGCACCGGCTGCGGCATCGGCGATCGGTTAGACGTGAAACAGCTGGAAACGGTCGCCACCCGAGAAGGCAAAATGGCTTTCTGCAAGCAACATGAAATGCTCTGCTCTGCGGAAGGCGTGCAGATGATTCGGGACGACATCGAGAAGGGGGAGGCGACCCATATCATGATCGCCGCCTGCTCTCGCCGCGCTAAGATGGAAGCCTTCCACTTCCCCGAGGTCGCCATGTCTCGGGCCAACCTGCGGGAAGGCGTCATCTGGCTTCGTCCCGAGGGAGAGGAGCATCAGGAAACCACCCAGGAAATGGCGGATGACTATGTCCGCATGGCCTGTGCGGAAGTCAAGTTCATGAACGTGCCCCAACCTTCGGGGGAACAAGGACTGACCCGCAGTATTCTGGTGGTAGGCGGCGGGGTTACGGGCATGGTCTCCGCCCTGGAAGCCGCCAAGGCAGGCTATCAAGTGCATTTGGTCTGCTTTGAGTCCGAACTCGGCGGGCCTTGGAAGGATCTCTATAAGCGAGTGCCCTTCCGAGCTGCCGACGTCGATGTGCCCAACGGAAACAATGTGGATCTGCCGCAACCGGAAGATCCAGGCGTTGCGGAACTCGCGGAACAGGTGCAGGCCCAGGACAAGATTCGGGTCTATCTGAACGCCAAGATCACCAAGACTTCCGGCGCCCCGGGGCGCTTCTCCGTAGACATCAGCACGGAATCCGGCTCCACGGTGACCGAAAACATCGGCGCCATCGTGCAGGCGACGGACTTCAAACCCTACGATGCCAACCAGCTTCCTGAATTCGCCTATGGCAAAACGCCGGACGTAGTGACCAACTTCGAACTGGAAAAGCTGGCGAAGGAAGCGAACGGCGGCCCCATCAAGCGGCCCTCCGACGGCAAGGAAGTTAAATCCGTGGCCTTCATTCAGTGCGCGGGGCAGCGTTCCGAGAAAGAAGGGCATCTGCCCTATTGCTCCGGGTTCTGCTGCACCGAGTCCATCAAGCAGGCCCTGTATTTCAAGGCCCAGAATCCGGATTGCGACGCCACCGTATTGTTCGACGATCTGCGGACACCGGGCGCGGCGGGGGAAGATTTCTATCGGGCAGGCCAGCAAGCGCGGGTCACCTTCGCCAAGGCGAAAGCCAATGAGGTCGTGCAGAACGGCGACCGGCTGACGGTAAAGTTCCGGGATCTCATCCTGGATGAGGACACGGAGATGGAGTGCGATCTGGTCGTGCTGGCCACCGGCCAGGTGCCCAACTCCGGCCCGGATCCCTATGCTCAGCTCGCGGTGGAAGAGGCGGAAAGCGAGGAAGAAAAAGAGGCAGCCCGCAAGGCCTTGGAAGTTGCCCCGCCCTCGATCCTCAACTTGGACTATCGTCAGGGCACGGATCTGCCGCACCTGAAGCACGGCTTCACGGATTCCCACTTCATCTGCTTCCCCTACGAAACTCGCCGGACAGGGATCTATGCAGCCGGCCCCGTGCGCCGGCCCATGGATATGAAGCAGGCGATGGATGACGCGGTGGGCGCTACTCTCAAGGCGATTCAGGCGGCGGAGAACGCTGCCCGAGGGGCAGCCGCCCTGCCCAGGGTGGGCGATCTAAGTTATCCCCGCTTCCGCAGAGAGGGTTGCACCCAGTGCAAGCGCTGCACAGTGGAATGTCCCTTCGGGGCCATCAATGAAGACGAGGAACGCTATCCCCAATTCAACGAATCCCGCTGCCGGCGCTGCGGCACCTGCATGGGAGCCTGTCCCGTGCGGGTGATTTCCTTTGAGAACTACTCAGTGGACACCGTGGGGCAGCAGCTCAAGAACGTAGACATTCCCGACGAGTTCGACGAGAAGCCCCGGATTCTGGTGCTGGCCTGCGAGAATGATGCTTATCCCGCCCTGGACATGGCCGCTCAGGCGGGGGAAGAGCTGACGCCCTGGGCGCGGGTGATTCCGGTGCGGTGTCTCGGTTCCGTGAGCCTCTCTTGGATCACGGATGCCCTCAACTCAGGCTACGATGGGATCGTGCTCATGGGTTGCCGTCGAGACGATGACTATCAATGCCACTTCGTGCGCGGGTCCAAGATGGCTGCTGAGCGCATGAGCAAGGTGGGCGATACTCTGCAATCCCTGAATCTGGAACCGGAGCGAGTCGCCCTCTACGAAGTGGCCATCACCGACATCAAGCGCGCACCCCAATTGATCAATGACATGGCCGAGACCGTGGACAAGATCGGCATGAGCCCGTTCAAGTTCTAAATCGGTAGACAGGGAACGAACTGGGGGCAGGAATGCACTGCCCCCAAGCCGCTGCCGAGCCAGGAGAACCGAGAATGAGTAACACGCAAATGATCGAGAAGTATCGCACCCACTTCCTCCGGGAAGTGGAAGCGAATGTGGAAGAGGGCGAATGGGTCAAGATGTGCATGCAATGCGGTGTGTGCTCTGGCTCCTGTCCCCTGGGCAAACACTGGGCCCACCCCCCCCAAGAGATCTTCATGATGATCCGCGCGGGTAAACGGGAAGAGGTGCTGACTTCTGATTCCATGTGGATGTGCACCTCTTGCTACAACTGCATCGTGCGCTGTCCGCGGGAACTGCCCATCACCCACATCATGCACGGGCTGGCCCATTATGCGAAGCGCCTGGGCTTGGTGCCGGAGAATCAGCCCACCGCCAAGTTTGCCCAACTCTTCTGGGACAACCTCATGAAGAAGGGGCGAGTCAACGAACTCAAGCTGGGGTTGAGCCTCTATTTCATGAACGGCTTTGCCGAAGGCGTGAAGACTTCCTTGGCGCGGCGGAAGCTGGGCATGAACATGGTCAAGACAGGCCGAATGAATCCGATGGAGATCCTGGGAGGCCATGGGGTCAAGGATCTCAGCGGTTTTAAAAAGGCGATTCAGAAAGCCCAAGAACTGGAAGATGCCCGCATCGCCAAGCAAGGAGCCTAGAGATCATGGCTAAGAAAGAATATTCCTTCTATCCCGGGTGCTCTTCTCAAAAGGGCGCCTCCTCTTCCAACTATCTGGTTTCCGTGCAGACCATGTGCGAGGAGCTGGACATTCAGCTCAATGAGATCCCGGATTGGAACTGCTGCGCCGCCTCCATCGGTTACGCAGGTGGCGGAGAACTGCCCCGCCTGACCCTGTCCGCCCGCAACATCGCCCTGTCCGAGGAGCACAACCCGGGGCAAGAGATCGTGGCCACCTGTGCTGCCTGCTGGTTGGCCACCCGAGAAGCTTCAGAACGCTTGGAACAGGATGATTCCCTGCTGGCGGAAGCCAATCAGGCCCTGGCGGAAGCGGGGCTCAAGCTCAGAAACGAGACCCCCATCAAGCACATGGCCGAAGTACTCATCGAAGACATCGGCTATGAAGCCATCGGCGCCAAGGTCAAGAAGCCCCTAGAGGGCATCAAGATCGCGGGCTATGTGGGCTGCCAGACCAACCGGCCCTTCGGCATCGCGGGTGAATCCTATGAGAACCCCAAATACCTGGATAAGTTGGTGGAAGCCCTGGGCGGCGAATCCCTCCCCGACTATGAAAAGAAGGTGCAATGCTGCGGCGGTGCCTTGGCCTTCTCGGAGCCGGAGAAATCCCAAGAGATGGTGAAGGGCATCATCGAAGCGGCCTACGATCACGGCGCAGACCTGATCGTTACTCCTTGCCCTGTGTGCCAAATGAATGTGGAGGTCTATCAGGACGAGATCAACGCCACCTACGGCACCCAATTCAAGATGCCGGTGGTGTACTACTCGACCCTCATGGCGGTGGCCTATGGTCGCAGCGCCAAGGATGCGGCCCTCAACGGTCAGATCATTCCAGCGAAAAAGCTGGAGGAATTGGCCGCGAAATAATTCGGGAATTGACCCAAGGCGGGTCTCACACCCGCCTTTTAATGGGCGCAGCAGCCAGTCCCTGTGAGAAACTGGCGACGAGTCACGATTCGTCCCTCGTTCCCGACTGCTAGCCTAGCTGTACGACCGATCGTCCGATTGACCAATACTGCTTCCGTGCTCGGAGGGAGCAGGGGTAGTGGGCTGTTTTTCGACCGGAAGGGAGATTTTCACCTCCCTGAAGGTTTCTTCCCTTCAGTCTCTCTCGGGTCGAGCAGCAGCTCTGCAGGCAGCTTCCGCCAGGGATCAAGCAGGGGCACAATGGATATGATGAAGGGCGATCGGAAATCCTGTTCTTCTCGTTCTAACCAGATCCCTTCTAACCAGATACCCTTCCGGCAATAGGGTTCCTAATCCGTTCCGTTTATCAGAATCTGTGCCCAGGGGAGTCGGGGCCCTTGGACTTTACAGGGTTTCAGTATCCTTGGGTTCTTCTAAGATGCCCGTCTCTCCCTCTGTTCTAGCGATGATGACGGCGCCGCAGGAATCGCTGAAGACATTCACCGCCGTGCGCATCATGTCCAGAATGCGATCCACGGCGAGGATCAGCCCGATTCCCTCCAACGGTAGACCCACAGCAGCCAAAATGATCGCGATGGCTACCAGGCTGGCGGCGGGAATGCCCGCGACACCGATGGAAGTCATCAGGGCCACGAGCACCACCATGAATTGGGTGGCGAGTCCCAGCTCGATCCCATAGGCTTGGGCGATGAACAGGGCGGCCACGCACTCATAGAGGGCGGTGCCATCCATGTTCACCGTGGCCCCCAGGGGCAGCACAAAGCTGGTGGTGCGATTAGAAACCCCCGCGTTTTTCTCCACGCATTCCATGGTCACCGGCAGGGTGGCGGAGGAAGAAGCGGTGGAAAAAGCGGTCAGCAGGGCGGGCCCCATGGCCTGATAGTGGCGGATCGGCTGCACCCGTCCGAGCACCAAGAGCAAGATCGGCAGGGTGATGAAAAAGTGGATGCCCAGGGCAATGCACACCGTGAGGAAGAAGAACGCCAGCGGTGCAAAGGCATCGAAACCCGTGCTCGCCACCACCTTGGCCACCAGGGCAAAGACGCCGATAGGGGCAAAGCGCATGATGAGATCCGTGATCTTCATCATGATCTCGGAAACCCCCTGCCAGAAATTAAACTGAGCCTCTGCATAGGGTTCCTGAATACGAGTGAGGAAAAAGCCGTAGAGCAGGGAGAAGAAGATGAGCCCCAGCATCTGGCCGGCGCTGGCAGCAGCCACCACATTGGTGGGAATCATGCGCAAGAAGACCTCCACCACATCGCCGGCTCCCTTGCCTTCGATCTTATGCGCAAATTCGGCGGTATCCGCCTGAAATCCGATGAGATCCTTGGCGGGTTGGCCGTCGATGATGCCGGGTGCCATGAGATTGACCACCAGCAAACCTACCAGAATGGCGAGCAGGCTCGTGCTCAGATAATAGAGCAAGGTTTTGCCCCCGAGTCGCCCGATCCCCTCGGAACCGCCGATCCCGGCCACGCCCACGATGATCGAAGCGGTGATGAGGGGAACGATGAGCATCTTGAGGGCATTGAGAAAGAGCTTGCCCACAAAATCGAAGAGGGAATAGAAGGGAATGCCGAAGAGATGGGCATCGGTACCTGTGATCCATCCCACGAGCACCGCCAGCAACAGGGCGATGAGAATCTGCCAGTGAAGCTTGAGTTTTAGAAAAGACATAGCGGGCGATCCCATGTTGCGAAGGTGCCTTTAGCCCAGGGAAATGGAACAAGGTGCAGCGAGTGCGAACCCCTTCTGGGCATCAAGCATAGCAAAGGGGCCGCGCTTCCTGACCATTTCCGAGTTTCGAGGGATACAGATCGAGAATCAGCTGGTGTCCGAAGTTTTTTGCTGGGCTTGGGCTAGCGCAGCCTTAGCCCGCTGAAAGCGCGCTTCGAGGGATTCCGCCTCCTCAGCGGGCACCGGCCCGCAGAGATACCAGGCTTCCAAAAGACGATCCGCCGCCTCAAGGGCATCCCGCTCTCCCGCGCCCATATGATGCTGCAAGCGGTTGACCTGAAAGGCCAATCGTTCCCGGGCGCATTCCGGCGGGGAATCGATTCCCGCCAGGATTTCCAATTGCAAGCAGATCTCTGCTCGTTTCCGCCGGTTTTCTTCTAATAGGGCTGATGGGCCTTGGGGAAGGCCTTCCAGCGCTCGCTGAAAGCGGGCTTCCATGGCGTTCTGCAGCCTCAGATCTTCCAGAGGAGGCAGGTTTTCCCAAGCCGCTTGGATCTCTTGCGCCTGGGCGGCATCCGAGCCCCGTTCCAATTGTTCACAGAGGGCCGCACGGCTGGCGAGCGCTTCTAGGGTCCCTTGCCGGAGCGCGATCCAGCACCGCTGCTTCTGCCGTTCCAAACGCTGAACAGCTTCTTTCCAGCGCTGGTTGAGGGTCCTAGCCGTGCCCTTGGGCAGGGGCAGTTCTTGGGTTTCCTCCCAGCGCGCTTCCAGCGCCCGCCATCGATCTTCCAAAGTCTCCAGGTCGGTTTCCTCCGCTGCCAAGCGCTCCACCTCGGCGCAGAGGGATTCCCGCAGCGCTAGATTCTCCTGTTCTTCCGCGCGCTGCGCCTCATACCGCTGGCGGCGGCGGGCAAAGACTGCATCGCAGGCGGTGCGGAATCGGTGCCAGAGCTGATTTTCTTCCTTCTTCCGGCAGGGAACGGTAGTATGCCATTGGCGTTGCAGGCGCTTACAGGTCTCGATGGCGTCTTCCAGGTTCGGCGCTTCTCGCAGCTTTTCCACCTGCTCGATGAGTTTGAGCCTCCAAGCGCGATTCCGATCGCGTTCCGCCTTGAGCTGATCATCGAGCCGCTTCATCGCCTTGCGAAAGCGCTTTTCCAAGGCGCGGCGATGGCGGCCTTCCGTCTCCCCCAATTCCTCCCAACGGCGGCGCATGTCCCGTTCCGCCTGCTGGAGCTTTTTCCAGTCCACCTGTTCCCAGTCCACTTGGGCTAAAAAGTCTTCTAATTCTTGGCAAAGGGCTTCCCGAGCTTGGCGCGCCGCTTCCCGTTCCGCGGCCAGCCGCTCAAAATAAGGTTTGCAGCGGGCATACACCTGTTCGGAAGCCTGCTGAAACCGTTCCCAAAGCGCCTGATTGGGCGAACCGGCGCGATCCAGCCGCTTCCATTCCGATTGGAGTGCCTGCAGCTGCAAGGCCCTTGCCTCCTCAGACAGTGCTGCATCCACCAGGCTTTCCATCGCCTGGCAGAGTTCAGTTCGGCGGCTGTCCGTGCTCCACCTGCGCCACTGTTGCAGCTCCCGCACCTGCGGGGCCAGGGTCTTGAGCTGTTCCCGAAGGGATCGAAATTGCTTGGCAGGCAGGCCGCTTTTCTCCGCCTTTTCAGCACAGTCCTTCAGGCGCTGGAACAGGGCTTCCGCCCGCTTGAGCTCGCCCGCTTCCAAGGCTTCTTGGAGTTCGGCCAGTTGCGCCGGGACCTGAGCGAGGCGCTGTTTCACCTGTTGCACTTGCTTTTGCAAGCGAGCCTGAAGGGCCTGATGGGTCTCTTCCAGTGCCTTGAGCGCCAGGGGATTTAACCCAGGTACCCCCTGCAGGGTCTGGAGTTCCTGATAGATCGCACGAATTTGCTTTCGATCCACGGGTTGATGCGCTTCGAGCAATCGTTGCGCAGCTTCCGAGCACTGCGCCAATCGATCCTTTGCTTCCTGTTGAATGCGCAGGGTTTCGATCCGCTGATCCAGGGCTTGCAGGGCCACTTCATAGGCTTCTGTCAAAGGCTGTCCCTGAGCCTCGGGCAAAGGGGCTAGGGATTCCCAGCGGGCCACTGCTTCCCGCCGGATTTCTTCCAAGTGGGCGCGCTCCCCTTGTGCCTGGCGAAGCTTGTCGATCAGGGATTCCCGTTCTTTGCGATTGGCTGCCCGGGCTGCTTCCTCGGCGAGCTGCGCAGCATGTTCCCGCTGATAGGCTTCATAGGCTTGCAGAAAGCGCGCTCGCCCCTGCTCATAACGTGCCTGCAAATGCGCCTCTACCTGAGAAGCGAGTTCAGACCAGCGGCGTTCGATCAGGGCAAAGCGCCCGTAGTCCTGGGCCCACTGATCGAACCGGCCCAAGCTTTCCAAGGTCTCGCAGAGCGCTTCGCATTCCTGCCGGATGCGTTTGGGCAAGGCTTCCGCTTCCGCGATGGCTCGGAGCTTGCTCCGAGCGAGCCGATGAACCCGCTTGTCCCGTTTCCCGATCTGCCGCAACACCTGTTCTAAGCCTTGCTTATCCTGCAAGCATTCCACGGCTGCCCATCGATTGGCTGCGACCGGATCTTCTAACGCACAGGTAACCAGTACCGCCGAACGCTGGAGCTTACGAATGGCAGCCAGCCGGACTTTTGAAGATTGGGCATTGGTAGCAATCTGTTCCAGGAGCGCCTGGGAGTCGATAGTTTGGACTTCCGCCAGGGATTCTTCCTCATTGGGCGCAGGCTGGATCAAACCGCAGATCAGTTTGCGATGGCGAGCTCGGGCAAGCTCCCGTACACTCGCACTGGGATCTTCCTCTGCCAGGGCGCGCAGTGCAGAAAGCTGGATGATCCGGCGGCAGGCATCCTGTCGATGCCCAGGGTCTGAATCTGTTCTAGCGATTTCGATCAAAGCCTCCTGATCTTGGGGTAAGACAAAAGGCGGTGTTCTCTGGAAGAAAAAGAGTCGTTTGAACATGAATACTGCTTCTCGAAGGCCAGGATCGAATCACTGAAAACCATCCATCTACAGCTTTCCCTGATAACGTGATGGTTTGTTCAATGGAGTAGGAAAAAATTATAACTATACAACACGGGTCTCTTCCTGAAACCGATCAATGCCTTTATACAAGTCTTCCTAAGAGTTCATGATGACGTTGCCTGAGGATCCAGCAGGTTGGGTCGCCCGACCATTCCCATCCTTCCAGCCCCATCGGGAACATCGCATTCAGGCCGGGGAAACCCTGGATACCATCGCCGCGCAATACCAGCTCTCCGGCTGGCAAGGGCTGTATTATGCAGCGGTCAACGAGCGCTTCCGCCATCGCCACCCGAATCCTCGTTCACCGCTGCCCCTGGGGGAACAGATCGGAATTCCGTGCGCCGCTGAGCAGCAGATCGCTCTTTCTCAGCGGATTCAGGGGCTCCACCACTTGGCTATTTGGGTGCAACCAGTCTTTCAGCATCAGGAAACTTGGGTGCTAGCAATTTCCTTTCCATCAATGGATCTGGGCGAAGCAACCCGGTCGTTTGTTCGCACGACCTTGGAGGCGATCCACTGCTTGCAAGCGCCAGAGTATGCGCATAACCAAACCGCCATCGCCCTGACTGAGGATGCCCTAGCGCGCTGGTCTTTGCATCAACGGGAGGAATGCGCTTCTCTGCTCTCCCTCCTCGAGCGTGCAACCCGGAATGCACCCTGGATACTCCCTGAGGGGATCGCACGAAATTGGTGCGATCCCAGCAGCCCCAATTTTTGGGCAAAACCCTTTCTCGCACAGTTGCGCGGCCTTGCATCGCAGACGATCAATCTGCGCCAGGCGCTGCAAAGTACCCGCAGCCAGATTCTGCAAAGCATCGACCGACTGCGCACGGAAGCCATCATGGAAAGGAACCGGTTGGCTCGGCTCCAGGAGGCGGCCTTGGCAGCGGAAAACCGATCTGAGAGGACGGAATAGGCAGATGGAGGAGGTGAAACGACAGATCGAACTCGGGGAAGCGGTGCAGATCGCCCGGAGCTGGCAAGAACAGGGCCGATTAGCCGAAGCTCAGATGCTGTACGAGCGCATCTTGGCGGTGGATCCGGTGCAGGCGGAAGCCCTGCATTTTCTCGGCTTGCTCCGCTATCAGTTAGGCGCTCGGGAAGCCGGCATCGCCCTGGTCCGGCGCGCCCTGGCCGCTGATCCCCAGTATGCGGCCGCCCATAGCAATCTGGGCAACATGCTGCTGGAGCAGGGAGAGCTTGGCGGCGCGGAAGCCGCCTACCGAAAGGCCCTGGAATGGGATGCCGCCCTGCTGGATGCCCGGAACAATCTGGGCTTAGTGCTCCGGCGGCAAGGCCGGTTGGCAGAAGCGGAGGCCCATTACCGGCAGATCCTCGCTCAGCATCCCGATCATCCCCTGATCCTGAACAATCTGGGGCAACTGCTCGCCGCTCGGGGGGCGTTGGAAGCCGCGGCGGACTGCTTTCAACGGGCAGTTGCCCAAGCGCCCGAGTTCAGCGAGGCTTGGAAGAATCTGGGGCAAGCCCTGGCCCGATTGCAAAGGCCCGCCGAAGCGGTGGAAGCTTATCAACGGGCGGTGGCTGCCGGCGCAGATGCCTATCTCGAACTCGCCAATGCCCTGCGGGATCAGGGCCTGATAGAAGAAGCCATCGCGGCCTATCGCAAGGTGCTTGCCCTCGGGGGCCGTCAGCCCACCGCCTTTCACAGCCTGGGCAGGTTGCTCCATGCCCGAGGACGTGAGGAAGAGGCGGCCCAGATCTTTCAGCAGTGGTTGGACTGGGACCCGGGAAATCCGGTGGCGGCCCATCTGCTCGCCGCCAGTCGTGGGAAAGAGACGCCCGCCCGAGCCTCCGATGCCTATGTGGAAACCATTTTCGATGGGTTCGCTCAGACCTTTGACCAGCGGCTTCAGGAACTGGAATACCGAGCGCCCGATCTCCTCGCCGAGCAGGTGCGGCGCTGCTACGGAGAACCCGCCGCCCAGCTGCGCGTTCTGGATGCGGGCTGCGGTACCGGTTTATGCGCCCCCCAGGTGCGGCCCTTCGCCCGAACCCTGGTCGGGGTGGATCTGTCCGCCAAGATGTTGGCGCAAGCGGAGAAAAGGGGGGGCTACGATCAGCTCATCCAGGCGGAGCTCACCGCCTTTCTCGAGGAATGCACCCAAGCCTTCGATCTCATTCTTTCCGCAGACACGTTGGTCTATTTTGGGGACCTGCGCCCCGTGCTGCGGGCGGCGAAACAGGCGCTCGCGCCAGGCGGTCGCCTGGTCTTCACCCTGGAACGATCGGAGGGAACGGGCTTTTCCCTGCAGGGCCATGGCCGCTACTGCCATGGCCGATCCTATTTGATTGCCAGCTGCGCCGTCGCAGGCCTGCAACTAGAGGATCTGATCACCGTCGTCCTGCGGCTGGAGATGGGCAAGCCGGTCGAGGGTTGGCTATGCTGTGTTCGAAAACCGCTTGAGGAAACCCATGGCTGAATTACGCAAGGCTGGCGCGACCCAACGTCATCGCACCGTCGCCCTGAACACGGTGCTGGGGGAAGACGTACTGTTGCTCCAGCGCATGGAAGGTTGGGAAGCCCTGAGCCGTTTGTTCCGGTTTCGGCTAGACCTGCTGAGCACAGATGCTGATCTTGATCTGGAAGCCCTTTTGGGCACCAACGCTACCGTCCGCTATCAACAGCCGCGCGGGGGCCTGCGCTATTTCAACGGTTTCGTGAGCGAATGCCGCTATGTGGGAGAACGGGGACATTATGCGGCCTATGAAATGGTGCTGCGTCCCTGGCTGTGGTTCCTCACCCAGACCGCGGATTGCCGGATCTTTCAGCGGCAGACTGTGCCCGAGATCGTCACCAGCCTCTTTCGGGAAGAGGGTTTCACCGATTACGAACTGGCCCTCACGGGACAATACCGCCAATGGGAGTACTGCGTGCAGTATCGGGAAACGGATTTTGACTTCATCAGCCGCCTCCTGGAACAGGAGGGGATCTATTATTTTGTCAAGCATCAGAACGGCAAGCATGTGGTCGTGCTGGCAGATGACTACAGCGCCCACGATCTATACCCCAGGTATGAGGAAATCCCCTGTAGCCCTTCCAACCGTCCCATCCATGCGGAACACATCAGCCGGTTGGATGTGAAAAAGCAGGTGCGCCCGGGCCTGGTCTCCCTCAACGATTTCAACTTCGAGAAACCCAAGGCGGATCTCAAGGCCAATGGGATTCGGCTGCGCGATTATGAACGGTCGCAGTTTGAGATCTACGATTACCCGGGGGAATACGAAGAACGGGCGGAGGGCGAGCATTATGCACAGCGCCGCATCGAGGCCTTGCAAGCGGATTTTGAGGTATCCAGCGGGCAGGGGGATGCGGCGGGCATCGCCCCGGGCTATCTCTTCAACCTGGTGCATCATCCTCGGGCCTCCCTCAATCGGGAACATCTGGTGATCGAAGCCCGCTATGAGATGAAATCCGAAGCATTTGAAACCGGCGCAGAGGATGCGGAGCCCGGGGAACATGCCTTTTTGGTGTATTTCTCCACCATCGACGGGCGGGAACCCTTTCGCCCGCCTCGGCGCACCCCCAAGCCCAAGATCAGCGGGCCCCAAACTGCCACCGTGGTGGGCAAATCCGGGGAAGAGATCTGGACAGATCGCTATGGCCGCGTCAAGGTCCAGTTCCACTGGGACCGCTATGGGCGGAAGGATGAAAACAGCTCCTGTTGGATTCGGGTTTCCCAGAACTGGGCAGGGAAAAAATGGGGCGCTTTGTCCATTCCCCGCATCGGTCAAGAAGTGATCGTGGAATTCCTAGAAGGGGATCCCGATCGGCCCATCATCACGGGGCGCGTCTACAATGGGGAGGCCATGCCCCCCTATGGACTGCCGGAGGAAAAGACCAAGACCACCTTCAAGACCGCTTCCAGCAAGGGCGGGGGCGGTTTCAATGAAATCCGCTTTGAGGACAAAAAGGGAGAAGAACAACTCTTCATCCACGGGGCGCGAGATCAGGATGTGTGCATCGAGGGGGATGCGCGGGAATGGATCGGCGGGGAACGCCATCTCTGGATCAAGAAGAAACAGTTGGAGCAGGTAGAAGGGGAAAAACATCTCATCGTCAAGGCAGGCGACGGCGGTGCGGGAGATCAGTTCGAGAAGATCGAGGGGGATCAGCATCAGATTGTGCAGGGGGATCGGAACCAACGGGTGCAAGGCTCCCTTTCCCTGAACATCGGCGGGGATCAGCAAGAAAAGGTGGGTATCCGACACGCGCTACAAGCGGGCACGGAAATCCATCTCAAGGCGGGCACTAATGTAGTCATCGAAGCGGGGGTCAGCCTGACCATCCAGGCGGGCGGCAGCTTCATTCAAATCGGGCCCGCCGGAATCGCCATCCAGGGCGCCTTGGTGCGGATCAACAGCGGTGGTTCCGCGGGACGCGGTTCGGGCAGCAGTCCAGAACAACCCCAGGCGCCGAGCGCCCCCAAGGCAGCGGATGGCGCAAAGCCCGGGGAACAAAGCCAAGTGCAGGCCGAACCCCAACAACCCGCCGGCACGCGCTTGGAGGCAGTGGAAGTCAGCGGCTATCAGCAGATCCAAGCCCAGACCCTGCGCGGAGCAGCCCGGGCAGGCTTGCCCTTCTGCGAGATCTGCAACGCCTCATGAACGCGGATTCTCGGTTCGCTCCACTCTTCAGCTCAGCCCACGGGGTCTATGGGGTGCTGGACGGCGCTTCCCTGCCGGACCTGCTCCCCGCCCTGGATCGATGGCAGCCGGAAGCCCTCTGCCTGTTGCGGGGAGAACTGGAACCCGAGCTGGCGGCAGCGGCCCCCTATCTGGTCTGCCTACCAGAGGCGGCTCCCTTCACCCGCTGGTTGCTCGGGGAAGGTTGGCGGCAGCAGGGGGGCATCTTCGCCCTTTCCCATCAGCCCTTCCGCAGGCTGCGCCAACATTTCCGCGCCCTGCTCTATGTCCACGATCCCCAGGGCAATCCCCTGTTCTTTCGCTATTACGATCCCCGCGTGCTCCACACCTATTTGCCCAGCTGCACGGCCCAGGAACTGCAGCAGTTCTTCGGGCCCGTGGATCGCTATGCTCTGGAATGGGGCGCGCCCCCGAAGCTCTGGTTTGGAGAACGGGGGCAGGGATCCTTTTTTTGGCGCTAATCAAGATCCCGCGTCAATGCGAGGCCCTGGAGCACGAGATCGGGTTCCCAACGGCTGGGTATTGGCAACACAGATTGCAGGCGCTGACCGTCGCCACCGGTGACCAACAAGGAGGGCGCGGCACCGGTGACTTGGGCGAGTTGGTGCGCCAAGCGTTCCCCCAAGGCACCCAGCGCTTGCAAGGTGCCGGAAGCGATGCCGGAAGCGGTATCCTTCGCCCAACATTGGGTTTCTGTGCCGAGGTCCCGCAAGGCAATCTGGGTGCGGTCCAGCAGGCTCTGGCGCATCATCCGCAAGCCGGGCAGGATCAGCCCCCCCAGATGTTGCCCATCCTGGCGCAAGAGATCGTAGGTCACGGCGGTGCCCGCATCGATGATGAGGGCGGGCAGCCTTTTCTGGGTATGGGCGGCGATCAGAGCAAGCCAGCGATCGACGCCCAGTTGTTGGGGAACCGCATAAGCGACGGTTACACCCAGAGCGCGGGCGCGGGGACGGGCGATTTTGGGTTGCAGCGCCCAGCGACGGCGGCAGAACTCCATCAGGCCTTGGCGTACCGAAGGCGCTGCCACACTCGCCAGGAACACCCGTTCCGGTTCGAGTTCTGCCCAATCCGCAGCCAAGGCCGTCGGAAACCGGTTCTCATGAGCGAGTCGCCGGACTGGCCCCAAGCCCGCCGCATCCTGCACCGCCCATTTGATGCGCGTGTTGCCCAGATCGATCAAAAGATCCATCGTCAGTATTTCGATGCCAGGGGGAGAGAATGAAACGGGAGTACAGCCAAATTGCAGAAGGGATTGTCCGAGTGGAATGCGGGCTCTATCGCCCTGGATTGGTGGCCTGCTATCTCCTTCGATCCGGAGACCAGCTCGCCTTCATCGACACGGGCACGGCGCACACCGTGCCTACACTGCTACATCTCTTGCAAAGCTTAGGATGCCGCCCAGAGCAGGTGGACTATGTGATTCCCACCCATGTGCATCTGGATCATGCGGGAGGGGTTGGGGATCTGATGCGGGCCTGTCCTGGGGCAAAGTTGGTCGTCCATCCCAAGGGTGCGCCCCATCTCATCGACCCCCAGCGGCTGGAAGCAGGTGCTAAAACCGTCTATGGTGAAGAGGCCTTTCTTCGGGACTTCGGTGCTTTGCAACCCGTGCCCGCAGATCGAGTGATCGCAGCGGAAGACGGTCAAACCCTGAGGCTAGGCGATCGGGTGCTCCGCATCTTCCACACGCCGGGCCATGCGAACCATCATATTTGCATCTTCGATGAGCAGACGGCCGGTCTATTCAGCGGGGACAGTCTGGGCGTTTCCTATAAGGTGCTGGCAGGTGCCCGCGGGCCCTGGCTCTTCGCACCCACCACGCCGGTGGCCTTCGATCCCGAAGCCTGGGAGCGGACCATCGACCGCCTCATGGCGCTGGAACCCGAAACCCTCTATCTCACCCATTACGGCCCGTTTGCCCCTTCTCCCGCAAGCATCCAAGGGTTGCGGCTTAGCATCCGTGCCTTTGCGGAAATCGCCTTGGCAGAGGAAAAACTGCCTGTTCAAGGCCGGCGGGCGCGCTTGGAAGCTGCGGTGGCCACCTACCTGCTGGGCCTCGCAGAAGCCCAGGGCTGTAGCCTGTCGGAATCCCATATCCGCGACTGGCTCGCCGTGGATATTCTCCTCAATGCCCAGGGCCTGGAAGTCTGGCTGGCCCGACGTGCTAAGCGCGCGGGACAATCCCCTAGCGCTGGGGCACCACCTCAACCCGTAGAGTCGCCTTGACTTCGGGATGCAGTTGTACCGGCACTTCGTATTCTCCCACCGCCCGCAGCACCCCGTTGGGCATGCGGATTTCCTTCTTCTCCAGGGAAAAGCCCAGTTCCCGAACGGCGGCCACGATGTCCGCCGCGCCCACGGAACCGAACAAGCGCCCCTCTTCGCCTGCTCGATGGGGGATCGTAACTCGCAGCGCATCGAGCTGTCCCCGCCGTTCCTCCGCGATGGCATAGGCTTCTGCAGCCTGTTGTTCAAGCTCTGCCCGCCGGGCTTCGAAGAGCTTGAGATTCTCCTCGGTGGCGGGCACTGCATAACCCTGGGGAATGAGATAGTTGCGACCGTAACCGGCTCGGACTTGCACCTTTTCGCCCAAGCCGCCGAGGTTGCCCACTTTTTTCAGCAGAATGACTTCCATCTAGATCACCTATTCGAATATGGATTGAATCAAAAGATTTGGGGACTAGGCATCCTTGGGACGAATCTTGGACCGGAGATCCATCCAGATATCGCCCAATCCAATCCCTGCCAGCAGGATTTCCCCCTGAGGCGCGCCCAGGAGCAGGAACCCATAGAGACCGACCAGCCAAGCCTTGCTCGCCTTCAGATTGTGCACGAGGGCATGGATCACCGCGAGCCCTTGCAGGAAGAACAGGGGCGTGAGCAAGAGCAACCCTTCCGCCGCCCATCGATTCCCAACGCCCAGGGCCAACAGGGCTAGGAGACCAAGTCCCAGAAAGCCGACGCCTGTATAGAGGCGCAGAGACCGAAATTCCTCCCCAAACCCGCCGGGATGATCGAGGGAAGCATGCCACCAGCGGCCCAGAAACAGGGCCAGCAACATCTGAAAGTAAAAGGCGGTGGCGAAGGCGCTGGTCATCCAGCGGGCGACCTCGGCCACCAGATCTCGGCTGCCCGATTCCTTGAGGATTGCGCTTTGAACCAGGCTATCTCGCAGGGGCTCCAGAATCTCCGACCAATAGCGGACGGGATCTTCCAGCAGAAGCTGCATGGCCGCGAACAGGAGCAAGCCCAAGAATCCTCCGAACTGCACCGTGAAGGAGAGGGAACGGAGAGTGCGCAGGACCAGGCTCAGCAACCAGACCGGCAGCCAGAGGGCGAACAGGAAGCCCAGGGAAGCCAGGGGGTTGCCCAGGGTAGCAAAGGCGAACAGGCCGCTGATCAGTCCGGCAAGCCCGCTCACCACCAATCCTTCCCGAGCCCCGAGGCGCAGGCTGACCAGGGCGATCACGCCGGCACTGATCAAACCCACCAGGGGAGCCAGCAGGGATAGAATTGCCGTAGTCGCTGCAACCAGAGCGGCCTGCGCGCGGCCCCTCATGAGGTAGGCTGCTAGGGCTTGCATGATGCGGCATCAATGCATCAGTGCTGCTGCCGATCCGTGTAGGGGATCAGGGCCAGATAGCGGGCCCGCTTGATAGCCTTGGCCAGCTGACGCTGATATTTGGCAGAAGTGCCGGTGATCCGGCTGGGTACGATCTTACCCGACTCACTGATATAGGACTTCAGCAAGTTGAGATCTTTGTAATCGATCTCCTCAATGCCTTCGGCAGTGAACCGACAGTAGCGCTTGCGACGAAAAAACCTAGACATGATGAACTCCGATCTGGAATTTAGGACTGGCTCGGGGCGGCAGATTCCCCTTCCCGCTCCTCAGTGCGGGCGAGGGGGGAGGGAGTGGTGATGGCTTCTTCTCGTCTGAGGATGAGCTCCCGCAGCACCGCATCGTTGAACCGGAAGGCGCTTTCCAGCTCGTCCCGCACCTGCTTATCGCACTCGATGTTCATGAGTACGTAATGGGCCTTGTGCAACTTGTTGATAGGATAGGCCAGCTGCCGACGGCCCCAGTCTTCCAAGCGATGGATCTTACCCCCGTTTTTCTCGATGGTGTTGCGATAGCGTTCGATCATCGCGGGGACTTGCTCACTCTGGCTGGGATGCACCAGAAAGACGATTTCATAATGACGCATGAAGAGCTCCTCACGGTTTTCAACAGCCTTCCGTTCTTCCGGTAAGGCAAGGAGTACATTTCGGACAGAACTTATTATTTTGAATGCTGTGCCCTAATTCGTCAAAATTCCTTGCTGAGGAGTCGCCCGAGCGAGCACCCGACCTTCCGCGATGGCGAGCACAGTGCCTTCGGGAATCGGCTGCCAGGGTTCTTCCGTCAGGGGCACGCTGGCGCACAGCACCAGGGCTTGCTGTCTGGGGGGATCGGATGTGGTTGGCAAATCTGCGGTCGGTGCGATTCTGCACCGACGGCGCAGCAGATACAGCCCGGGCGGCCCGATTCGCTCATCCGCTTGGGTGCGCTGATGAGCGTGGGCGAAGAGGAACTGGCCGTCCGCATAGAGGAAGTTCGCGGGTCCTAAGGCGCGCAGGGCTTGGGCAAATCGGGTGATGATCGCCAATCGAGCCCGCAGGGAAGGGGGAGACCGCTGTTTCCAAAGGCCATGCAAGCGATCCAGCAGGGCGCAGAAGGCGATTTCGGAATCCGTGTTGCCCAGGGGTTGGAAATGTTTCGGGGCGAATGCCGGTTGCGCTTCAATCCCCTTCAGCTCACCGTTGTGGGCAAAGGTCTGGACGCGGCCTCCCAGCTCCCGAATGAAGGGCTGGGTATTGCGCAGGGCGGTTTCCCCGTGGGTGGCCCGCCGGATGTGGGCGATCATGCAGCGGCTCGCCGGTCCGTGTTCCTCTAGGTAATGGGCTAACCTGCTGTGGGCGGCCGGTCGGGGTTCCCGCAGCAGAAACACATCCGGCCCTTCGTAAAAGGCCACGCCCCAACCGTCTCCATGGGGGCCTTCCAGACCGCCCCGCCGCATCAATCGTTCTAGGGTATCTCCCACCCGAGTGGGCAGGCGGCTGGAAACGCCGAAGAGCTCGCACACGGAAGCAAAGCAGTTCAGCCGCTCAAATGCCCCAGCGTCCAGCGCAAGATATCCGAGGTACCCATGGCACCCGGCTGCCGAGCGATCTCTCGACCGTTCTGAAAGAGAACGAGGGTGGGAATGCTGCGGATGCCGAGCTGCATCCCCAACATCTGTTCTTCCTCTGTGTTGACCTTGGCCAACCGAACGCGGGGTTCCAGTTGAGCGGCGGCCTGCTCAAAGGCCGGCGCCATCATCTTGCAAGGGCCGCACCAAGGCGCCCAGAAATCCACCAGCACGGGAATTTCGTTGCGACTGATGTGCTTCTGGAAATTTGCACTGGTCAGCGCCACGGGATGGGCTTGGAACAGGGGACGATGGCATCTTCCGCAGTTCGGATGCTCTCCCAATCGGGCAGCCGGAATGCGATTCACCGCATCGCAATGGGGGCAGACGAGATGTAGCGATCCGCTCATGATCCATACTCCAGGGGCCCCCTGGTAGGAGCCCCGATGTTCCCGAGTTGGCTACTGCACATTCACCCGAATGGTGCGGCGGTGTTTGGCGGATACCTTAGGCAACTCGATGCGCAGAACGCCTTTTCGATAACTCGCCTGCGCCTGATCAGGCTCCACCTCTTCCGGCAGGGGAATCGCCCGTTCAAAGCGACCGTAAGCGCATTCGGTCACATGATAGCGACCCGCAGTGCGCTCCCGTTGCAGGCGTTTTTCCCCGCGAATCACCAAGTATTGATCCACGACCTCCAGGTCGAAATCTTCCTTTTCCATTCCAGGGGCTTCGATGCGCACCACGATCTTGTCTTGATCGTCGAAGACCTCCGCAGCGAGCACGCCCCAACCGGCGCTGCGCACGGCGAGTTCCCTGCGGGTCTCATCTTTACCGCCCGCTTTTTTTCCTGGCGTGAAGCGGGTGATGGCACCGGCAGCCCGCCGATAGAGCCGCTGCCAGCCCTCAGCTAGGGTACCCCAAGCCTCCTGCAAGCCTTCCCGCAACTGATGTAATGTAGACATGGTCTTTTCCTTAGATCGGTGTTCATCCTCTCTCAGAGCAATTCTGAGAGCTTTTTCTTGATCTGGTCAAACCAGCCCTTGCCCCCTTTGCCGCCGGCGGTCTTCGCTTCGATTTGATCCAGCTGTTCATACAAGGGCTGGAAGGCCTCCTTATTACCGTAGCCGAGCAGCTCGGCGATCTCAATCTGCTTTCGCGCCTCAGCTAAGGCTGCCTCTAGCAGCTGGCTTTCCTGCTCGGTGCGATGCTCGTTCTCCGCCAGGGCTTCCGCTTTGGCAAGCAGGTGCTGGGCCCGCACCACGGGCAGGGGAATCACATCGTCTTCCGTGACGACGAGCAAGTTTAACGCGCTCTGCAAGGCGACCTTCGCTTCCTGGATCTTGCCCGCATCGATGAGCGGGGTCACCGCTTTGATGGCCTCAGGATAGGTGCCTAGGGGAATGCTCGTCGTGCGGAAGACGACCTCACTCGCCAGATTTGCGATCAGTGCCCGCGCCTTCTGGACTTCTCCGCTTTCCAAATAGCGCTTCGCATCCGCAATGATCGCCCGAATGGTTTCCGGATTAGCCAAGAGATCATAGGCCACTACTTCTGTATTCACCGGCGCCAATGCGAGTTGGGGTTCTCGGGCTAAAATCAGCTCCAACTTGCCGGTCGCCCGCTCCAGCGCTTGCAAGGCTTCCTTCGTCTTTTTTTCCTCTAGGAATTGCAGGGCTTTCTGGGTTTCCTGCACAGCGACCACCGCATCCGCGATGATCTCATGGCGCTTTTCCGCAGCGTGCGCTGTCACTGCGGAATCCACTTGAGGTTGTACCGATTGGGCCGTTTCCGACTGAGCTTGGGGGGTCTTGGGCAAGGCATCCGCCGCAGCAAACGCCGTCAAGCTCATCAGGCCGAGGCCGAGGAAGAGGTTAAAGATGGGTTTGATTGGTAGGGATTTCATGTTCCTCTCCAAAAGTTAAAGGGTTTCTGGTTGATCAATCTTCTCCTCGCAGTCGGACAATCGCCCGTTCCAGGGCCGCCGCATCCCCTTTGAGCACCAGCACGTCGCCGGGCCGCAGGCGGGTATCCAGCAGTCGCCCCGGCACCCGGATCGCACCCCGGCGCACGTCCACTAGCTCGACCCCCAGGGCTTCCAACTGCAGCTCCTGAGGGGTGCGACCGTTTGCCCGATGTTCTTCTGCCAGAAAGAAGGATTGAATCTGTTGGGGAAAATCCAAAGCTTGCTCTGCAGATTTCTCCCCCTCCGCTGCATGGAAGAAAACCCGTAGGGGCGCATAGTCCTGAGCGCGAATCTCATTGAGCCGAGATTCCACCCGAGAATGGGGCACATCCAGCAGAAGCAGCATTTGACCTGCGAAGGCGAGGCTGCTCTCCAGTCCCTCTGGGAAGACCGTAGCCCCCGCCTTCATCAGGGCTTCATCATGGCGGCCTTGGGTGCTCCGCACCAAGATAGGCAGGTCGAGCCCGCGCCCTCTCACGTGTACGATAATCCGTTCGGAAGTGGCCGCGTCGTCCAACGTGATGGCCAGAGCCCGGGCGCGCTCGATGCCTGCAGCACTTAAAATGCCCGGCTGCGCTGCATTTCCGTACAGCACGGTTTCCCCCGCTGCCGAAGCCTGACGCACCCGTTGGGGGTCCAGATCCAGGGCGAGGGCGCTGATACCCTCTGCCTTCAGGATAGGCAGTAGGTTTTGCCCAAGGCGCCCATAGCCACAGATGATGACGTGTTGATCCAGAGCCTGGCTCGCCGTTGCGATAGAAGCCTCTGTGGAAAGTGTCATCTGTTTCCGATCCAACAGCCAGGCGGTCACAGGCTGGTTGTAGCGCAGAATCAGGGGGGCGATGAGCATGGTCAGGATCATGCCGCCTAGCAGGGGTTGCGCGAGTTCATCGCCCAGCAATCCCAAGCTTGCCGCCGTGGCAATGGCCAGCAGACCGAATTCACCGGCTTGGGCCAGGGTGATGGCAGAGCGCCAAGCATCCAAGCGGTTATAGCCCATCCGGCGCACCAGAGGTACGAGAATCAGGGGTTTTGCCACGAACACAGCGAGACACACGAGGGCGACCGCCATCGGCTGCTCGAAGAAGATTCTGGGATCTACTTGCATGCCGATGGTGGTGAAGAATAGCCCCAACATCAGATCGCGGAAGGGCCGAATATCCGCTTCCACTTGATGGCGGAACTCGGTTTCCCCTAGCAACATGCCCGCCATGAAAGCGCCTAATCCTGGCGAGAGGCCCAGGGAAAGGGAAAACACGCCGGCTCCGACAGCCATGAGCAGAGCGGTGAGCATAAAGAGTTCTAAGGAACGAGTACCCGCTACCCAGTGCAGGGCTTTGGGCAAGGCCCACCGCCCCAACCCTACGATGGACAAAAAGACCAGGGTCGTTTTTCCCAAGGCCAGGGTCAGGGCAGTTTCCAGCTGATCGGGTTCGCCCCCCAATGCGGGCAAAGCCGCCAGGATAAGGATGGCAGCAATGTCTTGGAACAACAGGATCCCTGTGGCAACTCGACCCTGGGGAGTGGGCAATTCCATCTGCTCGCTGAGCTGTTTGAGCACGATGGTTGTGGAAGACATCGCCAGGGTGAGACCGATGACGGCGGCGGGAATCGGGTCAATGCCCAGGGCTAAGCTGGTCGCTCCCAGCACGAGCGCTGTAGCGATCACTTGGGCGCTGCCCAGTCCCAACACCAATTGTTTGGCACTGAGCAAGCGGGGTAGGGAAAATTCCAAACCGATGCTGAACAACAGCAGGACGACCCCGAGTTCGGCGAGCATCCGCAGGGTTTCCCCGTCGGACAACCACCCCATTCCCGCGGGCCCTACGAGCAGCCCCGTACCCAGGTAGCCCAAGATTGGGGAAAGCCCAAAGCGCTGGCATAGGGCAACGGCCAGGGTACCGACTGCTAGCACCATGACTAGCTGCATCGGAATGGCGTGTTCCACGATTGGTTCTCCTCTTACCGAATGCCAGCACAAAGATGCCGGGTGCCCCGCGTCCTGCAAAGCACCCGAGCATGCCTATTGAACCTGGATCTTGCGAGGCTGGAGCTCCGCTCGCTTGGGGAGATGCAGGCTGAGCACCCCATCTTTCATCTCCGCCTGGATCTTGTCCGTTTCCAGCTCGTTGCTCAGGGTAAAGCTCCGGCGGAACCGAGTCGCCGTCACATCTGCATACAGGGCTTCCATCCCCTCTGGCATTTCGATGACGGCCTGGGCCTCAATGGTCAGGTTGTTCCCTTCGACCTGAACCGACAGGCGGTCTTTAGATACTCCGGGCAGATCCGCCTTCAGGGTGATGCCGGAAGCATCCTCATAGATATCCACCGGCGGCCGCAGGATCATTTCCTGTTCGGGACGTGCCTGCATCTGGGTGGACTCCGCAGCTTTCATGGCTTTGTTCTCGCTCATAGTTGAACCTCCTATGCCTGGAACTGGATTACTTCACCTCGATCTTGCGGGGCTGGTGCTCTTCCTTGCGCTGTACCGTGATGTGGAGCACGCCATCCCGATAGTTCGCGCTGACCTGATCCGGGTCCACGTCCTCGGGCAAAGTGATGACCCGCCGGAAGCTCCCGTTGAACCGCTCGCGGCGATATACCTGGGTTCCCTCTGGCACCTCTACTTTGCGTTCTCCCGCAATGCTCAGGAGATTCTGTTGTAGGGAAACGTCCAGGCTCGCCGGATCCAAGCCCGCAGCGAATACATAGACGTCCACCTGCTTGGGAGAAGCACCAATGTTGATGGCTGGGAAACTACCCGCCGCGCTGGAGCGAATGCCCAGAGGGGCGCTCAGGCTGTTAAACAGGGCGTCCATTTCCCGACGCATCTGATCGAATTGCTCGAAGAGATCCCGATCGAAACCGGTCAGATAACCGAACATAGCCACCTCCTTATTTTGTAAGTTGATCCCGCAGTTGCACTGCAGATTCGATGTCCGCTGTGCCATTAGCAATGGCTATGCCAATAATTTGTTCCCGAGATCGCTGGGTCTTCCTCGGGAACTGACGGAACCGTGCGGTCAAGCTGACCGGTCGTGGGGGGCGGCTCGGTCAAACTGACCGTTTTTCAAAGAAAAAGTCCCGAACGCCCCGATAGAGCGGGGAAAACAGATGCCAACGACCGGTGCAAGCAAACCAGAAGGATTTCACCAGGAGACGGGCAGCGATCACCGTAGGCAGATAGTGCGGATGCCAACGCCAGGTATAGCGGAGACTGCTCAGAGTGGCATGGTAGACGGAAAGCATTTCTCCCGACCGAGATCGCAGGGAACCTCCTCCCTGATGCACTACTACTGCGGATCGACACCAGTAAAGCCCTTTCCCCGGCGGCAATCGGCGGACCATGTCCAGTTCTTCGAAATAGAGAAAATAATCTTCGCTGAGGAGTCCCGCGACCTGGAAGTAATCCGCCCGCACGAACAGGGAAGCCCCCGCAATGTAATCCAATCGGACCCGCTTGTTCCAAGCCTCTTCTTTTGTCTTACCCGCTAAACAGCTCCGGTAACCACTGATCCAAGGGTAATAGCGGCATCCTCCCGCCGCCTGAACGCGTCCGGTTGCTGAGTCGAGGATCGTACTGCCGATGAGGGCAGCGGAAGGGTGCGCTTCCGCACAGCGCAGCAGCTGCACGAGGGCATCCGGTCGGGGCACCGTATCGTTGTTCAACAACCAGAGATAACGCGGTGCTAGGTGCTCTAGGGCAAAGCGAATGGCGAGATTGTTCCCCCCGGCAAAGCCCAGATTCTCGGGAGAAGAGAGGAAATAAACCTGCGCTTCTTTCCGTTGAACAATCCATCGCTTGAGCTGGATACCAGAACCATCCACAGAACCGTTGTCTACCAAAAGAATTTGAACAGAGGCGGTACGAGCCGTGTGCGCCCGCAATCGAAAGAGCGCCTCCAAGCATTGCCGGGTCGTGGCAAACCCCTGCCAATGGAGCACCACGATGGCAACGGTTGGCAACGAATTCATGGATGGGGTGTATAAGGTAGGGCCAGCGCCTTGCCCAGAAGGATGAGCTGCCGGAGGAAGTCCGGCGGCAAGAGCTGTTTCCGATAGAGCAGCAAAAGGCGCTGAAAGCAGCTTCGAGTTGCCAGGTTCCCATAGCTGCGCAACCGGTCCAGCCAATCCGGCGATGCCGGAAATGGGGCGGATTGCAATCGTTCATAGGCCTGTTGGCTCTGAAGCAAGGTAGCCTGGAAGGAGGGCAACCAATCGCGCAGACCTTTCCGGAGCCCCTCATAGAAGGATTTAGGGCCGATCAGATTGGCAGCATGGCGACGGTAGCCCACCAAGGCTTCCTGCAAGTAGAAAATCCGGCCCGCACCAGCAGCGAGTAAAGCAAACCACCAATCGTGCATGATGGCTTCCTGGGGTACCGGACTGGCAAGGGTAAGCAGAGCGCGGTTGCACAGCAAAGTGTTTCCGGAAACTGCGTTGAGAGCGGGCAAACTCCCAAGCGTGCGTTGCTTCCCAGGATCGATCCGCAGATCGGCCCAGAAAGACTTTCGGCGGATCACGCCAGAGACATCCAAGACTTGAAGATCGGAATGGACCAAAAGGGGCCGCTCAGTCCCTACCTGAGTTTCCAAGGCCTGGAGCGCGGCGAATTGTCGCGCCAATTTCTGCGGATGCCAGAGATCATCTTGATCCGACAGGGCGAAATACTGGGCTTCGGTGTGGAGCGCAGCTCGCAGCAATTCGTTGAGATTGGCCCGTAAGCCGAGCCGCTTTGCATTGCGCTTCAGGTGAATGCGCTTGTCCCGCTGAGCGAACCGCTCTGCCAAAGTAGAGGTATCATCCTCGGAAGCGTCATCCTGAATCCACAGAATCCAATGCGAGTAGGTTTGCGCCAAGATGCTTTCGATCTGTTGCGCGAGATAAGCTTGCCCATGATAGCTGGGCAAAAGGATCTGGATTTTCCTCACTCGCTACAGAAGATGTGATCAAGGAGAGTTTTCCCTGCAGAGACCCTAAGAATATTTTCCACGGTTTCTTTAGATCGCCAGCTCATTAATCCGATGATTGAGACGGCGCGCCTTCCAATTTAATAGATAAGCAAGGCTGATGCGATCGTTCATTAACCATGCATTGTCATAACGAATCTTCTGCCTGTTCCGAATCAAAAAATTGCGGTTCCCCAGTACGATATGAGAACCTCTGTTCTCTGAGGACAATGGGGGATTTGTTGTCTTTTCGAATCCTAGAAAGGAATAGATTTCATCAAGCACAGCATCCGGATCCTTACAAAGCCTTTCGTAGAGTACTACTCGGAAATCTTGATTCATCATCCTCAACAATTCTGCATTGCCACCTATCCACCAATTCATCGTCCGTATAAATCCGAGCAAAGATTCATGACCTGTCTTTCTGGCAATGGATGCGGTAAATGAACGGACATCTTTGACTACATGAAGGACTTTCATTGTGATGGGTAATGAGGAGGGCGATAATGTAGCCTTATTGTCTAAAAGGAGCTTCAATATAGGGGTACCCTTGGTTGAATCGACCACAGTTTCTACCTCAGGGAATCGTTCACCAATATATTGGAAAAGATGCTGATATTTTTCCAGGATTGGCGCATTGGAATATTCACCACTTAGGTGAAGGATATTACTCCAGAACTCACAATTTTCCCACGGATTACCGCAGGAACAGAATCTTGCTTCCTCATCTCTACCCCAACGTTCGAGATACACGCGCATATGAGCGGGACTGAAGAAAATTCCAACCTCACCAAGTCCGAGCACGCCGGGTTGCTGCGCTAGGAGCTCGTTTAACAGCGTTGAGCCACTATGCTCCAACCCTGCGATATAAATATATTTCATGATCTTTCAGGCACTTCAAGTCGTTTGGGATTGATCCACTAGTCTAGAGAATTAAACAACTGATCCTAACCCCTCAAAAGCAAAATGAGTTATATTTGGGGAGAACGGTGCAGAAGGTTCATCCTTTCGCTTCACAAGCTTGAAGAAACGCGAGCGTTCTTTCCTCGAACTTCCGCTTCGCATAGGCGTAGAGGGGGAGATCGAGGCGATTCCTTTCGTACAGCTTCGCCATGCAGGGCATAAAATCTTCGATGGTCAACCCCTTTTGGGTAATCTTGGTATTTGCCCGGAAAAGCTTCCTAGGGGGTTGTAGACCGGCAGCTTTGCTGAGCATGAAGAGGGAAAGGGTAAGATTTTCGGTGGTGCCGAAAAAATCGATCTCATCCAGATAACGCTTTGCCCGTTCCAATCGTTCTCGATCGGACAGAGCTTCATAACGACGGTTAGAGTTATTGACTAGAAAGCGGGTCTGGCTGTTGTCTAATGCGAGATCAAAGGCAGGTTCGGAGAGCATTTCACAGGGCCCCAAACCTTGCGCTCTTTTGTGCCAGATATCGTTAGGATCATTGCGGATCTGGTTGATTTCTGAAATCGTCCTACTGAGGGGCTCTCGCAGAATGGTAAAAGTGAATCGTTTCTCATCGAAAAATTTCGGTAGATTATAATAATGCCCGGAGATTAAGCGATAAGGACGCACATAATCGGCAATCTGCTCCTTGGGGATTTTTCCAAACAGCGCAACTTGAGATAACTCCGGGCAGATTTCCCTTTTCGTAAAATTCTCTTCTAGAAAGGCACGTACTGAGGTGCCCGCTACCTTCCGAATGTGGATGAAATAAAACTTCTCCATTCTCGCTCCTCATTACAATAACGAAGCTTTCTGGTGAAACGGAACCGCATCCTGAGCTAATAGGCGATGCACTCCCTCTATTTCTGCCTGCCGAGAAAAGGATCGGGCGCGCGCATAGGCGCTCTGAGAGAATCGTTCAAAGGTCGGTCGATCCGTTTCAAACCAGCGGGCACAACGTTCGGTATACTGTTTCAGTTCTTCCAGATCCCGAAATAGGAAGCCATCTTTTCCAGCCCGCACGGTTTCCGGTTGCCCCCCCGCATCGATGACAATAGGCACGCAACCATAGCTCATGGCTTCCACCGTGGTGATGCCAAAATGTTCAAACAGCTCCGGTCGCTGATCGATTTCTTCTCCCAGTCCCGTGCCATGCCAATAGATCGCTGATCGTTCAAAGAGTGATCGCAACGTGGAAAGGGGTACATCGGTTTGAATGTCCACCGGATAACCCCTGGCGGCTTCCCGCACGGCTTCCAAGTAATCCGCTTGTTCCCAATGCACCTGGCCCACAAAGGTCAACCGCCAATCTCGGCTCAACGCACCGGAATCGATCAATTCGGTGAACGCGCGGGCTAACTCCAACTGTTTTTTATTATGTCCCGAACGAAAGAAGCGTCCCACATGGAGGATGCGTTTTTCCTTGTGGAGGGAGGAGAAAGGCAAATCGGGGAGAGCGACGGAAGGATAAAGCACCTCGCTTTCCTTGTGCCACCATCTTTTGATCCAACCTGCCGTATATCGAGAATTCGCCCAAAAACCCTGGTAACTATCGAGGAAGGCCGGATCTCTTCCCGCCAGTCTATAGGGAAAGCTCACGATGTAATAGGCCCATTTTGCATGACAATGCAGGTCAGATCCAAAAGTAGAGTTGATGAAAAGATCATAGGCCCCTGTGCACCGGGGATCATGATGCAATGCTTCTGGAGGCAGGATTCTCTTGCGACAATATTTCAAATCTAGATCGAATTGTCGTTCCAGCTCCTGAATGGAAAATTCCTTTTCAGAGAGGAGATCTACGGGCCCATAGCGCTGCAATGCCATCGCAATGACACCGGCATGATGCTCTCCACCGCCTAATGTGTTCCAGAAGTTGTTATACACGCCGATGCGAGGAAAGCTTGGTTTTCGTTGGAAGAACTGTCCGGATTGAATGCGGGGTAGCAGTCGCTCCCAATCAGAAAAAATGGTTGGAATGCGTTTGCCAAATTCTCGCTCTTCCTCGGATACAGAAGCACTAGCATAATAATGGTACAGATGATTGAGCTGATCTTTTTCCTGCGCGAGAACCGAACGCCACTGAGATTCGGGAAAGTGCAGCGCTAGAAATAACAGGCGATTGCGATGTACATAGAACCGGAAAAATGCGGAATTCTCCCGGCTAGTAGAGGCATGTTTATGATAGACGACGGCATCGGGCGCATAGAGGAGTCGATAGCCGGCTTCTCGAATGCGAAGGGAAAGATCCGTATCCTCGAAATAGGCGAAGAACTCGCTGCCGAAAATGGGTTTTCCCTGCAATGCCTCCGGCCGGATGAGCATGGCACCGCCGCATAAGGCACTGACTGCTTCCAACTGATCGAAGCGGCCATCGTCGATCTTTCCAAATCCCCGATCCCGAACATTGCCCGCTTCATCCACTTCGGAAGCCGCATTATTGATGAGATAGGGCAATCGATTTTCCTGTCTCGCCTGTCGGAAATTCAAGGTAACCTGGTGCAAATTGTCCTGAGTCAGTCGGACCCGATGCACCTCAGATAACTGGGGCGAGCGGATCTCCACCTCCACCTCGGGATGATCCGTTTGCAACGGCAGGCTAATCAAATCTTGCCCTTCGCAAACAGCAATATTCAATATCCCCCGGCCGTCCAGCTGTGCCCAGCAAGCGCTGCCTTCTGTTTTCCGCGTCCATTCGGATCCGAAGAAATATTTGGGGTACTGTGTCAGGGAAGCGCGCAAGGCGTTTTCGTCACATCGGATGGTGCCTTTTCGGTCTAAGATCTGGATGTGGATCTGTGCGAAGGGTTTCCAAAATCGGATCTTCGGGCCCACCGCCCCCACCTGGGTGGAACCCTGAAGTATTTCGACCATTCTGCGGAGCCAATCCGGTGCGACTTCCGTATCATTGTTGATGAGACACCAATAGCGCCCATCGGCCACTTCTGCGCCAATATTATTGGCTTCTGCGAAGCCGACATTCTCTCGCAGCGCGACCAATTTGACCTGAGGATAATGGGTGCGCACCCAGTCTACAGAACCATCCGTAGAGCCGTTATCTACCAAGATGATTTCAAAATTCTCATACTCCTGATTGAGGAGAGAAGCTAGAAGGCCAGATAGATGTTTTTTTCCATTATAATTGATCGTAATAATACTGACCTTTTGGCCTGGCGGGTCTGCATCCGTTTGATCAATGAGCTGAGCTGCTTCACGGACGCCAGATGGAGAGGGTTTGGAGGCTTTGTCCTGCGATAATGGTTCATTGTGTAGGATACGGGCATAATGATCCACCACATCCCCTGCGATGCCCGGATTTCGGAAGAACGTGATATAGGCATTTCGGATCCGTTCCCAATTCAACAATTGCAGGCTCTTGATGGGGTGGCGCAATAGATACAAGCTCATCTTTCCCAGCAATTTCCCATTGTCAGGAAATCGGTGAAAGGGCGCGATGAAACCATCGTATAGTTTGCGGGCGGGCCAGGTCAGCCCGAATCCCAGTCGGTAGCTCAGAGAATTGCGGATATTTTGGATGGTCTCCAGCGCGCCTTCTAAATGCTGTTGCGTCTCCTGATAACTCTGTTGTGCTGCGTACAGCGCCTGGCTTTCCCGTTCTCTGGCCTGGAGCTGCTGTTCTCGCTCTGCAAGCTCCCTGCGCAACATTTGGATGGCTTGTTCCCGTTCTGAAAGGGTGGTTTGCAGTGCTTGAATCGACTGTTCTTTCTCCTGAAGCTGTTGTGCTCGTTGTGCAAGATCTGCATTCAGCGTCTGGATCGCTTGTTCCCGTTCCGAAAGGGTGGTTTGCAGCGCTTGAATCGACTGTTCTTTCTCCTGAAGCTGTTGTGCTCGTTGTGCAAGATCTGCATTCAGCGTCTGGATCGCTTGTTCCCGTTCCGAAAGGGTGGTTTGCAGTGCTTGAATCGACTGTTCTTTCTCCTGAAGCTGTTGTGCTCGTTGTGCAAGATCTGCATTCAGCGTCTGGATCGCTTGTTCCCGCTCTGCAAGCTCCCTGCGCAGAGTTT
>JALWWO010000020.1:90218-348202 GCA_027078745.1 Chromatiaceae bacterium
GAAAGGGTGGTTTGCAGTGCTTGAATCGACTGTTCTTTCTCCTGAAGCTGTTGTGCTCGTTGTGCAAGATCTGCATTCAGCGTCTGGATCGCTTGTTCCCGCTCTGCAAGCTCCCTGCGCAGAGTTTGAATCTGTTCGTTGTATGCTTTGGTCTCTGCCTGTCTTTCTCGAAGCAGTTGCTGAATCTGGCGGCTGTGTTCCCTCTGCAATGCCTCAATCCGTTCGATCTGCGCCTGTCTTAAGCGTTCGATCTCCGCATTCTTTTCCTCGGTGATCGCGAGGATCTGCCGATATTTTTCTTCCTTGACCGTCGCGATCTCATGGAATTTTTCTTCCTTGATGGTGGCGGTATCTCGATACTTTTCTTCTTTGACAAGCGCTAGCTCCCGAGACTTTTCCTCGATCAGCTGCCGGATTTCTCCTTGCCTTTGGGATTCTAGGGCGGCGATCTGCGCGTCCTTGCTTTCACTGAGCTGGCGCAGTTCCTGGGCCATTCGCTCCGCCAAGGTTCGGTTCCGCTGCTCCCATTCCCTGGTGAGATCCCGTTCCACTTGCTGCAATCGCTGGTGATGTTGTTCACCTTGTTCTTGCAAGGCACGGACGAGGGCGAGCCGCTGATAGTGTCTTTGGCGCCGGTAGTTCTCTACCTCTAGGGAAGGAAAATGACAGCTTTGCAACAGGGCTTCCGCTGCTTTTTGATCCCAACTGGATCGGGAAAAGCGGAGCAACAAGCGGTAGAGTTCGGGGACTTGTGGGACTTGCTCCGGGTGTTCCAGCAGTTCTTCCAGGGTGGATTCCGAATGGCAGAGGCTGGGATCGATGAAGCCTTCGATAAATTTTCGAACCGAGCCCCGGCGCTGTTTGATCGCCTGTTCAGAAGGGGCCACGAAGCGCAGCAACCGTTCCATTTCCTGGGTGGGATGGCGCAGGAAATGGCCGTAATCGATCAGAATGCGTGCCTGATCCGATTGAACGAGAAATCGCAGTAAGAGCAGATTATGACTGCGCCAGAGCAGCAATCCCTTCGTCAATTCAAAATGATTGCGCCGCGCTAAGGATTCCGCCACGTCCAAGGGATTGCGCAGGGCGACCACAAAGGAAACTGCTAGTTCCAATCGCTGGGCTGCCTCGACCCATAGGGGGAGCAAGAGGCAGAGGCGAGGATCCTTGAGGGCGAAGACCGTTCTTTTCTCCGTCTTCTCCGCCAACAGGTTGCGCATTTTTACCCGGATCACCCGCAGCGCGTTCTGATCCGTCGGGAGGTAGGGATAGAGGGTGGGAAAATCCCAAGCCATGTCCACCAAGCCGAAGAGCTGCTCGTTCAGCGTGAAGACATCCCGATCTTCCCAAAAACCGGTGGGGTTGTCCGGTGCGGCATCGAGCAACCGTTTCCCCAGACTCGCGCCGCAGACCTGCACTGCCTTGGTGATCAGGCTGGTACCTGACCGATGCATGCCGAGGACAAAGACGAGCTTTTTGGGCATGGTTTCCCTCTTCAAAGCGGAAAAGGGAATTATAGGGGATCTGGATGCCGGAAATGGCTGGGGAAAAAGGGGGGCGCCCAACCTGAGGGATTGGGCGTTTCCGTGGGAAGAGAATCAGGGTTGAATCTTGGCCTTCAGAGCTTCGAGTTCTGCAGATTTTTCATCCAACCGTTTGGAAAGGGCATTCAAGCGCTCGTTCAACTGGGCGATGTAGATATGCGCCTTCTCCAATTCTTCCAACAGGGCAGTGCTGCGCGCCCCCAGGTCGATGGCCGCACGGCCCTGTTCATCATATTGTTCCGGTTCCACCGCAGGCAGGTGCTTATGCTTCCACATGAATTCCGCCTGCTCCTCGATAGTCTTCAGCGGATAACCGGGCTTGAAGACATAGTCCGCATGGAGGCTGGAGCCGCGCTGATAGATGGCGCCGTCTACATCTAATTTCCCTTTCGGATCCTGGGTGCCGATGCCGACTCTTCCTCCTCTCACTACCAGGGTATTTCGAATGGTGTCTGCTTGGCCTGGAAAGACTTGTAGGGGCGCATTGCCGCCTTGGAAAGGAGTGATCAAAAACGCACCCGTTGTGGCATTCTGCTGGAAATACCAATCATATTGCGCGGTGGCAGGGGCATCCGTTTCCACCTTAAAGCCGGCGCCACCGCCGTCCGCCCGCCGCAAATGGAGCAGGAAATCGGGGTTTGTCTGGCCGATCCCTACCATGTTGTTCTTGATCGTCATCACTTCTTGGGCGCTCACAGCACTGCTGACGGCCAAGACTAAGGCGGCTAGAGAAGTGGAGAACCTTGTGTGCATCTGTTGGACCTCGCTGATCGATAGGGATTTTCACCCAATCCCGATAAAGAACTTAGCAGATTCTTATTAAAGGATATAGTATGGAAGTCAGGAAGGGGAGAAAATTCTTCCCGTGCGGAATCGGCTTCCGGACATCAAGTGACGTACAAATTCTTAGCGTGAGAGGTTAGTAGCAATGAGCAGACCTTCTTTTCCATCCATCCGCACCTTGGTGCTGGCAGCCAGCAGTTTTTCTGCAAGTCCGCTCGCAGCGGACTTGCAAGGACCTGTGACGGTTTCTCCGGGGGATGCTGTACGACCGGTGCAGGTAGAAACCAATTGTCCCACCTTCAGTTGGTCTGGCGTAGAGGGGGCTGACAACTATCAGATTGCCATCTACGAGCTATCCGGCGATGAAGGTACGTTAGAACTAGATCCCAGCGCCCGGATTCGGGATCGGATTTTACCCGGAGCAGCGACGAGTTGGACCCCCTCCGGGCCGGATTGTCTGCCAGATCGAAGGCGGTTCGCCTGGTCCATCCGCGTGGCAGGCGAGGAATACGGTTGGTCCAGTCCCCTGCAATTCTCTGTCAACACGGCTGGTCGGGTTCAAGCCCTGCGCGAGGCTTTGCGCACTGTGCTCGGGGAGTTGGTCGCGGCGGGGATGCTGAGCGATCGCACGGCAACCGAACTCCAACAGGAGCTCCGCCAAAGCACGGATACCGCGCATCCGATCATCACAGAATCCCCCGCTATCTCCCAGAGGGCGGAAGCAGCCCTCGACGAGTCCGCAGCAACGCCGGAGGCAGCTGACAAGGAAGCGTTGCCGACAGGCAATGTGTTCAATCTGTACGGAAACACTACGGACTCTGCGATTTCTCTGAACCCAAACGACTATTGGTATGGGGATTCTGGATCACAGATCAGCCTCTATGATGACGATGGCAACGAAACCATCGTATTGGATAGCCAGAACGGGAGTTCCAAAGAGATGGGGGCTTGGATGAATTTGTACCACATGGACGGGACCACTCTCCAAACAGGCATCATGCTGTCAGCTTCGAGCGGCAGCGGGGGGGGCGCTTATATCAACCTCATGAAGCACAATGGCAGTACGAGCATTCAACTCTATGCGGATACAGGCAGCGGCTATTCTCGGATCACCACCGATGAGTTGGAGATCAAGGGGGGTGCGGACATTGCCGAGCGCTTCCAGATCCAAGGCGACCAGCCCCCGAAGCCCGGGTTGGTGGTAGTGATCGATCCCACAGGCAATGGGGATCTGAAGATCGCTTCCAGCGCCTATGAACGGGGTGTCATCGGCGTTATCAGCGGGGCAGGGGGTCTTCGGCCTGGAGTACACCTCGGTCAGCGAAACACCGCAGCAGCGGGTACTTATCCGGTCGCCCTCAGCGGACGGGTCTATGTGTGGGCGGATGCCAGCGAGCACCCGATTCATCCGGGGGATCTTTTGACCACCGCGAACCGACCGGGCTATGCCATGCGCGCCTCGGATCCAAAGCGCGCCCAAGGTGCCGTGCTCGGCAAGGCCATGACGAGCTTGGAATCGGGACAAGGGCTAGTGCTGACCCTGGTCTCCCTGCAGTGAGGCATGGATCATGAAAAGCAACTCCTCCTTTCTCTGGGTGCTGATCGGCCTGGGCGGGGCGCTGGCCGCCCAAGCTCAAAGCCCAGTGCCCTATCATCGGCAGCCCTATGCTCTGCACAGTGGCTATCAATCGAATCTAGGCACCCGAGAGCAAGCCCAACCCTTAGAGGAAATCGTGCAAGCCCCGCCGGGCACCCCTTGGATGCGGGTGCACTTCGGGGATTACAACCTGGGCGCGAACAGCTATCTCCACATCACTTCCTTGATGGATGGTGCAACCCAACGTTTGGATCAAGCTGCATTGCGGCGCTGGCGCAGTGCGAGCGCCTACTTTAACGGGGATCGCCTGCGCCTAGAACTCTATGTGGCACCTGGAGATCGGGATGTCTTCTATCGGATCGATCAAATTACGGTAGGAGAGTATCGCAGTGATGCGCAGCCGGAAACTCAAGCCGGCGGGCCAGAGAGCCAATGCGGGAGCACCGATGATCGAGTACCTTCCGATGATCCGGCGGTGGGGCGGCTCATGCCGGTAGGCTGTACGGGCTGGATCGTTTCCAACGGAGCGATTTTAACCGCTGGTCATTGCATCGGTTCCTCGACAGACACCTTGCAATTCAATGTGCCCGATTCCCTCGCTGATGGAACGCCCCAGAACCCGCCTCCCGAGGACCAGTATCCCATCGAATCCACCGCGGATATAGATTGGGCTAACGATGGAATAGGCAATGACTGGGCAGTGTTTGAAACCTTTTCCAATACGGAAACGGGGCTCAGCCCGGTTCAAGCTCAGCAAGCTTTTTATCGCCTATCCAAGGATGAATACTCTTACACCAGCACAGTGCGAGTTACAGGCTATGGGGTCGATACCGGCACCAGAAATCAAACCCAACAGACCCATACCGGGGATTTTCTCGGGGAAACGACTGCCGATACCACTCATATCTATCTGGAATATCTCGTGGATACAGAAGGCGGCAATTCTGGCAGTCCGGTGATCGTGGATGAGCCTTATCCGGGTTGGCCTTCGCTCACGCTGGGCATTCACACCAACGGAGGCTGTAATCCACCGAATACGGGGAATCTAGGCACCAGCTTCAACAACAGCGGCCTGGAAGCCGCGATTCAGGACTTCCCGGGCACCAATGTCATCTATGTGGATAAGGATCATTTCGATTGGATCTCAGAAGATGGTTCGGTACTGCGTCCTTATGGGACTTTCGACCAGGGGGTTTCCCGAGCAGCATCTACCTCCGGCACACCGACTCTTTCCGTGGTCAAAGGCACCTATGATGAGATCGATCCCACGGGAAGTTCGTTGGTGATCAAAGATCCCATGTGGATCAAGGCGCCGGTGGGCACGGTGCTCATCCGTTGAAAAAAGCCCGCAGAAGGCGGGCTTTTCTAACCTATGGGGATCGAACTAACCCTCTATTTGTTCGATCGCCTCGCTCGGGGGTATATCGGAATAGATCACTTTCATGATCCCGGGGAAATATCGGTCCGTAGTAAGGACATTGGTATAGACCAGATGCTTTACCATCGCTTCGTCGAGGTGACTATCCCGGACAACCGCGCTGGTTCTATAACGAATTTCTCCATCGAAATAATCCATTTCAAAATTGCCTAGAATCAAGCCATAATTCGCACGGGTCAAGTACTCAGCCATTGCAGCCCGCTTCTCAGAAGGAACATTTGCACCTAGTACTGAATAGAATAAAAACTGCTCCCGTTCTTCTTTGGTCTGTGCATAACAGTTCCAAGCTCCGTTCTCCCCCTGAAATCCTAGTTTGATGATATTTCCATCCAGCAACTGATATTTCCAACCATCGTTATCAAAAAATCTTACAACCACATCCAGGATGCTGTGATTATTACCAAACAAAGGACTCATGCAAGATTCTCCTGTATAGTTTAATTGGAACATAGTTTAGAATATCATCGGTTTCCAATAAGGTTTTTTAAGGATACAATATGAATAACTGATTAAACTCTCTTAGTATGCTTCCGGATCTCCTGCAATTGCTTCCGCAGCCAGTTGATCTGAAGGGCATCGGCTTTGAGCGTACCGTAGCGGAGGCGGGCATAGTGTTCTACAAAGGCCTGTACCGAGGGGCCGAGTTCGGGGCAATGGCGGGCAACTCGGCGACCGTAGTCCAGCGGGCCTTCTGCGGCATTCGGTTCAATCCCTCGGCGGTGGAGAAAGGCGCGCAGTTTTTCATAGAGTTGTTGCACCTGCTCTTTGGGCAAGCGGCGCTGATTTCGAAGCAGGTACAGGAGCAGCCCCCCCAATCCCATCGCACCCAGCACCAAGAACAATACCAAGCCATAGGTGCCGAGCGCACCCAATCCGAGCTCCTCGAGCCATCGGCGCTGATCCTCAGCCTTTAAGCCGATGATCCAACGGTTCCAACTCGCATCGACGGCATCCGCCAGCAGCTGGAGGCGGTGGAACAGGGTCTGAGTCGCCGCCGGATCTCGAAAGCGTCGGGGCGCACTGGCAGCTAACTGGCTGAGCCAGTCCGCTCGCTCCACCCGTTCCGGCGGGATGACCGCCGTGGGGTCCACCCGCGTCCAGCCCCGATCCCCCAGCCAGACTTCCACCCAAGCATGGGCATCCGATTGGCGCACGATGAGATGACCGCTCAATGGATTGATCTCCCCGCCAAAGTAGCCGAGCACGACCCGAGCAGGCACGCCGCCCAATCGCATGAGCAGGGCGAAGCTGCTGGCATAGTGCTCACAAAAACCTTGTTTAGTCTCGAATAGAAATCGGTCCAAGGGTCTCGCACCCAGGGGCGGCGGGCGCAAACTGTAGTAGAAGGGTTCCCGACGGAAATAATCCAAGCCTCGCTGCACCAAAGCTTCTGGCGTGGGTGCGCGTTTCCTCCAGCTGGCCACCAGGGCCTTCATGCGGTCCGTCACCGCAGGCACTTGCAAGGCTGCTTCCGCTTCTTCGAGAGAAAGCCCGGTGGTTCGATAACCCAGCACGGAGGTCAGTTCATAGGCCCGAAGTTGGTTCAATGGGTTCGCTGCGAGGACTTGGAAATCTCGGGTGATCCGCGCGTCGCTTGCACTCACTGCCACAGGCAGATCCAAGGCGAAGAGCGTGCGGCGGCCGGTGGGTTCCAGAAATACGCGATAGTCCACCGTGCGTTCCGCCCGCAGAATCGGCATTGGCGCTGCTTCATTGCCCGCAGGTGGGCTTGGGGTCCAGCGCCGACCGTTCGTATGCCAGAGCACTGGCCCCCGCCAGTACCGCACCTTTTCCGGGGGGATTTCGCCGGAAAACTGCACCCGAAAGGCAAGGGCGTCATCTAGAACCAGTTCCCGCACATTGCCCAGTTCCAACCAAGGCTTGATGCCGGTCTTCCCCTGATGTTCCACGGGCAACCGTTCCCATAGGGGGGATTCCAAACGGGGAAAGAATAGGAACAGCAGCACTGCCAGAGGGAAGGCTTGGAGGCCGAGGCGGAGGATGAGACGCAGGGCTTGGGCAGCCGAAGGTTGATCTTCTCCATAGGGCAGAGCGAAGCGGGCTAGGTTTAGCAACAGGATGGGCAGGTAAAAGAAGGCGATCTGCATGGACTGATCGAACAGGAAGACGACGACGATCAGCAGGCAGAGCAATAGGCCCAACAGATGAAAATCCCGCTGCGTCCGGCTCTCCAACAGCTTCAAGGCCAGCAGCAGCACCAACAGGGCGGTGCCCCCCGATTGCCCCACTAAGCTGTGATGGCTGCGATATACGAGAATAATCATCCCCAAGAGCAACAGCCCGCGCAGCCAAGGGCCAGGCTTTCGGGCAGTCCAGCGATGGGCGGCGAGATTCAACAGGATCAGGGCGTAGAAGCTCAGGCTGATGGCCGGCGCGAGCTGGGCGATCAGGGGCAGATAGGCAAGAGCATAGAGCAGGCTCAGAGCGGGAATCGGTTGCATCCAATACAAGACGCGCTTTTGATCAGGCATGGCGGGCGAGGGCCTCCAAACAGCGCTGTTGATGAGCGATGCCCTGCCCCAAGGGGATCTGCTGTTCGGGCAAGCGCAGGCCGAAGCGCTGGCCCAGCTGATGGGCATCCAGCACTTGGCGGCACAGCCAGCGCAAGCGCCTTTCTGGATCTGCGGGTGGCAGCTGATCCCAATCCAGCCAGATCTGATCAGCCCGTTCCCCACCGAACTGTTTGACGACCAAGCCGCGCGCCCGACTCAAGGCCTTCCAGTCCAAACGGCGGGGGGAATCTCCCGGGCGATAGGGGCGCAAGCCGAGAAAATCATCCGCTCCTCGGCCCTGATCCTCCCCCGGCTGATGCAGACCGCCGGGCACGGGGTGCGGCAGGGGTGCCCAAGCGGCGGGCTTGGGATAGATCAGGGTTTCCGCTGCGGAATCGAGGTAGCACCAGGCCCGGAAGAATCCCAAGGGATAATGGCTTTCCAACCGCACCCGACCCAAACGGAGCACCCCCCGCGGTTCTCCGGGGAACCACAGGTGCAGGCTCGTTTCCGACCGAGGGGGCAGGGAGACCTGAGCGGGTGCCACTGCGCCGGATGCCTGAGCCTGCAGGGCGATTTTGGCCCGGGCCGTGGAATTGCGCAGGTGCAGGACAAAGCGGGCCCGCTCCCCACAGAAAACGGGCGGCCCCCCCTGCACAGCCACTTGCAAACCCAGGAGATTGAGCCAGGTGTGATAGAGGGAAACCAACAGCATGGAGAGGGGGAAGAAGGTGAAGAACAGGCCCAGATTGTTCTGATAATTCAGGGCGCCCAGCAGCATCACCAGCAGAACGCCGAAGAAGGCCAGGCCGGACCCGGTGGGCAAAATGTAAATCGACCGCTGGGACAGGGTGACCGGCTCGGCATCGACAGGGATGCCCCGCGCGATCTGCGGTAGCCAGCTGGGACGATTCCGCCGCATCTAACGATCCCGCAGGGCGGGTAGTACCCGAGTAGCTAGAAACTGGGCTAGGGGTTGCAGTTCGGAATACTCCACGCCTACCGCCACCACATAGTTCAGGGTGCGGGGGATGTCTGCTAGATGTCCGGCTTTGCCATCTCGAATCCAGAGGCGTGCGAAAATCCCGCTCGCCTTTAGATGGCGCTGGATGCCCATGAGATCGAACCAGCGGAGGAACTGTTGCTCTTGCTCGGGCCGGAGTACCCCCGATTGGACCGCCAGTTGAAAATAGCCCCAAGCCCAGATTTCCACCTGCTGCCGAGGCCATTCGATGTAGCAATCCCGCAGCAGGGAGACCAGATCATAGGTGACGGGTCCCCGCACCGCATCTTGGAAATCCAGTACCCCTGGAGAGGGGGAAGGGCTTACCAACAGGTTGCGGCTGTGGAAGTCTCGGTGCACGAAGACTTGGGGCTGTTCCAGGGCATTGGCGATCAGCAAGGCGCGGGCTTGCTGCAAAACGGCCTGCTCTTCCGGGGACAGGACAAGCCCCAGATAGCGATCCAAGAGCCAGGTGGAAAAGAGGTCCAGTTCCCGACTCAGGAAAGCCGCATCGTAGGCAGGCAAACCTTCCGTGGGCAAGCAGGTTTGCAGGATGGCCAGGGTGCCCAGGGCATCCCCATACAGCCGATTCACATTGTTCGTGTCCAGCACATCCAGATAATGCTGGGTGCCCAGATCCTCCATGAGCAGGAACCCTTGGCCAGGCGCTTCCCCATAGATCTCCGGGGCATGCACGCCGAATTGTTTCAAGGTCTTTGCCAGCTGCACAAAGCGCTCAGTGCTGCCGGTGGGATCTTCCATCACCACATAGTTGTTTTCTCCCCCTTGCACCCGCCAATAGCGGCGCTGGCTCGCATCCCCGGCAATTGGGATCAGCCTCAGGGTTGCTGAGGGCAAGATCGACTTTAACCAAGCCTCGATTCGGTCGGTCTTTGTCATCCAAAAATCCTGTGGGGGCCATCTGCCCCTGTATCCGCTGAAAAATAGCTAGAATACCTGCTTTTCCTGCGGTGGTAATCACTCAGTGTTCGGATCTTTTCCCAGATTGCACCTGTTCAGCCTCTTGGGACTGCTGTTCTGGATCCCTGGGTTGAGCGCAGCAATCGCACCTGATCTGGAAGCCGGTCTGAATTGGTCCTATTGCGGACAGCGACCCGCTCGCCTGGGCCCATCCCGCCTGCCCCAGCCGCCGAACCCGGAAGAACCGATTGCAATCACGGCGGACGACTTCTCCTATGATCAAGCCCGAGAGCAACTGCATCTCCTGGGAAACATTGACCTGCGACAAGGCAGCCGGCACCTCCGTTCCGAGGTGCTGCGCTATGATTTGAACACCAAGGAACTCTTCGCCCCAGGGCAGATCTATCTGGAACAACCGCGGATTCGGCTCCTGGGTACGGAAGCCCAGCTGAACCTGCGAAACGAGCGCGGCCAGATCAAAAATCCCCGGTATCGTTTCACCGGTCCCCTCAATGCCCGAGGTTCCGCCCGATTAGCGGAATTGTTGGGCACAGGTCGTTCCCGCTATTCAGATCTCCTCTACAGCACCTGTAAGCCTGGCCAGCGGGATTGGGATCTGACCGCCCGCTCCTTGGAGATCGATGAGGAAGCTGGTCAGGGCATCGCCCGAGATGCCAAGCTACGGGTGCTCGGCGTGCCTGTTCTCTACAGTCCCTATCTCTCTTTTCCCCTCGACGACCGGCGCAAGAGCGGTTTCCTTGTGCCCACCTTGGGCAATTCCAGTGAATCGGGCATAGAGATCCTCACCCCCTATTACTTCAACCTTGCACCCAATTACGATGCCACCCTCTATCCCCATTACATCGAAAAGCGGGGCATGATGATCGGCGGGGAATTCCGATTCCTGACCCCCCACCATGCCGGGGAATTCTACGGGGAAATCATTCAGGATCAGCAATATGAAGATCGGGAGCGACGCAGTGCCCTTCGCTTTCTCTATCAGGGGAAACTGGGCAAATGGTCTGCCCAAATCCAATTCTATGAAGTTTCCGACACGGCTTATCTAGGAGACTTCGGCAACCGGCTGGAGGTCACCAGCCTGCGCAATATCCCCCGATCTGTGCAGCTCAGCTATAACGCGAAGCGCTGGCAGGCTTTTGTGCGCCTCAAAGATTTTCAAACCGTCGATGACAGCATTGCCCCAAAGAATCGCCCCTATGCCCAGCTGCCCCAGGTCTCCTGGACGCTCAAACCCTATCGGTTGCCCCTGGGCCTGCGCTTCGATATGAAGGCCACTTATGATTACTTCGATCACGCGGAAAAGGTCTATGGGCAGCGGATCAGCCTGCGCCCCTCGCTCTCCTGGCCTTTGCGCAAGGCCTATGGCTATCTCATCCCGCGCGTGAATCTCTATGGAGCTCGCTATGCGCTGAATCGGGTGGAAACCGACGATCCCCACAATCCTTCCTATGCCATTCCCAGCGTTCTGCTGGATGGCAAGCTCGTCTTCGAGCGGGAAGTTCGGTGGTTCGGCAAGCCCAGCTTGCAAACCCTGGAACCCCGCCTGTTCTATCTCTACACCCCCTATCGGGATCAGGATGAGATCCCTGTGTTCGATAGTGCAGAACTGAGCTTTAGTTATGACAGCTTGTTCCGGGCCAACCGATTCAGCGGCAGCGACCGCATCGGGGATGCGGATCAGCTCACCCTGGGGCTGACCTCCCGCACTCTGGATTCGCATTCTGGGCGGGAGTGGTTCCGCGCCAGCTTAGGGCAGATCTTTTATTTCCAACCCCGTCAGGTGCAGATCTCCGGGGAGGCGGACGAGGAACCCAGCTCTGCCATCGCCGCGGAAATGTCCGCTCGCCTCTTAGCGCATCTGAGCGGCCGGCTCAGCCTGCAATGGGATCCGAACCGACGGGAGGCACCCTCCCGAAAGCGGGTTTTGGAACTCCGCTACCATCCGATGAACAACCGCCTGTTGAACCTTTCCTATCGATTTGACCTCGGTACCTCCGAAGCGACCCGCTACGAAGATCTTGACCTTTCCTTTCGCTGGCCCCTGGGCGCCCAGGTGGAAATGGTGGGCCGCTGGTTTTACTCCCTGCGCAACCATCAGACCACCGAGGCATTGGCCGGGATCGAATTCGGCCGATGTTGCTGGAAGCTCCGGATTTTGGGCCGGCATCTGCGCAACCAACCCGACACCGGGGGAAAGACGAGTTTCATGGTGCAACTGGTGCTCTCGGGACTCGGCCATGTGGGGAACAGCATCGATCAACTCTTAGAGCGAGAAATCTATGGCTATCACGCGGATTGATCCCAGATCACCCAGCTGGTTTGGATTTTTTCTTGGGCTTTGGCTGCTGAGCAGTGCCGCCGGTGCTACTGAATTGCTAAATGCCATCGTGGCGGTGGTCAACGAAGATGTGATCGTGCGCACGGAGCTGGAGCAGGGGGTAAAAATTGTCCAGGCCCAGCTACAAGACCAGGGCAAGCCGGTACCCCCTCGGCGGCAGCTAGAACACCAGGTTTTAGAACAGCTCATTCGGAAGCGCCTTCAGCTGCAACAGGCAAAAAAGCTCGGGATCGAGATTTCAGAAGCCGAGCTGACCAAGGCGCTTTCCAACATCGCCGCGCGCAACGGGCTGACCCTGGAGCAGCTGCAACAGGTGCTGGAGAACAGCGGGATGCGATACGAGGATTTCCGAGAAGACACCCATACCCAGATGTTGATCGCGCGGCTGCAGGCCCAGGCTGTGATCCAGAACATTCAGGTGACGGAACCGGAGATCGACCGCTTTTTGCGGCGGGAAGGAGACAAGCTCATCGAACGGGAGGCGGTGCGGCTCGGTCACATCCTCATCGCAGTCTCCGAAACCGCTTCGGAGGCAACCATCGAAAAGGCCCGCAAGAAGGCCCAACGATTGGTGAAAAAGCTCCGTTCCGGAGCGGATTTCGCCGAGATCGCTCGGCGGGAATCCGACGGACAGCGGGCAGCGGAGGGGGGCGATCTGGGTTGGTTTGAGATGGCTGCGGTGCCTTCCCTGGTGGAAGAGCTCGTCTATGAGCTCGACAAGGGGGAGATCAGCGACCCCCTGCGCAGTCCCAGCGGATTCCACATCATCAAGCTGATCGATCTCAAGACCAAAGCGCCGGCGGTGGTCACCCAGACCCATGCCCGACACATCCTCATCCGCACCAATGAATTGGTGTCTGACTCAGATGCCAAGGCGCGCTTAAACCGATTGCGCCTGCGGCTCTTGGGCGGGGGGGATTTCGCAACCCTGGCCCGCGCTAACTCCGATGACACGGGGTCCGCCCTGAAGGGGGGGGATCTGGGCTGGCTCAGCCCAGGGGATACGGTGCCCGAGTTCGAGAAGGTCATGGATGCCCTGGCGGTTCAGGAGATCAGCAAACCCTTCAAGACTTCCTTCGGCTGGCACATCGTGCAGGTATTGGCGCGCCGCCGTCAGGACACCGCGGAGGCCTTGCTGCGGCTCAAGGCGAAGGAAGTGCTACGGGAACGCAAAGCAAAGAGGGCCATCGAGGCCTGGTTGCAACAGCTGCGGGATGAAGCCTATGTGGAGATCCGGCTTCCCGAGGGGGAGAAGCGTTAGATGGCGCACCTGCCCCGCATCGCCCTCACCCCGGGCGAACCGGCAGGCATCGGGCCCGATCTCTGTATCAGGCTCGCCCGGCGTTCCTTTCCCGCTCAATTAGTTCTCATCGCCAATCCCGAACTCTTGATCCAGCGAGCCCGAGCCTTAGGTGAGGCAATCCGCTGGACACCCTTCGATCCCCAAGCCCCCCGAACTCCTCAAACAGCGGGCAGCCTGTTGATCCACCCTCAAGCTTTGCAGCGGCCTGCACAGCCCGGCCGATTAGATCCCGCCAACAGTGCCTATGTGCTGAAGACCCTGGAAATCGCCTGCGACGGCTGCTTGGACGGCACCTTCGATGCGTTGGTGACGGGTCCGGTTCACAAGGGCGTGATCAATGCGGCCGGGTTTCCCTTCACCGGTCATACGGAGTTCCTCGCGCGGCGTTGCGGGGTGGAACAACCCCTCATGCTCCTCGCCATTCCCGGATTGCGGGTGGCCCTGGCCACCACTCATCTGCCCCTGCGCCAAGTCGCCGATGCCATCACCCGAGAGCATCTCGCTCGGTGCCTCCGCATCCTGCATGCAGATCTGCGGAAAAAATTTCGGTGCCCGGCTCCGCGCATCTTGGTCTGCGGCCTGAATCCTCACGCGGGGGAAGGGGGCCACCTGGGGCGGGAAGAAATCGAAGTGATTGAACCCGTGTTGCGAACACTCCGGCAGGCAGGCCTGGATCTCGTCGGCCCGGTGCCCGGGGATACCGCCTTTGTTCCCGACCGTCTGGCCGGCGTGGATGCAGTGCTGGCCCTGTATCACGATCAGGGTTTGGCAGTGCTGAAAGCCCAGGGATTCGGCCGAGCGGTGAATATCACCCTAGGATTACCCATCCTCCGTACCTCGGTGGACCACGGCACCGCCCTTTCCCTCGCGGGCACCGGACGGGGAGATCTCGGCAGTTTGGAAGCGGCTTTGGCGATGGCCCTTGCACTCTGCGAGCGTGCCTAGCCTCGGATGCAATCCTGGATCTGCAGGGCGACCTCCAGCGCTCTCAACCCCGCCCGTCCATCCACCAAGGGCGGCTGACGGGTCCGCACACAGTGTACGAAATGGGCTAGCTCCCGATCCAACGGGGGTTCCGGCTGGATGGCCAGGCGCTCCCGTCGGATTGATGGCCGCCGCTGGCCCGGGATCCATTCGGGATAAGCCCGGTCCAGGGTTTGATGCAGAAAGTCCAAGGACAAGTACTTCTGTTCTTGGAACACGCGGATTTGGCGCACCTTTTTTTCGGAAACCCGACTGGCCACCACATTGGCCACCGCTCCATCGGAGAAGCTGAGCCGCGCATGAGCGATGTCGATCTGATCGGTGAGCACCGGCGTGCCCAGGGCATCGACCTGGACCAAGTCCCCTTCCATGAGGGAAAGGATGATGTCGATGTCGTGGATCATGAGATCGGAAACCACATCCACATCGGTCGCCCGTTCCACAAAGCTACCCAGGCGCTGGGCTTCCAGGAAGCGCGGGCGCTGAATCTGATCGGCCAGGGCGATCACCCCCGCGTTGAAGCGCTCCACATGACCCACCTGCAGGATCGTACCCGTGGTTTCTGCGATGTGCACCAAGCGTTCTGCTTCCGCTCGATCGGCGGCGATGGGCTTTTCTAGGAGTACGGGGATACCCTGTTGTAGGAGGGGTTCGGCGACGGCGAAATGGGCTTTGGTAGGCACGACCACGCTCGCCGCATCGACCTGTCCCAGGAGGGCGTTCAGATCGGGAAAGACCGCGCAACCCGCTTCTGCAGCGATGCGCTGGGCGCGGGCTGGATCCTGATCGACCACGGCGACCAGTTCCACTGCGGGCATGTTGGCGTAGATCAGCGCGTGAAATCGGCCGAGATAGCCGACGCCAATGACAGCGACCCGCAGCCTAGGGGGGAGATTATCCACCGAAAATCGGGATATCGGGAAGATGCTCCGCGATGGGAACGGGGTCTAACTCATAATACAGATGGACCTGATACGCGAGAGTAATGCTCATTCCCAAGGCCAGGAGTACCAGGACTACGAAGAAGAGGTCTGGTTTCTGGCGACGTCTCGACTTCATGATGAGGACCGATTCTAAGTTAGAAGTTTTCTAGAAAAAGGACAGAACCTCTTGAAAGATAGCATAAGGCACCGGAATTCTCGAACCTAGAATCTTCCCATCCAATAAGAAATTATCTAATAAAATTAGAATATTTTCAGCCACTCAGCAAGCGGGCACATCCGCGCTCCTTCAGCGCGCTTCGGTGAAGAAGTGAAAGCCCGACGCCGAGAAAGCCGGAATGATCGAGGATCCCTCAATCCCCCGAGGGATGGGACCAGGATTGGATAGGGACAACAGAGAGGCTGTTCTTCGGGGAGCCTTCGATGAGGCGATCGCTGTAGGTGAGATAGATCAGCACGTTGCGGCGCGTATCGTAAAAACGCACCACTTGCAGGCTCTTGAAGATCAGAGAAGTGCGTTTTTTAAAGACTTCCTCTCCATCGGCTTCTCCGGATCGAACCGCTTCCGGAAGTTGGATCGGACCGATCTGACGGCAAGAGATGGAAGCGTCCGAGGTATCTTCCGCCAATCCCAGAGCACCGGCAAATCCCCCTTTCTTCGCGCGGCTCAGGTAGCAGGCGATGCCTGGAATGGCCGGATCGTCGAAGGCCTCGATGACGATCTTATCGTTGGGGGAAAGCAGCCGGAATTTGGTGCTCACGGCGCCGATCTCTTCCGCCCAGGCGGTGCGCTGTCCGAACAGGCCGATTGCACAGCAGAGGATAGAAGCCTTAATCCGCATGAACTTCTCCAAACAGGCGCAGGCTTTCTTCGTAGGATCGCATCAGGCAGTCTTCGATGGAAACCCCGAAGAACCAGTTGCCAACGATAGCCAAAGGTTTCCCCTGCAACCGTTCGGTCAAGCGCTGGACCTGCGCTTGCTGCTCGACCCGCAGGGCGGGCAATCGGTTGCGAATCCACACCGGATCCCGAATAGCCTCCGGCTGAACACCCAAGGCCGCGCGGGCGGTGGCCAGCTGGGCATCCCGCGATAAAGCATCCGCGCGAAAGTGCAGGGTAAAGCCGCGATAGCGATCATGGGGCAGATCATCTCGAGAGACGATGGCATAGCAATCTTGTTCCCAAGCGATCAATCCGGCGAGGGGCGGCAGGGAGAGCGCTTGCGCAGGCACCCAGAACGCCAAGGAATCGATGGCCGCCATCTCCATGCCCGCCAGTTCTTGGGCGAGCGGTTCGAATGATTCGGACAATAGCTGTCGGGCGATGTCCGGCGGCACGGCGAGACTGAGCCAACGGCATTCGAGCGCTTCCCCGCTTTCCAGATGGATTCGGAACCCTTCTCCCTGCGGATGAACGGCGGCAACCCGCTGTCCGGTGCGGACCTGGATGCCGGGCTGGGCTGCGATGGCTTGGGAGATGCGGGACAGCCCCCCCGAAAAGCTAAAGCGGCGCGGGAAGTCCTTGCGCTTGGGCTTGGGACGAAAGAGCAGTTCCGCTGGAAACGCATCTGCATCCTGGCAGATCACCGCCCGAAAGGCGTAGCGGAAGAGATCTTGATAATTGCGGCGGCCCAGCACGCGGCTGTAATAATCGGCTACCGTGCGCCCGGACTTTTGAACTGTCGCCAGTCGGGGTAGGGCGAGCAGGAGTTCCAGGGGATGAAGGGCAGAGAGCAGGGAACGCCGTTGCCCCCCCTGCCAGCGCTGATAGTAGCGCCTGAGCTTGGGCACTCGGGTTGGGGGTGATGGGAGTTGTTGGAGGAGCTCCAACAGATGGCCATAGCTATTGAAACAGGTGTGCGCGCCTCCTTCTACCCAAAAGTCCTCCTGGAAGGCCAGGCTCTGAATGCAGCCGCCGATGCGGTCCTCCGCTTCCAACACTAGGGTGGGAATGCCCCGCGCAGCAGCATAATGGGCCATGCTCAGCCCGCTGATGCCCGCGCCGATGACGATGTGTTCCGCAGCCCTCATGTATCCGATTTCCGGCGGAATGGGTCCTGTTCAGGTTCCGGCTCTTCCAAAGAAAGGTGGCTGGTATCCGGCGTGGGAATCGGTTCTGGGGGCCGGTCGCAGTCTTCCAAGGTCCAATCCTCCCCTTCCACGAGGCTCAGATAACTGATGTCCACCTTCGGTGGAGTGCGGTCCGGTTCTGGCTCCAGGGGACCGCTGTCTACCGGTGCCAGCTTCAAACCGCTCTCTTCGGGTTGAGACGCAACGGAGCTCGAGGGCAATTTTGTTGGAGAAGGCGCGGGTTGCTGTTTCACGAGCTGAACGATGAGTCCTGCTTGTAAAAACGCCTGTTGGTATCGCTTCGCCTTGTCTGGGTCTAAGTTCTTTTTAACAACCACTGTCTTTCCGCTGAAGAGCTGGGCGATCGCGGCATCCGAAAGCTTGAAACGTTCTTGGATTCGCGCCTGCGCGGTCGCTGGATCGATGCCCGGCTTGAGTTTGCCGGAGAAAAGCACGCGGAACTTGATATCAGCCATACCTCACCTGTGGACGAAGAACCGGACATTTGCAAGTCTACTGCATTCCCCGGAGGGAAACGAACGCTTCTCTTCGGGAAGCCGCTATACTGAGCGATGATTTTCTCGGGGGAACTCTATGCTAGGTATCTGTGGTTGGGTCGGGACCCTGGCCGGTGAGGAAGCATCGCATCGTTGCTTAGCAGGGATGCTGCGGGATTGCGGTGCGGACTCAGATCTGGAAATTCCGGGCGTGCGGGAATCCGCCCTTCATTTGGGGTGTGCGGGCAATCCGTCCGAAGTCTCCGAACGCCTTTATGCGGACGCTAGCTTCGCCGTCGTACTGAGCGATCCCTTGCGGAGTGCTTCCGGCCGCAGAATCTTGGCCCGGGATCTGGTAGATCTCTATCGAGCGCATCAGTTGCAGTTCTTGCGGCGGGTGCGGGGTCCCTTTGCCCTGGCTCTCTACGATCATCAGCGGCGGCGGCTTCTGTTGGCGAGGGATCCCACGGGGCAGCGCCCCCTGTACCACTATCGAGCTGGCGCCTATTTTGCCTTCGCCAGCCGGCTCAGTGCCTTCCGCCGCCTGCCCGGCTTTCTTCCCCGGCTGAACGCCCAGCGTTTGCTGGATTATTTTTGTTTTCAGACCGTGCCCAGCCCCGGAGCGATCTATCGGGATTGCGAGCAACTGTCTCCTGGGGAATTGCTGGTGCTGGAAAATGAGCAGGCACCAAGCCGGCGCCTGTTTTGGGAAGCCCGAGATGTGAGCCGCAGAGATGAGGCGCCGGAGGCCGAATTCACTCGTCAGTTTTCAAAAGCCCTCGCCCGCAGCTTGCAGGATGTACCTGAAGCGGCTGTCCTCGCCCAGGACAACTTGGGCTCGGCAGTGCTACAGCAGGGTCTGGCCCAGTGGCTCGGCCATCCACCGGCGAGATTCCAGTTGGGGGAGACCGTTCCTGCAACTGACTCCGAACCCTTGGAAACCTATTTAGACACTTTGGCCGCAGTCAGTGATGAGCCCCAGGGCAGTCCTCTGCTGGTCTCTGCCTACCTCTGCGCCCGAGCAGCTCGTCAGCAAGGGATGAGTTGTTTGCTCTCCGATGCAGGGGCTCGAGAACTCTTCGGTGCTACGTCCTTGGCTGCGCAGGCTTGGCAGCTGGAACGCTATCGGCGCATTCCGGCGTTCTGGCGCAAACAGCTGATCGAACCCGTGCTGTTCCGGATCCCAGAGATCCCCCGATGGGCTAAAAAACTGCAAGCCCTGCGCGCTCAGGTGCGGTGGGCCCAGGAACCGCCGTCTGCCTGGTTCTATCAACAAATAGCTCCCGCGTGGCCCGGGGGCACGCCCTTTTCCCCGAGCTTTCTCGAACAGGTCGATGCGGAAGCCCCGCGAAACGCTTTGCAAGGGGATCTCCCTCCCCTAGATCAACTGATGGTTTGGGAAATCAAATTTTCCCTGGTGGATCGCCAAATTGCCGCACTTCATCGGGCCAGCGCATTTGCGAACATGCCCATCTACCATCCTTTTTTGGATCAAGATTTGCTTCACTTCGCTTACCAGTTGCCGCCGGAAATACGGCTCAATGCGGGGAAACCCGGCGGCTTTCTCGCCCAAATCGCCGGGCAACCCTTGCAAGAGCCACCGCTGCCACATCATGCTTGGCTGAAGGCGGATCTAGCGGACTGGATGCAAACGAAGCTGACCGCGTTGGAAGCACGGGAATTCCTATCCGCCGATTATCTGCGCTGGCTGCGCACCCAAACAGCACCGGAATTGCTCGATCGCTGCTGGTCCCTCGCTATGCTGGAGCACTGGTTGGAACAGCAGGGTCATTAGGGCACCTGGGCTACGGGTCGCATCTGGGTATCACAGGTACCGCCGACCCAAACTGTCTTGGTACGAGGTGCAGCTTTACAGCGTTTTCCCCGATCCTGAATCGCGCATTTCAGGGCGAGCGGCTTACCCTGCTTCAACCAAGGGGGGGTCTTGCGGTAGCGCCCGATGTGTGAAAACTTACAGCCCTTGGGAATGCCGTAAGGAACACAATTCTGGGCAGCCTGCAGGTGCACCTTGCGCCCGTCCACCAGAAAACCAGGGTAGTTATCGAGGATGCGCACCCGATCCCGATCCTCCTGTTCGGTGTATCGAAATTCTCGGAATCGGTAGTCCCGCCCCACTGCTTTTCCCACCTGAATGCGGGTGTTAGCAATCAGGGCATAGTCCTTCCCCCGATGGGCGATGGCGCCGGACACATATTCCACCCGATGGTGTTTCGGGAAGCATTTTCCCATGGCGGGTGCGTGGTAATAATGGCGCACCGCTTTGAGGTCCGCCAAGCGATTGCTCGGGAAGAGGTCCTTGAGATCTTTGTCGGAACCGTAAAGGATGCGTTCCACATCCCGCACATTTTGGGCATACATGGCTTGAAGTCGATCGTAATATTCGCCGTTGCGCCGATTGTGGGCACTGCCCAGACCCTTCCGCAGAAAGCAGCTGGTCAGTCCGGAAATCTGGGTGAGGTACTCATCCCAGATGTTGTATTGGGAAGGCTTGGAGGCGACTCCCTGAAAATCTCCGGGGAATCGGCAACCCTGTCGTTTTAAACACTGCCCTCTCGCTCGATTGCGGATGGAGAGGGCCACGATATTGCGCTCACAGGCCCCATAAGCACTGCAGCCCCGCCCCAGATGCCCTTCAAACAGGGCGGTGCGTAAGGTATAGTCCAGATGCTTCGCCCGCGCCAGGGTCTTCAGGGGAATGCTCTGCTTGCGAGCCGCGATGTAGCGATCCCAAGCCTTTTGCAAAGCTGTCCGGCGGCCGACCAGGGTGCGGTTGACGCGGGCGCAATCCTCCGATTCGTGGAATGCCCGCACGAGCCGATCCAAGGTGCTGGTCGCCTCAGAGACGGGAGAGGAAGCGCTCGGGGGGTCGAAGAAAGGCGCCTTCTTCAGCGCATAGAGATTCCGAACATCGATGACGTGCTTCACGCCGGCGGGGCAGTGATGGTTCTTCACTCGCAAGTGCTCCCGCCGCTTCAGGGCGCGCCGGAATCGTTCTGCGGATTCCGGGCCTGCGCGAGCCGCATCCACGACGATTTCCTCCCAACCGACATAAGGCGTACCCTTCGCATCGGTCAGGGGCTTGCCCTTTCGGAGCACCAAGCAGGGGATCAGAGAAGTGCCCTGGGTGAGATCGCCCGCCGGCTTTGCCTGGGTGCCGAGGCGCGCAAAGTCGTCTGCATCATAATAGGGCATCCGCAGCGGGCCATTGAATCGGTACAGGGTCATGACCGGCGTGGCTGGGATCTGAGCGGCAGCAGGCATCGCCAGCCCGAGAAGCCATACACCGCTGAGAAGAAGCAGGAATCTAGGATTTGCCTTCATCGTAGGAAGCAGGTCAGTCTGTGCAGGTCTGCAGCGGAATAATGAGGAGAAATAGGGGGAAGGCACTCATTCCCATTCGATGGTGCCCGGGGGTTTTCCGGTGATGTCGTAGACGACCCGAGAAAGTCCCGGCACCTCGTTGAGGATGCGGCGGGTGACGAGATCCAGAAAATCATAAGGCAGATGAGCCCAACGGGCGGTCATGAAATCCACGGTCTCCACAGCGCGCAGGGCGATGACCGGCGCATATTGGCGATTATCTCCCACCACCCCCACGGAGTGCACCGGCAGGAACACGGCGAAGGCTTGGGAGACGCGATCGTAGAGATCCGCCCGACGCAATTCTTCGATGAAGATGTGATCTGCCCGCCGGAGGGTGTCGGCAGCTGCCTTGGTCACCGGTCCCAAAATGCGCACTCCTAAGCCAGGTCCGGGGAAGGGATGGCGATAGACCATATCCGAAGGCAAACCTAGCTCGAGGCCGATCTTGCGCACCTCGTCCTTGAAGAGCTCCCGCAAGGGTTCCACGAGCTTGAGCTTCATGGTCTCCGGCAGCCCGCCCACATTGTGATGGGATTTGATGACCTTAGCCTTGCCCGTGCGGCTGCCCGCCGATTCGATCACATCCGGATAGATGGTGCCCTGAGCCAGCCATCGCACCTTGGGCAGTTTTTCCGCCGCTTCTTCAAAGACTTGGATAAAGGTGTTGCCGATGATCTTCCGCTTGCGCTCCGGATCTTCGACCCCCGCCAGGGCAGTGAGGAAGCGTTCTTCCGCATCCACCCGAATGACCCGTACCCCCATATGGCGGCTGAAGGTGCGCATGACCTGATCCCCTTCCCCTAGCCGCAGCAAGCCATTGTCCACGAATACACAGGTGAGCCGATCCCCGATGGCGCGATGGAGCAGAGCGGCGACCACAGAGGAATCCACCCCGCCGGAGAGTCCTAAGAGGACCTCATCTTCACCCACCTGCGCTTGAATCGAGGGAATGCTCGCCTGGATGATGTTGTCCGTCGTCCAGAGCCGCCCGCAGCCGCAGATTTCGTGCACAAAGCGCTCGATAATCCGCTGCCCCTGACGGGTGTGGGTGACTTCGGGATGAAATTGCAACCCGTAGATCCGGCGTTCTTCCTGAACCATGCCGGCCAGGGGCGCATTGTCCGTGGCGCAGAGCACCTGAAACCCTGGGGGAAGCTGATCCACCCGATCCCCGTGACTCATCCACACATCTAAACAAGCTAATCCCTCGGGGCTCGTGTGGTCTTCCATATCCCGCAGGAGGCGGCCCGGATGGCGCACCACCACTCGGGCATAACCGTATTCCCGATGGGTGGCCGGGGAAACCCGCCCCCCTAGCTGGGCGGCGAGGGTCTGCATGCCATAACAGATACCCAACAGGGGCACCCCCAGCGCAAAGATCACCGGATCCGCTCGGGGTGGATCCGCTTCGTGCGCGGATTGGGGGCCGCCGGAAAGGATGATGCCCCTGGGGGCAAAGGTTCGGATCTGGTCCCCTGTCCAGTCCCAGGGATGGATCTCACAGTAGACACCTGCTTCCCGCACCCGTCGGGCGATGAGCTGGGTGTATTGGGAACCGAAGTCCAGGATCAGAATGCGATCTGCATGCAGCCGTTGAGCACTCGGGTGCATAGGAACAAGCTCAGGAATCGATGCGGTAGTTCGGGGCTTCCTTGGTGATCTGCACGTCGTGCACATGAGATTCCCGCATGCCCGCCCCGCTCACCCGGACAAACTGGGGTTTGGTGCGCAGAGTGGCGATGTCCGGGCAACCCGTGTAGCCCATGCTGGACCGCAACCCGCCGGTGAGCTGATGGATGACGTTGAGCAGACTGCCTTTGTAGGGCACACGCCCTTCGATACCCTCGGGCACTAATTTGTCCTGTTGGGCGTCCTCTTGGAAATAGCGGTCGCTGGAACCTTCCTTCGCACCCATAGCACCCAGGGAACCCATCCCCCGATAGGATTTATAGGAACGACCCTGATAGATCTCCACTTCCCCCGGGGCTTCGTCCGTGCCCGCGAACAAGCTGCCGATCATGACGGAATGGGCACCGGCCACGATGACCTTGGCGATGTCCCCCGAATAGCGAAGCCCCCCGTCGGCGATGAGGGGTACCTCCGTATCCGCCAATGCTTCCGCCACATTGGCAACAGCCGTGATCTGAGGCACCCCCACCCCGGCCACGATGCGGGTAGTACAGATGGAACCCGGTCCGATGCCCACCTTGACCGCATCGGCACCTGCCTTCACCAGATCCCGAGCGGCCTCAGCAGTGGCGATGTTGCCGCCGATGACCTGCACTGCCGGAAAGTGTTGCTTGATCCAGGCCACTCGGTCGAGCACCCGTTGGGAATGGCCGTGGGCTGTGTCCACCACGATCACATCCACCCCCGCTTCCACCAACGCTTCCACGCGTTCTTCCGTACCCTTGCCGACCCCCACTGCGGCCCCCACCCGCAAGCGCTCCTGGGAATCCCGACAAGCCATGGGGAAATCCTTGGCCTTTTGAATATCCTTGACGGTGATCATGCCCCGCAAAGCGAAGTCTCGGTTGACCACCAACACCTTTTCAATCCGGTGCTTGTGGAGCAGACCGATGACCGCCTCCCGACCGGCCCCCTCCTGCACGGTCACCAGGCGTTCCTTGGGGGTCATGATGCGGGATACCGGCGCTTGAAGATGGGTTTCAAACCGGAGATCTCGGCTCGTGACAATACCCACCAATTGCCCATCTCGGGTAACCACAGGCACACCGGAAATCTGATGGGCACGGGTCAATTCCATAACCTCACCCACTGTAGTTTCCGGTGGCACAGTGATGGGGTTTCGGATGATCCCGCTCTCGTACTTTTTCACCGCCAACACTTCCCGGGCTTGCGCAGCGATGGACAGGTTTTTGTGGATGATCCCGATCCCCCCTTCTAGGGCCAACGCGATGGCTAATCGGGATTCCGTCACCGTGTCCATAGCTGCGGAAACCAGAGGGATCTGCAACCGGATGGTTCGGGTCAACTGGGTGCTGAGATCGGTTTCACTAGGGAGCACCTGGGAATGGGCGGGCACGAGGAGGACATCATCAAAGGTCAGGGCTTCCTGAAGTAAGCGCATGGCGCTAGTCTGCTCCTAGCAATGTATCAGTTCCGAAACAGGGTTCTTGCAACGGTTCTCAAGAAGCACTGCGGGCGCTTCAAACTGAGCGAAATCAGCAGTATAACAGAGAAAAATAGCAGACGAGGACACTGGGCAGCCTGCGAACATAGGCTTCAGCGGATGCGCGCGGAAGGTTCCCCATTTCAAGCACCGGTTAAGGCGGAGCCGCCGGTGAAGCTCCTCTACTTCATCACGGAGGATTGGTTCTTCTGCTCCCATTTCCGCAATCGGGCTCAAGCCGCTCGGGAAGCCGGTTATGCGGTAACCTTGCTCACCCATGTGAACGAGCGGGAAGCCTGCATCCGAGAGCTGGGCATCGATCTGATTCCCCTGGCGCTGTCGCGGCGAAGCCTGAATCCCTGGCGAGAGCTGCGCACTTTTCTGGCCATTCTGCGGGTCTATCGCCAACAGCGGCCTCAACTGGTGCATCATTTCGCCCTGAAACCCATCCTCTACGGGACCTTAGCCGCGCGTTTGGCAGGAATTCCGCACTGTGTCAATGCCCCCTTAGGCATGGGATTTGTCTACTCTTCTTCGTCCCTGTTAGCTCGGATCCTTCGTCCCCTGCTCTCCCTCGCCCTGCGGTTTCTGCTGAATCCACCGAACAGCCGGGTGATCTTCGAAAATGCCGACGACCGCCGCGCTGCCATTCAGCAGGGCTTGGTACGGGCAGAACAGGCAGTCTTGATGCCCGGGGCTGGGGTGGAGGTCCAGCGATTCCAACCTCAGCCAGTGTCCCCCTGTGCGGTGCCTGCGGTGGTGCTCGTCGCGCGAATGCTCTGGGAGAAAGGCATCGGCACCTTCGTGGAAGCAGCACGCCGCCTGCGAGCCCAAAACCTAAGGGCTCGCTTTCTGGTCGTGGGTGCACCGGATGAAGAAAACCCTGCTGCGATTCCAAAAACTCAGCTGGAAGCCTGGGATCGGGCGGGTTTGATAGAATGGTTGGGCTATCGGACCGATATTCCCGAGATTCTCTCTCACGCCCAGATTTTTTGCCTGCCTTCTGCCTATGGGGAGGGACTGCCCAAGGCGATCTTGGAAGCCATGGCAGCAGGCTTGCCCGTGGTGACCACCGACGTGCCCGGCTGTCGGGAAGCAGTGCGGCACGGAGAAAACGGGCTGCTGGTACCCAGCCGCGATCCCCGAGCCCTGGCGAAGGCGCTGGCTCGATTGCTCCGAGATCCCGCATGTTGTCGGCGCATGGGACAGCGGGGACGGTGGCGGGCAGAGCGGGAATTTTCCTCCACCCGCATCTGTGCAGCGACCCTTCGGCTCTATGAAGACCTATTAACGACCTGATGCAGATCCCCGGTTACACCCTCCTTCGCGAACTCGGTCGGGGCGGCATGGCCACGGTTTATCTGGCGCGGCACAACTTCCTCCAACATCAGGTCGCCCTCAAAATCATGCAGCCGCCCCCAGCGGGAGCCCAGGAATTCGCCGCCCGCTTCTTGAAAGAGGGGCGCATTCTCTTCCGGCTTCAGGAACAGCACAGTTGCCCCCAGATCATCCGGCTCTACGATCTCAATGTATTCCAAGGGATCCATTACATTTCCATGGAATACCTGCCCAACGGCACACTCGCCGAGCGCATTCAACGGGGATTATCGCCGGAACGAACCTTGGAAATCCTCCGCGCTATCGCCCAGGCCCTCGCCGTCGCCCATGGACAGGGCATCATCCATCGGGATATCAAACCCCAAAACATCCTGTTCCGCGAGGATGAAACGCCGGTGCTCACGGATTTCGGCATCGCGCGAATTCAGGATGCGGGTTTGGAGACCACCCAACTGACCCAGGTGGGTATGGTCATCGGCAGCCCCCGCTATATGAGCCCCGAGCAGACCCAGGGGCAACCGGTGGATGCTCGGGCGGATCTCTACAGCTTGGGGGTGCTGTTCTACGAGATGCTCACCCAAGAGCTGCCCTATCAAGCGAAGGATGTGGTGAGCCTGGCGGTGAAACACTGCACCGCCCCCATTCCCGTGCTGGAAGGGGCGCTGCACCCCTACCAGCCCATGCTGGAAAAACTGCTCGCCAAGAAGCCGGAAGATCGTTTTGACAGCGCGCAAGCGTTGATTCAAGCCATCGACCGGATGAAATCCGATCGTTCGGCGGAATTGGGGGAGCCGACGCGCATCTTGGTTCGGAAGCCAGAGATCGATCGGTCCGACCGAGAGACATCGGACAGTGAACAGACCCGTTTCTTTGAAGACTTGGCGGCAGAGAAAGTGCCGGTTCCAGCGGGGAGAGAAACCGCCGAAGAAACGGGCTCAGAACAAGCAGCAGACACAGAAAGCGCGGGAAAAAAGAAACCGCCCGCTCGATCCCGACGACGCCTAACCCTGGCAGCCGCTGTGGCCGCTGCTCTCGGATGGGCGGGTTTCCTGCTATATCCTCGGCTCATTCCCCAGTTACAGACGACGAAGGAAACACCGGAGCATCCACCGAATACCGAGGAACAGACTGCTGAACTGATTCAGGAAGCATCCACCACCCCTTCGGAGCCCCCTAGGTCGATTCGGGAAACCCCATCGATCGACCTCGCTGCAGAGGCAGATCGGTTGGAAGCCCAGGCGCGACAACGATTTGACGCAGGGGATCTTTCCGGCTGTTCGGTGCTGATTCAGCAGGGCTTAGCGATGCTGCCGAATCATGCCGGACTGTTGGCACTGCAGGCAGAACTGCAACAGCAGCGCGAGATCCAGCGCAGGCGGGCGCAAGCGGAGATCGCATTTCGCCAAGCCCAAGCAAACTATGATCGCGGCCAGTTTTCGGCGGCCCTTGAGCAAGTGCAGCAGGGTTTGGCCCTGCAACCCAATCATCCGCAGCTGCAAGTCTTGCAGGCGAAGATTCAGCAGCAATTGCGGGAAAGGGAACAGATTCAGGCTGTTCTCACCCAAGCCCGCGCCCATCTCGCCGTCCGTGAAGAGGTTCAGGCGCTTCAGGTTCTCGAGGCTGCGCGGCAGCAGTTTTCCGAGGATCCCGAGTTGGAAGCACTTAGAGAAGAAATCCTAGCGGCACAGGCGCAGAGAACAGAAAAGATTCGATCGCTGATCGCAGCAGCCACCCAAGCCTTGCAGGCGGGGGAATTGGAAAAGGCCCTGCGATCCGTCCGTGCCGGTCTAGAACTGGACGCCCTACGACCCGATTTGCAGCAGCTACACCGAGAGATTCTTCGCCGTCAGGCCCAACAGGCAGCAATTACCCAACAGCTGACTGCTTGCGGTACCGAATCAGCTGACCTAGCTGCACAGGTGCGCTGCTACCGGCAGGTGCTCCTTCGGGACCCTCAAAATGAGATCGCGCTGAACCAGTTGGAAACCTTGCAAAAACAGCTCTTTGCCCAGATCGAGGCACAGCTGCACAAGGGGGCGGTGGCAGCGGCTACCCCTTTGCTCGCCAGCGCGGAACAGCTGTATGAGAAAGACCCTCGCTTACCCATTTTGCGCAAGCGGCTGGAAAAGCTTTCCCAACTGTTGCCAGAGATGATCGCCCTGAAGGGAGGTTGCTTCCAAATGGGCAGTCCGGAAACAGATCCCCACCATGAAGAGGATGAGCGCTTGCATCAGGTCTGCATCAAGCCCTTTCGCTTAGCCAAGCGAGAAGTGCGGGTAGCGGATTTTCAACGCTTTGTCGCTGCAGAGGACTATCAAACGGATGCGGAATATGGTACCGGCGGCGTGCAGGGTTGCTGGGCGTTCGACCCCGAAAGGCATGAAAAACCCTGGGATTACCATCCCTGGGCAAATTGGAAACAGCCGAACAAGGCTCGCAAGAATCAACCCCAAGACCCGGTGAGCTGTGTGAGCAAGAACGATGCGGAACGCTATATCCGCTGGTTAAACCAAGAGACCGGACAGCATTTTCGGCTACCCACAGAAGCGGAATGGGAGTATGCGGCTCGAGGTGGCACCCAAACGCCCTGTTTCTGGGGGGAGTGCCGGCAAAAAGCGGCCTGCGATTACGCGAATACGGCAGACGCTGGCCAGGACTGGGAAGCAGGTGTGCCCTGCGATGACGGTTTTGAATGGGTGGCACCCGTGGGCAGCTTTTCCCCCAATCCCCTGGGTTTCCAGGATCTCATCGGAAATCTGTTGGAATGGACCTGTTCCGCCTATGATCCTGAATACAGCGGCTTAGAGAACCGTTGCATGGCGCCCCATGCTCCGGAACCTGCCGTGCTGCGGGGAGGCGCCTGGAACAGCGGCCCTACCGCCATTCGCACCGCCTATCGCAACCGGAACTATCCGGAATCCCGGTACAGCTTTGTGGGGTTTCGACTGGCCCAGGATGAATAAGAATAGCTCGTACCCCTATTTCAGCATCATGGCGAGGCGATATCGGTTATCCGCCAGGGCATCGGACTGTTGGCGCAGGCTGAGTTCCAGCTTCCCCATCTGGGCGGTCTTTTTTGTGCTGGAAGTCTTCTTCATCTCTTTCTCTAGCGTCCGCACTGCGTGCAACCGCCGCTGCACCTGTTCCTGTTCGCTCTCCACATCCCGATGCAGACTGGTAGTCAGTCGTTTCAGGGCTGCCTTGCTCAGCGGGGAATCGTTTTGATCCTGCGCTGCCTTTAATTGCTGCCGCAGGGTAGCTGCAATCCGATTGCGCAGGGCGATTTCCCGTTGAAAGGCTTCCCGTTCCGATTTCAGCTGGGATTCAAAGATCAGGGGATCCTGAGTGATGCCCGTGGCCTTCCGGTACCAGTTCAGGGCCTTGGCTTTGTCCCTGGGTACCCCGAGCCCTCGCTCATAGAGCAAGCCCAGATTGGTCTGGGCCGGCGCATAACCCTGGGCAGCCGCCTGAGCATACCAGCGGGCTGCTGCGGCATAGTCCGGTGCGGGCAGCCCCAATCCCTTCTCGTAGATTTCGCCCACATAGGTTTGTGCTACCGCATCGCCTGCTCGAGCTTTGGGGAGGAGAACCTGCAGAGCGGTCCGATAATCGGCTCGGTCAAACCGAATGAATTCGCCTCCCCGAATACCGCAATCGGATTGGGTGGTCTTGATATAGCGCCGTGGAGACAGATAGGTCATGCGGGTGCCTAACTGCCGGACCTGGCCGGGCAGCAGGCAATCCACCAAGGCGAGATCTTCCACTCGGCGGGGATCCGAGCGCTCCTCGGGAACCCTAGTTTGGACGGTCTCTTGAGAAACACAGCCGCCCAACAGGGCGATCAGGGTTAACCAACCCCAAGCGGGTATCGATGGCAAGTTCATGAATGCACCCCCTCGAAAAGTGGTTGCATTGCAGTATAGCGGCCTAGGGAAGTCCTTAGGATTTTTCGGATGGATGCTGTTCTGTGGACTTTTAGGGGGCTGCGCTTCGCCACCCCAGCGGTTGGCCCTGCTGGCCCAAGAATTTGGCATGAAGGCCCAGCATCTAGCAGCTAAGGGCTATCGGCTTGTCGCCTACCGCAACGGGATCGAACAACCCGCCGGATTGCTCCACATCTATCTCGAAGGAGATGGCACCCCTTGGCTCACCCGCCATCGCATTGCACGGGACCCCACACCGAGAAATCCCCTAGCCCTGCGGCTGATGGCGCTGGATCCCGCCCCCAGCCTCTATCTGGGTCGACCCTGCTACAACGGTCAGCACCAAGCCCCCGGCTGCTCGCCCTGGCTCTGGACCCAAGGGCGCTATTCGGAAACGGTGGTGGCAACCTTGGAAGCAGCGATCCGGCAACAGATTCAGCGAGAAAATATCCGGAAGATCTGGCTCATCGGCTACAGCGGCGGCGGGGTGCTCGCCTGGTTTTTAGCTCAGCGGATTCCCCAAGTGGAAGTGCTCATCACCATCGCCGCCAATCTGGACGTCTCGCGTTGGACCGATCTGCACGGCTACAGCCCCCTCGATGGCTCTTTGAATCCTGCTGTGGGGCCACCCCTGCGACCTGCGGTGCGACAGTGGCATTTAGTAGGCCAGTGGGATACTAATGTACCGCTGGAACTGATCCAGGGCCTTCCCCTGAGCCGGAATGCGGAGATCCTCCCGCTACCCTCCGATCACCATTGTTGCTGGCTGCAGTACTGGCCCCGATTGCTCGCCCGCTTGCCTCCTTAGCTCAGGGCAAAGAAAACCCCCACCGCAGCCAGGATACCCAAGGCCGCCGCCACACCGGTCAGGGCGTACATCTTGCCGTCCTTCGCAGCTAGGGCCGCGTTGAGCGCCTCCACCTGCTTTTCCGCAGCTTCCACCGCTTCCCGCGCGGCACTCCTGGAGAGAGTCTCGGCAATTTCCCGAACGCGTCCAGTGAAACGCTCGCTTTCCGTGAGCCTGTCCAGTTCTTGATCGATGAATTGCTGAGCGATCTGAATGAGTTGATTCCGTTCCACTTCCAGGGCTTCCGCCAGGCGCCCGGGCAGTACTTCGTTCGTCAATCGTTGCTCTAACTGCTGACTCTGCTGATCCTGGAGTTCGAGCATCTGCGCTTGAATACGCTCTGCCTCTGAGGTAACCCTTTCCCGCAAGAGGTTTTCCGTTTCAGAGAGGATCTCCGCGCGCAGACTTTCACTGGTTTCCGTGAGCAAGGGCGTTACGGTCGCTTGAATCATCCCCTCTTGGCTGGCTTCCAGGCGCTCTTGGAGATCTCGGGCCATGGGTTCCAAGGCCGCTTCCAGATGGTCTTCGATGCCCCGAGCGACTTCCCGCCGCACCAATTCTGTGATCGCTTCCGCATCCATCGGGGGTTCGGGGGGAGTAGGGGGGGCAGGCAGTTCGATCTGTGCAACGGCCCGAGCTACTTCTTCGCGGACCAAGGCTTCGATAGCGGCCTGATCCAGGGCCGGTGCTGGGGTGGCTTCTTCCGATGCAGCCGGGGGTTCAATTTCCGGCTCTGGAGGGGCTGCTTGCTCTTCCAAAAGCTTTTCCAGATGTTCGAGAATTGCTGGCAGCTTTTCCTGGGCAGCGGATTTCGCGAGCACATCCACCGCACCTTTTTCCTTGGCCAAGGCCAAATACTCTGGCTCTTCGTTGGAGGTGCACATGACCACGGGAATCCGGGCGGTGTCAGGATCTGCTTTCAGTGCTTCCAGGGCTTCCAGCCCACTCATTCCCGGCATGGTGTGGTCCATGAAGATCGCTTCAGGCCGATTGGTCTTTACCCGTTCCAGCGCCTCTTCGGCAGACTCTGCCAAGTCCACCTCGATGTTATGGCGTTTGAACTGTAAGCGCAGTGCGTAACGGGCGGACTTAGAATCGTCCACCAGCAGGATCTTAAGTGGCTTCATTCGGTGAATCCCCTGGCCCAATAGTGGATAGTAATGGGAATCGAGTTAAGAGCATCGATCCGCATGTGGTCCCAGCAAGGGTTTGCCCGGAGAGACAGGCATTCCCTTGCAGTCGAACAAAGTGTAGAGAAAGCAGAGGAAAAGTTCCATGGAAGAGCGCCCTTCCCTTCGTTTCTTAACCTTTCCCAATGAACGAGCTGTAGCGGAGGCGGCGGGCCGTTTTATCCTGCGCACCGCGGACGATGCCTTACAGGCGAGGAAGCGATTTCGCTGCGTCCTCGCCGGCGGGCGGACACCGATCAGCACGTACACATGGCTCGCACGACAACGAACCCATTGGCAGGGTTGGGAACTCTATCTGGGAGATGAACGCTGCCTTTCTCCTCAGGATCCCCAGCGCAACAGCTGGATGATCGAATCGGTTTGGCTGCGGGCTGCTGAGGGCGCAGCTTTCTTTCCCATTCCCGCAGAACTCGGCCCTGCTGAAGCAGCTGCCCGTTATCGGGAGCAGATCGCAGAGGCCCTGCCCTTCGATCTAGTGCTCCTCGGTATGGGGGAAGATGGCCACACGGCCAGCTTGTTTCCCGGGCAGCCGCTGGAAGACGATCTCGTCGTGCCCATCTATCGGGCACCTAAGCCACCGCCCGAGCGGGTTTCCTTGTCCTATCCCGCCCTGCGCCAATCGCATCGATTGCTGGTATTGATCACCGGTACCCGCAAGCGCAAAGCCTTGAATGCTTGGCGGCGGGGAGCAAACTTGCCCATCGCTCAGGCGGTTCGCAACCGGCCCGCCTGGGTGTTTCTGGACGAAGCGGCGGCGGGCAGTCGTGCGCGCTTCAATTGAGCAAGCCTTCCCGAGCGAACAGAACGAGAAGGGCGGAGATGGCCCGGCGCACCCGTTCGAAAAGGTGTTCATCCTCGGGGTCCAGGGGAATCTGGCGGGGCGCTTGGACCATACCTTCCCGCAAGGCTTTCGTCAGATGTCGGGTGAGCTGTTCCTCGTTTCTGGAGCCGTCGAGCAGTTGCATGAGGCGTCGGGAAAAGGAATCCAGCTCCAGATTATCATGATGGATGGTGCTCACCTGGCGCAAACCCGCTTCCAGCTGTACCCGAGTCAGGGGGGAGAGAGCGGGTAGTTCCAGTTGGGGCGCGGGCACGCGCAACGCTTCGGGTTGGGCAGCGATAGCTCCCCGGGTGTACAGGCTAAACAGCTCCTGTAAGCAAGCATCCAGGTCCTGGGCGTAATCCCCTCCACCAGCAACTTCAACTTCCCCCATGGCGGTGGGCAACACTTCCATGAGTCGGGGACAGCTGGGGAATCGACGGGAGAGTTGGAGCACCACCGCTTTGGCCAAGGGATGGGAGATATACAATTCCTGACCGTGAGGGGCGAGAAAGGCCGTATCCCGCACCCGCCTCAGGTCTGGCGTCTCCGTGGGCCTGAGGTCGGATCGGAAGGCCAGCTGTACGAATTGATTGAGATGAATGTTGATGACGCTGGGAAGAGATGCATCGACGCGGCACAGCAGGCTCTGGCGGTTTGCACGGTTCGTGGCAAAATCCAACCATTGTTCCAGGTCCCATTTATCTTCCACCGAGGCGAGCGCTTCCCCGATGTGTTCCCCATAGTTTGAGGGAAACAGGGTGCTCACCTCCGTATCGCATAAATAGTACAGGCCGGCTCGGGCGATATCGACAGCGAATTCATGGAACAGAAAGGGTTGGTTATGTTCGCCCAAGTATTCCGAGAACAGATAGTTAGGATGGACCTGTTGCAATCGCTGGATTTCTTCTTGGAGCAGACGGGCACTAGGCATTTCATTGCCTTGCAGAGCGGTATACAAGCGCTGCATGGCCTTGCGTGCGGTGGCGATGCGGGCCATGGGGGAATGCGCTGTTTTGCAGACATACTGCAGTAGATCCCGCAGAGGCGCCCGCAAATGCCAGCCCGGGAAACTGTTGTAGCGGAGATACAGGATGCCGTTCTGTTGGAGCAGCCTGGGAAATAGGGCTAGCAGATGCCTGCGCACCTCGGGGGAAACCCAAGAATACACCCGATGGGCAATCACGTAGTCGAATTGGCCCAGCTCACTCAGCTCTGGATGGAGATCCAAATATTCCGATGGAAAGAATGCAATGTTCTTTAGGGCGAGTTTCTCCGCCATGTCCCGGGCACGCTGGATCTTTCGGCGAGAGGGATCGATGCCGAGAAAATGCGCGGAAGGCAAATGATAGGCCATAGGAATGAGGTTATTGCCTTCGCCACATCCCAGTTCCAACACCCTGGCTTCCGCAGGCGTCTTTGCTGGCAGACCGAGTAACCGCGCGAGCACTGCCAGATGGTTGGGGTGGCTCTCGGGAAAGGCGATTCTTTCGTAGGGAAAGAGGTCGTAGGGATCCAAAGGTGGCTCTGTTGCAAATGAGATCAGAATCAGAACATCTTATGAGATCGCTTGCGATTGTATCCCGATTTTGGCTCGAATCCAGGGGTTCAGATGGCTGAGGAATGGCGCTTCTCGCCCAAGCCCGTCCACCGCCTGGAAATCTTCACCTTGTTGAGCTATGGATTAGCTGCTTTCGCCCTGGGGGTGCTCCCGATCCCCTGGAAATTCAAGCTGGGCTTGCTCTCAATTCTCGGGATCAGCTACATCTACGGCGTTTGCACGAGAACGAGTCCATGCTTCCCCGGGGCTCTGAAAACTGTGCGCTGGGATGGGCAGGACCGCTGGTGGCTGCACCTCGCTTCAGGAGAGGTGCGCGCCGCCCGGCTCTTGCCCTCAACCTATGTGAGCAATTGGCTGATACTATTGCGTCTTCGGGCCGGTCTGCGCGGCTATTCCGTTCCTCTGCTCCCGACTTCCCACAATGGGGAAGCTTTGCGGCGGCTGCGGGTCCGCCTGCGTGGATCCGCGCATTCCTCGGAGAATTAGCGGGCGTTGCGTTGGAACCAATGGCTTCCAATCGTTAAACTAAAATATTTTGCGATTAGCACTGATTAATTTGGGCGTAAGTGCACAGGCAACGCCCCCCATCGATGAGGCAAGATCAAGATGCAGATTTCCGTGGAAAATGGGGAAGGACTCGAACGGCGGATGCGGGTGGATCTGGAACCCGAGGCGGTCGAACAGGCGGTCGAAAATCGTTTGAGGGAGTTTGGGCGCACTGCGCAGCTGCCCGGATTCCGCCCGGGGAAGGTGCCTCTCAAGATTCTGCGTCGTCGCTTTGGCAGGCAGTTCTATCGGGAAGTCCTGGGGGAATTCATCGAGTCTTCTTTTCAGGAGGCCTTGGAAAAAGAAGGTCTGCGAGCCGCCGGTATGCCCCAGATCGAGCCGCAGATCGATCCGGCCACGAAGACATATGGTTACACCGCCACTTTCGAAATCCTTCCGCGCTTCACCTTGGGTTCTCTGGAAGGCAAGGTTTTGAAGGAACCCAAGGTAGAGATTTCGGAAGCGGATGTAGATATGCTTATCGAGCGCTTGCGGGAGCAGAACAAGCGCTTTGAACCGGTGGACCGTCCCGCCCAGGAAGGGGATCAGGTAACCCTGTCTTTCCAAGGTACTTTAGAAGGCGAACCCTTTGAGGGGGGTTCGGGGGAAGGGGTTTCCCTGGAGTTGGGCACCGGGCGCATGATCCCAGGTTTTGAATCCGGCCTGCTGGGAATGCGAGCCGGGGAAGAACGGACCCTGGATCTCCAGTTTCCAGCAGATTATCCGGCGGCACACCTGCGGGGAAAACCAGTGCAGTTTCGCGTCCAATTGCAATCGGTGGCGGAACCCGTTCTGCCAGAGGTGGACGAGGCATTCGTGAAACAATACGGCATCGAAGATGGGGATTTGGAACGTTTCCGCCGGGATGTGCGGGAGAATATGGAACGGGAGTTGCGCCAGCGCATCGAGGCCCGCGTTAAGAAACAAGCGATGGATCTATTATTGGAGGCCAACCCCATTGAGCTACCCAAAGTGTTGGTGGAAGAGGAAATCCAATCCTTGAGGAAGCAGATGCAACAGCAGATGGGCAAACAGTCCAGTGCTTTCCAACTGCCCGATTCGCTGTTCGAAGAGGAGGCAAAGCGCCGGGTCGCCCTGGGGTTGATCATTGCCGAGGTGGTCCGCGCGAACAGCATCCAAGTGGATGAAGATCGGGTAAGAGCTACCGTGGAAGACCTGGCTGCCAGTTATGAGCATCCGGAAGAGGTCGTGGAATACTATTATCAGAATCAGGAACCGATGGATTCCGTCCGTTCCCTGACTTTGGAAAACCAAGTGGTGGACTGGGTGAAAACCCAGGTTACCCTAGAGGAAGAGCCCACCACCTTTGAGGCGATCACCCGGGGAGCTTCCAAAAATCAGTGAGTTATACTATGAAATATTCCGCAGTCCATCCGGATTGGGCCCCGCAAGATCTGGGACTCGTGCCCATCGTCATCGAACAGACGGCACGGGGCGAGCGCTCTTTTGATATCTATTCCCGCCTGCTCAAGGAACGGGTAATTTTCCTGGTAGGGCCGGTGGATGATCAGACGGCCAATTTGGTAGTAGCCCAGCTCCTCTTCCTGGAATCTGAAAATCCCGATAAAGATATTCACCTCTATATCAATTCCCCCGGAGGTTCAGTGACCGCTGGACTGGCCATCTATGACACCATGCAGTTCATCCAACCGGATGTGAGTACCATGTGCCTGGGGCAAGCTGCCAGTATGGGAGCGCTCCTGTTGGCGGGCGGCGCCCCGGGGAAACGTTTTTGCCTTCCCCATTCCCGCATGATGATCCATCAGCCCTTGGGCGGCTTTCAGGGGCAGGCTACGGACATCGATATCCATGCTCGGGAAATCCTCCACATTCGGGAGCAACTGAATCAAATCCTCGCCCGGCATACGGGGCAGCCGGTGGAGAAGATCACTGAGGACACAGAACGGGATCGCTTCATGGGCGGAGAAGAAGCTAAGGCTTATGGGCTCGTGGATCAGGTGATGGCACGACGAGTGAAGATTCCGTCATCCCAATCCTAGTTTTGGTTGACATCTCGCCGAAAAGTTGGCAAAAGATCCTTGAAAATCGCGGAAATGCGCCCAGTGCTCAAGGGTTAGTTTGGGCAATTGCTTGAGAGAGCGGAATGAGCGGCAACGATCAAAACAAGGGGGAAGACAAGCTACTGTATTGCTCTTTCTGTGGGAAGAGTCAGCATGAAGTACGCAAACTCATCGCAGGCCCTTCGGTCTTTATCTGCGACGAATGCGTAGCCCTGTGCAACGATATCATTCGGGAGGAGATGAATGGGGGCGTGGAGGAAGCCACAGATCGGTTGCCCAAGCCCAAGGAGATCAATGCGCGCCTGGATCAATACGTCATCGGCCAAGATCGGGCAAAAAAGATTCTCTCTGTGGCCGTGTACAATCATTACAAGCGGATCGAAGCCAGTGATGCCAAGGAAGACATCGAGATCGCCAAGAGCAACATCCTGCTCATCGGTCCCACGGGTTCGGGGAAAACCCTGCTCGCTGAGACCTTAGCCCGACTGCTCAACGTGCCCTTCACCATCGCGGATGCCACCACCCTCACGGAGGCAGGCTATGTGGGGGAAGATGTGGAAAACATCATCCAAAAGCTCCTCCAGAAATGCGATTACGATGTGGAAAAGGCCCAGAAGGGCATCGTCTACATCGATGAGATCGACAAGATCTCCCGCAAGTCGGACAATCCTTCCATCACCCGAGATGTTTCCGGAGAGGGAGTGCAGCAGGCCCTGCTCAAGCTCATCGAAGGCACCGTCGCTTCTGTGCCGCCCCAGGGGGGGCGCAAGCATCCTCAGCAGGAATTTCTGCAGGTCAACACTGCCCACATCCTGTTCATCGTAGGCGGTGCCTTTGCCGGCCTGGAAAAGGTTATTCAGAACCGCTCTAGAAAGGGGGGGATCGGGTTCAGTGCGGAGGTGCACAGTCAGGACGAGGATCAGAAGATCGGGGAACTGCTACAGGATGTGGAACCGGAAGACCTCATCCGCTACGGCTTGATCCCCGAGTTCGTCGGTCGCTTGCCCGTGGTGGCGACCTTAGAGGAGTTGGACGAGAAGGCTCTGGTCCGGATCCTGACGGAACCGAAGAATGCCTTGGTCAAACAGTACAAACGGTTGTTTGAGATGGAAGGCTGTGAGCTGGAGTTCCGCAATGATGCCCTGGTGGAGATTGCCCGCAAGGCCATGGCCCGCAAGACCGGTGCCCGAGGCCTGCGCACCATCATGGAGCAGACTCTGTTGGACATCATGTACGATCTGCCTTCCATGGAAGGGGTCACCAAGGTAGTGGTAGATCAGTCTGTCATCCGGGGAGAGAATGCTCCCTTCGTCCTCTACGAAAGCGGAGAAAAGCAGGCCGCTTCCTCTGAATAATCTCCGTTCTGGGTCCTGCAGTAGGCGTTGAACTCCCCTGCCTACGCCCAAATATCCCCCTGCAAGAATCCCCTTTCTCCGAGCAATTCTCCGCCGATTTCCCCACTGTTCTGCTGCGCAGCATACCCTTAAGCCTCGGAGAAAGGCTGGGAAACCCATCTCACCAAAGGTTTTTTAGTTATGGCTCGACAACGTGACCCCAACTCCGTGCTATCGGAATCCATGCAGGTGCCCATCTTACCCCTGCGGGATGTGGTCGTTTATCCCCATATGGTCATCCCCCTCTTCGTAGGTCGCGAGAAATCCGTCAAGGCTTTGGACAGCGCCATGGCTAGCGACAAGCAGATTCTTCTAGTCGCCCAGAAGCGGGCGGAGATCGACGATCCCGACGTGGAAGACATGCACCGAGTGGGCACCCTTTCCAACATCCTGCAACTCCTGAAGCTGCCGGATGGCACGGTCAAGGTGCTGGTGGAAGGCAATCAACGGGCTCGCATTGAGAAATTCCTTTCGGTGGAAGCCGTGTTCAGCGCCCGTGTCCGCCCGCTTCCGGAATCCCTGGAGGCGGACGAGCGGGAACAAGAAGTCCTCATGCGCTCTGCGATCAGCCTGTTCGAGCAATATGTCAAGCTCAACAAAAAGGTGCCGCCGGAAGTATTGACTTCCTTAAACAGCATCGAGGAGCCCGGCCGGCTCGCCGACACCATGGCTGCTCATATGTCCCTGAAGCTCGATGAAAAGCAGCGGGTGCTGGAGATCACCGATGTGCAGGAACGCCTGGAACACCTGATGGCGCTCATGGAATCGGAAAACGACATCCTCCAGATGGAAAAGCGCATCCGCGGGCGGGTCAAGCGCCAGATGGAGAAGAACCAACGGGAATACTATCTCAATGAGCAGATGAAGGCCATCCAAAAGGAATTGGGAGAGCTGGAAGACGCGCCGAACGAGCTGGAAGAGCTGGGCAAGCGCATCGAGAAGGCGGGCATGCCCAAGGAGGTTAAAGCCAAAGCGCTGGCGGAATTCAACAAGCTCAAGCTCATGTCGCCCATGTCTGCGGAAGCGACCGTGGTGCGCAATTACATCGATACCTTGGTCAATGTACCCTGGAAGCGCCGCACCCGCATCCGCAACGATATCTCCCTGGCAGAGCAGGTGTTAGAGCAGGATCATTACGGCCTGGAAAAGGTGAAGGAACGCATCCTGGAATATCTGGCCGTGCAACAGCGGGTGCGAAAGCTCAAGGGTCCCATTCTCTGTTTGGTAGGGCCACCCGGCGTGGGCAAGACTTCCTTAGGTCAATCCATCGCCCGGGCCACGAACCGGAAGTTCGTCCGCATGTCCTTGGGTGGCGTGCGGGATGAGGCGGAAATCCGCGGCCATCGGCGCACCTACATCGGTGCTCTGCCCGGGAAGATCATCCAAAATCTTTCCCGCGTGGGCACCCGAAACCCCTTGTTCCTGCTGGACGAGATCGACAAGATGGCCATGGATTTTCGGGGCGATCCCGCCTCGGCGCTGTTGGAGGTCCTGGACCCGGAGCAGAACCACACCTTTGTGGATCATTATCTGGAGGTGGATTTCGATCTCTCCGAAGTCATGTTTGTCGCCACCGCTAACACCCTGAACATTCCACCCGCCCTGCTGGATCGCATGGAAGTCATTCGGATCTCTGGGTACACGGAAGACGAGAAGGTGCACATCGCTGAACGCTATCTGATCCCCAAGCAGATGAAGAACAACGGCCTAAAGGAGGGGGAGATCAGTATTCGGGAAGCTGCCATTCGGGACATCATCCGCCATTACACCCGAGAAGCAGGCGTGCGCAATCTGGAGCGGGAAATCTCCAAGATCTGCCGCAAGGTAGTCAAGGAGATTGTCCGCAAGAAACGAGTTTCCAAGGTGACCATTACCCCGAAATCCCTGGAAAAATATTTGGGTGTGCAACGCTTCCGCTACGGACGAGCGGAAGAATTCGATCAGGTGGGCCAGGTGACGGGGCTCGCTTGGACCGAGGTAGGCGGAGAGTTGCTGCGCATCGAATCCGCCCTGGTGCCAGGCAAGGGCAAGTTCACCTATACAGGGCAACTCGGCGACGTGATGCAGGAATCCATTCAGGCCGCCATGACGGTGGTCCGCAGCCGCGCGGAATCCTTGGGCATCGATCCCGAGTTCTACCAGAAGACAGACATCCACATTCATGTGCCCGAAGGGGCTACGCCCAAGGACGGCCCGAGCGCCGGTGTGGCGATGTGCACCGCTCTAGTCTCCGCCCTGACCAAGGTGCCGGTTCGCTCCAACGTGGCCATGACCGGAGAAATCACCTTGCGGGGAGAAGTGTTGCCCATCGGGGGATTGAAGGAAAAGCTCCTGGCGGCCCATCGGGGAGGGATCGATACGGTGATCATCCCCCAGGAGAACGAGCGGGACCTAGTGGAGATCCCGAAAAACATCAAGCAGAACCTGAACATCCGGCCGGTGCGCTGGATCGATGAGGTGCTGGAAATCGCCTTGAGCCAACAGCCCGTGCCCCTGGGCAAAGCGAGCGAAGAGACCCAAGCGGCGGTTGCGCAGAAGAGCGCCCAGACTAGCAAACGGGGAAAGAAGGAGCGTCTGGGGGCACGGCTTCGCCATTGAGCCTCGAAGAGATCGGCGCAATAGGTATTGCCGAGCTTGGCAGAATCCAGTAAGGTTCAGTTCCACTGAGCGGCTGTCCCTTAGAACAGGGGGAGGTCTCTTCCAAGATTAACCTCGTATTGTGGGATGGGTAGAGACCAGAAAGCGGGCTTCTGAAGCAGAACCATAACTCATGAATCCTTGGAAAGCCTGGACGCCAGGCTTTCTGCCCCTAGAAGCAGGGGGTTCCAGTGCGGAGGTTTTGAATGAATAAATCGGAACTTGTAGAACGGATGGCAGAGGAAGCAGGCATTTCTAAGGCCGCAGCAGGACAGGCCTTGGATGCCCTGATCGAGACCATCACGTTGGCTTTGCAGAACGGCGAGACGGTTTCCATATTGGGATTTGGCTCCTTCTCCGTGCGGGAATATGCGGCCCGAGAGGGACGCAATCCCCAGACCAAGAAAAAAATCAAAATCCCCGCTACAAAACGGCCTGTGTTTAGGGCTGGCAAAACGCTCAAGGAAGCGGTAAAATAAGGAAATCGCCTGGGGTGCTTAGCTCAGCTGGGAGAGCATCGCCCTTACAAGGCGAGGGTCGCAGGTTCGATCCCTGCAGCACCCACCACGGATTCGGAGCGGTAGTTCAGTTGGTTAGAATGCCGGCCTGTCACGCCGGAGGTCGCGGGTTCGAGTCCCGTCCGCTCCGCCATCTTTCCTGAACTTATCGATGGGCTATATTTTAGCCCTGGCCCGAAGTCGCGGGCATTCTCACCTACCTCAAACCCTGGGAAAGGACAGGACTAGTGCCAGGTCCCGCACATTTTAGCCCTTCAACCGGCGGGATTCAGGATCAGATCATCCGCATCCCGATCCGTCCGGCGGGTGCCGAGCCAGCTTGTCCAGCCTAACCGCGCTTCCGCTGAACCCAGATGCAGGGGGGGCACCGCTTCTTTACGCAGGATCAACTGCACTTCCCAGGCATACTCCTCCCCCAGAAAATTGCGCACCAAGCTCATCAGGGCATCCAGGGCAGCCCCGCCGGGGAGAAACTGCATATATTCTTCCAAACTCATGGGGCCCAGGTGCAGCCGGAACCGATGTTGACAGGCGAACGTTCGGGCACCGATGATCGCGGAAACACCTAGGGTGCCTGTATCTGGATGATGTCCCAGAACACAGCGTTCCGAAGCGGGAATCTCCAACCATTCTCCCACAAACTCTGTGATCTCCACAGGCAATCGGAAATAGCTGTGGATCCAGGCGATCAGACGTTCGGGAGACTTGGCAATGCACTGCAATGAACCCGCGAACCAGAGCTTGGCCCGATCCGTCAGGGCATCCCGGTTGCGGAGGCTGGGCAGACCCAGGCCGCAGAGCGAGGCCACATAATCTCCGAAGCGATCTTCCTCCGGTCGGTCAAAACTAGCGGTAGGCTGGGCGCTCGCCCAAGCTCGATAAAACAGGCTCAGGAACCGATGGTGGAATACATCAGCGAAGGCGAGGAAGGTTGCATCTTTGTGCACGCGCTTCCGGGTCAAGGCATAGTCCGTGAGCTGTAAGGGCAAGGGGCCGTGGGGGCCGAACAGGCCCAGGAAGGAGACGCCCAAGCGCAGGCCTGCCGGATGGGGTTCGCAAGAACTGAGGGCAGCGGGTGCGAAGGCTAGGCTGGCATCCTGGCCCAGGCGCAAGTTCTCTTCCTTCGGACTGCATGCTGTGCCGATGCGGGGTTGCTGATCGTACTGGCATTCCAACCGGCGCAGGGCATAGAAGAAGTCGAAAGCCTGGGGATTTTCTCGCAATGCCGCCAGTAGCTCGGCTAGAGCAGGTTGCGTCGTCCGGGATTCGCTGGCCAATGGATGAGGGTTCCGCGTTCGAGGGTTTGCACGAGGGTTTCTGTGAAGGAATTGAGGGAAACGTACTTCCGGAAGAACTGGGCGAGCACGGCTCCCAAGAGAAAACAGCCGGTCCCCTCGAACTGGGTTTCGTCGAAGGTCAGCTGAATTTCCAGCCCGCGCCCGAAAGCGCTACCCCCGGGCACGTTCAACCGTCGGTAGATGGGCCGAGCGGATACGGAGACCAGCCCTTCCACCTCTTTGCGCACCTGGCTTTCCTCCAGAAAGGCATAGAGTCCCAGCAGTTCCCGCAGGGCAGCGGCGCCCTGCTCCGCATCCGTGTTCACCAGGGAGAGATAGTTGAGGCTGAGATGGCTGATGAGCTGCCAATGGGTCTTGCCCTCCGGCGGCGCTGGGCGGGGGCGGCTCGGACCGGAGAGGCAGCGCACAGATTCCACCGGTCCGCTGAAGTCCCAGGTGAAATCCGTGGATCCCATGCCCAGGGCCATGAGCAGGGGCAGATCTCGATTGGTGCAAAGGCCTTCCAAGCCGATCTGACGCAGTTTCGTGGACAGGGGGGCTTGCTCTGCGTCCACCAGGGAGAGGAACAGCTCTGAACCGATATAGCTGGATCTGGGTCCGATATTTCGCTGCTTTCGTCGGGAGGAAAGCAGGCGCTTTTCCCGCCGCGTCGTGAAATAGGCATTCGGCTTCCGGTGGAAGCTGGGATGCAGGGCGGAATAAAAGGGCAAAAATTCCTGCTCTGGCTCGGCAGCTCGGCCATAACCCTGCACAGAATTCAGGGAAAAAACCTCGAAATCCAAGGGACGGGTGCGCTCAGGAACAACGTGATATTCCTGTGCCCGATGGTTCAGATGGATGCGATCCAAGCGTTTGGGAAACAGATTGATGGCCGGCGTGCAGTGGAGTTGAAATTGTGCGGTGGAGAGACCTTCTAACCGAGGGTCTACCTGATCCAATAGGATCACCAGATCCAAGGCTGAGTCCAGCGTCCGCCGCACCGCCCGCTTCAAACCGCCGATGCGCAGGAAGAGGAACCTTTGGGGAAAGCTGAAGTATTCCTGCAGCAGCCGATAGCCTTCAAAGGTTCTAGGCCCTGTGGGCAGGAGCGCTTGTTCTGGCGCGAACCCCAAGGGCTCGATAGCGTCCTTGCTCCAGGTCATCCAATCGGATTTTTTGGTAGATCGAGCGGGCCGCGCTGCGAGGCCGAGCGCATGGGCCTGGATCTGTTCGTAGAGACGCATGGAAACGGCCCCATCCTGGCTCCCCAGGTAGAGATCCAGATGATCCAGCGCCAGTTCTGAAATCTTCAGACCTGCTTGCGCCTGCAGCCGCAGCCGAACGCCAGCCCGAAGGGGCTTCTGCCCGGGGAAGTGCACCTCTGGCAACAGGCTTGCCGACCCGATGTATTCCTCTTGCTGAATCTCCAGGGGCCAGAGGGTCAGTTCGTGGGCGGTTCGATAGGTGCAAGGGGTCGCCTCTCCCTTGCGCAGCGGACTGCGCAGAACTGTATGTCTGGGGATGGTAAAGCCTTCTGCTAGGGAACCCTCGGATCGATCCGGTTGGAATCGAACCACCGCCATGGCGGGGGTTGGGCGCAGGTAATGGGGATAGAGGGCCTCTAGCAGGTACTGGGTGAAGCGGGGGAACTCCGCGTCGATCTTGCGCTGAACCCGTGCAGCGAGAAAGGCAAAGCCCTCTAGCAAACGTTCCACATAAGGATCGGCGCATTCGAAGCTGTCCAACCCGAGCCGCGCGGCCACCTTGGGAAATTGGGCAGCGAACTCGCTGCCCAGTTCCCGAATGTAGCGCAATTCTCGGTTGTACAGTTCTAGGAAACGCGGGTCCAACTCAGGGCTTCCGGTTCGTCAAGTCTTGCACCGCTACATCGCCGCTCTCTAGGTTCAATTCCGTCCGCAAGAGCAGTTCGACGGGAGCCGGATAGGCCCAGAGCTCGCATTCGATGTCGAAGACCAGGGTGTTATGACTCATTTTTTGGGGATCCAAACGCGCTTGCAGGCGGATCGAGTGCTTGCGCAACCGCGGCTCGAAGGTTTCCAAAGCCTGCTGAATGGTGCGCTTCAGGGCATCGAGCTCGATGGTGGAAACGGTGAGGCCCGCGAGATCGGGAATGCCGTAGTTGAGCACGGAGCGGGCTACTTCGGGATAAGGCGCTACCACGTCCCCCAGATTGCAAGCGTTGAGGAGCCAAGCGATATCCCGCTGCACACTCTGCCGCAGTTCGGACAGACTCAGCACCCGTTCCCGCAGGGATTCCTTGATCTCGTCTGGATGATCATCCCGAAGCCGGTCGAGCAGAGAGGGTTGCAATCGTTCCTGTAGGGAGAGATCGACCATGGGCTAGCCTTCCTCCGGATCCGAGGGCAAGGGATCAAACTGAAGGTCCCGCAGATCCAGGAGGGCGTATTCTTCCACCTCCGTGGTCAACAGGCGCTGCCCCAAGCCCAAATAGGTATCCCCTCGCGCGATCCATTCCGTGCGGGCAGCCAGGCGAATGCGGTCATCCTCGCTATCCTGAGATCCCGGATAACGGGTGGGAATGAGTCCGACAGACTCCCCCCCGTTCACCCATTGAAAATAGGCGGGCATCCACACCAGATCCCGCAGATCCTCAGGCGCATCCATCTGAAGACGGGCGATGCGCAAAAAGGGCACCCAATAGTATTTCCCATCGATGATGGCTTCCAGCAGGGGTCCCAAGCGCATGTCCGCATCGGCGATCCAGGCGAAATGCTGCTGCTGGGGTTCCCCGATCTTTCCCGGAGTTTCCGGTGCCAATTCAAAACCCTGGGCCCGAAGCTCTGCCGCTTCCGACTCTGCGCCCTGACCTTCGAGTCGCAGGGCTTCCAAGCAGAGGGCGATCCAGCGCTCGGGCCGCCCGAAGACCAGGGGCGTGCGCTGCCCCGCGAACACAGCAGTCCGCAAGGGTTCCAGGCGCAGCGCTTGCCCATAGGTGTGCACCATGGGTAAGGCGGAGGCATCCAACTCCCCGATCACCCGCAACTGATTGAGAGCCCGTTCCCACTGGCCCAGCAGGCTGAGCAGCTGGAACAGGAAGATGCGATGCTTGGGTTCCGCCGGTTGCTTGCGCACCTGTTCTTGCACTGCAGCCAAGCGAGCTGTCAGGGTCTCACCACCGAGCCAATCCATTGCTTTCTCCAGAGGAATCCAGGGGATTGGAATCAAGGTATCATAGTCTTTCTTTCTGTAGAATGAAGACGCTGTGATGACCCAAAGGAAAGCCGTTGCCCTGGTGTCTGGCGGCCTGGATTCCATGCTGGCCGTGCGTCTGATCCAGGAACAGGGCATCTATGTGGAGGGGCTGAATTTTTTCACCGGTTTTTGTGTCGAGGGGCACACTCAAGCGGTGCGCACCCGTCACCGAGCCAAGCCCAAGCGCAACAACGCCCTGTGGGTGGCGGAACAGCTGGGCATTAGGCTTCATTTCGTCGATGTGGTGGAACCCTATCAGGAAATCGTGCTCAATCCCAAGCACGGCTACGGCGCCCATCTCAATCCCTGCCTCGACTGCAAGATCTTCATGGTGCAACAGGCGTTTCAGTGGATGAAAGCGCACGACTTCGACTTCATTATCACCGGCGAAGTGGTGGGACAGCGGCCCAAATCCCAGCGAAAGGACACGCTGCCCGTGGTGGCCCGGGAATCCGGTGCGGAAGATCTGCTCCTGCGGCCCCTGAGCGCCCTACATCTGCCGCCCACCCGACCGGAGCGGGAAGGCTGGGTGGATCGGAGCCGGTTGCTAGGGCTTTCGGGCCGGAACCGAAAACCCCAGATCGCCTTGGCCCAGCAATTCGGGTTTGAAGATTTCTCCCAACCCGCCGGCGGCTGCTGTTTTCTCACGGATCCCAACTACAGCCGGAAGCTCCAAGATCTCTGGGATCATCGCCAGGATCGCCGCTATACCCTGGAAGATCTCATCCTCCTCAAGATCGGCCGCCATCTCCGGCCTGGGCCGACCTTCAAGGTCATCATCGCCCGCGAGGAAGGAGAGGGGCGTTTTTTGCAAGGGTATCGCAAGCGATATGTCAGCTTGAGGACCCTCAGCCATTCGGGTCCGGAGGCGCTTTTGGAAGGCGAGGTAGATGAAGCTGCCCTACAGACCGCTGCCCGCTTGGTGGCGCGGTACAGCAAGGGCAGAACCGCCCCGCAAGTGATCGTCGAGATAGAAACGCCCCAGGGAGATCGGCGGGAAATGCCGGTGGTTCCCTTCCAGCCTAGAGAGATCCCCTCCACATGGATGCTGTAGCACCCGTTCGACTGGATTGCTTGGGGTTGCTCTGCCCGCTGCCGGTGATTCGTGTCCAAGAACGGGTCGCCAGCTTGTCGCCGGGCACTGTATTGGAAGTGCAGTGCTCAGACCCCGGGGCATTGGCAGATATTCCAGCTTGGTGCCGCCTGAACGGTCATTCAGTCTTACAGGCACGAGCGGAAGGGGCGGTTTATGTCGTTCGGCTGCAAGTGGGTGGTGCATGGAATCAGTTGCGCTAGCACAACGCCAACAGGTGATGGCCAAAACGGCCATCGTGGGCGCCGTCGCCAATCTGTTTCTGTCCGCTGGCAAACTGGGGATCGGCTATATAGCCCATTCCCAAGCCCTCATCGCGGACGGCATCCATTCTCTTTCCGATCTCCTTTCGGACCTTCTGGTTTGGGTGGCGGGAAACCATGCGAGCCAAGCGCCGGATGCGGAGCATCCCTATGGCCATGGCCGCTACGAAACCTTAGCGACTCTGTTGCTCGGCCTGCTGTTGCTGCTGGTCGCCCTGGAATTAGCTTGGGATGCCGTGGAGCGCCTGTTCGCACCGGATCAGTTGCTCCACCCTGGCCCCCTGGCATTGATCGCCGCGGCGGTTTCTATCCTCATCAATGAGGCCCTGTTCTGGTACACTCTGTTCTATGCGCGGCGGATTCGTTCCGATCTGCTCCGGGCCAATGCCTGGCACCATCGTTCAGATGCCCTTTCTTCGGTGGTGGTTTTCATCGGGATCGCGGGCACCTTAGCAGGGCTCGTCTATCTGGATGCCATCGCCACAGTACTAGTGGCACTCATGATCGCGAAGATCGCTGTCGGGCTGGGTTGGGAATCCATGCAAGAATTGGTGGATACCAGCCTGGAAGCGGATCGACTGGAAGAGATCCGCAAGACTATCCTTTCCGTCGGCGGCGTGCGGGACCTGCACATGTTGCGCACCCGCAAGCATGGAGGATTTGCCTCCGCCGATGTGCATATTCTGGTAGATCCCCAGATCAGCGTTTCCGAAGGTCATATGATTGGCGTTTTGGTGGAGCGCCAGATCAAGAAGACTGTGGACGAGATCCGAGATGTGACTGTACACATCGATCCGGAAGATGATGAAAAATATTCCCCGACGCTGGATCTACCCCTGAGAACTGAGGTGCTGAAACGGCTGGATACCCATTGGGCGCAGATCCCAGAAGCCGCCCAGTGCCAACGCGTTTTGCTGCACTATCTCAACGGACGCATCGATATAGAAGTGTTCTTTTCCCGCACGCTCTTGTCGGACTCCTGCGAAGCAATCGAGCACCTGACCCAGCGCCTGCAGCAAGCAGTTGCTGAAGACAAGATCTTTGGCAAAGTGACCGCTTATTTCGGATAGTGGTTCATCACAAAGCAAGCTGTCTTCTGAATGCCCCAAATCAGTGCATACCATCGAAAATTGGGCCCACGGGGAGGGGGTAGTCCTCGCCATCCTCAGCATTCAAACCATGGTATATTTCTTGCTTATCTCCTGGGGGTTCACAGGATCATCCGATCGCCTATCCCCTCGCCTTCATCCCCCAGGGTGGAGGCTTTTTCCCAAACCTTCGGAGTAACTCCATGTCTTCTAAGATTCTCGATCTCATCAAAGAAAAAGAAGTCAAATTCGTCGATCTCCGTTTTACGGATACCCGCGGCAAGGAACAGCACGTATCCTTGCCTGCACGGACGATCAACGAGGATTTCTTCACGGACGGAAAGATGTTCGATGGCTCCTCCATCGCAGGCTGGAAGGGGATTCAAGAATCCGACATGATCTTGATGCCCGACACAGATGCCGTCTTTATGGATCCGTTCTCCGATGAATCCACTTTGGTAATCCGCTGCGATATCCTGGAGCCCTCCACCATGCAGGGCTATGAACGCGATCCTCGTTCCCTGGCCAAGCGGGCAGAAGCCTATCTCAAGTCCACCGGCATTGCGGACGCCGCTTTCTTCGGTCCGGAACCCGAATTCTTCATTCTGGACGATGTCCGCTGGGGGGCGGATATGAGCGGGGCTTTCTACAAGGTGGACTCCGAAGAAGCGGAGTGGAACTCCGAGCGGGTGTACAGCGATGGCAACATGGGCCATCGCCCCAGCGTCAAGGGCGGGTATTTCCCGGTCCCACCAGTGGATTCTCTCCACGACATGCGGGCTGCCATGTGCCTCGCTATGGAGGAAATGGGCCTGCCCACAGAAGTCCATCACCATGAGGTGGCCACCGCCGGTCAGTGCGAGATCGGCACCAAGTTCGCTACGCTCGTGCAGCGGGCTGACTGGAATCAGATCCTGAAGTATGCGGTTTGGAATGTGGCCCATTCCTACGGCAAGACCGCTACCTTCATGCCCAAGCCCCTGGTAGGGGACAACGGCAACGGGATGCACGTACATCAGTCCCTTTCCAAGGACGGCAACAATGTGTTCTCCGGGGACAAGTATGGGGGACTTTCGGAAACCGCCCTGTACTATATCGGCGGTATCATCAAGCATGCCCGAGCCCTGAACGCCTTCACCAATGCTTCCACCAACAGCTATAAGCGTCTGGTGCCCGGTTTCGAAGCGCCGGTCATGCTCGCCTACTCGGCGCGCAACCGATCTGCTTCCGTTCGCATTCCCCATGTGAGTAGTCCCAAGGCCCGCCGCATTGAAGTGCGCTTCCCGGATTCCACTGGCAATCCTTATCTCGCATTCTCCGCCATGCTCATGGCGGGACTGGACGGCATCCAGAACAAGATCCATCCGGGAGATCCCATGGACAAGGATCTCTACGACCTGCCCGCAGAAGAAGCGCGCTCCATTCCCACTGTTTGCCATTCCCTGGATATGGCCCTGGAGGCGTTGGACCAGGATCGAGCGTTCCTAAAGGCCGGCGGGGTCTTCAGCGATGACCTCATCGATGCCTACATCGACTTGAAGATGGAAGAGGTGACCCAGCTCCGCATGACTACTCATCCTGTGGAATTCGATCTCTATTACAGCCTCTAACCTTCGGGGCAGTCCTAATCCTGAGAACGCCCCATTTCGGGGCGTTTTTGTTGCAAACCCCCATGGGAACCGCGCCGATGTCTCATGCGGTAACGCTGGAAAAGGTCATCTTGGAGAACCTTAACACGGCGGTTCTCCTCTTCGATGCAAATCTGCATCTGATCTATATCAACCCTGCGGGGGAGATGCTCTTCGGTCTGAGCGCCCAGCATCTCATAGGCTTGCCTGCGATCAAGCTGATCCACTGTCCGGACGACTCGGTGGAACGGCGCTTGCGGGAAGCCATGGACACCCTGCACCCTTTTATCGAGCGCGAGGTCCATATGAAACTCGGCGATCGCGCTATCACGGTCCATTGCACCGCTCTGCCCTTTCATCATCCGGCCTCGGAAGTCAAGTTGCTCGTAGAACTGCATCAGGTGGATCGCCAGCTTCGCATCCTGCGGGAAGAACATCTGCTCGCTCAGCATCAGGCGACCCAGGCCTTGATCCGGGGGCTCGCCCATGAAATTCGCAATCCTCTCGGTGGGCTACGGGGAGCCGCCCAACTGCTGCAACAGGAACTGCCGGAACCCAGCCTGCGGGAATACACCCAGATCATCATCGATGAAGCGGACCGGCTGCAAAAGCTCATGGATCGGATGCTCGGTCCCAATCGGATGCTCAGGCGCCAATCCATCAACATTCATCATGTACTGGAATATGTGCTGGATTTGATCCAGGCGGAATATCCTGAGGGCCCTGAGATCACCCGAGATTATGATCCCAGCATTCCAGAATTCATGGCGGATTCCGACCGATTGATTCAAGCCTTGCTCAACCTCATCCGAAACGCCATCAGCGCTACAGGTACCCGAGGACGGATCTGCTTGCGCACCCGCGTCTTGCGGCAATTCACCATCGGCAACCGGAAACACCGCTTGGTCCTCTGTGTGGAGATCGAGGACGACGGCCCGGGCATCCCCAAGGCGTTGCAGGAACAGATCTTCTTCCCCATGATCTCCAATCGACCTGGCGGCACAGGATTGGGGCTGCCCATCGCCCAAGAGATGATCCATCAGCACGGGGGATTGATCGAATGCGAGAGTCAGCCGGGGTGCACGCGTTTTTTTGTCTATCTCCCCTTGGACAGTGGTCATGAATAGAAGACCGAAGGTTTGGATCATCGACGATGATCGATCGATCCGCTGGGTGTTAGAACGGGCCTTGCAAAAAGCGCAAATGGAAGTGCGGAGCTTTCCCAGTGGGGCAGGCGTCCTGGAAAACCTTCGGCAACAACGGCCCGATGTGATCCTCACAGATGTGCGCATGCCCGGAATGGACGGCCTGGCGCTCCTGCGGCAGATCACCCGCCGCTATCCTAGCCTGCCGGTCATCATCATGACCGCCCATTCCGACCTGGCCAGCGCCGTTTCTGCCTTCGACGGGGGTGCCTTTGAATATCTGCCCAAACCCTTCGATCTGGATGAAGTGGTGGAGCAGATCCGCCGCGCCTGCCGACAGGAAACAACGAGCACCGCCGCTCCCGTAGACCTGGGTTCTACGGAGATCATCGGCAAAGCCCCGGCCATGCAAGAGGTTTTTCGAGCCATCGGCCGGTTGGCCAAGTCGAGCATCACGGTGCTCATCAATGGGGAATCGGGCACGGGCAAAGAATTGGTCGCTCGGGCCCTGCATCGCCACAGCCCTCGGGCCGCCGGTGCTTTCATCGCTTTAAACATGGCGGCGATTCCTCGGGATCTGCTGGAATCGGAACTATTTGGCCACGAGCGAGGCGCGTTCACCGGTGCCCAGGCCCGGCGGCAGGGCCGTTTTGAACAAGCGGATGGGGGCACTTTGTTCTTGGATGAAATCGGCGACATGCCCGCCGAACTGCAAACCCGATTGCTGCGGGTGCTCTCCGATGGGGAATTCTACCGAGTAGGGGGGCTGACCCCTGTGAAGGTGGACGTGCGCATCATCGCTGCCACCCATCAGGATCTGGAGCAACGGGTGCAGCAGGGGGCCTTTCGGGAAGATCTCTTCCACCGGCTCAATGTGATCCGCATTCATCTGCCCCCTCTGCGGGAGCGACGGGAAGACATCCCTCGGCTCATGCATCATTTCCTCGCCATCGCTGCTAAAGAATTAGGCTGCGAAACCAAGGTGCTATTGCCGAGCACCGCCGAACGCCTGCGCCAGCTGCCCTGGCCTGGCAATGTGCGGCAGCTGGAGAATACCGCCCGTTGGCTCACCGTGATGGCAGCGGGTAAAGAAATTCATCCCCAGGATCTGCCGCCGGAACTCGTTCCTGCAGAATCGTCGGTCGGACCGGAGGAATCCTGGGAAACCACCCTGAGAAACTGGGCCCAGCACAGCTTGCAGGCAGGCGAGCGGAATTTGCTGGAAACCGCGCTGCCGCGCTTTGAACGCGCCCTGATCGAGGTTGCCCTAGCGCATACCGGCGGGCGGCGGCAGGAAGCGGCGCGCTTGCTGGGCTGGGGGCGCAACACTTTAACCCGCAAGATCAAGGAATTGCACCTAGAGGACGCGCCTCACAGGGGCCCTCGATAGGGGTGGCGGCCGCCGTCGGGTCGGGTGCGAAATCGCTTATAGGCCCAGATATATTGTTCCGGACAGCGCTGCACGCACTGTTCGATGCCGCGGTTGAGGGCAGTGGCTGCCTGAAGATCGTCTTCTGCATCGATGCCTTCCGGCGCAGGAAGGCAGTGCAGGGCATAGCCCCGCCCCCAAGGTAGGCGTTCAGCGAACAGAAAGACAACCCGTGCGCCGGTCCTGCGGGCCAGACGATTGACCAGCAACATGGTGAGGGCGGGTACGCCGAAGAAGGGGGCGAACACGGAACCCCGTTCCTGCTTAGGCTCCTGGTCCGGCAGAATGCCCAGATAATGACCCTGACGCAGGGATTGAAGTAATCTGCGCACCCCCCGATGATCGGTGGGCACGAGCTCTGCGCCTCCCCGAGCCCGAGCTGTTCGCACGAGCGGATCCCCCACGGGTTGGGGCTTATAGAGCGTGGTGGTGGGTCCCAGGGTGGAGAGATACAGACCGGCCAGCTCCCAAGCCCCCAGATGGGGGGAAAGGACGATGAGCCCTCGCCCGTCCTTTCGGTGGAGATGTTCCAATCCGGAAGTGTGGACGATTTTTCGGAGCACCTGATCCACAGGCCGCTGCCAGAGATAGGCGATCTCTGCAAAAGTCTTCCCATATTCCCGGAGGGAACGGTTTCGAAAGGCGATCGCTTGCGCTTCTGAGAGCTGGGGATAGCAGAGCCGAATATTGATGAGGGCGTTGCGGCGCTGCTTGTTGGGTACATGGATGAGAAAAAAGCCCACGACCCGCCCCAAACCCTGGGCTGCCCACAGGGGCAATCGGGCGAGCAACTTCAGAAAGAAAGCTAGAAGCTGTTCCGAAACGGTATGGCGAAACTGCACTGCTAAAGGCCTGTCCGACCGGACCAAAGCGTTCCAAAGCGCTGGAGATTGTACCGGTTTCCACCCTCAGTCAGGGGAGTTCTGATTCAGGGATCAAGCATCGATCCCGAATCATCCAGCGTTGCACGGCAGCCCCTTGAGCCAGGCGCTCTCGCTGCTGCCGGTCGTGGCTCGCCCAGAGCACGGGCGCTTTCCGCGTCCGCCGGTAGGTTTCGATCAACTGGTCTACCCGCTGCCTGTTGACTGGATCTAGATTAGCGGTCGGTTCATCCAAGAGCAGGACCTTAGGTTGTAGCGCCAACATACGGGCGAGCGCCAGGCGCTGCCGCTCGCCGGTGGAAAGTCGGTGCACAGACCAAGAGAGAACGTCTTCCTCGAAACCTAGCTCGGCGAGCCAAGGTGATGGAGACTGGAAAAAATGGTCCCCTACGCGATCCGACCACCAATGGGACTCCGCAGGCAGCAAACCTACTTGTTTCCGCCAATCTGGTGCAGACCATTGGGAACGGGCTCGGCCATTGAGCCACACTTCCCCCGCATGGGGATCCAGATCGGCGATGGCCCGCAGTAGCCGGCTTTTTCCAGAACCGGAGGGACCGGAGAGCAACAGGAGTGATCCGGGCGGGATCTGGAGATCCAGCGGTAGCAGGAGCGATTCCGCCGGCGTCAGCCCGATCAACCGCAACCCGCTCATCTCCGGCAGAGGTGCAGTTCCCATATCCGATGGCCCAAGCGATGCCCTCGACGCTCGAATTTGGTGGGTGCGCGGACCGAGGTGAATCGATCCGTTCCGGACAGATTTTCAAAGCGGTCTCCGGCAGCATCGAGCACCGCCAACATATGCTGCGCATAGGGTGCCCAATCTGTGGCGACGGTAAAGCGGCCGCCGGTGCGCAACGCCCGCCCGATGAGTTGCAGGAATGCGGGGCTGAAGATGCGGCGTTTCCAGTGCTTCCGCTTGGGCCAAGGATCGGGAAACAAGAGATAAACCTCCGCAAGGCTGCTTTCCGGCAGCCCAAACCGCAAGACCGCTAAGGCATCCTGATGGAGCACGCGCAGATTTTCCAGCCCCAAGCGTTCCGCTTCCAAAAGCAGATGACCGATGCCCGGCTCATACACCTCAATGCCCAGATAGTTGCGCTCAGGATGCTGGGCAGCCAGCGCTGTCAGGTGGGCACCATCCCCGAAACCGATTTCCAAGGTGACGGGATGCACATTGCCGAAGGTTTCCGGCAGGGAAAGCACTGTCGGATTTTCGGGATCCCAGTCCAACCCGTACTTCGGCCAGAGGCTGCCCAAGGCGCGCTGTTGGGCCTTGGTCAAACGCCCTTTCCGCCGGACATAGCTACGGATGGGTCGGAGGACCTGCCCTTCAGCCTTCATGGTCAGAAGAACAGACCTTCCAGGGGCGAGGAAGCAGAGGCGAAGCGTTTGGGGGCCATGCGCCCCGCCAGATAGGCCTCCCGACCTGCTTCAACAGCCTTGCGCATGGCGCTGGCCATGCGGATGGGATCCCGGGCGGCCGCGATGGCGGTGTTCATCAAGACCCCATCGCAGCCCAGTTCCATAGCGACCGCCGCATCGGAGGCCGTGCCCACCCCCGCATCCACCAGCACGGGCACCTGAGCGTTCTCCACGATGGTCAGGATATTGAGGCGGTTGCGGATGCCTAGCCCGGAGCCGATAGGCGCCGCCAGAGGCATGACCGCACAACAGCCCACTTCTTCCAACCGCTTCGCCATGATGGGATCATCGTTAGTGTACACCATGACTTCAAAGCCTTCCTTGACCAAGATTTCCGCCGCTTGCAGGGTCTCCAACACATCCGGGAACAGGGTTTTGGGATCGCCCAGCACTTCCAGCTTGCACAGGCTGTGGCCATCCAAGAGTTCCCGCGCTAGCCGACAGGTGCGCACGGCGGTCTTTGCATCGAAGCAACCGGCGGTGTTGGGTAAAATGGTGTAGCGATCCGGGGGCAGCACTTCCAGGATATTGGGTTCATCGGTGTTTTGGCCGATGTTAGTGCGGCGCACAGCGATGGTGATGATTTCCGCCCCGCTGGCTTCGATGGCCCGGCGGGTCTGGTCTAAGTCCTTGTATTTTCCCGTGCCTACCAACAAGCGGGATTGAAAGCTGCGACCGGAAATTTGTAGGGGATCCATAGCATCATGCGGCATAGCGGTATTCCTATGAGAGTGAGTTACTGCGAGGTTCTGCAGGCGGCTTAGGCATCAGCAGAAAGAGCACCTGGGCCAATGAGCCTGTTTTCCGAGATAGCTCGAACAGCAACCGTGTTTTTCCGTTTCCTGGCACTTTTTCCGAGAGCCGATCGGAAAACAACTTCCAGGGCGCTTCCTACCGTTTTTGGGAGGGCAAAGATCGCTGATATTCCGATCCGTAGCGGCTACATTGTAGGGATAAAGCGCAAATTTTCCATAAGAAGTGCAGCGCAGATGTCCCCAACTTCGGTTGAAGGTGCTTGAGGGAAAGACGGTGCACAACAAGCCCATCGGATCAATCCTCGCCCGCAGATTGTCAGGATCTGACATTGAGAAGCTTCTGAGCTTCTTTTCCCGTTCAGGAACCGCTCAAATACCTAGGAGTTCTCAGCTTGGCACGAGAGATGCAGTATTTACAGCGAGGCAACGGAGAAGCATCTCCGTCTCTTCCATCAACCTTCATCAGGAGATCTACCATGAAAAAGCTACAAGCGGGTTTCACCCTCATCGAACTCATGATCGTGGTTGCGATCATCGGTATCCTGGCGGCCATCGCGCTGCCCGCCTATCAGGACTACACCGTCCGGTCCAAGGTCTCTGAAGCCCTGATCGCCGCTTCCTCCGCCAAGAGCGCGGTGAGCGAAGCCTTCCAGACCGACAGTATCTCTGGCATCCAAGCGGTGGCTGCAGCTTGGAACGCAAAGCCTGCGGCGGAGAAATCCACCAAGTATGTGCAGGATGTGACCATCGCGAACGGCGGCACCATCACGGTAACCTTGGCTCCTTCCGGAACCTCCGGTCTGCCGTCCGATGCGGCGGGCACGACCATCGTGTTCTCGCCCAATGTGCAGGGTCAAGCCCCAGCTGCTGGTGTAGCCGGCGCTATCGACTGGGCCTGCGCTTCTACCATGAGCGCAACCGCCAATACTCGCGGGCTTAACAATGTCAACCTAGGTACCTTGCCCGCGAAGTACGCGCCTGCGGAATGCCGCTAAGCCCAACGGCTCGCTCAGAGGGAACCCCCCTCTGAGCTGGACGAAGGAAACGAAACGCCCGATCCCGGGCGTTTTTCTTTTCTACCAACCTACTATTCTACTAACCTACTAAAAAAACAGGGAGGCCACCCTATGTGGAAGCGATTGCTCTTCTGGAAAAAATCGGAAGAAATGCGGCGAATTGAAGAATTCGCCGCCCAGCTTGGTTCCGACTTCTTTGGCAAGGTATCCCCCCAAGCCCTAGGGGATTATTTCCAGCCGGACAGACTGGACAAGAAATCTCGGAAGCACATCGAAAAGGAAATCCAGGCCTTGGCCCTGCGCATCAGTCAGTTCAAGGCACTGCACAAGATCGGCGTCTATGGCAAGGCCCGATTGCACCAGCTCTTTATGGAACGGTTGGAAGAATTGGATTATCCCCCCAAAGCGGTGCGGGAACTGAACAAGCTCCTCATGGTGAAAAGCCCCTAAGATTTTCCCAGCAGCCGGCGCAACCGATAGCCGAGGGGTTTTGAGAAGGAACAACCCCGGGCTTCTAGGGCTTCATAATAGGGTTCCGCATAGGGTCCCAGCGCTTCCACTAGCTCACCGATGTAGGGTGCATAGTGCATCCAACGATGCTTGGAAGTCTTGTAGACGGGCTGCCGCACCTGCCAGAGGCTAGCTGTGGCCACTGCCCGCTTAGCCCGATGAAAATCCAAGCACCGATCATCCCATTCCAACCCGCAATGATCGATGATGCGCCGCGCTTGAATTTCTGTATCTTCGATCAGGTTTTCATAAATCACTTCCAGTAAACTTCCCGCTGGAAGCACCTTGCGCCAATGATCCATCATGGATTCCGCAATCCGATAATATTGACCAATCCAACGGAAATCGAAGCTCCAAGTGCTTTCCGGAAAGGGTTGAAAGTAACAGGACAAACAGGTATCCAAGGGATTGCGCACCGTGTGAATGATGTGCGCTTTGGGAAAGGCGAGCCGGATGAGACCCACAAAAAAGAGGTTGCCCGGCAGCTTGTCTATAATGCGCGCTTTGTCTGCGCCGTACTGCTGCAGAACCTCCAAATACTTTTCGGCGATCTGGCCGAGCAGGGCTTGATCTAGGCCTTGCTTCAGACATTCAGGAACTTCCAGTTCAGGACTGGTTCGCTCGGAACAGACCTGTTGGCTGATGCGTGGGAAGGCGGGGATCTCGCCGCCGGTGGTCACCTCGGGATGACTGGTCAGAATCTGTTCCGTCAGGGTCGAGCCGGAACGGGGCATCCCCAAGATGAAGATGGGCTGTTCCGTCTCATGGCCCCAATCGGCATATTTTTCGAAAAGCTGGGGGGTGAAAAACTTTTTGAAGCCTTCGACGAGATTTTCCAGATCGCTGAGATCCACAGGAACCTTAGCGATGAGATTCGCCCGTCGGTAATGCTGAAAGGCGGTTTCCCATTCCTTGAGATCGTCGTGAATCTTACCCAAACCGAAGTGATAGTAGGCCCGCTTGAAGGCCGGCATAGTTTGCTTGAGATTCCGTTCTGCCAAAGCGACTAGCTGAGGCTCCGGCTCCTTGAATTTTTTGATGCTGGCATAATGGTAGAAAGCATCCCCGCTGCGGGGGTCGATTTCCAAAGCTCGCATGAAATGGCTTCTGGCTTCCTCCAGATCGCCGCGAATCGCATAGATGAGATAGCCAGTGATCTGTTCCAGATCGGCTGGATAATTCGTACCCAGGCGCAAGGCGGTTTGGGCATGTTCCAAGGCTTTTTCCAATTCCCCCAATCGCAAATAATTCCGCGCTAGATGGGCGTGGAGGTTATTGGCAAAGGGCGGATGGGTTTCCAAAACTTCCTCTAGCAGGGAGATGGAAATGCGATAACTGCCTTCCTGGGAAAACGCGATGCCCAGATAGGCCTTAGCGCTGACGTTCTGGGGGTCCAAGGCGAGGGCATTGAACAGCACGGGAATGGCTTTGTCGCTCTGGCCGCTGCTGACCAAGGCTTCTCCCAATCCGCTCAAATATACGGGATCTTCGGGAAAGGCTGCGGTGAGTAGGGCGAAGTGATCCACCGCTTCCTCAGGACGTTCCAATCGCAGGGCGCAGCGTCCCATGAGATAGCGGGCTTGGATGTCCTCGGAATCCTTCTGAAGGAGCTGATCCGCCAGCTCCCAGGCTTCCTCAAACCGACCTTCTTCTAAGAGCTTTTCCCCGCGGTTAAGGTGAAACACCCGGTCGATGGAGGACTTCTTAGCCATGGCTTGCTTCCGCATTCTGTGCATCACTCAGGGCACGGAGCCAGTTCAAGACGAAATGTAATTCCGAACGCTGTGAAACTCGCCTGCCAAAGCGGGCCCAGATCGCCTGAGCAGCTTCCGGTTTCTGTTGGGCCAGATAGCCCAACATGGTCGCGCCGATCAGAAGATCCTGTTGCGCTTTCCGGGTGAGGATTGTTCCCCGTTCCAGCATGGCCCGGCCCGCCGCGATCATGCCCACCGCGTCTCGCCGGCTGATCGCTTTCCAGAGCCTCAGGGGGCGCCGTTCCTGGGGCTCGAGCAGGGCATAGCAGGGAGTGGATTCGATCCGCTGCCAGAATTTTTCTGCGGTTTCTGAAGTAAAGCCCGGCGTCGCCGCCCGGAAGAGCTGATAGACTCCGTCAAACCAAAGCCCCCGCCGCACGCTGGGATCAGAACAGCGCTCCGGGCTGAGATCCAGCAAGGCTGCTGACTGGCGCAATTTTGGTCCCAGCGCCCTGAATTCTCCCTCCAGGGCTGCCTGAATGCGCAGGGTTCGTTTTCCGAGTGCGGTGTCCGGACCCAAGGGAGGCGCTTGTTCCGGTGATGCCAGCATTTCCAACAGGGGCAAGGGCTGGGACCGAATGCTTGTCAGGGCGGTAGCTTGTCGGTTCAGAAAGCGCATCCGAGAGGATTCATAATCCACGAAAGGAAAATAATCCGAATTCACGGGCACGGGGAAGGCTTGGAACAGAGGATCCAACAATGCCTTGGTGCCGATCTGCTGGGCCTGGATGGCAGATGGGGAAGTGCGCTGAATCCGGACGAGCTCCCCAGCTAGCCCAGGCGATTGCAAGGGCTCCGATCGTAGGTTGCCGATTTTCCCCTCCGCCTTGGCGACCACGATCATATCCACGTCGTTTGCGTTGTAGATCGCATAGTCCGAGAAATGGGGGCTCAGAGCCTTCATGATGGAAGCCACGATGGAAAGATCCGTTTCATAGAGCTGGATCCACTGTACGAACAATCCATCCGGCTTCAGGTAGGCGCGGATGCGCTGATAGAACTCCTCGGAAAACAGGGTGGCCACCCCGCTCACCCAGGGATTGGAAGGCTCAGAAACGATGACATCGTAGGGGGTGAATTGGGTGGCGAAGAAGGTTTTGGCGTCTTCAAAATGAATGCGGCTGCGAGGATCCTCAAACAGGTTTCGGATCCTCGGCCAAAATCCTTGCCGAGCCGCTTCCGCCATCAGGGGTTCGATTTCCACAGTATCCAGGCGTTTCACTTGCCCAGTACTCAATAGCACATGGGAGGTCAGACCGGAGCCGATGCCAATGTTGGCGACCCGTTGCGGATGCGGAGACAGGGCCAGGGGCAAGGCACCGGCTAAGATCATGGTGAATTCATCGGTGGCTGGCTTGGGACTGTGCATTCGGATGGCGGCATCTGCTTTCCCATTGGTGAGAATGCTCACCAATCCGTCCTTCCGCTGCACGAGGGCGACGGTGGCGGTCTTGCCGTCCCGCTGATACAGGACTTGCGCGTCTGCTTCGATCTCGGCCTGACCGCTGCGGAAGACGCCGGCCGTCATCTTTCTGGGATCCAGATGCACGGGCAGCAAGAGGGCAAACAAGCCCACAGACCAGAGGGTTCCCAACGCCAGGGTGCGGGAGTGGAGCCCTTTGGCTTCCGTGCGAGCGAGAAAGACCAGGCCCGTCAGCAGGTGCAGGGCGGCACCGAACAGCAGGATGCCTTTGAGACCGATGGGGAGCATGAGCCCATGGATTGCCAGCACGATTCCGAAAATAGCGCCCAGGGTGTTGATCGCATAAATGCTGCCGATAGCCCGCTCCCCATAGGGTGTTTTTAACAGGCTATGGGTCATCAGAGGTAGACTCATGCCTGCACAAAAGGTGGTGGGCAGCATGATGAAGCCGGCGATCCCGTGACTGATGAGATTGAACGCCGCATAGCCCTGATCTGTCCGGCTCAGAGCTAGGAGAGATTGGGCCATCCAATCGAAGCTCAGATCGTAGAGCCAGAGAGTGCTGGCAGCCAAGCTGCCCATGACCATCATCAAGACGCCCAGAAATCGCTGTGGATTGTGCAAGCCGTCCGCCCGTCGGCTGATCCAAAGACCCCCGAAAGCCAACCCCAGGATGAAGACGCTGAGCATGAGTTCAAAGGCATGAGTAGAAGCGCCCAGCACCAAACTCAGCATTCGGATCCAGGCGATTTCGTAGAGGAAGGAAGCGACGCCGCTGAGAAAGGCTGCCCCGAGCAACCAACGGGCAAACGGTCGGAGCGACCCTTTAGCAAGGGGCTGAGCCGGCACAAGGGGTTCTTTTGTATGGCGAACCAGCATCCACACCAAAAGCGCCACCAGGACGTTGAGGAGTCCCGCGCCGAGGATCGTACCCGGCAGCCCCACGGCGGGAATAAGCAGGAAACCGCTTGCCAGAACACCCAAGGCCGCCCCCAAACTGTTGGTGAAATAGAGCAAGGAAAGGGTTGCACCGGGCCTTTCCGGAAAACGCCGCAAAATGCCGCCGCTCATGAGGGGAAAGGTCATGCCCAACAAAATGGACTGGGGCAAGATGAGCAAAGCGCCCAAACCCCATTTGAGCAGATCAATCCAGGAAGAAGCCCCCAGGGCAGGGATCAGCTCGGTGAAAAAAAGGTCGGTCGTGAGGATAAAACTGCGGTGGAAGATAACTCCCAGTAAGCCAATGATGCCTTCTATCACCAGATAGGTGATCAGCAGGTTGCGCCAGCGTTGTCCCCATCGGGAGACAAGCCAGGAACCCAGGGCCATGCCACCCATAAAGATGGCTAAGACCAGGGTTTGGGCATAGGCCGCATGCCCCAGGAAGAGCTTGAGATAGTGAGACCAGATGGATTCGTAGATCAGCCCCGAAAAACCGGAAAGGGTGAAGATCCCGAATAAAGCATATTTTTTTGCATTCATCGCATTGGACACGGGGCTTCCGGAAAACGAATGCCGCACGGCCTAGGAACCAGGGTAGCTGTGCGGCGAGTGAACGGGGGTCAATAGCTGTAGTGAACGGGCATCCAGCGATGACTGCGCTGCATCCGGTAATAGGCGGCAATGCTGCGGCCATTGACGATGACGTCATAGACCTTCCAACCCGATTCCGTGAGATGCAACCTGAAGCTCAGTTTAGCGGGATAGGTGCCCGGCCGTAGGATACCTACTGTAATCCCCACGCGACGAGGACCCATCATGCGAGGTCGGAAGAAGCGCACTTGTTGCCCTTCGTAGCGGGCGAGATATTTTGCTAATCCGCTGAGAAAGCGGGATTCAATCTTGGCCGCCAGCGCCTTCCGAGCCGTTTCGCTCATGCGGGCATACACCGGACCCGCCACCCATTTTGCCATAGCCTCGAAGTCGAAATAGGGTGCGATCTCCCGATCCAAGAAGGCAGCGACCTGCAGCCGATTTTCCTTTTTCTTCAGGAAAGACCGTAGTTTTTCTAACCCCGCACGAACGACTTTCGCCGCTTCCTCCGCAGGCGTTTGTTTGGGAACGGCGGTATAGGGGACTCCATAGCTGTAGGGAATCGGCTGAGCTTGTGCCAGCCAGGGCAGAAATAACAGAAGAATGCCGGATGCTAGACTTGTCCTCATGTGCTTTCCTTTGGTGTAGATCCAAGTAGAAATCCAGGGTGCCAAGAGGGGCGTGCAAAATCAAGTTCATTCCGCCTATGCCCGCTCGGGCAGCCTGGCTTCTTCTTCAGAGACCCCATAGCTGTATTGGTAGTCATAGCTGTACCCATAGCCATAGCCATAGCCATAACCGTAACCATGCGCACGTGGTTCGAATCGCTCGATGATCGCACCCACGATCGGTGCATTGGCTGCCCGCAACCGTTTGACCGCGCCCTCGATAGCCCCATAGCGGGTGCTTTCGATGTCCACCACAAAGAGAGTTCCTTGGGCAAGGTTGGCCAAGACCAGGGCATCGGCGAGGCCGATGACCGGTGGCCCATCCAGAATCACAAGGTCGAAGCGCTCGGCGGACAGCTGTAGGAGATTCAACATCTTGGCACTGGTGAGCAATTCAACAGGATTCGGGGGAAGCGGTCCGCTGGTAATACTGAAGAGACCCACTACCTGGGTGGACTGGGCGATCTCTGCAGGCTGGATATTCCCCGTGAGGTAATTGGTCAGCCCCAGATGATTGGGCAGCCCGAACACGCGATGGAGGGAAGGGGAACGCAGGTCGCTATCGATGAGCAGTACCTTCTTACCGGCTTGGGCAAAAGTGATGGCAATATTGGTAGCTGCGGTGGTCTTTCCCTCTCCAGGTCCAGCGCTGGTCACATGCAGGATCTTGGGCGCGCCTTCCGCTGTGGAGAAGCTGAGCGCGGTTCGCAGAGATCGGACCGCTTCCGCAAAGGGACTTTTCGGCTTCTGTGCGGTTAGCAATTCTACTTCCAGCACCTCTTTTTCTTCCACCAGGGGGAGGAGGCCGAGAACAGGGGCATGTACTCGATTTTCCACATCCTCATTGGATTTCACCCGGTCATCGATGTATTCAAAGAAGAAGGCCAGCAGGATGCCGATAGCCAAGCCCACAGCCAGGCCCATGGTTAGGTTCTTCCGGAGATTGGGAGTATAGGGCGCACCGGGTACCTGAGCGCGATCTATGATAGAAATGTTGTTGGTGCTGATACCTGCAACCACGCTGACATCTTTCAGTCGCTGCAAGAGACTTTCGTAGAGGGCACGGTTCGTGTCCACATCCCGCTTCAATGCTTGATAATCTGTCGTCTGGCTCTGAAGGTCGAGCACCTCCTGTTTGAGGGCGGCCACCTTAGCCCGCAGGGCCTCTTGCTCGCGGATTTTAGTCTCGTACTCTACCCGAATCGCCTGCCGGATCGCGGCGATCTCTTCCTGAATCTGTTTCTCAACTTCCTGAATTTGCCGGTGCAATTGCTGCATTTTGGGATAACCGGGCTTGTAAATTCGAAGCTGTTCCTGATAACTCAGCTCCAACTCCGCCTTTTTTTCTTTCAACGCTTGGATGACCGGACTATCCAATTCTTTCAGGGTCGCTTCTCCGGTGCCCTGCAGGGCGCTGGCATAATTGGCTTCCGCTTGAATTCGTGCCCGTTCCGCTTCGGAAAGGGCTGCGCTCATGGCATTGAGCCGCCGCATCACACTGCTGAGCTTGTCTTCCAGATCAACGATTTCCCGCTGCCGAGCATAAGCGATGAGGCGCTGTTCTGAATCCTCCAAATCTGCCCGTACCTTTTGGAGCCGTTCCTCTAGGAAGCGCTTGGCGTAGGTGCGTGCTTTGTAACGCCGTTCCAGCGTCATATTGATATAGGTTTCTGCCACTGCATTGACGATAGCCGCCGCTTCCCTGGGATTTGGGCTGTCATAGTGCAGCTTCACCAGCTGAGAATTTTTCATCGGCATTACTTGCAGCCGATTCATGAGCACGGCTTCTAGATTCGGCATGTGAGGCTTTGCTCCGGGCGGTGTTGCCTCTGTCCCCCCGAACCAGCTGCGAACAGATCGCTTTAGCTCCTGGAAAAAGGAGTCTGCTTGCTGGGGTGTCGGTTTTACTGCTTCCAATCCCAACCGATCGATGACCCGTCTCGCTAAGCTTCGACTCTTGAGCAGGGCATATTGGGTTTGGTAATAGGTCCAATCCCAAGTGGGTTCGAGAGAAATGCGCTCCTGTGCATCTACGATCTGTGTGGAAGGCGGTTCAATCTGCAATAACAGGGTGCTGCGATAGATGGGCGTCGTGTTATAGGTCTTGACCAGGGCGACCAACAGGCCGAGAACAGCACCGGCGAGGAGGATCCACTTTCTGCGCAACAAGATCAACCAGTACTTGCGCAGATCCAGGCGTTCTTCTTCACCGGTTATCCCAAAGGGATCGGGAGACAACAGAGGCGTCTGCTGGGTAAGCCCGCGATGGAGGCGATCTAAGCTGCGCGTATCTTCCGGAGTCAGGGCCTGTGCCATAGCTCTTTCCCACTACTGGAATGGATATCGGGTTGCCCAACCGCTCAAGATACCGCGCACCGTGTTGGTGAGCACCCGCGCGCCGGATTCGGGTACAAAAATCCGGTCATCGGAGACGATCAGAGGGTCTTTAGTCTCCCCTTCTTCGATTTTCGCCAGATCCACCACATAGGCACGCATAGCACCGGTATCTGGATGCTTGCGAAAGACGAGCACCTCCGATTTCTTGCCCACTTTGTCCACGCCGCCGGCGAGGGCGATCGCCTGCATGAGAGTCATGCGGCCACTCAAGGGGAAGATCCCGGGTTTCTTCACATGACCGGTCACTGTCACCCGCTGGTTGGCGGATTCCTTGAGGCGTACATCCACTTGGGGATTCTGAAGATAATCCGCACCCAGGCGCTCGGCGATTCGCGCTTCTGCTTCTTGGGTAGTCAATCCTGCCACCTTGATGTCTCCGATGAGGGCTATGTTGATGGTTCCGGCTTCGCTGACCACCTCCTCTCCTGAAAGCTCCGGCACTTGGAAGACTTCCACTTGCAGCAGGTCATAGGGTCCGATGCGGTAAGTACTCATGGGACCCGGATCGATGGGGATCTGCTTTTCCACCGGTACTAACATGCCCTGCACTTCGTTCCCCTGAGAATCGGCACCCTGTCCTTCTTCCTGGTCTGTTGGACTCACAATGCGATCCGACTCCCCGTCCGAGGTCGCGCATCCGCTGAGATGGATCAGCATCATGCCCATGAAAAACAACTGGATCGATCGATTCATCTGCGCGCTGGTCCCCTGTTTCTAGCTATATAATAAGCATTTTTCCAATTGCTAGCCGTGAACTCCCTACCGCTCGAATGGTCCGTTCTCTGCAGTCTCTTTCCTCGTCGCAATCCCAAAGCTATCGGCTGTTGGGGTTTATCTTGATCTTTGCCCCTTTGTTCCGATCCGGCCAGCCCCCCCTGGCGATCCTCGTCTTGGAACTCCTCGCCCTTGCATTGATCCTTTTAGCCCTCTGGCAACCGGGCACCGCGCTCACCCGCAGAGAAAGCCTGCGTTTAATTGCCTTGCTTTGCCTGCCTTTGTTCTATCTGGTTCCCCTGCCCGAATTCCTGGCCCAGCTCCTGCCCGGACGACAACCCTATTGGGAAGCCTTCGCTTTGCTGGGTATCCCGGAAGGCCAATGGTTCTCCCTTTCCCTGTATCCCCGGGAAACAGCATCCGCCTTTTTGCTCCTGTTGGTGCCCGTGGGGGTCTTTCTGGCTGTGCGCCGGCTAGAGTATCGGCAAGTGCTGCGGCTCATCTATCTCCTGCTGGGCATCGCTTGCTTTCAAGCTTTGCTCGGTCTCTTGCAGTACATGGCAGCCCGAGGGGGCAGCAGCCCGCAGTTTCTCGGCCTGTCAATCCAAGGGTTGCCGAGTGCCTCCGGTACCTATACAAACCGCAACCATCTCGCCGGATTGCTGAACCTGGTCTTTCCCCTGGCCTTGGCTCTGGCGATCTTCAATATCGGGCATCGGGAACGAAATAGACAGAAGAATTGGCGGGATCAGGTCGTGTTCTTCGCTTCCCTGCGGGGTCATCTGGCCTTCTTCTACGGCATGATCGCCCTTCTGCTTCTGCTGGGCATCATCTTCACTCGCTCTCGGGCGGGCATCGCCCTGAGCATGATGGGTATCCTGTTGAGCACTCTGCTGTTTGCCCGCCGCATCGGGGGCGACAATGTGTATGGCACCGTGGGCACGGTCATCGCCTTGACCATCGGCAGCGCCCTCACCATCGGGTTAATTCCCGTGCTCGATCGCTTTTCCGTGGGAGGCGCTGCGCAAGACGCGCGTTGGGCCGTCTTTTCCGCAACGTTGGATGGCATCGGCACCTTTATGCCCTTGGGCAGCGGTCCGGGGAATTATCCCGATCTCTTTCCCCGATTTCAGCCGCTATCTCTGGGGCATTGGTTTATCAACCATGCCCATAATGACTATCTGGAATGGCTGTTTGAAACAGGGATCTTGGGGGGCCTGCTCATCGCCCTGTTTCTCTGGGCCTATTTCCGGCGTTGGGGGCAGGTTTGGACGACCAAGGCATGGTCCCGATTCCGGTTTCTGCAGATCGCTTCAGGCATCGGCCTGTTGCTGATGCTCCTCCATTCCCTGGTGGATTTCAATCTGCACATTCCCGCCAATATCGTCTTCTTTGCCTTTCTCGCAGGGGTGTTCTTCAGCCCGGTGCAGGATGTCTCAAAACCCCATCGCCGCAGGAAGCGCCGCACCCCTACCTTCACTGAGGAAGGCACGCCTCCGCCGGTGCCCGCCACACTGGGCGCACACACGCCGCCCCCGGAGCAGATTCCTAACCCCTTCTTAGATCCATGATCGATCTCCACTGCCATCTACTGCCCGGTATTGATGACGGGGCTAGGGATTTGGAAACCGCGCTGGAGATGGCCCAGCTCGCTTGGCAGGACGGCATACAGCTCATCGCCTGCACCCCGCATATCTATCCCGGACTCTATGAGAACGATGCGCAGCGCATTCGGGCAGCGGTGGCGTCCTTGCGCCAACAGCTCGCGGCCGCTCAGATCCCCCTAACCCTGACCTATGGTGCAGATATTCAGGTGGATCCCGAGTTAGTGCCAGCTTTGCAGCAAGGCACTAGACCCACCCTGCATGGAAGCCGGTATTTCCTCTATGAACCCCCCCATCACCTCGCCCCCAGCTATTTCTTAGACTCCTTGTTCGATTGCCTCGCCGGGGGCTATGTGCCCATCATCACCCATCCGGAACGGCTCAGTTGGCTGGATGAGTCCCATCACCCTTGGTTTCGGAAAGCGGTGGCACAGGGGGCTTGGATTCAGGTGACTGCCGGTGCCCTAACCGGTAGGTTTGGCAAAAGGCCCCGATACTGGGGGGAACGGCTGTTGGGGGAAGGTTTGGTGCATCTCCTCGCCACCGATGCCCACGATCCCCGCTACCGGCCTCCCTTGCTGGCAGAGGGACGAGAAGCCGCCGCGCGCCTGGTGGGGGAGGCAGAGGCGGCGCAGCTCGTGTGCATTCGACCGCAAGCCGTGCTCGACGATCTACCCCCCGCCCAAGTCCAACCCCCAGTTGGGGTTTCCCATCCCCCTGAGACACCGAAAAAACCCTGGTTCAAACGCTGGTTCAAAGGCTAACGGGTGATCAGGAGCAAACCCGTCATCAGGATCAGGAAAAAGGTGAGCTTCCGATAATCGTTCGGACCCATGCGCCGATACAGGAATACACCGGTTTGAGCACCCAGCATCAGCAGGGGCAGCATCCACAGAAACCAGCGCAGCACCTCCCCAGTGATCAATCCCAAGGAACCATGGGCGAAAAGGGTGATCCCGCCGGAAAGGGCGAAGAAAAGGGAAAGGGTTGCCTTCTGTCGATCCGCATCCCATTCGCTGTGAGCAGCTACATGCAGGATGATCGGCGGTCCATTGGTGCTAAAGCCTGCACCCAACAGACCGGAGGCGATGCCAAGCCCCAAGCGTTGTTCCCGCAACCAGGGAAAATCCGTCCGATAGCCTCCTAGGGAAAACAGGGCATAGCCGATGAGAAAGGCACCGAGGGCGCTCATCCAAAGGGATTGGGGAAGTCCCTTGAGCAACAGAAGTCCCAAGGGCGTGCCCAGCAGATAGCCCCCCAGCAAGGGCCATACGGGTTTCATCTGCACCGCCGGATGCAGATGCCAAAGATTATAGACGGAGAGGAAAAAGCCCAGCAGCGCCAAGAGAGGCACCACGGTTTCCACCGGCAGCAACAGGGAGAGCAGGGGCACGGCGAGCAATCCGGAGCCAAAGCCGGAAAGCCCTTGAATCAATCCTGCGCTGAAGGCGATTGCGGAGAGGATCCAAAGATCAGCCATCGGTTCCTGCTGAATCCGTGGATGCGATTGAGCTGAAACAGCGGGAAGGGAATGTGCGGCGGGTATCCAAACCCAGGAAATTGGCGTCCCCAAGGGGAGTCGAACCCCTGTTGCCGCCGTGAAAGGGCGGTGTCCTAGGCCTCTAGACGATGGGGACCTGAGCGGATCGCGAGATCTCGAATCGCTGCGTCTGGTGGAGCCAGGCGGGATCGAACCGCCGACCTCAACACTGCCAGTGTTGCGCTCTCCCAGCTGAGCTATGGCCCCGCGCGATCGGAGTTGGCAACTATAGCGATTTCGGGCAACCCTGTCTAGTCTTTTTTCTCCTGGGAGCTGTGGAGTAAGTTCCCGGCTTCGTCCAATACAGATACTTCCATCGGAATGCCTGCCCGAATGCTGGCAGACACCACGCAGAACTCTTCGAACAGGGTTTTGCAGCGGTCGAAGCGGCGGGAATCCGCCAGTTCCTGCGCGAGGATGAGTTTCACTTCCATGCGGCCGATGCGAAGGCGTTTCTTCTCATTGCGCACCAAAACGCAGGTGGCTTCCGTCCGCAGGCTTTCGGGGGGCGGCTCATCCTTGGCAAGACAATAGAGCAGGCTAGCGCTGAGGCAGTTGGCCGCGGCGGCAGCCAGCAGGCGCGAAGCGTTGGGGCCCGCAGTTTCTCCCAGGGGAGGCGGCTCATCCATGAGGAGATCCGCTGCCTTTTTCCAATCGAACTGGACCAGAATGCGATAGTCTGCCTGTTGTTGAAGATGGATGGTGAATCGACCAGCTTCCGACATCAAAATCTCCCACCGATGAAGAAAAAAACCTGAGCAGCTATCGGGTGCTCGCAGTTTGCAAGTGGCGGCCGACAGAAAGCCAGCTGCCCAACAGCCCCAAGCCCGCACTCCCCCCTAGGAGTGTGCCCAGTTCCTTGGCTTCCAACCCCTTCAGATGAAAATCCATCTGATAGAGCTGAGCGAGATGAGCAACGGGTTCCTGCAACAGGAACAGACTAAAGGCGATGAGCACCCAAGCGATCCCCCCGCCCAGCAGACCATACCAAATCCCGATGTATAGAAAAGGGCGGCGGATGAATCCAGGGGTGGCCCCTACCAAATCCATGATTTCGATCTCCTCCCGCCGATTCTCGATTTCCAACCGGATGGTATTGCCGATGATGAGCAGTACCCCGCCGGACAGGGCAAAGGCCAGGAGCAGGACTAACCGTTCCACCAGGGCCAGAATGCCCTGAAAACGCTGCATCCATCGGGTATCCAGGCGGGCAAACTCCACTTCCGGCAGGCTGCTGAGCCAATCTGCCAGCGCTTCCAAAGATTCCGGATCTGCCAGCCTGGGCGCTGGGGCAAGCGCGATCACGATGGGCAGGGGATTTTCCGGCAACTGCGCGATGGCTTCTGCAAAGGCGGGATCGCTTTTCAGGCTTTCCAATGCCTGATCCGGCAGGATCAGCTGCACGGATTGAATGTCTGGTTTATCCAACAGACGCTGGGCGAGGCGTTCCGCCTGCGGCTGTTGCACATCCAGATGAAGGAAGAGGGAGAGGGCGGCGGTCGGTTGCCAAGTCCCGCTGAGCTGTTGCAGGTTGCGGGCGAACACATAGAGGCTGGCAGGCAGGGCGAGGGCGATGCCGATGACCGCAGCGGTCATCAGGGTGGCCAGGGGACTGCGCCGCAACTGGCCCAGGCTGCTCAGGGCGCTTTGCAGATGTTGGCTCAGCCAGATGAAGGGGCGCAGCAGCGTGCGCCTTTCCGGACTCCTCTTCCGCTGCCGGCGCTCAGGCACGAAAGGCATGAGGCGTACCGGAGTCCGCCACGAGGCGGCCTTGGTCCAAGGTGAGCGTGCGATAGGCTAGGGAATTGATGAGGGCGAGATCGTGGCTGGCGATCAGCAGGGTAACGCCCACCTGATTGAAGCGCTCGAACAATCCCATGATTTCCCGAGAAAGATCCGGATCCAAGTTGCCCGTGGGCTCATCCGCCAGGAGCAGGGGCGGCCGGCTCACGATAGCCCGCGCGATGCCTACCCGCTGTTGCTCCCCGCCGGACAGGGCGATGGGCTGAGTACGCTCCTTGCCCAGCAAGCCCACTTGATCCAGGGCTGCCCGCACCCGCCGGCGGATCTCCTGATGTCGCACTCCCGCTGCCACCAGGGGCAGAGCCACATTGTCGAAGACCGTGCGATCTCGAAGTAATCGATGATCTTGAAAGATCATCCCCACCCGTCTGCGGTGGAAAGACATCTGCCGCGGGCTGAGCTGGTTCAGGTTGCGGCCGTCCACGAACAATTGCCCGCGGGTGGGGGATTCCAGCCCACCGATGAGCTTGAGCAAGGTGCTCTTTCCCGCCCCCGATCGACCGGTGAGAAAGACCATTTCTCCCGAGGCGATGTGAAAGCGCAGTTCGCTGAGGGCTTCCCCGCTCAGGGGATAGCGCTTGCTCACTCGTTCGCAACGGATCATCCCCTGGCACCGTCCTCAGGCCTCATCGAAAAGGGCCCGGATGAATTCATCGGGATCGAAGGGCCGGAGGTCGTCGACGGCTTCCCCGATGCCGATGAACCGGATGGGAATGCGCAGGCGCTCGGCGATGGCGAAGAGTACGCCGCCCTTAGCGGTGCCGTCCATCTTGGTGATGACTACACCAGTGAGGGGAATAGCCGCATGAAATTGCAGCGCCTGGTTCACCGCATTTTGTCCCGTGGTGGCGTCTACCACGAGCAACACCTCGTGGGGGGCTTCCGGATCGATCTTCTTGAGCACCCGAGCGATCTTGGACAGCTCCTCCATGAGATTCGTTTTGGTATGCAGCCGGCCCGCTGTGTCCGCGATGAGCACATCCATGCCTCGGGCGGTGGCGGCCTGCAGGGCATCGAAGATCACGGAAGCGGAATCCGCGCCCATCTGCTGGGCGATGACGGGCACTTGGTTCCGCGCGCCCCAAGCTTGCAACTGTTCGATAGCGGCAGCGCGGAAGGTATCCCCCGCCGCCAGCATGACCCGATTGCCTTCCTGTTGCAGCCGCTTGGCCAATTTGCCGATGGTGGTAGTCTTGCCCACCCCGTTGACCCCCACCACCAAAATGACCTGGGGCTTGCCGGGCGCTGCCTGCTTCACCAACGCTTGGGCCTGCATCAGGATGCTTCGCAACTGTTCTCGCAGGGCGCGGAACAGGGCTTCTGCATCCTTCAGCTCCCGCCGCTTTACCTGTCCAGAAATCCCATCGATAATGCGCCGGGTCGCCTCGATCCCCACATCTGCAGTCAACAGCCGCGTCTCTAGCGCTTCCAGTAAGTCTTCGTCGATGCGCTTGCGACCGCGGAGCAGATCGCTGACATCCGTGTTGAGAATAGCCCGGGTGGTTGCCAATCCCTCTCGCAGGCGGGAGAACAACCCTCCGCGCTGTTCATTCTTCTCCGATCTATCGGCGGGCGCAGGCTTTCTTTTGCCGAAACCAAACATCGCTTTGGGAATCTGAATAGAGCCTGATCAAAATGTGGATGGAAAAGCATGCTAACAAAATCTCTATCTTACGTCTCTCGGGGGGCTTGATGAAAAGCTTTATCTATTTCTTCGGCCTGTTTCTAGGTCTAACGACTACCTCAGTCGGCAGGGCTGCCCAGGTCCAGGAACGCATCCTGGAAAATGGTCTGAAGGTCTTAGTCAAAGAAGATCACCGGGCACCCATCGTTACCTCTCAAATCTGGTATCGGGTGGGTTCCAGCTATGAACCCGCGGGCATCACCGGCATTTCCCATCTGCTGGAGCACATGATGTTCAAGGGCACAGACCAACTGGCACCAGGGGAATTCTCCAAGATCATCGCGGAGAACGGCGGTCAGGAAAACGCCTTCACGGGCCGAGATTACACCGCCTATTATCAGATCCTGGCGGCGGATCGGCTGCCCATCGCCTTTCAGCTCGAAGCCCAGCGCATGCGCGCGCTGCGCCTGTCGGAGGCGGAGTTCCAAAAGGAACGGGCGGTGGTTCAAGAAGAACGGCGCTGGCGCACAGAGGACGATCCCGAATCCCTGACCTTCGAGCAGTTCAACGCGAACGCCTATGTAACTTCGCCCTATCGGAATCCGGTCATCGGTTGGAACAGCGATCTGGAAGGATTGACCCTGGCAGATCTGCAAGACTGGTATCGCAAATGGTATGCCCCGAACAATGCGACCCTGGTGGTGGTGGGCGATGTGAAGCCGGAAGCCGTCTTCCAGCTCGCCGAACGCTATTTCGGTCCCTTGCCTCGGGAGGAGATCCAGCCGCCCCGCTGCTGTGCAGAGCCTGCGCAGCTCGGGGAAAAGCGCCTGATCGTTCGGGCACCGGCGAGAGAACCCTATATTCTTCTGGGCTACAAGGCCACCGCCCTGGGCCATGGGTCAGCGGATTGGGAACCCTACGCCCTGGAAATGCTCGCCTCTGTGCTGGATGGGGGTTCGAGCGCTCGCCTGAGTCGGGAATTGATCCGAGGCCGTCAGATCGCCGCTTCCGCCGGCGCCAGCTACAGCGCCTTCAGCCGGTTGCCCGGGCTGTTCCTCTTAGATGGCCTGCCCGCGAAGGGGCATAGCATCCAGGAGTTGGAACAGGCCCTGCGCCAGCAGATCCGGCAGTTGCGGGAAACCCTGGTGTCTCCAGCGGAGCTGGCCCGCATCCGCACCCAGTTGATCGCTGCAAAGCTCTATCAGAAGGACTCTGTCTATGCCCAGGCGGTGGAACTGGGTCGGTTGGAGAGCCTGGGGTTGGGCTGGCAGCTGGCGGAAACCTATGTGGAACAGCTCAGCCGCATTACGCCGGAGCAGATTCGCGCGGTCGCCCGCAAGTATCTGATCTCGAAAAATTTGACCGTTGCTGTGCTGGAACCCCAGCCCTTGGGGGATTCCGAGCCAATACCTGGAGGACCAGCCCATGTCCGCTAAAATCCCTTTCCCCCGCTGGCTCCTGCCCTGGAGCTTCCTGCTCTTTCTCAGCACGGTGCAAGCGGGTGTACCCATTCAGTCCTGGCAGACGAGCCGAGGCACCCCCGTGCTGTTCGTCGCAACGCATGACCTGCCCATTTTGGATGTTCGGGTAGTCTTCCGCGGGGGCAGCGCCCGAGAGGGGAGCAAGGCGGGGCTTGCGGTGCTCACGGCCAATCTCCTCACCCAGGGGGCGGGACCCTGGGATGCGGACGCTCTCGCAGAGCGCTTGGAATCCCTGGGGGCGGAGCTGGACACCGGCGCCCTGCGGGATATGGCCTATGCATCCCTGCGCACCCTGAGCCAACCCCAGACTCGGGCGTCGGCGGTGGAAATCCTGATGCAGGTGCTCGCCAATCCTCAGTTCCGGGAAGAGGATTTCCGGCGGGTGCAGCGCAACACCCTCATCCGCCTGCGGCGCGATGAGCAAGACCCGGGGGTTCTGGGTCGGAAAGCCCTGTATCGACTGATCTACGGCGATCATCCCTATGGTTCCCATCCGGAAGGCACGTTGGAAAGCGTGGCCGCCCTGACGCGAGAGGACGTGATCGCCTTTCATCGCCGCTTTTACTGCGCGGAAAATGCAGTGCTGGCCCTCGTGGGGGATCTGAACCGAGGGGAAGCGGAACAGCTTGCGGAACAGCTGACCGCTGCGCTGCCCCCGGGAGAAGCAGCTCCTCCGCTGCCACCGGTGCCCGATCTTCCCGAGGCAGTCCAGGAACGGATTCCCTTCCCCGCCACCCAAACCCATATCTATCTGGGACAGTCCGGCATGAAGCGAGGTGATCCCGACTATTTCCCCCTCTATGTGGGCAATCACATTCTGGGAGGCAGCGGGCTGGTCTCCCTGCTCATGGAAGAGATTCGGGAGAAGCGGGGGCTTTCCTACAGCGTGTCCAGCCGGTTTATTCCCATGGAGGCGCGCGGCCCCTTCATCCTCGGCTTGTCCACCAAGAACGATCAGGCGGAACAGGCCCAAGCGCTCCTTCTGGAAACCCTGAAACGCTTCCGCAGCCAGGGACCCACGGAGAAGGAATTGGAAGCGGCGGTGAAGAACCTCACCGGCGGCTTCCCCCTGCGCATCGCCAGCAATCGGAAGATCGTGCAGTATCTCGCCATGATGGCCTTCTATCATCTGCCCTTGGATTACCTGGATACCTTCAGCGATCGAGTGGCAGCAGTAACGCCGGAAGCCATCCGAGAGGCCTTTCAGCGCCGCATCCATCCCCAGCGGCTGGCGACAGTCATCGTGGGACCAGCACCGAAGAACCCCTGATGAGGAAGGGGGTGCGCATCATTGGGGGCGCCCATCGGGGACGCCGTCTGAAGGTGCCCGCCGGCGTCGAGGTGCGGCCCACCGCGGATCGCGTGCGGGAAACCCTGTTCAACTGGCTCGCCCCGCAGCTGCCCGGGGCCCGCTGTCTGGATCTCTTCGCCGGCAGCGGGGCGCTGGGCTTGGAGGCCGCTTCTCGAGGGGCGGGAGAAGTGGTGCTGGTGGATCGATCACCCAAGGTGGTTCGGATGCTGGAGAGGCACATTCAGTTGCTGGGCCTGACAGGCGTGCAAGCACATCGGGCGGATGCTCTGGCTTGGCTAGATCGAGAAGACAACCCCTTTGATCTCGTCTTCTTAGATCCGCCCTTTCGCGCCATGCTCTTGCCCGCGCTGTTCTCCCGATTGTCCGCCAAGCACTGGTTATCTCCCGGGGCGCAGCTCTACTTTGAATTGCCCGCGCATGGAGCGCTGCCCCCCTTGCCGCCGAACTGGTCTCTGTACCGAGATCGGCGCGCGGGTCAGGTCCGCTTCGGCCTGATCCAGTTAACTGCGTAGGACAGGGCGATGTTCGGGAAAATACTTCTCACCCTGGCGGTGATCTTGGGAGCCTATTGGTTTCTCCGAAGGCGGAGATCCCCCCTTTCTCCGCCTCCATCCAAACCGGCGCCTCCCTGGGTGCGCATCTTCGCCTATGGCCTCTCAGGGTTTTTCCTCGCTAGCAGCTTGCTCTGGCTCTACGAGGATTGGGAAAAGGATCGGGAAATTCTGCAAGTAGAAGTCATCAATGCCAACACTGGTGGCCTCACCCGGTATCTGGCGAGGCGGGGAGACATTCAGGGGCGACAATTCCGCACCCTGGACGGTCAATGGGTGAATTTGGCGGAAATCGAACGGATGATCCTGCGGCCTGTGGATGCGCCCTAGCCCGCAAGCCCTAGATTAAAAGCGAGGGAGAGCCGAGGATGGGCGCTGCGATTTTCTTCCACCCGATGGGGTAGAGAAGGGGGAAAGAAGAAGAAATGGCCTTCCCGGGACTGGGCGCGAATCTGCAAGGCACCGTCCCGCAGGATGAGCGCGCCGGAATCCTCAGGCACTCGCACGTAATAGACACCGGAGAGCAGTTCATCTCCTTCTTCGTGAACATGTTCTGTAGTGCTTTGCCCGGGCTCCTGGAGGTTCAGCCAACCCCCGATGCGCAGGGGTTGTTGGATGCCGAGGATCTGCCGAGCACAGGATTCCGCATATCGCAGTACCTGTTCCACCTCGGGAATCTGCCCGGGCTTTAAGTAGAGATTTTCATAACGGCCGTGAAAAAAATGGGTGCGGGCCGCGAAATCCGTTGCTTCAAGCCGTCGAAATGCATTCCAGATCCGCGCATTGACAGCTTCCGCATCCGGCAAGGCGCTGCCGTAGAGGGGGGTGCTTTTCCAAAGATTGGGATCGTTCGCCATGACAGCCAGAATCTTGGGAAGTAAAATAAAGCGCTTCGCCCTCGTAGCTCAGCAGGATAGAGCGATCGCCTCCTAAGCGATAGGTCACAGGTTCGAATCCTGTCGAGGGCGCCAATCAGCGGTGTTGAAAAAACCGATACCCCTCATAGGATAGCAATGCCCCATCCGGTAGGATCTGCAGCACCTGAATCCCAGTTCTCGTCCGCTGGCCTTCCCGCAGCTTTCTCCCGTTGATGAGCACAAATCGCTCGGCGGGATCTGTATCGTACCGATGCACCGTCATGAGAAAGGCGGGCAAGCGCGCCCGAATCGTTTCGGGTAACTGGCGTGCTTCCGGCGGGGGAGGCGCTTCAGAAACTTCAGATTCCGGAGAAAAACGGCGTTTGAAGGCTTCGATCTCCGCCCGAAGGTCCTCCGGTACTTGCAGCTTGGATTCCACCGACGGTGGGAACGCTTCTTCCCAAGTCGTTCCTTCTGGAGCTTTTTCCGCCATGGGCGGGGGGGGTTCCCGCCTGGGAACCGGTTTCGGGGGAATCGGTTGGGCCGGTTCGGCGGGCAGTTTCTCCGGCGCGGCGGGATGTACCTGAAAGGGAGAGACCTGGAGCGCGGGTTTTCTGGGCAGTGGTTCCCGAAAGGCCGCATAGAGCGCGATGAGCACGGCAAGCCCGGCCAAGATCACCGCAGCCAATCCCCAATAGGGAATCCTCTGGGGCTCCGCAGACTCCAACATGGGCAACCGTTCCAGGGTGGGCACCTGGCCCAGATTGCGTTCCCGCTGGGATTTCTTCAAGGCTTCAAGGATGTAGGACATGCTTCAGCCTCCTGCGTTCAAATGGGGCGGTCCCGGCATGTTCACCGCATTGTGCAATCGGATCAGGGTGCGCGGCCCTGCGATGCCGTCCACTTTCAAACCCGATTGCTGCTGGAAAGCACGCACCGCCCGATCCAACTGGGCATCGAAGCGGCCAGACTCCTGATCCTCCAAACCTAAGCCAGGCACCTGAGCGAGCAGTTTCCGCAGCCAGCGCACTGCCTGGGGAGAAGCGCTCGGGCCGATGACTTGGGTACCGATGGGCGGCGGCTGCCAGATGAGCAGATAATCCCCCGTCCAGAGGGGATCCAGATCCCTGAGGGCGATGGTTTGGGGTCCGTCGGGGAAGTCCAGCACCGCATATTCCGCCTGCAGGGCGCTCAGGGCTGCATAACCCGAATTGCCCCGCTCATCTTGCAGCTTCAACAGGGCGGGGCGATCGAAGTCCCGCACTCGGCTCCAACCCCCCTGATCTGCTTCGCAGGCTAAGCCAAAGCGTTGGATGCGTTCACAGGGGGGTTCTGTTCCTAGCTCACCCAAAGCTACCCCCCAATGCTGCAACATCAGGCGCATGGCGGTCTCCCGATCCAAGAACAGCTCGGCGGAGATCAGGGGGCTTTGCTGGGGCGATTGGGCGATCTGGGGAGAAGGTTCCGATGGGTTCGGGGGCGCAGCCATTGGCACCAGATCCAACGGCGCGAGCACTTTTGTCAAAGGTGCTCGCCATTCGGGCATCTCCTGCCAGGCTAGGCGCAGCCAGAGCAGGACAGCACTGAATACCAGGATCACCGCTGCACCCTTTTTGAGCCCGGGCCAAAGCGCTTCCCATCGAGCTGCCAAGGAACTGGAATGGCCTCGGATCTCGGAAGCTGCTTTGTTCACGATGGCGCGGGTCACCAAGGGGCTGCGGGTGACGCTGGCGCCGAGCAAGGCCCGGTCGCAGAGGATATTGATGAGGCGGGGCACACCGCCGGAGAAGCGATGCACTGCTTTCAGGGCGCTTCGGGTGAACAATGGATGTTCCACCCCAGCCACCGCAAGCCGATGGCGCACATAGGCGGCGGTGTCTCGGGCGTTAAAGGGTCGGAGATGATAGCGGGCGGTGATCCGCTGGTTCACTTGCCGGAGATTGGGTTGCTGCAGCAGGGTGCGCAGCTCCGGTTGGCCAACTAGGAAGATTTGCAGCAGCTTATGCTTGGGGGTTTCCAGATTGGTGAGCAGTCGAATCTGTTCCAGGACCCGAGGTTGCAGGCTCTGGGCCTCGTCAATGACGAGCACCGGCCGCTTCCCTCGGGCGTGGGCGTCCAGGAGGAATTGATTAAGCCGATCCAGCAATTGCTTGATGGTCCGGTCGTCCTCGGACAGCTCGATGCGAAACTCATCGCAGATGCTCTGTAAGAGCTCCGTAGCGGTCATGGCCGGATTCAGAATGAGGGCGAGTTCCACTTGTTCCGGTAGCTGTTCCAGAAAAGCCCGGCAAATGGTGGTCTTGCCCGTGCCCACCTCGCCGGTGAGCAGCACGAAGCCCCCGTTCTCCCCGGCCCCATAGATCAGATGAGCCAAAGCCTCCTGGTGCTGCTCGCTGAGGAACAGATACTGGGGATCCGGGGTGATGGAGAAGCTCGGTTCCTTCAGACCGAAATACTTCGCATACATGAGCCCAGAAATCCGGCAGGCTCGATTAGGTGCGCTGCGCCGCCGCTTCGATCTGTTCCATCTTGCCGATGAGCATCTGCGCCTGGCGGATGGAGGCCGCATCGATCATGCGCCCGTCCAGGGAAACCGCGCCCTTCCCTTCGGCTTCTGCCTCCGCCAGCGCTTCGAGGATGCGCCTCGCTCGGTTCACTTCCTGTTCGCTGGGGGTGAAGACCTGATGGGCTAGGGGAATCTGAGCGGGATGGATCGCCCATTTCCCTTCGCCCCCTAGGGCAGCGAAGGCCCGGGCCACGCTCAGATAGCCTTCCGAATCGGAGAAATTGCCGTAGGGTCCATCGATGGGCCGCAGGCCGTTGGCGCGGCAGGCCACGATCAGCCGCGACATGGCGAAGTGCCATTGATCTCCCCAATAGAAGGTGCGCTGGCCCGATGCATCGGGGTCGCTGAGGATGCCGTAATCCGGATTTGCGCCCCCCATCTGGGTGGTGCGCGCCTGCACGGAGGCCGCATAGTCCGCCACCCCGAAGACCAGGGCTTCCAGCCGCTCGGGACAGGTTTCCGCGATGCGCTCCACATTAGCCATGCCCTGGGCGGTTTCGATGAGGGCGTGAAGATTGATGGGTTCATAGCCCTTCGCCGCCTCGATCTGGGAAAGCAGGGTCGCCACGAACAAAATGTCCGAGGGTGCGCCCACCTTAGGAATCAACACCGTGTCCAGCTTGTCCCCGGCAGCTTCCACCACTTCCACCAGATCCCTATAGCAATACGGGGTATCCAAGCCGTTGATGCGGATGGACACGGAACAGCGCGACCAATCATAGGTGTTGAGGGCGTGGATGATATTCTTCCGAGCCTGGACCTTGTCCGCAGGGGCTACCGCATCTTCCAGATCCAGGAAGACCACATCCGCCCCGAGGGTCGGGGCTTTCTCCAACATCTTGGGATTGCTCCCGGGCACGGCGAGTTCACTGCGGTGCAGGCGATTCTTGATGGCCATAGGTGCTCCTAAAAAAACAGGGATGAAAAGAAAGAACTACGCCACCCAACGGCGGGCGTTCCGAAACAGGCGCATCCAAGGGCCGGTTTCCCCCCAGTCCGCCGGATGCCAACTTTGTTGCAGGGTGCGGAAGACCCGTTCGGGATGGGGCATCATGATGGTGATGCGCCCGTCCTCGTTGGTCAGACCGGTGATGCCTTGGGGGGAGCCGTTGGGATTGGCAGGATAGCGCTCGGCGATGGTCCCATCGTTTTCCACAAATCGCAGGGCGACCCAGGGCGCGGCTCGGGCTAATTGGGCTTCATCCCGAAATTCCGCCTGGCCCTCTCCGTGGGCCACGGCGATGGGCAGCCGAGAACCCGCCATGCCCTGCAACAAAATGGAGGGGCTGTCCAGGACTTCCACCAACAGGGTGCGGGCTTCGAACTGTTCCGAGCGGTTCCGCACGAAATGGGGCCAATGATCGGTGCCCGGGATGAGTTCCCGCAGGTTGGACAGCATCTGACAGCCGTTGCAGACCCCCAGGGCGAAGCGGTCGGTGCGCTCGAAATAGGCTTGGAACTGATCGCGGGCGCGGGGATGGAACAGGATCGTCTTCGCCCAGCCTTCCCCCGCCCCGAGCACATCCCCATAGGAAAAGCCCCCGCAGGCCACAAGTCCTTGAAAACCTGCCAAGGAGACCGCACCGGCGAGCAGGTCCGAAAGGTGCACATCCACGGATTCGAAGCCGGCCAGATGGAAGGCGGCGGCCATCTCGATCTGCCCGTTGACCCCCTGTTCCCGCAGCACCGCCACGCGGGGGCGAACGCCCCGCTGCACATAGGGGGCGGCGGGATCTTCCTCGGGATCGAAGGTCAGGACGGGTTGCAAGCCGGGATCTCGGGCCCGGATGCGGGCCCGTTCCTCATCGGCGCATTGGGGATGGTCTCGCAGGCGCTGCATGAGCCAGCTGGTTTCCGACCAAGCTTCTTGAAATTCCACCCGAGAGCCATCCAGCACCAAGCGCCCCCCATGGTAAAAGCGCAGCTGTTCTGAATCCTGTGGGGTGCCGATGCGATGGGAACAGCGATCCAACCCCGATTCTCTCAGGATCCTTTCCACCGCGGCCCGATCCGAGCGGCGCACCTGGATCACCGCTCCGAGCTCTTCGCTGAACAGGGCGGGCAGGGCCTGGCTTGCCAGGGGGGTTAGATCGATGTCCAGCCCGCAGCGCCCCGCAAAGGCCATTTCGCAGAGACTGACGAACAAGCCCCCGTCCGAACGATCGTGATAGGCGAGCAGCAAGGCTTCCTGGGCTAACCGCTGGATGGCACTGAAGAACTGCTTCAACCGTGGGGGATCGTCCAGATCCGGCACCGTCTCGCCGATCTGGTCGTAGACCTGAGCCAGGGCGGAGGCCCCCAAGCGATTGCGCCCTTGTCCCAGATCGATGAGGAACAACTCCGTCTCTCCCTGATCCCGGCGCAACTGGGGCGTGAGGGTGGCCCGCACGTCGGAGACCGGCGCGAAACCGGAGATGATGAGGGACAGGGGGGCAGTCATCACCCGATCTTCCCAGACCGTCTTCATGCTCATGGAGTCCTTGCCCACGGGGATGGCGATGCCCAGGGCTGGGCAGAGTTCCATGCCGACCGCCCGCACCGCATCGAACAGGGCCGCATCTTCCCCGGGATGCCCCGCCGCCGCCATCCAGTTGGCGGAAAGCCGGATTTGACTGAGCTGGGGAATCCGCGCCGCCGCTAGATTGGTGATGACCTCGCCCACCGCCATTCGGGCTGCCGCCGGCGCATCCAGCACGGCTACCGGCGTCCGCTCCCCCAGGGCCATGGCTTCCCCCTGCACCCCGAAGAAATCCGCAGCAGTGACTGCCACATCCGAGACCGGCACTTGCCAGGGGCCCACCATCTGATCTCGGGCCACTAAACCTGTGACGCTGCGGTCGCCGATGGTGATCAAAAAGGTTTTATCCGCCACAGCGGGCAGGCGCAGGACCCGCAGGGCCGCTTCCCGCAGATCCCAATCTGCAACGGGCAGCGCCTTGCCCTGCACGGGCCGCCGTTCCACCACCCGTTCCATGCGGGGGGGGTTGCCGAACAGTAGGGACAAGGGCAGATCGATAGGCCGGTTCCCGAAATGAGCGTCTTCCAAGATCAAGCGTTCTTCTTCGAGGGCCTCGCCTACGACGGCATAAGGACAGCGCTCCCGCTCGCAGATAGCTTGGAATTGTTGCAGGCGTTCTGCGGCAATGGCGAGCACATAGCGTTCCTGGGCTTCATTGCACCAGATTTCCAGGGGGGACATGCCCGGGTCATCGTTGGGCACGGCCCGAAGCTGGAATCGGCCGCCCCGCCCCCCATCCTTCACCAGCTCGGGCAGGGCATTCGCCAGTCCCCCCGCCCCCACATCGTGAAGGAAAAGGATGGGATTTTCTGGGCCCAGGGCGCAGCAGGCATCGATGACTTCCTGGCAACGGCGCTGCATCTCCGGATTGGCCCGCTGCACGGAAGCGAAGTCCAGATCCTCCGCCGAAGCGCCGGAAGCCACGCTGGAAGCAGCACCGCCCCCCAATCCGATGAGCAGGGCAGGGCCGCCTAACACCACCAGCGGGGTGCCCGGGGGGAAGGGCTGTTTGGCGATGTGCTCGGGGCGAATGTTTCCCAGACCGCCGGCAAGCATGATGGGCTTGTGATAGCCCCGCAGTTGCTTGCCCTCGGTACCCGGCACCGCCTGTTCATAGGTGCGAAAATACCCGCAGAGATTAGGGCGTCCGAATTCGTTGTTGAACGCCGCCGCGCCGATGGGTCCTTCCAGCATGATTTCCAGGGCGGAAGCCAGGCGGCTCGGCCGCCCGTGATCCCGTTCCCAGGGGCGGATATGCCCGGGAATGCGCAGGTTGGAAACGGAAAATCCCGTCAATCCCGCCTTGGGCTTGCCCCCTCGGCCGGTGGCGCCCTCATCTCGGATCTCCCCGCCGGAACCCGTGGCTGCACCTGGATCCGGCGCAATGGCGGTGGGATGATTGTGGGTCTCCACCTTCATGAGGATGGCGATTTCTTCCCGATGTTCGGTGTAGCATCGGCTGCTGGGATCCGGCAGAAACCGGGTTCCCGTCCAACCGGTCATCACCGCCGCATTGTCTTGATAAGCGGACAAAATGCCCCGAGGAGAGGCCGCCGTCGTGTTGCGGATCATCTCGAAGAGGGAATGGGGCTGGGCCTGGCCGTCGATAACCCAGGCCGCGTTGAAAATCTTGTGGCGGCAGTGCTCTGAATTGGCCTGAGCGAACATCATCAATTCCACATCCGTGGGATTCCGCCCCAGCTCGGAAAAGCTTTCCATCAAATAGCGGATCTCCGCCTCAGAGAGGGCCAAGCCCAAGGTTTCGTTCGCTCGGATCAGGGCGGCTTGGCCCTCGCCCAACAGATCGATCTGTCGCAAGGGCTTGGGCGCAGCCTGTTCGAAGAGCTGGGCGGCGGCCTCTAAATCAAATAAAACCTGCTGCGTCATGCGGTCGTGGAGGATCTCCGCCGCCTGATGGACCAAGGCAGTTTCCGGAGGGTTTCCCGCCTCGCTGAGAAAATAGATGAGGCCCCGTTCCAAGCGTCGGATCACATGCAAACCGCAGTGCTGGGCGATCTCCGTCGCTTTAGAAGACCAAGGGGACTGGGTGCCCAACCGAGGTACTACTAGGATCCGAGCCCCCGCACCTTGCTGGGCGGCGCGCTTCGGCCCGTAGCGGAGCAACCGATCCAGCTTTGCCCGCTCTGCCTCGCTGAGTGGGCCGGACAGATCCCCAAAATGCACATATTCCCCGTAAAGCTGTAAAGATCGCCCCGTATGTTGTTGCAACCGTTGTTCGAGCTTATGCCGCCGGAAATCGGAGAGCGCTGGCGCGCCGGGTAGGATGAGCATTGGGAAACCGCCCCTGAATAGACTGGGTGGAGGATGATTGCAGATCATACCGTTCCCCCGCAGTCGATCAAAGACTCCGGTTCTGCTGATTCAACGGATTGAGCGCCTTTCTCCAAACCCGGTACTTTAGATAGGTTCTCTGACCCAGATGAGGCGTACCATGCGTCAGATTGTTTTAGATACGGAAACCACAGGATTAGACCCTGCGCAGGGGCACCGCGTCATCGAGATCGGTTGCGTGGAGCTTTTGGATCGGCGTTTTACTGGAAACAATTTCCACCGGTATTTGCACCCGGATCGGGAGATCGATGCGGGTGCCCTTCGGGTGCACGGCATCACCAATACCTTTCTGCGGTCACAACCCCGCTTCGGGGACATCGCGGAATCGTTCCTCCGCTATATCCAGGGGGCAGAGCTGATCATTCACAACGCCCCCTTCGATCTGGGCTTTCTCAATGCGGAACTCGACCGATGGCGCAGGGGAGCGCCGAAGATCGAGGCGATTTGCAAGGTCATCGATACCTTGATCCTAGCGAGGGAGAAGCATCCAGGACGGCGCAATACGCTGGATGCCCTCTGCAAGCGCTATGGGGTTGATAACCGGAATCGGAAACTACACGGCGCCCTCCTGGATGCCCAGCTCTTAGCTCAGGTCTATTTGGAAATGACCGGTGGGCAAGTGAGCTTGGATCTGGCGCATAAAAAACAAGAGACCGCTGCGCCAGCGCGCTGGTTTACCGAGCGTGCGGCTCATCCGCTGCGAGTGATTCGGGCGACGGAAGCGGAACTGACCGCCCATCGGAAGCGTTTGCAAGCCATCGACGAGGCCAGCGGGGGACGCTGTCTCTGGTTGCAGGAGGATACATGACACTCGCCATCTTCGATCTGGATCAGACCCTGATTCCAGGAGATTCGGATTACCTTTGGGGGGTATTCCTGGGGGAACAAGGCATTGTGGATGCCGAGGAATACGAGCGGGAGAACGAACGGTTCTATGCGGAGTATCGGCAGGGGCAGCTCGACATTCAGGCATTCCTACGCTTTTCCTTTCGGGTGCTGAAAGAGCATCCCATGGAGGACCTGTTGCGCTGGCGTGCCCAGTTCCTGCGGGAGAAGATCGAGCCGATTCTTACGGAATCCGCTCGGGCGCTGGTGGAGCAGCACCGCGCTCAGGGGCATCAGCTTCTCATCATCACCGCCACCAATGCTTTTATCACTGAACCCATCGCCCAATCCTTCGGTATCGATCATCTGATCGCCACCTTGCCCGAGATGAAAGAAGGGCGCTTCACCGGCGAAGTGGCGGGCATCCCGGCCTTTCGGGAAGGCAAGGTCCAGCGCTTGAAAGCTTGGCTAGCGGAAACAGGGACGGACCTGAGAGGAAGCTATTTCTACAGCGATTCCCACAATGATCTTCCCCTGTTGGAGCAGGTGGATCATCCCGTGGCCGTGAATCCAGACGACCGCTTGCGCCGAGAGGCCCAATTGCGGGGTTGGCCGATTCTCCACCTTTGAACCGGTTTGGCCAGGCTGAATGTGATCTGGCATAAAAAAGCCCCGCACAAGGCGGGGCTGCTGCAGGTCTGGTGGAAGAGGGCGCTTAATGCACGTCCTTCCAATACTCCTTTTTCAGGGCATAGGCGACGATGAAGAAGAGCCCTAGGAACAGCAGTACATAAACCCCAAGTCGCTGGCGTTCCAGCCGGATCGGTTCGCCGATATAGGTCAGAAAGGCGGTGAGATCCCGCACCATGCCGTCATAGGCTTCCGGCGTGAGGGAACCGCCGGTGGGATGACTGACGCCCACGACCTTTTCCACCTTCTCCCCGCTCTCCGTCTCATGGGTTGCGAAGACTGGTTCTTGAACGCCCTGCAAGCCGGCGAGCACATGGGGCATGCCCACATTGGGGAAGATCAGGTTGTTGACGCCATAGGGACGGCTTGGATCTGCGTAGAAGCTCTTGAGATAGGTGTAGAGCCAATCCGGGCTGCGCCAGCGCGTGATCAAGGTGAGATCGGGCACGGCTGTGCCGAACCAAGCTTCCCCATCTTCTGGTCGCATGGCGTTGTCCATCAGACTGCCGGGTTTGGAACCGTCAAAGATCAGGTTCTGACGCAGTTCCGCTTCGCCGATACCCAGATCCGCCGCCACTCGGTTATAGCGCATGTATTTCAAGGAATGACAGCCCATGCAGTAGTTGACGAAGTATTTTGCACCCCGCTGCAGGGAAGCTTGATCAGTCAGATCGATATTCGCCTTTTCCAAGGTATATTCCTCAGAGGCCATCGCTAGCAGGGGGGCGAACAGCAGAGTTGCTACAAAAATCAGCTTTTTCATTGGGTTACCCTCTCCGGCACGGGCTTGGTCTTTTCCATTTTGGTATAGAAGGGCATCAGGAGGAAAAAGGCGAAGTACAGCCCTGTAAAGATCCGCGCCATAAGGGTTGCGATGGGTGTGGCAGGCTGCAAGCCCAGGTAAGCCAGTGCTACGAAACTGATGGCGAAGATGGTCAGGGCGATCTTAGAAAGAATCCCCTTGTACCGGATGGACTTCACCGGACTGCGATCCAGCCAGGGCAGGAAGAACATGATGAGGATAGCTGCAAACATGACCACCACGCCGGGGAACTGGGAACCGAACATGGGAGGCACCGCTCGCAACATGGCGTAGAAAGGGGTGAAGTACCAAACGGGGGCGATATGTTCCGGCGTCTTGAGGGGATTCGCCGGTTGGAAGTTCGGGGCTTCTAAGAAGAGTCCGCCGAAATCCGGTGCAAAAAAGATCACGGTCGCGAAGACCGCGAGGAAGACCACCACACCCACGATGTCTTTGACCGTGTAATAGGGATGGAAGGGAATCCCATCCTTCGGGATGCCGTGCTCGTCCTTGTTTTCCTTAATCTCAATGCCGTCCGGGTTGTTGGAGCCGACCCGGTGCAAGGCAACGATGTGGATGAAGACCAGAGCGACTAGGATGAACGGTAGCAGGAAATGGAAGGCGAAGAAGCGGTTGAGGGTCGCATCGGAGATGACATAATCCCCTCGCACCCAGACAGACAGATCTTCCCCGATGACTGGCACGGCGGAGAACAAGTTCACGATGACTTGCGCGCCCCAGTAGGACATCTGGCCCCAGGGAAGGAGGTAACCGAAGAAGGCTGTGGCCATCATGGCTAAATAGAGGATCACCCCGATGATCCAGAGCAGTTCCCGCGGTTTCCGATAGGAACCGTACAGCAGGGCCCGGAACATGTGGAGATAGACGGCGATGAAGAAGAAGGAAGCGCCGGTGGAATGCATGTAGCGGAGCAGCCAGCCCCAGTTCACATCCCGCATGATGTATTCCACAGAAGCGAAGGCATCCGCCGCCGATGGCTTGTAGTTCATAGCCAACCAAACGCCGGTGAGAATCTGAATCACCAACACCAAGATGGCCAGGGAACCGAAGTAATACCAGAAGTTGAAGTTCTTGGGGGCGTAGTACTCCGACAGGTGCTCTCTCCACACCTTCGTGAGCGGGAAGCGCTTATCGATCCAGCCCAGGAAGCCAGTTGTTGCAGTCTCAGTGGTCATCAGGCCTTTCCTCCGTCCTCACCGATCAAAATGACGGAATCCGATACATAGGTATGCTTGGGAATCACCAGGTTCACCGGAGCGGGCACGCCCTTGAACACGCGCCCGGCCAGATCGAAGCGGGAACCGTGGCAAGGACAGAAGAAACCGCCCTTCCATTCCGGCCCCAGGTCTTCCGGCGCCACATCGGGTCGATAGGTGGGGGAACAACCCAGATGGGTACAGATGCCGATGGCGACCAAATATTGTGCCTTGATAGAACGGGTCTTATTCTTGCAGTATTCCGGCTGATCCGAAGCCTCGGAATCTGGATCCACCAACAGGGGTTCCAGCTCGGACAGAGTGGCGAGCATTTCTTCCGTTCGGTTTACTACCCACACGGGTTTACCCCGCCATTTGACGCGTAACATCGCCCCGGGCTCCAGTTTCCCGATATCCGCCTCCACCGGTGCGCCGGCTGCTCGGGCCCTGGCGCTCGGATTCATGGAAGAGATGAAGGGCACGGCTACATAACCAGCGCCCACGGCGCCCATTACGCTCGTGGCAGCGATCAGGACTCGCCGCCGATTCTTATTCACGCCTTCTGCGCTCATCGTTGTTTTAACCCCCAGGCACGCGCATGGTAGGAGAGACTTCACTGCCCTACCTGAATTGGGATTGAGGTTTCTTCGCTTCAGATCCGCTTTGAATTCCTGCCGGGTGCGGAAAATTGAGTACCCAAGGAAAAATTAGAATATGCGGATTCTCTACATAGCGCGGGCATTTTCACCGATTCCCGCTTCTGAGGTCAAGGATTCTGTTTGGATAGCTAAAGTGTTCTATTTTGCAACGAACTGTTCGGACAGATCTTGGGAGCGGGCTGCTGAACGCACAGTGGGATAGAGGGATAAGGCTTTGAAACGAATGGAAATTGAGCGGGGATGATGAGGGCGGCACACGGCATGTAAAGATAAGGGGCGAGCGTCGAGTACTCTCTCGGCGAATAGAAAGCAACGCTCAGGAGACGTACGATGAAACCTATGTTGATCGGCCTAGCAGCGGCCCTGTTTGCCGCCGGCATCAGTGCCAGCGATAACTTTGATTTCCACCAGGGATTGAGCAGCCCAGACCTTTCCCCTCCGCCGGAACCTGCAGGGGCAGTCTCTGGGGCCACTGCAGGAGGCTTTGATTTTCATCAGGGTTTGGATAGCCCCGATCTTTCTCCCCCTCCGGTTAAAGCAGTCCCGATGCGGAAGAGCAATGCCTTTGACTTCCATCAGGGCCTGCACACGCCGGATCTCTCTCCCCCACCTGAAGAGTAAGCCTCCTACTGATACCAGCCCCTAGGGGCTGGTATCAGGGCTTCAAACGCTGCCTGCGTCATCGATCCCCAAAAGCCCGGATTTGATCTTCCAGTAGCACCACGAGCAGCGGAATCTGCTTGCGCAGAGCTCCTTCTTCCATCCTCTCTGCCTCATCTGCAAGCGTGTCGGACAAATCTTTCAACACAGACAGCAACCCCAGATAATACTCTTTGACAGACAGTTCCCCGCTCTTTCTCTGCTCCTTTAGCGCCTGAATGTGCGCCACCATCTCTTCAGCTGTTTGTATCATCACGAAAAATTCTCCATTAATTCTGATTCTAACCGCACCTAGCAGTCTAGGCGCCGCTTAGCAGATTGCTCAGTGCCTTCGCCGCTCTAGAAATATCTAGAAAGATCAGGCCCAATTTTGCATCCTTCTTGGCCAGCACGGTGAGCACTGCTTCCGAACCCGCCTCCGTCATGATGGTATAACCCTCACTACCCTGAATGAGGACCTGGTTCAGGGTACCCCGAGCCAGTTCCTTGGCAGTACGTTCGCCCAAGGATAGCAGAGCGGCGCTCATGGCGGCGACTCGGTCTTCCTCCACATCAGCAGGTAAGAGCGAAGCCATCATGAGGCCGTCTAGAGAGACTACAGCAGAGGCTTCTATGTCACCGGAAGAGCCATTCAGGTCCGACAAGATTGTTTTCATTGCATCTTCTTTCATTGCGTTGATCTCCTGACTTTAATTAGCGTTCTCCGCAGACGTACCGAAGCGAATCCAAAGCACCCAGATGAAGTCTCGGAAAACCGCGCTTGAAAAAGCGACTTGCCCTTCAGCAACCAAGACCAACTGGTTGGGGCCGAGATTTAGGGGAATAAAGGTAAAGAGATTCTTTTTCATCACATCATACAAGCAGGTAACCCCGTATTCAATCTCTAACAGGTGAAATACATCATCTCCTGCATGATGAAAAGCACTCGTCAGTTTAGAAGCCAGTGCAGCTAGGGCAGTGATGCGTTCCGTATCGATACCCGTGCTAGCGATGCAGAGCCCCTTGGCATCCACTAACAGGGCTCGACCTGCATCGGAGAGCTGAGACAGCAGGGAGGGCAACGCTTCCTGCATAGGGGCTTTCGGACAGACGACCGGCTTCTCCGATCGCAGGAGCGCACCCCTATCGATCAGCTCCTGTAGCGTAGCCTCAGGATCTTTTACCCCTGTCTCTTCCTGTATTTTCTGAAAAGTTTCCGATCGAAATGCAGGGGATTCCGGTTGAGAAAACAACCAGCGCAACAGATTCTTCGCCGCAGGAGATAGACCGTCAGAGACAAAGAGATAAGCGCCCGTTGTCGTGAGCGTGATATAGGCCATGAGCTTCTTCTTGATCAGTCGGAGATTCTCTCCTAAGGATTTTACCTGTCGCCTAAGGATTTTACCTGTCGGCCGATACGGGGTGGAAAACATTTTCCCGTGCAGGGGCCGCTGTAGTCCTCAGTGCCGTTGCCGTTTTGTGTATCGAAGGTGGTGGGGATGGGCATTGAGGGTTAGCCCCTTGAAATTTTCAAGGGCGATCTCCGGAGCGATCATGCTGAGCATTGCCAGAACCAATAGATTCATATCTTCTTTGGATCGGGCATCAACGGAGAAGAGGGGCACGACATGCTTTTTTGCTGCCAACAGCTGGCTGTACTGCTGTATCGTTGGCCGTGGGCACTCATCCATGTGCGTGATCCCCACGCTGAAAGGGATTTGTTCAATCGAACGGGCAAATGCTTCCAGAAAGAGTTCCAATTCCCGCAGTGGATGGGGATGGTTGTTATTGATGAGCAGGATCAAACCGATGGAACCTTGAACCAGGATCTCCCACATGAACTTAAATCGTTCCTGCCCGGGTGTTCCATAAAGGTGCACCTTATTACCGTCGCCCAGATCGATGGTGCCATAGTCCATAGCGACCGTGGTAGAATCCTTGAGTGCGGCTACCCCATCCGTGGGTTTGGCATCGGTCTTTACGACGGGAATATCACTGAGGGTGGAAACTGCAGTGGTTTTACCCGAACCTACGGGACCGCTTATTAGGATCTTATAGGAAGCCATTGCAATACCCTGCTCTCCTAGAATAACCGGTGACTAGGTGAAACAACTAGCCAATTTGCTTACTAAGCTCCGCATCATGCCCAAAGCGCGGGGCGACTTCGAGTGCCTCGGTAGAGAGGATTGGGAAGAAACTGTTTCCTCTACTTTTTCTAGATAGCCTAGGGAATAGGCAGCCCCCACAAAGCAACGCACCTCTGCTTCCGGCAGATGGGAAACGGCTGCTGTGATAGCTTCGATGGAACGGGGCTGATGGTAGAGAAGCGCGCTGAGCAGCAGATGGGCTGTAGGATAACGAAGCACAGTGCAGTTGGGCCAGTGGCGCAACTGCACGGGATCCGACGGAGTTAGCCCTTCCGGCAAATCAGGGTGCGCGTGGGCACACCCATAAGCGATTTCCCAGAGCAAATTCGCCGGGTCCCAGCACGCCATGTCCTGGATGAGCGCTTTTGCTTCGCGGTCCTGCAGGATCCTTGAGGGAAAAGGCGCTTTAATCCGCAAGGTACAGAAGGATCGGAGGATTGCAGGCGAGCTGCTTGTGTACACGCTTCCGTCGCGAGAGAAGAGCAGAGGATGCACATTGCCGTTGGGCAAAAATAGGATATTTTTATGTTCCGCCCGCGCCTTTTGGGCAACCCGCCGCAGGTCCCGGACTAACTGGCCCCTGGTACTGGTAGCGCCTTCCCCCTTGGAAATGGGAACTCGATTGGGCTGTTCCGCCCGTGCGCTTCGTGGCTCTCGTGCCTCTGATGGTGCTGTAGATTCTGATGGTGCTGCAGATAGTAAGCGCTCTATAGTTTCTATCAACTTTTCTGATCTGATCGGCCGCTGAAAGATGGGAAGATCTTGGTATCCGGTTCCCTCCGTGGAAAGCCCTATGCCAGGCACTTTGGGGTAGCGCTGGTGCGATGCCTCATAACGCGCTATTCCGGTGGGATGGTCGAGGTTAACAATGATGAGCTCCGGATCCTCCTTCGGATTATTCCAGTGAATTTCTCGTTTGAGCTTTCGGGGCAGTATGATCGCCAGACTGTTTTCCTCCGATCGACTAAGACCTAGTGTGCGGATGTGGATTGCTTTCTTCATCTATTACCTCCCTCTTAAACCCAAGACTTGTTAGGATCCTTAGGAATGGGGATCTGTGAGTATATACCGTATAGTTACAGCGTATATCAGAATCTGCTAAATGTAAACACTTTTTTTGTAGTGAGAGATCTCTACCCTTAGAACCTTTCTCCTTGTTGGGGGTAGAGCATGGGCAATTGCCACCCTCCGATCAATGAGGGCCGGACTGTAGCTCGCCCAATGATTTTGAAGGGTACGATCTTTACGACTGCATCTTTTCGCCTTGTTGGAAGAGGACGGAGAACAGAAAAGCACCCTTTCCCCGCTACTCTGCATTAGAAAAGCAGAATAGCAGTTTTTGAAACAATATGGTAAAATTTTAAATTTCTGCCTTCAACCCGATGGGTTCCTACGGAAACGATGCCTATGCTGGACTTTGCAAAAGAAGTGCTTCCGATCAATTTGGAAGACGAGATGCGGCAGTCCTATCTGGACTACGCTATGAGCGTGATCGTGGGACGCGCCCTGCCGGACGTGCGGGATGGGCTCAAGCCGGTGCATCGCCGTATCCTCTATGCCATGCAAGAATTGGGTAATGATTGGAACAAGCCCTATAAAAAATCCGCTCGGGTGGTAGGGGATGTGATTGGTAAATATCATCCCCACGGAGATACCGCAGTCTATGACACCCTGGTGCGCATGGCTCAGCCCTTCTCCCTGCGCTATCCCCTCATCGATGGGCAGGGGAACTTCGGCTCCATAGATGGGGATGCCCCCGCCGCCATGCGTTACACTGAGGTGCGCATGGCTCAGATCGCCCACAGTTTATTGGAAGATCTGGACAAACAAACCGTCGATTTTGTGTCCAATTACGATGGTTCTGAGCAGGAACCCAGCGTATTGCCCGCCCGCTTTCCCAATCTCTTGGTCAACGGCGCCGCAGGCATCGCCGTGGGCATGGCCACCAACATTCCCCCCCATCATCTGGGCGAGGTGATTCAAGCCTGTCTCGCCCTCATCGAGCGTCCGGAGATCGAGATCGAGGAGTTGATCCGGCATCTGCCCGGGCCGGATTTCCCCACGGCAGCCCTCATCAACGGGGTGCAGGGGATTCACGAAGCCTATCGCACGGGACGGGGCCGCATCGTCCTCCGAGCCCGCACCCATTTGGAAGAGAACCCGCGCACCGGTCGCCAAGCGATCATCGTGGATGAGCTGCCTTATCAGGTGAACAAGGCGCGCTTGCTGGAGCGCATCGCGACCCTAGTCAAGGAGAAAAAGCTCGAAGGGGTCGGCGAATTGCGGGACGAATCGGACAAGGATGGGATGCGGGTAGTCATCGAGCTGAAGCGGGATCAGCATCCGGAAGTGGTGCTCAACAATCTATACCAACACACCCAGATGCAGACCGTGTTCGGCATCAATATGGTCGCCCTGGTGGATGGCCAGCCCCGCTTGCTCAATCTGAAGCAATTGCTGGAACACTTCCTCCACCACCGCCGCGAGGTGGTTACCCGCCGCACTCTCTTCAATCTGAACAAAGCCCGCCGCCGCGCCCATGTGCTGGAAGGCTTGACCGTGGCCTTGGGCAACATCGATGCCCTCATTGCCCTCATCCAAAACACACCTAGCTCCGCAGAAGCCAAGGCTGCTCTGATGGAAAAGACTTGGCAGCCCGGGGCGGTCGCTGAACTGCTGAAAGGTATTGATCCCCGCGAAAGCCGCCCGGAAGGCCTGGCGCCGGAATTGGGACTCGGGGAAGCGGGCTATCGGTTTAGCGAACCCCAGGCCCAAGCGATTCTGGATCTGCGGCTCCACCGGTTGACAGGATTGGAACAGGAACGCATCTTTCAGGAGTTCCGATCGATCCTCAAGACCATTGCTGAATTGCTGCGCATTCTCTCCAGTCCGGAACAGCTCATGGGCGTGATCCGAGAAGAGTTGACAGCGATCCGAGACCAATATCGGGATGAACGCCGCACGGAAATCCAACGGGATCAGCAGGATCTGACCTTGGCGGACTTGATCGCACCAGAAGACATGGTGGTCACTCTTTCCCATGGGGGCTATGCGAAGGCGCAGCTGCTGAATGAGTACCAAGCCCAGCACCGAGGCGGCAAGGGCAAGTCCGCTGCCAGCACCAAAGAAGAGGATTTCATCCACAAGCTTTTCGTGGCTCATTCTCACGATACGGTACTCTGCTTCTCCAATCACGGAAAAGTTTATTGGCTTAAGGTTTACGAGCTGCCCCAGGCGGGCCGAACAGCTCGGGGCCGGCCCATGGTCAATCTGCTGCCCCTGGCACCGGAGGAACGAATCAACGCCTTGCTGCCGGTTCGGGCCTATGAGGAAGGGCAATTCGTCTTCATGGCCACGAGCAAGGGCACGGTGAAGAAAACCCCTCTCACAGCTTTTTCCCGCCCCCGTTCTCGGGGACTCATCGCCATCCATCTCCAAGGGGAAGAGCTGGTCTCTGTGGCGCTCACGGATGGCGAACGGGAAATCATGCTCTTCAGCTCTGCCGGCAAGGCGGTGCGCTTCCAGGAATCCGATGTGCGACCTATGGGGCGCAAGGCCCACGGGGTGCGGGGCATCCAACTGGAGGCAGGGCAGCGGGTGATCGCCATGCTCGTGGTAGAACCCGGGGATGTGCTCTGCGTCACAGAGAAGGGCTATGGCAAGCGCACCCCTATCACGGAATTTCCCCGAAGAAAACGGGGGGGGAAGGGAGTTATCTCCATCCGCACCTCGGCGCGAAATGGGGAACAGGTAGGGGCGGCGCTGGTCTCCTCGGAAGATGAAATCATGCTCATCACCCTGGGCGGCAGCCTGATCCGCACCAGCGTCCAGGAAATTCCCGTGGTGGGCCGGGCTGCTCAGGGCGTTAAGCTTATCCACATGGAAGAAGGGGAACGCTTAGCAGGCGTGGCCCGCATCCTAGAAGAACGCCTGGACCCTTGAGGGGAAGTCGATCTCATGGAAACCCTGCCCTTCACACTTTTTAGCTTCCTCGTCGCCCTGGCGATTTTGATCGCTGTCCATGAATTCGGCCATTTCTGGGTTGCCCGTCGGCTGGGCGTGCGGATCCTGCGCTTCTCCATCGGCTTCGGCTGGCCCCTGTTGCAGTGGAAGGGCCGGCAGGGGACAGAATATGTGGTGGCAGCGATCCCCCTGGGGGGCTATGTGAAGATGCTGGACGAGCGGGAAGGACCGGTGAAGCTGGAAGAGGCACCTTTCGCCTTCAACCGCCAACCCCTCTGGAAGCGTTCGGCCATCGTCGCTGCCGGTCCCTTCTTCAATTTCTTGTTGGCCATCGGTCTCTACTGGGGCATCGGCATTGCCGGAGAACCGGGCATTCGGCCCATCGTAGGCACGGTGGCGCCGGGTTCCGTAGCGGATCGGGCGGGTTTTCTCCCGGGTGATGAGCTGCTGGCGGTGGGAGATCGCCCCACGCCCACTTGGGAATCGGCGAATTTCGCCCTACTGCTGGGTTCCCTGGATGGGGAAGATCTGCCGGTACGAGTGCGCGATCCCGAAGGACGGGAACGGGTGCGCGTGTTGGACGGAGCAACCTTGACCACCCTGCCTGAACATCAAGATGTGCTCGCTCATCTGGGCATTTCGGAAGCGCAGCCGGTGTTGGCGCCCGTCCTGGGGAAGATTCTCCCCGGCGAACCGGCAGAACAGGCGGGTTTGCAACCGGGGGATCGGATCCTGAGCGCAGACGGCGTGCCGGTGGAAAGCTGGCGGGAGTGGGTAGAACAGGTGCAGGCCCATCCCGAACAGCTCATGCAGATTCGCATCGAGCGGCAAGGCGAGATGATGCAGCTCTCTCTGACTCCAAGGGCTTGGGCGCAGGAAGGCAAAAAGATCGGCCGCATCGGTGCCACCGTGGCCATCCCTGAAGACTTTCTAAAAGATTATCGGGTGGAAGTGCGTTATGGTCCCCTGGAAGCCCTGGGCGTTGCCCTGAAAAAGACCTGGGATCTCAGCGCCCTGACTCTGCGCATGATGGGGCGCATGTTGATCGGTCAAGCTTCTGTGGAAAAGAATTTGGGAGGACCCATCACCATCGCCGTGGTGGCGGGAAAGACAGCGGATCTCGGGTTGTTGCCTTTCTTAAAATTTCTCGCCCTGGTGAGTATCGGACTGGGGGTGCTGAACCTGTTGCCGGTCCCCGTCCTAGATGGGGGTCATCTCCTGTACTTCGCCCTCGAGGGACTTCGAGGTAAACCCCTTTCGGAACCCGTCCAGACTTGGGCCCAATATATAGGTATCTTCCTCCTCAGCGCCCTCATGCTCCTAGTGTTGCGGGTGGATATTGCCCGCTTCTTCGGTTGATCCCCTAGTTTTGTTCCCCAGCCCCATCCCCTATACTAGGCGCCCAACGCGATGATTCTTGCCAAAAGGGGTGGGGTTTTGGGTGCGGATGCAAATTGCCCGAGCTTCGGGTTGCGCCGTTTTGCAGCGGTTTTGGTCCTCTATCTAGCAGCTTGTGCCGCAGCTGCGGGCACCTTCCAGATTTCGGATATTCGGGTGGAAGGTCTGCAGCGGATCGCTGCAGGCACCGTCTTCAACCTGCTGCCAGTGAAGATCGGCGATACCACCACCGACGAAATGACCGCAACCATCATCCGCACCCTCTATGGTTCCGGATTCTTCGAGGACGTGCAAGTAAAACGAGATGGTTCCGTGTTAGTCATCTCTGTCCGCGAGCGACCCGCGATCGCGGAGATTATCATCACGGGGAACAAGGATATCGAAGAAGATTCCCTGCGGGCGGCCCTCAAGGATATCGGCTTGGCCGAAGGTCGCGTGTTCAACAAATCCCTGTTGGCCCGCATCGAACAGGAACTGCGGAATCAGTATTTCGCCCGCGGCAAGTACGGGGCCCGGATCCAATCTACGGTTTCCCCCTTGGAGAGAAATCGCGTTCGGGTAACGATTCATATCCAGGAAGGCCTGACCGCTCGAATCAAGCAGATCAATATCATCGGCAATCGGGCTTTTTCCGAAGAAACGCTGCTCGCCCAGTTCAAGCTCAGCAAGACCAACTGGCATTCCTTCTATTCTAAGAACGACCGGTATTCCAAACAGCAGCTCGCCGGCGACTTGGAAGCGCTGCGCTCGTTCTATTTAGATCGGGGCTACATCCAGTTCGCTATTCAATCTACGCAGGTTTCCATCAGTGCGGATAAAAAAGATATCTATATCACCATCGGGATCAAAGAAGGTAAGGTCTTCACCGTCAGCGATATTCAGCTTGCGGGCGATCCCTCTGTGCCTGTGGAAAAGCTCTTTCCTCTCATCCACATGCGCCGCGGGGAACCCTTTTCCCGCAAGGCTGCCACTCAGAGTGCCGAGCGAATTTCCAAGCTGCTCTCTGAGCAAGGCTATGCCTTCGCCAACGTCAATGTGATTCCCGAGCTGGATGAGGAAAACCAAACGGTCAAGATCGTCTTCTTCGTGGATCCGGGGAAACGGGTTTACGTGCGCCGCATCGAGATGAAGGGCAATACCAGAACCCGAGATGAGGTGTTGCGGCGGGAGATGCGGCAGCTAGAAGCCGCTTGGTTTTCTTCCGAGCTCGTGAAGAAATCTCGGGAACGCTTGCAGCGCCTGGGTTATTTTGAGGAGGTTTCCATCGAAACTCCCGCCGTCCCCGGCTCTGCGGATCAAGTAGATGTGAAGGTCCGTGTAAAGGAAAAGCAATCGGGCAGCCTGGCGGCAGGCATCGGTTATTCTCAAAGCCAAGGCATGATCTTCAATACTAGCATCACCCAGAAGAACTTCTTGGGCACAGGTAAACGAGTTTCTTTCGGTTTCGATAACAGCAGCGCCAGCCGCCTCTATCGACTCGCTTACACGAATCCCTATTACACTATCGACGGCATCAGCCGCGGTTTCGAATTCTCCTACCGATCTACAGATTACGATCAGATCGATAGTGCCGATTATACTACCGATGTGGGTATCGCTGGCTTCACCTTCGGTTTACCCATTACGGACACGAGCCGCGCGGGGTTAGGGTTCCGTTATCAGTACACGAAATTCACGCCAGGCGCATCCCTGTTGGCCCAGGATTTTGCCCTGCAGAACGGCGATGCATTTGACGATTTCATCCTGTCCGCTTCCTATACTCGGGATTCCCGAGATTCTGCCATCTTTCCCACTGAGGGTTCCTTGCAACGTTTGCTCGCCGAGATCGCTATTCCAGGAAGCGATCTGCAATACTATCGCATCACCTACCGACACCGGCAGTATATCCCCTTGACCCGGCGCTTCACCTTTCTGTTTCGAGCGGATTTGGGCTATGGAGGTGGCTTTGGGGACACCGAAGTCATGCCTTTCTTCGAGCATTTCTTCGCGGGCGGCCCAAGGACAGTTCGGGGATGGAAGGAAAATACCTTGGGACCTCGAGAGACTACCATCGACCGGCGAGCGGTGGGAGGGAATGTGAAGCTAGCAGGTAGTTTGGAACTGTTCATGCCCCCTCCCATCGGGGGAGATTTTGAGAAATCCCTGCGTCTCGGACTGTTCTTCGATTTCGGTAACATATGGCTCACTTCGGATTACCGAGGCTTGGTAGAACCTGAGGGATTCTCCTTGGGAGATCTGCGTTATTCCACCGGTGTTTCTGTAGTCTGGCTCTCTCCGGTAGGCGCGCTTTCCATGAGCCTGGCCTATCCCATCAACCAAAAGGATCAGGACGAAACTCAAGTCTTTCAGTTCGGATTCGGCTCTACTTTTTAAGGGAGAAACTTTATGTTGCGCAATCGCTTGCTCTTATCCGTACTGCTGCTCGTCGCCTGGGAAGCGAAGGCAGAAAGTATTTCGATCGCAGTCATCGATCCCACTCGGGTAGTGGAACAATCCCCCCAATACGAGGCGGCTCGGAGAGAATTGCAACGGGAGGTAGCCAAGCGGGAAGAGCAGTTGCGCGAGCAGCAGCGACAGTTAGCCAAGCTCCAAGAGCGGCTGGAAAGGGATGCTGCCCTCATGAGTACGGAGGAATTGCAGCGCCTCCGCAACGACATTCGCAACCGTGATCGCAAGCTGAAGTATGCCCAGGCAGAAGCTCGGGAAGATCTCACCCTGCGACAAAATGAAATGCGCACCAAACTGGGCAGGCAGGTAGAGGAAGTAGTTACCGAACTGGCCAGGGAGAAGAAGATCGACCTCATCGTGAGTGGTGAGGATGTCTTCTACTTCAGCAGGCGCATCGATATTTCCGATGAGGTCGTCCAGCGGATGCGCGAGAAATATCGGGCGAAATAGCAGTTGCGACCCGCATGAGGAAGCTATCTTACAGCCTGGGCGAATTAGCGCAGCACCTGGGCGGGCGACTGCACGGACCGGCAGACGCGGTAGTCTGCCGGATCGATACCTTGGAACGGGCGGATGAAGAGTGCCTCTGCTTCTTTCGGAATGCTCGATATGCGCAAGCGCTCGCCCGAACAAAGGCAGGGGTCGTATTGCTCGCCCCTCGGGACCTGAAACGATGCCCAGTGCCTGCCATCGTTACCGAAAATCCCGATCTCGCCTATGCGAAAGCCGCTCGGCTCCTCTATCCAGAACCGGCCTGGAAGCCAGGCCGCCATCCTTCCGCCGTCATCCATCCCTCCGCCGTCATCCATCCTTCCGCTTGGATCGGGCCCAATACAGTGGTGGAAGAAGAGGTGCGCATCGAGGCGGGCGTTTTTATCGGCCCCGCCTGTACCATCGGTGCTGGCTGTCAGATCGGCGAGGATAGCCGTTTGGTGGCACGGGTCACGCTCTGTTGGGGCACTCAGGTCGGGAAACGAGTGCTGTTACAGCCGGGCGCGGTCATCGGTCGGGATGGATTCGGGTTTGCTAAGGAAGGAGAACGCTGGGTGCGCATTCCCCAGCTGGGGCGGGTGCGCTTGGGAAACGATGTGGAGATCGGGGCGAATAGCTGTGTGGATCGAGGTACTTTGGAAGATACTCGAATCGGCGATGGTGTGAAGATCGACAACCTGATTCAGATCGGCCACAACTGTTCGATCGGAGCGCACACCGCCATGGCAGCTTGCTCTGGAATTTCAGGTTCCACGCGGATCGGCCGGCATTGCACGATCGCGGGGGCGGTGGGCATGGCGGGCCACCTGGACATTGGCGACCATGTGCACTTCACGGGCATGGCCATGGTTACCCGCTCTTTTCCCAAAGCAGGTGTCTATAGCAGTGGAATTCCTGCCATGCCCAATGCGGATTGGCGGCGCAATGCTGCTCGATTCCGCCATCTGGATGAACTGGCTAAGCGCATCCGACACTTGGAAGCAGAACTCGCCCGACTCTCGCAAAAACGGGAAGGAGAAGAGCCCCGCTGATCTGCGGTTGATTCCGCTTTCTCTACTCCTTCCCTGGAGACCATGGAGAATCCTCCGTTGAAGACTATGGATATTCACAGGGTGCTTCATCACCTGCCGCACCGCTATCCCTTTCTATTGATCGATCGGGTCGTCGATTTTCAGAAGGATGATTTTCTCGTCGCACTGAAGAACGTGACCTATAACGAGCCCTTTTTTAACGGACATTTTCCCGTGCGACCTGTCATGCCCGGCGTGCTGATCGTGGAGGCTATGGCGCAGGCAACGGGTCTGTTAGCCATGGCTTCCCGACCGGAAGAGGTAGGAGAACGAGCGCTCTATTACTTTGTGGGCATCGATAAGGCCCGCTTTAAGCGACCGGTGGAACCTGGGGATCAATTGATGCTCACTGTCCGGTTGCGCACGGTGCGCCGAGGCATCTGGGCCTTTCAAGGGGAAGCTCGGGTAGAGGATCAGCTCGTAGCCAGTGCTGAAATCATGTGCACCGCTCGGGACTATTCCGCTTGATCCATCCCACTGCAGTGATCGATCCGAGCGCTGAGCTGGATACGGGCGTACAGGTCGGTCCCTACGCTGTCATCGATGCGAACGTCAAGATCGGTCGAGATAGCTGGATTGGTCCCCATGCAGTGCTGCGAGGACCTACAGAGATCGGCCGAGAAAACCGGATCTTTCAGTTCGCTTCTATTGGAGAAGATCCCCAGGACAAAAAGTACAGGGGGGAGAGAACCCAGCTCTGCATCGGAGATCGGAATCAAATCCGAGAATTCGTCACCATCCATCGGGGCACGGTGCAAGATCAGGGGGTTACCAGAATCGGAGATGACAACCTCATTATGGCCTATTGTCATGTAGCCCACGATTGCCGGATCGGCAATCAGGTCATCATGGCAAACGCGGCTTCGCTGGCGGGGCACGTGCAGATCGAAGATTGGGCGATTCTCGGGGGGTTCACTATCGTCCATCAATTCTGCCGAGTGGGCGCCCACAGCTTTTCTGCTATGGGGTCTGTCGTAGCCCAAGACATCCCCCCATTCGTCCTCATCAGCGGCCATCCTGCAGAAGCCCATGGCATCAATACCGAAGGGTTGCGCCGTCGAGGCTTTCCACAAGAGACCATCACTCAGCTAAAGCAAGCCTATCGTCTGCTCTATAAATCCGGCCTCCGGCTGGATCAGGCCATCGCAGCGATCCGACAGTTGGGCAATCCCAAAGCCCATCTGCTGGCGGACTTTCTATCTCAGAGTACCCGGGGATTTGTGCGCTAAAATCTCGTGCATCGGATCATTCCCTAGACTGAGCCTCTGCCGTACCGGGTTAAAAATCGCCCGCTCGGATTCTGGGATCTCTCTCATTCCAATGCTATGCTTAGGGCACTGATCTCTTGGCCAGGAACCCAAAGATGAGAACACTTTGGATCGCACTGCTCAGCGTTTTCATCATTTCCCAGATCCGAGCAGAAGGGCTTCGCTACGAGGGCTCTTCTACCATCGGGCGGTTCATCGAGGAGGCCCGCAGAGCCTACCCTGGTTCTATCTCCAGCATTAAGACTAAGTCGGAGAGCAGCGGGGGAGAGCGCTGCACGGTGATGGGACGCTGTGATATCGGTGGTGTTGCCAGGAGGGTAAAACCTGGATATCTCAAGATGGGCGTAGTCGCTACCCTCATCGGTTACGATGCCATCGCCGTGCTCGTGCATCGGGAAAATCCAGTGTCTTCCCTTTCCTCTCGACAGCTTCGGGACATCTTCCGAGGGACCATCCGGAATTGGAAAGAAGTGGGCGGAATCGATGCGCCGATCACGGTCTATATCACGAACAAGCGATCCGCCACCCATTCCGTCTTCGCTAAAAAAATCATGCAAGGTTATCGTTATAGCGCTGTGGTAGTGGAACCAGATGCTGATATCCTCAAAAAGGTCGCTGCGGATCTGGGTGGTATCGGTCAGTTGAGCATGAGCTTTTTACAGGGAGACCGCCGCATTAAACGCCTCTCCATCGACGGAGAACCGCCCACGGTCGATAACATCCACTATCCCATCACCCGCCCCCTCTATCTGGTCACTCGAGGGGAAGCCACGGAAAGGGCGAGGCCTTTCATCGAATGGACCCTATCACCCGCAGGCCAACGCATTCTGAAACATTATTTCGTCGGGGTGCGTTAGGCGGCTCCTGATCCAAGTCAAGGTCGAAGGAGACCTCTTTGGATTAAACCGAAAAAATCATCAGGGGGAGGAATGCGTGAGGATGGATGCTATCGCCCAGTTTTTCACCGCGGATCATCGCCGCTGCGATCAGCGCCTAGCTGACTGTGAAGCAGCCCTTGCGAAAAAGGATTGGCAGGAGACAGAAGCGGCCGCCGCCGCATTTCAGGAAGCTTTGCTGCGCCATTTCCTCTGGGAAGAAGAACAGCTCTTTCCAGAGATCGAGGAAGCCGCGCCCACCGCATCGGGGCCTACGGGCGTCATGCGCAGGGAGCATGAGCAGATGCGGCAGCTCCTTCGGAATCTGATGGATGCAGTCCGAGCTAAAGATCGAGAAACCTGCCTTGGGGAGCTGGAAACCCTGCACTTACTCAATCAGCAACACAATGTCAAAGAGGAAGGCATCCTCTACCCCTTGGCCGATCAAGCCTTGGGTCCGCAAGCTAGGGATCTGATCGAGAAATTGAAGGGGGGCTGATGGCAGAAGTACTGTTGGATGTCAGCCCCTTGCCACCGCCAGAGCCCCTGGAACAGATCCTGAACACCCTTGCTACCTTGTCACCAGGGGATCAACTGCGGGTGATCCACAGACGACAGCCCTTTCCCCTCTACGACCTGTTATCCCAGATGGGCTACATCTGGGAGACTGAGGAACGAGCAGACGGGCGCTTTGAAATCCTCATCCGGCCTGCTAAGGCAGATCCGTGCTGAATACCACAGGATTACGCCTGGATCAGGGCCCTCCCATTCATGTTCCTTTCCGGTTTTTTCTGACTGCACCCTTCTTCACCGTGCTCTCCGCCCTGGCCTTGCTCCACCAGGGGGAAGCGCTGTTGGCTTCCCGCTGGGTGCCGGGCACCTTGGCCATCACCCATTGGATGGCCATCGGCTTTCTAGGACAGATCATGGCCGGGACGTTGCTTCAGATGTTGCCCGTCATCGCCGGCGCGCCCGTGCCTCGGGTACAGCATTTCGGCTGGGTTTTGCATCTTTCTCTGAGCATGGGGGCGGCGCTGCTCGGTGCCGGATTGTGGTACAGCCATCCCCCCCTGCTGCTCACCGGTGCCCTGCTCGCGGCCCTGGGTTTTTCCGCTTTGCTCCTGGCTATCTGGCTCGCACTGTATCGGCGGCGGGGCAGTGGGCAGCAGATTCGAGGCATTGGGTTCGCGGCTTTTTCGCTAGGGGTTACCGTCCTGTTCGGTTTTCTCCTCGCCGCTACTCTGGGGGGTTGGCTGCAACTGTCTGACCTCCTGGTCTGGGTGAATCTTCATCTGGCCTGGGCCTTTCTGGGCTGGGTGGGCTTGCTCATCGCGAGCATCAGCATTCAATTAGTGCCTCTGTTCTATGTCACCCCCAATTACCCTGTCTGGCTCATCCGTTCTTTAGGTCCCTTGATCTTGCTCGCCCTCTGCTTGGGAACCCTGTTCGCACTGTTCCAACAACCCGCAGCGGCTCGAGTCGCCTTCGGAACTGCCGTAGCAGCCTGGATGGTTTTCGGAAGCATTACCCTGTATCTACAGCACGAGCGCAGGCGTCAGCGCATGGACCCAACGTTGCTCCACTGGTGGGTTGCCCTGCTCTGCGCATTGGTCGCGGGGATACTCTGGAGCCTGGAAGGACCACCAGTAGTGCTAGGCATCCTGCTGTTCTTCGGTTTGGCCACCGGCCTTTCCGCAGGCATGTTGTTTAAGATCATCCCCTTCCTCACCTGGTTTCATTTACAATCTCAACAATTAGGCGCTGGCCATCTGAGGGTGCGAGTGCCGAACATGCGAACTTTGCTGCCGGAGAACTGGGCCTATCTACAGGTCGCCCTCCATCTGATCGCCCTTCTCTGTCTTCTAGCCGCCTGGGCTGAGCCCAGCTGGACTTCCTTAGCCGCCTGCTTCCTCGGATCGGAGGCGGTGATCTTGTTGGTTCTCATCCTCAGAAACCTTTGGTATTTCCGCCGAGTTGCCGGCCGTATCTCCGCTGCGTCGTCCGCACAGGCGTAACTGCCAGACCGCCCAGCGAAATTCTGCTAGACTTCCGAAGACCCTAAATCATCTAGGGCACTACAACTACAGAGGAGATCAGGATGCATGCGTTTGTAAAACGAAGTTTATCCTGCCTGCTGGGCACGACGCTCGCCCTGGGGGCTGGAACCAGTGCTTGGTCAACAGAGAGTCTGCAGGAAGTGATGAAACGGCGCGGGCTCACGGAGAAGGATCTCTTGGCCGCTGCCAAGACCTACACGCCCACCGGCGGACGGGATGAGTACCTAGCCTTCAGCTCCGGGGGACAGTCGGGACAGGTCATCGTCTACGGCATTCCCTCCATGCGGATTCTGAAATACATCGGCGTCTTCACGCCGGAACCCTGGCAGGGCTATGGATTCGACGATGAATCCAAGGCAGTGCTGCGCCAAGGCAACATCCAAGGGAAAGAAATCAACTATGGAGATACCCACCATCCGGCGATCTCTGAGACGAACGGCGATTACGATGGCCAATATCTCTTCATCAACGACAAGGCCAATCCTCGGGTAGCGGTCATCGATCTGCATGATTTCGAGACCAAGCAAATCGTCGTCAATCCGGTGTTCAAGTCGCAGCACGGCGGCGTGTTCGTGTCTCCGAATACGGAATACGCCATGACTGCTGCCCAATATGCGGCACCTTACGAAAATGAGTATGTGCCCCTAGAACAGTTCAACGAACGCTACCGGGGTGGCATGACGTACTGGAAGTTCGATCGCAAGAAAGGGCGCATCGATCCTTCCCAGTCCTTCACAGTGATGGCACCGCCCTACAGTCAGGACCTGTCCGACTTCGGCAAGGGTCCCTCCGACGGCTGGTCTTTCACCAACTCCTTCTGCAGCGAACGCTACGTGGGCGGGATCGAACGCGGCCGTCCCCCCTTTGAAGCCGGTTGTTCCTCCAAGGATACGGACTTCTTGCACGTGGTGAATTGGCGAAAGGCGGCGGAAGTCGCCAAGGATCCGACCAAGACCCAGATCATCAACGGTCATACAGTCATCCCCATCGAGACGTCCATCAAGGAAGGTTTGCTCTATCTGATCCCAGAACCCAAAAGCCCCCATGGGGTAGATGTGGCGCCGAATGGTCAGTACATCATCGTGTCCGGCAAGCTGGACAGCCATACCACAGTGTACAGCTTTGCCAAGATCATGAAGGCCATCGAGGAGCAGAATTTCGAGGGCAAAGACCCCTATGGAATTCCGATCCTCCCCATGAAGGCGGTCATTCACACCCAGGTGGAACTGGGCTTAGGTCCCCTGCACACCCAGTTTGATTCCAAGCCCTGCATCGCCTACACCTCCCTCTATGTGGATTCCATGGTAGGCAAATGGGACTATTGCAAAGGCAGAGTGCTGGATAAGATCTCTATCCACTACAACATCGGTCATCTGTTGACTATGGAGGGGGATACGGTCTCACCCGATGGGAAATACTTGGTCGCCCTCAACAAGCTGGCCATCGACCGCTTCAATCCGGTGGGTCCTCTGCATCCCCAGAACCATCAGCTCATCGACATCAGCGGCGACAAGATGCAGTTGTTGTACGACATGCCCATTCCTCTGGGCGAACCCCATTATGTCGTCGCCATCAAGGCGGACAAGCTGCATCCTGCTATCCGTTACAGATCTGGCTGGGATAGCCGTACCAACCGCCGCTCTCCCTACAAGACCCGGGCAGGACGGGAAAAGACGGTGCGCACCTGTGATGCGGAAGGCAAGTGCACCACCGAGGTTTGGGGCACCGTGATCCGTTCCCACATCACGCCAGAAATCATCGAGGCGGTAGAAGGGGATACAGTGCGCATCCATCTTACCAACCTGGAACGGGCGGAAGACGAGGTCCACGGCTTTGCCATGTACGGCCAGAATGTGCAGCTCTCCATCGAACCCGGGAAGACGGCTTCGACTACCTTCGTCGCGGACCGTCCGGGCGTCTACCCCTATTACTGCACCGAGTTCTGCTCCGCGCTTCATCTGGAGATGCAGGGCTATCTGCTCGTGAAGCCTAAGGACTATCAGGCCGAAGCAACTGAGATGGTCGAGGGGACCATCTACACCAAGGCGGATTATGAAGCCCAGGTGAAGACTAACTTGGAAACGCAAGCGGTAATCGATCAGGTGGTCGCCTACATCACCAGCCATAACTTCAAAGACTTCCCGACCGTGGTGGCTTTGGTGGAGGATGCTGCCGATCAGCTCGGCTTTGCCCAGGAAGCCAAGGCGAAATCCGAAGCGGCGGCGGCCAAGAAGGATTGGCAAAATGCCATGCTCTGGGCTAACCAGTGGTGGCAATACCAGGTGAAGGCGGCGGATCTGGGACTCCGCGCCAAGACCTATCTGGAACAGAACGGCGCTAAGAAGGTCAAGTAACGCGTCCCATTTTCCAGAGGACAGAGGGGGCCATCGGCCCCCTCATCCGTTCATTCTTTGGAGAAAACTATGAAAGCATTCAATTCCATTGCAACCACAGTGCTCATTCTCGGTTTTTCGAGTCCAACCTGGGCATCGGAAGGTGAAAAACTCTATGTGCAGAAAACCTGCGTAGCCTGCCATGGTAAGGATGCCAAATCACCGATTCTTCCCAGCTATCCCAAGCTCGCGGGGCAGAACCCGGACTATCTGTTTCAGCAGATGAAGGACATTCAATCCGGTGCCCGGGATAACGGGCAAACCGCCGCCATGAAGGGGGTGATGCACCTCGTCAATGAAAAAGAGATGCGAGCCATCGCCGATTGGCTGAGCACGTTGAAGTAGCGGGGTGTCTCGGAGGGATAGTCCGTTGATGCATATCAAAGAGCGGAAACATCCCTCTGAGCTAGGTTTTTTTTGGATCAGACGATTCACCATAGAGGCGCCTGGAGGGGTTGTAACCGCGCGCCTTCTGCGAACGGGAGAGTTTCTATGAAATCCTTTGTCATCAAAGCAGCGGTGGTTGCGGTGAGCACCCTGCTAGCGACGAACGCTGCCTATGCTTGGAATGAGGGTGGCGGCGAACAGGATGCGGCCCTGCATCTGGAACCTGATTTGGAAAATGGCATGGAAGTCTATGAAGTGTGCTCCGCCTGCCATTTGCCCGAAGGTTGGGGACAGACCGAAGGCACCTTCCCCCAATTGGCCGGGCAGCATCGGAGCGTGCTCATCAAACAGCTTGCAGACATCCGCGCCCGAAACCGAGACAATCCCACCATGTATCCCTTCGCCCTGCCGGAAGCTATCGGTGATGCCCAGGCGCTCGCAGATGTGGTGGCTTATATCGAAAAGCTGCCCATGAATCCCAACTGGGGTAAGGGACCCTGGGGACCGGGCACACCGGAATATGCGGAAGGGGAAAAGCTCTTCAAGGAAAACTGTGTCAAGTGCCACGGCCCGACCGGCATGGGCGATCCTGAGAAGTTCTATCCTCGCATCAACGGACAGCACTATAAATACATGCTCCGCCAGTTCGAATGGATCCGGGATGGCAAGCGGCGCAACGCCAATCCGGAAATGGTCAAGCAGATCCAGGGATTCACGGATAAGGAGATGCAGATGGTCATCAACTATGTTTCCCATCAACCTGTGCCTGAGGAAGACCTCGCGCCCTCTGCGGATTGGACAAATCCGGATTTCGAATAGGGGGCGTTGATCGCCTCGTGCATCGGCGGTTTCCTTCGGGAAATCGCCCCTTTTCTCAGGTTTTCCCGCGCAGCCGTGCCCATGACAGCCAATTCTTCCCGCAACACGCCGCTCATCCTCTTCCTCAGTCTGGTAGCCTTGGGGTTTTTGGTCTGGATTTACTACAGCCCGATCTGGTGGGTTTCCCTCACGGCGCCCAACTACCCGCCGGAATCCTTCCCCGATGGGGTGCGCATCCACTTCCACATGAACGGGGTCTTCAACGGCTGCAAGAAGGTGGAGAAAGCGGAGATCACCGAGGAAGAAGCCCTGGATTGCGTCCACGAGATGGACACCATCAATCATTATGTGGGCATGTATCCCATCGCTGCCGGTGGGGTCATCGAACGGGCGTTCTCCCCCTTCCTGGTCTCCATGCTCGGGGTCATGATCCTGGGCTTCGCCATTCCCTGGCGAGGGATTCGCTTGATAGTAATGGGATTGGGATTCTCGGGCATCGTGGTTTGGATGTGGCTGACCTTCTACGGGGAAAACGGCCTTCGTTTCCAGAACACGGGTTATCTATCTGCCTTGGTAACCGCCCTCAATCAGGGAGAGGAGGAACCGGAGGAATTGACGCCGGCCCAAGCGCTCATCGCACGGCTCAAGGCGGAGATGGCGGCGGTACAGGAAGCAGAGCAAGGCGAGGAACAGGCAGAAAGCCGCGAATCCGAGAAACAAAAGCTCATCCAGAGCTTGCGCACGAGCTTCGAGCAATTTCAGGCGCGCAAACCGGCCCAGGAACGGGAGGATTGGACGGGGAGCGGTGCCCAGGTGTTGCGCTGGCATTATGAAGCCAGCTTGGGCCGCTATTTCAATGATCCCGCCAAGATCGGCCCCATGAGCCGGACCATGGCCAGGACGGCGGATGCAGTGTTCTGGCTGCTGCCGGCCGCCATGCTGTTGCTCCTTTGGGGTGCCCGCAAGGATCGAGGTGTTTTGTACTGGCTCCTGATCCTGGTGCCCATGGCCCTACCTCTGTTCTTCATCGTCGACTATGCAGCTTGGCTCTGGTGGTACGGGCACACCCTCAACGATATGGGGGCCTTCACCGTGAAGCCCTTCATGCCCACGGTCTTCGGGGATGGCAAAGTGGCCCAATTCACCACGCATTCCTACCCTTACGTGGGCTTCGGACTCATGGTGGCTCTCTCCGCCATTCTCGCCCTGATCGCCCTGCTGCGTCGCAAGCAGATCCGGCAGGCCTGAAGGGAGCCATGGGGAACCACGGAATTCAGGTTCTCGGTCGCTGCTGCCTGTTGGTGCTGAGCTTGGGACTGAGGTTCTCCCAAGCGGCTGAGGTCTATCCACCCTTTCAACCTCTGGTGGAGGCTGCAGAAGCAGGGAGCGTGCTGCAACCGCCTCCAGGCATCTATGCGGGTCCCGTGGTGGTGGATAAGCCCCTGACCATCGATGGGCGGGGACAGGTGACCATCGATGGGGGGGGAAAGGGCACCATCATCCGCTTGAACACGGACGGTGCCACCCTGAAGGGCTTGCATCTGACCCATTCCGGTGACTCCCACAACGACATCGATGCGGGGGTGCAGGTGCGGGGCAATTTCAATGTCATCAAGGACAATGTCATCGATGACTGCCTGTTCGGCATCGATCTACAACAATCCAACGATAACATCGTTCGGCGCAATCGCATTACCTCCAAACCTGTAGAGCTGGGTATTCGAGGCGATGCCATCCGCCTTTGGTACAGCTTCCGGAATCAGATCACAGACAACATCATTCGCGATTCTCGGGATACGGTGGTCTGGTATTCCAAGGACAATCTCATCGCTCGCAACGATGCCCGAGGGGGGCGCTACTCCCTGCACTTCATGTATTCCCAAGGCAATCGGGTGGAGCAAAACCATTATGAAAACAACACCGTGGGCATCTTCCTCATGTACAGCGATGGGATCCTGGTTCGCGATAACTTCATCGCCAATGCGAGCGGACCCACGGGCATCGGCATCGGTTTCAAGGAAACTTCTGCAGTAACCATCGAGAACAACCGCATCTTCTCCTGTGCGGTAGGGCTCTATCTGGACGTGTCTCCCTATCAGCCAGACACCATCAATCGCTTTGTGGGCAATCTCATTGCCTACAATGGCATCGGTGTTCGCTGGCTCAACGACTGGCACGGGAATATCTTCACGGGCAACCGCTTCCAAGGGAATATCGTGCAAGTGGCTGTGGAGGGGGGAAAGACGGCCAACCGCAACCGTTGGGAGGGAAATTATTGGGACGACTACGAGGGATTCGACCGAGATGGGGACGGCATCGGCGATACCCCCTATGAACTCTATGCCTATGCGGATCGGCTCTGGATGGATGTTCCCTTCGCGCAATTTTTCAAAGGTACGCCCTTGTTGGAAGTGATCGATTTCTTGGAGCGCCTCGCCCCTTTCAGTCAACCGAATCTACTGGTGCGGGACCCTAAACCCCTGCGCACGCCGGATCAGCCACCGCCGCCCGTAGCAGGCCTGGAGGAAAAAGAAGCGCCTGCTCGCCCTGAGAAAACCGGCGGTTTCAACGCCTATGAAGCTCTGCGGCGCTCCCTCGGACGATAGCAATCCCCATGTCTGAACCGAAAACACCTTCTGGAAAGAAACGGCCCGCCCTGAGCCCCAAGCGTCGGGCGCAGAATCGTCGGGAATTTCTGCGCACTTCCCTATTGGCAACCGGTTTGGTGGCCGGTTCGCTCACCGGCCTTTTGCCTGCCCTGGGAGGCGCCAACGCCCGATTGCGCCCGCCGGGGGCCATCAAAGATCCCCAGTCCGAGCGGGAATTTCTCGCCGCCTGCATCAAGTGCGGCCAGTGCGTGCAGGTTTGCCCAGTGGAAGCCATCAAGCTCGCTGATCTGCTCGACGGAGTAGGCGTGGGTACCCCCTATATCGAAGCCCGCGTCCAAGCCTGTGATTTCTCTTGCGACGGGCTGCAATGCGTGTTGGCCTGTCCCACAGGTGCCCTCACCCATGAAATCGACTATCCCGCTCAAGCGCGCATGGGCTTCGCCCGTTTATCTCGGCCAGATGCCTGCTTAGCAGTGAAGAATCAGGGATTTCAGGGCCTTGCTCGGGGCGCTGCCTTTCAAGGGAAGCTGCGCTATGAGGAAATCGACCGCTGGAATCCCATTCCGGTGGCCGATCATCCCTATGATCTGCCTCTCTGCGATCTGTGTGTTCGGCAATGTCCCATCGAGATCCGCATCGCTCAATGCGCGGCAGGCAAGCCCCCCTCCGGCGATCCCAACCAATGTCCCCCTCGTCATGCAATCCGCTTAGTGCCCAAGTTGGACGGGGAAGGCGCGATGCCTGTGATCGAATCGGGCTGTGTGGGTTGCGGCGTGTGTGAAATGATCTGTCCGGTGGAACCCAGCGCCATTGTGGTGGATATCGACCGGATCGCTGAACCCGACAGCGGGATCAACGGATAGGGGGCTCCCATGAGTTATTTCACCGATTCCATCCGTCAATTGTTGGGATTGAAACCCCGGAAACCCCGTCCAGAAGAGCGCCTGCCGGCGGTGGTGGAAGCCTATGCGGAGAAGCGCAGGGAAAGGCTCACCAAGGAAAAGCTCCGTCAGGTGGAAGCGGGCCGTGCTCGGGCGAAGGACCGCCATAAATGGCGCAATCGCCGCTGGGCAACCCTGGTGCTCGTCAACCTGCTCTTCGTCCTGTCCTATCATTTCGATGTGCAACTGGTGGAAGGTGCCCTCACCGCCTCCCGCGTCATCGGCTTCCACATGGCGGATCTCAACGCCGCCCTGCAAGTCATGCTTGCCTATAAACACGTGGTGCTGAATCTGGTCATCGGCACCAGCACAGTGTTTGTGCTCTGGTGGCTGCTGGGAGGGCGCACGTTTTGTTCCTGGGTCTGCCCCTATCACCTCCTGGCCGAAGGTGCGGAAGCCATCCATCTCCGCCTGGCCCGGAAGAAATGGGTGAAGGACGTGCGTTTTCATCGGGGAGTGCGGATCGTGCTCTATCTCCTGTTCGCCCTACTGGCGCTGCTCACCGGCTACACAGTCTTCGAGACGATCTCCCCTACGGGCATCCTCAGCCGCGCCCTGATCTATGGGCCAGGTCTCGCCTTGCTCTGGATCCTGGCCTTGTTGGCTTTTGAAATCTTCGTATCCCGCCGGGCCTGGTGTCGCTATGCCTGTCCCATCGGGGTAACCTATGGCTTCGTGGGTACGATTTCCCCCCTGCGGGTGCAGTACAACATGCAGAGCTGCCACCACGAGGGGGATTGCCGCAAGGTCTGCTTGGTGCCCCATGTGCTGGATGTTACCATCCGAGGCCGGGCCAAGACCCTCCACACGGATATCGGCGCGGACTGCACCCGCTGCGGGCTGTGCGTGGACATCTGCCCCACCAGCTCCCTGAGCTTCAAGGTCAAGGGACTGGATAAGGTCCTGTGAGAAGAAACCGCTGTGATTCAATTCGAACAGATCGTCAAGCAATTCCGCCGTCAACCTGTGCTGCGGGGGCTGAGTCTCAGTGTGCAGCGAGGTGACCGAATTGCCCTAGTGGGTTCCAACGGTGCGGGAAAAACGACCCTCATCCGCTGCTTGCTGGGGGAATACCATTATCAAGGTCGGATCCGCATCGATGGGCTGGATCCCCGAACCCAGCGCCGAGCGGTGCTCGCCAAGATCGGCTTCGTGCCCCAGCTGCCCCCGCCCCTCAAGATGCCCGTGGGCCAGCTCCTCGCCTTTGTCGCCGGCGTGTGCGATGCCCAACGGGCCCCCCTAGAAGCCGTGGCCCACCGCTTGGGATTGGACCTCGACCGCATCCGCCATCAACCCTTTGTAAAGCTTTCCGGTGGTCAAAAGCAAAAGCTCCTCATCAGCATCGCCCTGGGCAGGAATACGGAAATCCTAGTGTTGGATGAACCCGCCGCCAATCTGGACCCGGCGGCCCGTCGCATTTTTTTCGAACTGCTGGCAGAGCGGCAGGCCCTGGGGGCCCTGTTCATCTCCAGCCATCGGTTGGATGAAGTGGCTTCCCTGGTGAACCGGGTGATCGAACTGGATCAAGGGCAGGTGGTGCTGGATGATCGGGTGGAAGATCTTGTGGATCTCTCCAGCCGATTGCACTGCCGCATTCAGCTGACCCGAGCGGATGAAGCCTTTGCCCGTGCCATCCGCGCTTGGGGCTTTGCCCAGGGGGAAGAGACGCACGCTTGGAGCGGCTGGGTGGCGGGTCCAGATCGGCTGCGCTTTTTGGGCATGTTGTCCCGCTACGCTGCCATTCTAGCGGAAATCCACCTTCAGGAAGCCCCTGCATCTGAACCCGAGACCGCCCATGCTTAAGTATTTTCTCATCGGTGGCTGGCTTGTTAGCGCGCTGCTCCTGGGGGGCTGCGGGCGGGATTCCGGCACAGGACCCGTGGCAGTACACTGGGATCGGGCCACCTGTGCCCGCTGCCGCATGGTCCTTTCCGACCGCCACCATGCCGCCCAAGTGCGGGTGAAACCTCAGGAAGGCCGATCCCGAGTTTATCTCTTCGACGATCTGGGCTGCGCGGTGATCTGGTTAGAAGACCATCCCAATTGGCGGGATGATCCTGTCACGGAAATTTGGGTCAATGACTGGCGCACCGGGGATTGGATCGATGCCCGCACTGCCTATTATTTGAAAGGCCAGGAAACCCCCATGCAGTATGGCTTGGGCGCCCAATCTGATCCCGCGCCCGATGCCTTGGATTACTCGAGTGCGGTGAAAGCGATCTTTGCCATAGAACAGCGCTACAATGTGCACGGTGGCAATCTGGATCATCCCGCCCCCCAGCCCCAGCATTGAACATGAAGCATCTCTGGCTCACCGCTTACACCGACATTCTGGAATCCCTGCGGGCTAAATGGTTCCTCGCCTACGGTCTGATCTTCGGCGGGCTGGTGGCCCTGCTCTTCGTCTTCGGGCTGACGGAATCTCGGGTCATGGGCTTCACCGGCCTGTCCCGACTCATGGTCACCTATATCCAACTGGCCATGGCGATCCTGCCTATCTTCGTATTGATCACCACCGTGCGTTCTGTGGCCGGGGATCGGGAAGCAGGGGTCTATGAGTACTTACTCGCCCTGCCCATCGGCCTGGGGGCTTGGTTCTGGGGGAAGCTCCTGGGCCGCTTTCTGGTGGTGTTCCTGCCGGTCTTCCTCGCCATGCTGGGGGCGGTGATCTGGGGCGTTGCGAAGGGTGCCCAGGTGCCCTGGGTGCTCTTCACCTATTACACGGGCTTGCTCATGGTCTTGGCTTGGTGCTTTCTGGGCATCGGCATCCTGCTCTCCACCCTGACCCGCTCCGCTGATGTGGCCCAGGCTTCCGCCTTTGTGGTCTGGCTCAGCTTGCTGCTGTTCCTGGATCTGATCCTGTTGGGCCTGATGATTCGGGGCAATCTGCCGCCGGAAACTGTGGTGGCCATCGCCCTGGCCAATCCCCTGCAAGTCTTCCGCACAGCGGCCATGCTCCTGCTCGATCCCCAGCTCGTCTTGTTGGGACCTTCTGCCTATCTCATCCTCGACCAGTTCGGCAAGCAGGGCTATCTGGTCTATGCCCTAGCCTATCCGACCCTCTTCGGGTCCCTCTGCGCCTGGCTCGGCTATGAACTGTTCAAGCGGGGAGATCTGCCCTGAGCGGTCGATGGAGCATGGCTGAACCCGCGCCCGATCAAAAGCGCACCTGCACCCAAAAGCCCCCCAGCGACGAACGTCCATAGGCGACCTGGCCCCCGTAGAGTTCTGCGATGTCCTTGACGATGGCGAGCCCCAGCCCGTGCCCGTCCTTCTCCTCATCCAAGCGCACCCCCCGTTGCCCGATGGCATTGAGGGCAGCATCGGAACAGCCCGGCCCGTCGTCTTCCACGGTGAGCTTCGTTGTTCCCCCGCGGTGCACCAGACTGCAATGCACCCGATGATCTGCCCATTTGCAAGCGTTGTCCAAGAGATTGCCCAAGAGTTCCAGCATATCTTCCCGATCTGCGGTCAAGGGTCGGTCTAGCTCGATCTGCCATCGAATATCCAGGGATTTTTGGGCATACATCCCCCGCAACACCTGAATGAGCGCAGGCAATTCCTCGTAGGGATCGAATCGCTGGCCCGGGCTACCCGCACCGGCGAGGCGGCTCCGCTTCAATTCCCGCTCCATGAGCCCATGAATCCTTTCCAACTCCTTTTTAAGCAGGGCGGCGCAAGCTCCAGCCTCCGCATTTTCCAAGCACTGGAACATGCGATTGATAGGGCCCTTCAGGGCATGGGCGAGGTTGCCGGCCGCATTGCGGGAATGGGCTAATCGTTGAGCGAACAGCTGGAGCAGCCGATTGAACTTGCGCACCAAGGGCAGGATTTCCTGCGGCACGGATTCCCCGAGCTGCTGGATCTCTCCCCGTTCCAAGCGTTCCATGTCCTCATAGAGGGGCTGCAATTGGCGGAAGCTATGGCGAACCACTGCCCGTTGCAGCAGGATCATCAGCAGCCAGGCGAGGACTGCGATGCCGCCGAACCAACGTTGAAAGCGCTGTTGTTCCGCCGCCAAAAACCGGATGTCCTCGGCCACCGCCAGCACGAAATCCTGATCGCCCTTCCGAAAATTGCCCCCCCAGACAAGCAGTTGTTGCCCATCCGGCCCAGGCATCTGCCATGTGGTCGTTTCTCCCCAGGCGAGAGGATGGGTTTCTAGTTCCCAATCCCAGAGGGAGCGGGATCGGAGGCGATGGCCCGAGGCGGTTTCCAAGACGAAATAATGGCCGGAATAGGGCTGTCGATAGACGGGGGTGAGCCAGCTTTCCCGAAGCTGAGGCTTGCCCGAAGCATCCAGGGCAGCCATGAGGGCTTCCGCATCATGCTGCAATCGGGAGTGCACCAGGGTGATGCCCGCTCGCTGCAAGGCGCTGTGCCCGAGCCACCAGATGCCCAGCATCAGACAACCCAAGCTAAGGGATAGACCCAGGTGCAGGCGTGCTTTCAGGGAATCCATCAGCGGAAGATATAACCCTGCCCCCGCTGGGTGCGGATGCGTTCCCTGCCGATGCGCGCCCGCAGCCGCCGCACATAGACCTCGATCAGATTGCTATCTCGGTCGAAGTCCTGATCGTACACATGTTCCGTGAGGCGAGTCTTGGAAAGGATCTTTCCGGGATGCAGCATGAAGTAGCGCAGCAATCGGAACTCGGTGGCGGTGAGGGGCACGGTTCGCCCATCGTCAAAAACGACTTGCTGGCGGTCTTCGTCCAGGCGCAAGCCCGGTGCGGTGAGAAACTGATGCAGTTGGCCTGTGTTCCGGCGGATCAGGGCCTGAATGCGGGCGAGCAATTCTTCCATGTGAAAAGGCTTGCCCAGATAATCATCGGCACCCGCCTTGAGGCCATCCACCCGTTCGTGCCAGGCATCCCGGGCGGTGAGCACCAACACCGGCGTGCGATTCCCCTGGGCCCGCCAGCTCTTCAACACCGCTAAGCCCGGTTTCCCCGGCAATCCCAGATCCAAAATGATCCCGTCATAGGGAATTTCATTGCCTAGGAATTCAGCTTCGAGGCCGTCGGCCACATGATCTAACGCGAAACCCGCTGCCTTGCATTTCAGTTTGAGCAGGGCGGCTAGGGAAAGATCATCTTCCACCAAGAGCAAGCGCATCCCTAATCTCCGCCGGGTTCTCGCTCGATGAGCACACCGCTGCGGGCATCGTATTCCAGCTCCCAGAGGATCCCCCAAGGGTCGAGCAGGAGGATTTCGTACACATAGCGCCTGTGGCTGGCCTCGTATTTCAATGCCACATCGATCAGATGCCCCGGATATCGGGCCCGAGCATCGCGGAGGAAATGTTCCAAGGGCAGAATGAGGCCGGCGGATCGCAGCCTTTGGACGATCTCCACATCCTCTTCAGCTCGGATCCCATCGCCGAACAGGGATAGGGCGATGCACAGGGGAATGAATCGATGCAATGCCGGAAATACAGGGAGTTTCGCTAGCAATACAGCATAGCAAAGGACAGCGTCCCTGCTGTCCGGGGGAAGAGCTATAGCTCGTTCTCATGGCAGTCGGTGCAGCTCACCGGATGTCCCTTGGGCACCGGACCGCCGTGCTCGAAGCCGCTGAAATCTCGGGCCACAGCGGTGCGAGATAGCACGCTGCCCTCGCCGTTGCGACCGTGGCAGGCGCGGCAGGCATCCGGATTCCGCTCGGCAAGGTCCTCATGGCCCCCATCGATAAACCGCAGGCCCGCATTGCCCACTGGATGCATCCCATGAGGGCCTTCTAAGGTGATTCCCAGATCGCCCGTATGACAGGTATCGCACTCGATGATGGTGCCGCTGTGCCCCTGCAACTGCTGGGCGGTCACATTGTCATTGGCGGCCGGGTTCTTGTTGGGCCAGATGCCATGGGTAGCCCCGTGACAAGCCTCGCAGAACACGCCCTGATGTCCCTTGCTGAGGCGATAGAGCATGGGATTCCCGTTGGGAGCAGTGTTTTCCGCAAAGCGCTTGTTGGTGGGCACGATGGGGGTCGCCTTGGGATCGCCGATCCGATAGGCCTGAATCAGGCGCACCTGATCGTTGGGAGCGTTCAGCGTACCGCCCTCGCTCCGGAGGTTATCCAGCACATCCCCGGTATGGCAAGAACCGCAACCCGGCTCGTTCGCCCAGGGCACCCGCAAGGTATTGGGATTGGTGTAGAAATCGCCGGCCAACCGGAAATCCCCCGGATTGTCTGGGCTGACGAACTTGGAAAAGTCATCGCCCACCTGTGCCATCTGACCGTGGCAGTCTTGGCACACCATGCCCCCGTTCGCCATGGCCCCCCGCAAGCAATCGGTGCGGCGGCCCGGATGACACTGATAGCAAGTTTCCTGGAGCAGATTGCGGGCCATCGTCGGATCTCTGGGATTGCCCTGGCTGTCCACCGCCGGTGGCATGGTGGGGAACAGGGGGTTGCCCTGAAGATCTTTCACCTGCGCATGATGGCTGTGCATCACATGGGACATGCTGGGCGCCTGGGTCTGCTGGCGGCCATTCGCATTCCCATCGCCGGGACCCTTGGGACCGACCTGCGCCAGATCCAGCGCCGGGCTGTAGTGGCAGCTCTGGCAGACCACCGGTGTGTTGGCTTCCAGATCGGTGCGGTGCTTCAGATCGTGCAGGCGGAGAATATTGAAATCTGCCGCATATTCCTTGCTCACCGCTAGGGGCACGCTGACGTCGAATTGGGGATCATCCAGCACCGTGGCCACCTGGATGCCCGCATCCACCAAGGCTTGGGTGGCGGTCCCGTTGCCCCCGTCGATGGGCGCATTGTGGCAAGCCCCGCAGTTGGCTTCCCCCGAGATAGGCACCACCACATCGGTGGAGGCCAGAATCTGGCCCTGGGCATCTCGGGCTTGTAAGCGATACAGAGGCCATGGGTTCTCCCGCCCGCTGTCATCAAAGGCGGTCAGGGGCACCCCCGCCGCCTCAAACCAATTGACCTCTTGGGAAACATAGCCGAAGGGGAAGTTGACGAAGAAGGGCTGATGCCCCGTGAACAGTTTGAAAAGCTGGGGCAGGTTGTCCCCGTAGGGATCGGTGCGGCCGGGCATGTCCTGCTGCTCCGCGCTGAGGGTGCCATCTCCGAGCCACAGGCGTTCCACATTGGGTACGGGCAAGCCCTGATCCGGCGTCAGGGCCTCCAAGATGCCCGGCGGATAAAAGGCCCGATAGCCCGCCAATGCGGTGTCCCAAAAATTCGTCTTGAAGAGGGTGCCGTCTTTCGCCAGGCTGGAAAGCACCGGTCCATCCCCGGCGGAATTGACCCCGCTGAGCACGGGATCCTTGGGATTGGAAGCGGCGGAGTAGGTCAGGGCGATGCCATCGCTGGGGGTCAAGATCTTCGGCTCCGGACCCCGCTGGATCACCTGCGCGTGCAGCACATTGAAGGGGGGCAGAATGCTGGAAATGCGGGTGTCGAAGTCGCCGCAGTGCATCCCCAGATCATTGCTGCCGAAGACCCGATAGCCCGCTCTATTGACAAAGGGTTGTTCTGCCACGCCGAACCCGGGCAAGCCGTTCTGACTGGTGGAATTGATGGAGGACTCGGCGGGGATCGGCGGCGGGTCCGTGGGCGGCGGTGTCGTATTGCCCGAATCGCATTCATCGGGGGCATGTTTCACCAGCCGTTCATCCGATGCCCCTTCAGATTCCGCACGCACTCGGCAGGGGACGGTTTCCAATCCTCGGAGCTTCGCCTTGAATTCGCCCTCCTCATCGGCGAAGAGCACGGCGAGCACGGCACCGCTCATCGCATTTTTGATCTGTACCTGCGCGTTGCGCTTCGCTTCTTCTCCTTGGATGACCAATTCTCGATCCTCGGCATCCCACTTCGCCTTTTTCAGTTCTAGATGATGGGGATGACCGTCTTGGCTGGAATCCTCGTGTTCCTCTGCCTGGGCAAAGGGCATGCTGAGCAATAAGGGCAAGCAGAGCCAGTGCCTGTCGAAGTGAAAGAGAGGTGGTTTTCGCATCAGTATGTTCCAATGCTGATGATGGGTAGCTAGAACCCTAGCGGAGCAAGCTGAAATGAAACTGAAAAGCGAGGAAACCCGCCTAACTGATTGATCGGGTTAGGGTTGGCTCAGCGCGAGATAGCGGGCGTGCAGGGCATCCACCTGGGAAATCAGTGCTGCGAGGGAACCGCGGTTATCGATGCGATCCTGCGCACCGGCGAGGCGGACGCTTCGGGGCACCTGGGCAGCCAGGATGCGCCGGATCTCCGCCGGGCTCAGCCCACTGCGCCGCTGTACGCGTTCAATCTGCACGGACTCGGGCACATCCACCACCAGAATCCGATCTGCCAGATCGGTTTGTCGGGTTTCAAACAGCAGGGGAATTACTAGCACTGCATAGGGGTATTGCACGCGGTCGAGCTGCTGCAACATCGCCGCACGAATCTGAGGGTGCAGGAGATCTTCTAGGGCTTGTCGCGCTTTCGGATCCTGAAAAACCCGCTGCCGGAGCCGTTTTCGATCCAAGGTGCCATCCGCAAGGAAGTATTTTGGGCCGAAGCATTCCCGAATGGACTGTAGGGCGGGCTGCCCGGGGGCGGTCAGGGCGTGGGCGATCTCATCTGCGTCGAGGACAGGCACCCCCAGCGCCGCGAAGCGATTGGAAACCTGGGTTTTCCCGCTGCCGATGCCGCCGGTGAGGGCTACGCGTAGAGTTGGCATAGCTGCACGCTCGTTGCCTAGAACGCTCAAGCGCGGGAACGCCCGCGCGCCCGCTTTTTCTGCGATTGCACTGGGAAAAAATCGATCTTCCGCTCGTCCAAGTTTACCGCAGCCACCCGCACCCGCAGGCGGTCTCCCAAACGATAGCGCTGACCCGTGTGCTCGCCGATCAAGGCATGGCCGATGGGATCGAAATGATAGTAATCGTTATCCAGATTGGTGATGTGCACTAAGCCCTCGACGAGGATCGTATCTAACGCCACGAAGAGCCCGAAGGAGGTTACGCCGGTAATGGTGCCTTCGAAGACTTCCCCCAATTTGTCCTGCATGTATTCGCACTTGAGCCAGGACTCCACATCTCGGGTGGCTTCGTCCGCGCGGCGTTCGGTGCCGGAACAGTGTTCCCCGATCCCCTGGAGCGCCGTGGGGCTGTATTCGAAATCGGCGGCGGTGCCCCCCTGCAAAGCGTGCTTGATGGCTCGATGCACGATGAGATCGGGATAGCGACGGATGGGGGAAGTGAAATGGGTGTAGGCAGGATAGGCGAGACCAAAATGCCCCGCATTTTTCGAGCTGTACAAGGCTTGCTGCATGGAGCGGAGCAGCAGGGTTTGAATCAACCCCTGGTCGGGCCGATCCCGCACCTGTTCTAAAAGATCCCCGTAATCCTTGGGGGTAGGTTTTTCTCCCCCGCCCAGGGAGAGCCCTAGCTTACCTAGAAACTCCCGCAGATCGTTGACCTTTTCTTGGGTGGGGGGTTCATGGATGCGATACAGGGCGGGGATCCTGCGGCGCTCCAGAAAGCGAGCGGCGGCCACATTGGCCGCCAGCATGGCTTCTTCGATCAACCGGTGGGCATCGTTGCGGGCATAGGGCAGGATCTCAGCGATGCGCCCCCGCTCATTGAACCGGAAACGGGTTTCCAGGGTGTCGAACTCCATGGCCCCCCGTGCCTTCCTAGCCTTGTAGAGCACCTGATAGAGATGATGGAGTTCCTCTAGAGCGGGCAGCAGCGCGGCGAATCGCTTCCGCAGCGCCCCCCCTTTTCCCTGAAGCAGGTCGGCCACCTGATCATAGGTCAGGCGCGCCTGGGAGCGCATGACAGCTTCATAGAATCGGGACCGGCTGAGCTTTCCTTCCCGATTGATATAAAGATCCGCGCACAGGCAGAGCCGATCTTCCTGGGGTTTGAGGGAGCACAGACCGTTGGACAGGACTTCCGGCAGCATGGGAATGACTCGGTCCGGAAAGTAGACCGAGTTACCCCGATTTCGGGCCTCTTCATCCAGGGGAGTGCCCGGTTTCACATAGGCGGACACATCTGCAATGCAGACCAAAAGCCGCCAGCCCTTGGGCTTGCGCTCGCAGTAGACCGCATCATCGAAATCCTTGGCATCCTCTCCATCGATGGTGACCAGGGGCAGATGCCGCAGATCCGTCCGGCCCGCCTTGGCCGCTTCGGGTACCTGTTCCCCCAAGGGTTCGATCTCTTTCAACACGGCCTCAGGGAAGACAGTGGGCAGCTCATAGGTGCGGATAGCGACATCCGTTTCCATCCCAGGGGCCATGTGATCCCCGAGGACTTCCTGAATACGGCCGATGGGCTGGGTCCGATGGGTGGGCTGATCCGTGATGACGGCTACGACCATTTGACCCTGTTTGGCCGCTCCGATGCGGTCGCTGGGAATGATGATGTCCTGGGTCAGCCGCTTGTTGTCCGGCACCACGAAGCCCACGCCGCTTTCCTGATAAAAGCGCCCCACCACCTTATGGGTGTTGCGCTCTAAGACCTCCACGACAGAACCTTCCAGGCGGCCCCGACGATCTCGGCCCGTGATGCGCACCACCACCCGATCATTGTGGAACAGGGCGCGCATCTGGCGGGGGTAGAGATAGATGTCATCCCCCCCTTCATCCGGCCGTACAAAGCCGTAGCCGTCGGGATGACCGATGACCCGACCGGCGATGAGATCTCGCTTGTTGACCAAGCAAAAGGCCCCCTTGCGATTGCGGATGAGCTGGCCATCTCGGATCATGGCGTTCAACCGACGCTCCAGGGCGATGCGATCAGGTTCTTTGTGCAGATTGAGCTGCTGGGCCAGTTCTTCAAAGACTAGGGGCACCCCGATTGCTCGCAGGGTTTCTAGGATGAATTCTCGGCTGGGGATGGGGCGGGCGTATTTCTTCGCCTCCCGTTTCCAGTGGGGATCTTTGCGTTTGGCGAGCGGATTTTTAGACACGATAGCCTTCTGAATCGACTGGGAATTGTTTAGTGTACCGTTGACAAGCTGGTTTTGTCTCATTAGGATTACGAATCTCCATCGAGAGATTCCTTCGCCGAGGTGGCGGAATTGGTAGACGCGCTAGTTTCAGGTACTAGTGGGCGAAAGCTCGTGGAGGTTCAAGTCCTCTCCTCGGCACCAATGAGTTCAGAGGCTGTCCATGGGTAGACCCGCCGCCCGGCTGTTGGATAGCGTCGCCCATCCCCTCCCTCCTGCCCTGAGCCCGGGGCCCGGCAGCTACAATGTGTTGATCGGGTTCCGCCCCGCCTGGCGCGGAGTTCCCGCCGCCGCGGCTGCCGCGCTGCAAGCAGCGAAACAGATCTCAGACGCGACCATTCGGGCAGCGGAAGCCGCCACCCTCGCCGCCGCAGGCACCCCTGGACTGCCCGCCGCCAAGGCGGCGGAGGAGAGCACGAAAGCAGCTGCAGCCGCCCAGATGGGAGCCATGATCGCTGCGATGGCGGGCGGAGCAGACATTCACAGCTGCGCTACCCCCCTGCCCCTGCCACCCCACGGTCCCGGCGTGGTCATCGACGGCAGTCAAACCGTCCTCATCAATTCTCTGCCCGCCTGTCGGGTAGGGGATACGATTCTGGAAGCCGTCGGCCCCCCGAACAAGATCGTCTTGGGGGAATTGACGGTGCTCATCGGCGGCTAGCTCTCATAGGGGTTCGGAAACCCCAGAGACTGGAGCAAGCGGATTTCCAGGGCCTCCATTTCCCGCGCTTGGGCTTCGGTCTGATGGTCATAGCCCAAAAGATGCAGGGTGCCGTGAATCACCAGATGGGCCCAATGGGCCAGCGGTGGCTTGCTCAGAGCCTGTGCCTCCCGATCGACTAACGGCGCACAGATCACCAGATCCCCCAGAAAATCCAGGATCGGCACCCCGGGCAGCGGTTCGAAGGGAAAGGACAACACGTTAGTCGGCCCCGCTTTTCCCCGGAACCGCGCGTTGAGCCGGGCGGATTCTTCTTCTCCCACCAACCGAATCGTAACCTCTGCGCGGTCGCGCTCGCCTGCCAGGGCGGTGGAAAGCCAAGTGAGGAACTGCGCCTCGCTCGGGATTGGCTGCCATTGAGAGGCGTTTTGCAGATCAAGGCGAACCGCCATCTTCCCGCTCAAAGGCATCGTAGGCATGCACGATGCGTTGCACCAGGGCATGGCGCACCACATCCCGCGCGTTGAAAAAGGTGAAGCTGATGCCTTCCACTTGGCGAAGTACTTCGATGGCCTGGCGCAAGCCGGAGGGCTGGCCTCGGGGCAGATCCACCTGGGTGACATCGCCGGTGATCACGGCGGTGGACCCAAAGCCGATGCGGGTGAGGAACATTTTCATCTGTTCCCGGGTGGTGTTCTGGGCTTCGTCCAGCAGGATGAAGGCTTCGTTTAAGGTGCGCCCCCGCATATAGGCGAGCGGGGCGATCTCGATTACATTGCGTTCTAGAAGTCGATGGACTTTTTCGAACCCGAACATCTCGTAGAGGGCATCGTAGAGGGGCCGCAGATAGGGATCGATCTTCTGGGCCAGATCGCCGGGTAAAAAGCCGAGCCGCTCCCCGGCTTCCACCGCAGGGCGCACGAGCACCAAGCGGCGCACGCGCTCCGATTCCAGGGCCTCCACCGCACAGGCCACGGCGAGATAGGTTTTTCCCGTGCCCGCCGGCCCGATCCCGAAGTTGATATCGTGCTGAGCGATGGCGTCCAGATAAGCCTGTTGATTCGGGCCTCTCGCCCGAATGAGGGCCCGCCTGAGACGGATCACCCGTTCTTGCTGCCGATCCCCAGCCGGGACTTCCAAAGAGTCCATGCCGGATTCTTGAAGATAGAGATGGATGATTTCTGGGTTCAAGTCTTGCTCTTCCGTGGCGGCATAGAGCTGCAAGAGGAGCTGTTCCCCCCTGCGCACCGCCCGCTTTTCTCCGATGAGCCGGAACCGATGGCCCCGATTGGCAATCTCGATGCCTAATCGGCGTTCGATCTGGCGCAGATGGGCATCGGTTTGTCCGCTGAGATTGGCCAGGCGTTCGTTATCCTCTGGAATCAGTTGAAAATCTCGGGTTTCTGGATGCAGTCCCATATTCTTCGCTAGCTCAGGCGTTCTCCTCGGAGGGAATGGGGCAGGGCTTCCGTGATGCGCACCTGAACGAACTGTCCGATGAGTTCCGGTGGCCCGGGGAAGTTGACCACCCGATTGTTTTCCGTGCGACCGGCCAGTTCTCTGGGATTTTTGCGGGAAGGGCCTTCCACCAGGATGCGGGCCCGGGTGCCCACCATGCGGCGGCTGATGGCCTGGGCTTGCCGCGCGAGCCGCGCTTGCAGCCGCAGCAGCCGTTCCTGCTTCACCGATTGGGGCACCGGATCGGGCAGCTCTGCCGCCGGCGTGCCCGGGCGTCGGCTGTAGATAAAACTGTAGCTTCCATCGAAACCGACGGTTTCCACCAGATCCAAAGTGGCCTGAAAATCCGCTTCCGTTTCGCCGGGGAAGCCCACGATGAAATCCGAAGAAATGCTGATGTCCGGGCGGGCACGGCGAAGTTGGCGGATCTTGTCCAAGTATTCTTGTCGAGTGTGGCCGCGCTTCATGGCGGCGAGGATGCGATCCGATCCGCTCTGCACCGGCAGATGCAGATGACCGGCGAGGCTAGGCACTTCTTTGTGCGCATCGATGAGGGAATCCGAGAATTCCACCGGATGGGAAGTGGTGTAGCGGATGCGGCCGATGCCCTCGATGGCGGCCAAGTAGCGGATCAACAGGGCGAGATCTGCGACGGTGCCATCGTGCATCAGGCCCCGATAGGCGTTCACGTTCTGACCTAGCAGGGTGATTTCCCGCACGCCCTGTTCCGCCAGGTTAGCCACCTCTGCGATTACATCATCGAAAGGGCGGCTGATTTCCTCCCCTCGGGTGTAGGGTACCACGCAATAGGTGCAGTATTTGGAACAGCCCTCCATCACGGACACAAAGGCGGTGGGTCCCTCCGCCCGCGGCGCCGGCAGGCAGTCAAACTTTTCGATCTCCGGAAAGGAAACATCGATCTGCGCTTCCCCCGCCTGAGCCAGGGATTGCAGCATCTGGGGCAATCGGTGCAGGGTCTGGGGTCCGAAAACCAGATCCACATAGGGGGCGCGGTCGCGGAGCTGCTCCCCTTCTTGACTGGCCACACAGCCCCCCACGCCGATCACCACCTCCGGCCGGCGCTGTTTGAACACCTTCCAGCGGCCCAGGGTGGAAAAAACTTTTTCCTGGGCTTTCTCTCGGATGGAGCAGGTGTTGAGCAGCAGCACATCCGCCGCTTCCGGACGGGAGACCAGGGCCAGACCATGGGAGGCTCGGAGCACATCCGCCATGCGCTGGGCGTCGTACTCGTTCATCTGGCAACCGTTGGTCTGAATATAGAGGGTCTTCCACATAGATTTCATGGAAATGCTCTAAGATTGACGGGTTCTCCACGCATTATGTTACGCTGCTTTGCGCAAATTCTGTGCCCAGCAGCTCTTCGAACGCCTATGTTATTGCAGCCTGTCATTCTCTCCGGCGGTTCTGGAACCCGCCTGTGGCCCCTTTCTCGGGAAGCCTATCCCAAGCAATTCCTTCCCCTCACCGGTGAGCATACCATGCTACAGGAAACAATACGGCGGCTCGATGGCTTAGAGGCGGAATATCCCCGCCAAGCCATCGGCCTGCTAGAGCCCCTCGTAGTGTGCAATGAGGCCCATCGCTTCCTGGTGGCGGAGCAATTCCGCGTCCTGGGCCGCACGCCAGCAGCCATCCTGTTGGAGCCCCGAGGGCGCAACACCGCGCCTGCTCTGACCATCGCTGCCCTCGCCGCCACCCGACAGGGACAAGATCCGGTGCTGCTGGTCATGCCGGCGGATCATACCATGCGAAACGAAGCGGGATTCCGGCGGGTGGTAGCGGATGGCTTCCAGTTGGCGGGGCAAGGGGCCGTGATCACCTTCGGCGTGGTGCCCGATAAGCCGGAAACCGGCTATGGCTATATCCGCCAGGGAGAACCCTTCTCTGCGGAAGGACTTCAGGGTTCCGCCTTCCAGCTGCGGGCCTTCGTGGAGAAACCAGACGCAGAGACCGCCGCGAACTACCTGGCCACCGGGGAATATCTCTGGAACAGCGGCATCTTCATGATGAAGGCCTCCCTCTGGCTGCGTCTGATCCAGCGGTTCCGCCCGGACATCGCGGAAGCCGCCGCCAAGGCCTGGGAAAACGGCCGAGCGGAAGGGGATTTCCTCCGATTGGACGAAGCCGCCTTCCGCGCCTGTCCCAGCGATTCCATCGACTATGCGGTCATGGAACGGCTTTCCGGAGAAGAAACCCCAACAGACCCCCCCGCCCTGGTGCTGCCCCTGGATGTGGGTTGGTCTGATGTGGGGGCCTGGTCTGCCCTCTGGGAGGTGCGGGAGCAGGACGAGGAAGGCAACGTGCTGGACGGCGATGCCTTCGTGCACAAGGCGAAGAACAATCTGTTAGTCGCCCAGCATCGCATGGTAGCCGCCATCGGGGTGGAGAATCTCATGGTGATCGAAACCCCGGATGCGGTGTTGGTGGTGGACAAGGATCATGCCCAGGATGTGAAGGCGGTCACCCAGTATTTGAAGCACAAGGGGCGGCGGGAGCTGCGCCATCATCAGCGTTCCCATCGACCCTGGGGGGATTTCGAATCCATCGGGCGCGGGGAGCGTTATCAGGTCAAGCGCCTGCGGGTGAAACCCGGGGAATCCCTCTCTTTGCAGATGCATCATCATCGGGCGGAGCATTGGATTGTGGTTTCTGGAACTGCTCGGGTGACCAAGGAAGATCAGGTCTTTCTGCTCACGGAAAACCAATCTACCTATATTCCCCTGGGGGCTAAACACCGGCTGGAAAACCCGGGCACCATTCCCTTAGAGATCATCGAAGTGCAATCTGGTGCCTATCTGGGAGAAGATGACATCGTGCGCTTCGAAGATGTCTATCATCGGGACACGGCAGAAGCGGAGAACGACTGATCATGGGGTTCAAATGCGGCATCGTGGGCCTGCCCAACGTGGGCAAGTCCACCCTGTTCAACGCCCTCACCCGATCCCGCATCGCAGCGGAAAACTATCCCTTCTGCACCATCGAACCCAATGTGGGCATCGTACCCCTGCCGGATGACCGCCTGAACGCCATCGCAGAGATCGTGCAACCCAAGCAGGTGATCCCCACCACCATGCAGTTCGTGGACATCGCCGGATTGGTGGCGGGGGCTTCTCAGGGGGAAGGACTGGGCAATCAGTTTCTAGCCAACATTCGGGAAACCGATGCCATCGCCCAGGTGGTGCGCTGCTTCACGGAAGGGGAGGTGGTGCATGTGGCGGGCACGGTGGATCCCCGCAGCGATATGGAAACCATTAACACCGAGCTGGCCTTGGCGGATCTGGAATCCGTGAGCAAGGCCCTGGCGCGGACCGCCAAGCAAGCCAAGACCGGTGACAAGGAAGCCCGAACGCGGCAGGCCCTGTTGGAACGGGTGGCCCAGCATCTGGACGAGGGAAAGCCGGTGCGCAGCCTGTCGCTGACCGAGGAAGAACGCGGGATGCTGCGGGATCTCTTTCTGCTCACCGCCAAGCCCATTCTCTACATCGCCAATGTGGATGAGGATGGCTTGGAAAACAATCCCCTGCTGGAGGCAGTGCAGTCGGTGGCCGCTCAGGAGGGAGCGGAAGTGGTGCCCCTGTGCGCGGCGCTGGAAGCGGAGATCGCCGCCCTGGAGCCGGAGGAACAGGGGGAATTCCTGGCGGATCTGGGCTTGAAAGAACCCGGATTACATCGGGTAGTGCGGGCAGGCTATCGCTTGCTCGGCCTGGAAACCTACTTCACCGCCGGCCCCAAGGAGGCCCGGGCTTGGACCATTCCCAAGGGCACCAAAGCTCCCCAAGCGGCCGGAGTGATTCACACGGATTTCGAGCGGGGCTTCATTCGGGCGGAGGTCATCGCCTATGCGGATTTCATCGCCTACGGCGGCGAGCAGGGGGCCCGAGAAGCGGGGCGCTTGCGGCTGGAAGGCAAGGAGTATGTGGTGCAGGATGGGGACTTGATGCATTTCCGCTTCAATGTCTAGGCAGGGAATAGCACCTGCCAACTGGCGTAGAGTCCGAAGCTGAGCACTAGCCCCCCGGCGATGCGCCTTGTCCAGGGGTTGTGCATCCAGTGGGCGGCGGCACCGACCAACAGGCCCATGCCCAGCAGATTGGGCAGGGTGCCGAGACCGAAGCTCAGGAGCAGCAACGCGCCCGCCCCAGCGCTGCCGGCGGAGAGGGCCCAGATCAACATGCTGTACACCAGGCCGCAGGGAATCCAAGCCCAGAGAAAGCCCAGCGCCAGGGCTTGCGGCAGGGAGCGGATGGGCAAGAGCCGCCGGCCCAAGGGCTCGATCCGCCGCCAGAGCCGTTCTCCCCCGCGTTCCAGATAGCGCAACCCCATCCACCAGCCGCCGAGATAAGCGCCCAAGGCGATCATAAAGAGGGCGGCGATGCCGTAGAGCAGCCGTTGCGCATGGTGCAAAGGGGCTGCGCCCAGGAGCATCTGACCGAATCCCCCCACGAGGGCACCGGCCGCGCCATAGCCCAGCAAGCGACCCAGGTTATAGCCCAATTGCTGGAGAAAAAGACTGGCCCCGGAAGCGCGGTTCTGGGGATCAATGCCCAGGGTCAGGCTCGTGACGATGCCACCGCACATACCCAAACAGTGCACACCGCCCAACAGACCCACGAGAAAAGCCGCTGCAAAGGTTTCGATCCCCATAGATCGCCAGGATTAGATTGTCTGTTACTAGAAGCAAACTGCTTCCGCAGGCTCAGGAAAGCGGTATTATCTAGAAATCTAACGGAGGTGGGGAAGAGGATGCAGTCGTATCAGCGCGAATTCTTACAATTTTCCTTGGATCTAGGGGTGCTCCGTTTCGGCGAATTCGTGCTGAAATCCGGTCGAAAAAGCCCCTATTTTTTTAACGCCGGTCTCTTTCACAGCGGTGCTGCCCTCGCCAAACTCGGCGAGTTCTACGCCCAAGCCCTCCTCGATTCGGGGCTTTCCTTCGATCTGCTCTATGGGCCCGCCTACAAGGGCATTCCCCTGGCGACCGCCACTAGCATTGCCTTAGCAACCCATTATCAACGCGATGTGCCCTATGCCTTCAACCGGAAGGAGGCCAAGGATCACGGGGAAGGGGGCGTCATCGTAGGCCACCCCCTGCGAGGCAAGGTTCTGATCGTCGACGATGTGATCACCTCCGGTGCCTCGGTGCGGGAATCCCTCGCGATCATCCAAGCCCAAGGGGCTCAGGTGGCGGGGGTGCTCATCGCCTTGGATCGGCAGGAACGGGGACAGGGGCAAACTTCTGCCCTGGAAGAAGTGCGGCACCAGCTGGGACTACCCGTACTCAGCCTCATCACCCTCGACAATTTGGTGCGCTTTTTGGAAGAATCTTCACAGAATTCCAAGGAATTGCAGGCGCTAAAACGCTATCGAAGACGATATGGCATCTGACGAGCGGGGGCAGATGAGAACGCAGGTGGGAAGTCAGAAGCACGCGAAGCACATTGCCCCCCTCTTGTGCATCGCGTTGCTGAAGGTTTCCAGCGGCAGCCTGGCAGCCCTGTACCGTTGGACCGATGATGACGGCATCGTCCATTACACGGATACCTTACCGCCGGATTTCGTGGGAAAGGCTCGCACCGAGTTCAACGAACAAGGGTTAGTGATCCGGAAGGTACCCCGCGCCAAGACCCCCGAAGAGATCCGACAGGAGCAAGAGTTGAAGCGCCTGCGCACCCATCAAGAAAGACTGTTGGGAAGGCTGTGGGCAGAAAATCGAGTGTTGCTGCGCACTTTCCGATCAGAAGCGGATTTGCTGCGCGCGCTGGACGAAAAACTAGACACCATCGACCTGATCGTCCAGGTGAATAAGAACAATATTCATCGGCAGGAGGCCTGGCTGGAAGATCTCCGTTCCCAAGCGGCTGATTTCGAGCGTGCGGGAAAGCCCGTGCCCCCCCACCTGCGATCCCTGATTCAGAAGACGAAGGATTCCATTCGAGCAAAATATCAGGCCATCGCTAAGCAAGAACGAAAGCGGAAAGCGATCCAAGCTCGTTTCCAAAAGGATCTCAAACGATTCCGGCAGCTCCAAGCCGCCGGAAGCAAAGGGGGGCAGCTGATCTATCGACCTCTGGAACCCATCCTTCACGAGATCGTTTCCTGCAAAGATCGACGGGAATGCGATCGCCTTTGGCAGCAAGCGAAAGCTTATCTTTACCCGGGCGAGGGCTTTGAATTTCAAACCGATAAGAGCGAGAATGTTTTATTCATCGCGCCCTTTGGCAAGCGCAAAAAAGCCAATCTCATCTTGGCTCGGGTGCCAGACCAGCAGGGCCAGGGCGCTTCTCTCTTTTTGGAACTGCGCTGCCAGCAAGCCGCTCAGGGCAAGCAGTCCTGTGAGAGCCCCGAACTCGTCGCGCGGGCGGAGCATTTCAGGAAAGCTCTGGATTCAGCGACGCTGCCGAATCAAGGTTCCGACCCCCTCGTCCGTGAAGAGATCTAGGAGCAATACATGCGCCAATCGTCCATCTAGAATATGCGCCGCTTTTACACCGGATTGCACGGCTTCGACCGCACAGCGAACCTTAGGCAACATGCCTCCCTGAATCACACCGGATCGAATCAACGCTTCCGCTTCGTTCACATCCAGCTCCGACAGGAGCTTGCCCGCCTCATCCAGTAGCCCCAGGGTATTGGTGAGCAATAGCAGTTTTTCCGCACCCAGGACTTCTGCCACCTTACCGGCGACCAGATCTGCATTGATGTTATAGGAAAGGCCGTCCTCACAAACCCCGATGGGTGCGATGACGGGAATAAAGTCCCCCTGAATCAGCATCTGAATCACGGAAACATCCAGGCTCTCCACCTCGCCCACATGGCCCAGGTCGATGATTTCCGGCGCATCCAATTCCGGCGCATCCCGCTGCAGCAGCAGTTTCTTCGCGCGGATGAGACCCCCATCCTTGCCGGTGAGCCCCACCGCGCCTGCTCCATGACGGTTCAATAGGTTGACGATCTCCTTGTTCACCAAGCCGCCCAAGACCATTTCCACCACATCCATGGTCTCGCTGTCGGTGACCCGCATCCCCTGGACGAATTCTGTGGCTTTGCCCAACCGTCGGAGGAGATTCCCGATCTGGGGTCCGCCACCGTGCACCACCACCGGATGCATGCCCACCAGCTTCATGAGGACCACATCTCGGGCGAAGCTCCGCTTTAGGGCAGGGTCCACCATGGCATTGCCCCCGTACTTGATGACCATGGTCTTGCCCCGAAACCGCCGGATATAGGGCAGGGCTTCGATGAGGACATGGGCGATATTCTGGGCCTGATCTCGTATAGGCATCTAGGCACTCCGATGAGCTTAAAAGGGCAGGTTCAATTTCGGTGCAACCGCCTGGAAGATCGACCGCATCAGTTCCATCACCCCGCGCAGGGCGGCTTCGTCTGCTCCCTCAAAGTGGAATCGGAGCTGGTCATCCGCCGCTTGGACGAGTCCAGCTCCCTCAGAGCAGTCAATGCGCAAGCCATCGATCTTGAAGACCTGAGCGTCTTCCAGACGATCCGCTGCCGCTAGGCATTGTTCCATGAGCTTTTGGGCTTCCCCCTCAGCTAAAGGGAGAACGATCTCGGGAACGGATACGGAGGGGGGCAAGTCGGCAAACACTTCCGTGCTGGATCGGGGGTCCAAGGCGAGGATTTCCAACAGCCGAGCGCCTGCATACAGGGCATCATCGAATCCGTTCCAACGGTCCCGCAGGAAGATCCGCCCGTCCCAAGTACCCGCGATGAGGGCATTGCTCTCGGCTAATTTCTCCTGCATCGCGCTGCGCCTCGACGGCATCATCACCGGCAACCCGCCGTTCATGAGGATGCTGCCGGGCAACCGATGACCGCATTTCACATCGAAGATCACATCGGTGCCGGGGTTTCGAGACAGCACATCCTGAATCAGGATCATGAGCAACCGATCTCCCCAATGCATGTTGCCCTGGGCATCCACGAGTCCCAGACGATCCCCATCTCCATCGAAGAGCAGGCCCAGATCTGCGCCTTCCTCCTGCACGCGACTTTGCAAGGCTTTGAAACAATCTGCTCGAACGGGGTCGGAAACCAACCCGTTGGGAAAACCGGCCGATGGATCGCAATGCAGTTCGATCACTTCTACATCCAGGGCTCGATATAACGCAGGGGCGAGCCGAGAGGCCGCCCCGTTGCCACAGTCCAGAACGATCTTCAGGGAGCGGGCGAGGGCGATGTCCGACTGCACTTGCTGGATATAGGCCTCGTGCAAATCCTGCTGTTGATAGCTTCCCGCCCCTTTGGGGAAATCCTCGCGCAACAATCGGATGCGCAGGGTTTCCAATTCCTTTTCGTTCAGCGGCTTCCCGCCGATCAACACCTTCATTCCATTGTGATCCGGTGGCTGATGGCCAGCGGTCACCATGACCCCCGAACTGCTTTCCTGCGCTGCGGCAAAGCAGACCAGGGGCGTGGGCACCAAGCCCAGATCTACCACCCGGCAGCCGCTCTCCTGCAGACCTCGGACCAGGGCCTGTGTCATTTTCTTGCTGGAAGTCCGGGTATCCTGTCCCACATAGCATTGGGACTGATCCCGTTCCTGCATCGCTTCCGCGATGGCCCGCCCCATGTTTCGAACTAAATGGAGGGTCAGATCCTCCCCGAACACCCCGCGAATCTCCCCTTCGTGGAAGAGGCGGCGGCTAGCTTCCGCTAGGGGACCGGTGAACTGCGCATCCCCAGGGCGCGAGGGTGCCTCTGGCTCCAACAGGGGTTCCACATCCCAAGCTTCGGCTTCTTCCTCTTCGGACATGGGCACGAGCTCATCCAGATCGATTTCGTCGAAATCCAGGGGTTCCACGGCAGGCGCTTTTTCCCCCGCTTTCCCTTGCACAGCTTGCGCGCGTTCCTCTCGGGCGGGCGGTCCTGCCTCCTCCCATCCCTCTGATTCGTCATCCAGATCCAGGGCGTCTAGGTCTGAGATCTCCAGTGCTTCTGCTTTTTCTGCGGGCTGCTCTGGCTCAGCTTTTTCCGGTGCTTGCTGTTCCTTTTTCCGGATGCCGGCATATTTTTCTGAAAGGGCGCTGAGGGTTTGGGCTTCCACTTCCACCGCTTCATCCGCCGCATCTGCATTGCGGAAGAACTCTTCTAGCGCCGGCGGGATATCGGAATCCAATTCCTCCGAATCCTCAGAAGCCGCCACTTGAGAATCTTCCGATTCTTTCGCATCGCTGGCAGGTGCTTGGGAAACCTTTGAGCGCTTCTCCCCCGGTGGCTTCTCTTCCCGGGACTGCTCAGATTCCGAAAGCGCCGCCGCTTCCGCCGCTTTCGAAGTACGCGGTCCCTCGCTCGAAACTGAGGCGAGCTCCTGCAGGGCGTAGTGAACACGCATGCCCACCGCATAAGTCTCTTGAAAATCATAGCGAGGCTTGCCGGGCTTTCCTCGGTGGGCGACGGCCTCTACCGCAGCGGCGAGCCGCAACAGATCCTCTTCCAAGGCATTTTGGATGCGGCGGGCAGGAAACCAGATCACGAAGGCGAGGAGGCCTAAGCTGAGCCCATAGGCTAGCAACCACCAGACCGGAGAAAAGGTCTCTGAGAAGGCGGGGGGAGCCGCCCAGACGGCCAGTTCCCATCGGGTATTCCGCACGGGGATCCGATCGCTGGGTTCTCCGGCAGGCGGCTTCCGGCTCTGACCCAGATTTAAGGTAATCAGGTGATTGCCGACGCGCTGTTGCAGAAAGGCGGGGTTTTCCTTCCCCAAAACAGCGCTGGGGTCAGGCAATAAGGACAGCGGCAAGGCTACATGAATCACCCCAAGCAACTGTTTCCCTTCATAGACAGGCGCTGCAAGGGCGATGTGTTCATCTTTCTGGCCGACCCGATGGACTTCCAGGGGTGGGATCTGCTGATCCTCTCGCGCTTGGCGCACCAGATCTAGCCCTGCATAGCTCAGCCCGCGCCCATCCTGAATAACGGCATCTTGGGAACGGCTGGGAAACAGTCGCACGCGGATCGCTTGGGGAATGCGCTTTTTGAGGACGGTTTCCAGGACTCGCAGCTCGTCCAGATCCTGGGATGCTAAGACTTGAATCAGCCGCGCATCCTGGGTGAGCTGAGCGATATGGGTGCGGATCCCCTGGATCTGGCGATTCAGATCTTGAACGAAGATGCCAGCGCTGTGCTGAACATGGGTAAAATGATCGGTCTTCACGCGTTCATAATGCCCATAGAGCCCCATTCCAAAGAGGCCCAGCATAATGATCGCCACCCCCCCAAAACTGAGAGGAAAGAAGCTGAGCAAGTGGGGCAAACGCGGTTCTGCAGCTTTCCCTTTTTCCTCTTTCCCCCCTTGAGATGCTTTCTTGGATCGCATGGACGAAGGCAATTGCATCTTCGATACCTTGATCTTTCCGAGGCTTTCTTCAGTACTGACCGGTATGCCCGAACCCACCGGCTCCCCTTGGAGAATCCGCAAAGGACTCGACCCGCTCGAATGCAGGCCGCAACACGGGCACCAGGACGAGCTGGGCGATCCGCATGCCGACCTCGACCCGAAAGGGCGCGGTGCCCCGATTCCAACAGGAGATCAACAGGGGCCCTTGATAATCCGAATCGATGAGCCCCACCAGGTTCCCCAACACGATGCCGTGGCGGTGGGCGAGGCCGGAGCGGGGCAGGATCATGCCCGCAACCCCTGGATTGCCGATGTGGATCGCCAAACCCGTGGGCAGTAGTTCCGCTTGGCCCGGCAGTAACGTCAAGGGTTCCCGCACCATGGCGCGGAGATCCAAGCCCGCCGAACCCTCGGTGGCATAATCGGGCAGAGGGAATTGTTCCCCCAGGCGCTCATCGAGCACCTTCACTTGTAATTTGGGCAACATAGCGTTCCTCAATCAGGGTTACCAGAGCCTCTGCGAGGCGATCCTTGGGGCCGGCGGGAAGGGCTTTGCCTCCGCCGGGCCAGAGGACGAGCAATTGATTCTCCTCGCATTCGAAGCCTGAACCCGCTTGCCCCACCGGATTGGCAGCAATCATATCCAACTTCTTTTTCCGGAGCTTTTCCCGGGCGTGCTGCTCCAGGTTCTCCGTCTCCGCGGCGAAGCCCACTGTGAAGGGTCGGTTGGGCAGGCTTGCCACCTCTGCTAGAATGTCGGGATTCTTGACAAGCTGGAGTTGCAGGGTATCCGCGCCCTTCTTGATCTTTTGCGGCGCTACCCGGGCCACCCGATAATCCGCTACCGCAGCCACGCCCGCGAAAAGCTGACAATCTCCCATCCGTTCCATCACTGCTGTTTCCATCTCCAGGGCAGATTCCACTCGGACAATCTCCCGCACCGATGGCGGAGGCAGGCAGGTTGGACCGTGGATCAAGCGCACTTGGGCGCCTCGATCTGCCAGCGCTCGGGCCACCGCAAAACCCATGCGCCCGGAGCTGCGGTTGCTGAGATAGCGGACGGGATCCAAGGCTTCTCGGGTAGGTCCTGCGGTGACCACTGCCCGCACGCCCTTCAGCCTGCCTGCATCCTTGGGGAACAGGGCATTGACTAAGGCTTCCGGTGCCCACATGCGCCCGAGTCCTGTTTCTCCACAAGCTTGGGGACCGTCTCCAGGTCCGAGAATCTGCACCCCGCGGCGGCGGAGCTGATGGAGATTGGCTTGGGTGGCCGGATGCTGCCACATGGCGCGGTTCATGGCGGGGGCGAGGTACAGGGGCGCTTCCGAAGCGAGCGCCAAGGTGGTGAGCAGATCATCGGCCAGGCCGCACGCCAAGCGGGCCATGAGATCTGCCGTCGCAGGGGCGATGAGCAAGGTATCTGCCCAGCGGGCGAGTTCGATATGATCCATCCCCGCTTCCCCCTGGGACTCGAACAGCTCGGTGCCCACCGGATGACCGGATAAGGCTTGGAAGGTCAGGGGCTGAATCAAGGCTTGGGCGGCTTTCGTCAGAATGACCCGAACTTCCACATTCCGTGCCCGCAGCAATCGAACGATCTCCGCCGCCTTATAGGCCGCGATCCCCCCCCCGATCCCGAGTACAATGCGTTTCAATCGATCTGCCAAAACCTTGGATGCTCCGAGAAAATCTTTCGCATTGTAGCGGATCTTCCGTGCTGAAAGGTCCAGAGAACATGCCCATCACCCAATGGCCTGAAGAAGAGCGACCTCGGGAAAAGCTTTTGCAACGGGGTCCCAGAGCCCTCACGGATGCGGAGCTGTTAGCGATCTTCCTGCGCACCGGCGTGGCGGGCCGCAGCGCAGTGGATCTGGCCCGGGATCTATTGCAGGCGTTCGGCGGGCTTCGAGGGCTGTTTTCTGCAAATCAGAAACAATTCTGTGCCCACAAAGGGTTAGGTCTCGCCAAGTTCGCCCAGCTTCAGGCAGTGTTGGAGATGAGCCAGCGCTATCTGGCGGAAACGATGCAGCGTCCGAGCCTCACGGACTCCCAAGCGGTGCGCGCTTTTCTCAAGAGCCAGCTCTATCATCGCCCCGACGAGGTTTTCGCCTGTCTGTTCCTGGACCAGCGCCACCGCGTGTTGCGCTATGAAGAGCTCTTTCAGGGCACCCTCGACGGCGCCAGCGTCCATCCTCGAGCGGTGGTGCGCCGCGCGTTAGAAATCAATGCCGCGGCTCTCATCTTCGCCCACAACCATCCCTCGGGCGTTGCCGAACCCAGCCAGGCGGACATTCGGATCACCCATCGGCTCAAAGAAGCCCTCGCCCTCATCGAAGTGCGGGTGCTGGATCATGTCATCATCGGCGAGGGAGAAGGCGTCTCCCTTGCTGAACGGGGTTTACTCTGAGGAATAGGCGCTTGTAGCCCTAGGGAAGACCCGTTATCATTTTAAAATTAATTTTTTTCTCTTTTCAAAAGGGACGCACCATGTCAAAAGTCTGCCAAGTGACCGGTAAACGTCCGATGATCGGTTATCATGTTTCCCACGCGCACAACAAGACCAAGCGGCGGTTCTTACCCAACCTGCACTACCATCGGTTCTGGGTGGAGAGCGAAAACCGATGGGTCCGCCTGCGGGTTTCCAGCAAAGGCATGCGGATCATCGACAAAAAAGGCATTGATGCAGTGCTCGCCGACCTGCGGGCCCGAGGAGAAAAGATTTAGGAGGGCATTGAGATGGCAAAAGCAGCACGGGAGAAGATCCGGCTCAATTCTACTGCGGGCACGGGGCATTTCTATACCACGACTAGGAACAAGCGCAATCAGCCCAATAAGAAGATGGAGCTCAAGAAATATGATCCCGTGGTCCGCAAGCATGTGCTCTACAGAGAGGGCAAGATCAAGTAGATAGCAACTAGGAGTTAGCCTCTAGTTCCTAGAGGCGAGCGGCGAGTCGTTTTGCGTTGGCGAAGTCGGTCTTGCCGCTGCCCAGCTTGGGCACTGCTTCCACCGAATAAACGGCGGCGGGGATGGTCAAGGGGTTGCAGCCCGCTCGGATCAGGGCTTGGCGCAGCCCCTCCCCGTCCAGTTCGCCGGCAACCAGGAGCACGATGCGTTCTCCTTTCCTTTCGTCCGGCAGATTCACCGCCACGAGTTCCCGCTCCGGTTCTTGCAAGATCCGACGGACCTGATCTTCCACCTGGGTCAGGCTGATCATCTCCCCCCCGATCTTGGCGAAGCGGGAGTAGCGATCCAGGATCTTGAGGAAGCCATCCCGGTCCAATTGTCCCTTGTCGCCGGTCTTATACCAGCGCTGCCCGTCGATCTCTATGATGGCGGCCGCCGTCTTCTCCGGCTCTTCCAGATAGCCCTTCATGACCTGCACCCCGCCGATGAGGATCAAGCCCGCCTCTCCGGTGGGCAGGGGTTCCAGGGTCTCCGGGTCCACGATGCGGAAGCTGGTGCCCGGGAGGGGCATGCCCACGGTGCCCGGCTTATTGCCGATTTGCACCGTCCAATCATCAGTGTTGAGACAATCCGGCAGGTTGCAGCTTGCCACCGGCGAGGTCTCCGTCGCCCCATAACCTTCGTAGATGGTCTTGCCGAACTGAAGGGCAAAGGCTTCTCGCACCGCTGGGTCTAGGCGTTCCGCACCGGCGACCACGAACCGCAGGGAAGCCAGCATGAGGGGGTGAATCCGGCGGTTCCGGCTGTAGAGGCGCAGGAAGGTGGAGGTACCGCACAGCAGAGTAACCCCATAGCGGGCGATGGCCTTCGCATTGCCCAAGGCATCTGTGGGATCGGGATGACAGACTAGGGGCAAACCTTCTAGCAAGGGCATGAAGGTGGTTACTGTCAAGCCGAAAGCATGGAACAGAGGCAGATTGGACAGCACCACATCTTGTACATCCATGTTGAGCACGTCGGCGGTCTGGCGCACATTGGCCAGGAGGTTCCGATGGCTCAGTTCAATGCCCTTGGGGGTGCCCTCGCTGCCGCTGGAAAAGAGAATGGCAGCGGTGTCCTCCGGCTGGGCCCGATGGCCGAACAGGGCGAGCACCCAGCGCACGGGCAGATGACCGGCCAGGGCCAACATCAGCAAACCTTCTCCCTTGCCCATGGTGGCCTTCAGCGCTTCCATGCTGTGGAGCTCGGCATCTCCGATCAGGCTGGTGCCGTCGATCCCCCGCCCCGACAATTTCTTGAGAAAGCGTTGGGCGCTGATGACCGTCTTCACCCCCGCCCGAGCCAGTCCTGCCCGCACGGCTTCCGGTGGTGCTGTGTAGTTGATGTTCACCACCGTCTTACCGCAGAGAAGCACTGCTAAGTTCGCGATGGCGCCGGCGCTCGTAGGGGGCAGGAGTACACCCACCCGCGATTCCGGTGCTAGGCGGCGGATGCGGCGGCTGAAGAGCAGCACCGCGGCGATCAACCGGCGGTTAGTCCATCGGGTGCCGTCCGCATCCGCGATGGCCCAAGCCCGCAGATTGCGGCTCGCCGCGCGCAGCCAAGCTTCGGGTACCGTGGGCAGGCTGGCCGCATAGGTCTGCCAGGCGCTGATGGACAGTTCGAAAACCGCTTGCTTGACCTGTTCTGCGTTCGACTGCAGGGGCAGAGGCTTGCCGAAGGCCACCACTACTTCCCGCATCCGGCCCGCGCCCCGATTCTGCTTGATCTTATCGCTGGCGAAGGAAAATTCACTGCCCCAGAGTCCCCGCAGATAGAAGGGGAGGATGATGCCCGATCGAACGGTCCGCGCGGCCCGTTCAAAACCCCGCTTGAATTCCCCCAGCTGCCCGTTGCGGCTGATGGCCCCTTCTGGAAACAGGCAGACCACTTCCCCGGCGTTGAGCCGCTCGGAAACCGCCTGCAAAGCCCCTTTGCTCTGGGTGCCGGAGATGGGAATGACGCCGAAGAAGTCGAAGAACCACCGCAGATACCAGCGCTCGTAGATGCTGCGCAGCAGGACGAAGCGCACCGGCCGAGGGCTGGCGAGCTGGACCATAGCCCAATCGATCCAGCTGATATGGTTGCCCAGGAGCAGCACCCCCCCTTCCGGCGGCAGATGCTTCAGCCCGATGACCTGCAACCGATAGCGCAGGGCCACCGCCCGCGCCACCAGAAAGCGCACCAGGGATTGGGGCAATTGATAGAGAGTGTACGCCGCGCCGAGCAGGGCGATCAGGCCCAAGGTTTGGATGATGCGCACGCTGCCGCTCTCCAGGAAGGCGGCGACTACCGTCAACCCCAGGAAGCTGAGCATGACCAAATTTTGCACAAAATTATTGGCGGCCAGGATGCGCCCCAAACTGTGTTCCTCGGTGTTGAACTGGATGAGAGCGTTGAGGGGCACGATGAAAAACCCCCCCAGCACGCCCAAGAGGAAGAAGTTCAGGCCCTGGGCCCAGATGCGGGACAACTCGGGCAGCAGGAACAGGCAGAAGGCGATACCCAGGGCACCCACGGGAATGAGGCCGGTTTCAATATGGGTGCGGGAGATCCGCCCGGCGATCACGGAACCCAGAACGATGCCGATGCCCGAAGCCGCCATAGCCCCCTGAATCACCACTGTATCCGTTTCTCCCAAAGCAGCCTTGGCGAAGGCGGGGAAGGCGGCGACCAGGACTTGGGAAATCCCCCAGAAGAGGGACAATCCCACGATGGACAGCCAGACCACCCGATTGCCCCGTGCTTCCGCCAGATTTTCCACCAGATAGCGGCCTTGCCGGTACCGCGTCCAGTCGAACCGCAGGGCCGAATTCCCCGGCCAGCGCTGGGGGAGCCGGTAGGCGAGCATGAGTTCCAGGATGGAAAAGCCTACGAGCAACCCGCCCAAGGGCGCAATCAATTGCATGACCTCGCCAGGGGTCGCATAGGTCTGTCCGGCGAGATTCCGCTCGAAGAGCACAGAGAACACGAAGATGCCCCCCAGGATGGCGGAGGTCACCGTGGCTTGTACCAAACCGTTCGCCCGAGCTAACGCTTCCTGCCCCACTAATTCCTTGATGTAGCCGTATTTCGCTGGGGAATAGATGGCGCTCTGGGCGGCCAGCAGGAAGGTCATGAGAAAGGCGGGCCAGAACCAGCCCAGGTAATAGAACAGGGTGATGCCCAGGGTCAGCCCCACCGCCAGCCAGGCGCTGATTTGCATGACCCGAGGCTTGGAAAAGCGATCGGCCAGATAGCCGGACGGGGTGAAGAGTAGGATGAAGGGCAGCAAGATCAGGGCGTTGACGAGGGCGGTGAGCAATATTTGCGTATTGCCCGCGTAGATCTTGAACAGGGTGTTCTGAATGAGGATCTTATGGCCCAGGTCCACGAAGGCATTGAGAAAGACCATGACCACAAAGGGCAGAAAACCAGCGATGCGCAGGAGCTGAATCATGGAAACGGCCTGATGAGTTGTGCAACAGAAGGGTTCTTTCTAGGGTACAAAGAATGTTCCAGCGATGCGCGATTGGGGAGATCCCTATGCACGAGGACAAATGGCAGGTTTGGTGCGATTGGGCAGCGGCACGGGGAATCCGGGTGCCCACAGATCCAGGCTTTAGCCAAGCCCGGCAGCGGGTTTGGGAAGCCAGTGAGTTTGTCGCTTTGTCCTGTGTGCGGCAGCCGGAAATCTTCGCTGAACTGTTGGAAAGCGGTGATCTGGATCGCCCTTTTCCTGCGGATATCTTGACCCGACAGTTAGAAAAAGCCCTCGATGGCATTGCAGAATCAGGGGCACTCAGCCGGCAGCTGCGGAGATTCCGCCGCCGCCAGATGATTCGGATCATCTGGCGGGACATCGGTTTGCAGGTACCCCTAGAAGAAACCCTTTCGGACCTGAGCGACCTAGCGGAAGCCTGTATCTCCCAGGCGCTCGGTTGGTTAGAAAAGGCCCTGCGGGCGGAATGGGGCACCCCCCGAGATCCTCGGGGCAATCCTCAATCCTTGGTGGTCCTCGCCATGGGCAAGCTGGGTGCCCGAGAGCTCAATCTTTCTTCCGATGTGGATCTCATCTTTACCTACGCCAGCGCCGGGGAAACGGATGGCAAGCGTCCTCGGACCAACGAACAGTTCTTCACTCGGCTGGCTCGCCAGTTGATCCAGGTCTTGGAAGCGCCCACCCCCGAGGGCTTTGTGTTCCGCGTGGATACCCGATTGCGTCCCTTTGGCAGCGCGGGCCCCTTGGTCATCAGCTTCGGGGCGATGGAGGACTATTATCAATCCCAGGCGCGGGAATGGGAGCGCTATGCCATGATCAAGGCGCGGGTGGTAGCAGGTCCTCCGGCGGATGGGCAGCAGCTTATGAAGCTGTTGCAGCCGTTCATCTACCGCCGCTATCTGGACTTCGGCGCTGTCGAAGCCCTGCGCAGCCTGAAACAGCGCATCAGCCAGGAGGTGCAGCGCAAGGGCCTGGAAGATCACATCAAGCTAGGGCCTGGGGGCATTCGGGAGATCGAATTCATCGGTCAGACCTTCCAACTGATCCGCGGCGGTCGGGAACCCGCCCTGCAGATCCGACCCATCCGGACGGTTCTGCGGGTGCTGGCGGAAAAGGGGTGGTTGTCGGGGACCGTGGCAAAACAGTTGGACGAAGCCTATGTCTTTCTGCGGCGGCTGGAAAACCGCTTGCAGGCCTGGCGGGATGAGCAAACGCACCGCTTGCCCCAAGAGGAAGCCGGACGATGGCGCATCGCTCGGGCCATGGGCTATGCAGATTGGCCTAGTTTTGCGCAGGTGCTCGCCGCCCATCGGCAGCGCGTGCAAGCCCAGTTCGACGCCCTGTTCGGTGAACCCGATCCTCAGGAATCCCCTTGGGTGCAGGTCTGGCAGGGCACAGAAGCTGCACTGCACATCTTGGCCTCAGGGGGATTTCAGGCACCGGAAGAAGCCTTGCAACAGCTCACGCGCTTTCGGGAGGGCACCCAATGCCGCCATCTGAGCGCCCGCGGTCGGGAACGGCTGGACCGGCTCATGCCTCAGCTCTTAGCTGCCGTGGGTCAGACAGAGGCACCGGATCGAGTACTCAAGCGGATCTTGCCGCCCCTGGAATCCATAGTGCGCCGCACCGCCTATCTGGCCATGCTGCTGGAACAGCCCCAAATTTTGACTCAATTCACCCAGCTCACGGCGAAAAGTCCCTGGATCAGTCAGCAGATCGCCCGCCATCCCCTATTGCTGGATGAACTGTTAGACCCCAGAAGGCTCTATGCCCCCTTGCGGCGGGCGGATTTGCAAGAGGAACTCCGGGCGCTGCTGGCAGCGGTCGATCCCGAGGATCTGGAACAGCAGATGGAACGGTTGCGCCAGTTCGCCCAGGGCAATCGGTTGCGGGTAGCCGCAGCAGATCTCGTGGGCGCGATCCCCCTGATGGTGGTGAGCGACTACCTCACGGAAATTGCCGAAGTCACCTTGCAAGGGGTGATCGATCCGGCAGAAGCCTATCTTCGGAAAAAATACGGTGCCCCCGGCGGTGTGCCCCCGGATCGTTCGGACTTTCTCATAGTGGGGTACGGCAAGTTGGGGGGGATAGAGCTGAGCTATGGTTCGGATCTGGACCTGGTGTTCCTCCAGGGCAGACCGGGGCACCAGTCCATGACCCAGGGGAAGCGCTCCATCGCCAATGATCAGTTCTATATCCGGTTGGGACAACGCATTGTGCACATGCTCACCACCCGCACCCCCTCGGGACAGCTCTATGAGGTAGACATGCGGTTGCGGCCGGACGGCAACAAAGGCCTGTTGGTTCGCGCCCTGAGCGCCTTTGCCCAGTACGAGCGGGAAGAGGCCTGGACCTGGGAACATCAAGCCCTGGTGCGGGCGCGGCCAGTGGCGGGGGATCCCACTCTGTTCGCGCCGTTCCAGGCGATCCGAAGGGAAATCCTCTGTCGAGCGCGGGACCCCAAGCAGTTGCAAACGGAGGTGCGCACCATGCGGGAGAAGATGCGCACTAATCTGGATCGGAGCGACGGGGAACGCTTCGACCTCAAACAGGGCGTTGGGGGCATCGTGGACATCGAATTCCTCGTGCAATACGCGGTGCTTCGATGGGCTCATCGCCATCCCGCCCTCACGCGCTGGACGGACAACATCCGGCTCTTGGATACCCTGGAATCCTTGGATCTCCTGCCCGATCGCAGTGCCGAAGCCTTGCGGGAGGCTTATAAAGCGCTGAGAGCTGCCTATCATCGGAGCGCCTTGCAGGAACAGCCCAGCTTCGTGCCCGCCCATCAGCTCCGGAAGGAACGCCAGCAGGTGCAGCGCCTTTGGCAGCGGCTCATGCAGGCCTGATGTGCTATGTTGTTTGCGCGCGAAAGACTGATCGGAGGATGCGATGACGACGATGGCAGACCGGGACGGCTGGATCTGGCTGGACGGCGCCCTGGTGCCCTGGCGCGATGCCAAAACCCATGTGCTGACCCATACACTCCATTACGGCATGGGGGTATTCGAAGGGGTCCGCGCCTATGCGACCGACCGGGGCACTGCGATCTTCCGATTACAGGATCATACCAACCGCCTATTCAACTCGGCCCATATCCTGGGCATGCCCTTGCCCTACGATCAGGAAACCCTGAACGAAGCCCAGCGGGCGGCGGTGCGGGAAAACGGGTTGGAATCCGCCTACATCCGGCCCATGTGCTTCTTCGGTTCCGAGGGCATGGGGCTGCGGGCGGATGGGCTCCGAGTGCACTGCATGGTGGCTGCCTGGGAATGGGGTGCCTATCTGGGAGAAGACAACATGCGACAGGGCATCCGCATTCGGGTTTCCTCCTTCACCCGCCACCATGTGAACATCACTATGTGCCGCGCCAAGGCGAACGGCAACTATATGAACTCTATGCTGGCGCTGCAGGAGGCCCTGCGGGATGGCTATGATGAAGCCCTGCTGCTGGACGCGGAAGGCTATGTCATGGAGGGCAGCGGAGAAAACATCTTCATCGTGCGGGATGGCGTCCTCTACACACCGGACCTCACCTCCGCTCTGGACGGTATCACCCGCCGCACCGTCATCGCCCTCGCCCAAGAGCTGGGCATTCCGGTGGTGGAAAAGCGCATCACCCGGGACGAAGTCTATATTGCAGATGAGGCCTTCTTCACGGGCACCGCTGCCGAAGTAACCCCGATCCGAGAGGTGGACGGGCGGCGCATCGGGACGGGAACCCGAGGTCCCATCACCGAGCGGCTCCAGGGGTTGTATTTCGATCAGGTCCATGGCCGCCGGGAAGCGCATCCCGAGTGGCTTAGCTTTGTGTAGGAGGAAAGCGCGATGGCAGCCGATCAAGCATCCACTCGTCCAGTGATCCCCGTCTATCCTCAGGAGCTCCCCTTAGCCTGTCCCCGGGACCCGAACACGCTGTGGAACAGCCATCCTCGGGTCTATCTCCCCATCGAATCCACCGGTCAGGTGACCTGTCCCTATTGCAGCACCCGTTACGAACTCCGTTCTGCCTAGCAGGGGATGAACGTGTTGAAATCGTTTCCATGGAGGGAGGGATCCCTAGTCCCCCAAGCCCTTCGTGCAGAGCGGGCATTGTTGGGGGCATTGCTTCTGGATTATCGCGTTTGGGAACAGATTGCCGACCGCGTCGCTGCCCGCGATTTCTACCAGCGGGAACATCAGCTGCTCTTCCAGACTATTCAGCAATTCGCAGATCAGGGCAAATCTTTTGATGTCGTCACCCTGATCGAGTATCTGGGAGAACAGGGTCAGCTGGAGTCCGTCGGCGGGGCTGATTATCTGGAAGAACTGTTCGCTCAGGCTGGGGCAGCCGCCAACAGTGAAGCCTATGCGGACCTCGTGCGGGAGCGCTCCTTGCTCCGGCAGCTCATGGAGGCAGGGGGGATGATACAGGCCCTGGCCCGGAATCCTCAGGGGCAGTCGGTTTCCGATCTGCTCCACGAAGCGGAGAGAACCGTCTTTCAGATCAGCGAGCAGGGAATAGGAAAGGGGGGATTCCAGCCTCTGGATCGCCTGCTGACCCAGGCCATCGACCGCATTGAGACCTATTATCAGCAGGGAAGCAGCCTCATTGGCCTGTCCTCTGGCTTCCGAGATCTGGATCGGATGACGGCGGGATTTCAGAACTCCGATCTCATCATCATCGCCGGACGCCCTGCCATGGGAAAGACCAGCTTTGCGCTGGAAATCGCCGGTCATGTGGCCTTGCATGCGAAGCGTCCGGTGGCCTTCTTCAGCCTGGAAATGCCTGGGAATTCCTTAGCCATCCGGCTGCTTTCTTCCTTTGGAAGAATCGATCAGCACCGCTTGCGCACGGGCCGACTGGTGGAAGAAGAATGGCCTCGTATTATTCAAGCCCTCAACCAACTGCGACACGCACCGTTGTTGATCGATGATGGTTCCACCCTCTCTCCTACGGATCTGCATGCGCGGGCGAGACGCCTTAAGCGAGATCAGGGAGATCTAGCCCTCATCATCATCGATTATCTCCAGCTCATGCAGGTGCCTGGTCATCGGGAAAATCGCACGGCGGAAATCTCGGAGATCTCTCGCGCCCTCAAGCTCTTGGCGCGGGATCTGCAAGTACCTGTGATCGCCCTGTCCCAGTTAAACCGGGGCTTGGAAAATCGCGCTGATCGGCGGCCTCTGATGTCAGATCTGCGGGAATCGGGCAGCATTGAACAGGATGCGGATCTCATCCTCTTCATCTATCGGGATGAGGTGTACCATCCGGACACCAAGGACAAGGGGATCGCGGAGATCATCATCGCCAAGCATCGGAATGGTCCCACTGGCACCGTCAATCTCACCTTCTTGAAGCAGTTCACCAAGTTCGAGAACTACATTCCCGACCCCAATTAAGAATCGGAAATTTAGGGATGCTCATCGGACCCTGGGCCCGCATCGATCTGGCGGCTCTGAAGCATAATCTTCAGGTCGCCCGCCGCCAGGCGCCGAACAGTAAAATCTGGGCGATTGTCAAGGCAGATGCTTACGGGCACGGCTTGGTACCCGTAGCAGCTGCGCTTTCGGAAGCGGATGGTTTCGGCGTGGCGCGGGTGTCCGAAGCCCTGCGTTTGAGAACGGCGGGCATTCGGCAACCGATCCTAGTGTTAACCGGCGCCCTAAACCGAGAAGAGCTTGCAGCCGCCCAACATCATGGGCTGGAATTGGTGGTGCATCAGGATCTGCAATGTACTCTCCTGGCTCAGGCAAATCCCAGGAAGAAGTTGCGCATCTGGCTCAAAGTGGACACAGGCATGCATCGATTGGGCTTCGCACCTGAACAGGTACCGGAAAAGCTCGCTCGATTGGAAACATTGCCGGCGGTGGCTGCCATCGGTCTCATGACCCACTTAGCCAATGCGGATGATCCGGAAGACCCCCGCACGGTTCTACAGTGCCAGCGCTTGCACGCGCTGGCCGAATCCTATCCGCATCCCCTGAGCATCGGAAATTCCGGCGGGATCCTGGCTTTTCCTCAGAGCCGCACCCAATGGGTGCGCCCGGGCATCCTGCTCTACGGTGCTTCTCCCTTCCGCAACCGCAGCGCCCAAGCCTGTGGGCTTCGCCCGGTCATGCACTTTCAAACCCGGCTCTTAGCGATCCGACGCCAGCGTCGAGGCGATCCCATCGGCTATGGGGGACGCTACCGCTGTCCGGAAGACATGCCCATCGGCATCGCGGCTGTGGGCTATGGAGATGGTTATCCTCGCCATGCACCGGATGGCACGCCCGTATTAGTAGGGGACCAGCGGGCTGCCCTCATTGGTCAAGTATCCATGGATAGCATCGCCTTGGATTTGCGAGGAGTGCAGGCGGAATTAGGAGCGGTTGTCACCCTCTGGGGGCAAGGACTGCCGGTGGAGGAGATTGCTGTTCGAGCGGGAACACTCAGCTATGCTCTGTTCTGTGCACTCACCCCCCGTGTCCACCGCAACTATCAGAGTGTGGAGAAATCCGATTTGAGTTTAGCATTTCGTTAAGTTGTAATATACTTAAGTTGAAATTAGCAGAGCATTTTTCTATTTCTGCACCAGGTGTATGAAGATGGCCTCGATCAAATGGTTTCTACCCAATCACCATCGGCTTTCTCCCCGATGGCTGCATAAATCTAGGGAACAGCCGGAAGCGCCCGATCATCGGGAAGCGCTGGGCTTACCCCTGCAACATTGTCTTCAGCTCGTGGAACAGTCCTTCCGACCAGGGGCGAAGGAAGCGGACATCAAGGCCGCTCGCTATCATTTGGATCTGCTGGCCGCTAAGATCCGCAGCAATCAGTTCTTCCTATCCAAAGAATACGGTCTCTTCCTACAGGATCTCGCCCAACGCTATCGCCGAGCCTGTCGGGATCAGACGCATCCCATCTGCTTGGAAACGGCAGTGAACTTCGCCAATCTGGTGGAGGCAACCAGCCATCAATACAGCGCTATCGAATACGAACACATTCTTGGATTGCTCTTGGATCTCATGACCCGGTTGTTCCAAGCGCGAGATCACAGCTGGTCCGTCCTCTATCAGCACCTGCGGGCGATTCCCGATGATCTGGAAGCGAAACAACATTTGAAGCAAGTGTGCTCGGCGGACATTCGGGAATGGTTCGATGCGGGGGTCCAGAACCTCTTCAGCTTGCGGAAGAATCTGCTTCAGAAATCCCAAGAGTTCGCAGCGGAAGCCGCCCAGATCCAAAGGCGGATTCGCAGCCGGAAGCGCGCTGCTGCGTTGATCCAACGCTACGCCCAGCAGCGCTATGGGCAATCTGTGGTTTCCTTCCGAGCGAGTCAGATCCTCCGGCGCATTCGGATCCTGGAAGAAGAGCGGAATGAGTTGTTGGAGCAGCGGAAGAGCACTCAGGAAGTCCGAGCGCTCATCGAATCCGATATTCGGGAGTTTGAAAAGCTGCTCAACGAAGCGAGGCGTGCCTATTATCTGCGGCTCGTCCGCTAGAACCAGAGTTCGGGATAGCGTCTGGATGCGGGAATATTGTTGACGAGCAGGGCGACGAGCAAGAGGATCAGGGGCCCCAGGGTCGCCGGCACGAGAATATAGAAGAATCCCAAGGCATGGATCTTCTCCGAACCGATGACGGCGATCAGTGCGGTGGCACCGCCCGGGGGGTGCAGGGTTTTGGTCAAATGCATGAGGGCGATGGCCGTGGAAACTGCTAGGGCTTGGGCAAGCCAAGGGATCTCCCCGATGAATTTCCAGCAAAGCACCCCCACCAGGGCAGAAATCATATGCCCGCCCAGGAGATTGCGCGGTTGAGCCAAGGGGCTGCGGATCGCCCCGTAGACCAGCACTGCGGAAGCCCCGAAGGAACCGATCATCATCACCTGATCCAGGGGATCTCCGATCAAGGCACCGATCCAGGCTACAGCACCGATGCCACAAAAGGCCCCGGTCCAAGACCAGAACACCTCGGATAGGCTCACCCGAGGCGGCCCGCTCTGAGCAACCCCGCGCATTTTGGAAAAATACTGGCGCAGATTCACAACCGCTCTCCCTGACAGCTGGAGAGAAAATCCTTCCGCAGCAGCAAGCCCAAATAATTGCCTCGCGCGTCCACCACGGGCATGCTGCGACCCCCATGGGATCGAAAGGCGCGCAGCATGGCCTCGAAGCCCGCATCCTGAGGAATCACACGCGCAGGGCTAGTCATGGCTTCCGCCACCTGAACCCGACGACAGCAGGGACCGATCTGCACTTTGTTTTCCAACAGGCCCTGAAGAAGCTGGGCGAAGCGGTTCACGCCGAGCTGCCGCAACAGATCCGTTTCCGTGAGCATCCCCACCACTCGGGTACCCTCCACCACTGCCAATCCCTTGGCTTCGGATTCCGCCATGCGCAGCACCGCCTGATCTAAGGGCAGTTCCTGGGGGAGGGGCGCCAAGCGACGCATGAGCTGCGACGCTTGGATATTACCGAACAACCGTTCTTGCGCATGACGATAGGCGAGTTCATAGAGCATGCGGAAGTCCGCCGTCGTGATATCCAGATAGCCTGGTATATGGCGCATGGCATCCAGGATATCTTCCTCAGAGAGGGAGAGGCCCGCAGCAGAATGCTCCGACTGCTTGGAATTTTCGGGTATCATCGGTTCTAGTTGTTTCACGCAGTTTGCGCTAGTTTGCCCGTTCCCTTTCGCAAAATCCACAAGCGTCTCAGAATTCGCCCATGCACCGCATCGCTACTGCCTTGTTCGCTCTCTTCCTGCTCAGCCCCAGCGCCTGCGCAGAGCGTCCTGAGAATACCGAGGACAGCGCAGCCCAAGCAGGTTTCTGGGAGCGGGTGCAGGACTGGTGGACAGATTCTCAGAAAAGTTTGGAATCCCTCTGGCAGAAATCCCAGGATCAGACGGAAATCGCCTGGCGGGACACCCGCCGCTATCTGACTCCACGCACCCGAGATCAATTCGCTCAGCTCTGGGAGGAAACCTTGCCCACCCTAGAAGAAGCCCTGGCGTTGGAGGAAAGGCAGAAGACCCTGCCGGAGAGCAGTTGGTTTGGCGATGATCAGGAATCCAATCGGGCAGCCATCAATCGATTGCTGGATCAGGCGGTTGCGGTGCTCTCCACCTCCAATGTGCAGCAATATCGGGATCAGATCGCCCAGCTGCAACGGGCGATCGCCCAAGCGAGAAGGGATATCGCCGAATACCGCCAGCGGCGCATCTCTGCCCCTCGGGAATCCCTCATCGAGAAGACCGCTGCAGACTATGAGAAAGCCATCGAAGCCCGCCAGCGGGACATCGCGCAGTATGAACAGCACCTGGAAGAGATCAAGCAGACCTTTGCCGAAGAACTGCGGGGCCTGGGTCTATCGATCCGCGATGATCAGGTGGATCTGCTGCTCTCCACCGTGGTGGGGGACAATCTCATCGATCTGGGCATCGTCTTCAGCAATGTGAAAGCCATCACCGCCCAGTTGGAGAAGCTCACGGAAGAAAGCGGAGAAGATTTGCAGAGCGCCCGCCGCTATTACGGCATGTATGTGATCCTGCTCAAGAGCCTGCATCAGATGCATTTACAGGTAGAACAGGCCATCGCGGGCAAATATCTTCCCCAGATCGATGCCATCGCTGATCAGGCCCAGCAGCTCATGGAACGGACCAAAGCCCTTTGGGAACAGGCCGCACCCGCCCAGCGCCGCATCCTGAGCGCCAACCTGCGGGCGCAGCGCTTGACCCTGAAGGCGGCTGCTCTCTATCGCCAATATCTCAACGAGCAGGGCCGGCAGGTAACGGCGGCGCGGGTCGCCCTGGAATCGGACATCGCCACCGCCTGGAATACCTATGAAACCGTGCGGATCTCCGGTGAGCTGGTGCATTTGGTACGGTCGAGCCAGCATCTGTTGGACGGTCTGCTCAAACGGCAGGTGCCCGCCCTGCGACCCTTTAGAAACCTGGAGATGCAGCGAGAATTCGAAAAGCTCACGGCTCGACTCCGCGAGAACGAAGAATGACTAGTGGCTAAAGGCGGATTGGAACGCCGATTGGAAAAATGCGCCGAAGAACCCAGGGCCTGCGCTGGCGATGAATACCGTGAGCAGACCTAGAGTCAGGTTGGTGGCGATGAGCTGCCGGATGCGTGCCAACGCCTTGCCCGCCGCAGACCAATCCTGCTGATCCACTGCCCCCCGCAGCTGGCGGAAGGGCAGAAACCAGATAACACTGAAGATCAGGGTCATCAACAGGGCGATGCCCATCATGAGATGCACCCACAAGCCCATCTTCCCTTGGGCAATCCCTAAAAAGATCCAAAGCCCACTGCTCCAGAGCAATGCGATGGCGGCCCAAACCCAAGGGAAAAATCGCTGTAACACCCCGAGCATCAAGGGCAGACGTTTGGGCGGTTCCAGGTGCTGGTTCGCCGCAGGCCGCAGGGCAAAATGGGCGAAGAACATCCCGCCGATCCAGATCAATACCCCGAGTTGATGGAAAAATTGAGCGAGTCCAAAAGCGTAGAGCATGGTGATTTTCCTCAATGACTTTTAATATAAGTAATAAATAATATACTTAAGATTAGAGCTACACAGGCGCTGCACCATGCTGGGCATTCTCATTTCCCTCACCCTCACCCTGGGCCAAATCTCCGCCGCAATGGTGCTCGATGAACCCGAACGCCTCGCACTGGAGCGGCAGCATCCCCCCGCACAACCTTGGGAGATGCCACCCAGAGCGGGAGAGGTCGGACGCTAATCCTTGGATTCCAAGACGAACATGGGTTTGCTCTCGGGCCCCGCAGCATGGAGCCCCGGCACTAAACTGCCGATGGCCGAAGGAATGATCAGGTGAACGCGCCCGGATTTCAGCCGGGTCGGTTGGAGATACAACCCCTGCTTTCCCTGGTTGCGCCAATAGTGGTTGAGCACTCGTTGGGTATACCGGCGGGTTTCGGCATAAACCAATCCCTTTCCCCGCGCGACCGCCCCTTCCCCCGCGTTGTAGGCCATGATAGCCCGGCTTAGGTTCTTGTATTTCTTAAACAGGCGTTGAAAGTGGCGGGTGCCCACCCGCACATTGATCTCGGGATTGAAGAGCTGATCGGGATCGCGGATGCCGTAATCCGCCGCCGTGCTGGGCATGACTTGCATCAGCCCGATGGCACCCTTGGGAGAAACCGCCTTCGGATTGTAGGCGGATTCCACAGCGATGATGGCGTGCACGATCGCCTTGTCCAATCCCCGCTGCGCGGCGATGCGGTCGACCATGGCCCGGAGTTCCTTCCGATCGAGAACGGCAGAAGAGGATGGCGCTGCCTTCGCCGTCTTCGGAACTGCCTTTGCGTTGGACGCGGTTTGCGGCTCGGTCGGCCTGGCCGAAGCTGCTTCCAAGACGCCGAACAGCAGGAAGGGAACCAGAAAAACAAGAAGAGAGGGGGGAGGCATCGTTGTGCTCGAAATTACAGGCCCTTCAACGCCTGTTCATACTGCTTGTCCATAACCAAGATATGGTCCTTGAGCCAGGTCATGGCCGTGTTCGCCACCTTGCTGACCACGAAAATAGCCATCCCTTGTTCCGCTTCTCGCTGATAAGCTTGCATCTTCTCCACAAACGCCCGATGGGCGCGTTGCTGCGCAATGAGTCCAGGATAATTTTGCTGGGCCATGAGCCGTTCCTCTTCGGAAAAATGATAGATCGTGTAGTCGATCAATTCTCGGATGAGGGCTTGGATTTTTTCATCCGCTTCCCCCGCCTTCATGGCTTCGTGCATCCGGTTCATGATATCGAACAGTTGTCGATGATGGCGATCCATGGTAGGGGAACCTACGCTAAACCTTTCCGACCAGGTAAACAACGGCATGGCACTTCCTCTAGGTCTTCTCCAACGATCATGAAAAGCTGCGGTTTCTTTCTGAAGATACAAGTCCATCTACTGCTCTGCTGTTTGGTTCTCTCAGGCGATAGCGCCCAAGCCAGAATCTACCGCTATCAGGATGCCCAGGGGCTCTGGCATTTTACCGATGAGCCGCCCCCCGGGGTGAAGGCAGAATTGTTGCAGGGCTATGAGTCGGAACCTGCGCCTTCAGAATCGCAGCGTCCTGTAGGCGATTTGCTACAACGATTGGAAAATCGGCTCGCCGAAGCCATGACGCCGATCGCTCGGGCCACCTATTCGGTGGTCACAGTGAAGAATGGCAGAAGCGAGGGTTCCGGGTTCTTCTGCTCTTCGCAGGGACATATTCTCACCAACCGCCATGTGATCCGCCCGGCCGAGACCCAGCGATTCCAACATCAGGAAGAACAGTTGAAAGCCCAGGAACAGGAAGCGGCGAGGCTAGCAGCGGAACTGGAAGAAAGCCGCCAGCGACTCCAGCGCATGAAGCGGAATCTGGCAGGCTATGCACGGGTGCGGGAGAAAGCGGCGGATCCTCAAGCTAGGGACTGGGCGCAAGCTTCCTATGCGCAACTGGAAAAGCGGTATCGAGCGGAAAAGGAAGATTTCCGGAAGACAAAACGCAAGCTGGCGGAGATCCAGAAGATCTTGCGAAAGCGGCGGCGGGACCTGAATTTTGAACGGAGCCGCAGCGCCGCCGCTCGGGTCTTTGAAGTCATTCTTAAAGACGGTACGGAGATCCATGCGAGATTGGTAGCGATCGATTCCAAGTACGATCTGGCCCTGCTTCAAGCGGAGGGCTTCCGAACCCCTGCTCTGGCGCTCGGCGCTTCCCACCCCCTTTCCCAAGGGCAACGGGTGTTCGCCATCGGCAATCCCCTGGGCATGCACGATGCGGTCACCTCCGGAGTTATCACCCGTCTGACCCCGGAAGTCATCCATACGGATGTGCCCATCCTGCCAGGGAACAGCGGGGGGCCTTTGATCACCGAGGACGGCCAGGTGATCGGGATCAATGTGGCCAAGGACGTGGCCAAGGGCAGTTCCGTCTACAGCGTGGGTTTTGGCAAGGCGATTCCTATTGAACGCGCGATCCAGGCGTTCCCCCAATACCTCCAACGGGATCAGGATTTTCCACAGCTTTGACTATACTTAGAAAACATACACAATGCCTAGGAGGTTTCTCATGAAAATTCGTACAGCTCTGATTCTCTGCGCTGTTTCTCTCTCGATGCTGACGAGCCAACAGGCCATGAGCTGGGGGCGGGCTGGGGCGGTGGGTGGACATAAAAACCCCAGTGGCGGTTACACCGCCGGTGGTGTGCACGGCTGGCGCGGTCCCCGAGGGGGAGCAACCCGCGGTTGGAGTGCAGTATCTGACGGACAGGGCAATGCGGCGGTAACCAGCGGTGGTGCCTTCCGAGGACCAGGAGGCGCCCAGGGTGCGCGGGCGGGCTATACCACCCGCAGCGCTACGGGCAATGTGCAGCATCAGGGGGGCGCAGCCTGGCAGGGTCGCTATGGACAGGGGGTCACCCAAAGCACCTTTTCTCGCACGGGGCCCCGCAGCGCCAGCGGTACAGTCAGCACCCAATATCAAACGGATTCGGGCGCAGGTTATCAGGGCACGACCACAGGTACGAGGGATCAAGGTTCCCTCAGCATCCAACATACCGGCACTTGCTACGATGCTACCGGCACGCCGGTGCCCTGCCCCTCGCGGTAGCGAAGGTCCATCATTTCACAACCCCTGCTAGGGACCCCGCAGGGGAAAACTTTTCAACCCTCGCCCCGCGCCTTCGCTTGAGCAGCGGCGGCACCTTCTGCATCCCCAGCTGCCTGACGGCTGACAGCGATCATCCCCCAGTTATCCCGCTGGAGCTGGGGTTGCTCCTTCGCCAGGGCATTGGAGCGCTGGGCGAAGTTGCCCGCCTGGGCATACTGTCCCTGTTCCAAGCGCACCCGTGCTAACCGGTTGTAGAGATAGGCTTCCTGGGGGGCGATGCGCAAGGCCCGTTCCAAGGTGGCCGCTGCCCCCACATAATCCCGCATCTCCCGCTGCTGTTCCGCCTGCAAGACGAGCGCACGCACGGCAGGGGAGAGCGCTGGCATGGGCGGTGGTGGGGCGTTGTAGTTGGGGGCCGGCTTCGGTTCAGATCGCGTTTGGACTTCTTGGGCTTTGCTCACATCCGCCGGCTGGTGCGGGTTCTCTGGAGTTGCCGATTCTGAAGGCAGAGAAGCGAAGGCTTCCGAAGGGGTTTGGGGCACCGGTTTCTCTTCTAGATCTTCCTGGATTTCCTCCGGCGGAGCATCGGGGGCAGTGCCCGGAGGACGATAGGCGAAGGTTTCTACCCGAGGCTTTTCTACAGGTTTGGGCAGGGGGGGAGTGCGGTGAACGTCTTCGATCGGTGCAGGCGGACCCGTGCGCGAAACCGTGGCGCAGCCGGTTAACAACCCGAGCGTCAAGAGGAAGGGGAACGACTTCATAATGGCTTGCTCCGCTGGACGGGGTATTTCAGCAGTTTATCAAATTCTGCGAGATGCCAACGACGCTGCGTCAGGGTCGAGAAAAAATCTGCGGTTTGCAGCGCCCACCAGGCTAAGTCGGACTAAGCAAAAGCTTCTCCAAGATGCGGCGGTAAATCTGAAAGAGCTGTTCCAATTCTTCCAGCCCGATGCATTCGTTCACCTGATGGATGGTAGCGTTGCGGGGGCCCAGCTCCAGCACCTGGGCGCCGGTGGGGGCGATGAAACGGCCGTCCGAGGTGCCGCCGCCGGTGGACAATTTCGGCGTTTGACCCAAGATTTCTTCCACCGCTGCCTTCGCCGCCTCGATGAGCGCGCCTTCCGCCGTCAAGAAGGGTTGTCCCGACAGGTGCCAGCGGAGTTCATACTCAAAATCTCCCCGATCCAGGATTTCCGCAACCCGCGCTTGGATCTTTTCTTCGTTCAGCTCCGTGGAGAAGCGCAGGTTGAACTGGGCGCTGAGGCTGCCCGGGATCACGTTATCCGCACCGGTGCCCATGTGCAGGTTGGCGATCTGAAAGCTAGTGGGGGGGAAGAACGCATTCCCCTCGTCCCATACCTCTTCCACCAGATCGGCCAGGGTAGCGGCGCAGGCATGGAAGGGATTCTTGGCCAGATGGGGATAGGCCACATGACCCTGTTTGCCCAGCACCTTGAGGAAGCCGGTGAGGCTCCCCCGTCGGCCGTTCTTGATGCAGTCGCCCAATCGGGCTTCGCTGGTGGGTTCGCCCAGCAGGCAATAATCGATCTTTTCCCCGCGGGCCTCCAGCTGTTGCACCACCCAAGCGGTGCCATGGATCGCTGGGCCTTCTTCGTCGCTGGTGATCAGAAAGGCCAGGGAGCCGGTATGATCGGGATGATCCCGCACGAAGGCTTCGGCGGCAGTAACCAGGGCGGCCAGCCCCCCCTTCATGTCCGCAGCGCCCCGCCCGTAGAGCTGACCTTCCCGAATAGTGGGTTCAAAGGGATCGAAGTCCCAGGCTTCTCGGGGGCCGGTGGGTACCACGTCGGTATGACCGGCGAGACAGAGCAGGGGACCCGCCGTGCCCCGTCTCGCCCACAGATTGGTCACGCCCTCGCGAGAAAACCACTCACACCGGAACCCCAGGGGTTCCAGACGGTCGGCGATGAGGGCTTGACAGCCCGCATCCTCCGGGGTCAGCGAGGGGCGGCGGATGAGTTCCGAAGCGAGATCGAGGGTGGGATGCATGGCTAGATGTCCCGGAGCAGCTCGTTGATCCCCACCTTGCTGCGGGTTTTTTCGTCCACCTGCTTGACGATGACCGCGCAGTACAGGCTATGGCGCCCATCCTTGGCGGGCAAGCTGCCAGAGACCACCACGGAACCGGCGGGAATGCGCCCATAGCTCACCTCGCCCGTCATGCGGTTGTAGATCTTCGTGCTCTTGCCGATGTAGACCCCCATGGAGATCACGGAACCCGCTTCCACGATGACCCCTTCCACGATTTCCGAGCGGGCACCGATGAAGCAATCGTCCTCGATGATGGTGGGCGCGGCCTGCACGGGTTCCAGCACCCCCCCGATGCCCACGCCGCCGGACAGATGCACATTCTTGCCGATCTGAGCGCAGGAACCCACGGTGGCCCAGGTATCCACCATGGTGCCCGCATCCACATAGGCACCGATATTCACATAGGAAGGCATGAGCACACACCCCGGAGCGATATAGGCGCCGCGGCGGACGCAAGCGGGGGGAACCACCCGCACGCCCCCCGATTGAAAGTCTTGTAGGCTTGTATCCCGGTACTTGGCGGGCACCTTATCGTAATAATTTGTGAAGCTTCCCTGGATGAAGGCATTTTCCTCGATGCGGAAGTAGAGCAACACCGCCTTCTTGACCCAGTCGTTCACTACCCATTGCCCCGCTCGCTTCTCCGCGACCCGCAGTTGGCCTTGATCCAGCTTTTCGAGGGTGTCCAACACCGCAGCCCGCAGCTGGGGATCTGCGTTGCCAGGGTTGATAGCCCCCCGATCTTCGAAGGCGGTTTCGATAAGGGTTTTTGCGTCGTTCATCCTAGGTATTCCAACGGTTAGGGTTTCTGCTCCTTAAAGCGACCGAAGGCCAGCAAGCGCTGATAGCGACGTGCCAACAGTTCTTCCTGATCCTGGTCGCAGAGTTCGTCCAGCTGTGCGATGAGCTGTTCCTTGAGGGTCTCCGCCATCTGTTCGGGATGACGATGAGCACCGCCCAGGGGTTCGGGCACGATCCCATCTACCAGTTGCAGGGCGTGAAGCTTTTCTGCAGTGATGGCCATGGCTTCGGCTGCCAGCTCCGCCTTCTCCGCACTTTTCCAGAGGATGGACGCGCAGCCCTCGGGCGAGATCACCGAATAGGTGCTGAACTGCAACATGAGCAGCCGATCTCCCACCCCGATGGCCAGGGCACCGCCGGAACCTCCTTCCCCGATGACCGTGCACAGAATGGGGGTGCGCAGATGGGCCATGACCAGCAGGTTCCGGGCGATGGCCTCGCTCTGCCCCCGTTCCTCCGCATCGATCCCGGGATAGGCTCCCGGGGTATCGATGAACGTCAGCAGGGGCAGGCGGAACCGCTCCGCTAGCTCCATGAGCCGCAGGGCTTTGCGATAGCCCTCGGGCTTGGGCATCCCGAAATTTCGATAGAGCTTTTCCTTGGTATCTCGGCCCTTCTGATGACCGATGAGCACCACGGGCCGCCCGTTCAGGCGGGCGATGCCCCCCACGATGGCGTGATCATCCGCAAAGGTGCGATCGCCGTGCAATTCCTGAAAATCCTCAAAGATCCGAGGGATGTAGTCCAGGGTGTAGGGGCGCTGAGGATGGCGAGCCAACTGCGAGATCTGCCAGTCCGTGAGTTCGGCAAAGATCTTAGCGGTGAGACTGTGGCTCTTTGCCTGCAACCGCTCGATCTCTTCCTCGATATTGATCTGGTTATCGTGCCCGACGCGGCGCAACTCTTCGATCTTCGCCTCCAATTCGGCGATGGGTTGCTCAAAGGGAAGAAAATTCAGATCCATAAGAGTGCAGCAGTCATCCACAGATGCAGGAGAGGCGAAATTCGATGGTTTCTTGCCACGGATCCCTTGATGGGGCGATTTCGTTATTCTGTACTAAAAGAGCAATTTGCATAAGCGCTTTCTTTCTGGGTTTTCCCGTGAGCCGCATCCTCTCGATCAACCCGCAGATCGTCCTCAAGGATTCCGACTGAAGGTTTTCGTGCGCCAGATCCCGGGGGCAACATGGGAACAAGGGGGTCAGCGCCGTGCAACTGCGGTTCGATGCCGCCCGATCGGGAAGCCGCTCGCCGGCGGCTCATCGCCCTAATTCGAGCGGCTTGCCAGGCACCGAAGCCCAGGAAGAAGCGACGTCCTCCGCCCCATCTGCGGGACCAGCCAAGCGCCATCGATCCCAGCGCAAGCGATGGCAAGCGCCCGTGTTCCCAGAAGCCTGAGCTACCGGCGTTGAAAGCGCCGGTCCAGCTCCTGACGGGAGAGTTGAATCCAAGTGGGGCGGCCGTGATTGCACTGATCCGCCCGTTCGGTGCGTTCCATGGCCCGCAACAATGCGTTCATCTCTGCCAAACTCAGGCGGCGGTTTGTTCGCACCGCCCCATGGCAAGCCAGGGTGGCCAGCACCCGATGGATTTCCCGCTGAATGCGGTCGCTTTGCCCCAACGCCTTCAGATCGGCCAACACCCCTTTGAGCAAGGATTCCGCATCCGCTTCTTGAAGGGGGCTGGGCACAGCTCGGAGAGCGAAGCTCTGTTCTCCCACCCGATCCACCACCAGCCCCAGCCGCTTGAGCAGCTCGGCATGATGCTCCGCCAGCTCCGCTTCCGGCAAGCTGAGCCGGAGAATTCGGGGCACCAACAGGGCTTGGGAGGCTATACCTCGGTCCCAGGCGGATTTGAGCTGTTCGTACAGGATGCGTTCGTGGGCTGCGTGCATGTCCACGATGATGAGTCCTTCCGCCCCCTGGGCCAGAATATAGGCGTCCTGGAGCTGGGCCAAAGCAAAGCCCAAGGGGGGGATCGGTTCCGGCAGTGCCTCCGCTTGCTGCGCTGGGGGAGAGGCTGGGCATTCGGGCGCTTGCACCTGATGGCTGAACGCATAGACCCCCTGGGGTTCTCGCACCGCCATGGGCATGGGGATCTGCTGGGGTGGACGAGGCGCAGCCACAGCTGTTCTGGGCGCGGAAGCGCTGCCAAGCAGCCCTTGAGCGAGCCTTTTTTGCACCGCTTGTTTCAGAAAGGCATGGATTTGCTGGCCGCTGCGAAAGCGGATTTCCTGTTTGCTGGGATGCACGTTCACATCTACTTCTTCAGGAGGCAGGGTTAGATAGAGCAAATAGGCCGGATGCTGTCCCTGGGGCAGCACTTCTTCGAAAGCCTGGCGCAGGGCGTGGCTGGCGAGCCGATCCCGCACGATCCGACCGTTGACGGCGAAGAACTGCTGATCTGCTTGGCTGCGGGATCGCCTGGGCCCAGCAATCCAACCCTGCAATCGCGTCGATCCGCTCGCCTCCGCGATCTCCAGGGCGTGCTGTACAAAATCTTCCCCGAGCAGCCTGGCCAGACGTTCTTTCTGAGCGGTTGCGCCGATGGCCTTGGGCAGATCCCAGAGGGTTCTTCCATTGTGCCGGAGCAGAAAAGCCCGATCCGGATGCACCAGAGCAAAGCGCTGCACCCATCCTTGAATGTGGCCAAGTTCCGTCCGCTCCGTGCGCAGGAACTTGCGCCGCCCGGGCACTTTGTAAAAGAGATCCCGCACTTCCGCAGTGGTCCCCGGGGGATGGGCAGCAGGTCGGGGCGGCGCCCCCGATGCTTCGACGCACCAGCCCTGATCTTCTTCATGCCGGCGGGAACACAGGGACAGCTGGGCAATGGCAGCGATGCTGGGCAGGGCCTCTCCTCGGAAACCCAGGGTGCGGACGGCGGCCAGATCCGACCAACAAGCGATTTTGCTGGTGGCATGGGGCAATAGGGCCAGGGGGAGATCAACTTTTGCGATGCCTTCCCCATTGTCCCGCACCCGGATCCGCTGGATGCCCCCCTGCCAGACCTCGATGAGCAGCTGATCCGCTCCCGCATCCAAGCTGTTCTCCACCAGCTCCTTCACCACGGAGGCCGGGCGTTCGATGATCTCACCAGCGGCGATCTGATGGACGAGTTCCGGGGGCAAGGGATGAATGCGCTGCATGGGGACCGTTCCCAGAAAAATAGCTAGGAGCTAGTATAGGCAGGAAGCGCTTGAGCGCCATCTCAACTGAGGAAATGCCATGCCTCAAGAACTGCCTCGCGGATCCGCCGCCAGCCTATCCATCGCCATCACCGGTTCCGGCGGCAGCGGTGCAGTCACTGCCGGGTCCATCCTCCTCGCTGCCCTGGGGAAAGCAGGTTTCTATGGTCTGATGACCCGCTCTGCAGGGCCTCAGATCCGTGGGGGTGAATCCGCTGCGATGGTGCGCTTCTCTCCAGAACCCCTGTACTGCATGGGCGATCAGTTCGATCTGTTGATCGCACTGGACTGGCGCAATTTCCATCGGTTCCTCCAGGAAATCCCCTTGGGGACGGCAAGCCCTGTGCTCTACGATCCCGCGCTGGGGGAGGTGCCGGAGGAACTTCGCCTCCAACCCCGCTTGGAACGGCCTTGGAAACGGCGGGCTGCAGCAATTGCCGGCGGTCGGCTGAACCTAGTGGCCTTGGGCACGGCGGGCGCTCTGCTGGGGCTCCCCTGCGAGGCCCTGGAAACAGGCGTGCAAAAAGTCCTCGGGCACAAGGGGGAAGCGGTGGTCGATTCGGCGGTGGCCTGCATCCGCGCGGGCTTTTCGGCGGAAAATCCTAATCTCGCCCGATTGCCCAAGCCCAGGCCCGATCCCAACCGCTGGCTTCTGAGCGGCAACGAGGCCGCCGCCCTGGGCAGCCTGCGGGGAGGCGTGCGCTTTGTGGCCGCCTATCCCATCACCCCTGCCACGGAAATGTTGGAGTGGCTGGCGCCGAAGCTGGAGCAATTGGGGGGCGCCCTGTTGCAAGCGGAAGATGAACTGGCCTCTATCAACATGATCCTCGGGGGTTCCTTCGGGGGGATGCCCTCCCTCACCGCTACTTCGGGCCCGGGCCTGAGCCTGATGATGGAAGGGATCGGCCTGGCGGTGGCCAGTGAAACCCCCGTCCTGGTGGCCGATGTGATGCGGGTCGGGCCCTCCACCGGCATTCCCACCAAATCCGAACAATCCGATCTGCACATCGCCCTCTACGGGTTGCACGGGGATGCCCCCCATCTGGTCCTCGCACCCCTGGACATCGGGGACTGCGCCTTTACCTTTCAATGGGCGGTGGGGCTGGCGGAACAGTTGCAAACAGCAGCCATTGTGCTGAGCGATCAATTTTTGGGGCAATCCCGCGCGATCCTGGACCCACCCCCCCGCTGCGAAACGCCCTTGACTCGTCTCAAGCAGGCGCGAGAGCGACCTTGCCGCCGCTATCTGTACACGGATACGGGGGTTTCCCCCATGCCCATTCCCGGGGAATCCCCTTGCCGTTATACCGCCGACGGGTTGGAACACGATGAACGGGGCGTGCCCTCCAGCCTAGCCGAAGATCATCTGGCCCAATTGCAGAAGCGCCGCCGCAAGATCGAGGGCTTCGCCTATGGGGAGGCCTGGGCAGAGATCCAGGGCGCCGGGCCGCTCTGCCTGATCAGCTGGGGTTCCAGCGCGGGGGCAGTGCGGGAAGCGGCCCAGCGGCTGCAAGCGGCGGGCCAGCCCACGCGGGTGATCCTGCTGCGCCTCCTGGCTCCCCTGCGACGGGAATCCCTGAAAGCAGCTCTAGCCGGTGCGGAACAACTGTTCGTCATCGAACAGAATCAGACGGGACAGCTCTTCCACTATCTCCACGGGGCGCAGGTATTACCTCCGCATGCCCGATCCTTCGCCCGACCCGGTCCCCTGCCCCTGCGCCCGGGGGAGATCGTTCGGGCGGTTCGCTCGGAGATCTAAATGGCTACGATTCCAACACCTTCCTTGCGCGCCAAGGATTACAAATCCCAGATTCCGCCCGTGTGGTGCCCGGGCTGCGGTCATTTCGCCGTGCTCTCCGCCCTGACCAAGGCCTTCGCTTATCTCAAGCTGCCTAAGGATCAGCTTGCCCTGGTCTCCGGCATCGGCTGCTCCTCCCGCCTGCCCGCCTATCTGGATACCTACGGATTTCACGGGGTGCACGGTCGCGCCCTAGCGGTGGCGGCGGGACTCAAGACCGCTCGGCCCGATCTCATTGTGATCGCGGTGGGCGGCGATGGAGATGGCTTCTCCATCGGGGGCAATCACTTCCTGCATGCCTGCCGGCGCAACATGGATTTCACCTATATCGTGATGGACAACGAAGTCTACGGCATGACCAAGGGGCAGGCCTCTCCCACCACCCAGCCGGATTGGACCCGCAGCAAGCTCACCCCCCACGGCACCGGCGTGCGCCGTTTTCAACCGCCGGCTATTGCCCTGGCCGCCGGTGCCAGCTTCATCGCGCGGGGGTTCTCCGGCGATCCCACAGGCCTGAGCAAGCTGTTCGTGGAGGCGATCCAGCATCCGGGCTTCGCCTTCGTCCATGTGCTCAGCCCCTGCCAGACCTTCCGACCAGAGCAGCGCGCTTGGAAACAGCAGGTGCATCCCTGTAGCTTGGGCACCGCGGAGGATCCGGCGCGAGCGGCGGAATTGATCCATCGGGACGACGGCATGGCGCTGGGCGTGCTCTATGCACAACAGCTTCCCGTCTGGCAACCGAAACTGACGCAACGGACCAGTTTGGCCACCATCGAAGAGGCATTCCGGCTATGAGTCCCAGAGGCCCCGCTCAGATCGAAAGCCCGGGGGAATTCCTGCTCCATTCCCTGGAACTGGAGCGGGAATCGGCCGAGCACTACGATCAGTTAGCCCAAAGCATGGCGGTGCACCACAATCCAGAGGTCGCAGCGCTCTTTGAACAGCTGGCTCGGCGCAGCGCCCGTCGCGCTGAGGAGATCGAGAGACGCGCTCAGGAGATCCCCTTGCCGGAGCTCGCCCCTTGGGAGTTCAAATGGCATTGTCCGGACCCGCTGCAGGATTGCTTGGAACCAAAAGTGCATTATCTCATGACGGTCACCGAGGCCCTAGATATCGCCCTGTACAATGAGCGGCGGATTCGAGATTTCTATGCCGCGTTTCTCAGCGCATCGGACATGCGAGTGCGCGCCCTAGCGGAAGAGATCGCCCGAGAAACCCGCCACCATCTGAACTGGCTAGAAGCATGGCGAGCGGAGCGCGGAATCTTGGGCGAAGAACGGATGGAGGACTTGGATCCGCCCAACACACCGGAGTGAGCATTGCCCATGATGAAACTACCCTTCAGCACCAAAGCTAAGGAAGTGGCGAATGAACCGCCCAGCGTCGTGTTTTCCAAGTACTGCGCAGAAGAGTTGGAACGACGCCGAGATGCAGGCAAGGCCGTGAATGAACGCCAGTTCCAAGCCGCGGTGGCGCTTGCCTTAGAACGATTGCGTCGGGAGGAAGGGCCATGATCATTCAACGGGTGGAGGCGGAACGCCTCCATCGCTATCGGGTGTTGCGCCTCGCCGATCTGCCGGAGCAAGGCATCATCGCCTTGAGCGGTGATAACGAAAGCGGCAAGAGCGCTATCGGGGAGATCATCTGCTTCGCCCTGTTCGGGCGCACCTATGCCTTGGATCGGGACCGCATCGGAAAATTGGTCCACTGGGGCGCCGGCCAAGGTGCGGTAAGCCTGCGTTTTTTAGCGAAGGGCAAGCGCTATCAGGTGAGCCGCCATCTGGTGCGCAATGGAGAGCAGTCCGCCCGACTGACCCTGGCCGACACGCCGGAAGAACCCTTGGCCCGCGGGGTAGAAGCAGTGGATCAGGAGATCCGCAGCTTGCTCGGCTATGGATTCGAGGCCTATATCGAAACCCTCTATCTGGCTCAGCGGGAAATCACCATGCCCCATCCGAAAAATCCAGCGGTGCGGGCCATGGTGGGGGTTGCACCCCTGGAACGATGCGCTGCGGAACTCGCCCGAGAGGCGGAGGACAAACGGGAAGAAATCGTCCGCACCGAAGGCCGGATTGCCGAGCTGGAACAGGAGTTGGAGACCCTGTCTCCGGAACTCTCCCGAGTCGCAGAGATCGAGGACCAGCTCGCGAGCTTTGAAGGTCGGGAGCGGGCGATTGTGGAACGCATCGTGGCCTTGGAATCCGCCGGAGATCGATATTGCGAACGCTATCGCAGTCGAGGGGCTCAGGGCCTGCGGCGCGCCTTGGCGAGTTTTCTCGCCAGCATCACCCTGATTGCCTGGTTGGGGCTCCTAGTGCTCTGGGGCATGCTGGGCGTTCAGCCAAACCGCTGGCCCATGCCGGAAATCCGATCTTGGCTCAGTACCTTGACACCGGAGGGACAATCCCCGGAAACCTTCCTCCTCTATCTCTTAACCATCCTCGGGGGTCTGCTCCTCCTCTGGTGGATCTGGTTGGGCATTTTGGCCTTTCAGAACCGCCGCCGCCGGCTGGCTGCCCGCCGTCTTTCTCAGGAACTAGACCGGCTGGAAGCCCTGGAAGCTAGCCTGCCCCCGCTGGGGAAACCGAAGCTGGAAATACCGGAAGAGCCCCTGATCTCAGCGGCTCCCCAGGTGGAAAGGCCGGATGCGGAACGGCGTTCCCGACTGCAACAACGGATTCTCAGCCTGGAAGCCACAGCTCCCGAAGTGCGGGCGGCCATCGCCCATGAAATCGCTTGGTTGCGCTACTGTGCTGCTCGGATCCGTGGGGAGCGCGCCCATCAGATCGCTGCGTTAGAACGGATTCACACGGATCAAATCCGCCATCGAGAACTGAACCGCCGACGGGGAAAACTGCAATCCAAATTACAGGCGTTGCGGGAGGAAGTAGCGGTTCGCCAGCTCGCTCAAGAACTCCTGGCGGGTGCCGCACAAGCCATGTCTCAGCGGTTCCGGGAACACCTGCGGGGCATGGTGAGCCAAGCTCTACCTCAGTTCACAGAAGGTCGCTATGATCATTTGGACGTGGATGAACATTTTCAAATCCGGGTGTACTCTCGGGACAAGCGGAATCTGCTGGATCTGGATGAGATTTCCAGCGGCACCCAGCGTCAGATCATGCTGGCACTGCGCCTGGGGTTAGCCCAAGAACTGGTCTCCCGATTGGTGGGGGAAGCGCAATTCGTCTTCCTGGATGAACCCTTCGCCTTTTTCGATAGTCGCCGGATGCGAGGTGCGCTCAAAACCCTTTCTGAACTGGGGGGAGAGGTGGTGCAACATTGGGTAGTAGCGCAACGCTTTCCCCAGGATGCGCCCATGGCCTTGGAGATTCCCTGCGGTGGGCATCCAGACAGCTTGGAAATCGGCTATCCAGAGATGCATTAGGGATGGAGCGCTGTGCGCAGACTCTATGTGCTGTTGCCCGATGAAGCCAGCTGCCGGCGGCTGATTCAGGAGCTGGAATCCCAAGCCATCGCCCACGCCCAATTTCATGTGGTGGCAGGACTGATGCATGCGTTGCAAGGACTCCCTAAAGCCAGCGTCTGGCAGCGCACTGAACTGCGCCGCGGATTGGTACGAGGCCTGGTTTTGGGCGGTGGCGCGGGGCTATTGGGTGGCCTGCTCGCGATTGCCTTTCCTCCCCCTGGGGTTTTGCTGGGGATGGAAACTCTGTTGGGGGGGATGGTCGCTGGTGCGGGTTTCGGTGCGGCGATCAGCGGCCTCATCGGCAGTCAGGAACACAATCGGGAATTCGACCGATTTCAAGACGCCTTAGCGGCCGGAGAAGTCCTCCTGTTGATCGATGTGCCTCGACATCAAGAAGCGCGGGTGCGGGAACGCATCCAGGCCTTGCACGGCGACTTAGCGGTGATCAGCGTGGCTAAACCGAAAACGGATAGCATCTGACCAATGGATTCCTCCCTGGAGGAACGCTCCAGCGACCGTGCCTCTAGACGCCTTCTTGAAGGCAAACCCAACAGCTCGAAACCCGTCGGACAAGCGCTAACGAAAAGAAACGATTCCGTGAAGAACTTGCCCGTGATTGTTCGAAGGGCTTGAGAAACGGCCTGCGGAAAGCGCAGCCACTTCGAAACAGAAGGCCGCAGGCTGCGATCACTAGGGCGGGGAAAGTCGCGCTGGAAGGCCGACTGACCGAGCTTCCCACCCCGAGTCCCTGCAATCAGACCGCCCAAAACGCCTTTCCCGCTCCGTTGATAAAGCTCAGGCGCACCAGCTTCGCACGGGGCCTGTGTCTACGTGAATAAAGCTGGATTTCGGATAGTAGCCGACTCCCCCGCGGCGGAGGGAAAGGGCGATCTTCCGGAGCCTGCGATTGGAGCAGCCGGGGAGATGGATGTCTACTGCTTGGCCGCGCATGTGATAGCTGTGTTTGGCGACCCGTCGAGAGAGCTTGCGCAGCATGGCGTTGGTCTTTGGAGAGCGGTAGGCACTGTGGATCTGGAATTCCCCCTCAGGATGTCCCGACTGAATCTGTAATTCGTAGAGGAGATCAAAGAGCTTGGGATCCATGGCGATCGATTGGTTTTCCCGATGGTCCCGCAAGAGATGATTGAGTTTGTGGAGCGCGTCCCGCTGATAATGATCGCCGATGCGGTAAACGATGCGGAGCCTCTCTCCTGTGTGTAGGTTATGTAGGCTCAGGATGCGTGGTTCGTTGGAATGGTTCTTTCTCGTTGTAGAAGCAGAAGCAGAAGCCACCGCCATACCCAAGGCGAGGCCAAGGAAATGCCGCCGGTTCATAGAATCCCCCCGTAGCGTTGGCGAAAAGTGCGAACGCCGGAATAGTACACAGATCAATCTATGATTTTCAAGAAAGGGTTAGGCGTTTTTTTTATCGTTGATTGATTTATATCAACGGTATAGTATTGAATTAAAAAGAGTTATCTGAGTCCCTGCTAAATCTAATCTCATTATTGTGGATTTAGTCTAGAGGCTTTCCCGGCGACGCAATGACTTTCCCCCATTGCTGAATCCCAGGGGGGAACCCTCGATTCCCTTTCATTTCAGAAGAAGTACTTACAAGGAATCTTCGGATGAGAGTTTTTGCCGCGATCTTCCTAGCCCTCGCTCTGCTCTGGGTGTGGCAGGCAACCTATGCCCGAACCTGTCTGGGCCTGATCCCCGCCCTAGGGCTCATTCTCGTGCTGAGCCAATCCCTGCGATCCTCCCTCCTGCGCCGCCGGATCTGCTTGGCCCAGTGCTGGTTTCAAAGCGACAGTCTGCCCGCTCGGATACTCCGAGGGCGATGGCTAGCGACCCTGCGGGCTTTTTGGATCGCCCTGTTTGCCGGCGGGTTCCTGCTTCTACAATTCCCCCTCTGGAGTCCCGCCATGCAGCTCGCCCTGGTAGGAGATAGCCTATTGCTCTTGCTCTGGATCGTCTTCTTCCGGAACCTTGCCAAGCATTGGTTTCATGCGGAATCCCGAACTCTGTTGATCCAATCCTGGGCAGCCTGGAGCAACAGCCTGATGATGACGGGCGCCAGTTTGGTCCTGCAACTCTATTCTCCGATCCCAACCTATCTTCGAGCCTCCTTGCGAGCAACCTTAGAGATCGCCGGTCAACAGGTGGCTGCCAACTGCTCGATGCTGGATCTCCTGATCCGGATCTATGCGCAGAAAGAAGCCCTCTTTTGGTGGCTCATGGTCCAGGGCAGTGCCCAGCTTCCTCTGCCCCTGGCGCGCTGGAGTGCATGGCTCTTGTTCCTGTTGAGCGGCACCCTCGTGTTCTGGGCCTACAGCCGTTTTCTCGTGCAGATGATCTTCTCAGCCCAATCTTCGGATGCACCCTAACACACAGAAAAACCGCTTTTGGTCCTTCTTCTGGCTCAGCCTAGCGCTGTTCTTCGCCCTCTATCTTTATGCAGAACTGCGGGTGGAAAAGTTGCACCTGGATGCTCAGGGCCGTTTGCACCTAGCACCCTATCTGTCCCCCCGCTGGGATCAGGTGATCACCGAGCTCTTGGAACGGCAGCATCTGCAGCTCGACAGCGTCAGCCGTGCGGAGATCGCAGCCCAGATCGAAAGGGAAATCGATGGGGCCTTCTCGCCGGTCTATCAGCAGATTCCCAAGCTGGCGGACCTGCATTATTCCCTCATCGGAGAATATGCCGAACTCAGCGCCGCTGCTCTCGGGCAATTGCAGGATCGAATCGGAAGAATCCTGTTTCAGGAAGTGGATTTTCAGCCGCGATTGCAGGAGGCGATGCAGCGAATCTTTGTGCATTCCAGCGCTCAGGTGGAACAAGCCTTGGGACAGCTCGGCCAGCAGATCGGCGCGCGCATGCACTTTGATGCGGCAGAAATGCATCTGCTCGCTACGGCCCTGCAACTCAGCCAGAAAACGCTGGAGGCTCGATTCGCCTCTTTTTCCTTGGAACTGCGGGGTGCTGGCGCTGCAGGCGGTGCAGCGGCGGGCGCGCTGGTGGTCAAGGCGATCGCGAAGGAGTTGGGGGGAAAGCTGGCGGGCAAGGCGGCGATCAAAGCCGGCGCCAAGGCGGCCAGCCTGGGAAGCGGGGCCGCCCTGGGTGCTGCGGCCGGTTCCTTTGTGCCCGGTCTGGGCACAGCCCTAGGGGGGATTCTGGGGGCTGCGCTGGTCTGGGTGGCGACAGATAAGGCAGTGATCGAGGTGGATGAATACTGGAATCGAGAGGCCTTTGAAGCAGAGATTCGCACCCTAGTGGATGAGGAAAAGCGACGGATCAAGGAGCAATTACAGCAAGCCTATGATCGCTATCTTGCCCAGATCGATGCGGAGACTCGGGCAATGCTCGAAAAGATGCGTCCTTTAGACCTCCTGAAACCTCCCTAAAAAAACGGGGCCAGAGCCCCGTTTCCATGTGATTAGCGATCGCGTTTAGCCCTGCTTCAGGGTCCAGGAAGCGCACCAACCATCCTTGTTCACCAGCTTGCCCGGGAAGAGCAGGCAGGGACCCCAGCCCCCCTCCGTGTCTCCCTGATAGAACTGGCAGTTGTGGCAGAACTGATCGGCCGCCTTCACGCCACCCTTGTCCGTGCGGTTCGCCTGGGTGGCGTCGTGCTTGTATTGAAGAGCCTGGGCGGCGGGATCAGTCGCCTCATCCAAATGAGGCATCCCCGCTCGGGCGGTATTCATGCCCACCAGATTCAGGACGGGCACTGCTGCCAAGCTACCCACCATGAGCTTCATCATTTGCCGACGGCTTTTGTTCATGGGTTCATGAGACATCGCTTCATCTCCTTTATCATATTGGATGGGATCTGCTCTACAGCCCGCAGACTCACAGCGCATTGCAGCGCTTGGTGCGCAGGGGGGGACTCGAACCCCCACGGGTTGCCCCACTGGAACCTAAATCCAGGGCGTCTACCAATTCCGCCACCTGCGCTATGGAAAGACTAGTCTAGCTGAAATTTAGTGATTTCGGAATCCTCTTCATCAGTGACAGCCGAGGATCTCCGGCAGTTTTTTCTGCAACGCTGGATCCAACAAGGCGGTGAAGGGGGGCTTGAGTAGGGAGGAAAGCGCGGGATCGGGCGGCTGGATGAACCAGAAGGAAAGGTCGCTGAGACCCACAGGCCAACTGCTCTTCAGGCGGTTGGTCGGCGCCGTCCCCTGAAAGATGGCCAGGCTATAACGACCGTAGTGGGGCAGCTTTCGCGCGAGCCCGGGCAGGGCTTCCGCTTGCGCGACCCCGAGAAAACCGATGGGTTGCCCTCGCCAACGGCTCACCAGGGCCAGGCTCTGTTCTGCGCCGCTGAACAACCCGACGGGCGTTTGCACCTTTTTTTCCGAGCCCTGGAATTGAATGGCGGGCTCGCCTTGGGCGAGCTGGGGAAGAAAGGGATTTTTCCAACCCAGCAGCCAGATGGGCCGATCTTGAGGTAAGGTCTCGATCGCATCCGCCCGCACCAGCGCCCAGCCCGGCAGATCCCCGATCCAAGCCTTAGCTAGGGAGGTGTAGTCGATTTCCGATGCCGCTGGCAGCACCATCAGCCCCTGTTCCGCCCCGAACAGGGCGCTGAAGCGCACGGGGGTTTCCCCAGGGGCTAGCGCTCGGAAGAGATCAAACCCGGGATCCAGCGCCAAGCGCAGCGGAAAAGCGGGCAGATCTATGGAAAAATCCTGAGCGCGCCCCGGCATGAAGATCTGTTGTTCCCGCACTGCACCTCCCTGCAGATGGATCACCAGGGGAACTCGGAGGGAGAAAGGCGGTGCCTCCTGGGTTTGCAAGATCCTGCCCCGCACTCGATAACCGTTTTCTTTCTTTTCTAGGTGCACCTGGGTCAGGGCGAGGGCGGGGGCACCGGTGCGTTCCGTCCACTGCTGGAAAAAGGGCTGGAGATCCCGCCCGCTCGCCTGTTCGAAAGCCTTGCGCAGATCTTGGAAATCAGCGGCTTGAAAGCGATGATCCTCATAGAACCGCCGGAGCCCGTCGAGAAAGACCGCATCCCCCAGCTGCCGCCGCAGCATGTGCAGCATCATGAGGGTTTTACCGTAGCCGATGGCCTGGGAAGCGGCATGCTGCCGGCTGCGGAAATCCTGGATGGGAAAATCCGTCTTTTCAGTGACAAAATCGGCATAGGCTTGGAGCTGATCCCGTCGATATTCCGCCCCCCGCCCACAGACCTCACGATGCAGATGATCCGCCAGATAGGCAGTCAATCCCTCGCTCCAATTGCCTTGGGCCTCGTCCACATAGACCCCGTTACCCCACCAGTTATGCAGGATCTCATGGGGATAGGCGCTGTGCAAAATGAAGGGCAACCGGAGCACCCGAGGGCCGAGCAGGGTGAAGGAAGGCATGCCATAGCCGGTTTCCCAAAAGTTCTCCACCAGGGCGAACTTCTCATAGGGATAGGGGGTGATCAAGGCGCTGTAGAGCTGAAGATAGTTTCCGGTAGCGTCCAGATAGGGTTGGGCGAGGGCGGCCTCCGGGTTGCGCAGATAGGCTTGGGCTTCCCCGAAGGGGGTGGATTGCCGAAATAGGGAAAAGGGGGCGGCCACCAAATAAATGGCTTCCTGGGGCAAATCAGTCTGCCAGACCCAACGGTCCCCTTGTCTTTCCGGCCCCGCTCCCTGGGAAACAGCTATCCAGCCCTCGGGCACCTGCACCCGCAGCCGAAAGCGGTAGCGGGAACTATCGTCCTGGGGATACCAGCCGCTGGCCCCGGTGAGAAAAACGCCTTCGGGTCGGATCATGCCGCGGGTACTGCGATGGACGCGCCCCAGGCTTTCCCGCACCGGGGAGAAGCGGCCCCGAAGCACGCCCCCATAAACCAGGGTGATCGGATTCCCTTCCGAATACAGGCGGTAATGCCGCCAGCGGTCGGTTCCGCCCAACTGTTCCAAGCGCCCTGCTCCCTGGATCTCGGGGACAAGGTTCGGATGCAGTCGGAATGTCCAGGCCTTCTGGCCAGGGGGGAACCTCAGGGTATCCGAAACTTGCAAGCGACCCGATGGCGGGTCTAGCTGTACCTGAAGATCCTGCTGGATCAGCTCGGCGGAAACCCCAAGGCTCCAAAGAAGAAGCAGCGCTATGCTATAAAACAATCTCATCCGGTATGTTCCCCTGCACCTGCCGAAAGCAAGGAATTACTGCATGGCGATTAAATCCGATCGCTGGATTCGCCGCATGGCGGTGGAGCATGGCATGATCGAACCCTTTGTGCCGGAGCAGGTGCGCCGCTCTCCGGAAGGGCAAGGGCTTATCTCCTACGGCACGTCCAGCTACGGCTATGACATCCGCTGTGCCGATGAATTCAAGATCTTCACCAACATCAATTCCGCTATCGTGGATCCCAAGCAGTTCGATGCCAACAGCTTTGTGGATGTGCGGGCGGATGTGTGCATCATCCCTCCCAACTCCTTTGCCCTGGCCCGCACGGTGGAATATGTGCGGGTGCCTCGGGATGTGCTGGTGGTGTGCTTGGGCAAGAGCACCTATGCCCGCTGCGGTATCATCGTCAATGTAACGCCCCTGGAGCCGGAATGGGAGGGACATGTGACCCTGGAATTTTCCAACACTACCCCTCTGCCCGCCAAGATCTACGCGAACGAAGGGGTCGCCCAGCTCCTCTTCTTCGGAGCGGATGAGCCCTGCGCTGTTTCCTATCGGGATCGGGGGGGGAAATATCAGGGGCAGCGGGGCGTTACCCTACCCAAACCCTAGGAGGAAATCGGGATGAGTGCGAGAAAGCCTAAGATAGGCAAGGCCATCGACAGCAAGAAACTCGACCGGATCGTGGCGGAGGCCCAGCAAGCCAAGGCAGAGCGGGCTGCCGGTTATCGGGAACAGGCCCTGAAGCTCTATCCCTGGGTCTGCGGTCGCTGCGGCCGCACCTTCAATCACAAGAACTTGCGGGAACTCACTGTGCATCACAAGGATATGAACCACGATAACAACCCGCCGGACGGCAGCAACTGGGAACTGCTCTGCCTCTATTGCCACGATTATGAACATCAGAAATACGAGGAATACCAGGCAGCCCTAGCTGCGGGTCGGGCACCGGCGCCCTCCCGCCCATCCACGGAAACGGCGACCCATCGCCCCTTCAGGGATCTGGCCGCTCTGTTAAAGAAGGGAGATTGAACCCATGCCGCGCATTTTACTGCTGTTGCTCATCAGCCTGGCCGCACCCCTGAGCCAGGGAGCAGAATCCCCCTATCGGGTCTATGAGAGCGAAAGCGATTTCGATACCCTGATGGAGGCCGCCAAGCTGGCCATCCAGGAACGGGGGCTGTACATCAACAAGATCCTGCATATAAGCGACATGCTCCGCAGGACGGGCCAGGCATTGGGCGCGCAGAATCCCATCTATGGGCGGGCGGAATCCATCGAATTCTGCAGCGCCGTGCTCTCCCGAAAGATGACCCAGGAAAACCCCGCCCGTTTGGTCAACTGCCCCTTCATCCTAGCGATCTATACCTTGCCCGATCAGCCGGGGAAAACCTTCTTGGCCTATCGAGCCATTCCCCAAGGGGAGATCGAAGGGAGCGAGGCCATGCGAGCGGTCGCCGAGATGCTTTCCGGCATCGCAGAAGAGGCGATCAGCTGGTGAATCAGGGGGCCAAGCGCTCGATGCGCCAGCCCTGCCCGTTTTCCCGCAGATAAACAAACCGGTCGTGGAGGCGATTTTCCCGCCCCTGCCAGAACTCCAAGCGATGGGGCACCACCCGATAGCCCCCCCAGAAACTCGGCAAGGGCACTTCTCCTTGAGCAAACCGCCGTTTCATCTCCGCCACCTTGGCTTCCAGCAGGGCGCGGCTGCGGATGACCTGGCTTTGAGGGGAAGCCCAAGCCCCGATCTGACTGCCCCGAGGTCGGGTGGCAAAATAGGCGAGGGATTCCCGGGTGGGAATGGGTTCCGCCCGCCCCAGGATCTTTACCTGCCGGGCCAGGGCTACCCAAGGGAAGAGCAAGGCCACCTGGGGATTGGTGCGGATCTGCTGAGCTTTCCGGCTGCCGTAATTCGTGAAGAACACGAAGCCCCGATGATCGTAGAGCTTGAGCAGCACCGTGCGGAGCCAGGGTTGGCCCTGCTCGTCCACCGTCGCCAAGCTCAGGGCATTGGGTTCCGGGAGCCCGCTGCGCGTCGCCTCCCCGAACCATTGTTGAAACTGTTCGATGGGATCTTCCGCCAAGGACTTTCGGGAAAGTCCCTGGGCCATGTACTGCTTGCGAAGTGCTTCGAGATCCATGGACTTGCTGCTCCCTTTTTCGCCGTTGTCCCTATAATAAAAGGTTCCTTCCGCAAGGGACGATGCCATCTTGCCCAGTTCTCCAGAATCCGCAGCCTTCCACCGCGCCCACCAGCGCCGTTCAGCGCTCGTAGCCGCCTTGCGGGCCTTCCTACCCTCGGAGGCCATCTTGGCTCGAGAAGAGGAAGTCCGCCCCTATGAATGCGATGGATTGTCCGCCTATCGGCAGTTGCCCCTGCTAGTGGTGCTTCCCCGCACGGTGGCGGAGGTGCAAAAGATCGTGCGCTTGTGCCATCAAAAGGGCGTGCCCCTGGTGGCTCGCGGTGCGGGCACCGGGCTTTCCGGCGGTGCCCTGCCCCTGGCGGATGGGCTGGTGCTGAGCTTAGCCCGCCTCAATCGAATCCTGGCCATCGATCCCCTCAACCGCACTGCGCGGGTGCAGCCGGGCGTTCGCAATCTGGCCTTGTCCGAAGCAGCTGCCCCCTACGGGCTCTATTATGCGCCGGATCCCTCTTCCCAGATCGCTTGCACCATCGGCGGCAACATCGCGGAGAATGCCGGCGGGGTGCACTGCCTCAAGTACGGGCTGACCGTGCAAAATGTGCTGGGCATCCGGTTCATCGCCGCCGACGGCACGGAAATTCAAGTGGGCGGGGCCTGTCTGGACAGCCCGGGGCCGGATCTCCTCGCCCTGTTCCATGGCTCCGAGGGCCGCTTGGGGGTCTTGGTGGAAGCGACAGTCCGCCTGTTGCCTCGGCCCGAGCGGGCCCAAGTGGTGCTCGCCGCCTTCGATGATCTGGAGAAGGCGGGGACGGCGGTAGGGGAGATCATCGCCGCCGGCATCCTCCCCGCCGGATTGGAAATGATGGATCAGTTGGCCATTCGCGCGGCGGAGGATTTCGTTCAGGCGGGCTATCCCCGGGAAGCCGCCGCCCTGCTCCTGTGCGAGCTGGATGGCACCGATGCGGAGGTTTCCGAAACCCTCGCCCAGGTGCATGCCCTGCTGCTGCAGTGCGGGGCCACCCAGGTGCGCACCGCCCGAGATGAAGCCGAGCGGGCCCGCTTCTGGCAGGGGCGCAAGGCGGCCTTCCCTGCCGTGGGCCGATTGGCGCCGGATTATTACTGCATGGACGGCACCATTCCCAGGCGCAAGCTGCCGGAAGTCCTGCGGCACATCGCCGAGCTCTCTCAACGCTACGGCCTGCCGGTAGCCAATGTGTTCCATGCGGGGGATGGGAATCTCCATCCCCTCATCCTCTACGATGCCAACCAGCCCGGGGAACTGGCCCGGGCGGAGGCGTTGGGCGGGGAAATTCTGGAACGCTGCGTGGCCGTGGGCGGCACCATCACCGGAGAACACGGAGTGGGCATCGAAAAACTGCCCCAAATGTGCGTGCAATTCCGTCCAGCGGAACTCGACCAATTTCGAGCCCTGGAGCAAGCCTTAGACCCCCAGGGGCTGCTGAACCCGGGCAAGGGCGTGCCGAGCCCCCGCCGTTGTTCGGAATACCGCCAGCTTCCCAAACGAGCCTCATGAATCCAGATACAGCCCTGCTGGCGGAACAAGTTCGGCAGGCCTATGAAGACCGCAAACCTCTCCGCATTCGCGGTGGCAGTACTAAGGATTTCCTAGGACATGCGAGCCCGGGCGAAGCCTTGGACTTGGGTACATACCGAGGTATCCGCAACTATCAGCCCAAGGAATTGGTGTTGACCTGTCGGGCGGGGACGACCTTGGACGAGTTGGAAGCGGTGCTCGAAGCCCAGGGCCAGATGCTGCCCTTTGAACCGCCCCATTTCGGCCCTCGGAGCACCCTCGGGGGGACGATTGCTTGCGGTCTCTCCGGCCCCGCCCGCCCCTATTGGGGGGCTGCGCGGGATGCGGTCTTGGGGGTGCAACTGCTGAACGGTCGCGGTCAGGTGCTCCGGTTCGGCGGGGAGGTCATGAAGAATGTGGCGGGCTATGATGTCGCTCGGCTCATGGTGGGGGCCTTGGGCACCTTGGGGGTGCTGCTCGAAGTCAGCCTGCGCCTGATGCCTCGCCCTGCCCATACCCAAACTCTGGTACAGGAACGAACCGCGTCCGAAGCCCTGACTGCTATGAACCGTTGGGCCGGCAAACCCCTGCCCATGAGCGCCACTTGCTGGGATGGGGCGCAGCTCTTCATCCGCTTGAGCGGCACCCCGGGTGCCGTGCGCCGCGCTGCGCAGGAGATCGGCGGGGAGCCCCTCGCGCCGGAAGCGGCGGTGCAATTTTGGCAAACCAAGATCCGGGATCAACAGCACGGCTTTTTTCTGGGATCGGATCCCCTGTGGCGGCTCTCCCTGCCCCAAGCCGCCCCGCCTCTGTCCCTGCCCGGTGAGCAGCTCGTGGAATGGGGTGGGGCCCAGCGCTGGTTGCGCAGCGATCAATCCCCGGATAGCATCCGGCAGGCAGTGGAAACCCAGGGGGGACATGCGACGCTGTTCCGAGGTGCGGAGATTCCCAGCCGCTTCCATCCCCTGCCGCCCTCCCTGAAGCAGGTGCACCGTCGCTTGAAAGCCGCTTTCGATCCCCGAGGCATCCTCAACCCCGGCAGGCTCTATCCGGATTTTTAGATGCAGACGGCCCTTCTTCCCGCATTGCGGGCGACTTCAGCAGGACAGGAAGCGGAACGCATCCTGCGCGCCTGCGTGCACTGCGGTTTTTGCACCGCCACTTGTCCCACCTATCAGCTCCTGGGGGATGAGCTGGACGGCCCCAGAGGTCGCATCTACCAGATCAAACAGGTGTTGGAAGGCCATGCCCCGAGCCGCATCACCCAACTGCATTTAGACCGCTGCCTCCTGTGCCGCTCCTGTGAAACCACCTGTCCTTCCGGCGTGCAATACGGGCGGCTGCTGGAAATCGGGCGCGAACTCGTGGATGCCCAGGTGTCCAGACCCTGGCGGGATCGCCTGCTGCGCCAGCTGCTCTTGCGCCTTATCCCCCATCCTCGGCGGGTAGCTGCCCTGGTGAAACTGGCAAATCGGCTTCGGTTCCTGTTGCCGAACGCCCTGGCCCGCCGCATCCCCAGGCCGAAGCCCGATGCCCTGCCGGCGCCTTCGGGGGCCCATATTCTGCTCATGCTGGGGGGCTGTGTGCAGGCCGCCTTCCGTCCCGAGACCAATGCAGCCGCCGGGCGCGTCTTCGGTCGGCTGGGCATCGGGCTGCGGGAAGTGCCAGGCTGCTGCGGGGCCGCGGCCTATCATCTGGGGGATCGGGCAGGGGGCTTGGCCACCGTCCGGCGCAACATCGATGCCTGGTGGCCCCTGCTGGAAGCGGGCGCGGAAGGCATGCTCATCAATGCCAGCGGCTGCGGGGCCTTTGTGAAAACCTATGGAGATCTGCTCCGCGGGAATTCCCGCTATGAAGAGAAAGCCCAGAAGATCGCAGCGCTTGCCCGAGATCCCGGGGAAGTGTTGCAGCAGGCGGACCTTCGATCCTTGGGCAAGCCCGGTCAGGGATGTGCCATCGCCTTTCAATCCCCTTGTTCCCTGCAACACGGGCAGCAGCTATCGGGCTTGGTGGAATCCCTTCTGACGCGGCTGGGCTTTCAGCTGACCCCGGTGCCCGATGCCCATCTCTGCTGCGGCTCCGGCGGTACCTATGCCCTGCTCCAGCCGAAGCTGGCGGATCAGCTCCGGCGCCGAAAGCTCCAGGCCCTTAGCCAGGGAAAACCGGACTGGATCGCTACGGCGAACATCGGGTGCCAACATCATTTGGGGGAAAAGGCCCCCGTGCCGGTCCTGCACTGGCTCGAACTCCTCGATCGACGGCTTCGACAGACTTAAAGGCGATGCAGGCGCAAACCAAAACCCAACGGATCAAGGCCTGGTTCTTCGAAACCCGCGCCCATTGGCTGCGGGGTCTGCTCATGCTGGCCTTTTTCCTGCTGCTGGGCCTGCTCAAATTGGCGGTGGGCTTCCTGGCCCTCTTCCAGTTCGGCAGCCTGTTGCTCACCGGCGAACCCAACCCGCGCTTGGCCCGTTTTGGGGCGGGGCTTTCCCTGTACCTCGGCGACCTGGTCGCCTATCTGCTCTGCACCACCGACCGCTTGCCCTTTCCCTTCGGGGAATGGCCCAAGCCAGAATCCAACGCTTAGAAATTCATGGACGCTTTTCCCTATCCCATCGCCCGCATCGGCATCATCGGCGGCGGCCAACTAGGCCGCATGATGGTCAAGGCCGCCAAACGCTTGGGCTGTACCTGCACCGTGCTGGACCCTACCCCGGGTTCTCCTGCCGGTCAGGTGGCCGGCCATCAGATCGTCGGGGACTATCAGGACCCGGCCAAGCTGCGGGAACTGGTAGAAACCTCGGACCTCACCACCTTCGATCTGGAAAATATCGATGCGGACACCCTCATGCAGTTGGAATCAGAGGGCCATCGCATCCACCCTTCCCCCCGCGTGCTCGCCCGCATTCAGGACAAGCTGATTCAAAAGCAGGTGATCTGGGATGCGGGCATTCCCACCGCACCCTTCGCGCCCTTGACCGGCGATCCCAAGGCGGCCTTCGCCGCTTTCGGCTATCCCCTGGTGCAGAAGGCGAGGCGGGGCGGATACGACGGGCGCGGGGTGGCAATCTTGCGGGAAGAAGGGGACTTCGACCGCCATTTACCCGTGCCCGCCTATCTGGAACGGTTGGTTCCGGCGGAAAAGGAACTCGCTGTGCTGGTGGCCCGCTCTGCTCAGGGAGAGCTGCGCAGCTATCCGGTGGTGGAGATGCAGTTCCGCCCCGGGGAAAATATTCTGGATCTGCTCTTCGCTCCCGCCGATCTGTCGCCGGAGATCGCCGAAAAAGCCCAGGAAATCGCTCGGCGCACGGTGGAAGCCTTCGGGGGCGTTGGCATTTTCGGGGTGGAGCTGTTCCTCACCGAGGATCAGGAAATCCTGGTGAACGAGGTGGCCCCCAGAACCCATAATTCCGGGCATTACACGATCGAAGCTTGCATGACGGATCAGTTTGAACAGCATCTGCGGGCGGTGCTGCGCTTGCCCCTGGGGGCTACGGATCAGCTCTGCCCCGCTGCCATGGTCAATCTGTTGGGCAGTCCGGGCTATCAGGGCCGCCCGATCATCCGCGGATTGGCCGCTGCCCTGGCCATTCCCGGGGTTCATGTGCATCTCTACGGCAAGGCCATCACCAAGCCCTTCCGGAAGATGGGGCATGTGACCGTCTTAGATTCGGATTTAGCCCGCGCGCGGGAAAAGGCGGAACAGGTGCGCGCCCTGCTTCACATCACTGGGGAGGAAGGGTTATGAAACGGATCGGCATCATCATGGGCAGCGATTCGGATCTGCCTGTCATGGCAGAAGCGGCGGCGGTGCTGCGGGAACTGGGACTCTCCTATGAGATGACCATCGTTTCCGCTCATCGCACCCCCAAGCGGCTCTACGAGTACGCCCAGCGTGCCCGAGAACGGGGCCTGCGGGTGCTCATCGCCGGCGCGGGGGGAGCTGCCCATCTGCCCGGCATGACCGCCGCCCTGACCCCGTTGCCCGTCATCGGCGTGCCCGTGAAGACCAAAGCCCTTTCCGGTCAGGATTCCCTGCTCTCCATCGTCCAGATGCCCGCGGGCATTCCGGTGGCTACCGTGGCCATCAACGGCGCCCGCAATGCGGGTCTGCTCGCGGCCCAGATCCTGGGAACCGGCGATCCCGCGATCCTCGACCGCATCGAACAGTTCCGGCGGGCGATGGAAGCCCAGGTGCTGGCCAAGGCGGAAAAGCTGGAACAGGAAGCCCATTCCTAGCGGCGGGTTGGGTTGCCGCGCTCTAGCAGGAAGATCAGAACGATGCCCAGAGCAGCGAGACCCAGGGCCGGCCAGAGCTGGGGATCTGGGCTGGTGCCCAAGAGCTGATCCGCGGGCAGGGTGCTGTAGTCCCAGGGCCAGCGGTTCTGGGTGAGCAAGGGCAGCTGCTCCCCCCGGTGGTTCCGGGTCCAAGCCAACACCTGCTTCCAGGGCCAGACCCGATGGAGAGAACCGAGCATCACCCCCACCAGGGCGGCGACGGTGCAATCGTGATACCGGTGCAGCAGCCAAGCGAGCACCCGAGAAAAGCTCAGTAGACCCAGCAGGGCACCGGCCCCGAAGAGCAGGAGCACGCTGAACCGGAGTTCGCTGACGGCGCTGAGCACGGTTGGATAGAGGCCCAGCAACACCAGCAGGAAGCTGCCGGAAATCCCGGGCAGAATCATGGCACAGATGGCGATGCTTCCGCCCAAAAAGAGAAACAGGGGGCTGGGTTCCAGTGCTAGGGGCGTGCTCCGGCTGATCCCGTAGGCGACCAGGGCACCCAGAAGCAGAGCCAGGATCTTTTCCCAAGACCAGCCCCCGATGCGTCGCCCGATCAAGTGCGCCGAGGCCAGTACCAGCCCGAAGAAGAAAGACCAGAGCAAGATGGGTTGCGTGGCCAGCAGCCAGAGGAGCAAGCGGGACAGGGAAAGGATGCTCAGCCCGATGCCCAGGACCAGGGCTAGGAGAAAATCACCGTGAATCCGCACCCAGAAGGCCCGGAAGCCCGAGCGGAACAGATCCAGGGCAGCGGGCCCCAGCGCTGCCAGTGCATCGATCAGTTCCTCATAGATCCCGCTGATCATGGCGATGGTTCCGCCGGAAACCCCGGGCACCACATCCGCCGCGCCCATGGCCGCCCCCCGCAGCCCGATGCCCAGATAGGCCCGCCATGTTCGGGAACGCCCCCTGGTCTGCGCTGTCCGATGCAAGATATTGACTCCCCGACAGGATGGAAGATTGATGCAGTCTACAGAAGCCTTAGCCACCTTGGAACCGGAACAATTGCGACAGGATTTTCAGCGGTTGCGTCGCCAGGTGGCCCAGCAAATCCTAGGTCAGGAAGCCCTGATCGAACGCCTACTCATCGCCTTGCTCGCCGATGGTCATCTCTTGGTAGAGGGTGCGCCGGGATTGGCGAAGACCAAAGCCATCAAAGCCCTGGCTTCTGGGCTGGAAGGGGATTTCCACCGCATCCAGTTCACACCGGATCTGTTGCCCGCCGATCTCACGGGCACCGAGATCTATCGCCCCCAGGACGGCAGCTTCCGTTTTGAGCCCGGGCCGATCTTCCACAATCTGCTCCTGGCGGACGAGGTGAACCGCGCGCCGGCCAAGGTCCAATCCGCCCTGCTGGAAGCCATGGGAGAACGGCAGGTGACCATCGGTCGGAAGACCTATCCCCTGCCCCGCCTGTTTCTCGTCATGGCCACCCAGAATCCCATCGAGCAAGAGGGCACCTATCCGCTGCCGGAAGCCCAGTTGGATCGCTTCCTCCTGCATGTGCGGGTGGATTATCCCGATCAGGCCACGGAAAAGGCGATCCTTGCCCTCAGCCGTCGGGAAGCCCGCACCTCAGCACCGGCGCGGCTTGAAGCGCCCCTGACTCAGCAGCGCATCTTCGCCGCGCGGCAGGCGACCTTGGATCTCTACCTCTCTCCAGATGTGGAGGACTATTTGATTCAACTGGTCATAGCGACTCGGCAGCCGGTGCGCTACAGCAACGAACTGGCATCCTGGCTGCGGTTCGGTGCCAGCCCTCGGGCGACCCTTGCCCTAGATCGCTGCGCCCGAGCGCGGGCTTGGCTGGCGGGGCGGGATTATGTTTCCCCGGAGGATCTACAGGATCTCGCGCCGGATGTGCTGCGCCATCGGGTGCTGCTCTCCTATGAAGCGGAGGCAGAGGGGCGCACGCCGGATCAGTTCGTGGAAGCGCTGCTCCGCGCGGTGCCCGTGCCCTAGCAGGTGCCCAGGCCCTGGCCCATCCGCACCGGCATGCCCGGACGCAGTGAAGAATCCCAGCGCAGATCCGGTGGGAACAGCAGGATCACAGTGGAGCCCAGGTTAAAGCGCCCCATCTCTTCCCCCCGCGCGAGCCGGATCCGACCGGAAGGGCGCTGCACCCGAGGCGGTCCGCTCGGCGGAATCACCCGACCCGCCCAGACGGTTTCCATGCTGCCCACGAAGATGGCCCCCACCAGGATCAGGGCGAAAGGCCCTTGCGTCCCCTCGAATAGGCAGATCAAGCGCTCGTTCCGGTTAAAGAGCCTGGGAATCCGGGCGACGGTGATGGGATTGACGCTGAACAACCGGCCGGGCACCGGCAGCATGGCTTGCAATACCCCGTCTACGGGCATGTGCACCCGATGGTAATCCCTGGGGGAGAGATAGAAAGTGGCGTATTGCCCACCGGAGAACTGGGCCGCCCAGTCTTCCCGACCTCCGAGCAGCCCGACCAAGTCATAGGTCATGCCCTTCGCCTGATAGAGCTGATCCCCTGCGATGGTCCCGAACTGACTCAGGACCCCATCCACCGGCGCGAGCAACTGGGGAACCGGTGCCAGGGGTCTAGCCTCAGGGCGCAGGGCGCGAGTGAACAGATCGTTCCAATGCGCATAGCGATCCGGATCCGGTTCCAGGGCTTCCGCCATGTTGAGGGAGAATCGCCGCACGAAGCCGTGGATCAGCAGCCTTTTCAGGGGTGACCATTGGATGCGCGCCACCCGGAACATGAGCGCCGAGAGCAGATGATGGGGCAGCACCCATTGCAGACCGGCGAAGAGCTGAGGAAGCAGATCAGCCATGGGCAGGTACCAGTTGTTCCAAGGGCCAATCCGAAAGGATGACGAGATCCCCAGCGATGGCGGCGGGCGACCGATCGGGCGGGAAGAAGGCTAAGCCCGTTCCATCCGGTGCGATGAGATAGAACCCCGCCTGGTCCGGGACTTCAGGGGAGGTACCCAAGGCTTCGGCAAGCAGAGCCACCGCTTCCCCGAACAACAGGTGCAGTTTGGGGGAAAGCCGCCGGAAAGCCCAGGCGGTGTTTGGATCCTGATGCGCTGCCAGGAGCAGCAGTTGCAATTGTTCCTGCAATCGGGGCTGATTTCCCAGATGACCGGCGACCGCCATCAGACGGTTGGCGGCGAGCTGGCCTCGCGCGCTTTCGATCGGGGCGAAGGCCAGCAAGGTCCAATGATCCCGAAGATCCTGCTGCCCGAAGGTGCCGCCGGTGGCTCGCTGCAACCTAAAGTCGGGCAAGATGGGGGGCGGCCGGAGCCAGATGCCGGAAATCGCCGGCGGGCCGGCCCCGTATTGATACCGGTTGCCCCAGTAGTAGCCCAAAAGAAAGGTGCCCAGAGCGCAGACCGTGAGCACCAGCCGCACCCAGAAAGGCCAGGCGGGGCGGCGCTTGGGACTAGGCTTGACCAAGAGCCGCGTGCGCCTGCGCCAGCGCCTCGTTCAGATCCACCTTTGCGCCCAGATCGTTGAGCACAGAGCCCAAGGCGCTGATGCAGAAGAGCACGTTTTCCGGTCGGCTGCTGTAGCCCATGAGGCCGATGCGCCAGACCTTGCCTGCCAGCTCTCCCAGCCCCGCACCGATCTCCAGATTGTATTGATGGAGCAACCGGCTGCGCACAGCGGCATCTTCGATGCCTTCGGGGATGGAAACCGTGTTCATCTGGGGCAGGCGTTCCGACTCGGGCACGATGAACGACAGGCCCATGACTTCCAAACCCGCCCGCAAGGCCAAATGATTCCGCTCGTGGCGCGCCCAAGCCTGTTCGATGCCTTCTTCCTGCAACAGCAAAAGGGCTTCGTGCAGCCCGTAGAGGGCGTTGATGGGGGCGGTGTGATGATAGGAACGCTGCTGATTGCTGCCCCAGTAGCTCATGACCAGATTCAGATCCAGGAACCAGCTCTGAATCTTCGTCTTTCGGTTCCGCACCTTTTCCAAGGCCCGCTCGTGAAAGCTGATGGGGGCCAAGCCCGGGGTGCAGGACAAGCATTTCTGGGTGCCCGCATAGACCGCATCCGCTTCCCAAGCATCCACTTCCACCGGACAGCCCCCCAGGGAAGTCACTGTATCCACGATGGTCAGGCAATCATGGGCATGGGCGATCTCGATGAGGGTCTTCGCATCCGAGCGCGCGCCAGTAGAAGTTTCCGCGTGGACAAAGGCCACGAGCCGGGCATCGGGATGAGCTTTCAGGGTGTCTTCCAGCTTCTGGGGGTCCACTGCCCGCCCCCAGGGATCCGAGACCACCACCGCCGTGCCGCCGGTGCGCGCCACATTCTCCTTCATGCGGCCGCCGAACACCCCGTTGATGCAGACGATGACCTTGTCCCCAGGCTCCACCAGATTGGCAAAGCAGGTTTCCATACCGGCGGAACCCGGGGCGGAGACAGGCATGGTCAGGGGGTTCTGGGTGCGGAAGGCATAGCGCAACAGTTCCTTCAGTTCCTCCATCATGGCCACGAACTGGGGGTCGAGATGGCCGATGGTGGGGCGGGAGAGGGCTTCTAGGATGCGGGGATGCACATCGGCGGGACCTGGGCCCATGAGGGTTCGGACTTGGGGATGGAAGGAACGGATCGTCATGAAAACACCTCAAGAACAGTTCAGAACTGCCGCGCAGTGTATCGGCACCGCTTCGGCGAAGCAATGAAATTAAAAATTGTAGCCCATGCGTAGGCCCGCAATCCAAGCGGAGCCATCCAGATCGAAACCGCTGTTGCGGATCCACTGGATATCGGGAGAAATGTGGAACTTTGGGAAGGGATCGAACCGAACATAGGCTTCAAATTGCAGGGTCGCCTCGACCGATTCCAGATCCCCTGAAGCACCGGTGCGGGCAACGCCCAAGCCAAAAGTGGCGAAATCACAGGGATATTCCAGGGCGAGGGCTTGGAAATCCGCCGCTTTGGATACCTTAGCATTGGTCCAGCCCAGGCGCAGATTCCAGCGGATCGGCCCTGCGCTGCCATCCGCCACTCCATAGACACCCCAGTTGCTGTTCGGCCCTTGTTGGCCGTCCAGGCGTTCATGGGACGCGGTGTTAACCCAGGCCCCCAGACGAACGGTATTTCCCCCCAAAAACCCGTAGCCCTCCGCGGCGATGAACGCGCCATCGCCCGAATGACTGAGATCGAAAAGCCTATCGTATTTGCCCCCATCGTCCGCTAATCCGTGGGAACGGCTCAGCACCAGGCTGCCCCCGATGCCCTGGCCGGCTTCCAGGTGCCAAGCCGCACCTAGGGTATAGTCCGGAAATTCGATGCTGGGATTGTTGACCAGTCCAACCCCTAGAAATTGAGCGGTCTCATCGTTGGCGATCGCGCTGGTGTCGAGAAAGCCCGTGGGATCGATCAATCCCAAAAAGAGCTTTCCACCCCACAGGGGAAGGGCGTAATGCAGTTCGGAAAGCTGCAACCGACCCTTTCCATTGCGAGTTAAAGCCGTGCCCACATCCGCATTGGACTCCGGCAGAAAGCTGGATATACCCCAGTTCCCCGGCGTGGTGCTGCCCTCTATGTAGAGGGTCCAGACCCCCGGGCCCAGGGGCAGGTTGAACAATAAATCTAGGGAACCGGAAAATTCGTCCTTGATCTGTCGATCGTCTGCATGTTGTGCGGTGACGATCATGCCACCTTCAAAGGATAATTCCTGAAACACCCCCATCACGCTGCCATGGCGCACATCCTGGGGATCTGCTCGGAGGGGAAGCGCCCCGAAGAGACTGAGCAGAAGAGCAGTGGAAAGCCGGAGACTCATCGGGAAAGACATTATGAACACCTGTATAGCAGAAGATTATTCCTAGTTGAGAATTATTATCGTTTCATACCCTCTGCAAAGAACACCTTTTTCTGTGCTGGTTTTCTTGTGCGAATACAGGGCATTTCCGGCAGCTACCAGCTTCGCGTCAAAGCTGCACCGCCGCTTCCGGCGGAAAGCGGCACTGAAACACGGACCCTTGCCCCAGCTCGCTGGCGATGAGCAACCGAGCGTCGTGGCGCTGCAAGATGTGATTGACGATGGCAAGGCCGAGCCCCGTGCCTCCCGAAGCGCGGGACCGGGCTTTGTCCACCCGATAGAATCGTTCGGTCAACCGAGGGATGTGCTCTGGTGGGATGCCCTCCCCGTTGTCCGCCACCGTGAACACGGGTGCACCCTCTTCCCGATGCCAGCGGATTTGAATCCGGGTGCCCGGCGGCGTGTGAATCACCGCATTGAAGATCAGATTGGAAAAAGCGCTGCGGATTTCCCCAGGATTGGCCAACAGCCCGAGCCTCTCATCCAGTTCCCAATGCAGGGCATGACGGCCTCTGCTCAACACTTCCGCTTCCTGGGCGATCGCACGGATTGCTTCAGGCACTGGCACTCGAACCAGATCCTCCGATCGGTCTTCCATCTCCAGACGGGACAGAGTGAGCAGGTCTTCCACGATGGCCCGCATCCGTTCCGCCTGATTGCTCATGAGCTGCAAGGGGCGTTGATGGGCGGCGGGGGTTTGGGGGGAATCGCTCAGGGTCTCCAGAAAGCCGGTGAGCACGGTCAGGGGCGTCCGCAGTTCATGGGAAGCGTTGGCGATGAAATCCCGGCGAATGCGGTTGAGGTGATAGACCGCTGTGCGATCCCGCGCCACGATCAGGCGCTGCCGCTTCCGTTCGCCGAAGGGGTTAACCCGCAGGGAAAGCATCAGGGCGCGGTTGTGGTTGGGCAAGAGGTCCAAGGGACGGTTGAATTCTCCAGTGTCTAGGAAAGCCTTCAGCTGGGGATGGTCAAAGCAGTCCGTGAACCGGCGCCCCTCATCCTCCGGCCAATGGATATTCAACAGTTCTCGGGCAGCGGGATTCGCCCATTCGATCCGCTGCCGCTTGTCCAACACCACCAGGGCATCGGGGATGGAATGGGCTGCTTCCCGAAATCGGCGCTGAAACCGGAGCTGGCGTTTCCGGCGCTTCCGATTGCCTTGCTGGTAGCGGGCGATGGTCCGATAGAGTTCCCCCCACAGCCCCCAGGGAAAGGGGGGGCTGAGGTAATGACGGCGGCGGAGCAGGCGGATCAAGCGCACGAGCTGGAACAGATGGCGGAGAAGGCATGCTCCCATGCCCAGAGCCAATGCCCAGGCCCAGGAGAAGCCGAAGGCTTGGAGAAGCAGCACCAGCCCAGCGCAGGCGACGAGGCAAGAACCCTCTACCTGAGATGGGCGCATCTCGGTTCGGAATCAGTCCTTATCGGAAAAGCGATAGCCCAGACCGCGAACGGTTTGTAGCAAGCGGTCGTGTCCGGTAGGTGCCAGGGCTTTGCGCAGGCGGCGGATGTGCACATCCACCGTGCGTTCCTCCACATAGACTTGATCGCCCCACACTTGATCCAAGAGTTGGGCGCGGCTGAAAGCGCGATCTCGGTGCGTCATGAAGAAATAAAGCAATCGGTATTCCGTGGGGGCCACATGGATGGGCTGGCCATTGGCGCTCACCCGATGGCTTCGATGATCGATGCACAGCCCATCGATTTCTACCCATTCCGAAGATTCTTCCGAGCGCGATCGGCGCAGCACTGCTTGGACCCGAGCCACCATTTCCCGCGGGGAAAAGGGCTTGGCGATGTAATCATCCATGCCGCTCTCCAACCCCCGAATTCGGTCCTCTTCCTCGCCCTTCGCACTGATCATAATGATGGGCAAGGCTCGGGTCTTAGGATTCTGCTTCAACTGCTGCGCAAAGGTGAGACCGGAACGCCCGGGAAGCATCCAGTCGAGCAACAGCAAATCCACAGACTTCCGCTGGAGGATCCGATAGGCCTCATCTGCATAACCTGCTTCCAATACCTGAAACCCGGCTCCTTCCAAGGCAAATCGGATGACCTCGCGGATATCCGGTTCATCATCGACGACGAGCAAGGTAGCGGTCATGGCATAGGCTCCTGATTCAAAAGGCCCGATCAGTCCGGCGGCAGTCGCAGGGTTACCCGATCGAACTCCACGGACAGCGCTTCCGATTCCCGGTCGAACTCGCTGACGACCAAGATAGCGAGCATGGCGATCAGAAATCCGGGGATGATTTCGTAGAGATCGAAAATACCCCCTGCTAACTGCTTCCAGAGCACCACAGTCAGGCCGCCGCTGAGAATACCCGCTAGGGCGCCCCGATAAGTCATCCTCGGCCAGTAGAGGGAGAAGAGCAGCACCGGACCAAAGGCCGCCCCGAAGCCCGCCCAGGCATAGCCCACCAGATCCAACACTGAGGTGTTGGGATCCAATGCCATGAGGAAGGCAAGCCCTGCCAAGGACACCACCGAGAGTCGACCCGCAGCGACCAGCTCCTCTGGCCCCGCGCGGCGGCGCAGGAAGGTGCGGTAAAAATCTTCTGTGAAGATCGCCGAAGCGATCAGCAACTGGGAATCCGCCGTGCTCATGATGGCGGACAGGATGGCTGCCAACAGAACGCCCGCGATGAGGGGATGGAAGAGCAGCTGAATCAGCACGATAAAGACTCGTTCCCGCTGGGCCAAGGGCGGATCAATGATCAAAACCCCTGCCAGGCCTGCTAACACCGCCCCCGCTAAACCGAGACCCACCCAGAGCAGGGCGATGCGGCGAGCGCGGGCTACGGACTCACTGCCCTCGATGGCCTGAAAGCGGGCCAAAATGTGCGGTTGACCGAAGTAGCCCAGGCCCCAGGCGAGTAAGGAAACAATGCCCAGAAAGCCGAGGGGCTTGCCATCTCCAGCGATCAGAGGATTGAGCAGCTCAGGTCGCAGGCGATGGAGTGAATCTCCATCGATCCATAAAACCGCGTAGAGCGGCACGGCGAGCAGGGCGAGCAACATCAGCAGCCCTTGCAATACGTCTGTCCAAGAGACCGCGAGGAAACCGCCCACCGTGGTATAGAGCAGGATGGTCAGGGCACCCAGGGCCACAGCGGAAGAATAGGGGAGGTCGAACACGGATTCGAAAAGCTTGCCGCCGGCAGCCAGTCCGGAAGCCGTGTAGAGCAAGAAGAAAAACAGGATGAACAGGGCGGAGATCGCCCGCAACCAGCCTTTCTGATCCTGAAACCGGTTGGCCAGGTATTCGGGCAGGGTCAGGGCATCCCCGTAGGCTTCGGAGAACACCCGCAGGCGCTTGGCCATGAGCGTCCAGTTCAACCAGGTGCCCAGCAGCAGCCCCCCCGCCATCCACAAAGCATTCAGGCCCACCGCATAGGCGAACCCGGGTAACCCCAGCAGCAACCAGCCGCTCATGTCCGACGCGCTGGCGCTGAGGGCAGCCACGCCGCTGCTCAGCCGCCGCCCGCCCAGAATGAAATCGGAAAGATTTTGGGTGCGGCGGTAGGCATACCAGCCGATGCCCAGCAGCAAGATGAGATAGAGGGCAAAGGTGAGAGTAGAAGCGTTTGATGCCACGGCTTGAATCCATTGCCCATAGCAGGCTTGCCGATTTCCCGGAAAATGCGTAGTTTAAGCAGTTTTATAGCATGCTTCCAGTGAGGCTTCGATGTCGGTCCCAAAAACCCTGGTTTTTCAGGGGAAGATTGTAGATCTACTCTTAGAACGGGTCCAGCTGCCCAACGGACAGCAAGCAGAACTGGAAATCGTGCAGCACCCAGGCGGCGCAGCGGTAGTGGCTTTGGATGCCCAAAAGCAGGTTTGTCTGCTCCGCCAGTACCGACCGGTGGTGGGCGCTTGGCTCTGGGAACTGCCGGCGGGGAAGATCGATGATCGGGAAGATCCCTTGGTCACGGCTCGTCGAGAACTGCGAGAAGAGGCAGGGATGCAAGCCCAGCGCTGGGAAGCCCTCGGCCAGATGTACAGCTCCCCGGGGATCTGCACGGAAGTCGTCTACCTCTATCTCGCCCAAGACCTGACCCCCGTGCCGACCCAGCAGGAAGCGCTGGAAATCATGGAGATCCACTGGATCCCCTGGAAAGAAGCCCTGGCTTGGTGCCAGGATGGCACCATCACCGATGCGAAAACCTTGATCGGATTGCGCCAAACTGCCGTTCGTTTTCTCTAAACGCCTTTGAATGCTTATGCAAATCCTCTGCTTACAGCATGTGCCCTTTGAAGGGCCGGGCGCTTTTCTGCACTGGGCGGAAGCGCGCCAATATCCTTTAGAAATCTTCCCCCTCTATGCGGGCAAACCCCTGCCGCCCACATCCACCTTCGATTGCCTCCTGATGATGGGAGGGCCCATGGGGGTAGCCGATGAGCCCGCGTATCCCTGGATGGGTCCGGAAAAACGTCTGCTGCGGGAAACGATCGCTGCGGGAAAACCTGTCATCGGCATCTGCCTGGGTGCCCAACTGCTGGCGGAGGCCCTGGGCAGTCGCGTGTATCCCGGGGAACAGAAGGAAATCGGCTGGTTTCCCATTCAGTTCCACCCAACCGCTGCCGAACGCTTTTCCCTACCCGCTGCGCTGCGCGTGTTCCATTGGCACGGAGAAACCTTCGATCTGCCGGAGGGGGCGCAGCTCTTAGCCTCCAGCGGTCTGTATCCGCATCAGGGCTTCCTCGCTCAAGATCGTTTCCTGGCCTTGCAGTTCCACATGGAGGTGACGCCAAAGAGTTTGGAATCGATGATTCAGCACGGGGAAGCGGAGATCGCCGCCGGGGGGGATTGGGTGCAATCCGCCCAAGAGATGCGGGCGGTTTCCCCGGAAATCTTCGCAAGCCTCCATCAGACCCTGTTTCAACTCCTGGACGGATTGCTTGAGAAAAACTAGGCTATGGGTAAAAACCATTGCAATCTCAGATCCCACGACCCAGTGAATCGGCGTTCTTTCCGGTCCCTCGATCGAATCTTTCAAAAGCTCTCCGTCGTTCTGATCGCTCTGTCGATCACAACGCCCGCTTGGGCTGAGCTGGTAAAGATCGAGGAGCCCGAAAACAAAGGGCTGGTGCTGACGGAACAGGATCGGGCGATCCGGAAGAAATTAGCCGAGCAGATCGAGCGGATGATGCAGGAACCGCAGCTTGCGGAAAAGATCCGCCAAGTTGGGGAACGCCGCACCATATTTTGCCGAATCTGCCACGGCAAAGACGGCAACGCAGTGCGGCCCGGCGTGCCCAATCTGGCGGGGCAAAATCCTGTGTATCTGCTGGATCAATTCCAGCGCTTCAGCGACGGGCGGCGCTATGACTACACTATGACCAGCCTCGCTTCCGCTTTCTCCACCGAAGAGAAAATCTATCTCGCCCTGTACTTCTCACAGATGACCCCGAAACCAGCGGAAAACGTGGATGCCGCGCAGTGGGCGCGGGGCAAAGTCATCTATGAAACCGCCTGCATGCAGTGCCATGGCAAGACGGGCCGCGGGGAAAAGGGCTATGCCCGCCTCGCCGCTCAGAAGGCGGATTACATCGTCAAGATGCTCAAGGAATTCCGGCGTTACACAGGCCGCCGCTCCAATCCCTATATGAGCGCCGTGGCCATCCGCATGACGGATCAGGAAATGGCCGATGTGGCCGCCTATCTTTCCGCCATGAAATAGGGATTTCCGCCCCTTCGGATCGATTCCCTTGTATGGATTGCCCCAGCCCGAAGCGGCAACGCGATGGTTCGCTGAACGCCTGAAGAAGCTGGCTGCGGAAGCCGCTCTGCGAAACGCCTCTGATCCGCTCAGCATCTTCTTACTCTATCCCTTTCCCTTACCAATCCCCCAGTTGGGGTCAGTGGATTTCTTTTGGTCGTATCCCGCAGCGAGGCACCGCCTTTTGGGACAGGGGTGCGTTTGGAAGCAGTGGGTTGGGGGAACCCAGCGCTTCCCCAAGCTTTCCCACGCGCTCCGCCAGCTGCAGCGCACTTGGCATCGGATCGATCCCGAGGGGACTCAGATTCCCCCGAGCCTCTTCCTGACCCTCGCCTTCGATGCGCAAGACCGGATGCGGGGGATCTGGACGGGCTTTCCCAACAGTCTGTTGGCCTTGCCCGAACTCCTGATTCACCAGCAGGATGCCCGCACAGTGCTGGTGCTGAGCACCCGAAATCCAAGGGATTGGCCTCGCCAATGCCGGCGTTGGATGAGATGTTTTCAGCGCATCTTTGAGCGCCCTTTGTCGGCGGGCGGGACGGAGGCCTCCGCAGAACAACAGGTGCAGTCGTCTCAGCAGACCTGCTGGATGGCTTCCGCCCAGCAGGCCCTACGGGAAATTCGACAGGGTTCCTTTCGAAAGCTCGTGCTAGCCCGTCGCGTCCCTCGTCCCATCGCGGGCGGCGCCGTCGAGCAGCTGCTCGCCCGACTGGAACAGCGCTTTCCCGATTGTCGAATCTTTGCCATTCGGCAGAACAGCGCGCGGTTCGTCTCTGCCAGCCCGGAACGCTTGCTCCAAAAGGTCGGCGATCAGGTGCGATCGGATGCCCTGGCAGGGACGCTGGGATTGGGAAATGGAGCTGCACAGCAACTCTTATCCCAAGAAAAATTGCGGAAGGAACAAGCGTTGGTAGCTGAACACATTCGATCAACGCTAAAGCCCTTCTGCAAAGCTCTCAGCCCAGAGGTCGGGCCCAAAGTGCGCCGATTGCATAATCTCCAGCATCTCTGGTGTGAGATCCAGGGTACCTTGGCAGCGCCCTGGGATCTGTGGCTGCTTGCCCAGCGACTGCATCCCACACCCGCTGTGGCAGGTACACCGACCGACCAGGCGTTAGGTTGGCTTCGGCGCTGGGATCCCTTGGAGCGGGGTTGGTACAGCGGCATCGGCGGTTGGATCGATCCTCAGGGCGATGGGGAATTGGACGTGCTTTTGCGCTGCGCCCTGGTGCGGGATCATCGAGCAGATTTCTTTGCGGGCGCCGGTTTGACAGCGGATTCCGAACCAGAAGTGGAATGGGCGGAAACGGAACTCAAGCTGAGAGCCCTTTGGGATCTCTTCGATGCACCATGAAAGATTTAGGCTTGACAAACCTGCGCTGGGCCTATGGGCTGGTGGACGGTCTCACCCAAGGGGGACTTCGGCATGCGGTGATCTCCCCAGGCTCCCGCTCCACCCCCTTGGTGCTCGCCTGTAGGCAGCATCCTCGGATACAAACGCGGGTGCATCTGGACGAACGGGCGGCGGCCTTCTTGGCGCTGGGCTTGGCTCGCGGCCGAAATGAACCCGTCGCCCTGATCGCTACCTCCGGCAGCGCCCCGGCTCACTGGTTTCCCGCCGTGCTGGAAGCGTCCGCCAGCCAGGTACCCCTGCTATTGCTCTCCGCCGACCGACCGCCGGAGCTACAGGACTGGGGCGCCAATCAAACCCTGGATCAGAGCCGGTTGTTCGGGGTGCATGTGCGGGCCTTTTTTCAAGCGGGCCTGCCGGAGGAAGACCCGGATTTGATCCGTCAGATCCAACGCTTGGGCGCCAAAGCGGTGGCGCGGGCCTGCTGGCCTCTGCCTGGCCCCGTGCATCTGAATCTGCCCTTTCGGGAACCCCTCGTACCCCAGGCACCTGCGGATGCTTGGCCTCGGGAAAGCCCTGATCCGGTGGCGGTGCAGCAGCCCCGGCTGATGCCCCAGGCTACCGCAGTCCGGCAGCTTGCAGACCTCCTGAACACCGGTCCCGGACTGCTGATCTGCGGGCCGGACACCTATGCACCAGATTTTCCCCAGGCCTTGCTGGACTTGTCCGCTCGATCGGGTGCGCCGGTCTTCGCGGATCCCCTGTCCAATCTGCGCTTCGGCCCTTGGCCCAAGGATCGGGTACTCAGCCGCTACGATCGCTTCTTGCGCCGAGCAGCGGATGCCCTGCCGAAACCCGCTTGGGTGCTGCGGTTCGGAGCTGCGCCGATTTCCAAAGCCTTGTGCCAGTATCTGGCAGCGCAGGCAGTGCCCCAAATCCTCGTAGATCCCTGGGGAAGATGGCGAGATCCCAGCCATCGGAGCCACCTAGTGCAGGCCGATCCCGCGTTGCTCTGTGCCCAATTGCGCCCCCAGCTCAGATCTCGGGCGCGGGACTGGCACCAGCCTTTTTGGGAAGCGGAATCTCGGGCGCAGCCTCAGGAAGCTGAGTCAGACCGCATCCACCCCAGCCGATGGATTCCCGAACTGATCGACCAGTTGCCGGAGGACAGTTGGTTGCTGAGCGGCAATTCCCTGGCGATCCGCTATCTGGACGCTTGGTCCGGCTGCGGAGAAAAGCGGCTCCGCATCTTTTGCAACCGAGGCACCAGCGGCATCGATGGCACGGTTTCCACCCTCATGGGTTTATCGATTGCCAAGGGGGAAAAGGTGGTGGGACTGTTGGGAGATGTGAGCCTCGCTCATGATCTCAACGGCTTCTGGAATGCAGCAGATCGGGAAGTGGTAGTGATCGTGTTGGACAACGGGGGCGGGGGGATCTTCCGCCAGCTACCCCAAGCGCAGCTGCCGGATTTTGAGCCCTATTGGTGCACGCCTCCAAACTTGGATCTGGCCCAGGTGGCCGCCCTCTTCTGCCTGGGCTTTCAGCGGGTAACGACGGCTTCTGAATTCCGACCCGCCTTGCAACGGGCTTTAGCAACGAAGGGCGCGCAGTTGATCGCCCTTTCCCTGGATTCAGCCTGAGGACTGGGCTTGAAACCAGCACAAGAGATCCGGCACATCTACCCCTCGCAGTCGAAGTTGCAGGCGGCGATTCCGATCGGGCACCGATCGCAGGCGCAAGCGGGTTTCTAAAGCTAATTCCGGGATGAGCACTACCGTCTTTTGGTCTTCTTGATCCACCACCACCCCTTCGCCCTGCCAGTTGGGATGGGCTTTGAGAAAGAGCAGCTTCCAATGCTGGTTGGAAAGGCGTTCCACCCGCCGCACTGCTGCGGCGGCCTCTTCCGCTTCTCCCAGCCGAGCGCTGATCTGTTCCTCGGAAAGCAAAGGTTCTCCCCGCAATTGGGCGCGGATCTGCTGATGCACTAACAGATCCGAATAGCGGCGCAGCGGGCTGGTAGCCCTGGTGTACAGCGATAACCCCAAACCCGCATGTGGTCCCGCTGCCAAACTGACCCGAGAGGGCTTGAGCTGGCGGCGATAGGCATACATACCCGCCAGATCCTGGGGCTGGGCTGGCTGCTCCGGCGGGGCTTGGGTGACATAGGGGATGGGCATCTGCCGTTCCTGACACCAGCGTGCCGCTGCTTCCCCGGCCATGAGCATGGCATCCATGACCAGGGCACGGCTCTGCAGGATGGGCAAGGGGCGGATTTGGATCTCGTCTCCCCGAACCCGAACGCTCACCTCGGGCAACTGAATCCGGGCGGCACCCTGGACAAAACGGCGCTGGCGGAAGGGGGCGATATAGTCGGCGATCTCCCGAAAGGGGCTTTCTTGTAAGCAGGCTTCCGCCGATTCATAGCTCAGCCGCTGCACCCGCACCCAGGTGCGATGAACGTCCACTTGCACAAGCGCGCCCTGGGCATCGTACGTGCAAGCGAAAGAGAGGGCCGGGGAAATCTCCTGCAGTCCGAGGCCCAAGCGATGCGTGATGGCTGGGGGCAGCATATTGACCGTAGCTTCCGGCCGGTATTGATTGCAGCCTCTGGCTCGGGCCTCCCGATCCAAATCGCTGTCTGGAGGTACCAGGGCGGCCACATCGGCTACATGGATCCAGAGGCGTTCCCCATCGAAACTCAGGGCATCATCGGGATCTTCATTGCCCGCATCATCGATGGCATAGGCGGGCAATTGGGTGAGATCCAAGCGGGGTTCTTCGGGCAAATCCCCTACAGGAAGGTCCGGTGCGCGATCGGGCAGCCCCGCGCGCCCGGGATAGGGATTGTGTTGGGGAGCCCAATAGCCCACTTGAATCAGGGCCCGATGGGCATTTTCGGGTGTTTCCTGATGGCCCAGGGCTTGCAGGATGCGGCTGCGCTCGGTTTGTCCCAGGGCCAACCGCTCCACTTCTTTCAGGCGTTCCCCATCTTCGGGCGCTGCCTTGCCCGCTGCCATGCGGCGGAGGAAGGCTTGCCAGTCCTGTTCCGCCGCTGCTTTGGCCTGCCGTTTGGCCCGTTCCTGTTCGACCTGTTCCTTAGAAACGACTCGGATGGCCTGTGGGCTGCCCTGAAACAAAAGCCCGTCTGCCACCTGTTGCCATGCGGCCCAAGCGGTGGCTGGGCTGTATTCCCCAAAGATCAGTTCCGCCAGTTCGGGCAGGTCGGTTTCCGTGCCCGCCAACAGTTCCCAGGCCGCTTCTAACTCCCCTTCTGGGGGCTGAAGCTGGGAAAAGTCTGTGAAGGGCCCCGGATGGAGAAGTTGGATATCCTTGGGACGGACCCGTTTCTTCTGCCCAGTTTCCAGCAAAATTTCGATCTTCTCCCCGATAGCTAACACCCGAGCGGGACGACTTTTGTAGAGGACCAAGCTATCCGCTTGGGGGGGAGCAGTGGGGATGGACAAGGGCAGGCTCAGTATTTGTCCAAGGGGCGAAAGACCGGCGCAGCACCCCAGCTGGAGGGATCTGTAGTCCAAGTAGAAGAATCTGTATTGGTTTGGGTGTCCCAACTCGGCGCAGCTTGTGCCTCTGCTGCCTTTTGCGAGCGGTTCCACGCTTGCGAACTGCTGTCCCACGTGCGTGCTGCGCTGTCTTCTGCCCAACGATCTTTGGGCGATGTCCAGGGCTCGGGGGGCGGCGTGTAGCTGGATCGCCGTTGCTGCGCTTCCAACTCCTCGATGCGCCGCTTCAAGGCCTCGATCTCCGCCGATTTGACGTTGTAGGAACGGGAGGATTCTTCAGAAACGCTGGGCGGTGTGCCGCGAAATCCCGGGGGACCCGGGTAATAATAAGGCGTGCCATAGCCATAGCCGTAGGGAATGCCATAGCCCGGCGGGGGCGCATAGGGGACTCCGTAAGGAGCCACCCCAGGTGGGGGCCCATAAGGCCCTGGCCCGTAGTCGTACCAATCATCTTCATATTTGCCGCCGCCCAGCCATTTGCTCGGGTTCAGGAAGTCGCTGAAGAAGTCAAAAGACTGGGCTGTGTGCATAGGGATCAAACCCAGGGTGATGGACAGTAAAGCAGTGCGCAACGGATTCTTAGGGAGTAGCACGGCATAGGATCCTCATAAGGGATGGCTGAACGCTCCGATCATTTGGAACCAACCCATTTAGCTGAAAAGTATAATCGATTCCTCAGCCTGCGGGAAAAGGGGAAGCGATGAAGATACCCTTCGAACCCATCGATACGAGAAGAATCATCGAGATCCCCGAAGGCGTGGCCTTGCAGCTGCCCTGTGCGGGGCCGGCGGTGCGCGCCACTGCCCTAGTCATTGATACCCTCATCAAGGGAACGCTCTATCTCCTCCTGTTGCCGTTACTCACCTTCTCTGATTTTGGATGGGGCGTGCTGTTATTAGGTGTTTTCCTAGTGGAATGGTTCTATCCGGTGTTCTTTGAGCTGCGCACCGGTGCCACCCCCGGGAAACGCATCATGGGGCTATTAGTGGTCACACAGGATGGTACCGCCATCCGTCCCGCCGCTTCTCTGCTGCGCAATCTGCTGCGGGCAGCGGATTTTCTTCCCTTCGCCTATGGGGTCGGGCTGGTCGCTACCCTGATGGATCGGGATTTCCGGCGCATCGGCGATTTGGCGGCGGGTACTTTGGTAGTGCACAGGCCCCCAGCGCGATCCCATCGAAAATTACCTCAGGTACCCGCTCAGGTCCCCCCCCAGCCGCTGTCCTTAGATCTGCAGGAAGCCCTCTTGGACTTTGCTGAGCGCAGTCCCCAGCTTTCCCGCGCTCGTCGGGTAGAACTCGCCGAACGCTTGACTTCGATCACAGGCCATCGGGGAGAAAGGGCGGTGCAAACCCTATTGGGCTATGCTAATTGGATCGCGCGAGGTCGCTTGGGAGATGATCGCTAGGTAGAGAAGCCATGTCTCGCAGACAGTGGCAGCGCACGAAGCGACAGTTTCGTTCTCCAACTGTGTGGTGGCTGCGCTTCCTGTTTTGGGGCAGTACCCTATTGGTTGGGTTGGTAGCGACGGGGCTCGCCCTCCTCAGCGATGCAGCTGGTTATTTCTTTCAAGAGCTCGTCTCGCAGCATCCCTGGCTGCCCTTTCTCCTCACGCCCCTGGGATTGTTGAGCATCGCTTGGCTGACGAGGCGTTATTTTCCCGCTGCGGAGGGCAGCGGCATTCCCCAAGCCATTGCCATTCTCGAAGTCAAGGATGAACAGCGGCGGCAAGAAGTCTTAGGATTGGGCACGGCTCTATTCAAGGGGGCGATGATCGTGCTGGGACTGGCCTGCGGCGCTTCCATCGGGCGTGAAGGGCCTACGGTGCACATCTCCGCTGCCATCACCTATTCCCTCTCGAAGCTCGGCCGCTTTCCCTACCATATCCGCACTAGAGGACTGGTGCTGGTGGGAGCAGCTGCCGGATTGTCCGCCGCCTTCAACACCCCTTTAGCGGGGATCGTGTTTGCCATCGAGGAGATGAGCCGCAGCTTCGAAACTCGCACCATTAACGTCATCTTTCTCGGCGTGGTGGTGGCGGGCATGACCGCTCTCGCCCTGCAGGGCAATTACAGCTATTTCGGCACGGTCGAGGCCAAACTAGAACCTTCCGCTAGCCTGGCTGCGATCTTCCTCTGCGGTTCGATGGGGGGGTTGCTGGGAGGGGGGTTCAGCAGGCTGTTGCTCTATGGCGGCGCACGCCTGGGAAAGCTGCGCCGCGCAAGGCCCTATGGTTTCGCCCTCGCTTGTGGGCTGCTGTTGGCAGGGATCGGCTACATCTCTCATGGGGCGACCTATGGCACCGGCTACGAACAGGCGGTCCAGGTGTTGGAGGGTACAGCAGGGGAAGCGCCCTTTTATCCCTTGCTCAAGCTCGTGGCCACGGTGATTTCCTACCTCAGCGGCATTCCGGGCGGCATCTTTGCCCCTTCCCTTTCCATCGGCGCTTCCCTAGGTGCAGAGCTCGCACCGCTCGTGCCTTCCGCCCCCGTGGCTGCGATGGCTCTCTTGGGCATGGGCGCTTATTTTGCCGGTGTGGTTCAATCCCCCATCACCGCTGTGGTCATCGTGATGGAAATGACAAATGAACAGGACCTGCTGCTTCCCTTGATGGCCACAGCCCTGCTCGCTCAGGGGGTTTCCAAGCATATCTCCCCCAAAGCGCTCTACATGGCGTTGGCGGAAGAATTCCTCCGCCAGTGGAAGGGCGCGGCGCAGCCTACTTGATGGGCTCAGGTTCTGCGATCACAGGCACGATCGTGCCGTTGAACATGACGGCCACATAGCGCGCTTTGATTCGTTCCCCTTCCCGTTTCCGCAGCTGGAACAAAAAATACCAGCGATCTTCCTGCTCGTGCTCATGGATGGGCTTGAGTTCGATTTCATGCACCTGCGCACCCTGATAGCGGGGGTCCTTGGTCATCCAAGCGTTGAGAAGCCTGATAGCCTCGGCGATGGTCATGGGCGGTTGGGCCTGCTCGGCAGGTCGCCAAGCTGGACTGGCAGCGATGTCCGCATCCCTGAGAAAGAGCACCAATCGTTGGCCGTCCATGGCATCGATGATCTCATGGGGCCAAAGATTTATGTCGGTTCTAGCCGAAGCATTGATACAGAGCAGGCCGCTGAGGAGGAGGGAAAGTTTGCGCATTTTGACCTCTGAGAAAATGGGGATTAAGGCTTGGATTGTTCCGGTAGGCCGAATTCTTCTTGGCATTCCAAGAAGATGCGCTGCTGGCAGCGGGCGCAGCGCGCCTTGTCCAGTTTCTGATAGACCGCATGAATGGCTGCAGTCTTCCCCTGGAACACATGTTCCGGCCCGATCTCATCCAGACAGCCGCAGCGATCCAGGGTATCCCAAAGCCCCTGCTTCACATTGATGAGATAGAGATCGCCCCCCGCTGCCTTGCGCCGCTTTGCCTCTTCTACCAGGGCTTCCCCGCCCTGCAAATCCACGAAGTTGATTCCCTGACAGGCGATGGCCAGGTGCTTCTGCTCCGGCTGTTCCGCTCGGATGCGGTCAAAGGCCTCCTGCACATGGTTCACCGAACCGAAGAAGAGGGAACCATCGATGCGGATGATCTTGAATTGGGGACATTCGGGAAGGTCGGGATTGGTCACCAAGGGACGTTTGGGAAGGGAAGGATCGGGCACCCGAGATCGGATCGCCGGTTTGGAAACCCGGTCCAGATAGAGCACTAGGGAGAGCAACACGCCGGCGAAGATGGCGAATTCCAGTTCTAGGAACAGGGCGCTCAGCAGAGTGACCAGCAATACGCTGGTTTCTCGTCGGGAAGCTTGGAAGATATGGGCGATCTGTCCGAAATCGATGAGCCCCCAAGCCACTATGAACAGCACGCCCGCCATGGCTGCCTTCGGCAGATAGGCGGCTAAGGGAGCGATCAGCACCACGATGAAAATGAGCAGCAGGCCAGCGAACATGGCGGCCAGGGGGGTGCGGGCGCCTGCTTCATAGTTGAGTCCAGACCGGTTGAAGGAGCCCGTGGCCACATAGCCAGAGAAGAAGCTGCCCGCAATGTTGGATAGACCTTGGCCGATGAATTCCTGATTGCCGTCGATGCGATAGCCCCCTCGGGCCGCGAGGGAACGACCGATGGAAACTGCCTCCGTGAGGGCGAACAGAGTAACCGCTAGGGCGGTAGGGGCCAATGCCTTGATGTGGTCGAGGTTAAAGTCAGGATGGGACAGAGGGGGCAAACCGGCGGGCAGCGCACCCACTTGGGCAATATGGGTGACCGTCTCCCCGAACAGGAGATTGAGCCCATAGGCTACCAAACCGCCGAAGATCATGCAGAGGATGAGATAGGGCAGTTTGGGAAACCAGCGTTTGATGGCGATGCCGCTCAGCAAAGTCGCCAGTGCGACGATGGTTGCGAAGGGGTTGATGTCCAGGATATGGCTGCCGAAATTTAACAAAATATCGTGGAGATGACCGCTGGAATCGATCTCCACGCCGAAGAAATGCTTGAGCTGTTTTGCGGCGATGAGTACAGCAGCACCGGCGGTAAAACCGACAATCACCGAATGAGAGATAAAGTTGACCAAGGCGCCCAAGCGGGCCAGGCCCAGAGCCAGTTCTAACAAACCCACCATGAGGGTCAGGGTGAGGGCCAGCCCCACATATTCTTGGGAGCCTGGTGTGGCCAGCAAGGAAAGGGCGGAGAAGAGGACGATGGAAGCGGCGGTGGTAGGGCCGGAGACCAGGTGACGCGAGGAACCGAACAGGGCAGCGACCATAGCAGGGATCATGCCCGCATAGAGCCCGTATTCCGGCGGCATGCCGGCGATGGTGGCGAACGCAACCCCCTGGGGAAGTACCACGATGGCCCCCGCCAAGCCCGCCATGAAATCCACCTTGATATCTTCCTTGGTTACCTGGGGCAACCACCGCAAGAAGGGAACGAACTGAGAGACCCAAGGGGAATCGAGCAGTTTTGCGGTATTCACGGGATATCCCTGATCATAAGCAACTGATGCGTCGATACGAAAAAAACTTTACTAGTTTAAGGTATCTAGGCCAGCAATGTCCAATTTCTCCCTAGAATTGGAATCGATTAAAGGAAGATGCCGGCGACTGCGCCGGTCATGAGGGTGGCTAAGGTACCCGCCAGTATGGACTTCATGCCCAGAGCCATGATCTCTTCCCGGCGTTCGGGCACCATGCACCCTAGACCGCCGGTGAGGATGGCTAGGCTTCCAAAATTTGCAAATCCGCAGAGGGCATAGAGCAGAATCAGGCGGCTGCGTTCGCTGAGGGCTTCTGGGGGCAGAGCAGCGAGCTCCAAGTAGGCGATCAGCTCGTTAAGCACGGTTTTAATACCCATGAGACTGCCGGCGGTCTGCGCCTCTTCCCAAGGAATGCCGATGAGCCAAACCACAGGTGCCATCACCCAGCCCAACAGGCGCTGAAGCGTCAGGGCTTCCCCTCCAATCTGAGGCAAAAAGCTGAGGAGGCTGTTTACCAGGCTCACCAGGGCGATGAACACGATGAGCAGGGCGATGATATGGAGAAACAAGGGGATGGCTTCCAAGGTGCCTCGGGTCAGAGCCTCCATGGCGGTCTGATCCTGTTGGGGGAGAGCAAAAGGATTTTCTTCTCCGAGGGTTCTTTCTGTTTCCGGCACTAGAATGCCTGAGATCAAGAGGGCAGCGGGTGCAGAAATCAGGGAAGCGCTGAGAACCTGGCCCAAAGCGCCCGGAACGCTGTCTTCTAGAATGCTCGCATAGAGCACCATCACGGTGCCGGCAACCGTGGCCATACCGCAGGTCATGAGGGCAAACAGCTCGCTTCGGGAGAGGTGGCGAAGATAGGGACGGATCAACAAGGGGGATTCCACCATACCCACGAAGATATTCGCGGCTGCTGCGAAGCCTAAAGCCCCACCGATGCCTAGGGTTCTACGCAGCATCCAGGCAAACCCCTGGATCAGCAGGGGCAGGACGCGCCAATAGAACAGCAAGGCGGATAGGGCACTTACCACCAGCAACAGGGGCAGAGCTTGGAAGGCGAGGATAAAGCGGTGTTGGGGATAGGGGATTTCAAAAGGGGCGGTGCCGCCGCCGAGATAGCCGAAGACAAAGGCAGTGCCCGTTTGCGTGGCCTCCTGCAGGCTCACCACCGCTTGATTCAGCCCTAGGAAGAACGCCTGCGCGCTGGGAAAACCCAACAGCAATCCTGCAAACAGAAATTGTAACCCGAGACCGGAAAGCACCAGCCGAGGGGAAATGGCTTGACGCTGTTCGCTGAGGGCCCACGCCAGAACGAGCAATGCCGCGATGCCCACAAACCCTTGAACATGCATCAGCCTGAGAGGGAAAAGACATCGCCCGTGCGAACGCCCAACACCTGATCCGCTCGGCCCTGATTGACGGCCAGTTCCACGAGGCCAAATGAATTCTTATACCAGAAACCCTGTCCCACGGGAACTTCGCAGAAGGTTCGCGCGAAGCGCAGCTGATGGGCTTTGATTTGGATCTGGATTGCGGAATCGAGCTGGCTCGCCCGCAGTCCGGTCATCAAATTGCCATAGCGATCGCTATAAATAATTCTCTGGCAGTCTTCCGGCCAGTCCGCGCCCACGATCTGAGACCGATCGATTTCCGCAGTTTCCAAGGCCTCCCCCAGCAAGAGCTTTGCCGCGATGGGTGCAAAGAGATCTCGACCGTGAAAACTGGCGGAAAGCCGCGCCGGACGCCAATGTACGACGTGCAGCCGAGCATCGGGGAATGCCCTTGCGACCAAGGTGAGCAAGCCATTGTCCGGGCCGATGAAAGTGCCCTTCTCTGTCTGCAAGATCAGCGCTTGCCGATCCCCACCCACGCCGGGATCGACCACGCAGAGATAGAGGGTATCCGAAGGCAAATCTCGGATCAGGGCAGGCAATAGATAGGCGGCGAATTCCGGATGGAAGGGGGGTAAATCTGAGATCAGATCGATGACGGGTATTGCAGGCACTAGGTTATGAAGCACTGCCCTCAGCTGCCCCACATAGGGTCCCGTACCCCCGAAATCGGTTACCAGCGCAATGCGTTTCATAGCAGCTGATTTGCTGGACTACCCGTATTGCAAGGTCGGTCCCCCGAAAAAGAAAAAACCGGATACATGAATCCGGTTTCTCCTGGGACCGTGGCAGAAGCTTATTCTTCCGCCTCTTCCGAAGGGGACATCGGCCGGTCCACGAGTTCCACATAGGCCATGGGGGCTGCATCGCCCGCGCGATATCCACACTTGAGGATGCGCAGATAACCGCCTCCTCCCTTGGGATATTTACGGTCCCGTTCTCGATACCGAGGACCCAGTTCAGAAAACAGTTTTCCGACCACTTCCTTATCTCGGAGGCGTGCAAAGGCGAGACGGCGTGCGTGCACAGAGTCCTGCTTAGCTAGGGTGATGAGGGGCTCCGCCACTCGGCGCAGCTCTTTGGCCTTCGGCAGCGTGGTTTTGATCAACTCATGGCGAAATAACGCGTTGGTCATGTTCTGAAACATGGCCTTGCGATGGGCGCTCGTCCGATTGAGATGTCTTCCTGATTTACGATGACGCATGATGAGATTCCAAAAACCTTAGCAAGAAGGCGAGTGCTACGATTTGACAGTCAGTTCCTCGATGTTATCCGGTGGCCAGTTCTCCAGGCGCATTCCCAAGGATAAGCCGCGGGTTGCGAGCACGTCCTTGATCTCCGTAAGGGATTTCTTTCCGAGGTTCGGTGTTTTCAATAGCTCCACTTCCGTGCGCTGGATGAGGTCCCCGATGAGGTAAATATTTTCCGCCTTCAAGCAGTTCGCTGCCCGTACAGTGAGATCCAGATCGTCCACAGGGCGCAGTAAGAGGGGATCGAATCCTTGATCCTTGGGCGGTTGGGTGGCGGTTTTCGATTCCTCTTGTTCCGTTCCTTCCAGCACCACAAAGCTGCTCAGTTGATCGCGAAGAATAGTGGCTGCCTGCTCAACGGCGCTTCTGGGATCCACGGTGCCGTTGGTTTCCAAATCAATGATAAGGCGATCTAAATCCGTCTGTTGAGCCACGCGGGCTGATTGCACGTCGATAGCTACGCGGCGAATTGGACTATAGGAAGCATCGACCAACAGCTTTCCGATGGATCGCTCCGCCTCTAACTGCCGTTGCGTCACCGGCTCATATCCTCGTCCTCGACGCACGGTGATCGTCATAGAGAGCTTGGCTTTTCCCGTGATATGAGCGATGACTAGATCAGGGTTGGCGATTTCTGCGCTGTGATCGATAGCGATATCGGCAGCGGTCACTTCCCCTGGGCCCGTTTTGGTCAGGGCGAAGGTAGCTTCGTCCTTTCCATGTAGGCGGATGGCCAGCTCCTTAAGATTTAGCAGAATCTCTAACACATCCTCACGCACCCCTTCCAGGGTTGTGAACTCGTGCAAAACGCCCTGGATCTCCACCTCGGTGACCGCACAGCCGGAGATAGAAGAGAGCAAGATGCGGCGCAAGGCATTTCCCAAGGTGTGTCCGAAACCACGTTCCAGGGGTTCCAGAGAGATGCGCGCACGATTGCGGCTTCCACCGACAGACTCGACCTTGACAATTCGCGGCTTCAGGAAACCGCTAACAACATCGGCCATGCCAGGCATCCTCCCCTCAAATTACTTGGAATACAGCTCGACGATCAGGGATTCGTTGATATCTGCTGGCAAGTCAGCGCGATCGGGAACCCGTTTAAATACACCGGAAAGGGTCTGGACATCCACCTCTACCCAATCCACAAAACCGTATTGCTTGGCCAAGGCCAGGGCATTCTGAACGCGAGCTTGCTTTTTCGCCTTTTCCCGCACCTCGATCTTATCTTCTTCCTGCACGGAATAAGACGGAATGTTGACGACCCTCCCGTTTACCAAAATGCCCTTATGGCTTACGAGCTGCCGCGCCTCTGCACGAGTAGCGCCGAAGCCCATGCGGTAAACCACGTTGTCCAGGCGCTGCTCCAGAAGACGTAAGAGATTTTCACCCGTCGCCCCTCGCGCAGCTGCAGCCTTCTTGTAGTAGTTGCGAAACTGCCTCTCCATGATCCCATAGATCCGGCGTACCTTTTGCTTCTCCCGCAGCTGCAAACCGTAGCCCGATACACGGCGGCGGTGATCGACGGCTTGTCCAGGTGCCCGCCCCAACTTGCATTTCGTATCCAGGGCGCGGGCGCGGCTCTTCAGGGAAAGATCTGTTCCTTCTCGCCGTGCGAGTTTGCAAGTGGGACCGATGTACCTTGCCATATCTCTTAACCTATGGGTTTAAACACGCCGTTTTTTCGGGGGGCGACATCCGTTATGGGGGATGGGAGTAACATCTGTGATGCTCATGATCTTGAACCCCGCATTGTTCAGAGCCCGCACTGCAGATTCTCGGCCTGGCCCGGGTCCCTTCACGGTGACGTCTAAATTCTTAACGCCGAATTCCTTCGCTGCCTGTCCTGCCCGATCCGCTGCCACCTGGGCTGCAAAGGGTGTGCTCTTGCGAGAACCTCGGAAACCAGAGCCTCCGGAAGTTGCCCAAACCAGGGTATTGCCCTGACGATCGGTGATCGTGATGATGGTGTTGTTAAAGGAAGCGTGAATATGGGCGACCCCATCGGCCACCTGCTTCTTAACCTTCTTTTTAGTACGAGTTGGTTTTGCCATGAATGGGTTCTAGGTACGAGCAAAGATCGGTTACTTTTTGATGGGACGCCGCGGACCCTTTCGGGTGCGGGCGTTGGTACGAGTGCGTTGCCCCCGAACGGGCAGACCGCGACGGTGCCGGATACCCCGATTGCAACCCAGATCCATGAGCCGCTTGATATTCATGGAAACTTCTCGTCGGAGATCGCCCTCGACGGTGAACTTCGCTACCTCAGCACGCAGCTGATCGATTTCCTCTTCCGTCAGATCGCGAATCTTTGTGCTGGGCGCAACGCCCGCCGCACCGCAGATCTGCATAGCGCGGGTGGGCCCGATACCATAGATCGCTTGCAATGCGATGACGGCATGCTTCCTATCGGGAATATTGACACCGGCAATACGTGCCATCTCTCTTGGTCTCCAAATCCTGTCGCGCTCTATGCACGTGAATTTTTTATTCTAACAAGACGTCTGGACAAGTCAACCGAGATTACCCCTGCCGCTGCTTGTGCCTGAGATTCTTACAGATCACTCGGACAACCCCATTGCGCTTGATGATCCGGCAATTGTGGCATCTCTTTTTGACTGAGGCTCTGACCTTCATCGCTTTCCTCCTAACTCTCTGATCAGCGGATCAATCCCCCACCGGGCGCTTTTAAATTTGCCTTTTTCATCAACCCTTCGTATTGATGAGACATGAGATGGGCCTGTACCTGTGCCATGAAATCCATCACCACGACTACGACGATGAGCAGGGAAGTCCCGCCGAAATAGAAGGGCACGTTCCAGCCCACGATGAGAAACTCCGGCAGCAAGCAAACTGCTGTGATATACAGAGCGCCCGCCGCTGTGAGGCGAGTCATCACGGTATCGATGTAACGGGCTGTTTGCTCCCCTGGCCGAATGCCTGGGATGAAGGCTCCGGAACGCTTCAAGTTGTCGGCGGTTTCCTTGGCATTGAATACCAGCGCTGTATAGAAGAAACAGAAGAAAATGATCGCTACCGCATAGGCGAACACATACACTGGCTCGCCCGGAGAAAGTTTGCTCGTGATATCCGCGATCCAGCGCCAGTTTTCCGATTGTCCAAACCACTGTCCCAACGTACCAGGGAACAGAATGATGCTTGAAGCGAAGATCGGTGGAATCACGCCTGCCATATTGAGTTTTAGGGGCAGATGAGTGCTCTGGGCGGCCAGTACCCGCCTGCCCTGCTGGCGGCGGGCATAATTCACTGTGATCCGCCGCTGACCTCGCTCCACGAAGACCACGAAGGCGGTTACAGCCAGGGCTAAGAAGAAGAGGGCGAGCACTGCCAAAGCGTTCATCTCACCGGTTCGCACCAGTTCCAAGGTACCTCCGATCGCAGAGGGCAAGCCGGCGACGATACCAGCAAAGATGATGAGGGAGATCCCATTCCCGATCCCTCGCTCCGTGATCTGTTCCCCTAACCACATGAGGAACATCGTGCCTGTTACCAGGGACACGGTTGCAGTGAGCACGAATCCGAAGCCCGTCTGCACCACGATGGAAGAACCGCCGACAGATTGCCCTTGAAGGGCGATGGAAATGCCCACTGCTTGGAAGGTGGCTAGCACAACGGTGCCGTAGCGCGTGTACTGGGTGATCTTCCTGCGCCCTTGTTCCCCTTCCTTTTTCAGTTGTTCGAGCTGGGGAATGACGGAGGTCATCAGCTGAAGAATGATGGATGCGGAAATATAGGGCATAATGCCCAGGGCGAAGAGGCTTGCCCGCTTCAAGGCGCCCCCAGAGAACATGTTGAACATGTCCAGGATAGAGCCTTGTTGCTGGGCGAAGAGGGCAGCGAGGGCTTCAGGGTTCACCCCGGGAACCGGAATGAAAGTGCCGATGCGATAGATGAGCAGTGCGCCGAGCACGAACAGCAGCCGTTGGCGCAGCTCGGTGAGCCGTCCGAGGCCGCCGAGGGCGTCGCTCATCGAAGACAGGTTTTTTGCCATTCCCCGGGGATCCTCTGCTTAGGATTCGACGGTGCCGCCAGCGGATTCGATCGCCGCCCGCGCGCCCTTAGTGATGCCAACGCCTTGCACTCGAAAGGCACGCGCGGGCGTGCCGGACGCGATGATCTTCACCCGTTTGACCCGCGCCCCGATGAGACCGGCTTTCCGCAAGGACGCCAGATTGACCAGATCTCCGGAAATGCGATGAAGCTCATTCAAGCGGATTTCGTCGGTCTGCAGGGCTTTGCGGGAACGAAAACCCACCTTGGGCAGGCGGCGCTGCAAGGGCATCTGTCCCCCTTCGAAACCCACCTTATGAAAGCCACCGGAGCGAGATTTCTGTCCCTTGTGTCCGCGCCCTGCGGTCTTACCAAAACCACTGCCGATGCCGCGACCTACCCGCTTTGCAGGCCGTCGAGAGCCTGGCGCTGGATGGAGATCATTGAGCCGCATCCGCATCCTCCAGTATTTTGACCATATAGGAAACCTTGTTCACCATGCCCCGTGTGGCCGGGGTATCTTCCACTTCTACGACCTGATGCATCCGCCGGAGTCCTAAGCCTCGAACGCACGCCTGATGTTTTTTCAAGCGCCCGTGCTTGCTGCGCACCAGCGTGACCTTCATCATCTTTTTATCCGCCATGGCTTACCCCAGGATCTCTTCCACCGTCTTGCCGCGCTTAGCAGCAACGCTTTCCGCATCGCTCATCTGCTTCAATCCGTTGATTGTGGCGCGAACCACATTCATGGGATTGTTGGTACCGATGCATTTGGCGAGTACGTTCTGCACTCCTAGCACCTCGAACACCGCACGCATAGTGCTACCTGCGATGATCCCAGTACCCTCGGATGCAGGCTGCATGAAGACCTTGGCAGCACCGTGATGGCCGACCGTGGGGTATTGAAGCGTGGTACCTTTGAGTTTGATTGATACTAAGTTTTTTCGGGCGTTCTCCATGGCCTTCTGGATCGCGATAGGTACCTCGCGGGCTTTTCCCGTACCGAAGCCCACCTGTCCCTTGCCATCGCCGACAACGGTCAAAGCGGAGAATCCGAATTGACGCCCTCCTTTGACCACTTTGGCCACCCGATTGACGGCGACCAGCTTTTCGAGGAATTCGTCTCCTCCTTCCGATTTCGCGTTGTAATTCGACATATCTTCGCCCCTAGAATTGCAATCCGTGTTCCCGGGCCGCTTCTGCCAGAGCTTTGACCCGTCCATGGTACCGGAATCCAGAACGATCAAATGCCACTCGTTCTATGCCCGCCGACTTCGCCCGCTCGGCAATCGCTTTTCCCACGACTGCAGCCGCTGCGACGTTTCCTGTATAGCCATCAATGCGTTCCCGCAGGTTTTTTTCCAATGTAGAAGCACTGGCTACCACCCGATCCCCACTGGGCGCGATGATCTGGGCGTACATATGTTTCGGCGTGCGGAAGACACACAAGCGAAAAGCTCCTAGCTCACGAATCTTCGCCCGCGCCCGCATGGAACGGCGAATACGCGCTCGTTTCTTTTTCATCTGGTTCCCCCTATTTCGCCTTCTTCTTCGCCTCTTTGCGCGCCACATATTCATCCGCGTAGCGAATCCCCTTTCCCTTGTAGGGTTCTGGCGGGCGGAAGTTGCGGATTTCCGCCGCGACCTGCCCCACGCGTTGTTTGTCGGAACCCGCTACGACAATCTCCGTAGGACTCGGGGTGGTGATCTGAATATCCTCGGGAATGGAGTAGTGCACGGGATGGGAAAATCCGAGATTGAGATTCAGCGTATTTCCCTGGACCTGGGCCCGATACCCTACCCCCACCAGAGACATTTTCTTCTCAAAACCTCGGGTGCAGCCCACCACCATATTGTTGAGTAGTGCGCGCGTCGTGCCTGCCTGGGCCCAGCTGTCCCTATTCTCCTGATTGGGCATAATTCGAAGTGCTCCGCTCTCCTGGACAACAGAGACTGCGGGATGAACGCGCCAAAAGAGCGTCGCTTTGGGCCCCTTGACTTGCACTGCCTGGCCCTCAATGGTCACCGTAACCCCTTCCGGGATGGGAACCGGCGTCTTCGCGATTCGAGACATGATGCTACCCTCTAGGCCACATAGGCTAAGACTTCACCACCGTACCCCGCCTTTCTCGCAGCACGGTCGCTCATCAAGCCCTTGGAGGTCGATATGATGGCTACACCGAGCCCTCCCCACACCTGCGGTAATTCATCCTTCCCCCGATAAATGCGCAGGCCAGGACGAGATACCCGTTTCAGATACTCGATCACCGGTTTCCCTCGGTAATACTTCAGTTTAAGTACCAACTGGGCCTTCGCCCCCTCGCCTTCTACGGAAACTTCCGCAAGATAGCCTTCTTCCTTCAAGAGGTTAGCGATCGCTAATTTCAGCTTGGAAGAAGGCATGGTGATGGTGATCTTGCCTCGCATCTGACCATTGCGGATGCGAGTCAGCATGTCCGCAATCGGATCTGACATACTCATAAAGGACTCCTAGGGTCAGGCCACCCTGTGGGCGCGATACCCATGGGCTAATGTTCTGGACTTCGGCGCGGATGGACCAAAACCGCCGATGATAGGAAAACTTTCTACCAGCTCGCCTTGACGAGCCCGGGCACATCGCCGCGCATCGCCGCTTCGCGCAACATGTTGCGGCTCAATCCAAACTTGCGGTAGACGGCATGGGGGCGGCCGCTGATCCGGCAGCGGCGTTGCCGGCGGGAAGGGCTGGCATCCCGGGGCAGCTTCTGCAACTTCAGTAAGGCTGCATCGATTTCCTCCGGTGTCGCCTTGCGATTGTTGATCACCGCCTTCAGCGCAGCCCGCTTAGCTGCATATTTCTCAACCATCCGTGCCCGCTTGCGGTCACGCGCGATCATGCTCTTCTTTGCCATCAGTGCCTCAGTTTCTAAATGGAAATCGGAAAGCCTCCAATAGGGCGCGCCCCTCCTCATCTGTGGGCGCGCTGGTAGTAATCGTGATATCTAATCCCCGCAAAGTATCGATCTTGTCGTAATCGATTTCTGGGAAGATGATCTGTTCCTTGACCCCGAGGCTGTAATTACCCCGTCCATCAAAGGCCTTAGTGCTGAGCCCACGAAAATCCCGAATGCGAGGGATAGCGATGTTGATCAACCGATCTAAAAACTCGTACATGCGTTCGCGCCGTAGCGTTACTTTGCATCCGATGGGCCAGCCTTCCCGAATCTTAAAGGCAGCGACCGATTTGCGGGCCCGGGTGATGATGGGCTTCTGACCGGAGATCGCAGCGAGATCCCGCATAGCATATTCCATCACCTTCTTATCTGCGACGGCCTTCCCCACGCCCATATTGAGGGTAATTTTCTGAATGCGGGGCACTTGCATCACTGTCGAATACCCGAAGCGCTTCATGAGTTGGCCGACAATCTTTTCCCGATATTCCTTTTGTAATCTAGACATGATTCGAATGCTCAAACGTCGACGACTTCACCGTTGGATTTGAATACACGCACTTTTCGGCCGTCTTCCAGGATTTTGAATCCCACGCGATCTGGACCTTCCTTTGTCGGGTTGTACAGCGCCACGTTGGAGATAGCTAGGGGCATTTCCTTTTCTAAGATCCCGCCGGCGATGCCCCGCTGCGGATTGGGTTTTTGATGTTTCTTCACCATGTTGACGTTTTCCACAATCACCCGCCGACCATCCTCGATCACCCGCAGCACGATGCCCCGCTTCCCCTTGTCCTTCCCGGCGAGCACCACCACATCATCGCCTTTCCTGATCTTGCGCATAAGTCGTTTCCCCCTACAGCACTTCCGGTGCCAGCGAGATGATTTTCATAAACCTCTCGGTGCGCAGTTCCCTAGTAACCGGCCCGAAGATACGGGTTCCGATGGGCTGTAGCTGTTTGTTTAAGAGCACTGCCGCGTTCCCGTCGAAGCGGATCAAGGAACCATCCGGCCGCCGCACTCCCTTCTTGGTGCGCACGACGACTGCATCGAACACATCCCCTTTCTTCACTTTGCCCCGAGGAATCGCATCCTTTACAGTAACCTTAATGATGTCGCCGATCCCCGCATAACGCCGACGGGGACCACCGAGCACCTTGATGCACTGCACGCGCTTTGCACCGCTGTTATCAGCAACGCTCAGGTTGGTCTGCATCTGAATCATATCTACGGCCCTATCTCAGTGGATACTCAGTTCCCTTCGCACAGTCTTAGCGCGCCTTTTCTAGAATCTCAACCAGACGCCAGGTCTTGGTCTTGGATAGGGGACGGCACTGTTCTACCTTGACCACGTCCCCCCGGTTACAGGCGTTTTCTTCATCGTGCGCATGAATCTTAGTGGATCGACGGATGAATTTTCCGTACAGGGGATGTTTTACCCGACGTTCCACAAGCACTGTGATAGTCTTATCCATGGCTGCGCTCAGCACGCGACCCGTCAGGGTGCGATTAGTTTTTTTGGATGCCTCGCTCATCCCTCAGCCCTCGCCTGCTTTTTTTTCGGTGAGAATAGTCTTGATCCGGGCGATATCACGCCGAATGGCCCTCATTTGAGCAGGATTTGCTAACTGTCCGACCCCTTGTTGCATGCGCAGATTGAATTGTTCTTTAAGCAGTTCGTGAAGCTGGGTTTGCAGCTCTTCCACCGTCTTAGTTCTCAGTTCCGCTGCCTTCATCACATCACCGTCCGCTTCGAAAAAATGGTCCGAACGGGCAGCTTGGCGGAGGCTAGCGAGAAAGCCTCCCGTGCCAAGGCTTCTGGCACACCCTCGATCTCATAGAGCATCCGACCTGGCTGCACCTGAGCGACCCAGTACTCCACATTGCCCTTCCCCTTTCCCATGCGCACTTCCAAGGGTTTCTTGGAGATGGGCTTGTCGGGAAACACACGAATCCACAGCTTGCCACCGCGCTTCACCTTGCGAGTGATGGTCCGACGCGCTGCTTCGATCTGACGTGCAGTGAGGCGGCCCCGAGAGATTGCTTTGAGTCCGAATTCCCCAAAGCTCACCCGATTGCCGGATTGTGCAAGTCCCCGATTGCGACCCTTCTGTTGTTTGCGAAATTTGGTTCGTTTCGGCTGCAGCATCTATCTGCTCCCTCTTCCTGCTGTTTTCCCAGCCTGTTTCTTGACCGGCTCTTCCTGTTCCTGATCCGGGAATACTTCACCCTTGAAGATCCAGACTTTTACCCCGAGCACCCCATAGGTTGTGCGCGCCTCTGCAAAGCCATAATCGATATCCGCCCGCAAAGTATGCAAAGGCACCCGACCCTCTCGATACCATTCGTTCCGAGCAATCTCAGCTCCGTTCAAACGCCCGCCGATATTGACCTTGATACCCTGTGCGCCCAAGCGCATGGCATTTTGGACCGCTCGTTTCATAGCGCGGCGGAACATGATGCGCCTTTCCAGCTGCTGAGCGATATTCTCCGCTACCAACTGCGCATCCAATTCTGGCTTGCGGATCTCCTCGATCTTGATGTGGACGGGAATCCCCATCATGGCGGAGACCTCCTTGCGGAGCCGGTCGATATCCTCACCTTTCTTTCCGATGACCACCCCTGGACGGGCGGTGTGAATGGTGATGTGGGCGTTGTTAGCTGGCCGATCGATCTGAATTCGGCTGACGGAGGCCTGGGAAAGCTTCTTCTTCAGGAACTTCCGCACCTGAAGATCTGTGTTCAGCAAATCGGCATACCCTTTAGAATCGGCATACCATTTGGAAGTCCAGTCTTTTACGATCCCCAAGCGGAATCCGATCGGATGAACTTTTTGACCCATACTCGCTTTCCTTAATTCCGCTTTAGGCTTCCGCAACGGTCACGCGGATATGACTGCTCCGCTTTAGAATCCTGTTCGCGCGCCCCTTGGCTCTGGCGCGAATGCGCTTCATGGTCGGTCCTTCATCCACCTGGATGACAGCGACCTTTAACAGATCGATATCCGCGCCCTCGTTGTTCTCCGCATTGGCCACCGCAGATTCCAGGACCTTTTTCAGGATCGCAGCGCCTTTCTTCGTGCTGAAGGTTAGGATATTGAGGGCTTCCTCCACCCCCAATCCTCGCACCTGATCCGCTACGAGGCGTGCTTTCTGCGCGGAAATACGCGCGTATTTCAGTGTTGCTGTAGCCTGCATGGATAGATCCTATTTCTTTGCCTTCTTATCAGCTGCATGGCCCCGATAGGTTCGCGTGAGCGCGAACTCCCCGAGCTTGTGCCCGACCATGTTTTCATTGATGAGAATTGGCACATGTTGGCGACCGTTATGCACAGCGATCGTGAGGCCTACCATTTCCGGTACAATCATAGAGCGCCGAGACCAGGTTTTGATCGGACGCTTGCTGTTTTGCGCGACCGCTGCTTCCACCTTCTTCGCGAGGTGATGATCTACGAAGGGTCCTTTCCGAATCGAACGTGGCACTTGTTAACCTCGATGGATGCTTGCGTATTGGCTCCGAGGCCAAAGGGAATACAGAACTACTTGTGTCCGCGGCGGCGCACGATCATCTTGTCCGTGCGCTTGTTGGATCGCGTCTTGTGCCCCTTGGTAGGCACCCCCCAGGGGGTTACAGGATGCCGCCCCCCAGAGGTCCGACCCTCACCACCGCCGTGGGGATGGTCTACCGGGTTCATCGCCACCCCCCGCACCGTCGGTCGAATACCTCGCCAGCGGTTTGCGCCTGCTTTCCCCAGTTTACGCAGGTTATGCTCTGCGTTGCCCACCTCGCCGATCACAGCTCGGCATTCCACATCCACTTTGCGCACTTCACCGGACCGCAGGCGAATGGTGGCGTAGTGCCCTTCCCGAGCGATGAGCTGCGCGGATGCGCCCGCAGCCCGCGCAAGCTGTGCGCCCTTGCCCGGCCGCAGCTCGATGCAATGGATCAAGGTGCCCAAAGGAATGTTGCGCAGGGGCAGGCAGTTTCCCGGAGCGATGGGAGCTTCCTCGGAGGCGAGGACCTGCGCACCGGCTTGCAGGCCTTTGGGCGCGATGATATAGGCCCACGCCCCGTCTGCATATTTGAGCAGGGCGAGATGGGCGGTGCGGTTGGGATCATATTCAAGCCGCACCACCGTAGCGGGAACGCCGGTCTTCTTGCGCTTGAAGTCCACGCGGCGATAGCGCTGCTTATGGCCACCGCCCCGATGGCGCACACTGATGCGCCCCTGATTGTTGCGCCCGCCGGACTTTACCTTCTTTTCCAGCAGGGGTTCATAGGGAGCGCCCTTATGAAGTTCTGGAGAGACCACCTTGACGACAAAGCGCCGTCCAGGAGAAGTGGGATTTGCTTTTACAATAGCCATGCGCGAACCCGATCCCTATATGTCGCCGCCGAAATCGATGTCCTGGCCGGGCAACAGGCGGACATACGCTTTCTTCCAATTCTTTCGCTTCCCGATCCGATTGCCCAGACGCTTTTTCTTACCCTTCATATTCAGCACGCGCACCTGGCTCACCTTCACCTCGAAGAGCATTTCCACTGCGCGAGCGATCTCTTGTTTAGTCGCATCCGACGCAACACGAAAAGCATATTGGCCATACAGATCTGCCAAAGAGGCTGCCTTCTCCGATACGATGGGCCCGAGCAATACTTTCAACAACCGTTCCTGATTCATCCCAGGCGCTCCTCTAGCTTGCGGATCGCCCCTTCGGTAACCAGGACGTGTTCATAGGCGATCAGACTAACTGGATTGACTCCCCGTTCTAAAAGCACGTCTACCTTGGGAAGATTGCGCGCTGCCAGAAATAAATTCTGATCTTCCTGATCCAGCAGGATGAGCACATCTTTTTCCCACCCCAATTCCCGCAGCTTGGCTAACAGCAGTTTAGTTTTCGGCGCCTCCAAAGCGATTTCCGGCAGTGCGACCATCCGTTCCTGACGAACCAGTTCGGAAAGGATGGACCGCAGAGCCCCTCGGTACATCTTGCGGTTGATCTTTTGGCTGTAATCCCGCGGTTTCGCTGCGAAGATCTTGCCACCACCCCGCCACAGGGGGCTGCGAATGGTCCCCGCTCGAGCGCGCCCAGTGCCCTTTTGGCGGAAGGGTTTTGCCCCGCCGCCGGATACTTCGGAGCGATTCTTCTGGGCCTTCGTGCCTGCGCGCGAACTCGCAAGGTAAGCGGTGACCACCTGATGAATCAGCGCTTCATTGTAGGGCACGCCGAACACCGCGTCCGAAACCTGAATACTCGGTGTTCCGCTTTGCGATTGGATTTCCGCCATGTGCTCATCCCTTATGCTTTTGCTTGACCGAGGGCAGGACGATCAATCGACCGCCCCTGGGACCTGGCACACCCCCTCGCACCAAGAGCAGGTTTCTCTTTTCGTCGATGCCCACGACTTCTAGATTCTGTTGCACACGCTGCACGTGCCCCATATGCCCTGCCATCCGCTTACCCTTAAACACCCGTCCCGGGGTTTGACATTGACCGATGGAACCTGGAGCGCGGTGAGAGAGGGAATTGCCATGGGTGCTGTCCTGGCTTCGAAAATTATGCCGGCGAATGTTCCCCGCAAAGCCCCGTCCCTTGGTCAGCCCCCGCACATCTACCTTTTGGCCCACAGAAAAAATGGAAACCCGGATCTCATCGCCTGGTGCGAGATCCGTTTCTTCTCCCTCGTGCAGCCGGAATTCCCGCAGGACATCTCCCGCGTTTACCTTGGCTTTCTTGAAATGGCCCGCCATGGGTTTGGTAACTCGGGATGCTTTGCGGGTACCGCTGGTAACCTGGACCGCACGATAGCCATCCCTTTCCTGGGTTTTAATTTGGGTCACCCGATTGGGCGTCACTTCGATCACCGTGACTGGAATGCTGCTCCCATCCTCGGTGAAGATCCGAGTCATCCCTGCTTTTCGGCCGATTACCCCTATGCTCATCTCCCCGTTCCCCTTAGCTCAGCTTGATCTGAACATCTACACCGGCGGCCAGGTCTAATTTCATCAGCGCATCTACTGTCTTGTCCGTGGGATCGACGATGTCCATCAAACGCTTGTGGGTGCGCAGCTCGTATTGATCTCGCGCATCCTTGTTGACATGGGGAGAAATCAGGATGGTGAAGCGCTCCTTCTTCGAAGGGAGTGGAACCGGTCCCCGCACTTGGGCACCGGTCCGCTTTGCCGTCTCCACGATCTCTCGCGCGGATTGGTCGATGAGCCGATGATCAAAGGCCTTCAGACGAATGCGGATTCTCTGACTTGCCATAGTGTTTACTCGATGATCTTGGAGACGACGCCGGCGCCGACAGTGCGTCCGCCCTCGCGAATGGCGAATCGCAAGCCTTCCTCCATGGCGATGGGAGCGATGAGCTGTACAGTCATCTTGATATTGTCCCCGGGCATGACCATCTCCACGCCCTCGGGGAGCTCGCAGGTGCCGGTCACATCTGTGGTGCGGAAATAGAACTGAGGCCGATACCCCTTGAAGAAGGGGGTATGCCGGCCCCCTTCCTCCTTGCTCAGCACATAGACTTCGCATTCGAAATGGGTGTGAGGGGTGATGGTGCCTGGCTTGGCCAACACCTGGCCCCGCTCCACCTCATCCCGCTTGGTGCCTCGGAGCAAGACCCCGATGTTGTCCCCTGCCCGCCCCTGATCCAGGAGCTTCCGGAACATCTCTACACCCGTGCAGGTAGTCTTCTTGGTCTCCCGAAGCCCCACGATCTCCACCTCGTCGCCTACCTCGATCACACCTCGTTCCACTCGGCCGGTCACCACAGTACCTCGACCCGAGATGGAGAACACATCCTCGATGGGCATGAGGAAGGGTTGATCGATGTCTCGCTCCGGCTCGGGAATGTATTCGTCCATGGCCTCCACGAGCCGCACGATGGATTCCGCGCCCAGCGGGCCCGGATCCCCCTCCAGGGCCTTCAGGGCGGAGCCGGTGATGATGGGGGTGTCATCCCCTGGGAAGTCATACTTGTCCAACAGCTCCCGGACTTCCATTTCCACCAGTTCCAAGAGCTCCTCATCGTCCACCATGTCCGCCTTGTTCAGGTAGACCACAATGTAGGGCACGCCCACTTGACGGGATAGCAGGATGTGTTCCCGCGTCTGGGGCATGGGCCCGTCCGCTGCGGAAACCACCAGAATCGCCCCATCCATCTGGGCGGCTCCTGTGATCATATTCTTCACATAGTCCGCATGCCCCGGACAGTCCACATGCGCATAATGCCGCTTCGCGCTCTCGTATTCCACGTGCGCCGTCGCGATCGTGATTCCTCGCGCTTTCTCCTCCGGCGCATTGTCGATCTGGTCGAATGCCTTGACCTCCCCCCCATACTTCTCTGCCATCACCTTCGTGATCGCCGCTGTCAGCGTTGTCTTTCCGTGATCCACATGCCCGATCGTGCCTACATTCACATGGGGTTTTGTTCTCTCGAATTTGCTCTTGGACATTCGACCTAACCTCTAACTTTTTACCAACGATAATGAGAGAATGCCTTGTTGGCTTCTGCCATCCTGTGGGTGTCTTCCTTCTTCTTGACCGCTGCACCTCGGGAATCCGCCGCATCCATCAGCTCTCCCGCGAGGCGCAGCGCCATGGATTTCTCAGAACGCTTGCGGGCTGCCTCGATCAGCCAGCGCATGGCCAGGGAATTCCGTCGAGAGGCGCGTACTTCTACAGGCACCTGATAGGTGGCGCCGCCCACACGCCGTGATTTCACCTCCACTGAGGGCCGGACGTTCTCCATCGCTTGGTTCAAGAGTTCCAGGGGATCGCCCCCTTTCTTTTCAGCCACCTGATCCAGAGCGCCGTAGATAATGCGTTCTGCAACCGACTTTTTCCCGTCCTTCATGAGCATATTGATGAATTTCGCGAGGAGGTGGCTGCCAAACTTTGGATCTGGTAGCACCTGCCGGCGCGCAACAACACGTCTTCTCGGCATGAAGAGAACTCCAATCGAAAATGAGTGACTAAGGTCAGCGCTTGCCACGCTTGGAACGCGTAGGATGCTTAGCGCCGTATTTAGAACGCCCTTGCCGACGCTGATCCACGCCGGAAGCATCCAAAGTTCCGCGCACGACGTGATAGCGTACGCCGGGCAGATCTTTGACGCGTCCGCCTCGGATGAGCACGACCGAATGTTCCTGAAGGTTGTGCCCTTCTCCTCCGATGTAAGAGGTCACTTCGAACCCATTGGTCAAGCGCACCCGAGCGACCTTGCGCAGAGCGGAATTCGGTTTCTTAGGAGTCGTGGTATATACGCGGGTGCAAACCCCTCGTTTTTGCGGACAGCCACCCAACGCAGGCACATTGCTCTTCGCAACCTGGCGTTTTCGCGGTTTACGAACCAGTTGATTCACAGTCGCCATGCAAACGCTCTCCAACGGCGCTCTTCACGCCTTCTCCGTACTCGAAGTAAAGAATGCTAGCCTTCCCGTCCGAGGAGGATGTTGACCCTTTTGAAGCGGTGATCTCCTGAAAAAGGCAAGGATCATCCGCAAGCAGATCGCTCTGTCCCTGCCATCCACGGCGGGACACACAGAGCTGCCTTGGGTACCGAAAACATCCGGCTTATGGAAGAATCAAGCCGGCAGCAATGCCGGCTTGATTAAGGAGGCGAAGTATAGGGGGGATCCTTTTCCCTGTCAACTACATATGATTCCGCTCAATGCCGTTCAGAGGTCTTGAGCTGTTGCTTAAGGGCCTGTTCCGCTTCTTCCTTGGAGATTTCCCCTGTAGCCTTCTTCTCCGCAGCGTTTGCCTTTTCTTCCTGCCGACGACGGCGGCGTTCTTTGTGGTAGGAAAGGCCGGTGCCCGCTGGAATCAGGCGCCCGACGATCACGTTTTCCTTGAGACCGACTAAATAATCTGTGAGCCCGCGCACCGCTGCATCCGTAAGCACGCGGGTTGTTTCTTGGAAGGAAGCGGCGGAGATAAAGGATTCCGTGGCGAGCGCTGCTTTGGTGATGCCGAGCAAGATGGGTTCGTATCGAGCCGGATGCTTGCCCTGCGCTTGAACTCGTTCATTTTCTTCCAGAACATGGACGAGCTCCACCTGTTCTCCCCGAAGCAATTTGGTATCTCCCGCATCAGTGATCTGCACCTTGCGCAGCATTTGGCGCACGATGACTTCGATATGCTTATCGTTGATCTTGACCCCCTGATGTCGATAGACATCCTGGATCTCTTTTACCAGATATTCGGCCAAGGCAGTTACCCCCTTGAGCCGCAGGATGTCATGGGGGTTGAGCTCTCCGCTGGAGATGATTTCGCCCCGTTCGACTCGCTCTCCCTCGAACACGTTTACATGGCGCCATTTAGGGATGAGTTCCTCCACGACCTCCCCGTCATCCGTGGTGATGATCAGCCGCTGTTTTCCCTTGGTATCCTTGCCGAAGCTGACGGTGCCCGAGGCAGCGGCGAGCAATGCCGCTTCCTTGGGCTTTCGAGCTTCGAAAAGTTCCACCACACGGGGAAGACCGCCAGTGATGTCATGCACGCTGCTCAGTTTCTGGGGAATGCGTGCGAGCACATCACCGACCACTACTTCGGCACCATCCGACACATTGATGATGGCACCAGGGGGGAGGAAATAGCGGGCGGGCAGGTTGGTGCCTGCGATGTTCAATTCATTGCCCGCTTCATCCAAGAGCTGGATCATGGGCCGAAGATCCTTCCCGGCAGGGGGCCGCTTTTTGGGATCGATGATGATCCAGGAAGTGCGATAAGTGGATTCATCCGTTTCCTTTTTGACCGTGACCCCCTCGATAAAGGCATCGAAGCGCACACGGCCCGCGACTTCCGTGATGATGGGATGGGTGTAGGGATCCCAGGTAGCGACCACTTCCCCCCCTTGTACAGAATCCCCGTCCTCCACCTGTAAGGTGGCTCCATAGGGCAGCTTATAGCGCCCTTTCTCCAGTCCCATGCTGTCGACGACAGCCAGTTCACCGGAGCGGGACACGGCGACCAGATGACCATCCTTATGCCGAACTGTCTTGATGTTGTGCAACCGGATCGTGCCCTTGGACTTGATCTCAATGCTGTTTGCTGCGGTCGTTCGGGAAGCAGCGCCCCCAATGTGGAAGGTCCGCATGGTAAGTTGAGTGCCGGGTTCCCCGATGGATTGGGCTGCGATCACCCCCACCGCTTCTCCTTGATTGATGCGGTGCCCTCGGGCGAGGTCCCGACCATAGCATTGGGCACAGACCCCCGACCGAGATTCACAAGTGATGGGGGAACGGACAAGCACCTGATCGATGCCCGCATCCTCTAAGCGAGCTACCCAGTTTTCATCCAATAGAGTACCTGCCTTGCAGATCAGCTGATCTGTGCCCGGGCGATAGAGATCTTGGGCATTCACACGGCCGAGGATCCGTTCCCGCAGTGGTTCAATCACCTTGCCCCCCTCGATGATGGGGATCATCAGCAGCCCTTTTTCTGTGCCGCAATCCTCTTCCAGCACCACCATGTCTTGGGCCACGTCCACCAAGCGGCGGGTGAGATAACCGGAGTTCGAGGTCTTCAAAGCAGTGTCTGCCAGTCCCTTGCGCGCGCCGTGCGTGGAGATAAAGTATTGGATGACGTTCAGTCCTTCTCGGAAACTCGCAGTGATGGGCGTCTCGATAATGGAACCATCGGGTTTCGTCATGAGCCCCCGCATGCCCGCCAGCTGGCGAATCTGACTCGAAGAACCGCGCGCGCCGGAATCCGCCATCATATAGATGGAATTAAAGGAGTCCTGTTCTACTTCTTTGCCCGACCGATCGATCACCTTTTCCTTGCCCAACCGCGCCATCATGGCCTTAGCTACCTGCTCGTTGGTGTGGGTCCAGAGATCCACCATCTTGTTATAGCGTTCATCCTTGGTGATCGCGCCGAAGGTATATTCCTCTTCTACCGCCTTCACCTGGGCTTCTGCCTCCCGCAAGATCTGGGCTTTCTCTTCGGGCACTGCCATATCTTCCAGGCCGATGGAGATGCCGGCTCGGGTAGCCATGCGGAAGCCTAGGTACATGAGCTGATCCGCGAAAATCACCGTATCTTTCAAGCCCAGCACTCGATAGCACTGGTTGATCAGATGAGAGACCTGCTTCTTGCCCATGGGCCGATCGACCAGATCAAAGGACAGGCCTTCCGGCAGGATATCGAAGAGCAGGGCCCGGCCTAACACCGTGTCCTTGATGGAAGAGACCTCCCGCCGGTCGCCCTTCTCATCTAATAGCACTTCCCGAATGCGCACTTTGACACGAGCCTGCAGTGCCGCATGACCGGTTTCATAGGCACGTTTGGCCTCCGCGATATTGCTGAAGCAGCTGTCTTCTCCTCGGGCACCGATGCGTTCTCGGGTCATATAGTAGAGCCCCAAGACCACATCCTGAGAGGGCACGATGATGGGCTCTCCGTTGGCAGGGGAGAGGATGTTGTTCGAAGACATCATCAAAGCCCGGGCTTCCAGCTGAGCCTCTAGAGAGAGGGGCACGTGCACGGCCATTTGATCGCCATCGAAATCCGCATTGAAGGCCGTGCAGACGAGGGGATGGAGTTGAATAGCCTTGCCCTCGATGAGCACGGGTTCAAAAGCCTGAATGCCTAGGCGGTGGAGGGTAGGTGCTCGGTTGAGCAGGACCGGATGTTCCCGGATCACTTCTTCCAAGATATCCCAAACCTCCGCATCGCCCCGCTCCACCATTCGTTTCGCCGCCTTGATGGTGGTGGCCAAACCACGCGATTGGAGCTTGCTAAAGATGAAAGGTTTGAACAGTTCCAGGGCCATGCGTTTAGGCAAGCCGCACTGATGCAGCTTGAGGGTGGGCCCCACCACGATGACGGAACGGCCGGAGTAATCCACCCGCTTTCCGAGCAGATTTTGCCGGAAACGCCCCTGCTTTCCCTTGATCATATCCGCTAAGGATTTGAGGGGGCGTTTGTTCGTTCCGGTAAGCTCCCGCTTTTGCCGGCCGTTGTCCAGCAAAGCATCTACAGCTTCTTGCAGCATGCGCTTCTCGTTGCGCACGATGATATCCGGTGCGACGAGATCCAAAAGGCGATTCAAGCGGTTGTTGCGATTGATGACCCGCCGGTAGAGATCGTTGAGATCCGAAGTAGCAAAGCGTCCGCCATCCAGGGCCACCAGAGGACGCAGATCTGGGGGCAACACAGGCAGCACGGTGAGAATCATCCATTCCGGCCGATTCCCCGAAGCCTCCAGGGATTCCATCAGCTTAAGGCGCTTGCTGAGCTTTTTGATTTTCGTTTCGGAATTGGTGCTCTCGATTTCCTCCCGCATCTGGCGGATTTCCTTGGGCAAGTCCAGGGTGCTCAGGAGTTTATAGATCGCCTCGGCACCCATGTCAGCAATGAACTCATCCCCGTTTTCTTCAACGGCTTCCAAATATTCCTCATCGGTCAGCAGCTGTCCCCGCTCCAGCTCTGTCATACCCGGGTCGATGACTACGAAGGATTCGAAATAGAGGATGCGTTCGAGCTCCTTCAAGGTCATGTCGAGCAGCAGCCCGATGCGGGAAGGCAGAGACTTGAGAAACCAGATGTGGGCGACTGGGCTGGCTAACTTGATGTGCCCCATGCGCTCTCGGCGCACTCTGGCCAGGGTAACTTCTACCCCGCACTTCTCACAGATCACCCCGCGGTGCTTCATGCGCTTGTACTTACCGCACAGGCATTCATAATCGTGGATAGGCCCAAAAATTTTGGCGCAGAAGAGACCATCCCGTTCCGGTTTATGGGTCCGATAATTGATGGTTTCCGGCTTCTTGACCTCACCATAAGACCAGGAGCGGATTTTTTCTGGGGAAGCCAGACCGATCTTGATGCGATCGAATTCCAGCGTTTGTCTCGGTTGCTGCAGGGTCTTGAGAAAATCTTTCAATGGTATTCCTCCACCATGGAGTGGGCTGGAAGCAGCCCAGGAAGAAGGGGCGTGAAACCTGGTTCAATCCTCTTCCAGCTCGATGTCGATGCCCAGAGAACGAATCTCCTTGATCAGCACATTGAAGGATTCAGGCATACCTGCCTCCATGCGGTGATTCCCATCGACGATATTCTTGTACATGCGCGTGCGGCCGATCAGATCATCCGATTTCACCGTGAGCATCTCTTGCAGGGTATAGGCAGCTCCATAGGCTTCCAGCGCCCAGACCTCCATTTCTCCAAAGCGTTGTCCTCCAAACTGGGCCTTTCCGCCCAAGGGTTGTTGGGTGACCAAGCTATAAGGCCCGGTGGAACGGGCATGCATCTTGTCATCCACCAAATGATTGAGTTTGAGCATGTACATGTAGCCGACGGTGACCGGTCGTTCAAAGGGTTCCCCCGTGCGACCGTCGTACAGCTGGGTTTGTGCAAAGGGAATGTCTTGATCTCGGTTATCCCGCCCAGCTAGAGCGAGCATCTGGCGGATCTCCTCTTCCGTGGCCCCATCGAAGACCGGGGTCGCCAAAGGAACCCCTTTGGTGAGATTCCGGGCTAGGGTGAGGATCTCTTCATCGTTCAAGCTGTCCAGATCCTCTTTCTTGCCGCTCTGATTATAGATTTGGTCGAGAAAACCTCGGATTTCTGAAACTGCTCGCTGTTCCCGCAACATCTGATCGATCTTCCGGCCTAGACCTTCGGCAGCCCAGCCCAGATGGGTTTCCAGTACCTGACCCACGTTCATACGGGAGGGCACGCCCAGCGGGTTGAGCACAATGTCTACCGGTTCCCCATCCGCTGAAAAGGGCATGTCCTCCACCGGCACGATCATGGAGATCACGCCCTTGTTGCCGTGGCGACCGGCCATCTTGTCCCCGGGCTGGATGCGGCGCTTCACCGCTACATAGACCTTCACCACTTTGAGCACGCCGGGTGCCAGGTCGTCTCCCTTGGCGATCTTCTGTTTCTTCGCCTCAAACTGTTCCCGGAAGGTTTCTCGCAGCTGGGCAATCTGAGCGCTCAGCTGTTCTAGCCGGCGCGCAGCGTCCTCTGAGTGCAACCGGATCTCAAACCATCGATCCTTCGAATCCCGCTCTGCCAGTGTGCGCAGATAGGTCCTGGTAATCCTGGCTCCTTTTTTCAAGCCGCGGGGGCCGCCGTCCGCAACTCGACCTAGAAGCAGTTTTTCCACGCGCTGGAAGCTGTCGTCTTCCATGATGCGCAGTTGGTCGTCCAGATCTTTGCGCACTCGAGCCAATTCCATCTCCTCGATCTGCAGCGCCCGCGCATCCTTTTCCACGCCCTCTCGGGTGAAGACCTGTACATCCACCACCGTGCCCGCCATGCCAGAGGGCAAGCGCAGGGAAGTATCCTTCACATCGGAAGCCTTCTCACCGAAGATGGCCCGCAACAGCTTCTCCTCAGGAGTGAGCTGGGTTTCCCCTTTAGGGGTCACCTTGCCCACCAAGATGTCTCCATCCCGTACCTCTGCGCCTACATAGATGATGCCCGATTCATCGAGTTTGCTGAGGGCTGCTTCCCCTACATTGGGAATGTCCGCCGAGATCTCTTCGGGCCCCAGTTTGGTATCCCGAGCAAAACAGGTCAGTTCCTCAATGTGAATCGAGGTAAAGCGGTCTTCCTGAACCACCCGTTCGGAGATCAGAATGGAATCCTCAAAGTTGTAGCCGTTCCAAGGCATGAAGGCCACGCGCAGGTTCTGCCCTAAGGCCAATTCCCCCATATCTGTAGAGGGTCCATCGGCGAGCACATCTCCCCGTTCCACCAGTTCCCCGGGCACGACCAGGGGGCGTTGATTGATGCAGGTATCTTGATTGGAACGGGTGTATTTGGTGAGGTTGTAAACATCTACTCCGGGCACGCCAGGCTGGGCCTCCTCATCATTCACCCGTACCACGACGCGCGCCGCATCCACGGAGACCACGGTTCCACCCCGCTTGGCCACCACAGTTACGCCAGAATCGACGGCGACCACCCGTTCCATGCCTGTGCCCACCAAGGGTTTCTCTGCCCGCAGGGTGGGAACTGCTTGGCGCTGCATGTTGGAGCCCATGAGAGCCCGGTTTGCGTCATCGTGCTCCAAGAACGGGATGAGGGAGGCCGCCACAGAGACGATCTGGCGGGGAGAAACGTCCATGAACTGCACCTCTTCCGGTGCTTTCATGGTGAACTCGTTCTGATAGCGGCAGGATACCAGGGCATCTGTTAACCGCCCGGACTCGTCCAGGGCTGCGTTCGCCTGGGCAATGACATATTCTCCTTCATCGATGGCGGACAGATAGACGATCTCGTCGGTTACCTGGCAATCTTTCACCCGGCGATAAGGGGTTTCTAGAAAACCATAGCGATTGGTCCTGGCATAGACCGCAAGGGAGTTGATGAGCCCGATGTTTGGGCCTTCCGGCGTTTCGATGGGACAAACGCGCCCGTAGTGGGTGGGATGCACATCCCGCACCTCAAAGCCCGCTCGTTCCCGAGCTAACCCCCCGGGACCTAGCGCGGAGATCCGGCGCTTGTGAGTTACCTCTGAAAGGGGGTTGTTCTGATCCATGAATTGGGAGAGCTGATTGGACCCGAAGAACTCTTTGATCGCGGCGGACACCGGCTTGGCATTGATGAGCTCCTGGGGCAGGATTCCTTCCGATTCCGCTGTGGAAAGGCGTTCCTTGATCGGCCGCTCCATGCGAACCAGGCCGGTGCGGAATTGGTTTTCCGCCATCTCCCCCACGCACCGGACGCGCCGGTTGCCCAAGTGATCGATGTCATCGATAGTGCCCCGACCGTTGCGCAGCGCTACGAGTACTTTCAACGCATCGATGATGTCGGAAGAATCCCCATACTTTTCATAGTACTTTTTCGAAGTTTCATCTGAGCGGCTTTTGAAGTAACAGCCATCGTACAAAATACCTGGGCCTTCCTCCGAATCCCGACCCAGGCGTCGATTGAATTTCATCCTTCCCACCGCAGACAGATCATAGCGATCCGGCGAAAAGAACAGATTGTGAAAAAGGGTTTCCACCGCTTCCTTGGTAGGGGGCTCCCCCGGGCGTATCTTGTGATAGATCTCCACCCGCGCTTCCAAGGCATTGCTCGTGGGATCGATGCGCAAGGTGTCGGAAATGAAACTGCCCTGATCCAGATCGTTGGTGAACAGCGTCTCAATGCGATCGAGTCGTTTTTCCCGCAGGATCTTCAAGAGTTCCTCATCGATCTCCGCGTTGGCTGCAGCGATCTGTTCTCCGGTTTGGGGATCCTCGATAGGGTGGGCGAGCACACGGCCCAGCAGGTGTTCGGGAGGCACCTTGAGCCGTTCGATCCCTGCTTGCTGGAGCTTCCGGATGTGCCGAGCGGTCACTTGCTTTCCCGCTTCGACCAACTTTTCTCCCCCGAGCTGAATGTCGAAGTCTAGCGTTGTCCCTCGCAGCCGCTCGGGGACCAAGACGAGTTCGATTCCTTCCTGCCCCAAATAAAAGGTATCGGTTTCAAAGAAATGGGCCAGGATCTGTTCTGTCGTATAGCCCAAAGCCCGCAGTAAAACGGTTACCGGCAGTTTCCGATGGCGGTCGATGCGCACGAACAGCAGATCCTTGGGATCGAACTCGAAGTCGAGCCAAGAACCCCGATAGGGGATGATCCGAGCAGAGTACAGGAACTTTCCCGAGGAATGGTTCTTGCCTTTATCGTGATCGAAGAACACCCCAGGAGACCGGTGCAACTGGGAGACAATAACTCGTTCCGTACCATTGATGATGAAGGTGCCGGTCTCCGTCATCAGGGGAATTTCCCCCATGTAAACTTCCTGTTCCTTGATGTCCTTGATCGCTTTGGTACCTGCGGGCGCATCCTTATCATAGACGATGAGTCGTAGTTTCACTCGCAAGGGCACTGCATAGGTGACCCCCCGCAAACGGCATTCCCGTACGTCAAAGGGTGGGTCATCCAAGCGATAGCTCACGTATTCCAGTACAGCTGTTCCGGAATGATTGGTGATGGGAAAGACAGATTTGAATGCTGCCTGCAAACCCACATCCTTTCGTTCATCCGGTTTGCATTCAGCCTGAAGAAAGCTGCGGTAGGATTCAATCTGAGTTGCTAATAGGAAGGGTACCTCTAGGATGCTCGGGCGCTTGCTAAAGTCTTTGCGGATACGCTTTTTCTCAGTGGACGAATAAGCCATACTACCTTTCCTCAGGGTACTGAATAACCGATTGGCAGCGGTCTAAGACGCGGCGAGGATGAGACCTCGATCTTGCTGCCCGATCATGCGCTGCACATTTCCCATCTTCTCGCAGGGAACACGAAGAGAGGATGCGGCAGAAGGATGCTTAAAGAAACGGCAAAAGGCCGGCGGCCTTGGGCCACCAGCCTTCCGCATCTCGGGCGGAATTTCCAGAAAGGGGACTATTTGATTTCGACCGTTGCGCCCGCTTCCTCCAACACCTTCTTGGCTTCTTCTGCCTCCTCTTTGGAGACGCCTTCCTTGATGGCCTTGGGCGCACCCTCCACCGCTGCTTTGGCTTCCTTCAAGCCGAGACCGGTGAGGGCGCGCACTGCCTTGATGACGGGCACCTTGTTGCTGCCGAATGAAGTCAGCACTACATCGAATTCCGTCTTCTCCTCTTCCTGTGCGCTCTCTGCGCCGTCCCCTGCCACTGGTACGGCAGCCACCGCCGCAGCTGCCGTCACGCCGAACTTTTCCTCCATGGCACTGATCAGCTCCACTACCTCCATGACACTCATGTTGGCAATGGCTTCTAGGATGTCATCTTTTGAAATAGACATGGATTTCTCCTGATACCTGAATCACTTGTGGGTTTCGTATCGTTGCAGGACCTAAGCAGCTTCCTTGGCATCGCGGATCGCCGCGAGGGTGCGCACCAGCTTGCCGGGCACCTCGTTGAGGGTCATGGCCAGCTTTTGCACCGGTGCCTTTAGCAGCGCCATGAGTTGACTGATCGCCTCGTCATAGGTGGGCATCTTCGCTAGGGTGCTCAGCTCGGATGGGTCGAGGAGATTGCCGCCGAGGGCGATCAACCGGACCTGCAGTTGGTCATGGTCTTTGGCAAAGGCTTCTAGGATGCGCGCCGCCGAGCTCGGATCTTCTAAGGAGAAAGCAAGGACCAGTGGGCCGCGAAGCGATTCCTGAATGCAGGCAAACTCTGTGCCCGCCACGGCTCGTTTTGCCAACGTATTCTTGATGACCCGCAGATAAACGCCGGATTTACGGGCCTCCACCCGCAGGGCACGCATCTGCTCTACGGTCAGCCCGCGATATTCCGCACCGACGACCGAATAAGCCTTTTTGGCAACCTCGGAAACCTCCGCAACGATGGCTTCTTTTTGGGCAAAGCTCAATGCCACTTTCGTCACCCCTTGATTAGGGTCAGCCGGGATCTTTCCTTTTCTCCTCATGCCGACCGGACCAGCTTTCGCCGATCCCCTTGGTTCTGTGCACCCTTCGCCTAGCGACCGTCCCGCGAGGAACAGACCCGAAGCGATTCAGGAGCACCGTTTGCGCAGGCACACGAAGAATTAAGCCGGATTGGCCTGCGCTCCTTGCAGACCCACCCAACACCTGCGGTCTCTAACGGCTGTCGGCTTCGCCGACATCCCGAAGATTCTGATCCTGATCTACAGGGAAAGAGATTGATGATCGATAACAAGGCCCGGCCCCATGGTGCTGGAAACCGTGACCTTGCGCATATAGACGCCCTTAGCAGCGCTGGGCTTGGCTTTGTTTAACTGGACGAGCAAAGCTTCCAAATTTTCCCGCAGCGCTTTCGGGGAGAAATCCAGCTTGCCCAGCGGGCAATGGATGATGCCTGTCTTATCTGTGCGATAGTGCACCTGCCCTGCCTTCGCATTCTTCACCGCTTCAGCTACATTCGGCGTTACTGTCCCCACCTTGGGGTTGGGCATCAGCCCACGGGGACCGAGAATCCGGCCGAGTTGACCTACAATCTTCATGGCATCGGGGGAGGCGATGACTACATCGAAATCCAAATTCCCCCCCTTGATCTCCTCTGCCAGGTCCTCCATGCCAACGCGATCTGCACCGGCCTCCTGGGCAGCTGCTGCATTGGGCCCCTGGGTGAATACGGCCACTTTCACCTGCTTCCCCGTTCCGTTGGGCAGCACCGTGGCACCGCGCACTACCTGATCAGATTTCCGGGGATCCACACCCAGGTTCACCGCCACATCCACACTTTCCAAGAACTTGACACTAGAAAGCGATTTCAGGAGCTCGAAGGCTTCTTCCGGTGCATAGAGCTTGTCCTTCTGCACCTTTTCTCGGATCGCCCGCATTCGTCTCGACAGCTTTGCCATTACTCCATCCCCTCCACAGTCAAGCCCATAGCACGAGCACTTCCTGCGATGGTGCGCACCGCCGCTTCCAAATCTGAGGCCGTCAGATCCGGCATCTTCATGGTCGCGATTTCTTCGAGCTGCGCTCGAGTGATGGTACCCACTTTAGTGGTATTGGGAGTACTGCTTCCCTTGGAAATACCCGCCGCCTTTTTTAACAGGAAGGAAGCGGGGGGAGTCTTTGTAATAAAGGTAAAGCTCCGATCCCCGTACACGGTGATGATGACGGGAATAGGCATTCCCCTCTCCATGTTCTGCGTCTGGGCGTTGAAAGCCTTGCAGAACTCCATAATGTTCAACCCGTGCTGACCTAACACAGGGCCTACCGGCGGGCTGGGATTAGCTTCTCCTGCCTTGACCTGAAGCTTGATATAGGCGGTGATTTTCTTTGCCATGGCTGACCTCGGCTAGTTGGGTACGAGCGCCTGACAGTGGTCAGGCTCCCCAGAAGAAAAAATCTAACCCTTCTCGATCTGTCCGAATTCCAGATCCACCGGGGTGGGCCGTCCAAAGATCAATACGGATACTTTCAGACGGCTTTTTTCATAGTCCACCTCTTCCACGACCCCGTTGAAATCGGTGAAGGGTCCGTCGATCACCCGCACCATCTCCCCGGGCTCGTACAGCACCTTAGGACGGGGCTTTTCTACACCTTCCTGCACCCGTTGCAGGATGGCTTCCGCTTGCTTATCGGGAATCGGGGCGGGGCGCTCTCCAGTGCCGCCGATGAACCCCATGACTTTGGGTACATCCCTGACCAGGTGCCAGGTCTCATCGTTCATCTCCATGTGCACGAGCACATAGCCCGGGAAAAACTTTCGCTCGCTCTTGCGCTGCTTACCCCCGCGCATCTCGATCACTTCTTCCGTAGGCACCAGGACCTCGCCGAACAGGTCCTCTTTCCCCATTCGCCTAATGCGTTCTTCTAGAGAACGTTTGACCTGGTTTTCAAACCCGGAATAGGCGTGGATCACATACCAGCGCTTAGCCATTAGCCCCCCTGACCAGTTAGGAATCGCAAGATTGTCATCAGGACCATGTCGAACAGCCAGAGGATAATCCCGAGGACCAGGACCATGACCACCACAACCAAAGTTGTCTGCAAGGTCTCCTGACGAGTAGGCCAAACGACCTTCCGCACCTCTGTGCGCACCTCCCCTGCGAACAGCCAGAACCTGCGGCCCGGCTCAGTTTGCAGGGCAAGAGCGGCAGCTAGCCCAGTGATAACCAAGAGACCCAGAACGCGGAACAGGGTGGAATAGGCGGCGAAGTAATAGAACGCATAGATGCCCCCTACCAACAGGAGAATGGCACCGATCAGCTTTATCCTATCCAAACCGGTGGAACCGGTTTCTACGCGTGCGTTCATGGAATCGCGTGCAGCTTTATGCGGAGAACAATGGCAGGCCAGGAGGGACTTGAACCCCCAACCTGCGGTTTTGGAGACCGCTGCTCTGCCAATTGAGCTACTGGCCTAGAAAATTGAATCGGGGAGATCCAGCCGTGATCATGGCCTCCCCCGTGAATGGCGCTTACTCGATGATCTTGGAGACGACGCCGGCGCCGACAGTGCGTCCGCCCTCGCGAATGGCGAATCGCAAGCCTTCCTCCATGGCGATGGGAGCGATGAGCTGTACAGTCATCTTGATATTGTCCCCGGGCATGACCATCTCCACGCCCTCGGGGAGCTCGCAGGTGCCGGTCACATCTGTGGTGCGGAAATAGAACTGAGGCCGATACCCCTTGAAGAAGGGGGTATGCCGGCCCCCTTCCTCCTTGCTCAGCACATAGACTTCGCATTCGAAATGGGTGTGAGGGGTGATGGTGCCTGGCTTGGCCAACACCTGGCCCCGCTCCACCTCATCCCGCTTGGTGCCTCGGAGCAAGACCCCGATGTTGTCCCCTGCCCGCCCCTGATCCAGGAGCTTCCGGAACATCTCTACACCCGTGCAGGTAGTCTTCTTGGTCTCCCGAAGCCCCACGATCTCCACCTCGTCGCCTACCTCGATCACACCTCGTTCCACTCGGCCGGTCACCACAGTACCTCGACCCGAGATGGAGAACACATCCTCGATGGGCATGAGGAAGGGTTGATCGATGTCTCGCTCCGGCTCGGGAATGTATTCGTCCATGGCCTCCACGAGCCGCACGATGGATTCCGCGCCCAGCGGGCCCGGATCCCCCTCCAGGGCCTTCAGGGCGGAGCCGGTGATGATGGGGGTGTCATCCCCTGGGAAGTCATACTTGTCCAACAGCTCCCGGACTTCCATTTCCACCAGTTCCAAGAGCTCCTCATCGTCCACCATGTCCGCCTTGTTCAGGTAGACCACAATGTAGGGCACGCCCACTTGACGGGATAGCAGGATGTGTTCCCGCGTCTGGGGCATGGGCCCGTCCGCTGCGGAAACCACCAGAATCGCCCCATCCATCTGGGCGGCTCCTGTGATCATATTCTTCACATAGTCCGCATGCCCCGGACAGTCCACATGCGCATAATGCCGCTTCGCGCTCTCGTATTCCACGTGCGCCGTCGCGATCGTGATTCCTCGCGCTTTCTCCTCCGGCGCATTGTCGATCTGGTCGAATGCCTTGACCTCCCCCCCATACTTCTCTGCCATCACCTTCGTGATCGCCGCTGTCAGCGTTGTCTTTCCGTGATCCACATGCCCGATCGTGCCTACATTCACATGGGGTTTTGTTCTCTCGAATTTGCTCTTGGACATGGACTCTTTCCCGCAGGATATTCTGGGTTTCGGCTAAAGGGCGCGACCGCGCGTATTCTCTTATTTGGAGCCCATGACCGGAATCGAACCGGTGACCTCACCCTTACCAAGGGTGTGCTCTACCAACTGAGCTACATGGGCGGCCCTGCACCACAGGGGGTTTGGAGCGGGTGATGGGAGTCGAACCCACGCCATCAGCTTGGAAGGCTGAGGTTCTACCGTTGAACTACACCCGCACAACTGGTGGAGGGGGGAGGATTCGAACCTCCGAAGGCGGAGCCGACAGATTTACAGTCTGTTCCCTTTGACCACTCGGGAACCCCTCCAAAAGAGCTGTTAATAATAGGTACTCCATAGCGGACTGTCAACCTGCTTTCCTGGCCTGGAACCTGCTTAGCTGAGTGCTGATTTCGCCTTCGACAAGCTTTTTTCTACCTGTAAGAAAGAAAGCAGCCCGCTCACTGCGAAGATTTCCAGGATGACATCTTCCATGCCGCACAGTACCAGATGGCCTTGGGAACCGTTGAGCCGTTTGGCTACTTTTAAAATCACCCGCAACCCCGCTGAGGAAATATAATCCAGTTTGGAAAAGTCGAAGATGAGGCGCTCTCCGTCCCCTATCTGTTCTAAAAACCGATCTAGCACCGGTGCATTAAGACTGTCGAGCCGCCCCTGTACCCGGATGATCCGTATATCGTCCTCCCACTGCGCTTCAATTTCCATGGTCAGTTCCCATGCCAGGTTTGCTTCCCAGGTGTTTTTTTAACGTGATCCGGTTTCCTCCGGCCAAACGGGTATAGCGGATCTCATCGCAGAAATGCCGTAAGAAAAAGATGCCGAGCCCTCCAACTCGCTCAGCCGGCGGCGCTCGACGGTTGATCTCCGGTGCCTCTCGGAGCGGGTCGAAAGGTATCGCATCATCAGTAATCTCCACGAGCAACGCAGGGCCCCCGCGCAGAATGATCCGGATCTTGCCCCGTTGCCCTGCGGGATAACCATAGCGGATGGTGTTGACGAGGAGTTCTTCCAGGCAAAGTCTCATCACAAATCGCATGTTCCGGGCAACGCCCCGTTGTTTCAAATAGGTTTCCAGGTGTTCCAAGCAGGAGGCGATCGCATCGAGCCGGTTTTCGATCTCAATTTTCATCCCACGCCTTCGCCTATGCTAAGATTTCTTAGCTTGCGGGAATGGTGGAATCGGTAGACACACAAGACTTAAAATCTTGCGGCAGCGATGCCGTGCGGGTTCAAGTCCCGCTTCCCGCACCAACACCCTATTTTCCGATGCAGAAGCTCGCGAAGATCCGCCCGAGCAACGCATCCGAACTCACGGCTCCTGTGATCTCTCCCAACGCCTGCTGGGCTTGGCGCAGTTCCTCTGCAGCGAGTTCCAGGGGGTCGTTCTTTGCTAACAGGGTCTGCCCTTTTTCCGCAGCGCGCAGCGCCCGTTCCAGCGCATCCAGATGGCGGCGGCGGGCTAGGAACTGTCCTCCCTCCGGCTCCCGATAACCGGCCATGCGCTTGAGTTCTGCCCGGAGCAGGTCCAAACCTGTTCCCTCCCGTGCGGAGAGGGCGATTTCTACACCTCCTTCCCGTTCGACCCGGCGGGGTAACTGATCCAATAGATCGATCTTGTTGCGAATCCAGAGAATTTGGGTGCTCGCTGATACCTCGGGCAAGTTTTCCAGCGAAGGTTCCTGCGTTTGGGTACCGTCGAATACCCAGAGCAGCCCATCCGCGCGGGCGATTTGATCTCGAGCGCGCCGGATGCCCTCCCGTTCTATGGGATCCTGAGCCGCCCGCAATCCCGCAGTGTCCACCAGATGAATGGGCAATCCATCGATCTGCATTTCCCGATGGAGCAGATCCCTTGTAGTGCCGGGCACTTCGGTAACAATCGCCGCATCCTGCCCCGAAAGCGCATTGAGCAGACTGGATTTCCCCGCATTGGGCGGACCTGCGATGACCAGATGCAGGCCTTCCCGGACTAGATAGCCCTGATGCGCTTGAGCTAGCAGCGCTCGCAATGCATGGATCCAATCCGCTAGAGCTTCCCGCACCACGCCATCGAGGAAATCGATCTCTTCCTCCGGAAAGTCCAAGGCCCCTTCTACCTGAACGCGCAGTTGGGTCAAGTCCTCCACCAGCGCGTTGATCTGTCGGGAGAAGGCGCCTTGCAGACTGTTCGCCGCCAGCCGCGCAGCGGTTTCCGTGCTGCTCTCGATGAGATCGGCGATGGCTTCCGCTTGAACGAGATCCAGTTTCCCATTGAGAAAAGCCCGCTCGCTGAACTCGCCGGGTCGCGCCAACCGCACCCCCAAGCGGCTCAGTGCGTTCAGTACTTGATCCAGGACGACGGGGCTGCCGTGGCATTGGAGCTCCAGCACATCTTCGCCGGTAAAGGAACGGGGTTTGGGAAAGAAGAGCGCGATGCCCTCATCCAAGAGCGCTTGATCTACTCGGAGCCAGATCCGTTCCGCCATCCTAGGCTTGGGCAGCTTGCCCAGCAGCTGCACGGCGATCTCGGGTACTGCTGGACCCGATACCCGAATCACACCGATGCCCCCGAATCCCGGAGGGGTGGCGATGGCGGCGATGGTATCCAAGGCAAATTCCCAATGCTGGGCTCAATCCTTTGAGCGCCGTGCTTCGGCACTGCGCGGCTTCGCAGGCGTTGTGCTCTCGATCTTCCGGGTGATGTACCACTGTTGCGCGATGGAGAGCAGATTGTTCACCACCCAGTAGAGCACGAGCCCCGATGGGAAGAAGGCGAAGAATATAGTGAAGAGGAAGGGCAAGCTCATCATGACCTTGGCTTGAATGGGATCGGGAGGGGCGGGGTTCAGCTTCTGCTGCACGAACATAGAGATGCCCATGAGGAGGGGCAGCACGAAATAGGGATCTGGGGCGGAGAGATTATCGATCCAGAGAGCGAAGGGAGCTTGGCGCAGCTCCACGCTTTCCAATAGCACCCAGTACAGGGCGATGAACACGGGAATCTGGACCAGCACGGGCAGGCACCCCCCTAAGGGATTGATTTTCTCCTTCCTGTAGAGCTCCATCATGGCCTGATTGAGCCGTTCTCTGTCCTCCCCATACCGATCCCTGAGGGCCTGCAAACGGGGGGTCAGCTTGCGCATGTTGGCCATGGAACGGTAGCTGGTTTCCGAGAGCTTGTAGAAGGCCAGCTTGATGAGGAGGGTGAGCAGGATGATGGACCAACCCCAGTTGCCCACCCAGGCATGGATGTGCGCCAACAACCAGAAGATGGGCTGAGCGATGACGGTCAGCCAGCCATAATCCACCACTAAATCCAGCCCGGGCGCGATGGAAGCCAGGGTATCCTGGAGTTTCGGCCCGATGTAGAGGCGGTCTTGAAACCGCAGGGTATCGCCAGCGGGTACGATTTTGGCCTCTGTATAGCTCCCGATCAGATAACGATCCCCAGGCAGCACACTGGTGAAGAAGGTTTGGGGTTCCGTCTGGGGTGGGAGCCAAGCGGCGAGGAAATAATGCTGGATCATGGCGATCCAGCCGCCCTGGGTTCGTACGGAAAGGGGTTCTTCCTTCATCTCCTCGAAGGAAACCTTCTGATATTTCTCCTCTGGGGTGTAGTACACCCCACCCGTGTAGGTATACACAAAGCGGGGGGCGTTGGGATCTTGAAGCTCCGTCCGCTGGAGCTGGGCATAGGCACGCACCGCCAGGGGTTGATCTGTGTCGTTCTGGATTTCCTGAACGCTATCGATGACATAGCTGTCCCGCTGGAAACGATAGCGTTTGTGCAGGCGGAGACCGGTGGGGCTGCGCCAGGTCAACACCACTTCCAAATGATCCTGATGCTCGCCCAGCACATAGCGTTCCTGCTCAGTGGTGAACAGAAGTGTTCGAGTATCCGCGGGCAGCGGGCCGGAATCAGGGCCTCGCAGTCCAGATTCCGCGATGAAGAGATTTGGGGGATCGGGTTTGAGCAATCGAACTTTGGTTTCCGGGTCTTTCGGGCTGACCGGATAGTCCTTCAGCCAGGCACTGAGGATCGTACCCCCGCGAGGGGAGATCTCCAGGCGCAGCAGATCGGTTTCCACCCGAATGGGTGGGGCGCTGTCCGGCGGGACTTCGGCTTCCGGGATCGCTGCACTATCCATTCGAGCTTCGGGAACCAGGGCAGCTGCCGATTGGCCCGGATTCGTCGCCTGTGCAGTGGGCGGAGCAGCTTGCTGGGAGGGGCCAGTGCCGATGGGGCCATAGTCCTGAATCCAGGCTTGATAGAGCAGCAGCAGGACGAGGGCGAGGGAAAAGAAGAGGATGAGGCGCAGATTATCCATGGGAATGGGAACGATGAGCAGAGCCGGTTTTCGGCACGGGATCATAGCCGCCCTCATGCCAGGGATGGCATTTGGACAGCCGCCGCAGGGTGAGCCAAAGCCCTTTGGCCGCGCCGTGGGCTTCGATGGCCTCTAGGGCATAGGCAGAACAGCTGGGAAAAAACCGACAGTGCGGCCCGAGCAAGGGGCTGATGAGAGAGCGATAACCGCGAATCAGGAGGAGGAGCAGTCGGCGCATGGCGAGTGGCGAATCCTATTCCAATGATGATCGAGGGATTGCATCAGCTGCCGGTTGCTAGCATGGACTGCCGCTCGGCGACAGAGCACTACCAGATCCAAATTCCCGAGCATTCGGCGCTGTTGGCGAAACCGTTCTCGCACCAAGCGCTTGAGCCGATTTCGATCCACCGCGCGAGGTGCACATTTCCTAGAGATCGCCAAACCCAAGCGCGCCCCCTGCCCGCTGTTTCTGCGGGCAAGGACAGTGAAAAACCGATCGGAAGACCGGTAGGGATCGGAAAATACCCGTCGAAACTGGGCTGATGTGGTCAGACGGGCTTGGCGTGGAAATCGGGCATCCAGAACGGAGTCCTGATGAGCAGCGGTCAGGGAATTAGCCGGGTGCGCCCTTTGGCACGGCGGGCCTTGAGGACCTTGCGTCCATTGCGAGTGGACATGCGCGCCCGGAAACCATGGGTGCGAGCGCGTTTCAGGCGGCTGGGTTGAAAAGTTCGTTTCATGGGAAAACCTCCGTGCTGAAATCCCCCGATCTCGGACAGAGGAAGCATGAGAAGAAAACTGCATCCTGAGGCCCGAGCGTCGGGGAGAAGCCCACTGAAAAAGATTTTGAATCGTACATTAGCACCTGAAATGCGTCAATTGATTCGATCTGCTACAAGCCAGTGAACGCTGCGTGGTTTTGATACACTGTCTGTACGTCAGGCGTCGTCGGTTGTTCCCATGGACCTGAACACTACTGAAGAGATTATCGAAGAACTGCGGGCGGGCAGGATGGTGATCATCATGGATGATGAGGACCGGGAGAATGAAGGAGATCTACTCCTGGCCGCCGACCGAGTTACGCCGGAGGCCATCAATTTTATGGCCAAATATGGGCGCGGCCTCATCTGTCTCACCCTGACCAAGGAACGCTGCGAGCGGCTCAAGCTTCCCCTGATGGTCCATGAAAACAACGCCCTTCATGCCACTGCCTTTACCGTCTCGATCGAAGCGGCGAAAGGTGTGACCACCGGGATCTCCGCCGCTGATCGGGCTACCACCATTCGGGCCGCAGTGGCACCCGATGCAAAACCGCAAGATCTGGTGCAGCCCGGCCATGTTTTCCCGCTGATGGCCCAGCCCGGGGGAGTACTGGTGCGGGCTGGTCACACGGAGGCGGGCTGCGATCTGGCGCGCCTCGCCGGTCTAGAGCCCGCCGCAGTCATCGTGGAGATCCTCAACGAGGACGGCACCATGGCCCGCCGACCGGATTTAGAACGGTTCGCACAAACCCATGGGCTGAAGATTGGCACCATCGCTGATCTCATCCATTATCGGGTGCGCCACGAGAAGGCCGTTCATCGGGAATATGCCTGTACTCTGCCCACAGAGTTCGGCACCTTTCAGGTGATCGCCTATCGGGATGCCATCGATCACGAGCTGCACCTCGCATTGGTTCGGGGAGAAATTCGGGCAGAGCAGCCGATTTTGGTGCGGGTGCACCTTCAGAACACCTTGTGCGACCTCTTCGGCACCCAGCACAGCGGTTGCGGTTGGCCCCTGCGGGATGTGATGCGGCGCATCGCAGCGGAGGGGGTCGGGGTGATCGTGGTCCTGCGCAATCGAGATCGGCCGGAAGATCTGCTCGCGAAGCTCAAGGATTTCGATTTCCACGATGCGGAGGATCGGATTCCCCTCCGCCGTTCGGATCGGAATGCGCTGCGTACCTATGGCATCGGGGCCCAGATTCTGGCGGATCTGGGGGTGCGCAAAATGCGCGTCATGAGCGCTCCTCTAGCGATGCACGGAATTTCCGGTTTCGATCTGGAAGTAGTGGAGTACGTGGGCGGCGAAACGGAACCTGGTCGTTGAGCTATCCGAACCACAAAATCTATTCAGGAAATTGCTATGGTCGTTCGTACGATTGAAGGAGATCTATGCGCAAGCGATGCGCGGTTCTGTCTGGTAGTCTCTCGATTCAACAGTTTCGTCGTGGAACATTTGGTATCGGGCGCGCTGGATGCTTTGCGGCGCCACGGCGTGGACGCGGGCGCCATCACCTTGGTGCGGGTGCCCGGAGCTTTCGAGATGCCCTTGGCCATCGAACGCATCGCTCGAAAAGGAGGTTATGATGCCATCATCGCTCTGGGGGCGGTGATTCGGGGAGGCACGCCCCATTTCGATTATGTGGCGGGGGAATGCGTCAAGGGGATGGCCCAGATGAGTTTGCAGCATAGCATTCCCGTAGCCTTCGGGGTCCTCACCGTGGATACCATCGAACAGGCCATCGAGCGGGCGGGCACCAAGGCGGGGAACAAGGGAGCAGAAGCGGCCCTTTCTGCGCTCGAGATGGTCAATCTGCTGAGAAAATTAGATTGAAATGGCGGGACCGCGGAGTCAAGCGCGCCGCTATGCCGTGCTCGCGCTCTATCAGTGGCAGATGGCAGGCACGTCACCAGCAGAGATCCAGGGGCACTTTCTCGAGGATTCCGATTGGATGGAGGCCATCGCTGACACCTTGGAGAAGCCGAGAGCCAGGGGAAAAAAGAAGAAAAAGCCCAAAGCACCGGACTGGGCTCTCTTTCAACAGCTGCTGAACGGCGTTCCCGAGCAATGCAAAAAGCTAGATGCCCAGCTCGCTTCGGTCCTTGATCGTCCCCTCGCCCAGATCACACCAGTAGATCTCGCCGTGCTGCGCCTTGCCCTCTATGAATTGCTCAACAGCCCGAGCATTCACAGCCGGGTGATTTTGAACGAAGCCATCGAGCTGGCTAAAGAGTTCGGGAGCACTGAGGAGAGTTACCGCTATGTCAACGGTGTGCTGAACAAGATCGCCCGTCACCTGCGGCCTGCCGAGTTGGGGAACCCTCCGTAGCGAGGAAAATACCGTGCCGGAAAGCCTGTCTCTCCCAGGGAGCTGCCTTTGTCCGAATTCCGCCTGATCCGAGAGTATTTTTCTGACATCGGCGCAGATCGTGTGGACGTGGCGCTAGGAGTGGGGGATGACTGCGCCTTGCTGCAGATCCCAGCCGGAAATCGCTTGGCTGTGAGCATCGATACCTTGGTTTCTGGCGTGCACTTTTCTCCGGAAACCGATCCCCAAAATCTAGGCCATAAGGCCCTGGCGGTGGGGCTGAGCGACCTCGCGGCCATGGGGGCAGAGCCCGCTTGGGCAACCCTCGCCTTGACGCTGCCAGCCGCTGATCCTCTCTGGCTGCGGGCCTTTTCCGCCGGTTTTGCCAATCTCGCCGTGGAACAGGGCGTCAGCTTGGTGGGCGGGGACATGACCCGAGGCCCCCTCAGCATCAGTGTTCAAGTGCATGGCTTCGTCCCCTTGGGTCAGGAGCTGCGGCGGCGAGGGGCTCACCCCGGGGATCTGATCTTTGTGAGCGGTACCCTGGGGGATGCAGGACTTGCGCTGCATCATCTCCAACGGAGCAGGCCCCTATCCCCTAATCTTCGCCTTGCCCTAGAACGGCCGAATCCTCGGGTAGAATTGGGGCTTGCCCTCCGGGGATTGGCCAGTGCGGTCATCGATCTTTCAGATGGGTTGGTGTCCGATCTCGGCCACATCCTGGAAGCGAGCGGTGTGGCAGCCGATCTGTTCCTGCAGGATCTTCCCCTTTCTCCCGAAGTAGCGGACTATGTGGCTGCTACGGACGATTGGTACATTCCCCTGACGAGCGGCGATGATTACGAACTCTGTTTCACCCTGCCGCCCCAACGGATTTCTGACATGGGCCGCGTGGCCAAGCAGCTGAAGGATTGCCCCCTGCGGGTGGTGGGGCGCATTGGCTACGGCAAAGAACTCCGCTGTTTTCTGCCCAACGGGCGCTTTTGGAAACCGTTACAGGGGGGATTCGACCATTTCCCAAGCTAATGCAGGGCCCTGGATCGGCATCGATACCGGCGGCACCTTTACGGATTTCGTCTGCTGGCATTCGGGACAATTGCAGGTTCATAAGGTGCTTTCCACGCCAGAGGCACCGGAACAAGCGATCTTGCAGGGCCTCGAAGCCTTGGGTTTCGGCTCCCAAGGTTTGCACATCATCCACGGATCCACCGTCGCCACCAATGCCTTGCTGGAAGGTAAAGGGGTGCAGGTCGCCTATCTCACCAATCGAGGGTTCGGAGATGTGCTGCGTATCGGCCGCCAGACCCGTCGAAATCTCTACGATCTTCAACCCCCGGAGCCGGTCCCACCGGTACCAGAAGCCTACTGCTTGGAAACCGGCGGGCGACTCGGTGCGGATGGCCGCTGCCTCGAACCCCTGACGGATCGAGATCGCGCAGCCTTGCGGAACCGTATCCAGGCCCTAGCACCGCAAGCCGTGGCCGTAAACCTGCTCTTTTCCTATCTCGATGACCGATGGGAACGAGAGATTGCACAATGCCTGCCCCCGGGTCTGTTCGTCTCTTGCTCTTCCCAAGTATTGCCCTTGGTCGGGGAGTACGAGCGGGGCATCGCCACCTGGCTCAACGCCTATGTGGGCCCCATTGTGCAAGGTTATCTTCGGCGGCTCTGCCGCAAGCTGCCAGGGGCGCGGGTGGGCGTCATGCAGTCCAGCGGCGAGGTCATCGCTGCGGAACAGGCTTCAGCGCAGGCGGTGCGCCTGTTGCTCTCTGGGCCTGCGGGAGGGCTCATGGGGGCGGGTTGGGTCGGCGAACAGGCGGGGGCAGCGGGCTTGCTCAGCTTCGACATGGGGGGCACCTCCACCGATGTGGCGCTGATCGAGGACAAACCCCGATTGACCACCGCCGGCCAGATTGCCGGTTATCCCGTGGCGGTGCCCATGGTAGATCTGCACACCATCGGTGCTGGCGGGGGTTCCATCGCTCGGTTGGACGCGGGGGGCGCGTTGTTGGTGGGGCCGGAATCCGCTGGGGCAGATCCGGGCCCCGCCTGCTATGGACGGGGCGGGCGGGAACCCACAGTGACCGATGCCCATGTGGTGCTGGGTCATCTGCCGCCTCAAGTGCGTCTCGGGGGCCATCTTCCCCTAAAACCGGAACGCGCCCGCGCAGCGGTGGGGCGGCTCGCCCAGGCCATGGGCCTTTCCCCGGAAGTCGCTGCGGAAGGGATCCTGCGGCTAGCGAACGAACACATGGCCCAAGCCCTGCGGGTGATCTCTGTGCAGCGGGGGTTGGATCCGAGAAACTATATATTGACTGCCTTCGGCGGGGCGGGCGGCCTGCACGTCTGCGCCCTCGCGGATGCCTTGGGGATGTCGCGGGCCCTGGTGCCCCTGCATGCGGGGGTGCTCTCCGCCCTGGGAATGCTCGCCGCCCCTCCGGGGCGACAGCTCATCCACAGCTGGCAAGTGCCTCTCTCCTCGTTGTCTGACCGGACGGTCGATCAGCGTCTTCAAGTCCTGGCGGATCAGGGGCGGGCCGCCCTAGTTCGAGAAGGCTGGTCTGCCCAAGTCTTGACCCTGCAATGCTCGGTAGATCTGCGGTATCGGGGCCAATCCCACAGCTTCCAACTACCTTGGCGAGGGGTAAGGAATACTCAGCAAGCCTTTCATGCCGCCCATGAAGCCCGTTACGGCCATGCCCTATCGGTGCCCGTGGAGCTGGTGAATCTGCGGGTGCAGATCACCGCACCGCCGCCGACCTTGACCCTGCCGGAACGCACCGTGCAGGAAACCGCACCCCAGTGCGCAACCGTGGTGGGCTTCGATCAGCCTGTGCCCCTGCTGCACCGCCAAGCCTTGTCTCCGGAAACGGTTTGTCGAGGCCCCGCCATCCTCTTAGATCCCGTGGCCACCACCTGGTTGGCGCCGGGTTGGACTGCGCGGCAGGATGCCCGGGGAACGCTGCATCTTTTCAAGGGGAAATCTTGACGAAACTGGCCGAGATCGGTTCTGCTAGCTTGCCATCGCAGGGAGCTAGGGCTCCGGAATCGGGAATATTCCTTTATGAAGCTGGTCGTCGTCGAATCGCCTGCCAAGGCGAAAACCATTAAGAAATACCTGGGCCCAGACTTCGAGGTAGTCGCCTCCTATGGTCATGTGCGGGATCTGGTACCTAAAGAGGGCGCTGTAGATCCCAACCGTGGGTTCGCCATGCAATACCAGGTGATTGAACGCAATGCGCGGCACCTGAACACCATCGCAAAGAAGCTCAGAAACGCGGAAGCCCTCTATCTCGCCACCGATCCAGACCGAGAAGGGGAAGCCATCTCCTGGCATCTTTATGAATGGCTGAAACAGGGGCGGAAACTGGGGAAGCGGCCGGTCCATCGGGTCGTGTTCAACGAGATCACCCAGCGGGCGGTGCAGGAGGCCATCGCCCATCCCCGATCCCTGTCCCAGGATCTGATCAATGCCCAGCAAGCCCGGCGCGCCCTGGATTATCTGGTAGGGTTCAACCTCTCTCCCCTGCTCTGGAAGAAGATCCGCCGAGGGCTATCTGCCGGACGGGTACAGAGTCCGGCCCTGCGGTTGATCGTGGAGCGGGAGCAGGAGATCGAAGCCTTCCAGCAACGGGAATATTGGACGCTCAGCGCGGACACGCAGAAGGAAGAAAAACCCTTTTCCGCCAAGCTCACCCACTTCGCCGGGGAAAAGCTGGAAACCTACCAGATCGCTGACGAGCAGCAAGCCCATGCCATGGAGCAGCGCATCGCGCGCGAGGCCCAAGGGCGTCTGCTCGTGGAAAAGGTGGAGCACAAGCAGCGACGCCGCAATCCGGCCCCTCCCTTCATCACCTCCACCTTGCAGCAGGAAGCCGCCCGCAAGCTGGGCTTCAGCGCCCAGCGCACCATGCGGGTGGCCCAGCAGCTCTATGAAGGGGTGGAGATCGATGGCAGCGCGATCGGATTGATCACCTATATGCGCACGGATTCTGTCCATCTCGCCCCAGAAGCGGTGGCGGAGATCCGGGACTATGTGGCCGAGCGCTACGGGAAAACAATGCTGCCCCCTCGACCCCGTCAGTTCAAGACGAAGTCCAAAAATGCCCAGGAAGCCCATGAAGCCATCCGGCCCACCGCCATTCACCGGACGCCGGAAGCCCTCCGGGCAGACCTGACCCAAGACCAAGCCCGCCTCTACGAACTCATCTGGAAGCGGGCCCTCGCCTGTCAGATGGCGCCGGCCCGCATCGATCAAGTGGCGGTGGATCTGCGCGCCGGAGCAGACCACCGCTTCCGGGCCACGGGCTCCACCATCGCCTTCCCGGGCTTCATGCAGGTCTATCTGGAAGGACGGGACGATGCGGAACCCGATGATCGGGAGGAGCGCAGATTGCCCCCCCTGCAAGAAGGGGAGGTCTTGCCCCTGCTGGCCCTGCGCTCGGAACAACACTTCACCGAACCGCCCCCTCGGTATTCGGAAGCTACTCTGGTCAAGGCCCTGGAAGAACTGGGCATCGGCCGCCCCTCCACCTATGCCAGCATCATTTCCACCCTACAAGATCGGGGCTATGTGGAACTGGAAAAGAAGCGCTTCCGCCCCACGGACATCGGCCGGGTAGTGAATCGCTTTCTCACGGAATACTTTCAATCCTATGTGGACTACGATTTCACCGCGCGGTTGGAAGATGAACTCGATGCGGTGGCCCGGGGGGAGGAAGATTGGATTCCCCTGCTGGAACAGTTCTGGCAGCCCTTTCGGGCGCGCATCGAGCACACGGAATCGAATGTCAAGCGCAGCGAGATCGTCCATGAAGCCCTGGACGAATCCTGCCCGAAATGCGGTGCACCCCTGTCCATCCGCTTGGGTCGCCACGGGCGTTTCATCGGCTGCACCCGCTATCCGGATTGCGATTACACCCGGAATCTTCAGGAAGACGGGGAAGAGCAATCCGCACCCCTTGTGACCGACCGCAGTTGCCCGAAATGCGGTGCCCCCCTGCACCTCAAGCAGGGGCGCTATGGAAAATTCATCGGTTGCAGCAATTATCCCCGATGCCGGCACATCGAACCCTTGGAACGGCCTGAGGATACGGGCATTCCGTGCCCGAAATGCCAGCAAGGCACCTTGGTGAAGAAGAAGTCCCGCCGCGGCAAGGTTTTCTATTCCTGCTCCACCTATCCCAAATGCGATTATGCCCTCTGGGACCCGCCCAGGGCGGGGCCCTGCCCCCAGTGCGGCTGGCCCATCCTCACCACCAAGACCACCCGAGCCCGCGGCATGGAGCGGGTTTGCCCGCAGAAAGATTGCGACTTCCGGGAAGCCCTCGATCCGGAATCAGAAAAAGAACTTCCTGTCCAGGCGAAGCCCTAATGGTACCCGCCGTGCACCCGATCATTCCTCAGCATCGATTGCGCCTTGCGGCCCATTGGATCGCGCGGGGCGGACTGGTGGTTTATCCCACAGAAGCCGTGTATGGGCTCGGCTGCCATCCCCAGGACGAGGAAGCAGTACAGCGGGTGATTCGGTGCAAGGCGCGCCCTCCCCAAAAAGGACTCATCCTCATCGCGGCGGACTGGCAGCAGCTGTTGCCCTTTGTGGAACCCTTATCGGCAGCCCAGATGCAACCCCTCTTCGCCTCCTGGCCAGGTCCGCACACCTGGTTGTTGCCTGCTCGGCCCGAAGTGTCCCGATGGCTTCGGGGCGACCATGAAACCCTAGCGGTGCGTATCACCGCCCATCCCCTAGCCAGCGCCCTGTGCCGCGCTTCGGGCACCGCTCTGGTTTCCACCAGCGCCAACCGCACCGGCCGCCCCCCCGCCCGCACGGCCTTGCAGGTCCGGCGGCGGCTCTCCGGCTGGGATTATTTGCTCGCCGGCTCCTGTGGGGGACGGGATCGTTGTTCTTCCATCCGAGATGGGCGCACCGGCGAATTGCTGCGCCCTTGAGAAAACACCATGCAGGGTTCCAGATGGTCCGATTTCGCCCGGTCCTTCCGGCATTTTCTCTGCCGGCAGGGGAATCCCCTTGCTGAAAGCCCCGCTGCAGATTGCGCCTTCGCCTTCGGTCATCTGGAACGGCCGTCCCGAGGACCCGTGTTCATCGGGGGTACCGGTCGTTCCGGCACTACGGTGCTCGCTCGGCTCTTGGGCCAGCATCCTCGGATCTTCGTGTACCGTTGGGAAACTCAACTCATCGCAGCGCCCGGCGGCCTGATCGATCTGCTGCGCAATCTGCACGATGTCGGAGCCCGAAAAAGATTCTCCCAGCAGATGCGGGGACCCTGGTTCCAACGGGTGCTCTACGCAGGACAGCCTGAGGAATACAAGGCGGGGCTCTGTGCAGATCTGTCTTGGGAAGAAATAGAACCCGTGCTCGCTATCTTCGAGAACCTCGTTAAGCTCGGCGGCGATCAGATCCACCCCTTCCGGTTGGGGGCGGAATTCTTAGATGTGCTGAGCAGGCCCGCGGTGCGGCGGGCGAAGGCGCATCGCTGGGGGGAAAAGACCCCCCGCAATATTTTCTACATCGCTCAGCTACGGCAGCTCTTCCCCAACCTGCGGTTCGTGCACATCTTGCGGGATGGGCGGGATGTGGTAGCCAGCATGCTGGAGAACGGGTTCTGGCCCATCGCCCCGAGCCCAGAATATCCCGGCACCCTGCGCTTCCGGGGGAAGATGAGTTTTGAAAAGGCGGTGGACTATTGGGTTGAAATGCTGAAGATCGCCCGGCACTCCGCTGCCCAGGTGCCGCCGGAGAACTATTTGGAAATCCGGTTGGAAGATCTGGCGAAAGATCCCGCCGCCAGCCTGAAACGACTCATGGATTTCCTGGACGAACCCCTGACGGAAGAATTGTTGCAATTCGATCTCAGCCGCGCCCGAGCGGGACGATGGAGAAGAGATCTCAGCGCCGCCCAGATCCGCTATTTCCATCGGCACGCAGGGGAAGTGCTGGAACGGGAAGGCTATGCGGTCTGATCGGCGGCAATCCCCGGAGCGACTGCATCCGCTATGCTTAGAAAGTGCCTAGGGGGAGAATTGCCATGATTCGCATCCATCGCCGTCTCGATACCCTGGAACAGCTGCCACCGCTGTTTGAGGAAATCCGCCATCATCTGCAATTCCACACGGAATCGGGCTTCAGCATCGAGGAAGCCAACGGTTACGCCCAGCAGTTGGAAGAGGTGGAAAAGATCCTGCTGCCCCTGTGGAAGGCGCGGCTTGGGGAGGAACCCTATGCGGTGCAGGTAGATGCAGCGCTCGGGCTCCATGGCTTCATTCGCATTCAGATCCTCCGAGAAGGGAAGGAGTCGGTGACCGTGTTCAGTGAGTCCTACGGTCATTTCAATGCGGAGATGTGCGACGGTTCCTTCTACCAGTTCGTCTATCAACGGGTGCTCTGCTATCGGGATGGTTTGGCATCGGGCCGGATCGATCTCGGATCCTGAGACCAGCGCTTGAGATAGAGGAGCAACAGGGAGATGGCGGCGGGGGTCACGCCAGGAATGCGCTTAGCCTGACCGATGGTGCGAGGGCGGACCCGGTCGAGCTGTTCCCGCACCTCGATGGACAAACCCCGCACCGCCTGAAAGTCGAACCCCTCGGGGATCACCTGATCTTCCAACGCCCGCTGCCGTTCGATTTCCCGCTGCTGGCGCTCGATATAGCCGGCATATTTGGCTTGGATCTCCAATTGCTCGATGACCTGGGGATCTGCCACGCTCGGGCCTAGATCGGGCAGTGCGACGAGATCTGCATAGGTGATCCTGGGCCAGGCGAGCAGATCCAAGGCCCGAACCTCCCGCCGCAAGGGATCGCCCAGCTTGGCTTGCAGCGCTGCCGCAGCGCCGGTGCCCGGTCGGATCCAGGTTTCCCGCAGTCGCTGTTGCTCTCGCGCCAAGGTCTCCCGCTTGCGCGCGTAGGCTGCCCAGCGGGCATCTGAGACCAAACCCAGCTTCCTGCCCAGTTCCGTCAAGCGCAGGTCCGCGTTGTCCTCTCGCAGCAGCAACCGATATTCCGCCCGACTGGTGAACATGCGATAGGGTTCTCGAGTGCCCTGGGTGGTGAGGTCATCCACTAACACCCCCAGATAGGCTTCCTCCCGACGGGGAAACCAGAGCTCCCGTTCCAACGCCCGCAGAGCTGCGTTGGCGCCTGCCAGCAGGCCTTGAGCGGCCGCCTCTTCATAGCCCGTGGTCCCGTTGATCTGGCCGGCCAGGAAGAGATTTTCCAGGTGCTGGCTCTCCAAGCTAGGCTGCAGATCCCGAGGATCGAAGAAGTCGTATTCAATGGCATAGCCCGGGCGGGTGATCCGGGCGTTTTCAAAACCTCGGATGCTCCGGACCAGCGCTTCCTGTACCTCATAGGGCAGGCTGGTGGAGATGCCGTTGGGATAGACTTCCGCTGTATCCAATCCCTCGGGTTCCACGAAGATTTGATGGGAATCTTTCTGGGCGAAGCGCACGATCTTATCTTCGATGGAAGGGCAATAGCGGGGTCCTACCCCTTCGATGACGCCGGCATAAAGGGGGGAGCGAGAGAGACCCGCCCGGATGATCTCATGGGTGCGAGGGTTGGTGCGGGCGAGATAGCAGTTGACCTGGGGGGGGTGTTCCTCCGGCTTGCCCAGAAAGGAGAAGACGGGCACCGGCTGATCGCCAGGTTGGGCCTGAAGCACGGAATAGTCAATGGTGCGCCCATCGATGCGGGGCGGTGTGCCGGTCTTCAGCCGCGCCACCCGAAGGGGCAGATCCCGCAGGCATTCGGCCAAGCGGTTTGCCGGCGGGTCTCCCGCTCGTCCGCCGGAAGATTGGTTGAGTCCGATATGAATCCGCCCCCCTAAAAAGGTGCCCACCGTCAGCACCACGCATTGGGCGGAGAATACTAAGCCCAATTGGGTGCGCACCCCCATCACCCGCTGACCGGTCAACACCAGCGATTCCACCGCCTGTTGGCAGATGTGCAGGTTTGGGGCAGCTTCCAACGCTTTGCGCACGGCGGTCTTGTAGCGCAAGCGATCCGCCTGGGCACGGGTGGCGCGCACTGCCGGGCCCTTGCGGCGGTTGAGGATGCGAAATTGGATGCCGCTCTGGTCGGCTGCGCGGGCCATGAGTCCGTCCAACGCGTCGATTTCCTTGACCAGATGCCCCTTGCCGATGCCTCCGATGGCCGGGTTACAGCTCATCTGTCCCAGGGTGTCGATATTCTGGGTGAGCAATAGGGTTTTCACCCCCAAACGCGAACAAGCCAGGGCGGCTTCCGTGCCCGCATGGCCGCCCCCCACTATGATGACCTGATAGGCCGCTTTTCTAGACATGATTGCCGAAGACTCGGTAGGGTGATTTCTTCTCTGTGCAGGGTGCGGAACCAATGAAACAATCTACCTCTCTTCCCGCGATCGGGTTCATCAGCCTGGGTTGCCCCAAGGCCACGGTGGATTCGGAACGCATTCTGACCCAATTGCGGGCGGAGGGCTATGAAATCGTGTCCAGCTATGCGGCGGCGGATCTGGTGATCGTGAACACCTGTGGTTTCCTGGACGAGGCCATAGAAGAATCCCTGGACGCCATCGGGGAGGCCTTGGAGAAGCACGGGCGCGTGCTGGTCACCGGCTGCTTGGGTGCCCGGGCAGCGCAGATCTGGGCCCGCTATCCCCAACTCCTCGCGGTGACCGGTCCCCAGGACTATGCAGCGGTCCTGGCAGTGGTGCATCGGGAATTGCCGCCGCCTCACGCGCCCTTTTCCGAGCTGGTGCCCCCACAGGGGGTTCGCCTCACCCCACATCATTATGCCTATGTGAAGATTGCAGAAGGCTGCGATCATCGCTGTTCTTTCTGCATCATTCCCAGCCTGCGGGGTCCGTTGCGGAGCCGGCCTATCGGGGACGTGCTGGAAGAAGCTCATCGGCTGGTAGAATCGGGCGTGCGGGAACTGTTGATCATCTCCCAGGATACCAGCGCCTATGGGCGGGATCGCCGCCATCCCTGGGACTTCTGGCAGAACCGCCCGTTGCGCACGGATCTGGAAAGTTTGGCTCGCCAGCTGGGCGAGCTGACGGCTTGGATTCGCCTTCATTATCTCTATCCCGAACCCCAGTTGGATCGGCTGATTCCCCTCATGGCAGAGGGCTTAATCCTGCCCTATCTGGATCTGCCCCTACAACATGCCAGCCCTTCAGTGCTGCGAGCCATGCGCAGGCCGGCTGCGTCGGAACGAATGCTGGAACGTCTAGCAATCTGGCGGGCCCAATGTCCCGAGCTAGTGTTGCGCAGCACATTTATTGTCGGTTTCCCCGGAGAGACGGAGGACGATTTCCAACAACTGCTGGATTTCCTGCAAGAAGCCCGCTTGGATCGGGTGGGCGCTTTTGTTTACTCCCCGGTAGCGGGCGCGGCGGCGAACGCGCTGCCCAACCCTGTGCCCGAACCCGTGGCGCAGGAACGTTTGGAGCGGCTCATGGCGGTGCAAGGGGAGATCAGCCGGGAAAAGCTAGCGGAACGCATCGGTCAGAAGTTGATTATTTTAGTGGATGCGGTACAAGAAGGGCGAGTGATCGGGCGCACCTATGGAGATGCGCCGGAAATTGATGGTCAAGTGATTGTCCCCGGCGCCTGGGACCTGGAACCCGGGGATTTCATCGAGGTGGAAATCACCGGTTCCGGCCCCCACGATCTGCTCGGAAAACCGGTGGAAGTGGCGGATTAGTTCTTGTCCTTGTCCACCAGTTTGTCCCGCTTGATCCAAGGCATCATCTCCCGAAGCCGTTCCCCAACCTGTTCGATGGGATGCCGCTGACCGATGCGCCGCAGCGCTTTCATCTTGGGCGCGCCCGCCTGGTTTTCCAGGATAAATTCCTTGGCGAATTCCCCCGATTGGATTTCGGCGAGAATGCGCTTCATCTCCGCCTTGGTGGCTTCGTTGATGATGCGCGGCCCGCGGGTGAGGTCGCCGTATTCCGCTGTGTTGGAGATGGAATAGCGCATGTTGGCGATGCCCCCCTCGTAGATGAGATCCACGATGAGCTTCACCTCGTGCAAGCATTCGAAATAGGCCATCTCCGGCGCGTAGCCCGCTTCCACCAGGGTTTCAAAGCCGTTCTGAATCAGGGCAGTGAGTCCTCCGCAGAGCACCACTTGTTCCCCGAACAGGTCGGTTTCACATTCCTCTCGGAAGCTGGTCTCGATGATGCCCGCGCGCCCACCACCGTTAGCGGAAGCATAAGCCAGGGCGATGTCTCGAGCCTGTCCGGAAGCATCCTGATCGACAGCGATCAGGGTGGGCACGCCGCCCCCTTGCAGATAGGTGGAGCGCACCAGATGGCCTGGGCCCTTGGGGGCGATCATGATAACGTCCAGATCTTCCCGGGGTTCGATCTGCCCGAAGTGGATGTTGAATCCGTGGGCGAAGGCCAGCGCAGCGCCCTCCCGAATGTGGGGAGCCACCTGTTCCCGATACAGCTTGGCCTGATGCTCATCCGGTGCCAGGATCATGACCAAGTCTGCACCGGAAACCGCCTCTTCGATGGGTTTGACCACTAGGCCCGCGTCCGTAGCCTTCGCGGCAGAAGCGGAACCCGGACGCAACCCCACGGTGACGGGCACGCCGGAATCCTTCAGATTGTTAGCATGGGCATGGCCCTGAGAACCGTACCCGATGATGGTTACCTGTTTGCGCTGAATGAGGGAGAGATCGGCATCCTTGTCATAATACACGTTGATGGACATAGAAGGCAGTTCCTGTGATCAATTCTAACGATTAGAGGCTGAGGCCCTTGGGCCCTCGTGCGATGCCCGTGGGTCCTGAGCGCACCACTTCAATGATCCGTCCTTCGGGCACAGCCTCGATATAGGCATCCAGCTTGCTGGATGAGCCGGTCAACTCGACTACATAGCTCGTGTCGGTCACATCGATGATCTTAGCCCGAAAGATATCTGCCAGACGCTTGAGCTCCTCCCGATCCGGGCCTTCTGCCCGCACCTTGATGAGCATCATCTCCCGCTCGATGTGGGTGCCTTCGGAGAGATCCAGCAGCTTGACCGTGTCGATGAGCTTGTGGAGCTGCTTCTTGATCTGTTCGATGACGTGCTCGTTGCCCGTGGTTACCAAAGTCATGCGGGAGAGGGAAGGATCGTCCGTGGGGGCCACGGTGAGAGACTCGATGTTGTACCCGCGGGCGGAGAACAGCCCCGCCACCCGAGACAGGGCACCGGCTTCGTTTTCGAGGAGAACGGAAATGATGTGTCGCATGTCAAGCTAGCTCCCGATCCGGTGAAAGGTGCATCTCATGATGGCCCTTGCCCGCTTCGATCATGGGATAAACGTTCTCCGTAGGATCCACCACCACATCCAGGAAGACCAGCTGATCGCGGCGGCTGAAGGCCTCCCGCATGGCGGGTTCTAAATCCGCAGGTCGCTCGATGCGCATCCCCACATGGCCGAAGCTCTCTGCGAGCCGGACGAAGTCCGGCAGGGCGTCCACGTAGGAATGGGAATACCGGCTTTCATAGAAGAATTCCTGCCATTGACGCACCATGCCCATGTAGCCGTTGTTCAAGAGGATGATCTTGAGGGGGAGATCGTATTGCTTGCAGGTGGCCAATTCCTGGATGCACATGAGAATGCTGGCCTCCCCTGAGATGCAAGCTACTTGGGCATCGGGATGGGCGAGCTGTACCCCTACAGCGGCGGGCAGCCCGAAACCCATGGTGCCCAGCCCGCCAGAGTTAATCCAGCGGCGGGGTTCCTCGAAGGGATAGAACTGAGCTGCAAACATCTGGTGTTGTCCCACGTCGGAAGTGAGGTACAGATTGCCCTGGGTCACTTTGTACAGGGTTTCCACGGCGAATTGGGGTTTGATCCGCTGGCTATTGCGGTCGTAGGCCAGGCATTGCCGGGCGCGCCATCGTTCGATCTGGTTCCACCAATCCGCCAAGGCTTGCTGATCCGGGCGCATGTCCTGCTCTCGCAGCAAGCGCAACATATCTGCGAGCACGCTATCCACCGGTCCCACGATGGGAATGTCCACTCGCACATTTTTTGAGATGGAGGAAGGATCTATATCGATGTGAATGATCTTGGCATGCGGGGAGAAATGTTCGATCTTTCCGGTCACGCGGTCATCGAAGCGAGCCCCGATGGCGATGAGGGTGTCGGCTTCGTGCATGGCCATGTTGGCTTCATAGGTACCGTGCATCCCCAACATGCCCAGGAATTTCTGGTCGCTCGCAGGATAGGCCCCCAACCCCATGAGGGTGCTGGTGATGGGAAAGCCCGTGAGGGCCACCAGCTCCCGCAGCCGCTGGGAAGCTTCTCCCAGGATCACGCCGCCCCCCGTGTAAAAGATGGGTCGCTTGGCCTGCAGTATGGCTTCCACCGCCTTCTTGATCTGCCCCAAATGCCCCCGCTTCGCCGGATTGTAGGAGCGCATCTGGATTTCCTTGGGATAATCGTAGGGAATCCGGATGTTGGGGTCGGTCACATCCTTGGGAATGTCCACCACCACCGGACCTGGACGGCCAGAAGTGGCGATGTAAAAGGCCTTGCGGATGGTGAGGGCGAGTTCCTTCCGGTCTTTGACCAAGAAGTTATGCTTGACGCAAGGGCGGGTGATGCCCACTGTGTCCACCTCTTGGAAGGCGTCGCTGCCGATCACCGGTGTGGGCACCTGGCCGGTGAGCACCACTAGGGGAATGGAGTCCATGTAGGCGGTAGCGATGCCCGTGACCGCATTGGTGGCGCCAGGCCCAGAAGTTACCAAGCAAACCCCGCATTTTCCGGTAGATCGGGCATAACCATCGGCAGCATGGGTAGCCCCCTGCTCGTGGCGGACCAAAATATGCCGGATGCGATCCTGGTGGAACAGAGCGTCATAAATGTGGAGTACGGCGCCGCCAGGATAGCCAAAGACATACTCCACGCCCTCATCGATCAGGGCTTGCACGACGATTTCTGCTCCACTCAATTCCATCATGACCTCCGTCCGTCTCGCTGCACATCGGGCGGTGAGCCCATTGCCCGTTATACGGAATGGGCACAGTAAATTTTTAGGAATATCAAACTTCTTTGAATTAGGTCAAGAGGATAGGCCGGTTCCTGTTTGAGGCCAACCCCGCAACAGGTCCTCCACTGCTTCTGCCGACAAAGGGCGACCGAAGAGGAAACCTTGCATGAAGTCGCAACCCGATTTCAGGAGGAAATCCCGCTGTTTCTGGGTCTCTACTCCTTCGATGAGCACCTGCAAGCCTAGCTGTTTGCCCAAGGTGATGATGGCCTCCACCAACGCTCGACTCCGCGCATCCTCCGGTAAGGCTGAGATAAAGGAGCGATCGATCTTCAAAGTATCCAGAGGCAGACGGTTCAAACGGTGCAGAGAGGAATGCCCCGTGCCGAAGTCGTCCACTGCGATGCTGATGCCCAGGCTGCGCAACGCCTTCAGTTTTTTCACAGACTGCTGCTCCTCCGTGAGAATCATGCCCTCAGTAACCTCAAGTTCTAACCAAGAGAGATCTACCCCATTGGCTTCGGTGATGTGGAGTAATCGGGCGGTACAATCCGCCTCTCGCAGCTGTCGTGGACTCAGATTCAAGGCCAGACGCATCCCTTCCTGCCAGAGGCCTGCCCGATGCCAGCGGTTCAACTGAGCGCAGGCCTGATCAGTCAGCCAAGCGCCCACCGGTAGAATCAGACCGGTTTCTTCTAGGACGGGAATGAACTGGTCGGGTCCTACCAATCCCCGATGAGGATGCTGCCAGCGAAGCAAGGCCTCGAAACCGATCAAGCGGTGGTTTCTCACATCCACTTGGGGTTGGTAGACCAAGAAGAACTGTCCCTGTACCAAGGCTTCCCGCAGCTCTCGTTCCAAGGTCATGCGGGCCTGCGCATCCTCTTCCATGGTTGTATCGAAAAAGCAGATCGTATCGCCACCCTGAGCCTTGGCGCGGTGCATAGCGGTAGCTGCGTGGCGCAAGAGCTGATCTTCATTTCCGTCATCGTTTGGGAACAGCGCGATGCCTATGCTGACGCGGATGTGGATGGGATGACCCTCGATCACATACTCATGGTCGAGTGCCTTGCGCAGCTTGTCTGCCAGGATCCTTGCATGATGGGAAAGTCCATTCTGGGTGGCAGAGAGCTCTTCCGCGAGCACTAAGAATTCATCTCCACCGATGTGAGCGAGGGTATCTGCAGGATAGAGGATCCGTTTGAGATCTTGACTCACTTGCCGCAACAGGGCATCGCCTACCAAGTGTCCGAAGGAACTATTTATCTGTTTGAAGCGGTCGATATCCAAAAAGAACAGGGCCCCAGAATGGCCGTAGCGATGGCAACGCCTGAGGGCCTGAGCCAGGCGTTCCCGCAATAAGGCTCGGTTGGGTAAGCCGGTGAGCGTGTCATGATAGGCGAGATACTGAACCCGTTTCCGGGAGTGCACGAGATCTGCTTCCCGCTGATAGTTACTCCAGGCAAAAGCCACATCCCTGACCATCTCTTTCAAGAGATTGAGGATCTCTTCACTGAAAAAACCCGCCTGTTCTGCATAGAGTACAAAAACGCCGATCGTCTGTTCTCCCACTTGTAAGGGGAGGGCAGCGGCGGAAGACAACCCCTCGTGGGCAGGGCGTAGATGCCAGGCTTGCGCATCAGCATCGGTGGAAAGGTGATTGCAAAGCTGTATGTGTCCCTGATGGTAAGCGAGGAGTATAAGGCTCTCGTGACTGCCTGCATTTTCCAAGGACAGGGGCTTCTGTTCCAGGTACTGGGTCATGCCCTGGGCATTCAGAACGTACAAGTATTCGGTATCCGGCACGCCGATCCAGGCCAGTTGAAAGCCACCTTCTTCCACCGCGATGCGGCAGACTTCCCCATAAAGGGTCTCCGGTTTTTCCAGGCGCAGGATCAGCTGGTTGGTCTCGCTGAGGGTGCGATAGAGGCGGCGGCTTCGCTCTAGATCCTGTTCCCGCTGCTTGATCTGATCGGCCATCTCCCGAAGGGTGCGCGCCACCGTAGTCAACTCATCCTCACCTTGCAGAGGCAGGGGGGCATCATAATCTCCTCGGCCAAAGCGTTTGACTGCAGTTTCCATTCGTTCCAAACGAGAGAACACGAGCCGGCGCAAGATCCCGTTCAAAGCGATCCAGATAGCTATCAGGGTGGCACCGAGCACCAGTAGATTGGTGAGCCAGCTCCGGAACAGGTAATCCTGCATGGGTTCTGCAGGGATTTTGATGCTCACGATGCCCCGCAGGTCGCCCAGTTTGTAGTCAAAAGCAGTGGTATAACGGTTGCGAATCGCGGGGGGTGCCTCCTCCCGTCTCCCGTGGCATCTGAGGCAATAGGTCTCGATCCAGATGGGATGACTGTATTGATAATAGGGCGGCTTTCCCGGCTCCTGAACCAGAACCATCCGCTCCTTTTCCTCGGGGTGCTTGCGGAACCAGCGGATGGCCTTCAATTCCTCTGCATCTGCCGCATTCTCGGGATTGCGGGGACGGTCGCTTACATTGTTGAAATCAATACCTGAGTCGGACCAATTGGAGAACTCTTTGGAAATCCGACCCAGGGAATGAGCGGGTAGGAATCCTAAAGTCTTATCGGTAAGAGGGAGACCGCTGTTCAAGAATTGATGGTGATAGACGCGCCGCACCGCCATGAGCACGGCCCGGATATCCCGAGCTTGCTGGAGGGCCATGTCTAAGATGTGTTTGCGTTCCCGTTCATAGGAGAGGAGTGCTAGAATCGTAAAACTCAGCACCAACAGGACGCTCATTAGGATCAACAATCGGGACCGCAAGCGCACGAACTCTGTCCCTTCAGATGACAGCCTCGAGAGATCGGGGCCGGGAAAATGCATCTATACACGGTGATCCAAACGCACTCGGTGAAAGAGTTTGGTTAATAGGAGGGCAGCTACACGGGTTAACCACTCCTCTTTATGGGAAAAACGTCATGAATCCAAAGCTGCGCTATGCACTGATCCTCGATGGCATGGGTACCCTACTGTTCGCGATCAGCGTTCTCAGCTATGTGGGTATACCCTTGCATCCCTGGCTAGAACAACCGGCAGGCTACCTAGCTTGCGGAGGTATCGGTCTGCTCCTCGCGACCCTAGGCACCCTGTCGCTCGTCCGAAATCTCCGTTCTCCTACCTAGCAGAACGGAGAACGGAGTTTGCTGCTGACGGCTCCTACTCGGGCACCTTCGGTTCCGGTTTACTGGCACTGCTACCGGTCTGAGGAGTAACCACAATGGTGCTGGCGGGTGCACTGTATCCATAGGGCCCGCCCCAACCATAAGGCCCGCCCCAACCATAGGGCCCGCCCCAACCATAGGGCCCACTCCAACCAT
>JALWWO010000021.1 GCA_027078745.1 Chromatiaceae bacterium
GTCCTGCGATCTGGTCTTCCTCAGAGGCGGTATCCTGCTGCGGCGGTACCTGGGTGGGTCCGGCAGTATCCTTTCAAGGGGTCTCCGCGGATACGCGGGAATCCCTGGAAAAACGGCTCTTCATCGCCTTGCAGGGGAAACGCTTCGATGGCCACGACTTCTGCGGGGAAGCCCTGCGGAAAGGCGCGGTAGCCCTCATGGTAAACCGTCCTCTGCCCGTGCAGGCCCCCCAATGGATCCAAAAAGATACCCGTTCGGGGCTGAGTCGGTTAGCGGCCGCCCATCGCCGGCGCTTTTCGGGGCAGGTCGTGGGCATCACCGGCAGCAACGGCAAGACTACCTGCAAGGAGATGGCCGCCGCCGTGCTGGCCCAAGCGGGGACCACCTTGGCCACACCGGGCAATCGCAACAATGAGATCGGCTTGCCCCTCAGCCTGTTGGCAGCGGATCGGGAAGCGTTTCTGATCCTGGAGATGGGAGCCAATCATCCCGGGGAGATTCAGCAGCTTTCCCAGATCGCCCGCCCCCATGCAGCCCTCATCACCAGCATCGGCCAAGCCCATCTGGCTGGGTTCGGCAGTTTGGCGGGGGTGGCTCGCGCCAAGGGCGAGATCGCCCAGGGCTTGATGCCCGGCGGCGTCCTCATCCTACCGGACGATCTCCCCTCGGTCTTCCAACCCCCTGCCGGAGATTTTCGGGTGCTGACCTGTGGCACCAAGGCTTCCGCCGCAGTTCAATGTTTGGAAACGCCGGTCTCCCGCTGGGATGACCAGGGATTTCGCACGGAATTTTTCGTGCGCGCCCAGGCCTTCGGGCTGCCCCCCACCCGCTTTTCCCTGCCCCTGGCCGGGGAACACAATGTGCGCAACGCCCTGTTGGTGATCGCCCTCGCCCTGCAGTTCGGGCTGGACGGGGCCCAGATCCAAGCGGGGTTCTCCCGTCTGCAGCCGGTGCCGGGCCGCCTGTTTCCCCGCAGGGGCAAGGGCGGTTGGCGCATTCTGGATGATGCCTACAACGCCAATCCGGATTCCGTGCGGGCCGCCTTTCAGGTCTTGAACAGCCTCCCCGGACGGCCGGTGGTGGTCTTGGGAGATCTGGCGGAGCTGGGCGCAGAGGCCCCCACCCTGCATTTTCAGCTCGGGGCGGCGGCTCGGGCGGCGGGCATCGCAGCCTTGTACACGGTGGGCGAGCTGAGCGAGGCGGCAGCGCGAGGCTTTGGGACCGGACAGCACTTTCGGGACCAAACCGCCTTGATCGCTGCTTTGCAAAAAGCATTGCGCCCGGAAGATACCGTACTCATCAAAGGATCCCGCAGTGCGGGTCTGGAATCAGTGGTAGAAGCCCTGGGCCTCTCGGGAGCATGACATGCTGCTTGCCCTCGCCCTCTGGCTGAGTCAATTTGAGAGCGGGTTCAGCGTCTTCCGCTATCTCACCCTGCGGGGCATTCTAGGGGTGCTCACCGCGCTGATCATCTCCTTCCTCGTGGGTCCCGCCATGATCCGGCGCTTGCAGCGCTATAAGATCGGTCAGACGGTGCGGGACGATGGGCCGGAAACCCATTTGGCCAAGGCGGGTACCCCCACTATGGGTGGAGCTTTGATGCTGGTGGCCGTAAGCCTGAGTACCTTGCTGTGGGCAGATCTCTCGAACCGCTACGTCTGGGTGGTGCTGCTAGTCACCCTGGGTGCCGGGCTGATCGGCTTCATCGACGATTATAAGAAGCTCGTCCTGCGGGATCCCAAGGGCCTGGCCGCCCGTTACAAATATTTAGGCCTGTCCCTGGTGGCCCTTTCCGCTGCCTTGTACCTCTACGCCATCGCGGAAACGCCGGCGGAAACCGCCCTGCTCATCCCCTATCTCAAGGAAGTATCCCTGCCCTTGGGCTCAGGTTATGTGTTGCTCAGCTATCTGGTCATCGTGGGTGCCAGCAATGCGGTCAATCTCACCGATGGATTGGATGGCCTGGCGGTGCTGCCTACAGTGTTGGTGGCTGGTGCCCTGGCGATCTTCGTCTATGCGGCGGGTCATGCGGACTTCGCCGCCTATCTGAAGATTCCCTATGTGCCCGGGGTGGGGGAAGTGGTGGTCTTCTGCGGCGCCCTGGTGGGGGCGGGATTGGGCTTCCTCTGGTTCAATGCCTATCCCGCCTTGGTCTTCATGGGGGATGTGGGCGCCCTGGCACTGGGGGCGGCGCTGGGGGCAGTCGCCGTGGTCGCCCGGCAAGAAATCGTGCTCTTCATCATGGGGGGCGTTTTCGTGCTGGAAACTCTGTCCGTCATGGTGCAGGTGGCTTCCTTCAAACTCAGAGGCAAGCGAATCTTCCGCATGGCGCCGTTGCACCATCATTTTGAACTCAAGGGCTGGCCGGAACCGCGGGTGATCGTGCGCTTCTGGATTCTGACGGTCATCCTGGTGCTCATCGGGCTGGCCAGCCTGAAGATCCGCTGAACGCACCATGGAAAAGACCGCCGCCCAACGCACTGCGCAATCCTTTCCCAACACCCTGGTGGTGGGGCTGGGAAAGACCGGCCTTTCCTGCATCCGCTACCTGGTCGCCCGCGGGGTGCCGGTGGCGGTGACGGATTCTCGGGAACAACCGCCCGGGTTGGGAGCGCTGGAAGCCGAATTTCCAGAGATTCCCCGTTTTCTCGGGGGCTTCGCAGACGCTGCCTTTCGGTGGGCGGAACGCCTGGTGGTCAGCCCCGGGGTTTCCCTGGCAGAACCACCCATCGCCCGAGCGCGGGCAGCGGGTTTGGAAGTGCTGGGAGATGTGGAACTCTTCGCCCGAGAAGCCGCTGCCCCCGGGGTGGCCATCACGGGTTCCAACGGCAAGAGCACCGTAACCTCTCTGCTTGGAGAAATGGCTCGATGTGCCGGCGTGCGGGTGGCCGTGGGGGGCAATCTGGGCAAGCCCGCCCTAGAGCTGCTCGATGCCTCGGTGGATCTCTATGTGTTGGAGCTGTCCAGCTTCCAGTTGGAAACCACGGAATCCCTGGCTTTGCAGGGGGCGGCAGTGCTCAATGTGTCCGCCGATCATCTGGACCGCTATCCCGATCTGCGCACCTATGCTGCCGCCAAAGCCCGCATTCTCCGGCGGGCGAACTGGGCGGTGCTCAACCGCGCAGATCCTTGGGTGCGGGCCATGGGGGATCAGGTGGAACGAGCCATCTATTTCGCTGCCGCGCCTCCAGAAGACGAACAGACCTATGGGCTGGTGGAGCGGGCGGGGGAAATTTGGCTCGTGCGGGGGAAAGAAGCCTTGCTGCCCGCCTCAGCTCTGACCCTCCAAGGTCGCCATCAGCTCGCCAACGCCCTGGCCGCCCTCGCCCTGGCGGAAATCTGCGGTTTAGACCGCGCGGCTTGCCTGACCGCCCTTCGGACTTTTCGAGGTTTGCCCCATCGTTGCCAGTGCATCGCTACCCGCGCCGGCGTGCGCTGGGTGGATGATTCCAAGGCCACGAATCCCGGCGCTACCATTGCTGCCCTGCAAGGCTTGGGAAGCGACCAAGGCAAGCTGATCCTGATCGCCGGCGGTATGGGCAAGGGGGCGGACTTCTCCGAACTGGGGGAAGCCATCGCCCGATGGGTCCATCGGGTGGTGCTCCTGGGTCAGGATGGGCCCCAGATCGAACGGGCGATCCGGGGACGGGTGCCCGTGGTGCGGGTGGCCACCATGGAAGCGGCGGTGCACCAGGCCCAAGCTTGGGCGCAACCTGGCGATCTGGTGTTGCTCTCCCCCGCCTGTGCCAGCTTCGATCTCTTTCAAAACTTTGCACATCGGGGACAAGTCTTCGCCGCTGCGGTGCAGGCGCTTCCCCAGGAACAGGCAGATCATGGTTTCTCAGACGAGCATTTGTAAACGCCGGCCAGCTTCCTTCCTGCCAGAGATCGACTGGAGATTGCTCCTGAGCATCCTCGCGTTGGTGGGCTTGGGTCTGGTCATGGTGACTTCCGCTTCCCTGGCCAGCGCGGATCGCACCTATGGGTCCGCCTTTTTCTTCCTCTTCCGGCACGGCATCGCCCTGGGCTTGGCCTTGCTGGCGGGGCTGCTGGTATTCCGCGTGCCCATCCGCTGGTGGGAACGCTTCAGCATCCCCCTGTTCTTCCTGGGCATCGGGCTGTTGGTGCTGGTGCTAGTGCCGGGCATCGGGCGGAGCGCCAACGGAGCCACCCGCTGGATTCCCCTGGGCCCCTTGAATCTCCAAAGCTCGGAGTTTATGAAGTTCTTCGCCGTCCTCTATCTCGCGGGCTATCTGGACCGCCAGAATGAACAAGTAGTGTATCGGGCTTGGGCTTTCCTTAAGCCCATGGCTCTGATCGCCCTCGCTGCTGTACTGATCCTCGCCCAACCGGATTTCGGCACCACGGCGGTGTTGCTGGCGACGGTGCTGGGAATGCTCTTTCTGGGAGGGGTGCAGGTGCGGTTTTTCTTCGGACTCATTCTTTCAGTGAGTTTGGCTATGGTCGCCCTGGTGCTTTCCTCCCCCTATCGATTGGCTCGGGTAACTTCCTATCTCCATCCTTTTGAGGATCCGTTCAACACGGGCTTCCAACTCAGCCAGGCCCTCATCGCCTTCGGCCGCGGGGGCTGGTTCGGGGTGGGGCTGGGGAATGGCATTCAGAAGCAGTTCTATCTGCCGGAGGCCCACACGGATTTCATCATGGCGGTGATCGGGGAAGAGCTGGGCTTGGCAGGGGTTCTGTTGGTCCTCGCCCTCTTCGCCTTCATCGTCTGGCGGGCCTTTCAGCTGGGATTTTCCGCCCACCGCCTGGGCTATCCCTTTCATGCGCTCTTGGCGATGGGCTTCGGGCTGGGGCTGGGCCTGCAAGCCCTGATCAACGTGGGGGTGAACGTGGGCTTGCTGCCCACCAAGGGTTTGACCATGCCTTTCCTGAGCTATGGCAGCAACAGCCTCATCGTCGCCTTCATGATCGCGGGGGTGCTGCTCCGCATCGATTATGAGTTGCGCCAGCGGGAGAAAAATCAGGTGCCGGAGCCGCGCAGATGGGTGCGTCTATAGGGATTCTGGCCGGAGGTACCGGCGGCCATGTGTTCCCCGCCCTGGCGGTGGCGCACCGGCTGCGCCAGTCGGGTCAGGAAGTGTTCTGGATGGGCACGCCCCAGGGCTTGGAAGCGCGGCTGGTACCCCAGCACGGCTTTTCCATGGAATGGATTCAGGTATCGGGCTTGCGGGGCAAGGGGTGGAAACGGCGGCTTTCCGCCCCCTGGCAGCTCGGCCTAGCGCTGCGACAGGCGCGGGCCATCTTGAAGCGGCGACGGCCTGGCCTGGTGCTGGGCATGGGGGGCTTTGCCTCGGGTCCCGGCGGCCTCATGGCCCGATGGTTGGGAATTCCGTTGATCATCCAGGAGCAGAACCGCATTCCTGGCCTGACCAACCGTTGGCTGGCGCCCTTCGCCCAACAGGTGTTCGAGGCCTTTCCCCAGAGCTTTCCCCCGAAGGTGGGGGCGATTCCCTGCGGCAATCCGGTGCGGCCGGAGATCCAAGCACTGCCGCCTCCTGAGGCGAGGCACTTGGCAGCGGCGGATCGGCGCCGGCGGTTGCTCGTGTTGGGGGGGTCGCTGGGGGCGCAGGTGTTGAACGAAACCCTGCCGCCAGCTTTGGCCAGGCTGCCCGAAGCCCAGCGCCCCCAGATCTACCATCAGGCGGGGGAACGCACCCTAGATCTCGCCCGAGCCGCCTATGATCGGGCAGGCGTTGCGGCGCGCATCGTGCCCTTCATCGAAGACATGGCGGAGGCTTATGGCTGGGCGGATCTGGTGGTCTGCAGATCCGGCGCTCTGACGGTGTCAGAACTGGCTGCTGCGGGTCTGGGCGCTCTGTTGATCCCCTATCCCCATGCAGTGGACGACCATCAGACGGCGAACGCCCGCTATCTCAGCGACGCGGGGGCGGCGGTGCTACTGCCGCAATCCGAATTGAATCCCGAAACCCTGGGGGCTATGCTTAGCCGTCTGTTACAGGATCCCGCCCGCTTGCGCACCCTGGCGAAGCTCGCGAGGAGCCTTGCTCTGCCCGAAGCCGATGCCCGCATCGCTGCAGCCTGCTTGGAGTATCTGCGCCCATGAACCCTGATTACAGCGCCAGCCGCATGGGCCGCATGCGCCATCTGCACTTCATCGGCATCGGAGGTGCGGGCATGAGCGGGCTCGCCGAGATCATGGCTCATCTGGGCTACGAGGTCTCCGGCTCCGATCTCCGGGCCAGCGACACGACCCGCCGCTTGGAAAGGCTGGGCTTGCGCATTTTTATCGGCCATCGGGCGGCGCAGATCGCCGGTGCAGATGCGGTGGTGGTCTCCTCCGCTGTCCGCGCGGACAATCCGGAGGTACAGGCGGCCCGCACCCATCGAATTCCCGTAGTCCGCCGCGCGGAGATGCTGGCAGAGCTGATGCGCTTTTATTATGGGGTAGCGGTGGCAGGCACCCATGGAAAGACCACTACCACCAGTTTGATCGCCAGTATCCTCGCGGAAGGAGGACTGGATCCTACCTTTGTCATCGGCGGTCGTCTCAACAGTGCCGGCAGCCATGCCCGCCTGGGCAGCAGCCACTATCTGGTGGCGGAAGCGGACGAGAGCGACGCTTCCTTTCTGCACCTGCAACCCATGTTATCCGTGGTGACCAACATCGATGCGGATCACATGGAGACCTATGGCAATGATTTTCAGCGCCTGCGCGGGGCATTCTTGGAATTTCTCCACCATCTTCCCTTCTATGGCTTAGCTGTGCTCTGCGCGGATGATGGGGAACTGCGGGCGCTGCTCCCCCAGATCGCCCGACCGGTGCGCACCTATGGCACCGGTGCCGATGCGGATGTGCGGGCTACCGACATCCGCCAGGAAGGGTTTCGCATGGATTTCCGGGTGCACCACGAAAAGGGCGCTTTCCCCGTCCGCCTGAACCTCCCCGGGCAGCACAATGTGCGCAATGCCTTGGCTGCCATTTCCGTGGGCTTGGAACTGGGTGTTTCCGAGGCGGCCATTCAGAAGGCCCTGGCGAATTTTCAGGGGATCGGCCGGCGTTTCACCGTCTCTGCGATTCAGGATGGGCGGGGCAGAAATCTCATCCTCATCGACGACTACAGCCACCATCCCCGAGAATTGGCCGCTACCCTGCAAGCCGCGCGGGCGGGCTGGCCGGGGAAGCGGTTGATCCTAGCCTTTCAACCCCATCGCTACAGCCGCACCCGCGATCAGTTCGCAGCCTTCGTGCAGGTGCTGCAAATTCCGGATGTGCTCTTGCTGTGTGAAGTCTATCCGGCGGGAGAAACGCCGATTCCGGGAGCGGATGGGGCTGCGCTGCTGCGGGCGATCCGCGCGCAAGGCAAAACAGAAGTCCATTTCCTTCCGGAAGGTTCGGCCTTGCCCGAGCGATTGGATGAATTGGTGCGGGAAGGAGATCTGATCCTGACCGCTGGGGCGGGCAGCATCGGCACCTGGGCGGCTCGTCTGCCCCATCAGCTCGCGGGAGCAACCGATGAAAGTTGAACTAGCCCACAGCGTGCCCCTGGCTCCCTACACCAGCTGGCGCGTGGGGGGGGCAGCGCGCTCTTTGTATCGCCCGCCGGACGTGGCATCCCTGCAGGCCTTCTTGCAGCGCCTGGACCCGGCAGAACCATTGCTCTGGCTCGGGCTGGGAAGCAATCTGCTGGTGAGCGATGCCGGTTTTTCCGGCACCGTCATCCACACGCGGGGACGCTTGAACGCCCTGGAACGCGCGGGGCCTCGGAACGTGCGCGCCCAATGCGGGGTTTCCTGCGCGAAGCTCGCCCGCTTCGCCGCTGATGCGGGTTTGACGGGACTGGAATTCCTCGCCGGCATCCCAGGCACCTTAGGCGGTGCTCTGGCCATGAATGCGGGGGCCCACGGCCATGCGATCTGGGACTTCGTGCAGCGCGTGCAGGTCTTAGATCGGCGGGGCAATCTGAAAACCTGTGGGCCGGAATGCTTTCGGATCGGCTATCGGCAGGTGGAAGGCTTAGAAGAGGCTTGGTTTCTGGGGGCCGAGTTCCGGTTGTCCCCGGGAGCGCCGGACCAGAGCCGCGCCCGCATTCGCACCTATCTAGCGCGGCGGCGGCGCACCCAGCCCTTGCACTTGCCCAGCTGCGGTTCTGTCTTCCGCAATCCGTCGGGAGACTATGCGGCGCGTCTCATCGAAGCGGCAGGGCTGAAGGGGATGCGGATCGGGGATGCGGTGGTTTCCGAAAAACATGCCAATTTCATCTTAAACCAAGGGCGGGCGAAGGCTTCAGAGATCCGGCAATTGATCGAGCGGGTGCGGGCTCGGGTAGCAGCCCACAGCGGTATTTGGCTGTCGCTCGAAGTGAAACCGGTGGGTTGGGAGGATTGAGATGCAACAGCACCGTGCGGCCGATTTTGGCAAGGTGGCTCTGCTCTTGGGGGGGCAGTCCGCCGAACGGGCCATCTCTCTGCGAAGCGGTGCCGCCGTGCTGGCGGCGCTGCAGCGGCAGGGGGTCCAGGTGGAAGCCCTGGATCCCGATACTTCGATCCTAGAACGGCTTCGGGCCGGCGGGTTTCAGCGGGTCTTCATCATGCTCCACGGTCGGGGAGGAGAAGATGGGAAGCTCCAGGGTGCCCTGGATACCATGGGACTGCCCTACACGGGTTCCGGCGTGCTGGGTTCCGCCCTGGGCATGGATAAGTACCGTTCCAAATATCTTTGGCAAGGTCTGGGCCTGCCCACCGCCCCCTTTGCTTTGATCCAACGGGAAGAAGACTTGACAGCAGCATCGGACTTAGGCTTTCCCCTGATGGTGAAGCCCGCCTGTGAGGGTTCCAGCATCGGCATGGCCAAGGTGGAAGATGCCCAACAGCTGCGCACCGCTTGGGAGACAGCCCGGCGCTTCGATGCCCGAGTGCTGGCGGAGCGCTGGTTGCCGGGGCCAGAATTCACCTGCGCGATTCTCCAGGGGGAAGCCCTGCCCCTGATCCGGTTGGAAACCCCCAGAACGTTCTACGATTACAAAGCCAAGTATCAGGCGACGGATACCCGTTATCATTGCCCCTGCGGTCTCGATCCCACCGAGGAAGCGCGATTGCAGGCCCTGGCGGTGGAGGCCTTTCACGCGCTGGGGGCCAGCGGCTGGGGGCGGGTGGATTTCATGCTGGACGCAGCGGGCGCACCGACCCTGTTAGAGATCAACACCGTGCCCGGCATGACAGATCACAGCTTGGTACCCATGGCGGCCCGCGCTCGGGGCATCGACTTCGATGAATTGGTGCTGCGCATTCTGCAGACCAGTGTTGCGGAAAATGGATAGTCGAGCCACTCCGCTTCCACCGGAACCCAGTGTATGGCAGCGGCTGTGGCACTTCTTTTCCCTCTTTCTGCTTCTGGGTGGGCTCTGGGCGGGGGGTCGATTGCTCTGGCAGCGAGAACCCATCTATTTTCCAGTGCGGGTGATCCGTTTGGAAGGGGAGGTACGGCATTTATCCTTGCCGGCGCTGCAATCGCGCATCAGCAGCCGCCTTTCCGGTGGTATCCTGACCCAGGATCTAGCCCAGCTGCGGGCGGGGGTGGAAGCCTTGCCTTGGGTGAAAAGGGCAGGGATCCGGCGGGTCTGGCCGGATCGCCTGGTGATCTGGATCGAGGAAAGAAAACCGGTTGCCTATTGGGGAGAGGATGGTTTGGTGACGGCATCCGGCGTCGTCTTTCGGCCGAAATCCGATGCCCAGCCGGAAGACTTGCCTAGGCTCTGGGGAGAGGAAGATCAGGCACCCATGATCGTAGAACGATTTCTGCGCTGGCAGGAATCGCTCGCACAACAGAAGCTGCAGCTTGTGAAACTGGTGCGCAGTGCCCAGGGGGGTTGGATGCTGTACTTGAACGACGGGTTGCCGCTCTATCTAGGCACCAGCGATCTGGAAGGGCGGCTCCAACGCTTTTTGATCGCCTATCCAGCGATCGAAGCGGCCGGGCGGCCGGCGCGAATCGATGCCCGCTATAGCAATGGTCTGGCCGTCCGTTGGTACACAGGGGAGCAGGACTGATGGGGATAGCGCGGCGCACGGATCGGAATCTCATCATTGGGTTGGACATTGGCACGGCGAAAATCGCTGCCTTGGTGGGAGAGATCAAGGAAGATGCTTCCATCGAGATCATCGGGTTGGGCATGCACCCTTCCCGCGGGCTGAAGAAAGGGGTGGTGGTGGACATCGAATCCACGGTCCAATCCATCCAACGGGCGGTGGAAGAAGCGGAGCTGATGGCCAACTGTGAGATTCACTCCGTTCACGCGGGCATCGCAGGCAGCCATATCCGCAGCCTCAATTCCCACGGCATCACCGCTATCAAGGATCGAGAGGTAACCCAAGCCGATGTGGATCGAGTCATCGATGCGGCCCGCGCCGTGGCCATTCCCGCCGATCAAAGGATCCTCCACATCTTGCCCCAGGAATTCATCATCGACGGGCAGGAAGGCATTCGGGAGCCAATCGGCATGTGCGGGGTGCGCCTGGAAGCGCGAGTGCACATGATCACTGGTGCAGTGAGTGCGGCGCAGAACATCGTTAAATGCATCCGTCGCTGCGGGTTGGAAGTGGATGATCTGGTCTTGGAACAGCTCAGCTCCAGCTATGCAGTGTTGACTGAGGATGAGAAAGAGCTCGGGGTCTGTCTGGTGGACATCGGGGGCGGCACCACGGATATCGCAGTGTTCAC
>JALWWO010000022.1 GCA_027078745.1 Chromatiaceae bacterium
ACCACCTGATGGAGGAGGGCTTGTTGCTGTTCCTTCAGCAGTTCGACCAACCGGCGCTTGGCGCGAATGAGCCGGTCGATCTGGGCCGTTTTCCAGTCCAAAAATCGGGCGATTTGGCGTTGTTCTTGGAGGGGGGGAACTAAAATTGGCATTGCAAGGAAATCATCATCCTTCAGCTGGTAGCGTGATCTCCATATCCCTTTTGAACGAACTCTTAGCTCCCATTTGTAGGCGGCGCTTCGTAACAGGTAATTAAAGAAATGGTAGTCTGCTACATATTTTCGGACAGGTCTGTAGACACCGTATGCGGTACTGACGATTCCATGATACTCAGAGAATCCAAGCCCCTGCATCCATGCCCAGAGGCTGTTGATTACAAGGTCGCCTGGCCAGCAAAGCTTATACCCCTTATACGATTCTGCTTGGAACATGGTTACATCGGTATTCCGGCGCAAAGATACGCCTTGTTGTTCTGAAACTGAAAGCAATTCTTCAGAACCCGTTTCTGAGCGGATATCAAGCGGGCGAAATACGATCTTACCTCTAAGAAATTTCCAATTGCTAGGTATTACACTGAGCCAAGGCACGCCGGAATCCTTGTATTCGGGATAGGGTTTTAATTCCACCATGTCATCTTCCCCAGGATTTCATTCAGCAATCCTTCCGTTTCCCGCACCAGGGCCCGGATGTCGGCTTCGATCTCAGCCAGGTGGCGCAGAGGCGCGGGCTGGTAGAACTCGCGGGTAAAGCTGATTTCATAGCCGATCTGGGTCTTGCTGGCATCGATCCAGGCATCGGGCACATAGGGCGAGACCTCCCGCCGGAAGAAGGCCCGGATGCCCCCTTCTTCCAGCAGGGGAACTTGCTCGGTGTCGCGCAAGGCGGGGTCCGGTTCATATTGGCGGACGGCGGGTTGACCCACCCCCCCGAACAGCCCGTGCAGGGGGTCGGGCGCGGTGCCTTTTTTGTGAACCTTCTTGATGACCGGCTGGGCGTTCTCGTCGGTCTCGCACAGGGTGCGCAGTAACTTTTCCCTCTTCGCCGTCCAGCGCAGCCCCAGGGCCTTGGCTTCCGCCTTCGCGCGGGCGAGAAATGCATTGTAGTCCAGAAGCGGCCCGGGGCCGAAGTGTTCGGCGAGCCGGTGCGCCAGGGCGGGCAGCTCCGGTTCCTTCCCCTGCTCGCAGGCTTGCTGGAGCGCCGCCAACCGCTCTTGGCTCAGGATCACCCGCAGGCGCAGGGGGCGTTCTACTGTGATCTTCCAATAGCCGAAGTGTTCGTTGGGAAATCGCTTGCTCTGCGCGGTCTCTCTGGGATGCACGACCAAATCGCAGATGCGCTGGATGTGTTCCGGCCCCAAACGGCAGTTCTTCTCACCCAGGTTCTTGCGCAACGGCTCGAACCATTGGGTGGCGTCGATGAGCTGCACTTTCCCCTTGCGTTCAGGGGATTTGCGGTTGGTGAGCAACCAAATATAGGTGGCGATGCCCGTGTTGTAGAACAGCTTCTCCGGCAAGGCGATGATCGCTTCCAGCCAGTCGTTTTCGAGGATCCAGCGGCGGATATTGCTTTCCCCGGAACCCGCCTCGCCGGTGAACAGGGCGGAACCGTTGTGGACTTCGGCAATGCGGCTGCCCAGGAAGGTATGGTGCTTCATCTTCGACAACTTGTTGACCAGGAACAGCAACTGGCCATCGCTGGAACGGGGAATCATCTTGTATTCGGGGTTGCCGGCGTGCGCCACCACGAAGCGGGGATCGCGCATGCCGTCCTTGCCCCCCAAGCGTTCCAGATCGGTTTTCCAGCTCTTGCCGTAGGGCGGATTGGAGAGCATGAAATCAAAGGTCTTTTCCGGAAAGGCATCGGCGGATAGGGTGGAACCGTGCCGCATGTTGTCCGCCGCCTCCCCCTCCCCCTTGAGCAACAGATCGGCTTTGGTGATGGCGAAGGTCTCCGCGTTGATCTCCTGCCCGTACAGATGGATCGATACCTGCTTGCCCCGCTGTTCCGCCAGTTGCCGCAATCGGTCCTCGGCCACGGTCAACATGCCCCCCGTTCCGCAAGCCCCGTCATAGAGCAGATAGGTGCCGGATTCGATCTGATCTTCGATGGGCAGGAAGATGAGATCCGCCATGAGATGGACCACATCGCGGGGGGTGAAGTGCTCGCCCGCCTCTTCGTTGTTCTCTTCGTTGAAGCGGCGGATCAACTCTTCGAAGATGGTGCCCATGGCGTGGTTGTCCAGACCGGGCAGCCGCTCGGAGCCGTCGGGATTTCGCACCGGTTCGGGGCTGAGATTGATGCGGGGATCCAAGAATTTTTCGATCAGATGGCCGAGGATGTCCGCTTCTACAAGGGTTTCTATCTGGTTGTGGAATCGGAATTTGTCCAAGATCTCCCGGACGTTGGGGGAGAAGCCTTCTAAATAGGCCTCGAAATCCGCCCGCAGTTGCTGCGCCCGCGCCCGGGCCTTGAGATCGCGCAGCAGGAAGGGAGAAGTATTGTAGAACGCTTGGCCGGCTTCCTGACAAAGGGCTGCATGCTGCTCGGCAATGCCCGCTTGGTCAAGCCGTGCTTTCATGGATAGCACCGCGGACTTGGTGGGCTCCAACAGGGCATCGAGCCGACGAATCACCGTCATGGGCAAGATCACATCGCGGTACTTGCCGCGCACATAGACATCGCGCAGCACATCATCCGCGATGCCCCAAATGAAGTTCACGATGCGATTGTGGATCTGGCTGTTCATGGAGATTCCTTATCTCATCATTTCATAGAGATGCAGCACCTCGGCGGGTCTGGAAAAAAATTGCCATCGAACCCATCCGCCGAGCTGCGGTCTGATGCGGGGTGCAAATTGTTCTGGCAAGGGGTTTGCTGTAGAGTATGCCGATTCGCAACCGGCGGGTTTGTATGCTGCAACGTGCTCTTCTCTTCTGGCTGATCCTGTCCATGCTGGGCTACGGCCTGGCCCTGGCGATCGATGTGCACAGCGCCCAAATGCAGCCGGCTGCCTCCATCGTTGCCGCAGATGCAGGCGATCAAGACAAGCATGCGGGCCCCGCCTGTTGCGATCATTGCGTGCATGGTTCGGCCCATCTCCTGGGCTTGCACGCCGCCTTCGCGTTTCAGATCGCCCCCGCCGGCGCGCCGCTCCGCAGCGATGATCCGCCGGCGCTGCGGGCACCCCCGTTTCAAAAACCCCTGAAACCCCCCGCTCTGAGCTGATTTTCCCTCGTTGTACGGGTCGCGGGCCCTTGCTCGCCGGCCGATCTCTCATTTTGCACTGGAAAATTCGCCCATGAAAACGTTGATCTTACAACGGGCGGGCAGGGGGGTTTGCCTGCTCGTCCTAGCTCTCGCACCCTTTTGGAGCATCGCTGAAGAAGAGGGCCATGACCACGGCGCACACGAGGAAGAAAACGTCGTTTCACTCGACCGCGCCCAGAGGGAGGCTGCCGGCATTCAAGTGATGCCCCTGGCGCCCAAGCCCCTGCCGGAAGAAATCGAAGCCCCGGGGGAAGTGCTATTGGATCTCTATGCCACCAGCCAGGTGACCCCCCGCATCGAAGCCCAGGTCGTGGCCCGGCTGGCCCGCTTGGGCGACCACGTGAAGAAGGGGCAACCCCTGGTCACGCTCTCCAGCGCGGAGATGGCCGATGCCCAGGGGGTGTTCATCATCGCCGCCCAGGACTGGCAGCGGGTGCGCCGGCTTACCCAGGAAATGATCTCAGAGCAGAAGCGGTTGGAAAGCCGAGTCGCCTTCCAACAGGCTTGGGCCAAGCTCTTGGCCTACGGCATGACCACCGAGCAGATTCAGGCGTTGGCCCGCAACGAGGATGTCAGCCGCGCGGACGGCAGTTTCCAACTGCTCTCCCCCCAGGATGGCACCATCATTCAGGATCGCTTCGTGGTGGGGCAGATGGTGGAACCCGGGGATCTGCTCTTCGAGATCACGGATGAATCTCGCATCTGGGTGGAAGCCCATGTAAATCCCTCCCAGATGAAGCGGGTCAAGCCGGGGGCGCCAGCGCGCATCCTGGCGAACGGTGAGTGGTACGAAGGCCAGGTCATTCAAGCCCATCACCGCTTGGACGAAGCCACCCGCACCATGCGGGTGCGCATCGAAGTGTCCAATCCCCAAGATCATCTGCATCCCGGTCTGTTCGTCACTGCCCACATCGCCGTGGGTGCTGCGGGTCAGCCGGTGTTGGTCCTGCCCCTGGAAGCGGTGCTGCGCAGCCCCGATGGGGATTGGCAAGTCTTTGTGGAGAAGGAGCCCGGCGAGTTCGCACCAGTGGAAGTGGAACTGGTGCGCCAGCTGCCCGGCCTCGCCGTGATCGAGGGGTTGGCCCCGGGCACCCGGGTGGTGACCCGCGGGGCGTTCTTCGTGCAGTCGGAGCTGGCCAAGTCCGGCTTCGCAATCCATAACCACTGAGGGCAGCCCCATGTTGAATCGACTCATCCGTTGGTCCGTTTCCAATCGGCTGCTGGTGGTCCTCGGCCTGCTGGGTGCCCTGGCGGGGGCTGCCCTGCTCATTCCGAAGCTTAATTTGGATGCCTTTCCCGATGTCACCAATGTGCAGGTGCAGATCAACACCGAGGCGGAAGGCCTGGCGGCGGAAGAGGTGGAACAGCTCATCACTTATCCCGTGGAGGCGGTGATGTATGCCCTGCCCGATGTGGAAGAGGTCCGTTCCATCTCCAAGACCGGACTTTCCGTGATTACCGTGGTGTTCAAAGAGGGCACCGACATCTATTTCGCCCGCCAACTGGTGTTCGAGCGCTTGCAGGCGGCGCGGGAGCGGATTCCCGAAGGGGTGGGCACACCGGAAATGGGGCCCAATACCTCGGGTTTGGGTCAGGTCTATCAATATCTTTTGCGGTCGGACGATCCGAAATATGACGCCATCGCCCTGCGCAGCCTGAACGATTGGGTGGTGAAACTGCTGTTGCTGCCGGTGGACGGCATCACCGATGTGCTTTCCTTCGGGGGGGAGGTGCGCCAATACCAAGTTCAGGTCGATCCGCAAAAGCTGCTGGCCTATGGGCTGCGCATCGATCAGATCGCCCAGGCCATCGAGGATAACAACCGCAATGCCGGCGGCTGGTATCTCGACCGAGGGGCGGAACAGTTGGTGATTCGGGGCGTCGGCTGGGTGCGCTCGGGAGAAGCGGGCTTGCGGGACATCGCCAATGTGCCCCTCAAGGAAGAAGATGGGGTCGTGGTGCGGGTGCGCGATGTGGCCGAAGTGGCGTTCGGAGGGGAGATCCGGCAAGGGGCGGTGACCATGACCCGCCGGGGCCCGGACGGCGAGCCGGAGCCCCTGGGGGAGGTGGTGGCCGGCATCGTGCTCAAGCGCCTGGGTGCCAATACCAAGGCCACCATCGATGCCATCAAGGCCCGTCTGCCCGCCATCCAGCAGGCATTGCCGGCAGGGGTACAGCTGGAACCCTTCTATGATCAAGCGGATCTGGTGGAACAGGCGGTGAACACTGTGAGCCGGGCGCTGGTGGAAGCCTTCGTCCTCATTCTGGTGGTGCTGCTGCTCTTCTTGCTCAATATCCGCGCCACATTGCTGGTGCTGATCTCCGTGCCCCTGTCGGTGGGGCTGGCCCTGGCCGCCATGAGCTGGTGGGGCTTGTCGGCTAATCTCATGTCCCTGGGCGGGCTGGCTATCGCCATCGGCATGATGGTAGATGGCTCGGTGGTGATGATGGAAAACATCTTCAAGCATCTGTCCCGCCCGGATTCGGAACATGAAGAACGGGTTCAACAGGAGATCGCCCCGGGCGATCCGGATCCCCATGACGCAGCCCGAGACCAGCACGGCATTCCCTTGCGCATCCAGGCGGCGGCTCAGGAAGTGGGCCGGCCGGTTTTCTACGCCGTGATCATCATCATTTTGGTTTTCGCCCCCCTGTTCGCCCTGGAAGGGGTGGAAGGCAAGCTCTTCCAGCCCATGGCCATTTCCATCGTGCTGGCCATGGTGACTTCCCTTGTGGTGGCTTTGGTGGTGATGCCTGCCCTGGCTACCTACAGCTTCCGGCGGGCCATCCGGCACCGAGAAAGCCCCCTGTTCCGGCCCCTGGAATGGTTTTACCGCCACAGCCTGGAACGGGCCCTGCGCATGCGCTGGCTGGTGGTGGGAGTCGCCCTAGTCCTGTTCGCAATGGCCCTCTGGCTGCTGCCGCGGCTGGGCACTGAGTTTGTCCCCGAGCTGGAGGAAGGCACTATCAATATTCGGGTTACGCTGGCCCCTTCCGCCAACCTGAACACGGCGCTGCGGGTAGCTTCCGAACTGGAACAGCGGCTCATGCAGTTTCCGGAAGTGACCTATGCGTCCAGCCGCATCGGCCGCGCCGAACTGGGGGGCGATCCCGAACCCGTCTCCAATATCGAAATCTATGTGGGACTCAAGCCAGTAGCCCAGTGGACCTCCGCCGAAAATCGGCTCGAACTGCAGAAGCAGTTTCAAGCGGCGCTCTCGATCCATCCGGGGCTGCTGTTCACCTTCTCCCAGCCCATCGCCACCCGGGTGGATGAACTGTTGTCTGGGGTCAAGGCCCAGCTCGCCATCAAACTGTTCGGCCCAGATCTGAAGGTGCTGGTGGAGAAGGGCAAGGCCATTGAGCAATTGGCCCGTCGGGTGCGGGGCACTCGCGATGTGGAGATGGAACAGATCGCCGGGGAAGCGCAACTGGTGGTGCGGCCCCAACGGGATCTGCTGGCCCGCTACGGCATCCCCGTGGCCCAAGTGATGGATCTGGTTTCCGACGGCATCGGCGGCACCACTGCCGGCCAAGTGATCCAGGGAAACGAACGCTACGATATCTATGTGCGCCTAGCCCCCCGTTTTCGGGAGGATGTGGAAACCCTGCGCAACCTGCTGCTGCAAGCCCCTGGCGGGGCCTGGGTGCGGCTGGGCGACGTGGCGGAAGTGGTCATCGAGTCCGGCCCCCCCCAGATCCGGCGCGACGATGTGCAACGCCGCGTGGTGATTCAAGCCAATGTGGAAGGCCGCGATATGGGCGGCTTGGTGCAGGAGCTGCGGGCGCGCATCGATCGGGAAATCGATTTGCCCCCGGGCTACTCGGTGGTCTTCGGTGGCCAGTTCGAAAACCAGCAGCGGGCCCAACAGCGGCTGATGATCGTGGTGCCCCTCTCCCTGGGCTTGATCTTCCTGTTGCTCTACTTCGCCTTCCATTCCCTGGGCCAGGCCCTGTTGATCATGGTTAACGTGCCCTTGGCGCTCATCGGCGGCATCGTGTCCCTCTATCTCACGGGGCAATATCTCTCGGTGCCCGGCTCCATCGGTTTCATCGCCCTGTTCGGGGTGGCGGTGCTCAACGGGGTGGTGATGGTCAACGCCATCAATCAGAACCTGGCTGCCGGGGAATCCCTGGATCAGGCGGTCTTTCACGGCGCGCTCTCCCGACTGCGGCCGGTGCTCATGACGGCCTCCATCGCGGCCTTGGGGCTGATTCCCATGCTGCTGGCCACGGGCGTAGGGTCGGAGGTGCAGCGCCCGTTGGCCACCGTGGTGGTGGGGGGGCTGGTCTCCAGCACCCTGCTGACGCTCTATGTGCTGCCGAGCTTGTACGGGTTCTTTTCGAGGGCGAGATGAAGGATGGGGCCGCGGAAGCGGCCCTTTCCTAGGCTCAGGATCCGATAGATAATTCGGCGGCACGGAAAGCAGGGTTCCCGTTCTTGGATGGGCTGTCCGAATGTGGGCCGGAGATGGGTTTAGCCGATGAATCCCCGAACCGTTCAGAAAGTGTTGGGCGTGCTCCTCATGCTCTTCAGCCTCAGCATGCTGCCTCCCCTGTTCCTCGCTTTGTTCTTCCGCGATGGCACCGCCCTGCCCTTTCTCCTCACCCTGGGCTTGATCCTGGGGGCCGGTTTCCTCATCTGGCTGCCGGTGCGGGACCGGCGCCAGGAACTCCGGTTGCGGGATGGCTTTTTGGTGGTGGTACTGTTCTGGACGACCTTAGGGCTGTGCGGCGCCCTGCCCTTCCTCCTCGCCGAGCGTCCGGGCCTTTCGCTCACTGACGCAGTCTTTGAATCCCTGTCCGGCCTGACCACCACGGGGGCCACGGTCATTCTCGGCATCGATGCGCTGCCTCCTGCCCTTCTCTTCTACCGGCAGCAGCTCCAATGGCTCGGGGGCATGGGCATCATCGTGCTAGCAGTGGCGGTCTTGCCCATGCTGGGCATCGGGGGAATGCAGCTCTATCGAGCAGAAACGCCCGGACCCATCAAAGATGCCAAGCTCACGCCCCGCATCACGGAAACGGCCAAGGCGCTCTGGTATCTCTATCTGATCCTGACGATCCTGTGCGCCTTCGCCTATTGGGTCGCAGGGATGACGCTTTTCGATGCCATCGGCCATGCCTTCTCCACCGTGGCTATCGGAGGCTTCTCCACCCATGATGCCAGCATGGGCTATTTCGACAGCACGGCTTTGGAGATGGTCGCCGTGGTCTTCATGTTCTTGTCGGGAATCAACTTCGCCCTGCATTTCTTGGTCTGGCGGCGCAGGAATCCTTTGCTGTACTGGCGGGACAGTGAATTTCGGTTTTATGTACTGCTCTTGGTGTTGATCACTGCTATCGTGGTCTTGAGCCTGTACTACACGGGCACCTATCCGGATTGGGCGGAGGCCTTCACCCAAGGCTTGTTTCAAACGGTTTCCATTGGCACCACCACCGGCTTCACCACCGCCGCCTTTTACCATTGGCCCGGGTTCATCAGCATTTTGCTGCTCTTCAGCAGCTTTGTGGGGGGCTGTGCGGGAAGCACCGGCGGGGGCATCAAGGTGATTCGCTTTCTCCTGCTCATCAAACAGGGCTTGCGAGAGATCAACCGCTTGATTCATCCCAACGCACAAATCCCCGTGCGCATGGGGAGTCGCACGGTAGATCCGCAGGTGGTGGAAGCGGTCTGGGGGTTCTTCTCCCTCTATGTGGCTTCCTTCATCCTCATGTATCTGGTGCTGGCCGCCACCGGCTTGGATCTCATGACCGCCTTTTCTGCGGTGGCCGCCTGCATCAACAATTTGGGCCCCGGGTTGGCCTCCGTGGGCGCCCATTATGCGGATCTCAGCGACCCCGCTAAGTGGATCCTCTGCTTTGCCATGCTCCTGGGGCGATTGGAGATCTTCACCTTATTGGTGCTTCTCACCCCGGCCTTTTGGCGGCACTGAGCCGCACTAGCGCCGATACCCGGGACCCGTGCCTCGGTCGAGGAGCATTACGATGCTGAAGAGCAGGAACAGACCGGTAGAGGCGATGGCGATCATCAGGATCTGTTGTTCCATGCTGATTTCCCCTTGTGTGCTGTTTTCATAAGCCTGATACAGGGAGAAGAGTTCTAGGCTCGCCTCATCGATCCGGCTGTCGGTGATCCTCGCGAGCAGTTTTTCCAAGGGGATCTTGTATTTCAACAGCACCTGAACATGGGCGGCATATTCTCGCAGTGTGGCGGCTACTGCTTCTGGGTAGGCAGACTCCTTCTCGAGCAAGCTATTGATGCGGGTCTCCAGGACCATGGCCAACCCACTGTTGGGTTGCTTCATGAAGTTGGTGATCTCCTGCTGAATCGTTTCCACCTCCTTCACCAGATCGGACAATCCCGCCTGGGTGGCTTCTCGAATCAGCTGGTGCTCTACCTGAGGCAGGTAGATCGCGGAGTTCCGCACGATGGCATAATAGGATTTGAATCGCTCGATGTCCTTCTCCTTGCTGTCGAAGTAGCTCAGATAGGCCTGTAATACCCCACTGAGCGACCTAGGCATCTGATCAGAATTCAGTTCGCTATCTAGCAAAGCCTGCTTCGCCTCGCGAATCTTAGGCAAGAGCTCGGCCATCTGGTCGAAATTGGAAAGGGGCTCGCTGTAACTCTGCAGGGCGGCTAAGCTCCAGTGCGTGTTCAGCTTCTGCAAGGTTTTGATCCGATCCATGTTTTCGGTGAATTCTCGGTCTTCCCCGCTCTCCCAGGTCCAGAGCACATAGCCCAATGCCAGGCTGAGCAGCAATGCTAGGATCAGTCCAATCAATGGTATCGTTCTCATAGCCCTTTCCCCTTATACTCACCGACCAAGGACTTGATGAAGGCCACGATCGCCTCCTTGTCCTCATCCGGTGCCGTTCGGCCTAACTGGAATTCAAACATAATGTCCACCGCCTCCCGCAAGGTCTTCGCGTTGCCATCGTGGAGATAGGGAGGCGTAACCGCAGCCATGCGCAAACTCGGCACTTTAAACATGTGCTTGTCTAGCTCATTGCCGGTTACATTGTAGCGGCCTAAATCCGCCTTGGTGAGATTTCCCCGCTTTCCGAAGTAGTCATTGACCACGCCGAAGATCTGAAAGAGATTGCCCCCCACGTTCACCCCCTGATGACAGGAGACACAGCCATATTGCTTGAATAGCTCGTAGCCTCGTTTTTCCTGTTCGTTCAAGGCTTTTTCGTCTCCCTTCAGATAGCGATCAAAAGGGGAATTGGGCGTGATGAGCGAACGTTCGAACTCCGCGATGGCATCTTTCACATTGTCCGGCGTGATTCCGTCAGGATAAATGGCATCGAACTGGGCTTTGTAGTCTGGATCCGATTGCAAGACTGCGATCACCTCGGGCCAGGTCATGCCCATCTCCTTGGGATTCTGGATGGGACCATCGATCTGCTCTTCCAGGGTTGCTGCCCGGCCATCCCAGAACAGCCGGAACAAAAAGATGGAATTGAACACGGTGGGAGAATTGATCGGGCCTTCCTGACCGAACACCCCGATAGAATGCTTTCTGCGATCCACGCCCCCCAGATCGAGAATATGACAGGAAGCGCAGGAAACCTTTTTGTCCTTGGACAAACGGGTTTCATGATAGAGCGCTCTGCCCAATGCGACCTTTTTCGGATCCACCGCCACCGTTTCCGGAATAGGTTGGATGGGTTCGTTTCGCAAGCGGTCTTCCTCGGAAAAGCTCGGAAAGCTGGCCATTCCAAGGGACAGGAAGAGGGAAATGCCTAAGTAGGGAAGGGCGCTCGGCTTCATCTTTCAGCTCCAGATTTACCCGGGTTATGCAACAGGCGGTCTCGCGGTTTCAAAGGGATCGATGGGCCCGCCATTGTCCATAGGTCTCCTTGCGGTATGCACCGCTGTTGATATAGTCCAGCACAGTGCGAAGGCGATAAAAGCGCACCACCGAATCCACCCGAAGGATCTCCTTTCCCTCGGGATCGAAAAAGAGCAAAGAGGGCGTGTAAAAAATACCCAGGTCTTCCGCCCATTTCCGAGCGGTCGTCCGTTCCCCCGCAGGCGTGACCACCGGCATATCGGATCGGAGATCGAGTTGCACACTGTCCAATGCGAAGAACTGCTGCCGGATCTCCGGTTCCCGCAAGACCTGGCCATGCAGCACATCGCAGGCATGGCAGTCCCCTCGCTCAAAGAAAACGACTAGCGGGCGATCGGAGGGATAGCGGCTTCGATCCAGGTTGAAGGGGGGAGGACTGAAGAAATCTTCGTCGTTGAGGTCCTGGGCATCGAACACCATGCGGTTCTCCCCGCGCGCGAGATAGTCCCGAAAGGATTCCCGCAGGTAATAGCCATTGACCACATATTCGAGGGCGGCTTGAAAGGGATAGGGCGGATAATAGCCCCGCAACCGCAGGGCCTCCCGTCCCTCTGCATCGTAGAAAAGCAACGAGGGCGTAAAGTTCAAGCCCTTGGCGAGGGTGAATGCGCGTTCGGTTCGAACGGTGCCGTCCAGATCGATCACTTCCCGCACCCCCCAGATGTCGATGGGGATCACATCGAAGTGCCGCTTGGTATATTCCGCAATGTCCCGCCGCCCGAAATTCACCTGCATCAGCTTGTGGCAATAGGCGCAGCGCCGTTGGCCGAAGTAAACGATGATCCCCCGTTTACCCGCTGCGAGCGCTTCCTGCAAATCTTCCCCCAAATCCAGAAAGCTTTCCTTGAACCAATCCGGATGTTCCAAAAGCTGGGCCCGCGGGGAATCATCGAAGTTATAGATCGCCTCTGAATCTGCGCCGGCGAATCCCCAGGTATACCAGAAAGACAGCAGCAGAAGGAGGCTGCGGGGATTCATCTAAATCTCTTCCTCCACCAAGCCCACGAGCTTGCGGACCTGGTGATTCACCCCCACCGCATCTTCCACATCCAGTTGAAAGGCGATGCCCGAGTTGGGTTTTTCATCGAACTTCGCCACCTGCGCGATGGTTTCCAGGATGGTCCGGCTCAGATGCTCTTCCACCAAGAGCAAGATCACATCCCGCCGCATCTCCAGGGGCAGCCCAAAAAAGGTTTTCCGGTGCTCCACGCCCTCGCCTCGGGCATGGCTGATGACGGTGGAGCCGGTGGCGCCTGCCTTGCGGGCAGCTTCTAAAACCGATTTGGTGGTGCTGTCTTCTACAAAGGCCAGGATGAGTTTGAAATGCATGGGTCTTTATCTCTCTCGCAAGGGTTCTGGCAGTGTCTGAATGCTCATGATTGTCGTTTCGCCAGATATTCGCTGAGCTGCGCATAGCCCATGACCGTCATCATGGGAAACAGGCTGGCAAAGGCGATCAAGCCAAAGCCGTCCAGCAAGGGATTCCGGCCGGGAATATGGGTGGCCAATCCGAGACCCAAGGCAGTTACCAAAGGCACGGTTACGGTGGAAGTGGTCACCCCGCCGGAATCATAGGCTAGGGCGATGATGGCTCGGGGTGCAAACCAGGTTTGGACCAAGACCAGCACATAGCCGACGATGATGTAGTGTGCCAGAGACGTGCCCGTGACAATGCGGAAGGTGCCCAAACTGATGCCCAACGCGACGCCCAAGGCCACGGCGATGCGCAGCCCCCAGGGATGGATGACGCCGGCGGAAACCTGTTGGGCTTTGATGGCAACCGCGATGAGGGAGGGTTCCGCCACCGTGGTGGAAAAGCCGATGCAGAAGGCAAAGAGATAGACCCAGAAAAATGCATGCCAGTGATGAGTTTTAGTCTCCCCTTCAGCAAAGCCCAGGAACTCCGAAGCCGTGAGCTGTTGCGCCATGAGCTTCCCCAAGGGGAACAGGGCCCGTTCCAATCCCTCCAGAAAGAACGCCAAGCCCAGGAGCACGAACAGAAAGCCCAAGAGCACCTGCTTGAAATTGGGGATGGGGCGGCGCAGCACGACCACTTGAAAGCCCACCAGAATGGCGAGGATGGGCAAGATGTCGTCGACGGTAGCCAACAAAGAGGACCACAGGGAGAGGAAAGGATCGTTCATAAGAGGATGCCGTAGCCCATGACAAAGATAATGGGCGTGAGGGAAGCGAAAGCGATGAGTCCGAAGCCATCGGTCATGGGGTTTCTGCCCTCGATGCTGGAAGCGAGCCCCACCCCCAGGGCGGTGACCAAGGGCACTGTGATAGTGGAGGTGGTCACCCCGCCGGAGTCGTAGGCGATGCCGATGATCTCTTCCGGTGCGAAGGGGGTGAGCAGCACCACCCCCGCATAGCCCAGGATGATCAGATATTGAATGGGCCAGCCCCGCAGGATGCGCAGCACACCGATGACGATGGCCAAGCCCACGGAGAGGGCCACCGTGTACCGGAGTCCCTCGGCATACTCTTCTCGGGCTTGGGCATGATCGGGGATCATGCCGCCGGTCGCAGCCACCTCCGCCGCCTCGTCAGCGATGGCGATGAGAGCGGGTTCCGCCACCGTGGTGCCGAAGCCCAGGGCAAAGGCAAACAGCAGCAACCAGAGGACGCTGCCCTTAGCGGCGAAATCCCAGGCCATGCCTTCCCCGATGGGAAAGAGTCCCAGCTTCAGCCCCTGCACGAACAGCGTCAGACCGACGACCACCAGTACCACCCCCCAGAGCAGTTCCCCCAGATTGGGGATGGGCTGTCCGAGGACCACCAGTTGAAAGAAGGCGATCACCCCCAGGATGGGGAGTAGATCTCGGAGGCTGTCCAGCAGGGTGCGGAGAAACTGTAGCCACATGGGATTTAGGGTTGACCGATGAGGGCGTCCAGATGGGCGCTCACAGCACGCCCCAGGGCGTTCAGATGATAGCCCCCTTCCAGACAGGAGAGGATGCGCCCTTGGGCATGTTTCCCCGCCAGATACTGCAATTCCCGGGTGATCCAGGCGTAATCCGATTCCCGCAAGTTGAACTGGGCCATTTCATCCTCCGCATGGCCGTCAAAGCCGGCGGAGATCAAGATCATCTGGGGCGCGAACTCGTCCAGTAGCCCGAGCCAATGGGTTTCCACCGCCTTTCGGAACTGGGGGCCGTCCGTACCTCGGGGCAGGGGAATGTTGAGGATATTCGATGCGTTGTTGCCGGCACCGCTGCCCGGGTAAAAGGGATGTTGGAAGCTGGAGCAGAAGCGCACTCGTTCATCTCCCGCGAAGATGTCCTGGGTGCCGTTGCCGTGATGCACATCGAAATCTATGATGGCGATTCGTTCCAGCCCATAGACCGCCAGAGCATGGGCGGCACCCACCGCCACATTGTTGAAGATACAAAAGCCCATGGCGCGGCGCCGCTCTGCATGATGGCCCGGGGGTCGCACGCAGGCGAAAGCGACTTGATGGCGGTTGCTCATGACCAGATCCACCCCCAACACCGCCGCCCCCGCCGCCCGCAGGGCAGCGGGCAGGCTGTGAGCATTCATGGCGGTGTCCCCGTCGAGCCATCGGAGTTCGTCCCCTTCGGGCGCCGCATCGAAGATTTCCCGAATATAATCCGGATCATGGACCCGCGCGAGCTGGGCTTCCGTGGCCGCCGGTGCCTCATAATGGGTGAGCAGGCTATCCAGCCCGGCGGCGATCAGCCGATCTGCGATGGCATCCAATCGTTCGGGGCATTCGGGATGATGCGGCCCCATCCTGTGTGCTCGGCACAGGGGATGGCCGATGAAGGCCAGGCTCATGGTCTCTCTCCCGTGGCTTGCCGACTCCTTCTATTAACACAGAACCCAGAGGAAAGGATAGCCGGATGGACTGGAAAATGCTGACCACAGTTTTCATCACCGTCTTCATCGCGGAGCTGGGGGACAAGACCCAGCTCGCCACCCTGTTGTTCGCCGCCGATCAGTCGGTGAACAAGTGGCTGGTCTTTCTGGGGGCTTCCCTCGCCCTGATCCTCACCTCTGCGTTGGGGGTGCTGGGGGGGGCCTTCATCGCCCAGCACCTGAACGAGCGCACCCTTCATCTCGTGGCGGGCATCGGTTTCATCCTCATCGGTGCCTGGACTCTCTGGAAATGAGGCGCTGAACCTTGGCGAAGTCCTCGATGCGGTTTCGCTGCGAGGCATGCGGTGCCCAGTTGCCCAAGTGGGCGGGGCGCTGTCCCGAATGCGGGGCTTGGAACTGCATTCAAGAAGTGCCAGAAAAACCCGCGCCCGCCTCCCGCGCTGGCTATGCGGGGATGGAAACGGCGGAGATCCTCCCGCTCGCCCGCATCCCGCCGGAACAGGCGGTGCGGCGAGCTACCGGCATCGGCGAATTAGATCGGGTGCTGGGGGGCGGGCTGGTGCAAGGTTCCGTGGTGCTCATCGGGGGGGATCCGGGCATCGGCAAATCCACCTTGCTCTTGCAGGCGAGTGCCGCCCTGGGTCGGGAGGCCTCCGTGCTCTATGTGACCGGCGAGGAATCCCCCCAGCAGGTGAGCTTGCGGGCCCATCGCCTGGGGGTGCGGGAAAAGGGAGTGCACTTGCTCGCGGAAACCCAGGTGGAACGGATTCTCCAGCACCTCACCGACCGACCGCCCCGCGCCCTAATCTTGGATTCCATTCAGACCCTGTTCACGGATCGCTTGGAATCCGCTCCTGGCTCCGTGTCCCAGGTGCGGGAGAGCGCCGCCCAGATCGTGCGCTGGGCTAAAGGCACAGGCACGGCGGTCTTCCTGGTGGGGCATGTGACCAAGGAAGGGGCTTTAGCGGGTCCTCGGGTGCTGGAACACATGGTAGATACGGTGCTCTATTTCGAGGGGGAGCCGGGCAGTCCTTATCGGTTGGTGCGGGCGGTGAAAAATCGCTTCGGGGCGGTGAACGAGCTGGGAGTCTTCCTCATGACCGATCAGGGCTTGAAGGAAGTGCCCAATCCTTCCGCGATCTTCCTAGCCCGCCACGATCGACCGGTGCCCGGCAGCGCGATCCTGATCACCCGAGAGGGTACCCGCCCCCTGATGGTGGAAGTGCAAGCCCTGGTGGATGAAAGCCCTTTGGCGAATCCTCGGCGGGTCGCCCTGGGTCTGGATCCAAACCGGCTGTCCATGCTCCTAGCGGTGCTCCACCGCCACGGGGGCGTGCCCCTGTTCGATCAGGATGTGTTCGTGAATGTGGTGGGAGGCGTGCGCATCCAGGAGACCGCCGCCGATCTGGCGGTGTTGCTGGCGGTGCGCTCCAGCTATCGAGATGTGCCCTTGGATCTGCAACTGGCGGTCTTCGGGGAACTGGGCTTGAGCGGAGAGATTCGCCCGGTGCCCAATGGACCGGATCGACTGCGGGAAGCGGCCAAGCACGGGATGAAGCGGGTGATTGCCCCCAAAGGCAATGTGCCCAAGGGGGGCGTTGCTGGGCTAGAGATCCTGGAGGTGCGGACGCTGCGGGAGGCCTTAGAAGGGCTTTAGAGATGCCTTAGTTCCGCCGATACTCGGATCAGGCCAGATCCGTTATCATCGTTTTTATTTCCAAACCCCTGTCCAATCCACAAGGATCCGAGCGATGGGTCTGTTCAAGCAAGCGATGGGTCTGTTCAAGAAGCTTTTTGGGCCTGACCGAAAAATCCTAATAGCCCTGACCGCTAGACTGGGCGTCAAACCTAGAGAAGTCGAATACGATGATCGGGGCCATCTGATCCTGCTCGACCTGTCTGAATTAAAGCTGACCCAGCTGCCCCCCGAGATTGGCCAGCTCAGCAATCTGAAGGAGCTTCGTGTTTTCTTGAATCCACTCACCGAACTACCGGCGACCATCGGCCAGCTCAGGAATCTGAAAAAGCTTTTCCTAAACGGCAACCCCCTCCAAACCCCGCCCCCCGAGATCGTCCAGCAGGGCACCCAGGCCATCCTAGCCTACCTGCGCGGCTTGCAATAGGTACCTGCGGTTTTCAGTGCAAGGCCAGCTCCTCGGCGACAGGTGCCGATCCTGCGGGGCCTGTGCTGCCTGCTTGACCCGATGCAGCAGCGCTGGTCGGGACTCCACAAGATCTTGCCCCCCGGAGGCAATAATCCTGTGGCTATGCGATACACACCGGAAGCGATACCAGCTTGAACCGCTGGTTCTCTAGGGGCATTTGCACCGGCTAAAGCCCATTTTTTCTAGGGCGGTCGCTCAGCGATAGACCTGCAACCGATCCCCTTCGATGCGGTGGGGAAGGTGTTGCAGGGGCCGATCCCCCCGAGCAATGCAAGCGCCGGTGGGGAGATCGAACGCCCAGCGATGCTTGGGACAGGTCAGTTGGGTTCCTTCCAGATCGGCTTGGGTCAGGGGGGTGCCCTGATGGGGGCAGCGGGCCTCATAGACGCGGATCGCCTCCGCCGATCGATGGACGAAGAAAGCCCCCCCTTCTCCCGAGAGGTAGCGCGTTTCCCCCACAGGAAAATCATCCAACGCCCCCAGATCCCGCCATTCCGGCGAAGCGTCCAAGCGGTCGGGATGGAACTCCGGCAGATCCATCTGCAACAGAAGATCCACCGCCCAGACGATTTTCGCCAATCCGAGCGCGGGAAAGGCCATGAGCAGGGCATCGAGGATTTCTTGGGCGCTGGCCCCATTCCGCAGGGCCCGTCGGACATATTGTTTGAAGCCCGCTTCCGTCTGCACCGCCACCTTGGTGATGACGGAGATCAAATCGCGGGTCTTGATATCCAGGTGAGTGCCTACCTGTTTGAGAAAGCTGAAGTAAGCGCCCATGGCTTCGGGGCGCACTTTGAGAAGATAGTTCAGGGCATCGCTCATGGATCGTTTCCCTTTGGGTTGAGAGACTGCCCCAAAAAGATGGTCAGGATCTGCCGGAATTCAATGCTTGGGCTGTCCGGGCCAGCCGCCGGCCCAGGGCAGCGCAGAGACGCTTTTCTTCCTCGCTGAGGGGCTGATCGTTTTCATGACCGGCCCAATGGGAAGGGCCGTAGGGGGTGCCGCCGGTGCGGGTGCGCAAGAGATCCGTTTCCCCATAGGGCAATCCGAGCACCAGCATTCCATGGTGGAGCAGGGGCAACATCATGGAAAGCAGGGTGCTTTCCTGACCCCCGTGGAGACTGGAAGTGGAGGTGAAGACCCCGGCGGGCTTACCCGCCAGGGCGCCGTTCATCCAAAGGGCGCTGGTGCTGTCCAGAAAATATTTGACTGGTGCCGCCATGTTGCCGAATCGGGTGGGGCTACCCAGGGCCAATCCCGCGCACTGGCGAAGGTCTTCCAACTCCGCATAGGGTGCGCCTGCTTCGGGAATGCTGTCCTCCGTGGCTTCGCACACCGTCGAAACCGGCGGCAAGCTGCGCAGCCGCGCTTCCATGTTCGGGATTTCTTCCACACCCCGCGCGATGCGGCGGGCCATCTCAGCGGTGGTGCCTCGGCGGCTGTAGTAGAGAACGAGGATATAGGGCATGGCTTGCTCCAAAAAAGATGCGCGGCTCTGCGTCCGCGCGCGCATCAGTCGGAAGGGGATGCTAAGGGGTGTCCGCAGGTTTTGGCTGGGCTGCTCTAGGCTGTGCGGGGGGCGTGGCCTTGATCAGATCGCTGAGTTCGATCTTCGCCTGATCTCGTAGCCCCACGATAAAGTTCAGGAGCATCTGGCGCTGCAACTCGGCGCTCAGCTTGCCTTGAACCGCGCTCAGGGGAGGCGGCTCCGCTTCCCGCACCCCTTCCAGCAAGATCACATGCCAGCCGAACTGGGTTCTCACCGGCTGTTCGCTGTAATGACCGGGTTCGAGCTGCTTCACTGCCTCGCTGAAGGCGGGGACCATCTGCTTCGCATCGAACCAGCCCAGATCCCCCCCCTTCTTGCCCGTGGGCCCCAGAGAATGGGCTTTGGCGAGTTCCTGGAAATCCGCCCCTTCCTTCAACTGCTGGATGAGGTCCTTGGCTTCTTGTTCGGTCTTCACGAGGATATGGCGGGCGTGATATTCCTTTTGCTTGCCCTGACCGTAGCGTTCCTCGTAGGCCTTTTGAATCTCTTCTTCTGTGGGGGACAGGGTGCGGGCGGCATCCTGCAGATCCAATCCCGAGAGAAATTGCAGGCGCTGCAGCTCCAAGGCCAGCTGCACATTGGGATCCTGATCGATCCCCTTCTTCTCCGCATCCTGGGCCGTGAGGATGATGTTGATGAACTCGTTGAACACCTGGGTTTGGAAGGCAGGCGTGGGCTGCTTGACCTTCTGAGTGCGCAACCGCTGTTCATAGAACAGGCGGAACAGACCCAGGGGAATGGCCTGCCCGTTGATGGTGGCAATGATAGTATCGGGCCCAGCCAGCGCAGCCGCTTGCTCCGCGGTCGGCGCAGATGCCGGCTGAGCGCTTTGCGCATAAAGGCTCCCCTGCGCTAGGCAGCCGGTGAGCAGGGACAGCAGCAGATAGTTCTTCTTCATCGAGTGGTTCTCTCCAGCGTGAAAAAATTCAGTATAAGCAAATCAGGCAGGCAGCACCTTGCGGAAGGGTTTAACCTGTACTTCCTGATAGACTTCTGCTTGTACATAGGGATCGGCTGCCGCCCAAGCTTGGGCGGCGGCGAGATCGGGAAATTCCGCAACGATGAGAGAACCCGTGAATCCCGCTTCCCCTGGGTCCTCGCAATCGATGGCAGGATGGGGGCCCGCCAAGACCAGCCGACCTTCCTGTTGCAAGGCTTGCAAGCGGGCCAGATGATCAGGCCTCGCCCGCAGGCGGCGGGGTAGGGCATCAGGCCGATCGGTGGCGATGATGGCATAGAGCATCTCAGGGTCTCCCAGTTGCCGAAGCGCAATGACAGGTGCGCGCGATCATTGCGTAATGGTCGACCATTCTAAGGCAAAAAGGGTTCCCCGATGTTTTTCCCCGTCGATGACCACCTCCGCCGCCGGGCCAAATCCCCCCATGAACTGGCCATGGTCAATCTGCTGCTCATCAATCTGTTGATGCTCATCGCCCTGCTCGCCGGCAGCTTTTTGCCCAAGGATTCCCCCCTGAGCCCTTATAAATGGCTCGGTGTCTGGGTGCCCCTGTGCCTCTCTCTGAGCATCATCGCCTATAGCTTCCTGCGAGCGGCCCGAGCCCGGGCTCGGGAACCCTGGTTTGTGGCTGCCCATTGGAAGCTCGCGGTGGGTCGCTATCAAACCCTGCTCCTGGCCTATGGGCTGGGCATCGGGTTGATCGGCCTTGATTGGCTGCTCTCCCTGAGTCAGAAGAGCCGGGGGATGCAAGAACTGCTCTTCCTCGCCCTGCAACGGGTCGCCGTAGCCCCGATCCTCATCGCCCTGATGGTCCTCATCCTGCTGGAATCCGGTGCGCTCTATCAGGCAGGGCGGGGGGAGGTACCGGATGGACTGGTCAAGCGATTTCCCCCGCCGGAAGATTTGCCCCGCGCCCCTAACCCAATTTCCGGCGCCAATCCAGAAGCGCAGGCGTAGGGGCTTGTTTGACCAAGAGCTTCCAGGCATAGCCGATCAAATTATCCCCAAAAGAGATGGCTTTGCGGGGCAGGGCCAGGGGATGATCTTCTCGGGTCGCCGCCCCGCGCAAGCAGGTTAGGGCGCTCCGATAGCCGATCTCCTGAGCCATCTGCAAACTGGTCTGATCGAAGCTGCCGAAGGGATAGCAGAGATGGGGGACGGCTTCCCCCAAGAGGTCTTCTAAAGCCGCCTTGCTGTCCGCAAGCTCCCGCCATTTCGTCCGGTCATCCACTTCCCCCAGCCGCACATGATGGGCACCGTGGGAACCGATGCGGATGCCGGCCTGCCGGATTGCCCGCAGCTGGGCACCGCTGAGCAATCGGGGCACGGGTCGGCCTGGCTCCTTCGCAAACCAATCCGCCCGCTTGCCCAGATATTGGCTGATGGCGTAGAGGACGGCGGGAAAATCGTAGCGGCGGAGCACGGGCAGGACCTCTTGGAGAAAACTTTCATAGCCATCGTCGAAGCTGAGCACCACCGATCTAGGGGGAATGGGCTGCTTGCCGGCCAGACCTGCTAGGGCTGCTTCCAGATCCAGCACCCGAAAGCCCCCATGATGGAGAAAGGCCATCTGGCGGGCGAAGCGATCTCGGTCGCAATAGTTCGCCCGATGGGTCTTCATGGGCGCGAACCGGCCCACCTGATGGTACATGAGGATGGAGAGAAAACCCGCCATCAGCCGGCCAACCGGTCGTAGAGCTGCAAATACTGCTGCAAGATCGCCGCCCGGCTGAATTCCCCCTGCACCCGCTTCCAGCCCTGTGCGGCCAGTGCTTTCCGCAGATCCTCATCTTCCAGCACCGTTTGAATGCCCTGGGCCAGGGCTTTCGGCGCTTCGCAGGGCACACACCAAGCATCTTCCCCGTGGCGGGTGATCTCCCGCGCCCCTCGGAAATGACTGGTTACCAAGGGCTTCGCCCAAGCCCAAGCATCCAGGATCACATTGCCCAGGGTCTCCGTTTCCAAGGATGGAAAGACCACCAGATCGGCCAGTTGGAAGAAGGGGCCGGGATCATCCTGCCAGCCTGCCCAGAACAGCACCGGTTCCAGATCGTTTTCTCGGGCCTGCCGTCGCAGGGCCAATTCCAGCGGGCCATCGCCCAAGAGGAGCAGCCGCCAGGGGCGGCCGGCGATCTCCCGAGGCAATCGGCCTAGGGCCTCGAACAGGATGGAAAACCCTTTGACCGGCACGAAGCGGCCGGCGCTGAGGAGCAGCCAGGCTTCCGAAGGCAATCCTAGCCTTTGGCGAAACTGGGCGAGCTGGGCAGCCTTCATGGGGTGCACCGGCTCCACGAAGTTGTAGATCTGATAGACCCGTCGGGCGGGCAAGCCCTGCTGGATCATCCAATCGCATAACCCCTTGGTGTTACCGATCCAAGCATCCGCATGGCGATAGGGATGAAGGGCATAATAGCCGCCTAACCGCGCGATGTGCGGAATGCCTGGGGTGCGGGTCAGTCGGGTGGCCCTGCCCATGTAGGTCTGCACGAGATCGGGCTGTATCCTTCGGATCAGACGTTGTAAAGACCCGCGAGACCAAGGATCCCAGACCGTGGCGAAGGGCAGGGTGTGGACGGGCAGTTCCCCGAAATCCTGAGCGGCCAGCTCGCTGCCCGCCCGCACCGCTGCTTGCACCGGTGCCCCCTCGTCCGCCAATGCCCGAACGAATCTCAGAAACCAGCGCTCCGCTCCACCCATGCGGCGGCTGCCGATGAGCTGCAAGCTGCGGGGCGAACTCATGGCACCAACTCCCTATAAACCTGAAGATTGCCCGCTACCATGGCATCTAGGGAAAATTCCGCCCGCATCTTCTCCTGACCTCGCTGGCCCAGCCTTCGACCCAGTGCGGGATCCGCCAGGATCCGAGCGATGGCCGCCCCTAGGGCCTGGGCATCCCCAGGCGGCACCAACAGGCCGTTGCCCTCCGATTCCACCGCCTCGGGAATGCCCCCGACTCGGCTGGCCACGATGGGTACGCCGGCGCTAGCCGCTTGCAACAGGGACACTCCCAAGCCTTCTTTCAGGGCGGGATGCACCAAGAGTTCCAGACAGGGGAGGATTTCGGGGAGATCCGGCCGGAAGCCGTAGAGCTGCACCCGCGCCCCCAGCCCCAACCGGTGAATCGTCTGCCGGAGGTCGTTTTCCAGGGAACCTTGGCCAAAGAACCCCACCCGCAGATCGGGAAAGGCTTGGAACAGTTCGGGCAGGGCTTGGAGCAGGTAGCGATGCCCCTTTCTGGGAATGAGCTGGGCGACCACCCCCAGCAATCGGCTGCCGACGGGCAGGCCGAGCTTGGAATCAATCCGTTCCCGCTGACAGGGGCGGGCAAAAGCGGCGGCATCCACCGCGCTGCGCACCACCCGCAGCTTCTCCGGCGGCAGCCCTTCGGCGAGCAGGATTTCCCCGATGCCCTGAGAGATGGCGATCACCCGATCATAAAGCCGGTACTTCAGGGCCACCCAACGGGGGGATTCCGGATTGTCCACTCGGCGGGAATGGATCACTGGCAGGCCAGCCAAACGGCCAGCGATGCCCCCGAGCACATCCGCCCCTGACCGGCTGTGCAGATGGACCAGATCCGGCTGAAAGCGGCGGAGGATGCCCAGGATGCGCGGGATCAGGGCCAGATCCAGATCCCCATGCATGGGGAGGGGAAAGACCTGGGCGAAGTCCGCCGCTCGCTGAGCCAGGGCAGCGCCTCGGGGACAGATCAGCCCGTTTTCCAGCCCGCGCCCCTGCAAGCCGGCCAGGAGATCGAGCACTTGTTGGGCACCGCCGTAGAGATGGCGGCCCGCTTCCACGTGCAACACTCTCATAACCATTGCCGCGCCGCCGCCAGGACTTCCGAGACGGAAATCGCCCGCATGCAATCGAACCGCCCCCCGCAGCTGGGCCGCCGCTTGCAGGGGGAACAGGGTAGGGGATGATAGAGCACGCGGGCCTGGTCCGTTCCCGTGTGCCGATAGGGGCAGGTGGCCCCGAACAACAGCAGGGTGGGGCGGCGAAAGGCGATGCCCAGATGGCCCAATCCCGTGTCCACGGCGATCACCAAGCGGCTGTGCTGGGTCAGGGCGGCGGCTTCCCCCAGGCGGGTCTTGCCCACCCAGTTACGCAGCTGGGGCGCGCGGGCGCAGAGCCGCGCCGCCGCCGCCCGATCTCCAGGCCCACCCAGGAGCACCACAGGTAAGCCCAAGGATTGCACCCCCGCCGCGAGGGCTGCCCAGCGGTCTTCCAACCAATGCTTCTGGGGTCTCGTGGTGAAGGGGCAGAACAGGGCATAGCCTGTTTCCAGTCCCTCTTGCTGGATCAGGGTTTGGGCAAAGGCCTGATCTTCCGGAGAGGGATGGATGGATAGGGCGAAATCCTCCAGGGGCAATCCTAATTGCTCGGCAAGATACCGGTATTCGGAAGCGATCCAGTCCGAATCGCCCCCCCGAGGCAGGCGGTGGGTCATGAGCCACTGACTGCCCTCCCGGGCCCCCAAGCCGATGCGCGTTTCCGCACCGGAGAACCAGGCGAGCAGACCGCTCTTCAACAAGCCCTGAAGATCCAAGACCAGATCGAACCCTGCCCCCCGCAACTCGGTTCGGAAGTCTCGGACCGATTGAAACAGGGTGAAAAACTGCCGCGTGCGTCCCAACTGTTTCCAACGACTTAGAGGCACCGGAATCACCTGATGGAGCCGGGGATGGCTCTGGAGCAGGGATTGATAGTCTTCCTGGACCAACCAACTGATCCGAGCCTCGGGCCAGCGGCGATGCAGGGCCTCCAGGAGGGGAGAGGCGAAGACGAGATCCCCGATGGCGCTCAGGCGCACCAGCAGAATGCGGCGGGGCGCTGGCTCAAAACTGGAAGTAATAGAATTCCGCTTCATCACCGCCCCCGACCAGCACCACCAAAGCCACCAAGGCCAAGCCCGCTGCCACCGCATACCAACGATTGGGCTGCAATCGCGCCAAGGCGATCTTCTGGCTCGTGGGTCCCAGGATCGCCAGGAGCAGGGCACCCAGCACCCAGAGGGCATCTTCCCCTTCGGGCCAGCCTGCCCAAGCGCTGCCGTCGTGCATGGCCTGCCAGAACACGCCGGCGGTGGAAAAGCTGTCCGCCCGGAAGAGCACGGTGATTTCCACCCAGAACAAGAAAGTCAGGAACCAGCCCAGCCCCCGAGGCAGGTGCCAACCGGTGCGGCGGAATCCGGCGTTCACCAACAGCCCGATGCCGTGCGCCAGGCCCCAGGCGGCAAAGGTCCAGGCGGCCCCGTGCCAAAGCCCCCCTAAGAACATGGTGAGCAATACGGCGAAAATCTGGGGATGGGGCAGAACGCGCAGCTTCGCCAAGGGCACGAACAGATAATCCCGCAGAAAGCGGGTCAGGGTGATGTGCCACCGCTGCCACAGGGCTTGCAGGGAATGCGCTCTGTAGGGGGCGTTGAAGTTCACGGGCAGCCGGTAGCCGAACAGCAAGCCCAACCCGATGGCCATATCCGAATAGCCGGAAAAGTCAAAATAGATCTGTCCGCTAAAGGCCAGGGCACCCAGCCAAGCTTGGGTTAAGTGCAACGTGCCCTCCGAAGCGGCGGCCGCAAAAGTGGGATCTACAATTTCCGCCAGCCGATCGGCGATGAGCACCTTTTTCATCAGGCCCAGGCAGAACAGAACGCTGCCTCGGCTGAACCGTTCCCAAAAACCCGCCCGCAGGGGATCTTGGGAAAACTGGGGGATCAGCTCATAATGGCGGACGATGGGGCCTGCGATGAGCTGGGGAAAGAAGGTCACATAGGCAGCGTAGTGCAGCAGATCATATTCCCGCCCCCGATTGCGCCACACATCCACCAGATAGGAAATCTGCTGGAAGGTGTAAAAGGAGATGGCCAGGGGCAGGGCCGGGGCAATGAGGCTGAAAGCGGTGCCCGTGAGATCGCCGATCTCCCCCAAGAGCCAGCCCGCATATTTGTAATAGCCCAGCAAGCCCAGGTTGAAGAGCACGCCCAAGCAGAGGAAAAACCAGCGCCGGCGGCTCCGCTTGGGACTGTGAACCATGGCCCGAGCCAGGAAGAAATTGACGAGCACGGAACCCAGGAGCAAGGGCAGGTACTTGGGATTCCACCAGCTGTAAAAGAACAGGGAGGCGAGCACGAGCCAGCCCAAAGCGGCCTTTTCCCCCCCTCGCTTCCAGAGCCATAGAAAGCCCAAAAAACAGAGGGGCAGGAACAGCAGGATAAAAGGCTGGGAATGGAACAGCATGTCCGCAGCGCGGAGAACCTCGGCCTAAGCAGTCTTGCCCGCTTCCAGCGCCGCTAAGAGATAATCCATCAGATCTCCCAGGGTGCGAGGGGTCGCGTCATCCGACTCAAAGAAACTAGAATCCAGGAGGAGCTCCGCCCCGAATTGCTCAGCGAGCTTTTCTTCCAGGATCATCTGAAAGGACACGATGGCTAGAGAATCCAGGGAAGCCCCTTCCCCGGACAGTCGGGCTTCGGGGGATTTCTCCAGCCCTTCCAGGGCGTCTAGTTCTTCATTGAGGACATCGACGGATGCATACACCAGCGCTTGAATCTGTGCCCGCTGATCCTCTGCGTTCGACGCGGCCATGAAAACCTCCTCAGAGTGCTTCAGTCGGAAAATCGGGGGTTGAGCTCGGGCAATCGAGGCCGCTGGAACCATGAACGGCGCTTTGCCCAGAATCCTTGCCTGCGGTGTACTTCCCGGCTGAACGCCTTCTTCCAACGTTGAAAATCGATATCTTGTCCCCCGTAGAGGGCAGCATCGAGCTGCTGCATGAGGCGTTCGATCTGCGCCCGATCCGCGCCAGGGCGCAGGGCGAGGATCTGCCCCACCATCCCGGGCAAAGAGGGCTCTATCGCTAGATTGAGCTGGCGACAGGTGGTTTCCTGAAACCGTTTTGCCCAGGCGGCGGGATCGGATTCCCGATTCGCCTGGCGCACGCAGCGGAGAAAGCGCTTTTCCGGAGATTGCGCCGGCATGAGCTTCTGGCGCAGCCGATCCAGCGCAGGTCCAGGGTGCAGACGGCCCAAGGCCCGGGCCAAGTTGCGCTGAGCCTGCGCGCCCAAGGCCTTCACACCGGTGCGCAGTTGGTCCAAGAGAGGGGTTTCACCAACGGGTTGTCCTTCGCGCCAGCCCCGATACCAGACTCCGCCCCAGTAGCCGAGCAGCACCAGGCCCAAACCTAACAGGGGCAGCCAGAAACCGCTGCTGCGCCCCTGATCTTCATCCGCCATTGAAAGGCCGAAGGGAGCACTCTCCCCCTTGGCTTGCACCAAACGCACGGGCAACGTGGCATATTCCCGCCGCCCTTGTTCCACATTCCACCAGGGAATGCGGATCTCTGGCAGATGGAGCCGACCGCCGGAGCGGGGCACTAAGGTATAGTACTCGGTGCGCCGCCCCTGAATCCGCTTTCCGTCGCTGGAAAGCTTGCCTTCCGTCAGGGTCTGTTCCCGATACACCCGAAAATCCGGGGATTTCAGATAGGGTTCCAGGCTGGGCAACTGGCTGCCGGTGGCCCCGAGGGCTCTGAGTTCCAGCATGAGGGTGACCGGCTGCCCCTCCTCTACCTCGCCTTCCGCATCCAAACTGGCCCGCAGGGATAGATCTTGCAGGGGCAGCCAGGGCCGCACGGAGCGCATAGCGGGCCGCACTTGTAGAGAGAGCTGCTCTCCGCTCGTCGCCTTATAGCGCTGGCTTCCTCCGTAATAGGCATTGCCGGCGATTTCCCCGCTGACGCTGATGGGGGGCAGATCGAGGGTCCCTGGTCGCAAAGGAGTCAAGATATAGACGATTTTGTTGACGATCTCGTTTTGCCCCTCCGCACCCGTGCGGATGCTCGCGCGGGGTTCCGTGAGCTTTCGGAAGAGGAAATCATTAGTGCTGGGAAATTCCGGGGTCGCCGTGGCTAGATTTCGGTCGCTGATGACTCGCAAAGTTAAGAGAATATTTTCCTGCACATAAGGATGCTGATCCGAGACTTCGATTTCCAATCGGGGCGGCTGCGGGGCCTGGGTGCGTCTGGGCTGCGGGTAGGGGTTATAGCGCTGTCCTTGCCAAGTGGGATAGCTGGGATTGGGCGGATAGGGTGAGCCCCAGCCGGTGGGCATTCGGGGTTGCATGGGATAGCCTGCAGGGGGAACCCCGCGGGCATTGCTGGGTCCCTGCGGGCGGAATTGCCAGCCTGGCGGAGGTCGAGGTTCCGAACGATCCCCAAAGGGGAAGCTGAAGCTGATGGCCTGAGCTTGCCCCCAGCACAAGAGGAGCACGCATCCTAGAAGAGTACACCGCTGAGGATGAGAAAAGGGGAATCGAATCACCATGGTCTTGTTTCACGCAATCGCCCACCGGCTCTGCGCATTTGCTGCATCTCTTCTAATAGGAACTGATTGCGGATGAGTAAGGAGGGATCCCCCTCTACCTGCTGCAACCGCTGTTCTAAGATCGCCATCCCCGGGCCCGCCACCGGAATGCCTCCCAGTGCAGAACCGCCCGCAGCGGACTCCTTCATCGCCTGACCCATCTGGGGTTCCTCCCCGAGCTGATCGAACTGTTCCACTGCCTCCGCTGCGCTTTCTTCCGGCAAGGCTTCCGGCGGTGTGATCTCTGCAGCCTGGTCCTGTTTTCCACCACCGGACTCGGGTTCTCGGGCATCTTCCTGGGAAGCGCCTTGCTGGTCTTGCTCACGCTGCTCTGCTTCTGAGGGCTTTTCAGCCGACTTTTCCTGCTGTCCTTCTCCAGCAGCTTCTTGCTCCTGATCGCCGCCTTCCTCCGCCGGTTCCTGATCGGGTTTTCTCTCTACCTCCCCTGGATCCTCGGGGTTCCGCAATTCCTCTCCGCCGCGGTGCTCCTGATCCTTGGGCGCCTCACCGGATTCCTCCTCCGGCTTCTCCTGGGAGTCCGATTCGTCCTCTGAGTTCGGTTCCAGTTGCTGATCGGAGGGTCCTGAGTCCTGATCTGTCTGTTCCTGGACATCTTCCGGCTTCCGTTCCCCTTCTGAGGGCTGCTCCCCTTCGGAGGGTTCGGTCTGGGATTGCTCGCCCTGGGATTCTTCTTCCTGTTGTGTTGCGGATTGTCCTGGCTCCTCTTGCTGCTGGGCGTCTCCACCTTCTCGCGCCTGATCCGGTTGAGACTGACTGCCCTGGGATGCCTGCTCCGGCTTTTCCTCTCCCTGAGCGTTTTCTGTCTGCGCCCCCTCCCCCTCGGATTGACTATCCGAGGATTGCCCAGAGGATTGTTCGGATTGCTGTTGCTGATCCGACTGCTGCTGTTGATCTGATTGCTGCTGTTGATCCGATTGTTGCTGTTGATCCGATTGCTGCTGTTGATCCGATTGCTGCTGTTGATCTGATTGCTGCTGCTGATCCGATTGTTGCTGTTGATCCGATTGTTGCTGCTGATCCGATTGTTGCTGTTGATCCGATTGCTGCTGTTGATCTGATTGCTGCTGCTGATCCGATTGTTGCTGTTGATCCGATTGTTGCTGCTGATCCGATTGTTGCTGTTGATCCGATTGTTGCTGCTGATCCGATTGTTGCTGTTGATCCGATTGTTGCTGTTGATCCGATTGCTGCTGGTCCGATCGCTGCTTTGGGTGCTCTTTCCGCTCTTCCCCTACCCCCTCGTTTTTTTCCTCCCCTTCCTGGGCCTGGTCTTCTTGGAACGGTTCCTGCTCCTGCTGGCTGAGGAGACTGCGGAGGAGGTCGAGATTATGCCGCGCGTCTTCGTGGTTGGGATCCACCTGAAGCACAGCTTCATAAGCCGCGATGGCTCCCGCAAGATCTCCGAGCTGAACACGGGTATTGCCCAGATTGTAGGTGGCATCCAGGCTCATCGGGCCGGATCGGGCTTGGGCGAAGGCTCGGGCGGCCGCTTCAAAGCGGCCTGCTCGGTAGAGGGCAACTCCCCGGCGGTAGGGATCGGAGAAGGTTTCCGCCGCTCGGTCGAATTCTCCTCGCTGGAAGTACTCATAGGCTTCCTGTTCCTGATTGAGGAACCAACTCCCCGAGAGATCGGCGGAAAAGAGGACTGCCCAGAAGCCCAGGAAACTGAACCGGTTCATGGTCGTTTCCTCCGGTGCGCGCGGAAATCGGGGAGGAGCAGGAGGGCGAGCAGAAACAACGGCAGATAGAAGCGCTCGTTCCAAATGCGGGTGCGCTCCTCCCCGGGCTTGGCGGGCAGATTGGAGACGGCTGCTGCGGCGAGCAGTGATTCCGTGTCGCTGTCCCGATAGGAGGCCCGTTGATACAGACCCTCGCCCGCATCCGCTAACCGCTGCAGCAATTCTTCCCGCAGCTGGGTAGTTACGGGCTGGCCAGTGGTACGATCCAAGAGCCAGCCGCCGGAAGGTCCGGGCACCCGCACCGGCTCCGGTTTGCCGATGCCCAGGGCATGGAAGCGAATGCCTGCCCGAGCCAGTTCAGCGATGCGCTTTTCCAAGCCGGGTTCGTCAAAATCCCCATCGCTGATCAACAGGATGGCCCGAGCGCTGTCCTCCGGCAGGCTGTCCAGGAGCATTTCCGCCCGATCCAGGGCGAGATGGAGGCGGCTCCCCTGCAGGCGCACCAGATCAGTGGACAGAGCGGGTAGGCGGTTGAGGATCGTATAGGTGTCCTCGGTGATGGGGGAGAGCACATGGGGCACAGAGGCGAAGGCGATCAATCCCAAGCGCACCTGCCGGTTCTGCAGGATGAGATCCTGAATTTCCTGCCGCGCCCGCCCCAAGCGGTTTGGGGCCACGTCATCCGCCTGCATGGATCGGGAGATATCCAGCAGAATCAACAGATTATTCCCCGGATGAAAGAGCCGGATGTCTTCATAGTCCCATCTGGGTCCCGCCATAGCAATGATGAGCAGGGTCCAGAGCAGGGACCACCGGAGAAAACGTCCCCAGCGTTCACGGGCCTTGAGGGTTCTCGTGCCCGTGAGATGGGGCAACAGATGGGGATCCGCATAGCGGTGCACTGGCCCCCGCACCGCCTTTGCGGCGCTGCGCCACAGCCAGAGACCTACGGGCAAGATCGCCCAGAGCGCCCAGAACCATTCGGGCTGCGCGAAGTGAAATTGGGTTTCAGCCATGGGTTGCTCCCCGCAGCAAGCGTTTGCGCCCCTCTGGGAACAGGCCGATGCCCAGCAGGGCAAAGAGCGCGACCCCCAAAGGGATGCGATACAGGGGGGTAGGCAAGAAGGCGGTGCGAGATTCCGCTTCCGTTTTTTCCAACTGATTGATGCGGTCGGAGATCTCTTCCAAGGCCCGGGTGTCGGTGGCCCGGAAATAGGCACCGCCGCTGATGGCAGCGATGCGCCGCAAGGTCTCTTCATCCATGGTGAGATCGTCCCGATAGACGATAGTGCCCTCCTCGATGATGGGAATCTGTTCCTGCTCACTGCCCACCCCGATGACATAGATGCGCACCCCGAAGGCCCGTGCCAGGGCGGCGGCTTCCAAGGGAGCGAAGCTGCCGGCGGTGTTATCTCCATCTGCGATGAGGATCATGACCCGAGAGCCTTCCGGGCGTTCCCGCAGCTTCTTGGCACCCAGAGCGATGGCATCCCCCAGGGCAGTGCCCTGGCCGGCGATGCCGGAAACCACCCCGTCCAGGAGCTGGCGCACGGCCAGGCGATCCACGGAGAGGGGGGAGAGCACGAAGGCTTGACTGCCGAAGATGATCAGGCCGATCCGGTCCCCCGCTCGGGCATCCACGAAGCGCCCCATAACCCCTTTGACCACCGACATGCGGGTGACCTGACGGCCCTGGGCGGTGAAATCCAGGGCATCCATGGAATGGGAAGTATCTACTGCCAACATGAGGTCATAGCCTGGGGTGCTGATCTCCGTGTGAGGCGTGAGCCACTGGGGGCGCATGAGGGCCAGCACCAGGGAGAACCAGAGCAGATAGAGCAACAATCGATAGAGCCAGCCGGAAAGGGGGCGCTTGGGTCGCCGCGCCTGATAAGCCTGGCGTAGGCTGTCCAGTTGAGGATAGAGCAGGGTGATCCGTTGTCCCGCTAGGACCTCCGGTTGGGTCTGGGGCCAGAAATAGGGCACGAGAAAGGGCAGGGGGAACAGGATCGCTGCCCAAGGCCAATAGAATTCAAACATCCGGATCCTCCGCAGCGATCCATGCGTGCAAAGCTTCTATGAGGGGGTACAGGGCTTCCTTCTGAGCACCGGCACCCGGCGGTGCATAGGGGATTTCCAACAGCACCTGACCTTGTTGCATCCAGTCGAACCCTCGGGGGTCCTTTTCCTTCAACCAGGCCAGCCAGGCCGCGCCGGTGAGCCCTGCACAGGCGGCTCGCCCGAAGCGGGCCATGGCGATGCGCCGGATCAGTTCGGAGAGTTCGGCGGCAGTCTGCTTGGGTGGCTGCTTCCCCGCCCGCCGCCGCAGCTCCCGCAGCTGGCGCGCTGCATCCCAACGCCAAGTGCCCAGGCGGAAGACGGGAATCGGGGGGATGCGCAGCCAGATAGCCTTGCGCCAGTACCAGAGGGCGCTGAGCAGTCCTAGCAGTCCGGCAGCCACCAGCCACCAGCCCGGCGCCGGCGGCCACCAGGGCACGCCGGGAATGCCGTGAATATCGCGCAATCCTTCGATGCCGGAAACCATGATTAAACCGTCCTCGCCCGCGCGCGCTGTTCCAAATGGCGGATCAAGCTCAGGTGGATTTCCTCATCTGTGCGAATGGGCAGCAGGATCACATTGAGCCGATAGGCCATGGCCTGGAGCAGTTCCCGCCGTTCCTGCCAGATCCGACGGTAGCGCTGGCGCGCCTGGGGATCATCCGTATCGATCTCCACCAAAGTGCCATCCGTGCCCGTGAAGGTGACGACCCCCATGGCGGGAATCTCCCAGTCCGCCGGATCGTCCACCGGCAGCAGGGCTACGGAATTCCGCTGCACCAAGGTGCCCAGGATGCGTTCCAGGTCCACGGGATCTCGGTTGAGATCCGCGATGACGAAGATCAGAGAACCCGTGGGGATGCCGCTCGTCGCCCGCTGCAAGGCACCGGCCAAGCAGTCGATGGAAGGGTTCTGAATCGCCCCGGGCACGGTCAGGGCGCGCAGCAACCGCCAAAGGGCCCGACGACCCCGAGCGGGGCGGAAGTGCTGCAGACCCGCTTCCGGATCCCCGAACACGAGCCCCCCCACCCGATCGTTGAGGCGGCTCGCCGCCCAGCCGATGAGGGCGGCCGCCCGCGCCGCCTGGATGGATTTGAAGGTGCCCCTTGTGCCGAAGCTCATGTGTGGCCCTTTGTCCACGCACAGGACCACACACCGTTCACGCTCTTCTCGGAAAACCTTGAGATGGGGTTCGTTGACCCGCGCGGTCACCTTCCAATCCATATATCGGATATCGTCCCCTTCCCGATATTCCCGCACTTCCTCAAAGTTGACCCCCGCCCCCCGAAACACAGACGCATAGAGGCCCGCGAAGGTGGAATTGACCAGATGATGAGATGCCATGCCCAAGCTGCGGGCTTGGTGGCGCAGTTCTAGGAGATCGTCGAGGCGTGGATACAGACTCATGGAGGCAGGAACTGAGAAGCCCGAGCGGTTCCAAAGGCCATCACGGAATGGCCACCAGGTGCAACAAGCGCTTGATGAACTCGTCCGTGGTGATGCCTTCGGCTTCCGCCTCGAAGGTGAGGAGCAACCGATGGCGGAGGATCTCCGGCGCTACGGCTTGAATATGGTGGGGGGCTACGAATTGATCTCCATCCAGCCAGGCCCGGGCCCGGGCACAGCGGGCCAAGGCGATGCTGGCGCGGGGAGAAGCCCCGAACCGACACCAGCGCCCCAGATCGGGATCATAGAGCTTAGGATTGCGGGTAGCCTGGATCAAATCCACGATGTAATGGTTGAGCTTGGGATCCAGATAGAGATTCGCCACCTGGCGGCGCATGGCGAAGAGTTCCGCTTGGCTCAACCGCTTGGCCGGCGGGCTGTAGCTGCTCTTCTGCTGGGCCTGATCCAACTCCAAGATCTTAAGCTCTTCTTCCCGAGACGGATAATCCACCACCGCTTCCATGAGGAAGCGATCGAGCTGGGCTTCCGGCAGATGATAAGTGCCTTCTTGTTCCACTGGGTTCTGGGTGGCGAGGACCATGAAGAGCTTGGGCAGGGGATAGGTCCGCTGTCCCACGGTGATTTGCTGCTCTGCCATGGCTTCCAGCAGGGCGGATTGGACCTTGGCCGGCGCGCGGTTCACCTCGTCCGCCAATAAGATATTGTGGAACAGGGGGCCCGGGCGGAACTCGAATTCCCCCTTCTCATGGCGGTAGATGTCCGTGCCGATGAGATCCGAGGGCAGCAGATCCGGCGTGAACTGGATGCGGTGGAAGTCCCCTTCCAGGGATTCGGCCAGGGCTTTTACTGCCGTAGTCTTAGCCAATCCGGGCATCCCCTCTACCAGAAGATGCCCATCGCTCAACAGGCAGATCAACATGCTGTCGATAAAGGCCCGTTGGCCGATGATGCGCGAGGCGATGTGGTCGCGCACGGGTTTGAGATCCGCAGGGGTCATATTGGGTTCAATCTACTTTGAGCAAAGGGAGAATCCGAGATACCGCCGGTTGTTCTTTTTCCCGTTCGACGGCAAGAGCAAAGATCGTACATCCTGACGAGTTTTAAGGGAACTTGCAAGCCCAGATCGAAGCATTCGTTGTACTATGCTCATTTCTGAACAACTCGTGCAGTTCCTGTGATCGAAAAACTACGCAATATCGCCATCATCGCCCATGTGGATCACGGCAAGACCACGTTGGTGGACAAGCTGTTAGAGCAGTCCGGTACCTTGGGGGAACGCTTCGGGCCGGTGGAGCGGGTCATGGATTCCAACGAACTGGAGCGGGAACGAGGCATCACCATTCTGGCCAAGAACACGGCGATCCGCTGGCGGGACTATCGCATCAATATCGTGGACACCCCAGGCCATGCGGATTTCGGGGGGGAAGTGGAGCGGGTGCTCTCCATGGTGGATTCCGTGCTCCTGCTGGTGGATGCCCAGGAAGGTCCCATGCCCCAAACCCGATTCGTCACCCAGAAGGCCTTCCGCCACGGACTCAAGCCCATTTTGGTGGTCAACAAGATCGACAAGCCCGGGGCGCGTCCGGACTGGGTCATCGATCAGGTGTTCGACCTCTTCGACCGCCTGGGGGCCACCGATGAACAGTTGGATTTTCCCATCCTCTACGCCTCTGCCCTGCACGGCTATGCGACGCGGGAAGATACGGTGCGCAGCGGCGACATGACCCCCTTGTTCGAAACCATCGTAAGCCATTGCCCCGCGCCGGCGGTGGATCCGAACGGCCCCTTTCAGATGCAAGTTTCCACCCTGGACTACAACCCCTTCGTGGGGGCCATCGCCATCGGCCGCGTTCAGCGGGGTACCCTCCGGCCCAACGCGCCCCTGGTGTTGGTCAAGGCTGACGGCACCCAACGGCGAGCCAAGGCTGGCTTGATCTACGGCTATTTAGGGTTGCAGCGCCGCGAAGTGGAGCAGGCCCAGGCGGGGGACATCGTGGCCCTCAGCGGCATCGAGGCCCCCAATGTGTCCGATACCCTGTGCGACCCGGACCAGGTGGAACCCCTGCCCCCGCTTCAGGTGGATGAACCTACGGTCAGTATGACCTTCCAAGTGAACACCTCCCCCTTCGCCGGCCGGGAGGGCCGTTATCTCACCTCCCGCCAGCTCCGAGAGCGCCTGGAGCGGGAGTGCCTCCACAATGTGGCCTTGCGGGTGGAATTCGGGGAAGATCCCGAGAAATTCCGGGTTTCCGGACGGGGAGAACTGCATTTGGCCATCCTGCTGGAAAACATGCGTCGGGAAGGCTATGAACTGGCGGTCTCCCGCCCCGAAGTGATCTTTCGGGAAATCGATGGAATGCGGTGCGAACCCTATGAGCAACTCAGCGTGGATGTGGAGGAATCCCATCAAGGTGCGGTGATGCAGGCCCTCGGGGAGCGCAAGGGGGTGCTCAAGAACATGATGCCCGACGGGCGGGGGCGGGTGCGCTTGGATTACGAGATCCCCGCTCGGGGGCTCATCGGCTTTCAGAACGAATTCCTGACCCTGACCTCGGGCACCGGCCTGAAATACCATGTGTTCGATCATTACGGCCCGGCGACTCCGGGGGACATCGCCCCCAGGCGCAACGGGGTGCTCATCTCCAACAGCCAGGGGAAGACCTTGGGCTATGCCTTGTTCAACCTACAGGAGCGGGGGCGCTTGTTCGTGGGGCCCGGGGAAGAAGTCTATGAAGGGCAGATCATCGGCATTCACAGCCGCAGCAATGATCTCACGGTGAACCCACTGAAAGCCAAACAGCTGACCAACATTCGAGCGGCGGGTTCGGACGAGAACATTTTGTTAACGCCTCCCATCCGGTTTAGTTTGGAACAGGCTTTGGAATTCATCGAAGAAGAGGAATTGGTAGAGATCACGCCCCAAGCGATCCGCCTGCGCAAGCGCTTTCTCAAGGAGCACGAGCGGAAGCGAGCGGGGCGGCGGAAGGCAGGCAACTGATGGGCCTGCCAGGCTCCGGCCCGAGTTATCTGTTGCGCGGGATGGGTTTGATCGCCCGTCCTGGCTTGCGGCGCTTCGTGCTGATCCCCCTGCTCATCAACAGCTTGTTGTTCTCGGCAGCCTTCTTCTTTGCCCTGAATCGGATCGAAGATTGGATCGCTTGGATCGAACAGCAGCTCTCCCTGCCGGAAGCATTGAGCTGGCTGCAAACCCTGCTGGAATGGGTGCTCTGGCCCCTGTTCCTGGCGCTGCTCCTGCTCCTAGTAATCTATAGCTTCACCCTGGTGGCGAACCTCATCGCCGCCCCGTTCAACAGTCTGCTCGCCGAACGGGTGGAAGCGCTGCTCCAGGGTCGTTCCCCAACGGGGAGCCTGAGCCAGGCTTTTTGGTCCTGGATACCCGGGCTCTTCGGAGAACTCCGCAAGCTGTTCTACCTGCTCTTCTGGTCAGCATTCTTCCTGATCCTGTCCCTTCTGCTACCTTTGGTGGGCTCCTTGTTCTGGTTCGCCTTCAGCGCCTGGATGATGGCCTTGCAGTATCTGGACGTTCCCATGAGCAATCACGGATTGCAGTTTCGGGAGATACGCCAGCGGCTGCGCCAACGTCCTTGGCTCGTCCTGAGCTTCGGCGCTGGAGTGCTGGTGCTCAGCCTGGTGCCTCTCCTGAACTTCCTCACCATGCCCAGCGCGGTGGCCGGCGCCACGGCGCTTTGGGTGGATCACTGGGATGCCGAAAGCCAGAGGACCTGATAGGGGGTGAGCCGAAGTTCTCCCAGGGTCTCTCCGGCCGCATCCCAGTGTTGGATCAGTTCGTGCCAGTTCGCTCGCCCAAAGTCTTCTCCGAAGGAGGCGGTGGCGATTTCCTGGGGCTCTGGGCTGAGGTTAGCCAGGACGAGAATGCGTTGATTCCGATCCGGTGCCCACCGCCAGAAGCCGAAGAACTGAGGGGGGAGCGGTAGCACCTGCTGTCCCCCATCTGGATGGAAGGCCGGTTGCAGCGCCCGCAGGCGCAGCAGGCGCACGAGCTCTGGCAAGATCCGGTTCGCCGGCCGGTGCGGATCCGCCAGCAGCCCTTCCAATTCCTGCTCATTCCACTTGCGCCGGTTGAGGGTTCGGGGCTGTCCGGTCTGTTCGAATCCCGCCAACCAGTTGGGAGCACCGATCAGGCTGTTGAAGTAGAAGCCCGGGATACCCTGCAAACTCATCATCAGGATCTGGGAGCAGAGAAAGCGGGCCACGCCCAAATTGCTGCCCGGTTGCCCGGGAAAGCCCAGGGCATCGAAATAGCTGATGTTGATTTCATAGGGGGCTTGGGTACCGTCGGGCTTCGCCCGATAGGACACTTGCCCGCCCTTGTGCTGCATGGCGGCGATGAATGCTTCCAGCTCCTCTTCCGGCAGCAGCCCTTCTAGGGGCCGTACCCCCACCCCATCATGGGAAGCGGTGAAGTTGAAATAGGTGCAGCCCGGCGGTGGGGGCGTCAGTTCCGCTGCCCAGCGCTGGAGATAGCGCCCATCGCCGGTTTCCAGGGCGTGGAGCAGCAGGGGGGGCAAGCTGAACTGATAGACCATATGGGCTTCCTGCCCGTCCCCGAAGTACCGAATGTTCTCGGCATGGGGCACATTGGTTTCCGTCAGCAGGCGCACCTGGGGAGCGAGGAGTTCCAGCACATCCCGCAGCAATCGCACGATCTCATGGGTTTGGGGCCGGTGGATGCAGTCCGTGCCCGGCTCCTTCCACAAATAGGCGATGGCATCCAGGCGGATCACCCGCGCGCCCTGCTGCACATAGAAGAGCAGCAGATCGAGGAATTCGAAGAGTACATCGGGATTGCGGAAATTCAGGTCGATCTGATCATGGCTGAAGGTGGCCCAGACCAAGCGCTCTCCATAGGGGGTCTGCACCGGCCTTTCTAAGGGCTGGGGACGGGGGCGGACCACCTGGCTCAGATCCATGTCCGGCGAGATCTCGATGAAGAAATCCCGCTCGGGCGCCAAGCCGTTGGAATAGTTGCGGAACCAGTTGCTCTTGGCGGAAACATGGTTGATGACCAGATCCACCATGAGCCGATAGCGCTCCCCCAGCGCCCGGATCTCCCGCCAGGAACCCAGCCGTTTATTCACCCGCCGATAGTCGATGACTGCGAAGCCGTCGTCAGAGCTGAAGGGGAAGAAAGGCAGCACATGCACCGTGGAAATGGCATCCCCCAGATGCTGTTCTACAAAGCGGTGCAAAGTGCGCAAAGGGGGCTCGTCCTCGCGGCTGACCATATCCCCATAGGTGATGAGCACCGCATCCCGTTGATCCCAGTCATCGATGGGATGGCGGGTGAGATGTTCCAGACCATAGCGCAGCACGAGCAGTTCGAATCGGCTGAGCAGCCGAGGGACTGCGGATTTTCCATAGAGCCGTTCAAATCGGGCGCTGAGACGGTCGAAAACCGCGCGATCCAAAATCCACATGATCATTCCGAAAGGTTACGAAGGTTTTGAATCAAAAGCCGCAAGCTCTTTTCGAGCACCCTGTAGCTGAAATAGCGCTGAGCCACCTGATAATTTTGCTCCACCAATTCAGCTCGATATGCCCCATCGTCCAGCAGGCGGCGGGTTTCCGCGACGACCTGCCGGTCAATGAAGCCGTCCAGGGAAGGCAATCGGATGCCCTTGGATTCGATGTCCCGGATGTAGACGGGATAGCGGCCCACCACCACCGGCTTGCGGAAATAGATGGCTTCCAACAGGGCGTTGCCGAACCCCTCCCGCAAGCTCGGGAAGGTGACCAGGTCTGCATGGGGATAAAGGTCGTTGAGCACATAGACCTTCTGTCCCTCACTGTTGATTTGACGCCGTTCAGCGACTCGACTTCCGAAGAAGGAAAGGGGTACGCCTTCATCTTGGGCCAGATCTCGGATCTGTCGGCAATACTCCAAACCCTCATCCCCTGCCGGATGAGAGATCACCAGCTTGCAGCGGGGATCGCGCAAGCGCCGGATCAGATGAATGGCTTGTTCGATACCCTTGCGGGGAATCACGCGGGTGGGTTGCAGAATGAGCAGATCCCCTGGGGCTAAACCGATCTGTTCCCGCACGTCCGCCGCATATTCGTCCGGCTGCGGCGGGGGATTGTCGAAATCCAGCACATTGGGAATCAACAGGCTGGACACCCCTTTGCGCCAGCTCAGCTGTTCCCAAGCGGCCTGGTTGATGACCACATGTTGGAGATTGGGCACCCGCGGGGGAAAGGCCATCTCCAGGTAGTCCTCCACGGCGGAGATCTGAAAGCGCCGCCGCTCCCAGTAGAAATCATGGTGATGGGCGATGGCGGGCATCTGGGTTTCCAACAAAAACTCCGTGATGGCCACGCCCAAGGGGATGTGCATGGGAATGGTCAAGGCGTTCTGGACGATGAGCAGATCCAGATCAAAGCGATCCCGAAAATCGTAGAGGGTTTCCTTGAGGTAATCGCTCAGGGCGCGGATGCGGCGGCTCACCGCCGGGGAACGCTTGGTATGCCCCCAGATGCGGTCGTTGATCCAGCGATTTTCCGGATGGCCGAAGAAGGCTTCGGGGATACATAGGCTGGTTTTAGGATCCCGATCCAACAATCCACCGTACCAGAAGTTTACATGCTGGTCGCTCTCCCAGAGTACTTCCGCCCATTTCGCCGCTTCCAGGGAAACCCCATCGGTGCCGGCGAAACGGGTGGATACGAAACCGATGTTAGCAGGCGTTTTCATGCTTCATTGTTCTTGTTGCTAGTAAGAAACTACCCTCTGTGTGGCCGCTATTTTTCCCTCATCCTCCTTGATTTTATATTTCCTGCATGAGCCGATCTATCTAGATGAAGTCTCGATCGCTTGTAGATCGCCTATAACTAGCCTTCCCATTCTCCCAGACTGTTCTGGCGGGTTCGGTTCGGATAGCAGCATGATCTTCTCCCGGCAGGCGATCAATTGTTATGCGGCTGATTCTTGCTCTATATCCCAATCGGGGAAAAGCAGAACAGCTGGATGACATTTAGTGCCCTAGCTAATACTTTGGCTCGCTCAACACCCAACTGAACTCTATTATGTTCAATCACTGAAATAGTAGACTGGGGAATCCCGGTAAGATTAGCCAACTCATTTTGGCTAAGCCCTTGAAGCTCACAAATAATTTTTACAGACTCCCCCACAGAAACCTTTACCGTTCTTGTAGCCTTTTCATAGGCTTTCATGTTACTTCCTCCGATAATCATCGGGTGTAATGCTTCCCGCCTGAACCAGAACTTTGTCGCCTTCTATTTTGTAGATCGCCCGATATTGCATATTGAGTCTCGAAGAGCGGTATCCTTTCCATTTTCCAGAGAGGGCTTCATCCTTGAAACCCTTGATTCTTCTGAGACCCTGAGGCCAAGATATAGCTACAATGTCCTTCCATTTCTCATATCGTTTAAGCACCTCGATGGGGGCAGCCTTAAGGCTTCTAGCGACTCGTCTGTGTTCGTAGATCGTCCACATACCATAAATAATATAGTTATTTTTGGTATGTCAAGACGCACCTCGACCTATTACCGCATAATAAGAGAATTTGCCTTGCCCATCGACATCTCCTGGAGTTCTTGGGCGCTCTGATGGCGGTCTTTGGCCCGAAACCCCAGGCCAAAGCCGCCGCTATCCAACAGGGCTTCGATGCGGTACTCGTGCAGTTCATAGCCCAGGGGCAGGGCGTTGAGATGGGTTTGACTGGTCATGATCTGCTGCCTCTACCGATGGTTGTCAGTACACCCAGAGGTCTGCAGGGTAGTTGTCGTCCTCTCCCAGATCGTTCCGGCGGCCTTGGGCTTCCATGGCTTCCAACCATTGCTGGGGGGGGTCGCGTTGGCAAAAGCGGCTTCCATCTCCCTTTCCAGCACGGTTTCCCAAAAACCCTCGGTGCAGAGCAAGAAGGCATCCCCTGAGGCGATTTGGATCTGCTTCCGCACCCGGAAGCGGTTCGGCTTGCCATCGCCCAGATTGGCCAACAGCCGGTTGCGGTCCGGGTGGTTTCGGATTTCGTCCGCTGTGATCTCTCCGGCGGCAAGCAGCATCTGCGGTACGCTGTGATCCTTGGTCTGCTCCAGAATCCGACCCTGCCGGAAAAAATACAAGCGCGAATCCCCCACATGCCCCCAGACCGCCTGATGACCGCGAGCCAGCAGCATGACCGCGAAAGCCGCTGGCCGAGCGGGATGCTGTGCCACTGGCGGCCGACCTGTTGATGTTCCACAACAGCACTGTCAGCAGCAACAGCCGGAGACCTGGCTTGCGCGGACTGGGCTGCGATGGCATGAAGAGGGTCAGGGCGGTGGTGTTGTCCTGGTTTGGAATCTGTCGATCTTCCACCGCATCGCAGCGCTGTTGCGCGGCTTCCTGGGCGGTGGTCGCCGCCCCCAGCAGTCGGATTTCCCCCTCCGTCAGGCTGTGGATGCCGTCGCTGGCCAGCAAAATGGGTTCAGCGTTGGTCGTTCAATTGTTCCCGAAGCCTTTGTTGCACCGCAGCAGGCAGAGAGCGAATACTGTCCGGCAGTCGGCGGAGTCGATTCTTGCGAAGATCAACCCTATCAGGGTTCAGCTTGCTGAGCCTCCCGATGCTGTCCGGCAGTTCGGTGAGTTGATTCCCGTAAACCCAAAGCTCCTTTAGATTCCTGAGCTGGCCGATGCTGTCCGGCAGTTCGGTGAGTTGGTTAGAGGAAACAAAAAGCACCTCCAGATTGCTGAGCTGACCGATACTCGCCGGCAGTTCGGTGAGCTGATTCCCGTAAACCCAAAGCGCCTTTAGATTCCTGAGCTGGCCGATGCTGTCCGGCAATTGGGTGAGTTGATTCTCGTAAACCCAAAGCGCCTTCAGGTTGATGAGTTTGCCGATCTCGGGCGGCAGCTCGGTCAGTTGGTTGAAAGCTAGGTGAAGCCCTTCCAGATTTTCGAGCTGGCCGATGGTCGCCGGCAGTTTGGTGAGTTGATTCTCGGAAACATAAAGGCGATTCAGATTCCTGAGCCGGCCGATCCAATCCGGCAGTTCGGTGAGTGGATTGTTGGAGACATAAAGCTCCTTTAGATTCCTGAGCTGTCCGGTGCTCGCTGGCAGTTCAGTGAGTTGGTTCTCGTAAACCCAAAGCACCTTCAAATCCCTGAGCCGGCCGACGCTGTCTGGCAATTGGGTGAGTTGATTGTTGTAAACCCAAAGCACCTTCAGATTCCTGAGCTGGCCGATCCAATCCGGCAGTTCGGTGAGTTGATTAAAGGAAACATTCAGCTTCTCTAAGTTTGTGAGCCTCCCGATGCTGTCCGGCAGTTCGGTGAGAGGATTATTGTAAACACTGAGGATCTCTAAGTTACTGAGCTGGCCGATGGTCGCCGGCAAGGATGTTAGCCCTAGCCCCGATAGATCCAGCTCTTCCAGAGCGGCCAATTGTTGCAGGTCTCGGGGCACGCGGCTTTCGGGAATGTCATGAGCCTCCGCCCAGGCGATGAGCTGCTTCAGCCCTTGTTCTTGTTCCGGTATCAGCGGTGGCTTCTGTCGATCGACGGCAAGCCATAGGGAGGCTACGGCGATCAGGAGGACCGCCAAGGCGGTGGACCAGCGTTGCCAAAAAGGCGGGTTCGGAGCGGATTCCGGCGTTTCTTCTTTTCGATCGGGTTCTGCCCTCGTCTTGCCCATCAACCGGTCCTGAAAGGCTCGGGCGATTTGGGGGCGATCTTGGCCCGAAGACCCCGGCCCCAATCCATCGCTTTGATCAAATCCGTGTCAGATCGCAGCCGCGTTTGAAAATCGCGACGAGCAATTTACCTGTTGCGGTGGATAGGCGCGCTAAGTAATTGCCAATTCGATTGATAACCGTAACAATCCATTGATGGGCCCTTTCCAAGATATCCAATAATCCGGTCAATAGCTGCTCAAAGAATTCCTGGAGTCCCTTTGCTGCGTCTTCCAATCGTTGTATGAATTCATCCATATTGATGGCCTTAAACTAACCGGTTATTGAAGGAACGCCAGCGACTGGGGCAGTCCGAGCTAAGCGCCCTGTTCTGCAATTATGCAATTTTCGTAAATTTATGCGTTTGTTCTTCTATAGACTTGACAAGCGCTTGCATCGAATCCACTTCCTTTTCCTCGAAATAGGCTTCACCGCATTGCGTACATATCCACGCTGGGATCTCATCAATACTCCCATGAATACCTTTTCTATCCATATGAAAAGGCACAATGCCAGGCTTCCTTTCTGCTTGGCAGTACATGCATTTCATCTTTTTCTCCGCGACTCAAAATCATCAGTCCATTGGTCAAGATCTGGAACATAGGTAGTGATGACTGCTAAATATCCTTCCTTTGGCGAGCATACAACATATAATGCGCTTACATCCTCACCATACCCAAGCATAAGGCAGCTATGCCCTCTCCTATCTTCAGGAGAGTCTTCAATAATTTTCCCTTCAAATAGAACCTTTCGCACATCAGCCGCACTTATCCTGCAGTCGGGGCGCATCATCTATCTGGCTGCATGAGGCAAGAAAAGTAGTTTTTCCGTTGCCTCCTCTCTCACTAATTTTATAACTGTTGGTTGCATTTACCCGGCTCCATTTTCTAGCCGAACAGCAGGTTGGTCTGAATCCTCGCGCAGGACCTTAAACCGATTCCACCTAAGGGAGGAGTGTAGTGCAAGGAATTAGGGGTTTCCAATCAATGGGCCTCTCGGCCCAATCGCGCATCCAGTTGGGCGAGGCGTTCCGGCGTGCCGATATCCCACCAATCGCCGGAATACCGTTCGGCGCTCACTTGATCCCGCCGCATGGCCTGCCGCAGCAGCGCCCCAAGAGGAAAGGGATCGGGCCGGCAGCCGCAGAAGAGATCGGGATGATAGATCCCCAGCCCACTGAAGGTATAGCCGGGTCTGGGGCGAGCAAGCCCCGCTTCCAAGGAAAAATCTCCCGCCGGATGATGGGGCGGATTGTTTACCAAAACCAGATGGGCGAGGGAGCCCACCGGCAGCCGAAGGCGGTGCAGGGGGTAATCCATCCAGATATCCCCGTTGGTCACTAGAAAAGGCCCGGGGCCGAGCATGGGTAGGGCCTGCACGATGCCCCCGCCGGTCTCCAAGGGGGGATCTTCCGGGGAATAGCGAATGCGCACCCCCCAGCGGCTTCCATCCCCCAATCGGGTTTCGATCTGGTGCCCCAGATAGGCATGGTTGATGACCAGTTCCCGAAAGCCCGCCTGTTGCAACCGCTCGATCTGGTGGACGATCAGGGGTTTGCCTCCCGCTTCCAGCAGGGGCTTCGGCGTGCGATCCGTCAGGGGGCGCATCCGCTCGCCCCGTCCGGCTGCCAGGATCATGGCTTTCATGGCAGAGCCTCGAAGAGCAATTCCACCCCAGCCCCGGGCCGCTGGGCACCTTCCGTCAGATGCCGCCGCCACCGGCGGGCGCCAGGCTGCCCGTTGAACAGGCCCAGCAGATGGCGGGTCATGGCTTGCAGGGGCACGCCGTCGGCCAGTTCTTCCTGAGCGAACTGGGCGAATTCGGCGATGACCTGGGCGCGGGTGGGGATGGGATGGGGATCGCCGAAAAACCGCCGATCCGCTTCCGCCAGGATCCAAGGATTTCGATAGGCTGCCCGTCCGATCATCACGCCCTCAAAGGGTTTGCCCAAGGCTTCCGCCTGATCCAGATCCTGAATGCCCCCGTTGAGGACTATGGGCAGCTCAGGGAAATCCCCCTTGAGCCGCCGCACCAAGTCATAGCGCAGGGGCGGGATCTCTCGGTTCTCCTTGGGGCTCAGGCCCTGCAACCAAGCCTTGCGGGCGTGGACGATGAGCAGATCGCAGCCCGCATCCGCCAGAATCCGAGTGAGCTGATACAGGTCTTCATAGCGATCTCGGTGATCGATCCCGATGCGGGTCTTCACCGTTACAGGAATGTCTACTTCCGCCTTCATGGCGGCGATGCAATCCGCCACCCGTTCGGGTTCCGCCATGAGACAGGCACCGAATCGACCGGATTGCACCCGATTCGAGGGGCAGCCCAGATTGAGGTTGATCTCGTCATAGCCCCAGTCCGCGCCCAGACGAGCGCATCGGGCCAACTCTTCGGGATCACTGCCCCCCAGTTGCAAAGCGATGGGATGTTCTTTGGGATCAAAGCGCAGAAACCGCGCCGGATCGCCGTGCAGCAGGGCGCCGGTGGTCACCATCTCCGTATAGAGGCGCACATGACGGCTGATGAGCCGCAAAAAGAACCGGCAGTGCCGATCCGTCCATTCCAGCATGGGCGCGATGGACAGGGGACTAGGGCAGATTGAGCGGTTCATCTCGCCAATATTTCGTGCCCGTGAGCTGGGCTGCCACCTTCCAACCGGAATCAGTGAGCACGAAGATCGCCTTGCCCGCCCGGTCGAAGGGCAAGCGGAGTTGCTCCTTCTCATCCCCCATCAGGACTCCCGCTTCCGCGCCGCCGGTCAGGCCCCGATCCAAGAATTGCTGCAAGGCAGCTTCCGTAGCGAAGAGGATCACAATCTGGCGTTGAAAGCCACCTAAGCCGAAGCTCAGTCCCAAGCCCCCCGTGGCCATTTTCATATAGATGCGTTCTTCCGTCTTGCGATTCACCAGCACCCCCCGCCCGTAACCAGCGGTGAGGTAGAAGCTCGCTTCCAGGGCGTCGAATACCCCATAGCCCAAGCTCTGCTCGAACAGGGCTTGGGCTTCGGGCTTTTCTTGAAACAACGCTTTCAGGGTCCTTTCGACGATGCGGTCCAATCGGGCGCGGATTTCCTCTGGGGTGCCTTCATCGCTCAGGGTTTCTTGGGCCGCGTCCAGCTGTTCCTGAACGGAGGCGCTCGCCTGGTCGATGGCTTCGCCCGTGCGGTCCGCCAGCTCGCCCAAGGTCTGGGTGAGGCTAGAGGCACCCGACTGGATGCGCTCCACCCATCCTTGGGCGGTGCTGATCAGGGGGAAGCCTAGCAAGCCCCATAGGAGGCATTTTCTCAAGGAGGTAGGTATTAACATGCTTTGATGAAGACCTTCGCATTGCGCTGGAAATTGTAGAGGGATCGCTTTTCCATGGGCAGATCCTCTAAGCGCGCCGCTCGGAATCCCCGCTCCAGGAACCAATGGGCCGTTTGGGTGGTGAGCACGAAGAGCGCGGTGAGCCCCTGTTGCCGAGCGACCTGAAGCAAGTGTGCTAGCAGCCGATCGCCCCGCCCCTGCCCGCGGTATTCGGGATGTACCGCGAGACAGGCCAGTTCTCCCATGCGATCTTGCGGATAGGGGTAGAGGGCAGCGCAGGCGATGATGAGCCCATCCCGTTCCAAGAGAAAGAAGCGCTGGATCTCCATTTCCAACCGCTCTCGGGAGCGTCGCACCAGAATACCGCTGGCTTCTAAGGGCGCGATGAGTTCCAGAATACCGCCCACATCCTCGATCTGCGCTTGGCGCAGGGTTTCAAAAGGGGTTGCCGCGATCAAGGTGCCGATGCCCTCTCGGGTGAAGAGTTCCCGCAGCAACGCGCCGTCCTGATGGCTGCTGATGAGGTGGACGCGATCCACCCCTTCATCGCAGGCCGCAGCCCCTTCTTTCAACGCCTGATGCAGATCCTCAGGCAATTCCGGAGCGGCTTCGAGCCGGTGGGGGACTTCTCGGCTGAGCAGATGGGAAACCAGCTGGCCCTTCTCCAGGAACCCGGGTTCTTCCAATAGAAAGATCAGCTTGTCCGCCCGCAGGGCGATGGCCACTGTGCGGGCGACTTCCGCTGCGCTCAGGTTAAACACTTCGCCGGTAGGGGAATAGCCCAGGGGGGAAATCAGCACGATGGCGCCCGCATCTAATCGTTGCCGAATGGCGGAATGATCGATGCGCCGCACGGTTCCCGTGTGCTGATAATCGATGCCCTCCAGCACCCCCAAGGGTTTCGCGATCACAAAGTTGCCGGAAGCCAGGGGGATGCGAACGCCTGCCATGGGGGAGGGCGCCAAACCTTGGGAGAATTTGGCTTCGATCTCCACCCGCAAGACCCCGATCGCTTCCTTAACGCACGCCAAGGCAACTGCATCGGTGATGCGCAGGCCCTTTGCATAGCGGAAATCCCGCTGGCGGCGGGCCAATCGAGCTTCGATCTGGGGGCGCGCTCCGTGAACGAGCACCAGACGGATGCCCAGGCCGTGGAGCATGGCGAGATCGTGGACCAGATCGCCGAAGCAATCCTCCTCGATCACCTCGCCGCCAAAGCTGATGACGAAGGTGCGGCCTCGATGGGCATGCACATAGGGTGTGGCATGGCGCAACCAGCGGACGAATCCGTCTCTCCGCCCGAGATCTTCCATCTATTCGATGCCGAGCTTGTTCAGACGATACCGCAGGGAACGGAGGGTCATGCCCAGCTTTTTGGCGGCGGCCGTCCGATTCCAATGGGTTTCTTCCAAGGCCCGCAAGATCGCCTGCTTTTCCACTTCCCCCAGATAGTCTTCCAAAGGCTGGGTTTCCTTGGGCGGGGCTAGGGCGGTGGCCTGTGGCTTTGAGGCCAGCGCGGATGGAGATAGGAAGAGATCCGGCGCATCGATCACATCGGTTTCCGCCAGGGCCAAAGCTCGTTCCAGAATGTTTTCCAGCTCCCGCACATTGCCCGGAAAGGCATATTCCTGCAGGGCTTTTTGGGCGGCTTTCGTGAGCTGGGGCGGTTTGGGCAGCCCGTTTTCCCGGGCGATGCGGGCCAAAAACACTTCTGCAAGCAGGGGAATATCTTCGGGGCGTTCCCGCAGGGGGGGAATGCGCAGGTCGATCACATTGATCCGGTAGAACAGATCCTGGCGGAAGCTGCCCTTCTCCACGGCGGCCGCGAGATCCTGATGGGTAGCGCTGATGATGCGCACATCCACGGGGATTTCCCGATGCCCCCCCACGGGTCGCACCCGCTTTTCCTGGATCACCCGCAGGAGCTTGACTTGAGCTTGTAGGGGGAGATCGGCGATTTCGTCTAAAAACAGGGTGCCCCCATCGGCCGCTTGAAACAGGCCCTGCTTGTCGCTGACGGCACCGGTGAAACTGCCCTTCTTATGGCCGAACAGCTCGCTTTCCACCAATTCTTGGGGAATGGCGCCGCAGTTGACCGGCACGAAGGGACGCGCCGCCCGCGGGCTCTGCTGATGAATGAGCCGCGCAGCGAGTTCCTTGCCTGTACCGCTCTCCCCGTGGATATAGATGGGCGCCTGGCTGCGGGCGAGCTTGGCGATGAGCCGTCGCAACTCTCGGATAGCTTTGGAATTTCCTAGAAGCTGGAGGGTGTTGTCCGCTTTGGCTTTCCCCGAATCTTTGCGGTCCAGGCGAAGGGCAGATTCCACCAGCCGCCGCAGCACATTCAGATCCACCGGTTTAGACACGAAATCAAAGGCTCCCGCTTTCATGGCCTCCACTGCGGAATCCATATTGCCGTGGGCGGTGATCATGGCCACCGGCAGTTGGGGAAATTCGCGGGCGATGCGCCGTACCAGCTCGATGCCGTTGCCGTCGGGCAAACGCATGTCCGTCAGGCACAGATCAAAGGCTTGCCGATCCAACAGACGGTTTGCAGTGGCTAAATCCATGGCAGTGGTGCACCGAATCCCCATACGGGTTAGGGTGATCTTCAGGAGTTCCAAGAGGTCGCGTTCATCATCCACGACCAATGCATGGGCCTTGCTCATGGTGTTTCAATGGTTGGGGAGAATAGCTGAAAAGTCTACTCGTCTGGACCAGGAAGGGAAAAGCCCCTGCAAAGGGGGTTTTACAGGGTGGGGAGCACGAGTTGAAAGCAATTCCCCTGGGGTTCCAAGGGCAGATAGCTAAGCCGGATGCCGTTTGCCTCGCTCAGTTCCAGGGCGATATAGAGCCCCAAGCCCGTGCCGGTCACACTAGTGGTAAAGAAAGGATTGAAGATTTCCTTGGCGATGGCTGGCTCGATCTGGGGGCCCGTGTCCCGCACCTGAAGGAGAACGGACTGTTGATCCTGGGCGAGCGCGGCCCGCAGATGCAGCTGGGCTGTATCCCCGCCATGTTGCACCACATTGTCGCAGAGATTGAACAGGATCTGCCGCAGATGGCGAGGATCCACTGCGACTTCCGGCAAGTTCTCCTCGATGCTGAGCTTCCACCGTTCTCGGGGTAGATTATCCAATTCTAAAAATTCTTCGGCGAACTCTTGCAGCCAGGTTTGCAAGGCGATTCGCTGGATCTCCGGCTGATTGCGCTGGGACAGCTGCAGTACGCTCTCGATGATCTCATCGATGCGCTTGGTGTTGCGCACGATGATCTGGAGCAACTGTTGTTCCTCCAATTCCAGGACGGGTGATTCCAAGAGCAACTGACCCGCATGGGTGATGGCGCTCAGGGGATTGCGGATATTGTGGGCGATGCTGGCAGTAAGCCTGCCCAGGGAAGCCAACTTGATCTGCTGGGCTTCCTGAATCAGGGCTTGCTTATCCCGCAGGAACACCACCAGGGCGCAGGTGGGGCAGTCTCCGATGGGCAGAAAGGAGGGCTCGATCTCCCGATTTTGAATTTCCACGGTGTTCGGGGAGGTAGGTTCTCCAACGCGCAGATGGCGTTCGATCCAATCCCACAGGGCGGGGCTGAGGGTGCGCAGGTGGGGATGGTGCTTCGTGTCCGAGGGGATGCCGAGCAACTGGGCGGCCGCCCGATTCAACATTTGGATGTGGCGGCGTTCATCCAGCACGAGAATCCCTGTGTTGATCTGCTGGATGATGAATTCGTTGAGCTTGGAGAGGTCAGCGATGTTCACCAGCCGGCGGGCGGCCAAATGCTCCGTCTCCTGAATGCGGCGATAGAGCACATGGGCCAGCAGGGCCACGGTGAAATAGGTCAGGCCCAACAAGCCCGTGCGGGTATAGCTGCCTGAAGCCTGGGACAGAGATAAGGTGGTATAAGTCTGTTCCGCCAGCACCGAAAGGGTGGCGATGGCGGCGAAGAGCAGGGATTGGCGACCCTCCAACAGCAGGGCACCGGCGGCCACCACGATGGCGAGAATGAGGCTATACCCGCTTTCCACCCCCCCGTTTCCGTGCATGAGCAGGGTGAAAGTCAAGATGTCGATGAACACACTGGTCTGCACCAGCCAGGTTTTGCCGAGCTTCCGAAGCCGCGTCAGCAATAGGCTGAGCAGGACCAGGAGCAAATAGGTAAACGAGATGGCAACGCTGAGGGACTTATCTGCGTTGACGAGCCAGTCGTTCGCAAAGGGGGAGAGATAGGCAAACACTAGCCCCGCCGCCAAGCAGAGCCGGTAAAAGGCGAACCATTCCAGCACTGCCCAACGGGGATATTTTTCTTGGGTTTGGGATGCAGCCGGATCTTCCACGTCAGCGGCGGCAAGTGGGTTGTTGGGTCGTCAGATACATGCGCACCAGTTCCGCCAGAGAATGCGCGTTCATCTTGTCCATGACTTTGGCCCGATGCGCTTCCACTGTCTTCACGCTGACCCCCAGGGCGCTGGCGATCTCCTTGTTGGCTCGTCCTGCCACCACCTGTTCCATGACTTCATGTTCCCTTGGGGTCAGGGTTGCCAGGCGCGCTTGGATCTCCGCCCGCTGAATGCGCTGCACCCGATCCCGCGCTTGCAGATCCAAGGCTTGCTGAATGCTGCGCAACAGATCCTCATCGTTGAAGGGTTTTTCGATGAAATCGAAGGCGCCCGCCCGCATGGCTTCCACCGCCATGGGCACGTCCCCGTGCCCCGTGATCAGGATGATCGGCAGCCCCACTTCATCCCGAGCCAGATGGGCTTGCAGTTCTAAACCGCTCATGCCGGGCATCCGCACGTCCAACAGCAGACAACCCATGCGAACCTGCCAGGGATCTACCTGGGCGAGAAAATCCTCTGCCGATGCAAAAGTCTGCACCGGCAAACCGGCGGATTCCATGAGCCAAGCCAAGGAATGGCGCATGGCAGCATCGTCATCCACCACGAAGATCATCGCTTCATTGTTCATGCCGCGTAATCTAGGAGCAAGCCGAGGAAGATCAACATGCCCAGGTAGTTGTTTTTGAGAAAGGCTTCGAAGCAGCCCACCGGATCCCGATTTCGGATGAGATATTGATGATGCAGGGCGAGCAGGGCCGCGCCGCCCAATCCTGCAAAATACCAGAAGCCCCGCTGGGTCAGCAGGCCTATGAGGCTCATCAGGCCGAAGAACAAGAGCTGCAACAACCCGATGATCAGGCGATCATAGCGGCCAAACAGAATGGCGCTGGATTGGATGCCCGCCTTCAGGTCATCTTCCCGATCTACCATGGCGTACTGAGTATCGTAGATCAGCGCCCAGACGACCGTAGCCGCGAAGAGCAACCAGGCCACCGGCGGAATCTGTCCGGCGACAGCGCTGTACGCCATGGGCACCGCCCAGCCGAAGGCAGCCCCTAGAAAGAGTTGGGGAAGCTGGGTGTAGCGCTTTGTGAAAGGATAGAGAACTGCCAGCGCCAGGGCGACCCCGGACAGCGCGACTGTCGTCCAATCCAGCAGGAGCACGAGCAAAAAGGCCAGGAAGCTGAGCACTCCGAACACCGCCAGCGCTTCCCAGGGCTGGATGAGCCCTGCGGCCAGGGGCCGTTCCTTGGTGCGGGCAACCTGGCCGTCCAGATGGCGATCCGCAAAATCGTTGATGGCACAACCGGCGGAGCGCATGAGCACGACGCCCAAGATGAAGATGAGCACGACGCGCCAGGGGGGATGGCCGGCCCCCGCCAACCACAGGGCCCAGAGGGCAGGCCACAGGAGGAGAAAGATTCCGATGGGCCGATCCAGCCGGATCAACCGGAGGTAGAGTTGCAGCTTAGCCCGCCAGCCGGAAGCAGAAGGCGTGGAAACAGGGATTTTTGGGGTCATGACAGCGCGCTATGGATACTCAAACTCCCGCAAGATGCTCCCGATCTCGGAACCAACGTCGAATCAGAGGGGATACAGCGTCCTCGCGCTGGTGCAACAGGATCTCAGCGATCTTTCGAGCCTGAGGCAACAGGGGGGCTTGGGCCACGGGATCTGCGATGCGAAATTGTACCGCACCAGCCTGGCGGGTGCCCAGCACTTCGCCAGGTCCCCGCAGCTGCAAATCTTTCTCCGCCAAGAGAAAACCGTCCGTGGTCTGGCGCAGCAGCTCGATCCGCATTCGGGACAATTCGGACAAGGGCGAACGGTAGAGCAGTACACAATGGCCCTCCTGCGTACCCCGCCCGATCCGTCCCCGAAGCTGATGGAGTTGGGCTAAGCCCAAGCGCTCTGGATTTTCCACGATCATCAGGCTCGCATTGGGCACATCCAAGCCCACTTCGATAACGGTGGTGGCCACCAGGAGATCCAGTTCCCCGCTGCCGAACGCCGCCATGAGGGGGGCCCGTTCTGCGGGCGGCATCCGACCGTGCACCAATCCGATCCGCAGATCCGGCAGGGATTCCCGCAGATTCTGCGCACATTCCTCAGCAGCTTGAGCTTGCAGGACTTCCGATTCCTCCACCAGCGTGCAAACCCAGTAGGCCTGACGCCCCTGCAAGCAAGCGTTCCGTACCCGCTGAATGACCTCTTCCCGTCGGGCATCGGGCACGGCCACCGTCTTCACCGGTTTGCGCCCCGGGGGCAGCTCGTCCAAGATAGATAAGTCTAGATCCCCGTAGCTGGTCATGGCCAGGGAGCGGGGAATCGGGGTTGCGGTCATGATGAGCTGATGGGGTACCTGCCCCGATTTCCGCCCCTTCTCCCGCAGCTGCAACCGCTGATGCACGCCGAAACGATGCTGCTCATCCACGATGACCAGACCCAAGTTTGCGAAAGCAACTTCCCGCTGAAACAGGGCATGGGTGCCGATGATGAGGGGAATTTCTCCCGACGCGATGGCCGCCAGCTTCGCTCGCCGGTCCCGACCCCGATGGCGACCGGTCAACCAGAGGCACCGGACGCCCAAAGGCTGTAGCCATTGCTGCAAGGTGCGATAGTGCTGTTCGGAGAGCAATTCCGTAGGGGCCAAGATGGCTACTTGATAGCCCGCATCCACCGCTTGCAGGGCAGCCAGGGCAGCCACGACCGTCTTGCCGGAGCCCACATCCCCTTGCAACAGGCGCAGCATGGGGACCGGCTGGGCCAGGTCTTCGGCGATCTCCGCGACTACCCGTTTTTGTGCGGCGGTGAGGGGAAAGGGCAGATGCCCCAGGAGCTTCGCCGCCAATTTTCCGTCGTGCCGCAGCGCCGGCGCTGGGGCAGTGCGTCGCCGCTGCCGCATCCGCTGCAAGCTCAGCTGATGGGCGACCAATTCTTCCAGGATCAGGCGGCGATGGGCTGGTGTGCGCCGCTCGGAGAGCAGCTCGAGGGGGCTGTCCGGTGGGGGATGGTGGACAAAGCGCAGGGCTGCTGCCAAGCTGGGCAGCTGAAATTCCGCCACCACCGAAGGGGGCAGCGCTTCTTCCAAGGGATATGCATCGAGCAAGCGCAAGGCTTGGGCCACCAGATTTCGCCAAGCGGTTTGGGAAATGCCGGAAATGCTGGGATAGACAGGGGATAGGCTGGATTCCACCGGCGGCGTTTGCCCTGTCTTCAACAACCGATATTCCGGATGGATCATTTCCAAGGATCTGGGCCCAAGCCGCACTTCTCCGAAACAGCGCAGCCGCCGCCCAGGCCGCAGCAGGGCCAATTGGTTGCGCCCGAAGTGGAACAGGCGCAGGAGGAGCATGCCCGTACCGTCACCTAACCAGACCTGAAGTGAGGGCCGGGCACCCCGCGCGATGCGGGCTTCGTAGATCTCCCCCACCACCTGGGCTTCCATGCTTGGGCGCAGATCAGCCAAGGGCAGGATGCGGGTGCGGTCCTGATAGCGCAGGGGCAGATGAAGCAGCAGATCGAACAGGCTGTGCAAGTTTCGCTTTGCCAACCGTTCCCGCAAGCTTGGCCCCACCCCCTGCAACCGACTGATGGGCAAGCTGGCAAAGGAGGGGACGGAATCAGGATGGATTGGGGAAGAAAGGTTCATGGTTGCAGGCGGCAAATCCCTTACCTATGCTGCACATGCTCTGTTCAAGATAAAAGATTGCTCCGCGATGATCCATCAAGAACGCTTCCGCGTCGAAACCGCCGGGCGGGGACTCTACGAACTGACTGCCCGGGTGCAAGGGAAAGTTAAAGCCTCGGGAATCCGCACGGGGCTTTGTCATCTGTACCTGCACCACACCAGCGCCGCCCTGATCCTCTGCGAAAACGCCGATCCCTCTGTGCGCACGGATCTAGAAACCTTCTTTCAACGGCTGGTGCGCGATGGAGATTCCGCCTTCACCCATCGCAGCGAGGGGCCAGATGACATGTCCGCCCATATCCGCAGCATCCTGACGGGCACAGCCCTCAGCCTGCCCATCACAGAAGGGCGCTGTGCCCTGGGTACCTGGCAGGGGATCTTCCTCTACGAACACCGCAGCGGCGCTCATCAGCGCCGTTTGACCCTGACTTTGAACGGGGAATAGGGTTCAGAGCGCTTGACCCAACCGGTTGGAGAGCTGCTTGGAAAGATAGGAGTTCGATGCCTCCTGTTGATAACGCTTGCGGATGCGCTGGGCGAGCTGATGCACCACCATGGCATAATAGCTGCTGTGGTTGTAGCGGGTGATGACGTAGAAATTGTTCAGCCCTAGCCAATATTCATAGCCCCCGGCAGCATCCAGGCGGATGAGGCGGAGGCCCTCTGTTACAGCCAGGGGCTGGCTGGGCTGGACGCCGTAGCGCTGGAGTTCCTCCAAGGAATAACGGGTATCATAGCCGGTCTTCAAGGCGCTGACTCTTGTGCCCTGCACCTTCGCAGGGACCACAACGGGCGCACCCTTCTGCCAGCCGTGGGCGGCGAAATAATTCGCCACGCTGCCGATGGCATCGACAGGATTCCAGAGATCCCGACGGCCATTGCCGTCGAAATCCACCGCCCATCGGTGAAAGCTGGAGGGCATGAACTGCCCATAGCCCATGGCCCCGGCATAGGAACCCTTCGGGGCCAAAGGATCTAGACCCTCCTCACGGGCCATCACCAGAAAAGCCGCCAATTCATCGGTGAAGAAGGCAGAACGGCGGGGATAGTCAAAGGCGAGGGTGGCTAGGGCGTCGATGACCCGATGCTTGCCCAACACCCGACCATAGCGCGTTTCCACCCCGAGGATGGCCACTACATATTCCGGCGGCACTCCGTAGCGCTGTTCCGCCCGTCGGAGCGCCTGCTCGTAACGTCGCCAGAATCGTGCTCCGTTGCTCACATTAGCCGGCGTCAGGAATGTTGCCCGATAGCGCGTCCAAGCGCCGGTAGGTCCTGTGTTCTTCTGCCTTTTGGGCCGGTTGACGAAGCGGAGAATCCAGGGCTGCCGCTCCACCTGGGCCAGCAGCTTGCGCAGAGCTTCTGGATCGAAGTGTTCTTCTCGGGCCATGCGCTCGATGAAGGCCTGGGCAGCTGCGTGATGCACATAGTCTCCCCGCAGGGGCTGAGCGCGGGGAGCAACTGCACGAAGCGGGGCGCCGGAGGAATCCCGCACTTGGGGTTCCAGGGCGGAACCGCAAGCGATCAGAAGAAAGGGTAACCCTACGGGCAGCCAGGGGCGCAGGCTGGGGAAGGCAATCATGAAAAAGTGCCTTAGTGCTTATCTGTTAGGGATCATAGAATATCTTAGACAGAAGGCAACCATTCCAAGAGCGGGATCTGTTCCTGTTTCCACTGTTGCTGCGGTGCAGGTTGGGTGCAGAGGTGTTTCAGCACTTGGAGAAATTGGGGGCGGGGCATCTGCATTGCTCCCATGCGGGACAGGTGCTCGCTCGCCACTTGACAATCGATCAGCCCATAGCCCCAGGCGTCCAGCACTTGACAGAGGGCGACCAGCGCCAGCTTGGAAGCATTGCTCGCTCGGCTGAACATGGATTCCCCGAAGAACATCCGACCTAGGGCGACCCCGTAGAGTCCCCCCACCAGGGTTTCTCCCTGCCAGACCTCCACCGAATGAGCCCAGCCCGCTCGGTGCAGTTCTTGATAGGCAGCGATCATTGCATCCACCAGCCAAGTGTCCCGCGTATCCCTGCGAGGGGCGGCGCAGCCCAGGATGACGCCGGAAAAATCCTGATCCAGGCTGATGCGGAAGGGCTGCTTGCGGATCAGCTTGCGCAGGCTGCGGGAGAGGTGCACCCGCCGGGGGATCAGAACGGCGCGGGGATCCGGCGACCACCAGAGGATGGGTTCCCCCGGATTGAACCAGGGAAAGATGCCGTTTCGATAGGCATTGAGGAGCCGCGGCACGCTCAGATCACCCCCGATGGCCAACAGTCCGTTGGGTTCCGTCTCCGCCTGATCCACTGGCGGGAAGGGTTCTGTGGGCTGGTCGGGATCCAGAAAGGTGATCATTTTCTGCCAGATCGCAGGCGCTCAGAAGCCCGGGGAAGAGAGACGGAGCCCGAGAGATCCGCACGCGCTCGCTCATCCCAGGCATTCCAGATGAACCAGAAGCAGTTGGGGGCTGAGCACCCCCCGGAACTCATTCACATCCAGATGATAGGCCAGATGGGCCCGCGTTCCCACTTCCGGCACCGGGCCTTGCCAGTAAAAGGCGACGGCATCCAGCGGGAACCCGCCGGACACCGACCGCACCCGCAGGCGCAGATGGACTTGCTCCTTGCCGATGCGCTGTTGTTGCAAAATGTGAAATTCCCCGTCGAACAGGGGTTCGGGAAAATCCTTGCCCCAGGGGCCTGCCTGCCGCAGGAGCTGTGCCGTGTAGAGATTGAAATCCCTGGGGCTGAGCGCTCCATCGGAGAGCAGAATGCGCGCTCGGGGTGCCTCCCCGAGCACCTGCCCGACCGCTTCGGAGAAGGCTGCTCGAAAGGCCGGAAATTGGGCTTCCGAAAGCTGCAGGCCCACCGCCATCGCATGGCCGCCGAACCCAGCGATCAGCTCGGGATGTCGTCGGTCGATCTCCCCCAGCAGATCCCGCAGATGCAGACCTTCGACGGAACGACCGGAACCCCGCAACGTCCCCGCGCCCGCGGGAGCAAAGGCGATGACGGGGCGATGCCAGCGTTCCCGCATTCGACTCGCTAGGACGCCGGTCAACCCCTGATGCCAATCCGACCGATAGAGACAGAGCCCAGAGGGCAGGGGGATTTGGCGCTGTTCCAAGTCCTGCAATTCGGTTTCCGCCTGGCGCTTCATATGCCCTTCAATCCGACGGCGCGTCCGATTGAGCCGATCCAGTTCCTTGGCCAAGGCGCTGGCTTCCGGCTCTTCGGCGAGCAGGCAGGCCACACCTAAGGACATGTCGTCCAGTCGGCCGGCCGCATTGAGCCGAGGCGTCACGGCAAAGGTCAGATCCTGGGCGACTGCTCGGTCGGGATTGCGACCGGCAATCCGGAGCAAGGCGCGGATGCCCGGATTGCCCCGAGGGGAACGAATCCGGATCAATCCTTGATGCACGAGAATGCGATTGTTCCGGTCCAGGCTCACCACATCCGCCACCGTGCCCAAGGCTACCAGATCCAGCAATCTGCCCAGATTGGGTTCCGGACGTTTGGCATGAAACCAGCCGCGGGCTCGAAGCTGAGCCCGCACTCCGGTCAACAGGTAAAAAATGACCCCCACGCCGGCGAGGTGCTTGCTGGGGAAGGGATCGCCCGGGCGGTTGGGATTCACGATGGCTTCCGCCGCCGGCAGCGCTTCCCCGGGCAGATGATGATCCGTGATGATGACGGGGATGCCCAGGTCGTTCGCTTGCGCCACCGCCGTTTGGGCAGCGATGCCGTTGTCCACGGTGATGAGGAGATCCGGTTGCAGGGCTTGGGCCGCTTCCAGCACCTGGGGGTTCAGCCCATAGCCTGAATGAAACCGGTTAGGAATCAGATAGTCCAGCCGTTCCGCCCCCAGCGCCCGCAGGCCCCGCACCGCCACCGCCGTGCCCGTGGCGCCGTCCACATCGTAATCCCCTATGATGAGCAGCTTGTCCCCCCGCTGGATCGCATCGGCGATGCGTTCCCCAGCGGTCCGAAGGTCCAACAGCCCATCGGCGGGATGCAGATCCTGGAGGGCAAGGCGATAATCCGCTTCGGTGCGGATGCCCCGAGCGCTGTAGATCCGTCGGAGCAGGGGGGGGAGAGTTCGAGGCAACTGGCGCTCCGCCGCTGGGTCGGGAACGCGGCGGCGGATCTGCACCGGCGGGGGCACTGGGGAACCTGCGGCCATAAAAACAACCTGCTGACTGGCTGAAAACGCCTCTGTTACCCGTCCGCCGGTCGCCATCGAATGCTGTTTCAGCAGCAACCGCGCAGCTTGCTTGAGTTGGTACCGGGGGCCGGACTCGAACCGGCAAGGTGTCGCCACCGGTGGATTTTGAGTCCACTGCGTCTACCAATTTCGCCACCCCGGCAAGCTTGCGTATTATATCTCATTTCCCTGACCTGAAAAGCCCAGAACAGCCATTCGGATGCGCCGTTCCGATTTTCACTTCGCATTGCCTCCCGACCGCATCGCCCAATACCCTCTAAAAAATCGATCCGCCAGCCGACTGCTGTGCCTGGACGGGCGCGGCAATCGCCAGGATCGCCGATTTTGGGAACTGCCCGATCTCCTGCGCCCAGGGGATCTGTTGGTCTTCAACAATACCAAAGTGCTGCGGGCGCGGTTCTTCGGTCGCAAGGCCAGCGGCGGCCAGGTGGAAATCCTGTTGGAACGCCTGCTCAGTGCTCGGGAGGCGCTGGCCCAGATCCGCGCGAGCAAAGCCCCCAAGCCCGGCACCCCACTCTATCTGGCCGGCGGAGAACCCTTGCGCTGCGAGGGGCGAGCGGGAGATCTTTTCCACCTGCGGGCGCTGGAAGAAGATTTCTCCCATCTCATGCAGCGCCAGGGCCATATGCCCTTGCCCCCCTACATTCGGCGACCCGATGGACCCAAGGATGAGGCACGCTATCAGACGGTCTATGCGAGTCGGGCGGGGGCAGTAGCTGCCCCGACCGCCGGTTTGCATTTCGATGCGGCCTTGCTGGAGCGACTGAAACAACGGGGCATTGGATTCGCCCAGATTACTTTGCACATCGGTGCGGGCACTTTTCAGCCGGTGCGAGTGGAAAACCTGGACGAACATCAGATGCATGCAGAATGGTTGGAAGTGGATGAAACCGCCTGCCAGCAGATCCAGGCCGCCCGCGCTGCCGGCGGGCGAATCATCGCCGTGGGCACTACCAGCGTTCGCAGCTTGGAAACCGCCGCTGCGAACGGGACGCTCCGGCCCTATCGGGGGGAAACCCGCCTGTTCATCCGCCCAGGCTATCGATTCCGCGCGGTGGATGCCCTGATCACCAACTTCCACCTGCCGGAATCCACCCTGCTGATGCTGGTCTGCGCCTTCGGGGGGCGGGAATCGGTGCTGGCCGCCTATGCCCATGCGGTGGAGCAGGGCTATCGCTTCTTCAGCTATGGGGATGCCATGTTCCTCAGCCGTCGGGCACCCTGAAATTATGTCCCTTCCTGAAGAACCCCACAACTTTCCCACTGCGCAGGATCTGGCAGATTGCCTCTTGCAAGATGTGCCCGGGTTGCGGCGGCGCATGCAGGGGCTGCGCCGTCGGCAGCAGCGGAATCAGCCCATTTCAGAGGGCCTGGCCAAGCTCTGGCAAGATCTGGAAAGCTCCCGCCGCATCCGCCGGTTGCGGCAAGCTCAGGTGCCTGAAGAAATCTCATATCCCCCCGAACTGCCGGTGATCGAGCGGAAAGAAGAGATCGCGCGGGCCATCGAAAGACATCCCGTGGTGATCCTGTGCGGGGAAACCGGTTCCGGAAAGTCCACCCAACTGCCCAAGCTCTGTTTGGAGCTAGGACGGGGGATAGCGGGCCGCATCGGCCACACCCAACCCCGCCGCATCGCTGCCCGCAGCCTGGCCAGCCGCATCGCCCAGGAGTTGGGCACGGAGCTGGGCACCCTGGTGGGCTATCGGGTGCGCTTTCACGACCGCGTGCGGCCGGAAACCGCTATCAAGCTCATGACGGACGGCATGTTGCTGGCGGAGATCCAGGGAGATCGCTGGCTGCAAGAATATGACACCCTCATCATCGATGAGGCCCACGAGCGCAGCTTGAACATCGATTTTTTGCTGGGCTATCTGCGGGGCCTGTTACCCAAGCGTCCGGATCTCCGGCTCATCATCACCTCCGCCACCATCGATCCCCAGCGCTTCGCTCAGCATTTCGCTGATGCGCAGGGCAAGCCTGCGCCTATCCTGGAGATCTCCGGCCGCACCTATCCGGTGGAACTGCGCTATCGCCCGCCGGAAGAAGAGAACGCCGGCGAGCGGGACCCCAGCATGCAGCAAGCCATCTCCCAGGCCGTAAAGGAACTGGCGAGTGCCGTGCCGGGGGATCTGCTGGTCTTCCTCTCGGGAGAGCGGGAGATTCGGGAGACTGCTGAGACCTTGCGGAAGCAGCATCCCCCTTCCACGGAGATTTTGCCCCTCTACGCCCGCCAGAGTCGGGAAGAACAGGCGAAGATCTTTCAACCCCACGGCACCCGACGGGTGGTGCTGGCCACCAATGTGGCGGAAACCTCCCTGACGGTGCCCGGGATTCAGGGGGTGATCGATCCGGGTTTCGCCCGCATCAGCCGCTATTCCCACCGCACCCGGGTGCAGCGCTTGCCGGTGGAACGGATCTCCCAGGCCGCCGCAAATCAGCGCAAAGGACGCTGCGGGCGGGTAGCAGCAGGAATCTGCATTCGGCTCTACAGCGAGGACAATTTCAACGCTCGGGCACCCTTCACCGAGCCGGAGATTCAGCGCACCAATCTGGCGGCAGTGATCCTACAGATGAAAGCCCTGGGCTTCGGGGAGATCGAAACCTTTCCCTTCGTGGACCCGCCGGAGCGGCGGTTGATCGCCGACGGCTATCGAACCCTGGTGGAACTGGCCGCCCTGGACGGCCAAAATCGGCTCACGCCCCTGGGTCGGCAGCTCGCCCGCTTGCCGGTAGATCCCCGGTTGGGGCGGATGCTCCTCGCGGCGGCGGAAACCGGCTGTCTGCGGGAGGTAACCATCATCGCCGCCGCCCTGAGCATTCAGGACCCCCGAGAACGCCCCCTGGACCAGCAACAGGCCGCAGACGAGATCCATGCCAGCTTCCATCACGAAGATTCGGATTTCCTCGCCTTGCTCAAGCTCTGGGATTTTCTGGCGGAGGAACGCCGCCACCGGAGCAAGAATCAGTTCCGCAAGCTGTGCCGCCGTCATTTCCTCTCCTATAACCGGGTGCTGGAGTGGCAGGACCTGCACATTCAGTTGCGCGCCCAGCTCGCGACCCTGGGCTTTCGGGAAAACGAGCAGCCCGCGTCCTATGAAAGCATCCATCAAGCCCTGCTCCGGGGGCTGCTCAGCCACATCGGCTGTCGGGGGGAAAACGGGGAATATGAGGGAGCCCGCGGCAGTCGCTTCTTCATCCATCCCAGCTCGGGACTCTTCCAGAAAAAACCCAAGTGGATCATCGCTGCCGAGCGGGTGGAGACCAACCGCACCTATGGCCGGTTGGTGGCGCGGGTGCAGCCGGATTGGATCGAGCGGGCCGGGGCCCACCTCTTGCAGCGCACCTATTCGGAACCCCATTGGCAGGCCCGATCCGGTCAGGTAGCTGCCTTCGAGCGGGTGCGCCTGTTCGGCTTAACCCTGGTGGCCAAGCGGCGGGTGAACTACGGGCCCATCAACCCGACGGAGTCCCGAGAAATCTTTCTGCAATCCGCCCTCACCGAGGGGGATTTCCACAGCCGCGCCCCCTTCTGGCGGCACAATCGAGAGCTCATCGAATACGTGCAGTATCTGGAAGCCAAGTCGCGACGGCGGGATCTGCTGGTCTCAGAAGAACAGATCTATGCCTTCTATGCGGCCCGGGTGCCGGAGGGCATCTATGCCAAGCCCCAGTTCGAGCGATGGTTGCGCCAGGCGACCCGCAAGCATCGGAGGATCTTGCATATGGAGCTGGGGGATCTCCTCCGGCCGGAAGCGCAGGGCATCGATCAGCAAGCCTTTCCCGATCATCTTCAAGTGGGGGCGACGGCTTTGCCCCTGGAATATCATTTCAACCCGGGCCATGTGGCGGACGGTCTGACCCTCGTGGTGCCCCTGCCCCTCCTCCATCAAGTCTCCTCAGCTCGCTGCGAATGGCTGGTACCCGGGCTGTTGCAGGAACGGATTCTGGCCCTGTTGCGGGGCCTGCCCAAGCAGATCCGCAAGCAGTTGGTCCCCCTCCCGGACCGGGCCGCCCGCCTAGCCAATCAGCTGCGACCCGGCGACCGCCCTTTGATCCAGGCCTTGCGCGAGGGCATCCAGGCCCAAACCGGTTTGCAGATCTCCGAAAGCCTGTGGGATGAAACCGCCGTCCCCCCCCATCTGCGGATGAAGTTCCGGCTGGTGGATGGGCAGGGGAAAACCCTCGCCCTATCGGAAGATCTGAATGCCCTCAAGCACCGCTTCGGTTCCGGTGCCAGGGCAACCTTCTCTCAATTGCCCAGCGGTCAGGAGCTAGAACGGGAGAATCTCCGGCGCTGGGATTTCGGGGATTTGCCCGAGCACATCGAGCTAGAGCAGGGGGGCATTCGGATGCGGGGCTATCCCAGCCTCATCGATCAGGGGGATCGGGTGGCACTGCGGATTCTGGATGCGCCGGAGCGGGCGGAACAGGCCTTGCGGGCCGGTTTGCGGCGGCTATTCCTCCTCCGGCTCGGGAAGTCAGGCTTACGGAATCTGCGGAATCAATTCCCCGCCCTGGAAAAACTGCGCCTGTACTACGCCAAAGCCCCGGCGAGATCGGGAAAGCCAAAGGATCTGGAGGAAGAATTGATCGCCCTGCTGTTGGATCGGGCTTTCCTGTCCGCAGGTTTGGTGCGCACCCAAGCCGCTTTCGAAGCGAGATGGGCGGAGGGCGCACCGCGATTGCCGGCATTGGCGGAAGAAGTGTATCAGCTCGCCCAAGAAATCCTGCGTCACTATCATGCAGTGCGCCAGCGGCTCGCCCCGCTCAATCAACCCCGTTGGCGCCCTTCCACTCAGGATGTTGCCCAGCAATTGGATGGATTGATCTTTCGGGGCTTTCTAGAAGAAATACCCTATGCCCGGCTGCAACAGTATCCCCGCTATCTCCGAGCGGTGGAGATGCGTTTGGAAAAGCTCCCCCTGAACGCCGCTCGAGATCGGAAATTGCTGGAGACACTCCGCCCGCTGTTGGATCGCTGGCAGGAACGCGCGGAAGCCGCGCGGCAAGCTGACCGACCGGACCCCCGCTTGGAGGAAATCCGCTGGATGCTGGAGGAACTCCGGGTGTCCTTTTTTGCCCAATCCTTGGGTACAGCCTATCCGGTCTCCTGCAAACGCATAGAAGCCCGTTGGCGGGAACTGGGACTCTAGGGCGCTTTTTCCTCATAAGTAAAGCGACAATCGGCACGGATTCCGTGCCGAGCGGCAAAACCGCCCCGGATTTCGATGACATACTTTACAGGTGATAGGGAAGCATAGCGCTGGTCGGACAGGGGCTGTGTGTTCGCGGCGATGTGCCGGATGCGCCCCTGCGCATCGGCGAACAGCATGTCCAGGGAATCCGGCGTGTTGCGCATCCAGAAGATTCGCGGGGCCTCATCCGGGTAGAGGAAGAGCATCCCCGTATCTTCTCGGGGCAAGCGCCGGTACATCAAACCTCGGGCACGGGCTTCGGGGGTATCGGCGATTTCCACTTGGATGCGGGCGAGGAGCTGGCCCTCAGGCCCCCAGAAGCGCAGCACCGCATCGGGGTGGAATTCCTGGGAAAGTGCGAGCCTGGGGAACAGCAGCAGGGCGAATGCAAGGTTTTTGTACAAGCGTTTCCCATGAAACCCCTTCGTGTTGATCCAAGATTGCATGCCTTATCTCCTGCCGCCAGCAGGTTGCCCAGAATCTATCTAGATATGCCCCTGTTGTTGGCGCTGTTGATCCTGTGTGGCTATGGGTTGCTCATCTTGTCCAGCGCCACCGGGGAGAATTCTGCCAAATTGGACCGGCAGTTGCTGCATCTGGGCCTTTCCTTTCTCACATTGCTGAGCATCGCCCAGATTCCCCCCCGCTATTTTTACCGCTGGGCACCCTGGTTCTATGGGGGGGGACTGTTCCTGTTGATCGTCGTGCTCATCCTAGGGGAGATCGGCAAGGGTGCGCAACGCTGGTTGGATCTGGGCATCGTGCGCTTTCAGCCTTCGGAATTGCTCAAGCTGGCGGTACCCCTGATGCTTGCCTGGTTTCTCTCCCGAGGACCCTTGCCACCCCGAGGTTTCCGGACCTTCTGGGCGCTGGTGCTCACCCTGATTCCCGTCCTGCTGATCGCGGCGCAACCGGATCTGGGCACCGCCTTGCTCGTGGCCAGTGCGGGCGGTTTTGTCTTATTCCTAGCGGGTCTTTCCTGGCGGTTCATCCTCGGCTTGATCGCTGCCGGTGCCGCCCTCATGCCGGTACTCTGGCATTTCATGCGGGACTATCAGCGGCAGCGGGTGCTGACCCTGCTCGATCCAGAGCGGGATCCCTTGGGGGCAGGCTACCACATCATTCAGTCGAAGATTGCCATCGGCTCCGGCGGTCTCTACGGCAAAGGCTTGGGCAATGGCACCCAATCCCATCTGGAATTTCTGCCCGAACGCTCCACGGATTTCATCTTCGCCGTGCTCGGGGAAGAACTCGGCTTATTCGGCATTCTAGCCCTATTGGGTATCTATCTCTTCATCATCTTCCGAGGGTTATACATGGCTGCGCATATTCCAAATACCTTCGGTCGGTTGTTGGCGGGCAGCTTGATCCTTGTGTTCTTTGTCTATCTCTTCGTCAACATGGGTATGGTCAGCGGCCTGTTACCGGTGGTCGGTGTGCCCCTTCCCCTGGTGAGCTATGGGGGTACTTCCATGCTCACTCTCATGGCGGGCTTTGGCATCCTCATGTCCCTGTACACCCAGAGTGTTGCGAGGGGGAGCCCATGAACGTTTTTGAATCAATTGATAATCATCATATTAGACCGAACAGTTTTTTGAACACCATAATTTTTAGCCCGGTGAGAAACCTCAGGAGGTGACCATGAAGCTCACAACCCTGGCAACCAGCTGCTTGCTGGCTACTACCTTTATCGCGAATCCTGTGGAAGCGAACTGGCGCGGCGGTGGCTTCTCCGGTGCTTCCAGCCATAACTTGGATGCGGAGATTGCGGCGCTGACGCCGGAGGAGATCGCCGATCTCCAGTACATGCGAGAGGAAGAAAAGCTGGCCCGAGATGTCTATCAGAACTTCTTCAGCCTCTGGGATGAACGGATCTTTGACAATATCTCTTGGTCGGAGCAAGGCCATATGAATGCTATGAAGCGGCAGCTTGACCGCTATGGCATCGAAGATCCGATTGTCGCCGACGCCTTGGGGGTGTTTAACAATGCTCAACTGGCGGATCTTTATCAGACGCTCGTCGATCAGGGAAGCGAGTCCTTGGAGCAGGCCCTTCGAGCGGCGGCCCTGATTGAGGAAGTGGATATCCTAGATCTGGAAGATGCTATCGCAAATACGGATCATCCGGATCTGGCCCTCAGCTATGCCAGGCTTATGATGGGTTCCCGCAATCATCTGCGTGCTTTTGTAAACCGGTTAGAGGCGCTTGGGGTGGTCTATGAAGCCCAGCGGATGAGCCAAGAAGAAGTGGATGCCATCGTGGACTCCCCCATGGAACGGGGCGGTTGTCGAGATGGGGGATGTCAGCATTGGGGTCCTCGGCATGATGATGACGACTTCGACCTCGGCGGCGATCACGATCATAACGACGACCACAACGGCGGCGGATTCGGTGGCCCCGGTGGTGGCTTCGACGATGACAACCACAACGGCGGCGGATTCGGCAACCATGATGGCGACGATGACCACAACGGCGGCGGATTCGGCAACCATGATGGCGACGACGACCACAACGGCAATAGCCCCGGCGACCATAACGGAGACGATGACCGCCATGGCGGCGGCAGAGACCATGGGGGCCGTCGGTAAGCAAGCCCCTGCGAGTAGTTGGGCGAAAGGCTGAGCAGGCTTAGCGCCCGAAAGAAGACAGGCTATGAGCCCTCGGGTTCATAGCCTGTTTTTTTGCGGGGGATCTGAACTGCGGCGAGCAATGTGAAAAACCGTTGCCAATCGAAGGCGGGTCCAGGGTCAGTTTTTCGGCCCGGCGCGATATGGCAGTGGCCTACGATCCGGTCGGTTCCGATCTTTGGAAAATAGCGCATGAGCTGGTGCGCCGTCTCCGCCAGCACCGCATATTGCCGATCGGTATAGGGGATCTGATCGGTTCCTTCCAGCTCGATTCCGATGGAGAAATCGTTACAGCCTGTCCGCCCCTCGAAGTGGGAAGCCCCTGCATGCCAGGCCCGCTTGTACAGATCCACATATTGAACGAGTTCCCCTGAGCGTCGGATAAGCAGATGGCTGGAAACGCGCAAGCCGGCGATGGTCGCGAAATAGGGATCTGCCTGGGGGTCCAAGCGATTCTGAAACAGCGCGTGAATCCATGGCCCACCGAACTTTCCTGGTGGTAAACTGATACCATGAATCACTAGCAGATCAATAGTGCTGTCTGCCGGTCGTTCGTTCCAATTCGGAGAGGGAATCTTCTTCGCCTGGGGAAGCCAAAGGCTTGCGGCATCGCTGAGCATGGATAGCTAAAAAGAATCGCTTGTCTGCGCAATGGTTAAAAAACGATTTCCCTGCGGTCATCGAGGTAAGGGCCAGTATTGCCATCGATGCGTCCAGGAAAAAAGATCTGCGGAACGCAAAAGAACGGATTCTTGGGAAAAGCAATTCGAGCAAGATCCCATCGATTTAAGACCGCTGGTTCGGAAATCACTCATCCGAAAGGCGAGGGCGATCATTGCAGAGATCGAAAGCGGGAAGCACCATTCGAAATATCGAGGCAAGCAGATGCGCTATAATAGAAATATCATTTCCATCCCCATCAATCGAGATTTTCGACTGATCTTAAGGCGCACGGAGCAGGGCATTGTTGTAGAACAGCTGGTCAGCCATGAAAAATACAATGTAAAGAAACCTGGCGCCTCGTTGCTCAAGCGATGAAGAAAAAAACAGGTCGCCCGATTTCTCGGACTGACCTGTTTTTGTTCGGATCGATCAACCCGTCCAACTATCCAGCATAGTTCGATGCCACAAAGTCCCAGTTGATGAGATCCCAGATGGCTTCCAGATACTTGGGCCGCGCATTCCGATAGTCGATGTAATAGGCATGCTCCCATACATCCACTGTGAGCAAGGCCTTCTTGCCCTGGGTCATGGGCGTGCCTGCGTTGGAAGTGTTAAGGATCTCCAGGGCGCCATCTTCGTTCTTCACTAACCAAGTCCAGCCGGAACCGAAATTTGTAGCGGCGGACTGGGCAAACGCCTTCTTGAAGTCTTCAAAGGAACCGAACTTCGCATCGATGGCTTCCGCCAAGGCACCTGTGGGTGCCCCGCCCCCGTTGGGGCTGAGGCAATTCCAGTAAAAGCTGTGATTCCAGACCTGGGCCGCATTGTTAAAGATGCCGCCGGAGGATTTTAGGATGATGTCTTCCAGGGGCATCTGCTCGAACTCCGTGCCAGGGATCAGGTTGTTGAGGTTGGTCACATAGGTTTGATGGTGCTTGCCATAATGATATTCCAAGGTCTCCTGGGAAAGGACGGGGGCTAACGCATCCATCGCATAGGGCAGAGGGGGCAGTTCATGGGCCATGAGTGGACTCCTGTAAACGGTTAATCGTTTCAATCATGCGCTCAGTTAAATAGGTGCGGAGCGGACAGAGTGCAAGCAGTTATTCCGGCGGTCGGTAATCCGGCGGCAGCGCGGCACCCTCCCCGAAGAAATATTGCTCCATCTGGGTTTCCAGAAACTGTCTAGCCCGAGGATCGATAGGGCTAAGGCGGTTTTCATTGATGAGCATGGTTTGATGGCGCAGCCAAGCTTGCCAGGCCTCCTTGGAAACCTGTTCATAGATGCGCTTGCCCAGCTCGCCTGGATAGGGAGGACGATCCAGACCTTCCGCCTCCCTACCCAGTTTGATGCAATGGACCGTTCGGGTCATGTTCGCTTTTCCTTTTCATCGGTTAGTGGTCGCCCTGCCAAGATTCGGGCGATGGGCGCTGCTAAGCCCAAGGAAATCGGCGCTTGGGGGGCATACCAGATCAGGCCATCCCCTTCCTGCACGGCCTTGGGGGTATCCGATACTTCGAGCAGCACCGGAACCATTTCCAGTTGGAAGTGGGTAAAGGTATGACGGCGCACCGGCAGGATTTCAATCCGACGGGGCTGCAGGTGAAAGCGATCCTGACAGCAGTCTTCCGGCGCGCGCTGCGGGGCACATTCCGGGAAGCTCCAAAGCCCCCCCCAAATGCCCGTGGGCGGCCTGCGCTCTAGCAGCACTTCCCCTTGTGCGTTGCGCAGAATTAGGAGCTGAATGCGGCGCACGGGCAATGTTCGGCGGGGTTTGGGCTGCGGATAGGCACAGGGATCGCCGGCAGCCCGAGCGCGGCAGCCGGATCGCAGAGGACAGCGGTCGCAATCCGGTTGATTGCGCTGGCACAGGGTAGCCCCCAGATCCATCATGCCCTGATTGAAGGCACCGGTGTTCACTTCCGGCGTGCAGGCACTGGAGAGGGCCCAGAGGCGCTTGGATACCGCGCTTTGACCGGGCCAGCCAGGCACGGCCCAATAGCGGGCGAGCACCCGCTTCACATTGCCATCCAGGATGGGAAAGGGCAGCCCAAAGGCTAGGGAAAGGATGGCGCCGGCGGTGGAGCGGCCGATACCCGGCAAGGCTTGGATGGCTGCCAGGTCTCGGGGAAATTCGCCGCCGTGCTCGGTCATGAGGATCTGGGCTGCTCGGTGGAGATTCCTGGCGCGCGCATAGTAGCCTAAGCCTGACCAGAGATGGAGCACTGCATCTTCCGGCGCTTGGGCGAGATCCGCGATCCGAGGAAAGCGCGCCATGAAGCGCTGGAAATAGGGGATCACCGCAGAAACGCGGGTCTGTTGCAGCATGATTTCTGAGACCCAGACCCGATAGGGAGTGGCGGGCTGTTGCCAGGGCAGATCCTTGCGCCCATGCGCTTGGAACCAATCCAGCACCTGTTGGGCAAAGCGTTCGCACTCGTCCATCTTCAATGGCCGAAGAGCTGGCGCAGCCCGCGTTCCAGGCCGGGCACCGCCGTGCGCGCCTCCAGCTTCCGCAGCAGTTTCCGCTGCGCAGCTCCCTGCAATGCAGCCGCCAGATCCACCTGCCATTGCAGATGATCGAAATCGCCTCGGATCCGAATGGGAATGGGCACGCCTTCCAGATCTCGGAGCGGTGCACCTGCCGGCACCTGTTGCAGTCGAGGAACCAAGCGATAGTCCAGATACCGTTGCACCAGATCCAGGCTGCCGCTGCCCGTCGCTTGCAGATGATCGGCCCGAAGCAAGAGATCGTCATTGCGCAACAGACCTTGGGCTAAGGTGGCGCTGCCCTGCAGCCGTTGAAAACGGGTGCCTCGGCTGGGTTGATCGAGTGCAGATTGCCCCTGCCGGGCCTGCTGTAGCAGCTGTTCCAAGGAAGGACCTTGCAAAAGGCCATCCACAATTCGGAGGGATAGGGTGCCTTGTAGCTGCTGAATTTGGGAGATCGGCCCCTGTACTTCCAATTCCAGATCGCCGGTGCCTTGCAGGGGCACCTTCCCCAGCAGATCCTGCAGCAACGGCCCGATCTGCACACCTTCCGCCCGCTGTGCAAGCTGAATCCAGGGCACACCCTGCCGAGTCTGCCAGTGCAAATCCCCCTGCCAAGTCCCCCCATAGCTTTCTCCAACCTGCATTTCCAGGGCGATGCTCGGTTGAGATCGGAGGGAAAGCTGCACTTGCTGAAAGCCCAGTCCGTACAGCTTCAGTCGATCCAGCTGCACAGTGCCCGACCAAGCGGTTTTGGAACGGGATGCATTCGATGGGCCGATGGGCGGCGAGACCGGAGCAGTTTGATCGGGGGCTTGCTCCGGTTTGAGTGTCAGAACAGCCAGATAGGGACTGAGATCTAATTCATCTCCTCGCAGGGCAAACTGAACGGGCGCAGGCTGATCCGCAGATCCCCAGAAGCGACCTGTCCAATGAGTATCATCGAGTCGAGCTTGCAGAATACGCAATTGCCAGCCCGTGGAATCCCATCGCCATGCACCGTTCAGGGCCAGTTGGCCCAATGGCCTTTCCGAAGTTGGCCAGCGTTCCAGCCTGCCGGCAAGTTGTAGGCTGCCCTGCCAGGGGCCCTTCCGCTCTTCGCTCCTAATCACTCCGGGTTGAAGCTGGATATTCAGTTGGTCTACGGAAAACAGGGGTTTGCCGGAAGGGGACTTGAGCAAGACATGGGCTAAGGAGATTCTGGGCGAGGGCATCCAATCCAGCTTCAGTTCCCCTTGAATCTCACAGGCATAGCCGGTCTGGGCTTGGAGCAATGCGCAGAGTTTCGATTTTGCGGGATCTGTGTCGAGGAGCAGTGGCAAGGCAGCGGCGACCGCAAGGCCCAGCACGAGCAGCAAGGCGAAGAGTTTGAGGAAAGATTTCATGAGCGTTTGGTTCGGAAATGGAGGTCGAGGACCGTGGAAATAACAATGCTCGACAGGCTAAAACCTAGGAAGAGATAAAAGCCAGCCTGCAAGCGGGTGCCGTTAGTGGTAAAGATCTCCAGCATCTCCGGATGGATCTGGGCGAGCAAGCTGAGCTGATTGTCGAGCAAGCCATAAAAACCAGTGTAGGCCATGAACAGGGCGACCACGAACACATCCGCCATGGACCACTTGCCGGACTGCAAGGCGAGGAAGCGCACGAATCGATTGCGGCGCCCGCGCTTGCTGTGGAAATAGAAATAGCTCGCGATGAGCTTGCCGATGGGGAATAGGATGCTGAAGAGACCGATGAGCATGCTCAAGATCAGCAGATTGCGCTTTCCCGAATAGAAGAGAAGCTGCACTACCTCCACCACGCTTTTGCTCTGAAAATACAAAACTTGATCAGTGAAAACGATGGATTCTCCCAGGAACGCCAGGCGGAGGGATTGAATCTTCGCTTCGATGGCGATCATGGGCGTGAAAATGCCCGCTATGCACAGGACGAGGCTCATGAGGGTGAGGAACAATACCTGGGATTGGGAAAGGGCAGCGATGCCGGGAGAAAGAGCGACCAAAAACGCTAGGCCTGCGAGTCCCAGCAAGATCTGCGTGTGCTGATCCACCGTCGATTGCAAGGTGCGAATCCGCCCTGCGAACAGAGTGCGGCAGGCTTCCGCATCCTTGCATCCGTAACGGTCCAGCACCCCTTGGAACTCCCGCCGATCGATCTGAGTGAACACGGTTTCCACCCAGTGGTGGAGCGCCTGTTTCAACTGGGCGCGGATCTCCTCTTTAGTTTCCGGTTGTGCCAGAGTTTTCAGGATCTGTTCCGAATACTGGGGTACCTGTTCCCGCAGCTCCTCCAGATCGATGAAGAGATCCTGCACCCGCTGACGCAGAGCGCCCCCGAGGCGCTGCCACCAATGTTCCGCCGTCTGGACCCGCTGGCGCTGATAGGCATCGAATGCCACCAAGAGCCGATCGAGAATCCGCTCGATCTGACGCTTTAATCGGGGTTTATTCTCTTCATTGAGCGAAAAGCGGTCGATCTTTTGTTCCAGCACGGCGGCGATCTGATCCGCCCAGAGATGGGCATCGAATAGGCCGTAGCGGGCATCGTTGAGCAGGGCGAGATCCCGCTCATAGGTTTGGAGTTCTTCCGCCCGGAGAATCACCAGGGTTGCAACATAGGAAGCGGCCAAGAGGAGCAAAAGGGAGAGACTGTCCCGAATCCAAAAACCCCCCTGGAAAAACTTCGATCGGATCATCCGGGCTGCCTGCAAACTAGGTCATGCTAATCTTTAACCAGTATGGAGCCATCCCCTAGGAAATGCCAAAGCCCAAGCATCGCAATTCTTCTCGCCGCAATGTTCGTCGGAACCACCGGTGCGGAGGAAATCATGACGAACCCGGTGGGTGTAGAAGTGAGGTGCGTGCAGAGGGAAGTCAAAGCAGCTGCCATCATCGGGAAAAGCGAGAGGGCCTGCCGACCGATGCTGAGGGCGAACCCTGTTGCAGTGAGAAAATTCAGAATCCGCCCTAACTGGCCGCTGGGAATCTGGCGGAATTCCTCCAATGGGTGAGGTTCGCCGTCGGACCTGGGGGCAGTGACAAACCCAGGCGGGTGGCAAAGACCTTATCGAGGCACGCTAATCCAGGCATTCATGGTCGATCCACAATCTCCCGCACCGGAGACCCAGCGATCCCCCTTCCATGAAGGGGGAACATCTGAATCGCCCCCCTCCCTGGAAGCGCGCATCCAGGCATTGGATGCCCGGTATCGCCGGCACCTGTTCGCCCTGCAACAGCTCATCGACACCCATCTAGATGAGACAGCGGGACAGCTCAGCCGCATCCGTTGGGCTACCCTATTTTTCTCAGTCTCTGCCGCCGCCCTCGCCCTCTTCGTGTTCTGGGGTTCTGAAGCCCAGTTGGACCAGCTGCGGGGGGAATTCCAAGGGGCGATCGGTCGCTTGCAACAGCGGCTGGAAGAAATCGCGATGGCACAGCATAACGACCGTCTGGCACAGCAGCGGCTCGCCGAGATCACGGACCGGATGGCGGCTCTTTCCCGGTCCCAAACTTCGGATCAAGCATTGGAGGCGATCCAACAGCGTTGGATGCAAGAACAGGCGCAGCGCTTAGCGATGGAAAAAGCGTTTCAAGCACAGCTGGCGGCGCTCCAAGCCAGCCAAGCTCGGCTTGCAGCGCAGCTTGCTCCTGGTGCGGCGGCGATGGCACCACCTCAGGAACCACCGCCGCCGGAAGCAGCAGCCCCAGCGCCGGAAATCAGCCCGCAGCCGATGCCAGCAGAGAATGAGATCCCAAAACCAGCCGCAGTGCCCGAGGAACCGCTAGCATCTCCACCGCAAACCGCATCTCAGACAGCGGAAAGAGAAATGCTGAAAAAACCAGTGGATCGGGAGCTCGATCCAGAACCCGAGGGAAGCATCGTGCTGGAAAAACCCCAGTTCGGCTTGCAGGTCATCGGATTCTTCCGTTTGGATCGATTGAAAGCATTTGCAGCCCAAGAGGTGGCCGATCACCCTCTCTATTACTTGCAAGGCCGCTTGCAAGGTCGACCCTGGTATGCGCTGATCTATGATCTCTATCCAAGCGCTTCTGCAGCGAAAGCGGCGATTCGGGATCGATTGCCGGAAGATTGGGCGAAGCTCGATCTCTGGATCCGTCCCCTCCGAGCGGGTACCCGTCTGTATCTCCTGAATCAGACTTCTCGGTAGAGCTTCGCCCCTTCGGCGAGGAACTCTTCAGACTTCTCCCGCATGCCCGCTTCCATTGCCTGCCGCATGTCGGAAATCTGCTGGGCTTGCGCGTAGTCCCGCACCTCTTGGGTGATCTTCATGGAGCAGAAATGGGGTCCGCACATGGAGCAGAAATGGGCCAGTTTATGGGATTCATGGGGCAGCGTGGCATCGTGATAGGCCCGAGCCCGCTCGGGATCCAGGGAAAGGTTGAACTGATCCTCCCAGCGGAATTCAAAGCGGGCTTTGGAAAGGGCATTGTCTCGGAGCTGGGCACCGGGGAACCCCTTGGCCAGGTCTGCCGCGTGGGCAGCGATCTTATAGGCGAGGATGCCGTTTCGCACGTCTTCCTTATCCGGCAGGCCCAGATGTTCCTTGGGGGTCACATAGCAGAGCATGGCGGTGCCGTACCAGCCGATGTTGGCCGCCCCGATGGCGGAACTGATGTGGTCATAGCCCGCTGCCACATCTGTGACCAAGGGGCCCAGGGTGTAGAAGGGGGCTTCGTAACAGTCCCGCAATTCCTTGTCCACATTCTCCCGAATCTTCTGCAAGGGCACGTGGCCAGGCCCTTCGATCATCACTTGCACATCCTGATCCCAGGCGATCTTGGTCAGCTCGCCCAGGGTTTCTAGCTCGGCGAACTGAGCGCGGTCGTTGGCATCCGCCAGGCTGCCCGGCCGCAGACCATCCCCCAGGCTGAAGGCCACATCATAGGCCTTCATGATCTCGCAGATCTCGGCGAAATGGGTGTAGAGGAAATTTTCCTGATGATGCGCCAGGCACCATTTGGCGAGGATGGAACCGCCTCGGGAAACGATGCCTGTAACCCGCTCCGCTGTGAGGGGCACATAGGCCAGGCGCACCCCCGCGTGGATGGTGAAATAGTCCACCCCCTGTTCCGCCTGTTCGATGAGGGTATCCCGAAACAGGGGCCAGCTGAGTTCCTCCGGCTTCCCGTCCACCTTTTCCAAGGCCTGATAGATGGGCACAGTGCCGATGGGCACGGGGGCATTTCGCAAGATCCATTCTCGGGTCTCGTGAATGTGCTTGCCCGTGGAGAGATCCATGAGGGTGTCCCCCCCCCAGCGGGCGGACCAGACCATCTTTTCCACTTCCTCTGCAATGCTGGAAGTCAGGGCGGAATTCCCGATGTTGGTGTTGATCTTTACCCGGAAGTTGCGCCCGATGACCATGGGTTCCAACTCGGGATGGTTGATGTTTGCGGGGAGGATGGCGCGGCCGGCGGCGATCTCCGCGCGCACAAATTCGGGGGTGATGGTCTCGGGGATCTGGGCACCCCAGGCTTGGCCCGGGTGCTGGCGCAACAGCTTTTCATAGCGCGGATCGGCCCGCAGCGCATCCAGCTTGAGGTTCTCTCGAAGGGCGGCGAATTCCATTTCCGGCGTGATGATCCCCCGCCGCGCATAGTGCATCTGGGTTACATTGGCGCCCGGTCTCGCCCGACGGGGAGGACGGGGGTTGCGAAACCGCAGCCAGTCCAATTCCGGATCCTGCTGACGACGGCGGACAAACGCAGAACTGGGGCCGGGCAGCACCTCTGTGTCGCCCCGTTCCTCGATCCAGGGGGTGCGCAGTGCGGGAAGGCCCTTGCGCAGATCGATCTTGACCGCCGGATCTGTGTAGGGGCCGGAGGTGTCGTACAGGAAGATGGGGGGATTCTCTTCCCGGCCGGACTGGGTATGGGTGGGGGAGAGCTGTACCTCCCGCATGGGCACTCGAATGTCCGGGCGAGAACCCTGCACATAGATCTTGCGGGAGGCGGGGAAGGGTCGGGTTACTTCGTCCGAGAGCTTGGCAGTTTTTTCCAACAGGCTTTCAGGGGTGGCATTCATGGCAGCTCCATATTCACTTAGGGGAATAAACAGGGCGGGGGGATCAGTCCCGAAATTCGGAGACCCGAATTCGGCCGTCGATGATCCGCGCCTTCCGGCTTTGGAGCTTTTGCATCTTCGCCCAAAAGGCGGCGTTGAGATCGATCTCTTGGGCGAGGGCGGTGCCCAAGAGCAGAATCAAGAGATCCGCCAGTTCTTCCGCCAGGGCTTCCCGGGATCCCCCCTTGGTCACACAGGCGGAAATCTCTCCTAGCTCTTCTGCCATGAGGGCGATGCGATAAGTCATCTCCTCGCCGCCCCGTTCCCGAAAGCGGTGTTTGTCGTGAAAGGCTTGCACAGCCGCCAGCATGGCCTGATAGGAATCTGCGTTCATGGTTCGCCCCGCAGTCGGGAAATGTCCGCCACCCCGAGGAACAGGCCTTCCAGCTGGGCCAGCAAAGCCAACCGATTGTTGCGCACTCGCTCATCTTCCACCATCACCATGACTTCCTCGAAAAAGCGATCCACCGCAGGCCGAAGACTGGCGAGCTGCTGCAAGGCTTCCCCATAGGCTTGTTTCTGAATCAGCGCCTGCACGGTCTCCCGCAGGGCGGCCAGCTTCTGGCTCAGTTCCACTTCCGCCGGCTCCTGCAATTGCTGGGCATCAAAGGTATCGGGAATGGGCTGATCCGCCTTCTTGAGCAGGTTGCGGATGCGCTTGTTGGCGGCGCTGAGGGCAGCGGCTTCGGGCAGCTGAGCGAAGGCGCGGACCGCCTGAATCCGCCGGTCCAGGTCGCTGGGCTGAGCGATGCCAGTGGCGAGCACCGCATCGAGAAAATCCCCCCGAACGCCCTGTTCCTGATAGTACCCGCGGAGGCGTTCCAGCACATAGGCCAGCACCTCCCCTTGAGCCGTTCCAGTATCTATCCGATCCTGTAGCCCAGTGCCGCAGAAGGCGAGCATTTCCCGAAGATCCAGGGGCAAGGGGGTTTCGATGAGGATGCGCAACAGGCCGATGGCCGCCCGCCGCAGGCCGTAAGGGTCTTTCACGCCGCTGGGCTTCTGGCCGATGGCGAAGATGCCCAACAGGCTGTCCAGACGATCCGCCAGGGAGAGAATGCGCCCGCAGTCGCTGCTAGGCAGCCGGTCCCCAGCCTGGCGGGGCAAGTACTGTTCTTCCAAAGCGAGGCAGATGCGGGGATCTTCCCCCGAATGCTCCCCATAGTAGCGGCCCATGATGCCCTGCAAGCGGGGGAATTCCCCCACCATCTGGGTGAGCAGATCGCACTTCGACAGCCGAGCGGCACGGTCGGCGATCTCCTCGTCAAAGCCGATCCGCTGGGCGATCCAGCGGGCGATGCGGGCCACTCGTTCGGATTTATCCCCCAGGGAGCCGAGTTTTTCCTGAAAGAGCACCTGATGCAGGCCAGGGGCATAGTCTGCCAAGGGCTGCTTCCGATCCTGATCCCAGAAAAAGGCCGCGTCCGCGAAGCGCGGGCGGATCACCCGCTCGTTGCCCGCCCGCACTTGTTGGGGATCTCGGCTTTCGATATTGCTGATAGTGATGAAATAGGGCAGCAGCGCGCCTTTGGTGTCCCGCAACGGGAAATACTTCTGATGCTTCTGCATGGCTTCCATGAGCACTTCCGGCGGCACCCGCAGGAAGTGTTCGTCGAACTGGCCCAGGAGGGCCACGGGCCATTCACAGAGGGCGGTGACCTCGTCGAGCAGGCTTTCTTCCAGCACCGGAACCCCGCTGACCGTTCGGGCTAGGGCTTCCACCTGTTGCCGGATACGGTCGCGCCGCCGCGCAAAGGAAGGTTCCACCCAGGCTTTTTCCCGCAGCAATGGTTCGTAGGCGTCTGGTTCCGAGATCTCCAGCCATTGGGGATGGTGGAAGCGATGGCCGCGGGTGCGGTGCCCGATCTCGATCCCGAACAGGGTGCCGGGCACCGTCTCCCCCCCCAGCAGGGAGAGAACCCAATGCACGGGCCGCACGAAGCTTTCTTCCCGATCTCCCCAGCGCATCCGCTTGGGAATGGGCAGCGCCTTTAAGGCTTCTTCGATCATGCCCGCCGCCAGCGCTCGCGTCTCCTTGCCAGGATCCCGCTGGCGGTACAGCAACCAGGCTCCTTTTTCGTTCTCCAGGCGCTGCAAATCCGATACATCCACGCCGCAGGAGCGGGCGAAGCCCAAGGCCGCCTTGGTGGGCTGACCCGTCGCATCAAAGGCCGCTTGGAGCGCAGGCCCTCGGCGCAACTGTTCCCGATCCGGCTGCTTGGTGGGCACAGCATGAATCCGCACCGCCAGCCGTCTGGGGGTGGCGAAGCATTCCACTGAGCCATGGGCAAGATGCTGCTGGGCGAGCTGGGTTTGCAGAGCTTGGCCCAAGGCTTCTGAAAGCTGTTTCAGGGCCTGAGGGGGCAGCTCCTCGGTGCCGATCTCCACCAGCCAATCTCGTTCTGCCATCCTAGGCCTCCGCTCGCTGGAGCATGGGAAAGCCCAGGGCTTCCCGCCGCGCGAAATAGGCCTGTGCCACCGCGCTGGCCAAGGCGCGCACCCGCAGGATGAAGCGCTGACGCTCAGTCACAGAGATCGCTCGGCGCGCATCCAGCAGGTTGAAGAGATGGGAAGCCCGAAGCATCTGTTCATAAGCGGGTAGGGGAAGGTTCGCTTCGATGAGGGCCTTGCTCTGGCGCTCGCAGTCTTCGAACTGCCGGAACAGGCTGGAGACCTCCGCTTGCTCGAAATTGTAGGCGGATTGTTCCACTTCGTTTTGATGGTACACGTCCCCATAGGTGAGGATGTGGCCCGCGGTCTCCGTCCAGATCAGATCGAACACGCTTTCCACCCCCTGGAGATACATGGCGATGCGCTCGAGTCCATAGGTGATCTCTCCCATGACCGGCCGGCAGTCCAAGCCGCCCACTTGCTGAAAATAGGTAAATTGGGTGATCTCCATGCCGTTGAGCCAGACTTCCCAACCCAGCCCCCAGGCGCCTAGGGTGGGGGATTCCCAGTTGTCTTCCACAAAGCGGATGTCTTGCACCAAGGGATCGATGCCCAAGGCCTTCAGGGAGTCCAGATAGCGCTCCTGAATTTCCAGTGGAGAGGGCTTCAGGACTACTTGATATTGATAATAGTGCTGGAGCCGGTTGGGGTTCTCCCCATAGCGGCCATCGGTGGGCCGCCGAGAGGGTTGCACATAGGCGCTCCGCCAGGGCTCTGGCCCAATCGCCCGCAGAAAGGTGGCGGGATGAAAGGTGCCCGCGCCCATCTCCATGTCATAGGGCTGCAGAATCGCGCAGCCCTGGGCGGCCCAGAACTGTTCCAAGCGGAGGATCAGCGCTTGGAAGCTGCGGGGAGGTTCATGATTCCCGGTCAATGGACGCTCCTGAAAGAAATCGGGAAAGGGATGCATTATAGCCATTCTGCGGTTTGATACCATTGGGCAATCTCCGGCGCGTTCTCTCAAAAAACCTTCTATCTTTAACGATCCCATCCCAGAGAAGAGGAGCGATTCCTATGAGATGCTTACTCGGCTTCCTCGGGGCAGCAGCCTGGGTGCTGTGCTCCAGCGGTCTTTCCGCGGCCCAGCTCGACGGCAAACCGGTGCCGATCCACCGGATCAGCGCCAAGCACTGCAAGGAATGCCATCAGGACATTTACAGGCAGTGGAAGGGATCCATGCACGCCCAGAGCACCGCCCTTTCCGATCCCATCCACGGGGCCTTTTATCGCATGGTGGTGGGCGATCCCACCCAAGAGGGGGTGACCAAGGGGGGGAAATACCCCGTCTGCCTCAAGTGTCATGCACCCAATGCGGCCCGAGATGGCACCACCAAGCTAGACGCAGCCCCCGCCTACGCCGAGGGCGTGAACTGCGTCGCCTGCCATACCCTGGGCACCTATCACGGTATCCAAGGCCCCGAAGGCAAGATGCGCCTGGGCATCGACACCTGGACCCTTTCTGATACCCTGCTGGGACCCAATGGTTTTTTCCACGAGCAGGGGGAAGCCGCCCAACGGCTGCGGGTGGAATACGAGGAATCGGGGGATCTCAATCCCCATCTCGGGCGGGACAATCAGGGCAAGCCCTACATGAGCGAGGAAGATGTGCAGGATTTGGATCTTCCCCTAGCACCCAATCCGGAGATGAAGACCGCTGCCGCCTGCCTGGGCTGTCATGATCGCCGCAATAATCCCCATGGGGTCTCCCTGTGCCAGACGGGGGACGAATATCTGGAGGGAGGCAGTCGGGAAACCTGTCAATCCTGTCATATGCCCGTGGCGGGCGGTGTCGTCAATCACGCCATGGGCGGGGGGCATGATCTCGCCATGCTGCGCCGCGCGGTCAAGCTCAACTTGCATGCCCAGTCCCAGGGGAATCAACTGCAAGTGGAAGTGGTGCTGGAAAATCTACAGCCCCACAATGTGCCCACCGGCGCTCCCTTCCGCAATGCCTATCTCAAGCTCAGCGCCCTGGATGCCTCGGGGAAGGTGCTCTGGACCAATTTCCAGGTGCATCCGGCGAAGGAAGATCCCCAAGCCTTTTTGGTCTACACCCTGTTGAACGATCAAGATCAGCCCGCCCCACCGCCCAAGGCGACCAAGCCGGGCATGGATACCCGGCTCAAGCCCTTTGAACGGCGGACGCTTTCCTATCATTTGCCGGCGGAAGGCGTGGATAGCCTGCGGGCAGAGCTTTATTACAATCTGCTCTGGCCCGCCCTGGTGAAGAAGCTCAAGCACCTGCCCGAAGCCCTGAAGCAACCCAAGCGCATGGCTTGGCAGGAGCTGAAGCTATAGGACTTGCCGGGCGGTTCTGATAGAAAAACAGGATCGCCCGGAACCCCCATGAATGAATCCCCCGTACAATCCCAGGATTGCCCCAGCCTTGCCCATGAACAGGCCACGGTCCGCCATCGCATCCTGTTCGCAGTGGCCCTGGCCTTTCTCGTCCTGCTCGCCCTGGTGCTCCACGCTCTGGAACGGGAAGAGGAAGGCCGATTGGCCTGGGATCTCATCGGCGGGCTATTCTTCGTGCTCTGGCTGTCCGTCTTCCTAGAGTCCTTGATCGGCTACTTCCGGCGGGGGGAGTACAGTTGGCAGGCATCGGGCAAACTCTTGCTGCTCTGGCTCGTGCCTCCCTATCGGATGATCCTCTCCACCCATCCCAACGGCCCTTGTCTCTGGGTGCCCTTCTTGGGCTGGCAAGTGCCGGATCGCGCGCTGTTCGCACGGTTGGAACGGGCGTTCAGCGTGCCCATGCTGTTCATGGCCTTGCTGATCCTGCCCATCCTGGCTATCGAAACCTTCGGTTCCAAGTACATCCATTTCTACCCGGAGCTACAGCTGTTCTTGGATTTCGGTACCTCTCTCATCTGGTTAGCCTTCAGCCTGGAATTCATCTTTCTGTCCTCGTTGGCCGAATCCAAATGGGCCTTTCTCCTGAAGAACTGGCTGAATCTGGTCATCATCCTGCTGCCCTTGTTCGCCTTTTTGCGAAGCCTCCGGTTGGTCCGGCTGCTGCGCCTGGGTCGCACCGCGCGGTTGTTGCGGGTCTATCAACTGCGGGGACTGATCATGCGGGCTTGGCGGGGCATCGTGGCACTCGAACTGATGGAACGCATCCTGCATCGGGACCCGAAGACCCGATTGGCACATCTGAAAGCCAAACTGCAGTCCCAGGAACGGGACCTCGCCATCCTCCGCCAGCGCATCCAGCAGCTAGAGACCCGCATCGCGCGGGAAGCGGAACAGCGGGCGGGCCCTGATTGAGAGACGGCTAAGCGAGGGAGAGCAATCCAGTAGCCGAAACGGCGGTTGGGTCTTGACCGGTCGCCGTGCGTCGCGTTCGGGGTTGCCAGGGCAGTTGGATCAGGCCCGATTTCGCGAAGCCGGAAGGCTTGCCCCATTCATCGTAACGGCAGCAATGCCCGTCGGTCGTCAACAGGAACTCGCCGATGTAGCGGTGGGAGATCTTGCGCTTGAGATTGCCTCGCAGGCCCAAGCCTAAGCAATGACAGACCAAGCCTCGGATCACCCCCGCATGGACGACGAGCAGCAGGGTCGCTTGGGGATTGTCGGCCTGCAGTTGTTTCACAAAGGCAACGACCCGAACTTGCATCTGATCGAAGCTTTCTCCTTCCGGGAATACATAGGCAGGGTCTGTTTTGTACTGAGGTACATGGCTTTCCACCCAGGATTTTGGGCGTTGGCGGAGGATCCCATAGTTCACTTCGTTGAGTTGGGAACTGGCAAATCGGCGGGAACAACCCAGTGCTTCTCCATAATAGCGGGCGGTTTCCTTTGCTCGGCCCAAAGCGCTGGACCAGATCCCATCCAGCACGATGCCCCGCGCCAACAATCGCTCCTTGACCCAAAGCAAATCCTTTTCCCAACCCGCAGCAGGCGGCGCATCCCCCCAGCCCATGATGACCCGTGCCTGATTGTTGATGGTTCGATAATGGCGCACGACCAATAAGCGCATGGTTCTGTTCCCCCCTCGGTGGTCTTCTGTCTCTCAAGAAGCGGTGCCCGACGTCCGCGCGAGGGCGCGATGGCCGATGTCTCGCCGATAGAATCGACCCTCCCACTGAATGCGATCCACCAACTCATAGGCTCGCCGCTGTGCCTCCTGAATCGAGTTTCCCAAAGCGGTCACGCAGAGCACCCGCCCCCCGTCGGTCACCACCTGATCCCCCGCCAAGCGCGTGCCCGCGTGGAACACCTTGGCATCGGGGAAATCTGCGGCCGCCGCCAAACCCTGGATCGGATGCCCCTTAGCATAATTCCCCGGATAGCCCGCCGCCGCGAGCACTACCCCCAAAGCGGCCCGGGGATCCCATTGCATCTGCATTCTAGGCAAGCGACCGTCCAGGGCCGCTAAGCACAGCTCCACCAGATCAGTTTGCAGGCGCAGGAGCAGGGGTTGGGTCTCGGGATCCCCCAATCGACAGTTGAATTCCAACACCTTGGGCGCACCGTCCGGCGCGATCATGAGGCCGGCATAGAGAAAGCCCGTGTAGGGAATGCCTTCCGCTTCGAGCCCAGCCACTGTGGGCTGCATGATCTCTTCCAAAATGCGCTTTTCCACGGCGTCCGAGACCACAGGGGCGGGAGAATAAGCCCCCATGCCCCCAGTGTTCGGCCCCTGATCCCCTTCATCTCGGGCCTTGTGATCCTGGGAACTGGCCAGGGGCAGAATCTGACCTTTGGAGACCAAGGCCATGAAACTCGCTTCTTCCCCTGGCAACCACTCCTCGATGACGATCTTGCGCCCTGCTTCCCCGAAGCGCTGTGCTTCAAGCATGTCCCGCACCGCCTGCCGGGCGCTCTCTGGATCCCGGGCCAGGATCACCCCCTTGCCCGCCGCCAGCCCATCCGCCTTGATGACCAGGGGCGCGCCGATTTCCTCCACATAGCGCAGGGCAGCTTCCAGTTCCGTGAAGGTGCGATAAGCCGCCGTTGGAATCCCGTGGCGCTGCAGGAAATCCTTTGCAAAGGATTTGGAGCCTTCCAGCCGGGCGGCGGCGGCACTGGGGCCAAAGCAGCGCAGTCCAGCCGCCTGGAAACGATCCACCAGCCCGGCCACCAGGGGCGCTTCCGGGCCGATGATCGTGAGGTCGATGCCGTTGGTGGTGGCAAAGGCCAAGAGCGCCTCCCCATCCTCCGCATGGATGGCCACATTTTCGACGCCGGGTTCCTGGGCTGTGCCCCCGTTGCCCGGCGCTACATAGACAGTTTCCGTCAGGGGAGATTGGGCAGCTTTCCAGGCGAGGGCGTGTTCGCGCCCGCCGCCGCCGACGATGAGAATTTTCAAGGCAATACCCTCGCGTTAGGCATGAGAGAGAATGCCGCGCTGGCTGGCGCGGATGAAGGTGAGTATCTGCCGGGTTTCCGGAGAATCATCCGCTGCTTCTGCTCGGCTCAAGGCCTTGGACAGGGGCAGGCCGGCGCGGAACAGAATGCGATAGGTGTTTTGAATACGGCGCCGCTGCTGGGGGGAAAAGCCGTTGCGTTTCAGCCCGATCCGATTGAGCCCGACGATCTTCGCCCGATGGCCGTCCGCGATCACGAAGGGGGGCACATCCTGGGGCACACCGCTCACCCCAGCCACCAGCACATAAGCACCGATGCGGCAGAATTGATGCACCGCCACTTGACCGGAAAGAAAGATATGATGTGCCAACTCCACATGACCTGCCAGGGTCGCACCGTTGGCGAAAACATTGTGATCCCCCACTTGGCAATCGTGTCCCACATGGGAAAAGGCCATGAAGTAATTATGACTGCCGATGCGGGTGCCCGATGCCGACTTCAACCCCCCGCTGATGTTCACATTCTCCCGAAAATAATTGTGATCCCCGATCACCAGGGGCTTAGCCTGTTCGGGTGAGAAACTCAGATCCTGGGCATCGGTGCCCAGAGTAACCCCGTGGCAGATCCGGTTGCCTCGGCCCAATCTCGTGCGCCCGCTGATCCGCACACAGCTTTCAATGCGGCAGTCCGGCCCCACCACCGCCCCCCGCTCGATGAGGGAATAGGGTCCCACCCGCACGGATGCGTGGACCTGAGCGCCGGCTTCGATGATCGCACTGGGATGAATCCTGGTACCCATCAATGCCGGAAATGGCGCATGCCGGTGAACACCATGGCCATGCCGTGCTCCTCTGCAGCGGCGATGGTTTCCTCATCCCGCACGGAACCTCCGGGCTGGATGATCGCCGTGATCCCGGCAGCGGCCGCCTGATCGATCCCATCTCGGAAGGGAAAGAAAGCATCGGAAGCCAGGACCGCGCCGGAGACTTCCAGCCCCGCTTGTTCCGCTTTTTGAGCGGCGATGCGGGCGGAGTTAACTCGGCTCATCTGACCCGCGCCCACGCCAATGGTCATGCCGTCTTTGGCGTAAACGATGGCATTGGACTTCACGAACTTCGCCACCCGCCAGGCGAAGCGCAGATCGGTCAGCTCCGCTTCGCTGGGTGCCCGCTGGGTGACGGTGCGCAGCTCCTGAACCAAGGCGAGATCCGCATCCTGCACCAGCAATCCCCCGTTCACCCGCTTGAAATCCTGTCGATGCAGGGCTTCTGACGTCCAATCGCCACAGGCCAACAACCGGATGTTCTGCTTGGCAGCGATGACCTGGGCCGCTTCCTCAGACACCTGAGGAGCGATGATGACTTCCACGAACTGTTGATCCAGAATGGCCTGGGCGGTGGTCCCGTCCAAGGGCTGATTGAAGGCGATGATGCCCCCGAAGGCGGATTCCGGATCCGTGCGGAAGGCCCGCTGATAGGCTTCGATCAGATCCTTGCCCAGAGCGACCCCGCAGGGGTTGGCGTGTTTGACGATGACGCAGGCGGGACCTTCCTCGAACTGTTTGACGCATTCCAAGGCCGCATCTGCATCCGCGATATTGTTGTAGGAGAGGGCTTTTCCCTGCAGTTGGCGCGCGGTGGCAACGCTCGCTTCGGCCACCTGGGACTCCACATAGAAGGCGCCCCGCTGATGGGGGTTTTCCCCATAGCGCATGGTCTGTTGCTTTCGAAAGTGCAGATGCAAGGTCCGGGGAAAGGGGGAGGGAGGATCTTCCAGCCGCGCCCCCAGATAGTTGGCGATCGCCGCATCATAGTGGGCCGTGTGTTCAAAGGCTTTGACTGCCAGATCAAAGCGGGTCGCGTCGGAAACCCGCCCTTCCTGCCGATCCATCTCTTCCAAGACCCGCCCGTAATCCTCCGCATCCACGATCACGGTGACCGCCGCGTGATTCTTTGCCGCCGCCCGCAGCAGGGCTGGCCCGCCGATATCGATGTGCTCGATGGCCGTTGCCAAGGTGCAATCCGGGTCTTCTACAGTTTTTTCAAAGGGATAGAGGTTGACCACCACCAGATCAATGGGCCGAATGCCGTTCTCTCGCATGACCCGTTCGTCGACCCCTCTGCGCCCCAGAATGCCCCCGTGCACCAGGGGATGCAGGGTCTTCAACCGCCCGCCCATCATCTCGGGGAAGCCGGTGTATTCGGAAACTTCCTCCACGGGAATATCGTTTTCCGTGAGCAAGCGGGCGGTGCCGCCGGTGGAAAGAATCTCGATCCCGCGGGCGGCGAGGTTTTCCGCGAAGGCGACCAGGCCGGTCTTATCGGAGACGCTGATCAGTGCGCGACGAATGGCATTCATAAGCAGGCAATCCTAGTTGAGCAGAGGAGAAATCTTGCAGGTTTTCAGCATACCAAGCCCGATGCTTCCGAGCGATGCGCAAGCCCCGCTCCCGACCGTAGAAACGGCACAGGGCATTCAGATGAGCTTCCATCACAGCCACCGGGTTCCAGGGGGGTAAGGCTTCGCCCAAGGCCTGTAAGATCTCCCGAAAGAGCCAGGGACGACCTCGGGCCGCCCGGCCGATCATGAGCCCGTCCGCCCCCGTATGGTGCAGCACCCAAAGGGCTTTTTGGGGGGAATCGATGTCCCCGTTGGCGATGATGGGCAGATCCATTGCAGCCTTCACCGCGCGGATCGTCTCGTACTCTGCCGGCTCGCCATAGCTGCAACGCGCCGTGCGCCCGTGGATGCTCAGGGCGGCGACGCCGCTTTCTCGGGCGATGCGGGCGATTTGCAGGGCATTTCGTTCTGCGGGCGACCAGCCGGTGCGGATCTTCAGGGTTATGGGCACGGGAACCGCGTTCACCAGGGTTTCCAGTATCCGGCCCACCTGACTTTCCCGCCGTAACAGGGCAGCGCCCGATCCTGTCCGGCAGACTTTCTTTGCCGGACAGCCCAGGTTGAGATCGATGAGATCCACCCCCTGATCCACCAGGGCGCGGGCGGCTTCCGCCAGGGCTTGGGGTTCGGAACCCAGGAGTTGAGCCGCGAGGGGCCGGGGCTCTCCCGCATAGCACAGGCGTTTTTTTGTCTTCTCCGTCCGCCAGAGCCGCTGATCAGCGGTGATCATCTCGCCGAAGGCCAGGGCGGCGCCGAAGTCCCGGCAGAGTTTCCGGAAGGGTAGATCCGTGATTCCCGCCATGGGGGCCAGCAGCAGCCGATTGTTCAGCACGATGGGGCCGATCTTCAGCATCGTTTCCCCTGCAACAGGACCCATTCCCCCGACTGCACCGTTTCTTCCCACCGGATCCAAGGGGCATAGGCTTCGGCGACAGCCTCCGCCTGTTCTTCCAGGATGCCGGAAAGGGCGATCGAGCCGCCGGTTTTCACCAGCGCGGCGAGCCGAGGGGCCAAATCCCTCAGCGGACCGGCGAGGATGTTAGCGACCAAACAATCCGCCGGTTTCTCGGGCGCTTGCGCCGGCGAACAGATCCGAAGGCGTTCTCGCACCCCATTCCGTTCTGCGTTGTCAGCGGTGGCTTCCAGGGCTTGGGGATCCAGATCGATGGCGATAGCCCGGGCTGCACCGAGCTTAAGACCCGCGATGGCGAGGATGCCGGAGCCACAGCCGTAATCGATCAGCCGCTTGCCCGAGAGCGGCAGGGCATCGAGCCAGTTCAGACATAGGGCCGTGGTGGGATGATGGCCAGTGCCGAAGGCCAAGCCTGGATCCAGGGTTAGCAAGATAGCCCCCTCGGAAACCGGCGGGCGCTGACCCTGGGGACAGACCCAGAGCCGCTTGCCAAACGGCATGGGCTTGAGATCTCGCAGCCAGACCCGTTCCCAGGCCTGATCCGGCAGGATTTCTAACTCGGGCATGATGCCGAGCTGAGCACCCAAGGTTGCGATCAGATGTTCCGCCTGAGCCTGGGTCTCCCGCGCCAACAGGGCGCTGATCTGTACCTGTTCCCAGAGGGGTGTTTCTCCAGGGTGCGGTTCGAACTGGGGCTCCTCCCCCGCATCCTCCAGACTGATGCCCAGCGCACCCAGATTTTCCAGCGCAGCTTCCAGCAGGGGGGCTTGGTCCCGGGAGCTAGTCAGGCGGATCCGGAGCCAAGACATGGGGCTACATGCCCAGCTTCTTTTCCAAATAGTGGATGTTGGCACCGCCCTTCTGAAACACGGCGTCTGTGAGGATGCGCCGCTGCAGGGGGAGGTTGGTATGGATGCCATCGATGACGGTTTCCCGCAAAGCATTGCACAAGCGGGCGATGGCGGAACGCCGGTCTTCCCCGTGAGCGATGAGCTTTCCGATCATGGAGTCGTAATGGGGCGGCACGGTGTAACCGCTGTAGATGTGGGTTTCCAGACGAATCCCCGGGCCGCCCGGGGCGTGGAATTCCCGAATGCGGCCTGGCGAGGGGAGAAAGGTTTCCGGATGCTCTGCGTTGAGCCTGCATTCGATGGCGTGGCCCCGAAGCTGGATGTCCTCTTGCCGATAGCGGAGCGGTTCTCCGGCAGCGATGAGAATCTGCTCTTTGACGATGTCCACACCGGTGACCATCTCCGTGACCGGATGTTCCACCTGCACCCGGGTGTTCATCTCGATGAAATAGAACTCCCCGTCTTCATAGAGAAATTCAAAGGTGCCCACGCCGCGATAACCGATGCGGCGGCAGGCCTCTGCGCAGCGCTCCCCGATGGTTCTGCGCTGGGCTTCCGTAATTCCAGGCGCTGGGGCTTCCTCGACCACCTTTTGATGACGGCGCTGCATGGAGCAATCCCGCTCTCCCAGATGGATCGCGTTGCCCTGGGTATCTGCCATCAGCTGGAATTCCACATGGCGGGGCCGCTCCAGATACTTTTCCATATAGACTGTGTCATTGCCGAACGCAGCGGCCGCCTCCGCGCGGGTCAGCGCGATGGCATTGAGCAGGGAGGCTTCCGAATGCACCACCCGCATGCCCCGACCGCCGCCGCCGCCCGCCGCCTTGATGATGACTGGATAGCCGATCTCCCGCGCCAAAGCCAAGGTGTGCTTGCGGTTGTCGTCTAAAGGACCATCAGAACCGGGCACGCAGGGCACGCCCGCTTCCTTCATGGCCCGAATGGCAGAAACCTTGTCTCCCATGAGCCGGATGGTCTCCGGTTTGGGTCCTACGAAGATGAAGCCGCTCCGCTCCACCCGCTCGGCAAAGTCTGCATTCTCCGACAGAAACCCATAGCCCGGGTGGATGGCTACTGTGTCCGTCACCTCGGCGGCACTGATGATGGCGGGTACATTGAGATAGCTCTCGCTGGAAGGCGCGGGACCGATGCACACGGACTCATCGGCGAGCAACACGGGTTTCAGATCCCGATCCGCTTCGGAATGAACGGCCACGGTCTTAATGCCCAGCTCCCGACAAGCTCGCAGGATGCGCAGGGCGATTTCCCCACGGTTGGCGATGAGCAACTTCTCGATCATGACAGTTAGGGATCGCTGACAGGGGGAAGGGATTATTCGATTACGAACAGGGGTTGGTTGTATTCCACCGGCTGCCCGTTTTCCACCAGGATCTGCCGAACGATGCCGGAACGCTCGCTCTCGATCTGGTTGAGGATCTTCATGGCTTCGATGATGCAGAGAATATCCCCGGGTTTCACCGTCTGGCCCTCTTCCACGAAGGGCCGGCTGCCCGGCGAGGGCGCTCGGTAGAAGGTGCCCACCATGGGCGAGCGCACTAAATTTTCCTCGGGAATCTTTTCCGGGGTTTCCTCCTGGATCTCCGGCGCATCCGGCGCAGCGGCTTGGGGGGTTGCTGGGGTGCTAACCTGGGGTACTGCAGGGCCAGTTACCGTGCTGTAACGGCTGATGCGCAGAGATTCTTCCCCTTCTCGGATCTCGATCTCGGCGATATCCGAGCGCTCCAACAGCTCGATGAGTTTCTTAATCTTCCGGATGTCCATAAAAGCCCTTATGCAGGAGTTCGCGCCAGATAATCCACGGCAGCGCGCAGCGCTAATTCATAGCCGATGGCACCCAACCCGCTGATCACCCCCAAGGCAAGATCGGAAAAATAGGAATGGGCGCGGAACGGCTCTCGGGCGTGGATGTTGGAAAGGTGGATCTCAATGAAGGGGATGCGTACCCCGGCCAGAGCATCCCGCAGGGCCACGCTAGTATGGGTGAAAGCGGCGGGATTGAGGAGGATGCAGGCGATGCCTTCCTCCCGCGCCTGATGGACGGCTTCCACGAGCACATGTTCCGCATTGGACTGCAGGCATCGCACCTCCTGCCCGAGTTCCCGCCCCAAGGCCTGCAACCGCGCTTCGATCTGGGCTAAGGTGGTGTGCCCGTATTGGTCCGGCTCTCGGCTCCCCAAGAGGTTGAGATTCGGACCATTGAGCACGAGCAGCGTAGACATGAATTAGGACCCGCAGCAAAAGGGCAATGGAATTGTGCAGACTTTTTGGTTAACTATCCAGTATCCCCTAGCCCGCTTGCGCTAGCAAGGGTGTGAGCACCTCATCCAGGGTTTTGGTGGTCATCTCTCCGATCCGAGCGTAGATCAGCTTGCCTTCCCGATCGAAGATAGCGGTGAAGGGCAATCCCTGCAGGCGATTGCCCAGACGACGGGACAGTTCCACCGCCGGCAGGTCGCCCAGCAGAATAGGATAGTTGAGGGGATGCTGTTGTACAAAGGTTTTCACCGCCTCCGGTGCATCGATGGCGATGCCCACCACTTGAAGCTCAGGATGGCGCTGTTGGATCTCTACAAAGCGGGGCATCTCCCGCACACAGGGGGGACACCAGGTCGCCCAGAAATTCAGCACCACCACTTTACCTTGCCAAGCGCTGCTGGAAATTTTCCAGCCTTCCAAAGTGGGCAGCTGGAAATCGGGCAGATGATCCAGCCGATCTTCCTTGTTATGGAACAGGGCGGGAATTTCTCTGTAAAGCTGCTCGCCCGTCTCCCACCATCGAGTTCCGTGTTGCCAACTGCCCAAGGCGAACAGGGCGATCAGCACCCCCAAAAGAACGGCTTTGCGTCGGTTCAAGGCTGAATGCTCCGGAGCAGGGGGAGGAATTCGTCTTTGGAGAGAAAGCCCACTGCCCGCCGATCCCGCAGCTCTCGCCCCTGGGCGTCGAAAAACAGGATCGCCGGCGGGCCCGGCAGTCCAAAACGCCCCTGGAGCAACGCTTGATCTTCCGCATCGTTAGCGGTCACATCCGCTTGCAGCAAGAGAAAGCGTTGCATCTCTGCGGCCACTTCCGGATCGGAAAAGGTGTATCGTTCCATTTCCTTACAGGATACGCACCAATCCGCGTAGAAATCCAGCAACACCGGCTTACCCTGCCGTTTGGCTTCGGCTAAGGCCCGATCCAAATCTCGGGTGGTCTTGATGCGTTGGAAGCGAGCGGTTTCTCGGTGCGCAGCGGTTCCTGAAGAGAAGCCGAGGCCCCGGAGCGGTTGCACCGTATCCTTGCCCCCCGCTGCCGCGCCGATCAACATGAGGATGCCATAGGTTAGGGCGAGAAGGCCCAACCCCTTCCAAAATTTCTGCCAGCCGCTGGCTTCCGGCGGCAAGCTCTGCCCCACCCCCAGATAGACGGCGGAGACGATCAGCAGGGCAGCCCAGAGCGCCATGGCCAGGGCAGGGGGCAGGATGCGTTCGAGCAGGACGATGGCCACCGCCAAGAGCCCCACCCCGAAGACCGCTTTCACCGCATTCATCCAGGGGCCCGCCTTGGGCAGCAGCTTGCCCGCTGAAGTGCCGATGACCAGCAGGGGTGCGCCCATGCCCAGTCCCAGAGCGAACAGGGCGCTGAAACCCAGCCAGGCATCACCGCTTTGCCCGATGAACAACAGCGCTCCCGCCAGGGGCGGCGCCACGCAAGGCCCCACGATGAGGGCGGACAGCACGCCCATGATCCCTACCCCCAGGAGATTGCCCCCCTGCTGCCGGCTGCTCCAGGTGCTGAGTTTGGATTGCAGGCTAGAAGGCAGTTGCAGATCGTAGAAGCCGAACATGGAGAGGGCGAGGGCCACGAAGACCAGGGCGAACAGGCTGATGATCCAAGGGGTTTGGAAGTCCACCTGGAGGTTGGCACCGCCGAACCCGGCAAGCAGTCCCACCAAGGCATAGGTGAGGGACATGCTCAGCACATAGACCAAGGACATCCAGAACGCTTTGAAGGTGGTGAGTCCCTCGCCCTGTCCGGCGATGATGCCCGAGAGAATGGGAATCATGGGGAAGACGCAGGGGGTGAAGGCCAGCAGCAGACCGGAGAGGAAGAACAGGCCGACAGCAGTCCAGAAATTCCCCTGGGCCAGGGTGGCGGCGATGCGATCCGTTTCGGAGCGGGGCGGTTGCGGTGTTGAGGCGCTGGGCGCTGCTTGGCTGGTGTTGACTGCTGGGCCAGAGGCTGCCGGTTGCGCTGGGCTTGAGGTAGCCGCCGGTAACTTCAGGCGGACCCGCGCGGTCTGGGGAGGATAGCAAACCCCCCGTTCCGCGCAACCCTGATACTTGGCCACCAAATCGATGGTTTGGGGTGCCGGATCGGTGCGCAGCAAGGGTACCTGTACATCCAGGCTGCCATGGTAGATCGCCACCTCCCCGATCTCCCCATCGGGCCGCACGGTGTCAGCTTTCACCTGGGCGGGGGGGAGTGTATAAGCACCTAGCTGCACCCCCTCCGCATTTTCCAAGAAAAGCTGAAGGTTTTCCTGGTAGAGAAAGGTGCCCTCAGCGATGTCCCAATGAAGAATCAGCGTTTCTGGGTCCAACACCTGGGCGCTGAATCGATAGGCCTGTTCCGCCGGCAACAGGTCGTCTTCTAGTGCATTGAAGCCCAAGCGCTGGGCTAAGGGATTCTGCGCGAGGGGAGAGACCGGCACAGCAGGGGGTTTTAAGATCGTCGAGAGGGCAATTTCCGGCTTCGGCAGGGGCGGTAGATCCAGCGCGAGGCTTTGGTGCAGAGGGGGATAGCATAAACCCTGATCCGCACAGCCTTGCACTGTGGTTTCCAGTTCCAAGCGATTCGGGCCATCCTGGGTGCGCAACAGGGGCAAGCGCACTGCTACCCGATCTCGGAGGGTCGCCACCTCACCGAAAAAGGGATCCTGATGCACGGTGCCCGGGGGAATCTGAGGTTCCCCCAGCGCGATGCCCTCGGTCTTGCTTCGAAATCGGAACTTGCTCCGGTAAAGATAATAGCCCTTGGCAATGTCCCAAGAGATCACCAGGGTTTCCGGATCTTCCACCTGTGCGGAGACGGGAAAAGCCTGTTCCGGCGGCAAGAATTCTTCTTCATTCCAGGCCGGTGCTGCCCAGAGCAGGAGCGCTAAAAGCGCTGAGAAGGGGCGCATCATCTTCAAGTGCATTGTTGTTCCACCCATTGCAGGTAAGCGGGCAGGCCCTGCAGGATTGGGACGGCCAGAATCTCCGGCACCTCGTAAGGATGCAGGGCCTGAATGCGGGCTTCCAAAGCCGGATAACGATCCTCCATGGTCTTGATGAGCAACAGAACTTCAGCATCCCGCTGGATCTGTCCCTGCCAGAAGTAAATGGACTGAGCCCCGGGAATCTGCGTGACACAGGCGGCGAGATGTTCCCTCACCAGGGTTTCCGCCAGCTGGTCTGCGCTGGCTGCATCGGGACAGGTGCAGAAGAGCAAGCGTGTGGACGTGGTCATAGAATCACTCGAATGAAACCTTTCTAGTATTCGGGGCGTGCGCTAGAACCTCAAGGGTGGGATTCTGGGAAAACAGCCGCATGTTCCGTCATAGAAATCCGATCCATCCAGGAGTTCCCCGTGCCCATCCTGTTTATTCTCCTTCTTTCCCCGCTCATCGAACTCTATGTGCTCATCCAGGTGGGTGCAGAGATCGGTGCCTTGCCCACCCTCGGCTTGAGCCTGTTCACCGCTTTCCTGGGTGCCTGGCTCGTGCGACAGCAGGGCTTTCAGGTACTCGCTCGGATCCAACAGGCCAGCGCGCGGGGAGAAGTGCCCGCCCTGGAGATGCTGGACGGTGCATTGCTCTTGCTCGCTGGCCTCGTTCTGTTGCTTCCAGGGTTTATCACCGATCTGTTGGGTTTCCTGCTCTTGGTGCCTGCCCTCCGGCAGCAGCTCGTTCTGCGCACCGTTCGTCCTCTGTTTCCTGGCGATCTCCCGGGAAGATCTGGTAAGGAAATCCTGATCCAAGGGGAATGGCGCCGAGGACGAGACTGATGCTCTTCCCTTGGGCCCCTTGACAAGGAGTAATTTGCCCTTATTATTGGCACTCACAAAATGCGAGTGCTAACAATTCGCCCTGAATTGATCACCAAAACAAACTTAGCTAGGAGGCCGTTCGATATGAACATTCGTCCACTCCACGACCGCGTGGTTGTCCGCCGCTTGGAAGAAGAGCGTACCACCGCCGGCGGCATCGTGATTCCAGACACTGCCACCGAGAAGCCAATCCAGGGGGAAGTGCTCGCCGTGGGCAACGGTAAGATTCTAGAAAACGGCAATGTGCGCCCGCTGGATGTGAAGGTGGGAGACCGAGTGCTCTTCGGCAAGTATTCGGGTACCGAGGTCAAGATCGGCGGCGAAGAATATTTGGTCATGCGAGAAGAGGACATCATGGGTGTCATCGAGGGCTGATTCCCTCTCCCGAATTCGGAATGACCCACAACCAGTAGGATATTGATAAGATGAGTGCAAAAGACGTTAAGTTCGGAGATGATGCCCGCAATCGGATGATGGCGGGGGTGAATATCCTGGCCAATGCGGTGAAGGTAACCCTGGGACCCAAAGGGCGCAATGTGGTGCTGGAAAAGAGTTTCGGCGCGCCCACGGTGACCAAAGACGGAGTTTCCGTCGCTAAGGAAATCGAGCTGAAGGACAAGTTCGAAAACATGGGCGCCCAGATGGTTAAGGAAGTGGCTTCCCAGACCAGCGACGTGGCGGGCGACGGCACCACCACTGCTACCGTGCTGGCCCAAGCCATGGTGCGGGAAGGCCTCAAGGCGGTGGCCGCCGGCATGAATCCCATGGATCTGAAGCGGGGCATCGATCAGGCGGTTGCTACCACGGTGGAAGCCCTCAAAGAGCTCTCCAAGCCCTGCACAGAAAACCGATCCATTGCGCAGGTGGGCACTATTTCCGCCAACTCGGATAGCGCCATCGGGGAGATCATCGCCGAGGCCATGGAAAAGGTGGGCAAAGAAGGCGTCATCACGGTGGAAGAAGGCAAGTCCCTCGAAAATGAACTGGATGTGGTCGAGGGCATGCAGTTCGATCGGGGTTATCTCTCCCCCTACTTCATCAACAATCAAGATGCCCAGAAGGTGGAGCTAGAAGATCCTTATATCCTGCTCCACGACAAAAAGATTTCCAACATCCGGGATCTGCTGCCGGTGTTGGAAGCGGTGGCCAAATCCAGCCGTCCTCTGCTGATCATCGCAGAGGATGTGGAAGGGGAAGCCCTGGCGACCCTGGTGGTCAACAGCCTGCGGGGCATCATTAAGGTTTGCGCCGTCAAAGCGCCAGGCTTCGGCGATCGCCGGAAGGCCATGTTGCAGGACATCGCTATTCTCACCGGTGCCACGGTGATTTCCGAAGAAGTGGGCCTGTCCTTAGAGAAAGCGGGTCTCAATGAGCTGGGCACTGCCAAGCGAGTGCAGGTGAGCAAGGAAGAAACCACCATCATCGATGGGGCCGGTGCCGAAGCCGATATCAAGGCCCGCTGCGAGCAGATCCGGGCCCAGATCGAAGAAACCACTTCCGACTATGATCGGGAGAAGCTGCAGGAGCGCTTGGCCAAGCTGGCAGGCGGTGTGGCCGTCATCAAGGTGGGTGCGGCCACCGAAGTGGAGATGAAGGAAAAGAAGGCTCGGGTAGAAGATGCCCTCCACGCTACCCGCGCTGCTGTGGAAGAAGGCATCGTGCCCGGCGGCGGCGTGGCCCTGGTGCGCGCCCTCAAGAAGTTGGAAGGGCTGTCCGGTGCCAACCATGATCAGGATGTAGGCATCAGCATCGCCCGCCGCGCCATGGAAGAGCCTCTGCGCCAGATCGTTTCCAACGCAGGGGAAGAAGCCTCAGTGATCCTGCACCGCGTGGCGGAAGGGGAAGGCAACTTCGGCTATAATGCCGCTACCGGCGAATATGGGGATATGATGGAGATGGGGATCCTGGATCCCACCAAGGTGACCCGTTCTGCCCTACAGAACGCCGCTTCCATCGCAGGGCTCATGATCACCACGGAAGCCATGGTTGCCGAGGAACCCAAGGAAGAAACCCCGCCGCCTGCCGGCGGCGGCATGGGTGACATGGGCGGCATGATGTAAGCCCGTTCCACAGCCCAACGCTGCGCAAGCCCCGCTTCGGCGGGGCTTTTCTTTTCTCAGCCGCCGGTTACCGGCGGAAAAAAAGCTACCTCATCCCCATCCCGCACAGGGCTTTCTGGCTGGGCCATCTCCTGATTCACAGCGATGAGGATCGGAAAATCGCCCTGGAAAACTTCCTGCCAAGGCTCGCCCCGTTCCCTCAACTGAGCGATCAGATCCTGCACCTTGGCGACCCCATCGGCGGGCAGTGTTTCTTCCCCGCGCCCCAATCGTTCTCGCAAGCTGGCGAAATAACGGATCTGAATCATGCGCCGAGCTCGCAGAAGGGAATGAAATCCAAGCGGTCTCCTCGCTGGAAGGTGCAGCCTTCTGGAATCACCGCCAGCCCATCGGCCCAAACCACCGAGCTGAGCACAGCGGAAGAGCGGGAGGGATAGGCCTGCACCCAGGTTTGCCCCTGGGCGTCCCGTACCAAGCGAGCCCGTAGGAATTCCCGCCGCTTGCCCGCCTTGGGCCAGTCGAAATCTGCCCGGACGGAAAGGGCTTTCGGGCTGAGATCGCCTTGCATACCCTGCTGCCGCTGAACGAAGGGTCTCGTCAACAGGCAGAAGGTGACGAACAGGGAGACCGGATTGCCCGGATGGCCGATGAAGGGCGTGCGGCGCGCGCCGATATGCCCGAAGGCCAGGGGCTTGCCCGGTCGGATAGCGAGCTTCCAGAGATCCAGGGAACCCATGGCTTCCACCGCGGGCTTCACATGATCTTCCTCCCCCACGGAAACCCCGCCGGTGGCTAAGACCAGATCCGCCCGTTCCGCTGCCTCGCCCAGGGTGCGCTTGGTCGCTTCCAGATTGTCTTCCACTGTGCCCAAATCCATCACTTCGCAGCCCAAGCGCTGCAACAGGCCCGCGAGCAGGAAGCGATTGGAATTGTAGATCTTCCCCGGCGCCAGAGGCTGTCCGGGCATCACCAATTCATCACCACTGGAAAAGACCGCCACCCGGAGCCGCCGGTAGACCGACACTTGCGCAACCCCCACGGAAGCCGCCAGCCCTAAATGCTGGGGTGCCAAGCGGGTACCTGCCGGGAGGATCTGGGCACCGGCCTGAATATCCTCTCCGGTGCGGCGAATGTTCGCCCCGACCTTGAGGTTCCCCGGGATCCAAACCTTTTCCCCTCTCGGACGGCAGACTTCTTGAATCACCACCGCATCTGCCCCCGACGGGAGGGGTGCGCCGGTGAAGATGCGGGCGGCGGTGCCCGGTTCCAGGGGATCGCCCGCGGTGCCGGCGGGAATGCGCTGAGAGATCCGCAATTCAGCCCCTTCCGGCGGGATCTCCGAGGCCCGCACTGCATAGCCATCCATGGCGCTGTTATCCCAGCTGGGCACCGCGATATGGCTCTGCACCGGTTCCGCAAGGATGCGGTCCAGCCCTTGCGCGAGGGGAAGGCGTTCCCGTTCGGAAAGAGGTTCCGCGCGGTCGAGCAACCGTTGGCGCGCCTGTTCTAAGGAAGAAAGTCCTTGGGGCTTCGGCGTTTGATCGCAATCACAGGGGGACATGGTTCAGTTTTCCAACAGGCGGGGGAGGAGCTGGGCGAAGTTGCAAGGTCGGGTGCGGTGATCCAGTTGGGACAAGAGGATGCGTTCCCAAGCGGTCTTGCAGGCACCCCGAGAGCCGGGCAAGCAAAAGATCAGGGTGCCGTTCGCCATGCCCGCCAGGGCGCGGGATTGCACTGTGGACATGCCGATTTCTTCCAGGGAAACCGCTCGGAAGACTTCCCCAAAGCCCTCGATCTGTTTATCCAACAGGGGCACCACCGCTTCCGGTGTGCTGTCTCGACCCGTGATGCCCGTGCCGCCGGTGGACAAAACGACCTGGATTTGCGGATCTGCGATCCAGCGGGAGAAGATGGCCCGCATCTGATACACATCATCCGGCACGATCTCCTTGCAGCGCACCGAATGGCCAGCGGCTTCCGCCGCTTCCCGCAGAAAGGCCCCGGAAGTATCTGTTTCCTCGGTGCGGGAATCGGAGATGGTCAACACCGCGATGGCAAGGGGGAGAAAGCCCGTCTCTTTGAACTGGTCTGGCATCGGTGCAATCCTCAGTGTTCTGGGGCGAGATCTCCAGAAGGAAAATCTTTGTCCGGGGAGGGATCGCCGCCGGAACGGTTGGAATCCTTTTCTTCCGGCGGCGGGCAGGGTTTGCCCGCCATGATAGCGCGGATCTGCGCTAGATCGATGGTTTCGTACTGTAGGAGTGCCTGGGCCATGGCATGGAGCTGATCCCGATGGCGCTCCAAGATCTCCTGGGCCCGCTGATAGTTCCGGTCAATGATCCGCCGCACTTCTCGGTCGATGGCTCGGGCGGTGATAGGCGAGATGTGCTTGGTCTGGGTGACCGCCCGACCCAAGAACACTTCCCCTTCATCCTCCTCATAAGCCAGGGGGCCGAGCGCCTCGGACAGGCCGTAGCGGGTGACCATGTTGCGGGCGATTTCCGTAGCCCGCTCGATGTCGTTGGCCGCGCCGGTGGTCACGGACTTGGGGCCGAAGATCATTTCCTCCGCGATTCGCCCGCCGAACAGGGTGGAAATCTGGCTTTCCAGATGGCGCTTGGTGGTGCTGTACCGATCCTTTTCCGGCAGGAACAGAGTAACGCCCAGGGCGCGTCCGCGGGGAATGATGCTCACCTTGTGCACAGGATCATGTTCTGGCACCACCCAACCCACGATGCAATGCCCAGATTCATGGTAAGCGGTGAGTTTCTTTTCCCGTTCGGACATGACCATGGACTTGCGTTCCGTGCCCATCAAGATTTTGTCCTTCGCCCGCTCGAACATCTCCATATCTACCCGCTTCTTGCCGAGGCGGGCGGCGAACAGGGCCGCTTCATTGACCAGATTGGCCAGATCCGCACCGGAAAACCCCGGCGTGCCTCGGGCGATGGTGCGCGCATCCACATCTTCCGCCAAGGGCACTTTGCGCATGTGCACCTTCAGAATCTGTTCCCGTCCCGCCAGATCCGGCAGGGGCACCACCACTTGCCGATCAAAGCGACCGGGGCGCAGCAAGGCGGGATCCAGCACATCCGGCCGGTTGGTGGCCGCGATGACGATGATGCCCTCGTTGCCGGAAAAGCCGTCCATCTCCACCAGCAATTGATTGAGGGTCTGTTCCCGCTCGTCGTGGCCGCCTCCGAGCCCCGCCCCCCGCCGACGGCCCACCGCGTCGATCTCATCGATGAAAATGATGCAGGGTGCCTGTTTCTTCGCCTGCTCGAAGAGATCCCGCACCCGAGAGGCTCCCACGCCCACGAACATTTCCACGAAGTCCGAACCGGAGATGGTGAAGAAAGGCACCTTGGCTTCCCCGGCGATGGCCCGGGCCAACAGGGTTTTCCCCGTGCCCGGCGGTCCCACCATGAGCACCCCGCGAGGGATCTTGCCCCCCAACCGCTGGAATTTCCCGGGATCCCGCAGGAACTCCACCAGTTCCGCCACCTCTTCCTTGGCTTCCTCCACGCCGGCCACATCGG
>JALWWO010000023.1 GCA_027078745.1 Chromatiaceae bacterium
CCCCACCACCAGCCCCCGGGCTACCCCGCCGGCGACGAAGCCCGCCAGGATCACCCAAGGGGGCAGGGGCGCCACCAACAGTTCCTCCACATAGCGAGAGAATTTGCTCAGATAGAAGGAAGAGACCACATTAGTATAGGCGTTGGTGAGGACGCTCATGAGCACCAGCCCGGGCACGATGAACTCCACATAGGGCAGGCCCTCCATGGATCCGATGCGGTCGCCGATCAGACGGCCGAAGATTAGGAAATACAGGGCCGTAGTGATGGCGGAAGGCAAGATGGTCTGAATCCAGATGCGGAGGAACCGCAGGACTTCCTTCATGAACAGGGTGCGGAAGGCGATGCCATAGCGGCGCCAGCGGTTCATGAAGCCTCCAACAGGCTGAGCACGAGTTGCTCCAAGCGGTTCTGCTTGTTGCGCAGGCTCAACACCGCAATGCCCTGCTGGGAAAGCAGGGAAAAGAGCTGGTTCAGGGTCTGTTCTCGGGTGATCGCCACTTCCAACGTACGATCATCTCGCTTGCGGCAGGAAAAGCCTGGACAACGGGGCGTTTCCTGGAGGGGATCCCGCAGGTTCAACAAAAAGGTTTCCGAGGGCAGGCGGGTGATCAACGCATCCACCGAGGTTTGGGCAACGATGCGGCCCTTCTGCAGCAGGGCAATCCGACGACACAGGTTTTCCGCTTCCTCCAGATAATGGGTGGTCAACAGAATGGTGGTGCCCTGCTCGTTCAACTCCTGAAGAAACTGCCACAGGGCGCGACGGATCTCGATGTCCACACCGGCGGTGGGCTCATCCAGGATCAGCAATCGGGGCTGGTGCACCAGGGCCCGAGCCACCAGCAAGCGCCGTTTCATGCCGCCGGAGAGCTGGCGGGTCTCCGTGTGCCGACGGTCCCAAAGATCCAGCGTGCGGAGGCAGTATTCCGCTCGCCGCCGAGCTTCCTGTCGCGGGATCCCGTAATAACCCGCCTGATTCATCACCACTTCCAGCACGGGTTGGAAGAGGTTGCAATTGAATTCCTGGGGCACCAGGCCCAAGCTGGATTTCACCGCCTCCGGCGCCTGGTCCAGATCCTGACCGAACACAGAGACCCGCCCGCCGGTCTTGTTGACCAAGGAACTGAGGATGCCGATGAGGGTGGATTTTCCCGCCCCGTTGGGACCCAGCAGTCCGAAGAATTCCCCCCGCTCCACCTGAAGATCAATGCCCTTCAGGGCGACGAATCCGTTGGGATAGGTCTTGCGCAGATTTTGAATCGCGAGGGCGGACATGGGCTCAGCGGATCACTGCTGCAAGCTGGGCTAACTCCGTGATCCAGCAATCCGGCTGGACCTGGGCGCAGTCGGGATCTTCCGACCGCAGGCGCAGGGACCGTTGATCGCCGGCGAAGAGGGCGGTGCGGAAGCCCAGTTGGGAGGCGGGCCAGATGTCGTTGCGCCGATCATTGCCCACATAGAGCACGGCTTGGGGTTCGATGCCCTGGCGCGCTAGATCCGCCTGTGCCAGCTCATACAGGCGGGTGGAGGGTTTGGCTTCCAAGTGTTCATAGCTGAACACACAGCTCGGCCGATGAAATCCCGCTGCTTCCAAACTGCACTCCAAAAAGGTTTCCAGCATGAGGGGCGTGTAAAACTGGGCGTTGGACACGATGCCCAGCACCAGCCCCCGCTGGCGCAGGGTGCGGAGCAGATCCCGCAGGCCCGGCATGGGCCAGACCGGATTGACGCGGCACTCATAGGCTAGGGCCAGCCGCTCGATCTGGGCCTCCTGATCGGGGGCAACGGACTGCTGGCCGAAGAGCAGTTGTCGCCAGATGCTGCGGATTTCCACCTCTGGATAAACGACGCCTTGGGCCTTTCGCAGGGCATGGGCCTGTCGGATCAGGGCCTTGAGGTGCTCGGGGCCGGTGCCCGACGGTGCGGCCAATCCCGCTTCTTTCAGGGCTGCTTGAAAAGCCTGTTCTTCATCCTGCTCTCCCCCAAGCCCGATGTCTCCCGAAGCGGAGATCACCAAGGTACCGTAGATGTCGAAGAGCACCGCCCGAATCCCTGCCAGGGGGCGGAGCTGTGGGGTCTGGCCTGTGGGTCTGGGGGTCAGGGGTCTGGATAGCCTGCGAATCTGTTGCTTCAGGGCTTGCTCGTGCATGGTGCGCTCAGGTGCGTAATAGAGAAAATCGTGCCGGATCGAGGAAGGCATTCAGCAAGGCTTCTCCGTTTCCAGGGCTGAGGGCCTCCACAGGGGAAGCCAGCAGGCGTTCATAGATCCTTCGGAGCCGCTGCCCGTAGCGGGGCAACGCGTATTCCCGAATCACCAGGGCGCGGTTCTTCGCGACGGTCGCTTCGTCCGGAAGCGAACCCAGCTGTCCTTTCAGCTGGCGGCGAGCATCGGGATCTGCGCGCAGCAACCGGATCACGCGTTCTTGAGCGGTCTCGTCCAGGCGGCCAAAGTCGATCCAACCCGCCTGTTGAATCCCTGCCCAAAGCGCTTCCAATTGCGCGGGTTCCGCCTGCCGACCATAGGCATGCATGCGGTTCTGGAAAGCGGTTTCCAGCGCTTGGCGCAAGCGCGGCACATCGAGCCAGGTCAAGGACACCGGCAGTTGGGCATACAGATGATCGAGCTGCAAGCCGTTCGCCTTGAAGTCCGCCGTGATCTCCGGCAGATCTCGACCGGCGAGGGGTCGACCCACGAGCCAGGGTTCCAGGAACGCCAGGCCGAAGCCCTCAGCGATGCTCGTGCTCATGAGGGCGTGGGCAGATCGCAACAATCCAGCGAAGTCTTCCACCTGCTCCCCCAGCTCGAAGGCGAGGGGCAATCGGAGGGCTTCCGCCAAAGCGCGCCAACGGAGATAGATGGGCCGTTCTGCCGGATTCTGGGGGGCCTGGGTGGCGGCGAACTGATCTCGCTCGCTGCCTAAAACGGCCCAGAGCAACAGCTCCCCCAGGTTCTTGCGGCGAATGGCCCGGGTGGGATAGAGCCAGAGGCGGCGATTCCCAAAGGGATGGGAAGCCGCCGACGGCACTTTCCCCAGGGAAACCGCATTGGGCAAGAGATGCAGCCGATCTTCCGGCACGCCCGTGGCCGCGAGAAAGCCCCGGTCCCGCGCATTGAGCACGGCA
>JALWWO010000024.1 GCA_027078745.1 Chromatiaceae bacterium
TGGAAGTGGATGATCTGGTCTTGGAACAGCTCAGCTCCAGCTATGCAGTGTTGACTGAGGATGAGAAAGAGCTCGGGGTCTGTCTGGTGGACATCGGGGGCGGCACCACGGATATCGCAGTGTTCACCGACGGGGCTATTCGGCACACCGCGGTGATTCCCATCGCCGGGGATCAGGTGACCAACGATATCGCCGTGGCCCTGCGCACCCCTACCCAGTATGCGGAAAAGATCAAGGTAGAACAGGCCTGTGCCCTCGCCAAGTTGGCCAAGCAAGAAACCATCGAGGTGCCCAGCATCGGCGAGCGTCCGCCCAGGCATCTCTCCCGACAGAAGCTCGCAGAGGTGGTGGAACCCCGCTATGAAGAACTGCTCGCCCTGGTGCAATTGGAACTGCGGCGGAGCGGCTTCGAAGACATGGTAGCGGGTGGGGTAGTTTTGACCGGCGGCAGCGCGAAGATGGAAGGGTTGATGGAGTTGGCGGAATCCGTCTTCCAGATGCCGGTCCGCCTGGGATTGCCCCAGTCTGTCACCGGCATCGAAGAAATTTTGCAGGATCCTATTTATGCGACTGGTGTAGGATTACTAATTTATGCGCAGCAAAACCGGTTTCTCAGTCATGCCCTACCCAGAGAAGCGCGGGGACTTCGGGCGGTTTGGGCACGGATGCGGAACTGGTTCCAGGGGAATTTTTAATCCGGTTTCATACCGGGCAGGGGGCCCGGATGACGAGGGGGGTTGGAAACCCAAAGGTGAGAGGTGAAGAGAGATCATGTTTGAACTGATGGATACCCATAGTCAAAGCGCAGTCATCAAGGTCATCGGTGTCGGAGGCGGCGGGAGCAACGCGGTCAATCACATGGTGGAGGAATCCATCGAGGGGGTGGAATTCATCTGCGCCAACACGGACGCCCAGGCCCTGCGGAATTCTAAGGTGAAGACCAATCTCCAATTGGGGGCCAGCGTCACCAAGGGGTTAGGGGCTGGTGCCAATCCCGATGTGGGCAGGCAGTCCGCAGAGGAGGATCGGGACCGCATCCGAGATGCCTTGGAAGGGGCAGACATGGTCTTCATCACCGCTGGCATGGGGGGTGGTACCGGCACCGGCGCAGCGCCCGTGGTGGCTGAGGTGGCCAAGGAGCTGGGCATTCTCACCGTCGCTGTGGTAACCAAACCCTTCCCCTTCGAGGGGAGACGGCGCATGAAGATCGCGGAAGAAGGGATCAAGGCGCTGAGCGCCCATGTGGATTCCCTCATCACCATCCCCAATGAAAAATTGCTGGAAGTATTGGGGCGGGAGATGAGTTTGCTCGATGCGTTCAAGTGCGCCAACGATGTATTGCTCAATGCCACCCAGGGCATTGCGGAGCTGATCACTCGACCCGGACTTATCAATGTGGATTTTGCCGATGTGAAAACCGTGATGTTGGGCATGGGCCAGGCCATGATGGGCATCGGCTCCGCAACCGGGGAGAACCGCGCGCGGGAAGCGGCGGAAGCAGCCATCAAGAGCCCCTTGCTGGAGGACATTGATCTCACGGGTGCCCGAGGGATTTTGGTCAACATCACTGGCGGCATGAACCTCTCCATCGGCGAGTTCAACGAGGTGGGCGAGACGGTGCGGGATTATGCAGATGAAGAGGCCAACGTGGTCATCGGCATGGTCATCGATCCCGACCTGGAAGAAGAACTGCGGGTTACTGTGGTGGCCACCGGTCTCGGTGGGGGTCAGCAGGCGCACAAGGGCAAGGTCGCTGCCGGAGAGGAAATGGCTGTTCGGTTGGTAGCTAACGACCGGAAAGAACCCACAGTGCCGGATTACAGCGGCATGGATCGGCCGGCAGTGTATCGGAATAAGTCCAGGCGTTTTGCCTCCACCGTAGCAACGCCCACTGTGCCGGAGACCGATGACTATCTGGACATTCCCGCCTTCCTGCGTCAGAAATCGGATTGATCAGCAAGCGGTTTGGGAGCGCCTCGGATGGACGTATTGGAACGAATTGACCAGCAGGTGAAGAACAATCCAGTCCTGATCTTCATGAAGGGCACGCCCCAGTTCCCCCAGTGCGGCTTTTCCTCGCGGGCAGCGGCCGCTCTAGCGGATTGCGGCTTGCCGTTCACTGCTGTCAATGTGCTGGCGGATCCGGAGATTTTCGAACAGCTACCCCGCTATGCGGATTGGCCCACCTTCCCCCAGATCTACATCGATGGGGAACTGGTGGGGGGCTGTGACATCGTTCTGGAACTCCATGCTCGGGGCGAGCTCAAGGCGATGATGGAAGCGGCCATCGCCAAGGCGGAGAAGAAGGCCGCTGATCAATCTTCATAAGCTGACCAGAGGTGCTGTTTCTCCGAAACAGCGCCTGTTTCTGCAATCCGCAAACCACGGAGAGAACTGCTATGAACATGCGATTTTGGAAATCCGGTGCAACCGCTCTGTTGCTCTTTCTGCTCGGACTCAGCTTCAGCGTGCAGGCGGCGGACATGGGCAGGGTCATCAATCTGGCGGGCAAGCAACGGATGCTCACCCAAAAGATGAGCAAGGAAGCCTTGCTCGTGGCGAAGGGCATCGATGCGGACGCGAACAAAGCGAACCTCAAGGGGACCGTCGCCCTCTTCGACAAGACCTTGAAAGGCCTCAAAGACGGCGATGCAGACCTAGGACTACCCAGAACAGAAGATCCCGCCATCCGCGCTCAATTGGACAAGGTGCAGAAGCTCTGGGACGGGCTGAAGCCTGCTATGGAAAGCGTTCTGGCTGGCGATACAAGCGCATCTGTGTTGAACACCATCGCAGCCAAGAACTTGCCCCTGCTCAAGGAGATGAACCAGGCGGTGAAGATGTACGAGAAGGCGGCGGGTTCCACCCTGGCGCCGGAGGTAGCTAGAACCATCAATCTAGCGGGCAAGCAGCGGATGCTCACCCAGAAAATGACCAAGGAATTGCTGCTCATCGCCAACGGCATCGATGTAGCGGCAAACAAGGCCCACCTCAAGGGGACCGTCGCCCTCTTCGACAAGACGTTGAAGGGATTAGTGAACGGTGATGCGGATCTTGGATTGCCTAAGACAGAAGATCCCGCCATCCTCGCTCAGTTGGGCAAGGTGCAGGAACTCTGGGATGCCTATAAGCCCATCGTGGCCAGCGCCGACACCTCGGAAGCTGCCCTGAGAAAGGCGGCAAAATTGAACCTTCCCCTGCTCAAAGAGATGAACAAGGCCGTGGGCATGTATGCGGCGGCGGCGAAATAACTCGGAGGGATTTTCCCGCGTCCGTGACTGACCGCACCGCGAATCCGGTTCGGGTTCGCGGTTCTTTGTGCCGCTAGGTGGAAGAAAATGTTTCCCAGCTTATCCAACCTGCCTTTTCCTGGTCCCTTGGGACTACCGCTCAAGCTGATTGTGCGCTGCACAGCGCCGTGCTCACTCGGATGCTGAACCTGTTGTTCGCACCAGAGCTGCGGGAAGGCGAACTGGATTTTCTGGAAGGAAAAATCTGTCTGATCCGGGTGTCCGACCTGGGCATTGCCTATTATCTCAGCCTGCGAGCGGGGCAGCTCGTTGCCGCACCTGCTCAATCCTTCGATCTGAGCATCGAAGAGCGCGTCTTTTTCCTGTTAGCCACGCTGCGAGAGGATGCGGACACCCTGTTCTTCAACCGTCGCCTGCGCCTCGGGGGCAACACGGAACTTGGGCTAGCGATCAAGAATTTCCTGGATGCGCTGGAACTGGAAGGCCGTTTGGGTTTTCTGATGAAATTCCCATAGCTGAAGGCACATCGCCCCGGTGAAGGGGCTTAATTGGCGGATTCCGCCGTCACTGCTGATCTGAATCGGCGCCGGTGCTGTGCGCTGGCTTGTCAATTCAAATCATCGATACTTTTCTATGGATTTCCCTTTTTCCATTGATTTCTGCTGGATAGAAACCTCATTGTTATTCTATATGAAAACTTTCCTACAAACAGGTTTTTTTCAGGATTAATAAGCGTTTTGGGTAGAAAAATAATTTAGGTATAGGTAGCCGAAAGGAGGCGATAAATGTCAGCGTCAAGAAAATTTGCTAAGTGGTTTTCAAATTACGATAACCCAAAATCTCCTGCATCGAGATTACGGAAGAAACGTATTGCTCCATTGTTAAATATGGTTGAATCGATTTATAAGAATAAGGGTTCCGTTAGTATTTATAAGAATAAGGGTTCCGTTAGTATCATAGATCTCGGCGGAACAGAAAAATACTGGAGGATTATCCCAAGTCAATACCTAAAGGAATACAATGCGCACGTCACAATCGTCAATCTTCCTGGGAGTGGATTACCAAGAAGTAATGAAGAATTTAGTTTCATTGAGAGTGATGCCTGCAATCTCACTTAATTTTCTGACTATTCATTCGATATAGCACACTCTAATTCCGTGGTTGAACATGTTGGCGATTGGAGCCGAATGGTGAAATTTTCTAACGAAATCAGACGAGTAGCAAAATATTACTTCGTTCAAACGCCTAATTATTGGTTTCCAATAGAACCTCATTGTATGACCCCATTTTTTCATTGGCTTCCTAAGCCAATTAGAGTATGGTTGGTTTTACGCTTCAATTTAGGAAATTGGCGAAAGGCAGATTCGATAGAGGAAGCAATGCATATCGTCGAGAGTGCTCATCTTCTGGATAAAAAAATCATCTTCTGGATAAAAAATGTTTCAGATATTGTTCCCAGATTCAACCATTTTTACGGAACGGTATTTTTTATTTCCAAAATCATTAATTGCCATAAAGGATGGAGAAGATATATAACGAGATCTTGATTAACAGAATACAATCTTAAGTCTCGATTTTTTTCACTTGATATCACGATTTTATAACATGGAGTAATAATGCGAATTAAGTTTACTATAATCGGATAAACAGCAAACTGGACAGCGTTTACCAAACCCCATTATTCTTAACTCTTCTCTAGTACTGCCCCACCTGCGCCCCATCCAGCACCATGCTTGCGCTGCCGTGCCAATACCCATCGCAGGGTCCCACGGGCATACATTTCCGAAGCGGTGCCTCCGCTTCTTCCGGTGTTCGTTCTCCCTGCATCACCATCCGAAACTGTTCCAGGATGGTTTCCATATGGCGGGATTGGGGGCTGATGCGCAGCACGGACAGGCCGAGGGCCTGAAGCTGGGGCATGGCGTGGATGAGGTTAAGGGTTTGGGCGGATTGGGTCTGGATGCCGTTGAGGGCTAAGAAGCGGGTCTGATCCTGGGCGGATAGGGTTAAGCCGTCGGGATAATCCAAGCAGCGATACTGGCAATCATCCTTGGGCAGATTGTGAGCCCGAGCGGTGAAGCAGCGGGCGGAATAGGCGAGGGGCATCCGGCCCCAGACGAACACCTCGGTTTCCACGCCAGCAGGACATTGGGCTTGCATCTGGGCGGGAGTTTCGGCGGAGAGTTCCAGGGGAAAGACCCAGCGTTGCAAACCCTCTTGGGCGAGGCGGGCTAAGGTGCGCGGGTTGTAGATGTTGATGCTATGGCCCGCGATGAAGGATCGCCCCGCCAAGCGCTGAATCGCTCCCACATCATTGGCTTCCACCGGAAATTCCGTCTGTGTACAGATGCGGCGCAGGCGCTGAAGCTCCGATTCCGATTCCAGCAAGGCCAGGGTGGAAAGCACCACTTCCTTGCCCGCATCCCGCAGCTTTCTCGCCAGGGCCAGCCAGTCTTCCCAGCGCATCAGATTGCGCTTGGAACAGACGGTTTCCCCCAGATAGATGATATCCACCGGCGCACGGGCCATGCGGTCGTAGCAGGCAAGGACGGTTTCTTTGGGCCAGTAGTACAGCAGCGGACCGAGGGAAAGTTTCATGTCATTTTATTGCCAAGGACGGGAATAGGCCCCCAAGGTGGTCTGGGTTCCTTCGGATACCTTATGCAGGGCCGCCAGCCAATCCGAACGGGGTTGATAGCGGGCGGGGTCTCGGGCGCAGGCATCCAGAGCCGCCCGCCAAACCTGGGTGACCTGGGCCACATAGGCGGGGCTGCGCTGCCGCCCTTCGATCTTGATGGCAACAACGCCCGCTTGCTGGAGCTGGGGCAGGATGGCCAAGGTGTTGAGGCTGGTAGGTTCTTCGATGGCGTGATAGGTGTTGCCACCGACGCAGAAGCGCCTGTTGAGGGCGAGGAATACCCGCATCCCCCCGTGCTTTGGCATAGGCTAAGCCCTGTCCCATCTTGGCAGCGGTGAAGTTGAGACCAGCGAAATGGCGGGCGTTGGTCTCATCCCGAAATCCCAGATAGACCGCATCCGCGCCTTGATCCACCGCTGCCTTGAGGCTGGGAAGATTGCCTGCCGGACAAACCAATTCCATGATCGATTGTCTCTGGGGGAAAGCCATGGGCGAAGACTATAGCAGATTCGGCGGATATGGTTCCGCAGGACCGCAAGCCGTTGCTACAATTCACTCTTTTGGCAAGATGGGGAGAAAGGGATGACCTTCTGGGACTGGGCACTGATCGTGGTCTATATCGTTTCCATGATTGGCTTCAGCATCTACCTCAGCCGCGGCCAAAACAACCAAGCGGATTACTACCTCGGGGGCCGGAATCTCCCCTGGTGGGCGGTGGGCATCTCCACCATGGCCACCCAGACTTCTGCAGTGAGCTTCATTTCCATCCCCGCCTTCGTCGCCCTGAAGCCGGAAGGCGGGCTGACTTGGCTGCAATACGAACTAGCAGTGCCTCTAGCGATGATTCTGGTAGCCATGCTCATGTTGCCCTTCTTCCGGCATCTGGAACTCATCAGCGTGTATAGCTACCTGGAAATGCGCTTCGGGGCGAAAGCCCGCACCCTGGTGAGCGCGGTTTTCCTGCTAAGCCGCGGTCTGGGCAGCGGTGTGGGTCTTTATGCAAGCGCCATCGTGCTCACAGTGATCCTGGGCATTCCCATCTGGGCAACCATCCTCATCATGGGGATTTCCACCCTGATCTATGACACCATCGGCGGCATGAAAGCAGTGGTCTATTCTGACGTAATTCAGAGTCTCATTCTGCTAATCGGGCTCTTTCTGTGCATCTATTTCGCCCTCAAGATGGTGGGAGGTACGGATGCCATTCTGGAAACTGTGGATGCAGCTCGCTGGCATGCCCTGAATCTCACCACCGGGTTGGGCGATGGGGCAGACAGCCCCTTCTGGGGTTTCTTGGTGGGCGGTCTGTTCCTGTACATGGCTTATTATGGTTCCGATCAAAGCCAGGTACAGCGGGAACTGTCCGCCACGTCCATTCAAGATACCCGCCGCTCTCTCTACTTCAACGGCTTTGCCCGATTTCCTCTGACCCTGCTCTACGTGACCATGGGGCTGGCCTTGGCGGCCGCCTATTCCGTATCCACCCAGTTATCTCCGGTAGTAACCATCGAAAATCTGGATCATCTGGTCCCTGTGTTCATCCTGGTCCATCTGCCCGATGGCGTGCGGGGACTGTTGGTAGCGGCTCTGCTGGCAGCCTCCATGTCCAGCCTGGATTCCGCCCTGAATTCTCTGTCTGCCGCGACCATGCGGGACTTTATCGAGCGGGGTCGGCAGCTCAGCGAGCGCCAAAGCCTTATCTGGGGTAAGGTAACCACCGTGGTTTGGGGGTTGGCCATCACTGGGTTTGCCTTTGTGGTGGGCGGGATTTCAGACACGGTAGTAGAAAGCATCAACAAGATTGGGTCCGCTTTTTATGGGCCCATCCTCGCCGCCTTTCTCGTCGGTTTGCTCTCCCGCACGGCTACGGGGACGGGTGTTATCTGGGGTGTAGTCGCCGGTGTGGGCTTTAATCTGGTGCTCTGGATCGGATTTCCCGATCTCTTCTGGATGTGGTGGAATTGCTTCGGGTTGATTGTGGCAGTGCTGGTCACCCTGATGGTCAGCCGCTTCAGTGCCCCCTGCCCAGCGGAGTGCATCCGCCGTTATACGCTCCCGGGCAGCGGTTTTCTGGCCCGAGAAAAGCTCTGGCAACCCGCCTACACTTATTTGTTACTCTGGTTTTTTCTATTGCTCGCCCTGTTGTTCGGGCTGAACTGGTTTGCGGAATCCCTGTTTGAACTGGAAGGCCCGGTGCCGAATATCTAAAACTTTCTCAGGAGCAATGCGATGGGCTATTTGCGCGTTTATCTGGGCAATGAGCTGCAAGAACAATTTGATCTCGATCGCATGGAGCGATTGACCATCGGGCGGGCGAAGGATAATGACCTGGTCATTCCCGATGCCAAGGTTTCCGCACATCACGCGGTGATCTTCCGAGAAGGCAAGCATTATTTTGTACAGGATCTGGGCAGTACGAACGGGGTATTTCTCAACAATCAGCGGGTTCAGCGGGCCAAGCTGAAGTACTGGGATGAAGTGCAGATCTACGACCGGATTCTCAAGTTCATGGCGCTGTCCGCGCCTCAGGAAGGGGAAACCCCGAAGAGCCAGATCCAAGCAGAGGGTGTGCAGGCTTCGAAAACCCAAGCGATCGAACTCTCGGAGGCGGAACGCCAAGCCCTGCTCAAGCGGCAACAAAAGGTAGCTTTTCTGGTCTTCCAGCGGGGCACGAAGGAAAAGACCTTTTTCTTCGAAGATCGCATCGCGGTCACCATCGGTCGATCCAGGGATAACGATATCCGCACTAAGGGATGGTTTGCCCCAGAGGTTGCCGCCCGCATCGAGCGCACTCGGAAAGGCTTCTTTCTGGTGCCCAAGCCCCGAGGGAAGGTATTTCGCAACGGTAATCCGGTGGACAAACGCACGAAAATCCAAGACGGAGATGAAATCCAAGTGCGAAATCTCGCCTTTCGGTTCTGCTATCGGGTGCGGGCAGATTGATTCTCCATGATCCCCCAATCCCAATTTGAGCGGGAACAGGCGGCGCTGTGGCGCGCCTACAGGAATGCCCTGGATGTCCTAGAAAGGTCAGGTCGGGCAGGCAAGCTGCACAGTTTTCCCCGCCAATTCCAGCGCATCTGCACCCATTACGCCCTCGCCCGCAGCCGAGGCTATAGCCCGGGGCTGGTGGAGGCCCTGAGTGATCTAGTGCAGCGGGGGTATCGCCAGCTCTACCGCAAGCGGATCCCTTGGCTAGCGACTACCCTTGATTTCTTGCGCGGGGAATTCCCCCGGACTCTGCGACGGCATCGCAACCTCTTTTATCTCTCCGCCGCCCTGTTGTTCGGCCCCCTGCTGGCCATGGGTTGGGCGACCTATGAGAATGGAACACTCGTCTACAGCCTGTTGGAAGCAGACCAGGTGGCGGAGCTGGAAAGCATGTACGATCCCGCCAACCGCGAGCCAGGACGCCCTCGGGAAGCGGATACAGATTTCGCCCAATTTGGTTTTTACATCCTGAACAATGTGCGCATTGCTTTTCAACTGTTCGCCGGCGGGCTGTTTCTGGGGCTGGGCAGTCTGTTTTTCCTGAGCTTCAACGGGCTGGTGTTCGGGGCGGTGGCCGGATATTTGACCCAGCTGGGCTATGGGGAAAGTTTTTGGACCTTTGTGAGTAGCCATGCCCCGCTGGAACTCACGGCGATCCTCATCGCAGGCACAGCAGGTCTGTTGCTCGCCCGGGCGCTGCTGGCACCGGGTCGCCGCCGCAGGCTGCACGCCCTGCAGGCCAATGCGCGGGAAGGAGTGAAGCTGATCGTTGGTGCCATGGTCATGCTGATCTTAGCCGCCCTCATCGAGGCCTTTTGGTCGGGTTCCCCCCTGCCCAAGGCATTGAAACTGGGATTTGGTCTGCTGTGGTGGGTGCTGCTCCTGCTGTATTTCAGCCGCGCGGGCCGCCCGGATGAAGGTTGAAGCCCTGCGCATCAATCTGCGCCCTCGCTCCCCCTGGGAAGCGGTGGATTTAGGATTCGCCTTGGCCCGCCACTGGTTCCTACCGCTCTGGAGCCTGTGGTTGCTCAGCGCCTTCCCCTTGGGCTTGTTGCTCTGGCTCTGGCAGGAGCCTGGCCCCTGGCTGTTCTCGATCTGGTGGGGCAAGCCCCTCTATGAAGCACCCCTGCTCTACTGGCTGAGCCGGAAGATCTTCGGCGAATCCCTGAATTTGAAAGCACTCTGGCGGGAGAAAAAGCGGATCTTTCCCCTCGCACTGCTTCCCAATCTGCTCTGGCGAAGGTTGGTCTTGCAACGGCCCCTGCAATTCGCGCTGATCCAGCTGGAAGGATTGCGCGGGAAAGCGCGACAACAGCGCCAGCAGGTCTTAGGCGGCAGTGGCGGCACCTTGGGTTGGCTGACGATCCTCTGCGCCCATCTGGAATTCATCCTCTTTCTTTCCGCCCTATTCGTCCTCTACAGCCTGATTCCAGAGGAATTGGAATTCCGCTTCCAGGGTTTTTGGGCTGATCAGGGGGATTGGCTCACACCCTGGTTCTATTGGTCTGCCATGAGTCTAATCGCCCCTTTCTATGTGAGCGCGGGTTTTACCCTTTATCTGCACCGTCGAGGAGAATTAGAAGCCTGGGATCTGGACCTGCGATTCCGCCAGGCCCAGCGGAAATCGCTGCGGGGACGCGCAGCCATCTATCTCGGCCTGTCTTTAATGCTGAGCAATCTTTTTCCCCAGCCTGCACAGGCCTCAGCGCTCACCCCAGAACAGGCTAAACGAGAAATCCGAGCCGTGCTCGCTCAGGAAGCGTTCCATCGGGTCCGAGAGATCCAAACCTGGGTTTATCGGCCAGCTCAGGTGAGGAAAGAAGAATCCTGGGATTTGAGTTGGTTGCAGCAGCTGAGACAGCGCTTCGAACCCTGGGGTAAGGGGCTGGCCCTCTTCTTCAAATGGGTGCTGATCCTGGGGGCTGCCTGGTTCCTCGCTCGCTTGATCTCGCACAGACTGAGCTGGGAAGCCTCCTATCAAAAAAAGGAGGCTTGGAATCAGAGCACTTCTCGAGTGCACTGCAGAAAGCGCCCTGCATTGCCTGCAGAGGTCCCGCAAGCGGTGCGCAACTACTTGACCGAGGGCAATTTGCGCGCTGCCCTAGGATTGCTCTACGCAGCGAGCCTGCAAGCAGCCCAAGAGCGCTATGGCCTGTCTCTCTCCCCTGGCACCACGGAAGGCGAATATCTCGCCGCCCTTGCCCAAAAAAACCTTTCTCCCGAAGTGCAGGCGCTGATGAAGCGTTTGGTCGTGAGCTGGCAGCAACTGGCTTATGGTCATTATCCGCCGGAGGCTGTGGAAATAGATCCTTTGTTCCAGGATTGGCAACGCTGGTGGGCGGAACAAGCCTAGTGTCTGCGCAGAAACAGCATCGCTATATCATCGGATTGTCCCGCCTGGGAAAAAGACTGAACCGAGGCCAGGATACCCGCGATCAGGTCGGTAGCGTTCCGTTGGGCGAGGATTTTTAGTCGGGCTTCCAAGCGTTCGGTGCCATAGAGCCGTCGTCCGCCGTCCATGGCCTCGGTGATGCCGTCTGTATAAAGAAATAGCCCTTCTCCAGGTCCCAGCGTGCAAGACTGGGTGCAGTAGCTCACCCCTTCGAACACCCCCAGAGCTGGCCCCGATGCCCGCGGCAGCGGGGACGGCTCCTCTCGGAGCCGATAGGGCGGATTGTGGCCCGCATTAGCATAGGTCAAGGTGCCGGTCTCCCGATGGAAGATGCCTAAAAATAGGGTGAGGAACATGCATTGGTCGTTTTCCTGGGAAAGGACAGCGTTGACGCGCTCCAGGATTTCATGAGGAGGCAAGCCCTGTTGCGCAGTGGCGCGCAGCAGCGTTTTCGCCATCGCCATGAAGAGGGCGGCAGGAACACCTTTATCGGATACATCTCCGATCAGGAGACAGAGTCGATCCGCATCGATGGGAAAGCAATCGTATAGATCGCCCCCCACTTCCTTAGCGGGAAGCAATTGTGCGTAGAGGTCCACAGCAAAGCGTTGGGCAAAGGGGGCAAAATTCTGTGGCAACATACTGCACTGGATCTTGCGCGCGGTTTCCAGAGATTCTTGGATGCGATGTTTTTCCAGCGTTTCCAAAGCCATGGAAAGGCTTTGGGTGAGGAGTCGCAGCAAATCTTCATCCAGGTCATCCAGCTTCCGGGTGCCGTTGAGGGCGAACAGGTTCTCGGGCAGGGCGGGATAGGGAAAGAATGCGATGCACTGCCGATTTCGGACAAAGGCGCCCCCTCGGACAATGGCTTGGGGCAGGGGAGCTTGGGTGGGAGCGGATGCCCGAAGCTGGGCTGCATCCCAACTTCCTGGATCGCCTCCATAATGGAAGCGTTCCACCTGGATGAGGGGCTGATCCAGAAAGATCACCCGGCGCAAGATATGAACCAATTGATCTCCCATCGAGGGCATCCCGTCCGATCTCCATATGAGACGGAGGGAATCTATGATATCTCGCAGTCCCCGTTGGGCGCGCTTGCGCCTGCGGATGTTCATCAACAGGATCAGAATGAAGGCGAGCAAGCCCAAGATCAGGGTGATGACAGACCAAATCAGTTTTTTATAGCGGTAGTAAAAAGTTTCCGGCTCATTGATCAGCAGACTGCCTTCCGGCAACCGATCGATAGCGATGTCAAATCGTTTGAGCTGTTGATAATCGAATAGATAACGGTTCGGGCTGTGCATGACGATGGGAATATCTTCCGCGTTCTCTCCCTGAAGGATGCGGCGGGCTAGGGCAGCGGCCATCTGTCCCTGGTCATAGGCACTTTTCATAAAGCCCCCCAGGACACCTTTTCCAAGCATATAGTCCGATGGACCATAGAGAGGGGCCCGCGCCCGTCGGGCGATCTCAGGGATCGATTCCCAGGGGCTGAAATGTGCGCCCGTGCCATCCTGAAAGAAACTCAAGTAAAAAATTGCGTCTTCTTCGCCCAGCTCACTGACCACATGGAGCACAGATCCCAGGGGAAGATCGACCAGATAATGGAACTGAAAACGAGCTGTATAGGTCGCTGCTGCTCGTGCGAATGCCTTGCGGAGCATGCGCCCGGTGGTCAAATTATCGGAAATCACATAAATCCGTTTCACCTCCGGTTGCAAGCGAGCGATCAGATCCAGGTTCTTGCGGAAATCTGCTGCCTCATTGACGCCGGTAACCTGCGCCATCCCCTGGATCATCGCTGGGGTGAAATCGTTGATACCACAGAATACGATGGGCGTATGGGGAAAGAGCGGTTTCCCCTCGTCTCGCAGAAAATTCAGCGCGTCATTATCCGTGGCAATGATGACATCGAAATGAATGCCCTGATATTTATTTGCATAGAGCGCCCGCAGCAAGGAGAAATGGTGCGCTGTATCGATAAACTTGGTATCCATAAATTCCATCTGCAGGATTACCCAGGGTTCTTGGGAAAAGGCATCGCGAATCGCTTGCACCTCCTGTCTTGTCCAATCATAGTTGAGATTGTATGAATTCAGCACGAGTAGATGATAATCTCGATCAGCCCGGCGCTCCGAGAGAATTTGGGCAGACGATGTCTTTAGAACGAGACAGAGTGCCCAAAATGTATGGATCGCTTGCCGAAAAAAGGCACGCATCAGTTATTGGGCAGAATTGACATAGGACGGGACAGGATATCCACATCTCTTCCGATGCTACCCACTGCGCCGCTCAGATCGATGAGTTTTCGATCCATTTCCATCAAGTGCTGTCCCATGGTGTGCATTCGATGTTGAATTCGGTCCATGGTTTCGGAAACCTTGACCAGATTGCCCCGCATGGTTGCCATATGTTCCCCCATGGCATCGACGGAACCATAGATCGCTGGCATGGGAGCGATGAATCCATCCATCTGTTGGACGGAATCACTGAGGGCATGCATGTTCTGGGTAACATCACTGAAATCTACCCGCATGCTCTGCATGTCTTCTGCCATGGTTACCATATAGCGGGTGATGTGGTCCATGCGAGCAGTGAACGTAGCGACCAAAGCCAGCAAGGCAATCATCATCACCATCATGCCGATCATGGCATAGCGGATGAGGTGATTGAGTTGATTGGAATTGTGCACCAGGTTGTGCCAATGAATGAAGAGCAAATCTTCATGAAGGTCCATGAGGTGGTTCGCCAGCCGTTCGGCCTCTTCGCGCTGTCTGGGAGTCATGGCTTACCATCCGATGAAAGGCATCATGCGCAGGGGACTGCTCATCGTATTGACCTCCTTTTGCATGCGAAATACGTGCAGATTCACCACCCCAAAAGCCTGGTTCATCTGAGCCATATTGATTTCCATGGCAGCGAGAATCTGATCGATGGTGACCACATGTGGGGTGATGCCCTGGTTCATGGCAACTGCCATCACATCGAAATCTTCCCGCATTCGGAAGAGGCGCCTTTCCATCGGGGGAATGACGGCGATATGCTGGCGCATCTGGGCCACAGAACCTTCGATGGTCCGTATGAGTTGGGAGACTTCGTCGAAATCTCGGCGCATGGTGCTTACCTGTACTTGCATCTGTTCCATGCGCTCGGTGATCGTGCCCATGGCCCCTACCAGCGTCCAGATTAGATAAAACACGGGTAGGCTCAGTACCATCACTATGAATAGGGAAGTGCGCGCGACCCAGAAGGTTCGCCGAATATCCTGCACGCGGCGATAGTCGATCTCTTCTTCTCGGGCGACAGAAGCGCGCAGGCGGTCTTGGATGATGCGAAAGATCAGCAGGGTGGGATCTTCTTCGGAGGCTGGGGTTTGCACGGTCATCCGTTTCCTTGTAAGTAGTGGGATGGATGCGCTTCAGTGCTCGGAACCTCCCCCTGGTATGGATTTCAGGGGGGGCGATTGTCGAACCGGTGGGGCCAAACGAGCAGCCCTGCACGATCCTTTATCTACCCCATCAAGCGAATACTATCCAAGTGGTCGCAATGTATTTGATACCGGATTCCACGCGAACGGCGCGATGCTCGTGCGTCCAGAACGGCGGGAACAGTACCAGCATGCCCTGCTGGGGTCGGATGCGCACGTGCTGATAGCGGAATTGGGTCTCTCCACCAGGGCCGGGCAGGTCATTCAGATACCAAAGAGCCACGAGCTGGCGTTGGCTGAATTCATGGCTACCGCCGTCAATGTGCCAATGGTAGAACTCCCCGGGTAAATAGCGTTGGACCTGATAGCCCAGATCCTTGAAGGGACCCTTGAAATAGGGGAATGCTTCCCGAAACTCCCCCAAAGCCTGGCGCAAGGATTGGAAGAAGACCCGATCTACATCCCGCCATTCCGGTCGGTTGCTGACCACGAGATCTGTAGTGCGCTTGATGCGGGAATCCCGGGTCCGGGTCTGACCGATGCGGCCTGCATATTGATGTTCGGGATGCGCTTCAAAACGGGCGATGACTTCCTCGCAGAACAGGGGAGGCAGCGCATGCGGGCGGGTGAAGATAAAGCTACCCGGTTTGATCTCCCGCAAGGTGGAAAGCGGGAGACGCTCGGATTCTTCAACAGGGGGCAGCATGAATCGACCTTCTGATTTAGAAGGGGATATCGTCGTCTAGATCTTGGGAAGCCATAGGGCCAGATCCCACCTCTTGCAGAGGCACGTGTTGGACATGGGGCCGGGTGACGCGCCAGGCCTTCACATCCGTGTACCAGCGCCCGTTGTATTCTCGGCTTTCCAGATCGATATTCACGGTCAGTTCCTCCCCTTCCCGAATGGCGAACTGATCGATGCGATTTCCCCAGACTGTGAAGCAAACTTTTTTGGGATAGTTACCGGGGAGCTCCAAAACATAGGATTGTCTCCGCCAAGGGCCTCGGGCAGATTCCCCGGACTGTTCCGGCAGGACTTGAATGATCTTACCGCTGATTTCCATGAGCTTCGGAACGCCTCTTCATGAAAGGACCTCCGGCAAGCCGAAGGTCCTGAGCTGTTTATTGTACGGCGGAAAAGAATTGCTGATCCATCTGAATCTGAATAGGCGATCTCCTGCCCTGAGGGGTTACCTGAATAACGAAGTGCAGGGTCTGACCCTCGTGCACGGGGAATTCGCCGATATAGTACAGGGCGCCTGCGTCTCGAATCTCTCGCATGGCCAAGGGAATTTGCTGGCCTGTGAGGGTTAAGATCTTCGCAGAAACGCGGGCAGGAACTGAGGTTCCTGTGGTGCCGGGCGATTCCTTGATGACGCTCACGTTGAGCAAACCGCGATTGCTGCTCCGCTGAATCCGATAAGCTTTCGCCACCTGCGGTGCCAAGGTGTCCGTGGTGAAGGCATTGTGATATACGGTGTAGCCGTCCACATGGGTGCTGTTCTCTGCAACTGCTTGGGTAGCTGCGGCGAAGCAGGCGAGTACACCTAAGCTGATGAGCAAAGTACGTCTTTTCATGGAATTTTCCTCCAGTGGTATTGGGTCCCGCCAGCGCAGATTCAGCTCGATGCGCTGAGCGTCTGTGTGCGCGCTGCACTTGAAGCAGTTTTGGGAGATTTCCGCTCCTTCAGGGGATTATAGCGAAGGGCGTTGTTGATATTGCGCAAGGCGGTGAGCTGCTTTGCAGTCTCCACATACTGTTTGTTTGCTTCATCGATGCGCTCTTGGAGATTGTCCTTCGATCGGTTGATGCGTTCCAGATTCTCCACCCGCAATGCGATATTACGCTTGTTCTCTTCAATCTGATCGATGATGGGCTGCAAGGAAAGTCGCATGGATCGTTCGAAATCTGCTCGGAAGCTATCGAACAAGGCGTTGAACCGTTCCACAAGATCCCTGTAATGGTCGATCACCACTGCTTTCGGCAGGAGAAACACCCGAGGCCGCTTGTAAAACAGGCGGGCCGCTCTCTGAATCTGCTCGGCTTCTGCCACGAAAGCAGCAGTGGAAAATACCTCCGGCGGCGAGAGGTTAAACCCGAGTTCCCGATCAAAACGGCGATAGGTTCGCAACAGCAGTCTGCGCACGCGCTCGCTCTCATGGATGAGTTTCTGCACCGCGCGTCCCAGCTCGTCGAACAGCTGTTTCATATGTCCTAACAGGGCAGACGTACTCCAAGCGTGTTCTAGTTCCTGTTGATTTTCCTCTAAGAGCTGATCGATCAGTTCCTTATTCAGGCTCTGGCGCATGATCTCTGTCTCTGCCAACAGCTTCTCCCGACTAGCCTGAAACAGGGAAATACTCTTCAAATACAGATCCTTATCTGCTTGAATCCGGTGAAGCAGATGTTCCAATACATCCGCGCTCTTTTTGCGCATCTCCTCCAACTCGGCGAGCTGAGATTCGATGTTCTGAATGCGCTGGGTGATGCGTTGCCGGCTGCGATTGACCAACTGTCCGATTTCCACGTCCAATACGTTGGAAAGCTGCTGGTATCGCTCTTCTAGGATCTGCCTGGAGATCCGATGCTCCAGCTCGCTGAGCTGACTCTTGGCCAACAGTAAGTCGTCCTCGTTCACCTTGGCTTGGAAGCCCATTCGAGCGGAAACCGCCGCAATTCGGTCCTCCTGGACTACCAAAGTGTTGGCGATGTACGTGATCTGGCGCTGAACCTCCGGTTCCTCTGCTTTGGGGTTCTGGGGCTGATCCCAGAGCAGATCGCTCTTGTTGAGCACGATCAGCGTTTTATCCCAACTCCTTTCCAACCGATGGGAGAGATAACGCCAGATCTCTCGGTCGTTAGCGCTCACCGCTGTGTCCGCTGCGAGCAGAAAGAGCAGGGCTTGGGATTTGGGCAACAGATCGGCGAGCAGCTCCGGTTCACTGGCCAACCCCTGAAGATCGGGCACGCTGATCAAACTGAGCCCTTGTTTGAACAGGGGATGGGGAAAACTCATGATGGCATAGCGCCATTTCATGACGCTCACTTTGCCCAGATTGGACCCCTCTCGATTCGCTTCCTCTAGAAGCCCGAGTCGCTTTGCTTCCCCAAGGGAAATGCTCTTCTGCTTGCGGATTTCTGAAAGCGTGGAGACCAGCTGTGCGAGGTCTTGCGTCTGTAGCGGATAATGCACCCAATATTTCGGGTCCTTCTTCAAGGCTGCGATGGAAAGATTCTGGGTGCGGCTCTCAATGGGTAGCAGTCGGAGATAGGATTCATTGCGCCGCTCGTCCCAGAGGATTTCTAGAGGACAGCGAGCAGAATGTTTCCCACTTTCCTGACTCGCAGTGAGCAAGGGTTCCTGGTAATCGGCAAAAAAAAGAGCGTCGATGAGGACCGATTTTCCCCGACCAGGTTCCCCTAAAACTGCGATGCGCAGGCGGTGTTCCTGCAGAGCGCTGAGGGTACGGCGAATATGTGCCCGATTTTCCTCATTCAATTCCCCCTGAATGCCGAGCCAACCTTCCAATTCTCGGACAGAACGAGCCACCCGTGATTTCCATTGGCGGTAATCCGAGAGATAATCTTGGATAATGTGGGTCTGCATGTGGCGAGGTACCGAGGACACCATTCTCAAGGCAAGTATACCTGAGCTATCCTACTTCCACAGCGCATTCCTTGGGGTTTTTATCGCCTGAATCGAAGTACGACAGCCTTCCGCAGATCGGATCGGGCTGTTAGCTGAGGCAGACGGGCAATCGCTTCGGGCGATGGATGCGCACCCGCTTGATGCGGCTTCGCTCGCCGCTGAGGATCCGGATCGCAGATTGAGACACGCCGAACTGCTCTGCCAGAAACCGCCGGAGGTGAGCGTTGGCCTTGCCTTCCACCGGCGGCGCCGTGATGCGGACCTTCAAAACCTCCCCTGCAGGGGCTTCTAGGGCATCCCGCTTTGCCCGAGGCAATACCCGCAATTGCAAGTGGAGATCGTCCCCTTCCCAATGCCAGCCCTGCGCTTTGACATTCGGTTCCATTAAAACGGGCTGCCTGTGAGCCATTTCAAGGGCGGCAACAGGAGCATTTCCAGGAGGATGAGGCCCACCATGACCAGCATGGGGGAGAGATCTAACCCGCCTACGGGAGGCAGCATGCGCTGGGCAGGTCGCATCAAAGGTGCTGTGAGATCCTGAAGGAAACGAGCGAGGGGGTGATAGGGATCTGGATTGACCCAACTCAGGATCGCTTGGATCAACACTGCGCCGAGAAACAGCGTGAGCACCTGCCCGAACAAGGCAGGCAATGACCAGAGCAATGCGCCCCAGGCTTGGCTACCCAGTCCCACCAACAGCCCGATGAGAAAGAGTTCCAAGCTCTTCAGCCCCCAGGCGAGCACGAGAGAGGCCCAGTCTAAACCGCCGATGCCGGGCAGAAATCGGCGCAAGGGGCGCAGCGGCGGTGCCGTGAGACGGACGACGAATTGAGAGAGGGGATTATAGAAATCCGCCCGCACCCATTGAAGGAAGAAGCGGAGCAACACCAGCGTTCCATATAGACCCAAAAAGATCTGGATGAGGAAGATCAAGGGGTTAGTAAAATATTCCGAGCTCATGCATCTTCCCCGAGCAATTGGGAGAGTTCTTGAGAACGGCGGTGCGCTGCCTGCACGGCCTGCAGGACGAGCGGCTCAAAGCCCCCGGCTTGAAACACTTCGAGGGCCTGTTCCGTGGTACCTCCGGGCGAAGTTACCTGGGCGCGCAAGGTCTCGGGCGATCCCTCGCTTTCCACCGCCATGCGGGCAGCGCCCAAGGCGGTCTGAATGCTGAGCAGTCGGGCATTTTCCTCATCCAGACCCAGGGCCACCGCTGCTTTTTCCAGGGCCTCCATGAGCAAGAAGAAATAGGCGGGACCGCTGCCGGAGACGGCGGTGGCCACGTCCAGAAGGCCTTCCTCCGGTACCCAGCGGGTCAATCCGCCGGCTCGGAGAATGGTTTCCGCCAGATTGCGCTGGTCCGGCGTAACTTCGGGAGAAGCGTGCAACACGATGGCCCCCGCCTGAATCATTGCGGGTGTGTTGGGCATGGCCCGCACCAAGGGCCGCGCATCGTCCAACCAGTGCTGAAGATCCCGTTCTCGAATCCCCGCCATGATGGAGATGGTCAGGGGGGCAGGCTTTGGGGACGCCTGCCCCAGGGCTCGGCAAACGCTTTTCGCCACCTGGGGCTTGACGCAGAGGAGCACCACTTCCGCCCGACGCTGGGCTTCTTCATTCTCTGCTAAGGCACAGATGCCATATCGCTCTGCCAAAAAACGGCGCTTTTCCCCATCGGGTTCGCTCACGATTAGATGGGCGGGATCATAGCCATCTTGAATCAAGCCCCCGATGAGGCTGCTGGCCATGTTGCCACCACCGATAAAGGCAAGGGTCGCTGTTGTCATCTATCTATCCTGACGAAATTAAGAAGGACGCTTGCCGAAGATCGCTGTACCCACCCGCACCCAGGTTGCGCCCTCGGCAATCGCTGCTTCCAGATCGGCGGACATGCCCATGGAAAGCTCTGGCAATGGGCAGCAGGGTTTGGAAACCCGATCCCGCAGTTGCCGCAGCGCTTGGAAGGGTTTGCGCTGCGCTGCTTCTCCTTGGGCCGGTGGAGGCAGGGTCATGAGCCCCATCACCCGAAGGTTCGGCAGTTCCCGACAGGCTGCGATGAAATCCGCCACCGCTTCCGGTGGAATACCTGCCTTGGTAACTTCGCCGCTCAGATTCACCTGAATGAAGACGCGCAGCGGATCGAGATGAACCGGCCGCTGCTGGGACAGACGTTCGGCATGACGCAGATCCGCGAGCCCGTGGACCCAATGGAAACGGGTGGCGATCTCCTGGGTCTTGTTGCGCTGAATGCGCCCGATAAAATGCCATTCCAAGGGGAGATGCTCCAAAGCCGTCATCTTGACCAGAGCTTCCTGCACATAGCTCTCCCCGAAGCTTCCCTGCCCTGCTTCCCAAGCCGCTCGAATCTTCTGAATGGACTGCCGCTTGCTGACCGCGACCAGGCGCACACTGCCCGGCGCTCGACCGAACCGCTGTTCCGCCAAACGGATGCGGCCGTAAACGCTCGCCAGATTTGCCCGCACGACCAGGGGATCTCCGCCCATCACTTCTGCTCCCGCAGATAGGCGATGAGTTTCCGCAGCGCCTGCCCCCGATGGCTCAGGCGGTTCTTGGTTTCAGGATCGAGTTCTGCCGCACTGCATCGCTCAGAGGGCACGAAGAAGACGGGATCGTAACCGAAACCGTTCTGTCCGCGGGGGGCCCTGAGAATGGCACCTTCCCAGGTGCCCTGGCAGATGACCGGCGTGGGATCCGCTGCATGGCGCAGATAAACCATGACACATTGGAAACGGGCGGTGCGAGCTTCTGAGGGGAGCCCTTTCAAAGCGGCGAGGAGTTTGCGGAGGTTTTCCTCATCGGAAGCGCCCACACCGGCGAAGCGGGCGGAGAAGATGCCAGGAGCGCCCTTCAGGGCATCCACCTCTAGGCCGGAATCGTCCGCGATGGCGGGCAGACCGCTATAAGCAGCTGCTTGGCGCGCCTTGAGGATGGCGTTCTCCACAAAGGTTTTGCCCGTTTCCTCGATCTCGGGTACTTGGAAGTCTCCCTGAGGGCGAATCCGAATTCCTTCTTCGGCGAGCAAGCTTTCGATCTCCTGCCGTTTCCCCGGGTTGTTACTCGCCAGTACAATAGTCTTTTGTTCCTTCATGCTCAGGTTGCTCTTTGCGCCGCTAGGATCTGTTGAATACCCGTTTCCGCCAGAGTTAAGAGCTGATCCAACGCTCTCCGGCTGAAGGACTGCTGCTCCGCCGTGCCCTGAATCTCGATGAAATGGCCCTGTTCATCCATGACCACATTCATATCGGTCTGGGCCTTGCAGTCCTCCGCATAATCCAGATCGAGAACCGCCGCGCCCTGCACGAGTCCCACGGAAACCGCAGCGATCTGATGTTTCAGGGGATTTTCAGCGGTTTCCAGCTGGGCCAAGGCGTCCCGCAAGGCGAGCCATGCCCCGCTGATGGCTGCGGTGCGGGTGCCCCCGTCCGCCTGCAGCACATCGCAGTCCAGAATCAGGGTGTGTTCCCCCAGCGCGGAGAGATCCACCGCCGCCCGCAGAGAGCGCCCGATAAGCCGCTGAATTTCCAACGTTCGCCCCCCCTGCTTGCCCCGCACAGCCTCTCGGGGGCTGCGTTCGCCAGTGGCGCGGGGCAACATGCCGTATTCCGCCGTGATCCAACCCTGGCCCTGACCTCGGAGAAAGGGGGGCACACCTGCTTCGATGGTCGCGGTGCATAGGACTTTAGTGTTCCCGAACACCGCTAACACGGAGCCTTCCGGCGGATCGGTAAACCCTCGGAGGAAGCGGATGGGGCGCAGCTGATCGGGGCGGCGTTGAGAAGGTCGCATGTCCCTCACCCTTTGGCGGGTCTGCCGATGCCCCGTGCCCGCGCGAAATCCAACATGCGCTGGATGGGCACCACTGCTTTTTCGCGGATCTCCGGCGGGATTTGAACCTCTTGATCTTGTCGGATCAAGACCTGTTCCAAACTCTGCAAGGCGTTCATGCCCATCCAGGGACAGTTGGCACAGCTCTCACAGGTGGCCCCCTCGCCGGCGGTAGGGGCTGCGATGAGGGTTTTGTCCGGTGCGAGCTGGCGCATCTTCCAGAAAATGCCCTCATCCGTGGCTACGATGAACTTCCGCTGGGGCAGCTCGGCCACTGCTTTGATGAGCTGGGTGGTGGAACCCACCACATCTGCCTGATCGATGACTTCCTTCGGGGATTCGGGATGTACCAGGACCGCCGCATCGGGATGGAGCCGCCGGAGCCGTTCGAGGGCAAAGCCCTTGAATTCTTCATGGACCACGCAGGCCCCAGGCCATAGCAACATCTCCGCGCCGGTCATGCGTTCGATGTAATGGCCGAGATGTTTGTCCGGCGCCCAGAGAATCTTTTCTCCCTGGTCCCGCAGGTATTCCACGATGGGCAGGGCGATGCTGGAAGTCACCACCCAATCAGCGCGTGCCTTGACCGCTGCGGAAGTATTGGCATAGACCACCACCTTGTGATCCGGATATTGGTCGCAGAACTGAGAGAAGAGCCCCGCAGGACAGCTTTCATCCAGGGAACAGGTAGCATCCAGGTTCGGCATGAGCACCCGCTTTTCCGGATTGAGGATCTTTGCGGTCTCCCCCATGAAGCGCACTCCGCAGACCACTAACAGACTCGCATCGCTCTCGGTGCCGAAGCGGGCCATTTCCAGAGAATCCGCCACAATGCCGCCGGTCTCCTCTGCCAAGGCCTGGAGTTCCCCATCGGTGTAATAATGGGCCACCAAGACCGCATCCAAGGCTTGGAGATGCGCCTGGATGCGGGCTTTCAGGGCTTCTTTCTCTCCCTCCGAGAGACTGGGCCATTGGGGATGGGGCGGGGGTTTGATGGTGGGAACAGGGGGAGCGGAAAGGATGGTCATCGGATTACTTCCTGATCAGCGGAACTGCGGAGGGGTTCTTGGTTCTGGACCTCGCCGGAAGGGTTGGTGAAGCGATCGTTCAGAACCTGCACATAATGGTTGGCCGCCTCCCGTACCTGGGCCAGTCGGCGTCGAGCGCTGCGATGCCAGCCCAGGGGATTGCTGCGGAAGAGGCTGTGCCAAGGGTGGGTATTCTGCAAGAAGGCGTTCAGGAGATCTCCCCGTACGGATAATCGCTCGGCTTCCTTGCGCAGGCGGGGCAGCAGGGTGCGGGCGGCGAGTTTCCGCAGACCGAAATGCAGACCCATCCAGGCTAGGGCGAGCGCTATCCAGAGCCCCATGGGGGCAAAGGGAATTTGCGCGAGGGATTCGAACCAGGGTGCTTGATAATACCCATCCCGCCAATGCCCGGCCCGCAGGCTCCAAACTAGAAAGGCGATGCCTCCCCCTCCCAAAAGCAAGGTTTCCATCCAGAGGGTGCGCCGCCGCCATCGGCGGATCGCCCGCTGGAGGAAGGGCAGAATCTGTTCCTGAATCTCCCGCGCGTGTTTCTCCAAAGCGCCGATGATGCGATAGGCTCGTTCTACTTCCACTTGATGCATGCGCCCGTGGATCTCTGAAAGATCTTGATCTCGCCGGCGCTCAAATCGAAGTCGTTTGGCTTCCTCTTCGATGGGAACAGCGACTTCCGGATTGTAGATGGTGTAAAACCGTCCGGCCGTCAAGCCTTCTTCTGCTAAGGCTCGCTGCCAGGCAGCGACTACATCCTCGGGATTATCCTCTCGGGCTGTGGTGTCCATCTGGTTGAGGATATAGAGGAACTTTCCTGCATCCGGCCGATGGATTGTATCCGCCACCAGATGCTTAAGGGTGTCACGCATGGCACCGGGCTCCGGATGCCGTGCGTCGAAAAAGACCAAAACTAGGTCGGACAAGTCGATGATATGATCCGTGATGCGCAAGGTGGCGGTGCGCTGGGCATCGGCATCGAACCCCGGCGAATCGATGAGGATCTTGCCCCGCAACTTTTCACTGGAACAGGTTTTGAGCTGGAGATAGGCATCGATGCGCTCCCCTTCTCCCTGGGCCACCTGCTCAATCTCTCGGGAGATTCGGTAAAAAGGGAAACGGGGGTCAGAATCCAAAGCAATGCCCGGGAGCACATGTCCGGACTGCTCTCGGCTGTAGCAGATGACGGTGAACTTATCGTCCACCGCCTGATTGCCGCTGCGCTGGATCTTTTCCCCTAGGAAATGATTGATGAAGGTGGATTTACCTGCGGAAAAAGTACCCAGAATGGAAATCAGGGGCCACCAGGAAATCTGCGTGGCATAAGAAGCCTCTCGGCTGAGCAAGCCCATGCCCTGAGCGACCTGATCCAAGGTTCGGAAACTCTGTACTGCCTGGAGCAGGACAGGATTCTCCTGCGCGAGATGGGTCTCAAGCTGCTTCAGCCGTTGTTCGATCGGATGAGTCGCTTGGCGCAAAACAGGAACTCCGAAAAGGGAAAAGTGGCGGCAAATGGTATACCGAATTGCTGATGGGGCGGTAGCCCAACAGCCCTGGTTTGGGCATCCATTAGAAGGCTGATTTGTCAATGATATTTCTGGGAATCAGTTGAAATCTGGACGTTGATTCGTAATAATAAGTTATTCTTCTAGCCATAGAAATTTTTTATGAGCTTCGATTGAAGCTGCACGTGTTTCCCGCAGCACAGGGGCGACTATCCCATTCCAGACCCGCTTATGGAGATTCTAGTTATGCGCAAATGGTTGATGGCGATCCTATGGTTGGGCGCCAATGCGGTTGCGGCGGCACCTGAAGTGTTCGTAGTCAAGCAGGCGGAAGGCACGCCTACCGTGTCCGTGGGGGGTACAGTGATTCCCTATAAGGAAGTCACCTTGGCTGCCCAGCTACCCGGTCGGGTGAAGTTCCTGGCGGGTATCGAAGGGGATGCATTCAAAAAAGGGGATCTGCTGGTCGCCATCGATGATCGGGAACTCTTAGCAAAGCGTCGGGCGTTGCTCGCTCAGATCGCTGCCGCCGATGCCCAGCTGCGCAATGCAAGCATGCAGTTTAACCGGGAAATTTTCTCTCCCCGCTCCCGCAGCGCCATGGGCGGCATGGGGATACCCAACCTCTTCGATCAGATGTTCACCCGACCGTTTGAAAGCTTCGTGGGAGAACGCTCTCAGGGAGTAGAGCGCTCCGCAGACCTCTATTCTTCCGGTACTCAGATCGAACAGGCGCGCAGCGCCATCCTGCGCCTCCAAGCAGAATTGCAAGCGTTGGATTCCAAGCTGCGGGATGCGCGGAGCATCGCCCCCTTCGATGGGGTGATCGTGCGGAAATTCGTGGAAGTGGGGGATACGGTGCAGCCAGGGCAGCCGTTGTTGAACTATGCGGATGTGGAATATCTTCAGGTGGAAGTAGATGTGCCCGCGAGGCTGCGCCCCGGCTTGCGGGAGGGCATGATGATTCATGCGGAGCTGGATGTGAACCATCGTCGCGTGCCGGTGCGAGTCGCTCAAATCTTCCCCATGGCCGATCCCCAGCGGCATACGGTCAAAGTGAAGTTCGATCTACCCCAGGGGGTTTCTGAACCTGGCATGTATGCAAAGGTGTTGGTACCAGATTTCAATGCACCTGCCCGCGCCAATCCCGTCATTCCTGCCTCAGCGATCCGCTATAACGGAAGCCTGCCTGCTGTGTACGTGTTGGATGAACAGGATCGTCCCCAATTGCGTTTGATTCGAGTAGGAGAAGCCCTTCCGGGCGGATTGACCACGGTGTTGAGCGGCCTGCGCCCAGGGGAACGGATCCTCGCTGATCCGCCAGCAGGCGTGACTGCGAACTGGTCCACACAGAGCAAACCGCAGCACTGAACGCTAGGATTCATCTCTTTCAACCACGGAGGCAGGCGCGTTCTTCGCACGGGTTAGTGCGCCTGAAAATCTGATGAGTCATGACGAGATCCAGAAGGGAAATCATCCATCCGGCGGGCTAGAGGAATGCAAACAGCCCCCAGCGGTACCAGAAGAATCCTCTTCTCGAGGTATCTCGGGAGCTTCCGAGCACACGGATGAACATCTAGGTATCGCAGGCCGCACGGCGCGGTTTTTCATCCGTTCGCCCCTCTCCCCTCTGTTCTATATTTCCATGCTTCTGATGGGGCTATTGGGGTTATTGCTCACCCCTCGCCAGGAAGATCCCCAGATTTCTGTGCCCATGATCGACATCATGGTGCAGTACCCGGGTGCTTCCGCACAGCAGGTTTCCAACCTCGCTATTCAGCCCTTGGAACGCATCATGAGCGAGATTCCTGGGGTCAAGCACGTGTACTCCGCTGCCCAGCGGAACATGGGCATCGTCACCATCGAATTCGAAGTAGGGGAGCAGATGGGGCCTTCCCTGGTGAAGGTGAACGACAAGCTCGCCTCCAACATGGACAAAATTCCGCCCGGGGTCATGCCGCCTTTGGTGAAATCCAAGGGCATCGACGACGTACCCATCGTCACCCTGACCCTTTGGTCCAAGGATTTGGATGAAGACGGCTTGCCAGATGTGGATGATGGCCAACTGCGTCTCCTGGCGCAGGATGTGTTGCAGGCCCTCAAAGCAGTCAAGGACACGGGCAATGCCTTTATCGTGGGGGGGCGTCGGGAACAAGTAACTGTAGATGTGTATCCGGAACGTCTCGCCGGCTACGGCATCAGCCTGGATCAGGTAGCCCAGACGATCAAGACCGCCAATGCGGAGGCGCCGGCCGGTGGGTTGGAAACCAGCGGTAGTCATTTTTCCGTCATCACGGGTTCCTTTTTGCGCAGTGCGGACGAGATCAGCCGTTTGGTGGTGGGTACCCATCGGAACGTGCCCGTCTATGTGCACGATGTGGCTCGGGTCAGTCAGGGGCCAGAAGATGCCAAGCAGCTGGTCGCTTATTACACCGGCCAATCCGCGCCGGAAGGCCTGAAGGCAGACGGGGTGCCTGCGGTCACCATCGCTATCGCCAAAAAGGAGTTGACCAACGGGGTCACAGTCGCCAACGCCATCATTGAGCGAGTGGAAGAACTCAAGGGCGAACGGATTCCTAACAATGTGGAAGTGAGCGTCACTCGTAACTACGGGGAAACCGCAGATGACAAGGTCAGCGAGTTGATCTTCAAACTCTTCGTGGCCACGGGCTGGGTATTCCTGCTCGTGTGGCTCGCATTCCGAGCCCTGCGACCGGCCATTGTGGTCATGCTCGTCATCCCTGTGGTTCTACTCATGACCATCTTCGTGGCTTGGATTACGGATTACACTATCGACCGCGTGAGTCTGTTCGCGCTGATTTTCTCCATCGGCATCCTGGTGGACGATGCCATCGTCGTGGTGGAAAACATCTATCGGCGCTGGCTGGAAGAAGGGCGTACCGACGAGGAAACCGCCGTGGATGCGGTGGCAGAAGTGGGGAATCCGACGATCCTGGCCACCTTCACTGTTATCGCCGCCCTACTGCCCATGGGCTTCGTGAGCGGCATGATGGGGCCCTACATGGAACCCATCCCCGCCCTGGGTTCCGTGGCCATGCTCATCTCTCTCTTCGCAGCCTTTGTCTTCACCCCCTATCTGGCCATTTCCAAATGGCTACGGCCCACCATGCACTACTTGGAGACGGCGGAGAAGCGAGAGATCGAGGGATCGGAAAGGCTGGAAAAACTCTTCCGGCGCATCCTCACTCCCCTCATTGAGAGCCGCACCAAGCGCTTGCTCTTCCGACTGGTGCTCTGGGGCACCTTCCTGTTCACCTGTGCCTTCTTCTACCTCAAATGGGTGCCGGTGAAGATGTTGCCCCTGGATAACAAGCCGGAATACTCGGTGGTGATCGACATGCCCGAGGGTACTGCCTTGCCCGTGACCGCAAACCTCGCCCATCGGATGGCGGAGAAATTGCGCGCCGAGCAGCCGGAGATCACCGCCATTCAGCTCTACGCGGGCACTGCACGCCCCTTCGATTTCAACGGCATGGTGCGCCATTATTACCTCCGCCGCGAGCCCTGGCAGGGGGAATTGCAGGTGCAGTTATTGCACAAGAGCAAGCGGGAGCGAAGCAGCCATGAGTTAGCCGTCCAGGCCCGTCAACTGCTGAAAAAGATGATCGAAGGCACCGGCGCTAAGATCACAGTGGTGGAGATGCCTCCGGGACCGCCGGTGTTGCAATCTGTGGTGGCGGAGATCCACGGGCCCTCCCCTGAGGTCCGGCGGCAGTTCGCGCGGGACATGACCAAGATCTTCGAAGAAGCCCCCAACGCCCGCGATGTGGATAACTATCTGCGGGATGCCTTCGACTACTGGCGCTTCGAGGTGGATACGGAAAAGGCGGTGCGGCGTGGGATCTCTGTGGATGCCATCAATCGAAACCTGGCCATGGCCCTTGGGGGAGCGGAACTGGGCGATGTGAAGCAGCTTGCCGGTCATGAACCGGTGAAGATCGTCCTCCAAGTTCCCCTATCCGAGCGCTCGGAAATCGAACGGCTGGGCGATCTACCCATTCAATCGCCGGCGGGTTATACGATTCCTTTGCGGGAGCTGGGCGTTTTCCAAAAGATTCCGGAGGAAGACATTATCTATCGCAAGGATCTGCGGGCGGTGGAATATGTGGTCGCAGACGTGGGGGGCGATCTGGCCGCACCCATCTATGTCATGCTGGAAGTACACGATATCTTGGAAAAGACCGGCTATCGCGCTCCCGATGGGGTGGTGCCTCAAGCCTATTGGACCCAGGCCCCACCGACGGATCGACAGTCCGCTTGGGAATGGTCCGGTGAGTGGACAGTTACCTATGAGACCTTCCGAGATATGGGCGGTGCCTTCATGGTCGCTCTGGTGTTGATCTATATTCTAGTGGTCTGGGAGTTCGGGAATTTCCGCATTCCCCTGGTCATCATGGCCCCCATCCCTTTAACCCTGTTGGGCATCATCCCCGCCCATTTCATCATGTTTGAACTGGACTTGGGGGGGGAATTCACCGCTACTTCCATGATCGGTTGGATCGCGCTGGCAGGCATCATCGTGCGCAACTCGATCCTGCTGGTGGATTTCTCTATCCATGAGGTGCAAAAGGGGGTTTCCGTAGCGGAGTCGGTGATCCGCGCCTGTAAGACGCGTACTCGGCCCATCGTCATCACCGCCTTGGCCTTGGTGGCAGGCTCCAGCGTCATCTTCACAGATCCCATCTTCCAAGGCATGGCGATCTCTCTGGCCTCCGGCGTGCTGGTGTCTACCGTGCTGACCCTGGTGGTCATTCCTCTGGGCTGTGTGGCTGCGAGCAAAGACATGTGCGAAGTCGCCGCTGCTACAGCACCTCCAGGTGTCACTGTGCCCTGCGTGGCCGAGTTTGAGAGCAGCGAAGCAGAGGCGGAACGGGCAGCGCAGGAAAAGAAGGGGAAGCAGGCGGCACCCGCTCGCAAGGGCATCCTCGGGCGGATCTGGGGTTGGTTCATCGAGGCTTTGGCCCTGGTCTTCTACCTGATCCGGGGCATTTTCCTGCTGCTCTTCAGCCTGCTGAAGGGACTGTTCCCTTCGAAAAAAAGGAATCCACCACCTGATGGCGGAACATCCGGTGGTTCCGGTGGAACCCCCCCCTCGACCGGCAGCGCTGGCGGAGCCGCGCCGCCCGCAAGCAGTGGATCTGCAACAGGTGCTTCCGATGCTAATCAGGGAGAATCCGGGCGCAGTGCCGGGACGACGCATGGATCTGGGGATTCTTCTACAGAGACTTCCCGATCGCAGCCTGCGGCCTCCCTTCAGCAGGCGGAACACGCTTCAACCCCTGCTGCGACCCAGGGGCCGACCGCGTCTGCATCCCCCCCAGCCGGAGAGACGGGAGAAAGCGAGAAACAAGCTGCGGAAAAGCGCACACCGAGCGGCAAAAAGCCCGCGGCGAAAAAGGCCACCGCAGCCAAGATGGCGCCGGTACAGAAAAAAGCGCCTCGCCGAGGCATTCGCCTCAAAGCGGATGAAGGGACGGAGTTCGAATAGAGATTGATCGGCTCCCCAATGATTCGATACGCCCGAATTCCCTTGTGGGAACCTCAAGGGGGATGCGCGAGTACCATCCTGAGGCCTTATGAAACTTGCCCTGTTGGTCCTTCTTCTCTGCGTGTCCCCCTTCGCCCAGCCTAGCAACGAATTTCCTTATCCTTCAGCATCCTTCTATCCCGCTCCCCAGAACCCTTCCTCAGAGATGCCTACCCCCGAAGGGGGACGGCTCTGGGTCCCCGCACCGCCTCTGGAAACCCCCTCGATCCCCTATGGTGCGGCACCCCCACCTAAGTTTGGCAGCCTGTACGAGCAGCTTCGTACTCCGAGCGGTTCCAACCAGACCGAACGGCCCAGCTGGGCCAGTCCGCCCTATGATTGGCAAGAACCGGAAACCCAGTTTTTTGAAGGCTATCGTTTCCGGAGGTTGGAAAGAGATCGGGAAGCTGATGAGGGCATCTGGTATCAAGGCTATCGGTTCCGCCCCTTGACAGAACGGGAACGGGCTCGCATGCGAGCGCAACCTGGCTGGCGGCCTTGGGAAGAACGACCTCAGCGGCAGCGACGGCTTCCTTCGCTTCGTCCAGAAGAAGGCTCTCTTCCTGGGCAGGAAGATTGGTTTCAGCGCTATTTTGGTCGATAGTCCTTTTGAACTGCTGGATCGGCAGCATCTCGGACAGGGCGCGCTTTCCGGGGAAATCATGCTTATATTCAATCGCTCATCCATCTTGATGCGGAAAAGGCGGAAGCATTTGACTTCACAAAGGTTATTATCCCCTGGCTGCTCAGCTTGCAGACATCGCAGACCGTTTCCACGACTCTGCTTCTATCGATGAAGAAAAGAAAGCGGGAGAAGAAGGGGCCAAAGGAAGCGGATGAGGGGGAACTGCATGTGCCGTCTTCAAACTGCCGGATGACTGAACGAGGCTAGCTTGCGAGTTGTCATCGTCCTGTTTTCCCTGCTCGGGTAAATTCGAGGGCATGAGCTACCGCCGGTCCATCCTGTTTCTCATCCTCCTCAGCCTCGTCGGCTGTGAGGAAAACCAACCCCAGCAACAAGCGCCTGCACCCCAACCCGTGCTCATCCAGCTAGCAGAACGGGGGGATTTTCCTGCGCTGGATCGGCTGCTCAAGGGCCGGAACCCAGATGTGCTGGATCAGTGCCAATGGACGCCCCTCCTGAAGGCTGTTCAGAACGGCCATTTCGCTACGGCACGGCGACTCCTGGAAGCAGGGGCAGATCCCAATGCCCAGGATAAGGGCGGCTATACCCCCCTGCTGTTCGCCGCCGCTCAGGGTCATGAGGCTTTGATCGATCTGTTGTTAGATTACGGTGCCGAAATCGACCATCAAGAGCATTCCTCAGGCTGGACGGCGCTCATCTGGGCGGCGAAAGCGGGGCAGGAAAGGAGCGTGCGCCGGCTGCTCGAGCGAGGGGCGAACCCTGAAATCCGAGACTTTTCGGGACAGCGCGCCCGAGATTGGGCCGTGCGCAAGGGCTGGACTGCGATTGCCGATCTATTGCCCTGATTTCAATCCAAGTACATCCTGCATATCGAACAGCCCCGGACCCTGTTGGACGATCCAAGCTGCTGCCCGCGCTGCGCCTCTTGCAAAGGTCATGCGGCTGGAAGCCTTGTGAGTGATTTCCACTCGCTCCCCCTCCGCTGCAAACCACACGCTGTGTTCCCCCACGATGTCCCCGGCCCGGATGGTCTCGAAACCGATGGTCTGACGATCCCGAGGGCCGGTCTTTCCCTCTCGACCGAACAAAGCTACCCGATGGAGATCCCGCCCCAGGGTTTCGGCGATGATCTCCCCCATGCGCAGGGCAGTGCCGGAAGGGGCATCCACCTTATGCCGGTGATGGGCTTCGATGATCTCGACATCCACCGATTCCCCCAGCACCCGGGCAGCGATCCGCAGCAGTTGGAAGCAGAGGTTCACCCCCACGCTCATGTTCGGCGCGAAGACGATGCCAATCTCCTGGGCGCTTTCCCGCAGCTGCGCCCGCTGGGATTCGCTCAAACCCGTGGTGCCGATCACCAGGGCGCGACCGGTGCGACGGCACAGTTCCAGATGTTCCAGGGTGGCTTCCGGACAAGTGAAATCGATGAGCACGGCAAAGGCGGTTCCCGCCAGATCGGACACCAGGGGAACCCCCAGCTTGCCCACGCCCGCCAATTCCCCCGCATCCGCACCCAGCAGGGAACTGCCTGCCCGCTCGCTGGCGGCGGTGAGTTCCAGGCCCGTTGTTCCATGCACAGCTTGCACCAGGGCACGTCCCATGCGACCGCCAGCCCCGGCCACAGCAACCGGTATAACTTCTTTCAAGATCAAATGCTCCTTTAACTACGCCAATACGACGATCAGCCCTGTAACCGGCTCACCGTATTCCATGCGTAAGAATCGGGATTCCAGTGCCCGCACCTGCCAACCGGTCTCTGCTGCTATCTGACGCACTCCCTCGGGTGCATGCACATAGCGCCCGCTGTCGCTGAGCTGATAGGCTGGGCCTGTCCCCTGCTCCAAGGTGAAACAAAAGCAGCCCCCGGCCTTGAGCAATCGACGCGCCGGTTGCAGGACGGGCTTCAGATCACCGAAATAGATGAGGGCATCGCAGGAAACGATCAGATCAAAGCGATCCCTCGAAGTTTCCAACCAAGCGCTGATCTCCGCACAGTCCAGCCGGTCATAGATGCCCCGTTCCCGCGCCAAATCGAGCATCTGGGGGGAGAGATCCACACCCATCAGCCGCTGGCATCGGGAGCGGATCTCCAGACCGGCGAGCCCCGTGCCGCAGCCCAGATCCAGGGCTTCCAGATCTTCCCGATCTCCCAGCCATCTCCGAACCTGTTCCCTGAGGTGCTTGGGGGCCTGATAGTCCAATTCCTCCAGCATGTTGGATTCATAGAAGGAAGCAAATCGGGCGTAGAGATGCCGGATGGCGTCTTCCGGTGCCCTTGCCGGTGATTGGCCCTTCAGGGCGGTCAGCAGATGGCGCACTTCCCCATCTTCCGGCCGCAGCGCGAGATAGCGTTCATAAGCATCGCGCGCGACTGCCCGACGGCCGAGGATGCGGGCGAGTTCCCCCAGCAATCCCCAATGATCCGCTTCCTCTGGCTCATGCTCCGCAAGCTGATATTGGCAGATGTAAGCAGCTTCTATGCGGCCCGAAGCGCGCAGTTGCTGGATCAGGGTTCGGGGATCTTCGGTAGGCACAGTGCCCGCTTCCTCGCATAACAGGCCCTGGGCCAGTCCCTGCGCGATGCACTGTCGCACGGCATTTTCCGGTAACAAGGAACCGAGCAACTGACAGAGGTCCTTTTCCGAGCGCGCTCCATCGCAGAGTTCCAGGAGGAGGGAGGCGCTGGCGTTGAGGCGGTGAATTCGATCCGTTTCCGGATCATAGGCGCTGATCCCCGTCTGGTTTGGGCAGAAGAACAAACGGGGATTGGGCCTGGGATTGCCCATCAACGGGAACCCTTGCCCCCCTTGC
>JALWWO010000025.1 GCA_027078745.1 Chromatiaceae bacterium
AGGTGCGGATGGCCATCCGCTGGGTATCGATGACCGGCGCGATGAAATCCCCCCCGAAGCAGGTTCGGCAAGCTCTTCTGAGAAAGCCGATTTCGATCGCTGCATGATGAGCGATCAACACCTTGCCCGCTAGGATTCGGAGCAGCTGTGCCAGCACAATCCCTAAGGCTTCACCAGCGGCCGCTTGATCGTCTGTGATCTCATGGATCACAGCGGAAGATTCCGGGATAGCCTTGGGCGTGTAGACCAAGCGATGGCAAGCGGTATTCAGATCGATGCGATCTCCGCACAGCTGGACCCAACCCAAGCTCAGGATATGATCCTCCTTCCGATCCAGCCCGGTGGTTTCTAGGTCCAGTGCGAGATAACGGACTTGGCGATACTCCCGAGCAGGAGAAGGGAAGGGGGTAGCGAGGTAATCTCGCAAAGGACCCGGGGGCGCATGCTTCAGGTACCAGCGCCGGCGCAGCTCCAAAAACATGGGAGTCAGGCAAAGCGCGCGGCCTGATAGCGCTGGCCCAAGGATTCCTGCATGGTATCGATGAGGGAAAAGGCATCCTTGAGATGGCTGCGCTCCAGCTGGGAGAGCTGTTCCGGAGGCAAGTAATTATCCGCCGGTTCTCCGCGCCGAAGCTGCTGCGCCTGATGGCGCATCCGCAGGGTGCCGATGAATTCCAAGGCATCGATCAGGTTCGCCGCACCCTCTCGGCTCACCGCATTGACCCGCGCACCGGCCCGCAAGCGTTCGATCGTGTTGACCTGGGGTAACCCAGCGCTGAGGGCATAGATCCTTGCCAAGTCGATGATGGGCACGATGCCCCGGTGTTTGATGTCAAAGGTGTGATCGTGCTCTCCGCCTCGGATGAGCACGAAGTTTCGGAAAAATCCCAAGGGCGGGCGATGCTTGAGGGCGTTGGAAACTAAATAGGCGATGAAGATGCGGTTGGCTCGGCAGGATTCCAGAAAGAAACTCTGGAGTTCCTCAAACATCCCTTCCGGATCGTGCACCGCCCGCAGATCGAAGAACACGCTGGACAGCATCAGGGCCATGGGCTCCGGTCGCTTGATCCAGGTGTTGAAGTACTTGCGCCAGATCCGCAGGGGCTGCCGCCATTTCGGATTGGAAGCCATGACCTTGCCCGGGCAGTAGGGATAGCCGCAGGCCTTCAACCCGTCGTTGACGAACTGGGCTAGCTTGGCGAAATAGGCATCTTCCTCTGGCTTGCTATGATCGGCGATGAGCAAGGCATTGTCCTGATCCGAATGGGCGGATTGCTCCCGCCGCGCCTGGGAGCCGCCGGCGAGCCAGGCATAGGGCACGGGCGGCGGCCCCAGGATATCTTCCGCCATCTCCAGCAAGCGCAGGCTGACGGCATCGGTCACCGCGCTGATCGCCTGGCCGATTTGGTCCGCAGTAGCCCCGCTCTGGACCAGATGCACCTGGAGGACAGGGAGTTGGGCACTGCTGGCGATCAGGGCCTCCAGGGTCTTCGCCTTGCGGATCCCGCCTACCAGATAGACGGAATTAGCGCTCTGAAAGCGCACTAGATCGGAAGTGGAGACCACTCCCACCACCTGATCCCCATCCAGTACGGGCAGATGGTGCACATTGAGGCGGGTCATGGTCAGCAGGGCCTGAAAACCCAGCTCGCTGCGCTCGATGCAGTGCAGACGCTTGGTCATGATCCGGTCAATCCGCTCCTGTGCGGAAAGCCCCGCAGCGATGCATCGGCTGCGCAGATCCCGATCCGTCACCATGCCCAAGAGCTGCTGCCCTTCGTCCAGGATGAGCAAGGAGGAAATGCGGGCCTCCGTCATGCGCTGGGCGGCCTCTCGGATGGTGGTTTCCGGCGGGACGCTCACCAGGGGATGGGTCAAGAGTTCGCCCACCTGGACCGTGAGTAAGCTGGTTCCTGTACCTGGATCTTCTCGAATGCGATCCAGGGCGCTGCGAAGCCGTTGGGTGATCGAATGATCGAAATATTCAGAAAAGGAAGGATATTGGGCGCGCAACCGCGCCAGCTCCTCACAGGGCAGCAGATAGGCGAGGGTGTCCTCCACAGCGAGACCGACGGGCGGCATTTCCTCGGGATCACAGGGCAGGGCGCAGAGATCCCCTTCCGCTAACTTGCTCAGCAATGCCTGCTTTTCGTCCCGCAATTCCACAGCGCCGCGCCGGAGCAGATAGAGCGCAGGGGCTTCCTCCTTTGGAGGGAAGGGAGAACCCCGCCGAAAATAGCGGACGCTGAACTTGTTGGGGAGGGTGCAGAGTTCCTGCTCGGGCAGCAGGGAAAAGGGATGATGGAGGGAAAGAAATGCTTGGATCTCGGGGAGTTCCGCGGCCATCGGATTACCAACAGGGCGCGAACAGGCTGGAGAGACCTCCGAACGCATCCCCAGGTCCGGGGAAAGGCATCCCCGTCCAGGGTCCCCCATTTTTCACCCGAAGCCCGTATTCTACCCATTGGAGAGGGCGGGGGAGATAGCCGAGACTGGCCGCGAGCTGATGCAGTTCTCCCAGCAAAGCCCGATCACAGATCGCCTGATCCACAGGCCCAGCGGTGCAGAAGTCGTGGCGCATGCAGGCCGCATCAAAGGCATCGATGGGGGGCGGCATCTGACCCGCAGGGGGATAGTTCAACCCGCACCAATTGCCATAGAGTGGCAGGCATTTGAAGGCGACTGCTTCCTGGGAAAATCCCAGGCAACAACCCAAAAAGAAGGAAAGAGTAAAGGATTTCATCTTTTTTGCGCAAAACCCCGCCGAAGCGGGGTTTCCTTTTTCTCGGGAGTTCGACCTAGTGCGCTGGTGCTGCTTCCGCGCCCTTGGGCACGCGGATCTCTTCCACCAGGTGCTGGATGTGCTCCGGCGGCGGGCTGGTGATCTTGGAGACCAGGAAGGCCACCGCAAAGTTCACCACTGCGCCTACAGCACCGAAGGCGTTGGGGGAAATCCCGAAGAACCAATCCTTGGGCAGATCCCCCAGGAAAGCCGTGCCTGGGATGAAGAAGATGCCCTTGTGTTGGAACACATAGAGCAGGGTGACCCCGATGCCGGCGATCATGCCCCAGATGGCGCCAGCGCGGTTCATCCGCTTGTAGAAGATCCCCATCATGAGCACGGGGAAGATCGAGGAAGCGGCTAATCCAAAGGCGATGGCGACGGTTCCCGCCGCAAAGCCTGGTGGATGGAGTCCCAAGTAGCCTGCGACCAAGATCGCCCCCGCCATGGCGATGCGGCTCGCCATGAGTTCCGCCTTCTCCGAAATACCGGGCGTGAAGACCCCCTTCAACAGATCGTGAGAGATAGAAGAAGAGATGGCCAGGAGCAAGCCCGCTGCTGTGGACAGCGCTGCGGCCAGCCCGCCGGCTACGACCAGCGCCACCACCCAGCCGGGCAAATTGGCAATCTCTGGATTGGCCAAAACCATGATGTCCCGATCTACCTTGACCATTTCATTGCCCTTCCAACCGTAGGATTCCGCCTTGGCGGCAAACGCTGGATTCTTGTCGTTGTAGTACTGAATGCGCCCGTCTCCGTTCTTGTCCTCGAATTGCAGGAGCCCCGTGGTCTCCCACTTCTTGAACCATTCGGGCCGTTCGTCGTAGCGCAAATTGCCTTCTTCCGTGCCCACCGGCCCGATCTGAATGGTTTCCATGAGATTGAGCCGCGCCATGGCCCCTACGGCGGGGGCGGTCGTGTAGAGGATGGCGATGAAAACCAGCGCCCAGCCTGCGGAAGCCCGGGCATCAGCCACCCGCGGCACAGTGAAGAAGCGGATGATGACATGGGGCAAACCGGCGGTGCCGATCATGAGGGATAGGGTGTAGACGAACATGTTTAGGGAACTGCCCATAACCTGGGTAGTGTACTCGTGGAAGCCCAATTCGGTGACCACCTGATCTAACTTATCCAACATATAGGTGCCATCGGCCATGGTGCTGCCCAGGCCAAGCTGGGGCACGGGGTTGCCAGTGATGTGCAAGGAGATGAACACGGCAGGCACTGTGTAAGCGAAGATCAGCACCACATATTGGGCGATCTGGGTATAGGTGATGCCCTTCATACCCCCGAGCACCGCATAGACGAAGACGATGCCCATGCCCGTGTACAAGCCCATTTCATAGCTGGTCTCCAAGAACCGAGAGAAGGCGACGCCGATGCCCTTCATCTGGCCGATAACGTAGGTGATGGAGGCCAGAATCAGACAGATCACTGCTACGATGCGGGCGGTGCGGGAGTAGAAGCGATCGCCGATGAACTCCGGCACCGTGAACTTGCCGAACTTGCGCAGGTAGGGGGCTAACAGCATGGCCAGGAGCACATAGCCGCCGGTCCAGCCCATGAGGAACACGGAAGCCCCGTAGCCGTTGAAGGCGATGAGTCCTGCCATGGAGATGAAAGAAGCGGCGGACATCCAATCCGCAGCGGTGGCCATGCCGTTGGCGATGGGATGCACCCCCTTTCCGGCTACGTAGAATTCTCCCGTGGTCGCGGCCTTTGCCCAGAGGGCGATCCCGATGTAGATCAGGAAAGTGGCTCCGACGACGAGATAAATTAAAGTGCTTTGCTCCATCACAGGCTCCCATCAATCCTCGTGTACGTCAAACTTCCGATCCAACTGCCCCATCCGCACCGCATAGACGAAGATCAGGATGAGGAAGGTATAGATGGAACCCTGCTGGGCAAACCAGAATCCTAATTTATAACCGCCGATCTGGATGGTGTTGAGCACATCGACCAGAAGGATGCCAAAGCCATAGGAAACCACGAACCAAATGATGAGCAGGGTCGTCAACAGGTTCAGGTTTGCCTTCCAGTAGGCGCTTCGGTTTTCAGGTGTCATGGAATACCCCCTTGTTCAGATTGCAGAAATCGGCGCGGGCTGCCGAATGCTGGAGCCCTGCCCAGATTGCCACCCCTCGACCTTCTAAAGGCCAGTTTCTGGGGGGCAAGGTGGGGATTAACGGTGCTTCCTCCCCACGTTTTCCATATGCTTGATCCAGACACTGAACCAGTGCACGGGAGACCTATTGTAATTCCTGCGTCCGCGGAAGGTGCCGAAGCACCGTTCATCCTCATCACCAAAGCGAGCGGAACCCACTGCCAGCAAACCGAGGATGAGAAAAACATCCAACACCAGGGCAGCCACGAGAGCAGCGCTGTGAATGAGGGCATTTTGACGCAGCCATTCCAAAATAGCTTGATGATAACTGATGGTTGCCCAGACGGTACCGAAGAGGAGCACCACTGCGAGCAAGGAAAAGAAATCTGCGATGTGCTCGTGGCGACGGCTGAAGGATTTGATGTTCTTACAAACACTCATGATTGTTTCCTCTCGCTAATCAGCATCGATGTTCAAGCCATTTTAAGGATAGCGGTTTCCTTTAACCCTTGTCATTGTCAGGATCAGCGCTCGTGTCCGCTGAAATTGGCCGGGACGATTCTGCCGGCGCAATGGGTACTGCTGGTTCCCTCGGGGGTCCTGGTTCCGCTGCAGCAGATGCTTCCGATACCGGGAGCTTTTCCGAGGAGGGGGTCGGGCGCGCTGCTGGAGCAGTGATTTCCGATTTCCCGTCGTCCCTACTCTGAATAGCAGAGGCCTGCGCGTGTGCATCTGCTCGGGTTTCCGAAGAGGCCCCTTGCCTTTGCAGCTCGGCGGGACGCTGTCCCCGATGGATGCCATCTTTCCGACCGCGTCCCCGTCTGCGGCGGGATCGGGTCTTCGGTATGCTGGTTTCCTGGTCCGTCTGTACCTCCGTTTCTGGCTTTGCCACCGAGGGATCGGCCGAAGCCGTGTGAACTGACCGGCGTGGTTCCCGCTTTCCCCGCCCTCGGTTCCCTCGCTGCCCATTACGGGACCTTGCGTTGTTGTTCTGGGTAGGTGCTGGGTGCGCGCGCTCGTCAGAGGTCCTCGTCTCCATGGGCTCGGAAGCAGAGGGTGTTGAGAGGGAGGCACTCGGGCTCTCCCCCTCTTCGCTAGAACGGCGGTCAAAAAAGATGGACCACAGGCGCTGGAAAAGATTGTTGCCTCGTCCTTCCGTCTCGGTTTGGGAATCCGCCTGTAATGTTCGGGGAATCGGTGTGGCTGGTGCAGTCGGCTTGACCGCCGGTTCTTCCAAGCGGTTTGCCTCTGTGGCTCGATAAGCCTCCGACGGTTCCTCCGCCTGCGCATTGGTTAATTGATAGCTCGCCTGTTCTCGAGCAGTCTGTGTCAGATCCTGGGTGCGGATGCGCTCGATTTGAAAATCCGGCGTCTCCAGGTTGGGGTTAGGGAGCAGCACAACTTCCACCCGCTGGCGTTCCTCTATTTCTAGGATCGCCCGCCGCTTTTCGTTGAGCAGGAAGGTGGCAACCTCCACAGGTAATTGCGCCAAGATGCGCCGGGTGTTGGCCTTCATGGCTTCTTCTTCGAGGATGCGCAGGATGGAAAGGGCCAGGGATTCCACGCTGCGGATGCTGCCCTGTCCCTTGCAGCGCGGGCAGACAAGCTGACTGGATTCTCCCAAAGAAGGGCGCAACCGTTGTCGGGACATCTCCAAGAGCCCGAAGCGGGAGATGCGACCCACTTGAACCCGAGCCCGATCCTGCTTGAGGGCTTCCCGCAGGCGGTTTTCCACTTCCCGCTGGTGCCGTGCGGGCCCCATATCGATGAAATCGATGACAAACAAGCCCCCCAGATCCCGCAAGCGCAGCTGGCGGGCGATCTCATCGGCCGCTTCCAAATTTGTGTTCAGTGCAGTTTCCTCGATATCTGCACCCTTGGTCGCGCGGGCAGAATTAATATCGATGGTGGTCAGAGCTTCTGTGCGATCGATGACGATGGAACCGCCGGAAGGCAGCTGCACCTTATGTTGAAAGGCGGACTCGATCTGGCTTTCGATCTGATAGCGGGTAAAAAGGGGCACGTCCCCTTCATAGCGGCGCAGCTTTTTCTGATTATGGGGCATCACCTGTTGGATAAAGGCCGCTGCTTTTTCGTATACTTCGGGATTATCGATGATGATCTCTCCGATATCTGATCGCAGATGATCTCGAATCGAGCGGATGATCACATCGCTTTCCTGATAGATCAGAAAGGGTGCGGGCCGTTGGACGGCGGATTGTTCGATGGCGGACCAGAGCTGCACCAGATAGTCCAGGTCCCATTGCAATTCTTCCACGCTCTTCCCTACGCCAGCGGTGCGCACGATCATCCCCATATTCCTCGGGATGTTGAGCTGGCTCATGGCATCCCGAAGCTCTGCCCGCTCGCTGCCCTCGATGCGCCTGGACACGCCCCCGGCGCGGGGATTGTTGGGCATCAAAACCAGATAACGCCCGGCCAGGGAAATGAAGGTGGTCAGGGCGGCCCCCTTGCTGCCCCGCTCTTCCTTATCGATCTGAACGACGAGTTCCTGGCCCTCTTTCAATACTTCTTTAATGTTGATACGGGTGCCTGGTTTGATATCCTCAGAAAGAAAATAGCTGCGAGCTACTTCCTTCAGCGGTAAAAAACCATGCCGTTCCGCCCCATAGTTTACAAAAGCGGCTTCTAAACTCGGTTCAATGCGGGTGATCACACCTTTATAGATATTAGATTTTTTCTGCTCTCGTCCTGGCAATTCGATGTCAAGATCGAAGAGTTTTTGACCCTCTACGATGGCAACCCGAAGCTCTTCCGGTTGGGTTGCATTGATCAACATTCTTTTCATGAATCCTGCCTCGCAAATGCGCATGTCCGCTTTCATACCAGGCTGCGGAAGAATTGGGTCTGTTGGCCCCGAACCCCGAAGGGTTCGAGTACCCGCGAGCAGGGGTGCATCCCATGATCTGGAAAAGCAGGATCACGCGCTTGTTCTAGGTGCCGCGGCGATCGGGGAGATCGCCATGCGCTGAGGTCTGCAGCCTCGCATGTAAACCCCAGAGCGATGGGTTTAGCTAAACAACCATGCCAGTCCGCGCTACAGTCCGGTGTACAATCCGGAAAAGTCAGGGATCGGGGGACAGAAACGGGCTACCCGGTCGATGGGAAGACAGAGACCGGAACGCGGTTGGAACTGTAGGTTGTGCGGGATCAGCTGGATGCCTAGGGTTGTATTCCAGCCCTGAACCATCTCCCGGAAAACTTTTCCGACTGCTTTGTAGCGAGAAAGTAACGCGAATTTCACATGTTAACACCCTTCTCAGGGTGCTTCAATTTCACCGGACTCATCCTTATGGAGCCTTCGTCAATCTGTCATCGGGTGGAATACCTTCAGATCCCTGATGCTATTCAGGGGCAGCGAATCGATAACTTTCTGATAACCCAGATCAAAGGGGTGCCCCGCAGTCATATCTACCGACTACTGCGGCGCGGTGAAGTACGGGTAAACAAAAGACGGGTGAAGCCCAGCTATCGATTGCAAGCGGGGGATCAGGTGCGCATCCCCCCGTTGCGCACCGCACCTGTTTCCACTAGCGCCCCAGCTCAGAGGGGAAGCCTTGCAATACTGGCACGCGCCATCCTATTCGAAGATGATCGCCTGATTGTCCTGAACAAGCCGGCGGGTTTTGCCGTGCACGGGGGCAGCGGCATTCGATGGGGTGTCATCGAGGCCCTGCGCCAACTCCGTCCCCGGGAAGATCTAGAACTGGTGCATCGCCTGGATCGGGAGACCTCCGGCTGTTTGCTCATCGCCAAAAAACGCAGTGTGCTGCGGGAACTACACCGCGCTATGCGGGGAAATCACTTGCAAAAGCGCTATCTGGCCCTGCTGCAGGGCACCTTGCCGGACGCGCAGGTACTGGTAGATGCACCCCTGCGGAAAAACCATTTGCGCAGTGGAGAACGCTTGGTCTGCGTGGATTTCCAGCGGGGCCGCCCTGCCCGAACTAGGTTTCGGCAGTTACAGGCTTTCGAGACAACGGCGCTGGTGGAAGCCGAACTCCTCACCGGCAGAACGCATCAGATCCGCGTTCATGCCGCCCACCTGGGTGCGCCTATCGTCGGAGATGAAAAGTACGGTGGGGGCGCGTTTCCGCTTCCGGGCAAAAAACGCCTCTTCCTCCATGCGCGGTCCCTGCAGTGCTTTCTCCCTTCCTATGGGAAATCGCTCCGTTTCCAGGCCCCGTTCCCTCGGGAATGGGAAATCCTTCTACAGCAACTTCCCCAAGCTACACCGAGATAGCTCCGCATGCGCTTTCAGCTGATCGTTTTTGACTGGGACGGGACGCTCATGGACTCCGAGGCAAGGATTGTATCCTGTATTCAGGCGGCTTTCGCTGATTTGGGTGAGCCACCTCCTTCTAAAGAAGCGGCCCGAGATGTGATCGGGCTCGGTCTGAACGAGGCCATGGCGATGCTGTGGCCGGATGGGGAAACGCAACAACGGGCCGTTTTGATCGAACGCTATCGCCATCACTTTTTGCGCGGAAAGGAAGGAGATTCCGCTCTCTTTCCAGGTGCGCGTTGGGTGCTGGAGACCCTGCGCAGCCGAGGGTTACTGTTAGCCATCGCTACGGGAAAAAGCCGTCGAGGACTCGAACGGGTATTGGTGAGCACGGGCTTCAAGGAATACTTTCACGCAACCTGCTGCGCGGATGAAATGCCTTCTAAGCCCCATCCCGCTATGCTGCAGCATCTCATGGCAATTCTTGCTGTCCCACCAGAACGCACCCTGATGATTGGGGACACAGAATACGACATGCAGATGGCGCGGAATGCAGGGGTTGCTGCTCTAGCGGTCGGATATGGCGTGCACAGTCCCGATCGTTTGCTCAGCTATCACCCACTTGGTTGCCTGTCAGAGCTGCGAGCGATTCCTGGTTGGCTCGAAACCCTCGAGAGCACGCCCCCGTCCACCAGTCTCATCGAAAGAACGCAGCCTGGTAAAGATTCTGCTTGACAGGGAAAGATAAGTGGGTAAGATAGCTTCCTCATTTCGAGCTCCCGAACTTGGAACCCTGAGGTTGACAAGCATAGGGAAGTTGGTAAGATGTCGAGCTCCCCGAGAGGGGAAGATCTTTAACAGCCGGTTAGGATAATTTGTGTGGGCGCTTTGCGGATCCGGAAAGGGCCAGAAGGGAAAAGTGCAAGGGAAGGCAAAAGCATTGAAGAGAAGAGTT